>NZ_JAEOAA010000002.1:0-1396557 GCF_016612845.1 Blastococcus sp. TML/C7B | reverse complement strand
GGCGCATGTAGGAGTGGAGATCAACCTCGCTCGGGGAGAGTCCTCCGGTCGGGTGGGTGTGCCATTCGCCTATCCACTGGCTACGGTCCTCCGACCAGGCGGAGTCCGCGAGACGCCGGGCATGGTCGAGGTCGCGCATGAAGGTGCGTTCGCCGCGGGTGGCTTCGGGGAGAGTCCTCCGGTCGGGTGGGTGTGCCATTCGCCTATCCACTGGCTACGGTCCTCCGACCAGGCGGAGTCCGCGAGACGCCGGGCATGGTCGAGGTTTTCGAGTCCGTCGACGGACCGCAACGCCTCGCGCGCGATTGCGCTGAGTGCGACGTCAGTGATCGTCACCGGAGTCACCTCTCGCCGCGCTGTCATCCTGGCGAGCAGGTCGGACACGATGCGCGAGGTCTGGGGATGGACGACCACCGAACATCGCCGGCTTGGCTGAGGTCGAACGGGGCTGCGAGGTCACCCGTTGGTCGAAGACCGATGATGGCGTGTTCGCCGGGAACCTGCTGGGTGTGGTCGCCGTGAAGCGATTCCAGCAGTGTCGCGATCGCTACTTTCGCGGCGAACGTGCCGACGTATCGGAGATCGGGCGGCACAGCCGTCATAGGCTGATGGACGCGCCCGGTGCCGTAATCCAACTCCTGATCCGCCTCAGCGTCCATCGCTCCCTGATCTGCAAGCTGCTGCCGTAGACAGAGGAGACATCCGAACCGGGGCGTTGGTCGCAGCCTGATGACTTCTCCGATCGAGCCATTGTCGAGCACGCACGCCAAGATCGCCGCCTTCTGTGCGCGTCTGGAGAGGTGGCTGACGACACGCCTGGGAGCAATACCGTCTGCGGCACACAGCACCAGATCGACGCGGTCGACGATGGGCCGGATGTAGTGGGCCTCGGCAACCAGGTCGCGTCGGTGGGCGACCACTGTCTGTTGCGGCCAGTGCTGGGCCAGGTGATCTTTCATGGCCGTCACCTTGTATCGCCCGACGCTTTCGGCTCCGAGAGTGTGGCGGAGCATGTTGTGCCAGAGGAATCGGTCCGGGTCGACAAGTTCCACGCGTCCGACTCCGTATCCTGCGAGCGCCTCTGCTGCGGCGCTACCGATGCTGCCGCAGCCCACGACCATGATGCTGTTGGCGGCGAGCTGCTCGATCGGCCACTTGCCAGCCAACTGTGCCAGGCCAACAACTTCTGGCTCGATCTCGATAGCGAGCGGTTCCACACCATCGCGCCGGACGGCCCAGCCCGCAAACTCCGAGGCACCGGCCTCCACCAGTTCTGGTGGAAGATCGGGGTCGTGAGTGACGACCACGCCAAGGTTGTTGCCGGGGTCGGCAACGCCCGGCACCAGCTCCCTGAAATCCTTGAAGCCTATGGAGATATCGGGGCGCCTGGACAAGAAGAGATGGTGAAGATGGGCGTCGTTCGGTGCCACCCTGATCCACTGAGCTGCATGGTGGGGGTCGCCTGAACGAAGCGCGGCGTACTCGCGTGGGACGTCGGCTGGAAGACGGATGTCTTTGCCGGTTTCCACGGCCTGGACGACGTACATATCGTCCGCGGGAACGCGGCGGAGTACCAGCGCTCCGCCCGAGAGGTTGGAGCTTGCGATCTTGGTGACCGCGTCTCTGGGCATCACGATGTAGGGGTTACGAGGAGACACCTGTGTCTCCCGCCTCGGTCGGGTCCGGTGTTGGAGCTGCTCGCTGAATCGCTCGGTCAATCAGGTGGTCGTGCGAGGGGTCAGAGACGATGCCATTGACCGACATCTCATTGATGACTCCCGCCTTCATGAGGGCGTACTCGATCCGCCACCCCGATGCCTTCGCCAGAAGCTCGGTGAGGCTGGCCTCGGGCTGCCAGCCGCCATCGCTCTGGAGCAGACAGAGCGATCCTCCTGGGGCAACGTGCCATGCGGACTGTGTCTGTTCCCAGATCGACGGCTCCGGATCGAGGGAGTAGATGGTC
This sequence comes from Blastococcus sp. TML/C7B, assembly GCF_016612845.1. Lineage (NCBI taxonomy): Bacteria > Bacillati > Actinomycetota > Actinomycetes > Geodermatophilales > Geodermatophilaceae > Blastococcus > Blastococcus sp. TML/C7B. Next base: position 1,394,594 of record NZ_JAEOAA010000002.1, on the reverse strand, counting down.
GGCGGAACCATCGGGTGCGCTGCGGAGTAGATGACGAGCACTCGCAGTTCTTGGTCCCCGAGCAGCTCATCGAGAGCATCGGGCTGTGGCCGCTCGAACGGCCAGCGGGGGAGGACGCCGATCCATCCGCCGTGCGGCAAGCCGTCGTCTGCGGGGCTCTGGTATTCGAGCAATGGCGCGAACGCCTGGACCTCATTCTGATCGCGCGCCAGTCGCACAGGTTCGCGCTCAGTCCAGAGGACGGGGTTGAGCGCCGTGGTGCCCACACCGCGATCTGGACCTTTTGCGCGAGTCATCCCTGCGGAGTGTCCTTCACCGGACGGGGCGCCGCGGGCACGACCGCGGGCGCCGGATTGCCAGTGGAGGCAGGAGGCTTCGGGAAGTCGTCCCCAAAGACCTCACCCCAGTGATTGATCGCAGCCGCAGCGTCATTGTTCGCCTGTGCCTGGAACGCCTTGATGGCGTTGTCTCGCGCGGACCGCAGGGCGTCGGCGAACGCGTCGTAGTCGATGTCAGGCTGAATCGGTCCGCAGAGTCCAGCGGGATCGGCGACGTCGTTCCCGCCCTCGATGTGGTAGCAGGCGCTTACGAAGAACTGCTTGATCGCAGCCGCCTGGTTGACGTCCGTAGGCAGGAAGTCGAGTGCGAGGACCTCCATGACGAGAGACTTGATCTTGGTGTCTTGCTCGGCGGCCCACCACTTGAGCATCCGAACAGTGCCGGCGAACTTGTTCCACTGCGCGTGTCGATCCGCGACCTCGGCGATTAGGAACTCGGGGTCGCAAGCGACCCAATCTTCTGAGAGTGCTTCAGGAATGAGGAGTCGCCCATCGCGGCGAAGCGCGGGCATGGCGTCGACCGTGAACGCGTGAGGATCATCAGGGTCATCCAGGAAGCACTTGACGGCATGGTTGCGCCACCGGGCCAGGCGGACCGCCTGGTCGTATGTGCCGTTCGTTGCCCCGAGCAGCGTGTTGACGCGCTCGCGGGTGTGATCGAGAGCGTCCGCGGCGGAGCTTCCCGGCGAGCCCCACTCAGGATGCTCATCCTGATCAAAGACGACGATCACATCGACGTCATGGATCGGGTCCTTGTGTGTCCCTCGCGCGAGCGATCCGGACGCAATGACTTCCTTCACATCGTCCTCGGTGCCGAAGGCGCCCTTGAAGAGATCGCGGCGAGTGCGTGCTTCGCGGACGTGTGTGATGTCGGCATTCACGACGTCCTGAAAGGTCTTGAAGGCGTCAGTCACACTCATAATCGTTCTCCTGATTGGTCCGTCTGTTCGATCACCGTAGTTACTGCCACCGACATTGCTGCGCGGGGCAGGGCAGGCTCGCTGCCTACTTCTTCTTGCCTCGCCTGCCGTTGCTCTCGTTGGTCGTGGTCTTCGGGTGACGCTTCACCGTGGACTGCTTCACGAACCGCCCGGTGACCGCGCTACGCCCTCGCTTGCCTGCCATGCTCCTCACCTCCTTTGCGTTCCACACTCGATGCTACGTTTCAATTCTAACACACTCCGTTTCGGAGGCGACGAGGTGTCGCAGATGTGACACACTGGGTGCATGGCCAAGACCACGATCAACACGGCCGCGCTCCACTCCGCCCTCGACGCCGCGCGTCAGGAGCGGCAAATCTCCTGGCGGGCACTCGCCGGCGAGATCGGCGTGAGCCCCTCGTTGCTGTCTCGGCTCGGCAACGGCCTCAAGCCGGACACCCACGGTTTCGCCACGATCATCGCCTGGCTCCGACTCCCGGCCGAGGACTTCTTCGAGCACGAGGGAGAACGTGACGCCAACGACGACCGTGAACCCGACCTCATGGCGCAGCTCGCGCCGCTCCTGCGCGCCCGGAAGGACCTCAGCGAGACCGACGTCAAGTACCTGCAACAGGTCATCGGCGCGACCATCGAACGTGCACGGGCACAGGGATGACTCGTGCGTCGAGGATTCAAGACCGAGGCGAAGAGCCTCGCACTGGAGCTACGAGCCGAGATCGGTCTCGACGCCCACGCGCCTTTCGACCCCTACACCTTCGCTTCTGAGTACGGCATCCCCGTCGTCCAACTCAGCGACCTCGATGGTGGCGCGCGTGACCACTTCCTGCGAGCGGACGGAAGCGCACTGTCCGGGGCGCTGATCCCGAACGGGAGCGGCGTGGTCATCCTGGAGAACGACGCTCAGCCACTGACCCGTCGTCGCACCACCATGTGCCACGAACTCGCCCACGTCGTCCTGGAGCACAAGTTCGGCGTCTCTCTTTCCGACGAGAGGAAGTGCGGGCTCGGCGGCGACCAAGAAGCCGAAGCCGACTGGCTCTCAGGGAGATGCTGATCCCCAACGACGGAGCATTCCGGCTCGCCCGAGCGAACGCCACCGACGAGGAGGCAGCAGATGCCTACGACGTCAGCCTCGCAGTCGCCCGCTGGAGGATGAACCACAGCGGCGCCCGCAAGGTCATGGAACGCGCTCGCGCCAAGTGGGCCAACACAGCCAGCTCCTACCGCTAACCGCGATCCCGCTACCGGCGATCGACCCGCGCTCGGCGCGAGTTCGCCGGTCCCTTCCGTCCTGTCCGGCCCGGGCGTATACTCGGCGTTGAGGTGGATTTCTCCTCTGTAGCGCGCCGCTCGCGGCAGACCCCCGGGTCACTCTCCAACGCACTGACCATGATCCGTCTGATCTGGACCGTCAGCGTCCACACCCGCTACTTCCTGCGGCGCTATATGCCCACCAACATCCTGCTGGATGCGATCCGCACCCGCCGACGCGGCTTGAAGTGGGGTATCCCCGCGATGCTGCTCGCGATCCCGTACCTGCTGATCGCGAACGTCTGCGTCGAACTTGTCGAGCAGGGTGGCCCCGGATGGCTCCACCTTGTAGTGCTGTGGGCGATCTGGAACATGCTCAAGATGCTCTGGATCGGGCCGGTCAGCGCTGTGCTCCTGATCCGCGCCCATGTCCGCGAGACCGTCACCGCCCGTCGTGAGCGCGCCAGCTTGCGTTCCGAAGCAGACGATGCCGAAGAGCGCGCCGCGGTGGACGCGATAGGTGTCCGGTGAAGTGTGAGAACTCAGGCACCGACCCGGCGACGACCGCCAGCACGGATCGTTCCACCGCTTGCGATCACCGCCGAGCGCACGGCCTCGGTGCTGACTGCGAGTCGTGTCAGCCCACCCGCATAGAGCTGGGCGGCGTCCTGTCGGGTCGCGTCCGGCAACTCCGGTCGGCGCGCTGCCAGGCCCGCCTGCCGGGCTATCTCCCGCACGGTGCCGCGGTGCACGTTGAACCGCGTCGCCAGCTCCCGCACGGGCACACCATCGGCGTACCCGGCGATCAGCTCGGCTCGATTGGAGACGCTCAAACGGGTTTGAGACTGACGCGAATTCTCACGCACCGGACCGCGCTCATCGGCGATCTGAGCACCCCGAGTGCGCGGCCGACGAGCCCGCGAACCCCGTAGAACGCGGGAAATCAGCGATCCGAGCGGCTTCCGGGGGTTTGAGAAGCTGCTACGGAGGTCCACCCGTATGACCAGGCCGTTCTCCCTCTGGGAGAGCGGCCTGAGTCGTTCCCGCGGGTGGTCGACCGTCGCCCGCTCGGGTGGTTCGGGCCCCGGAACGCGCGCCGTTCTGGATGTCGTGCTCTGGTGGTGCCGCGTCGTGGCAGGGGGAGAGCCCACGCCGTCCCGTCGGCCTGCCCTGAAGGCGAGTTCTCCGTGATCCCGCACCGCTCTGCCCACGCTCGTTCCCGTCGGAGCCGCACCATGCTGGTGGGCGCGCTGCTCACCGTGCTCGCGGCAGGAGTGCTGCTCCCCGCGACACCGGTTGCGGCTGCCGCGCCCGACCTGTGGGCCGGGGCCCTCGGCGACGGCGGCAACACGTCGAACAACCCGGGGGAGCTGACCCTCACCGGGGCGACGGCTGGGAGCGTCGGCGGCACGTGGAGCACGGCCACCCGCTCGTCGACCGGCCCGGTGGTCACGGGCGGATCCGTGCTGCGTGTGGTCTCGCCGGACGGGGTGAACGGGCCGAGCTACCTGACGGCGACCTCGCCCACGACGGGGAGACGCTCTGGACGGTGGGCCTACCCGCGGCGGCCAACTACAACGCGGGCCTGGCGATCAGCGGGACCCGCGTGGTGGTGCCCTTCACCGGGTGGCGCCGCGCCGGCGGGGTGATCGTCGTCGACATCGCCAGCCGCACCGTCGTCTGGGCGCGGGACCTGCCGCCCTCCCGCGTCGCGTGGAGCGGCAACTCGATCGCCGGTACCGCGTACACCGACGGTCAGCGGGTGTTCGTGACCGGAGCCAGCAACACCATCAACGCCTACCGCCTCACCGACGGCGCACCCCTCTGGACGGCGCCGTTCACCAACAACGTCGCGGGCACGCCGAACGGGGTCGACGGGCTCGCGGTCGGCAACGGCGTCGTCTACACCGGCGGCGGCGAGGGCATTGTGGCCCACGACGCGGCCACCGGCCGCCGGCTCTGGACGGGACCGGCCGCGGCCGGTGTCCCCGTCGTCGCCGGGGGTCGCGTGTACGGCACGGCGCTGGGCAAGGTGCTGGCCTACCCGGCGGCAGGATGCGGAGCCGCCACCTGCGCTCCGCAGTGGTCGGTGGACCTCGGTGGTTCGCGAGCGGGCACTCGACCCTGGGTGGCGCGGACGGCTCGATGATCTTCGCGGCCTGGACCCAGGTGCGGGAGAACGCCGAGCCGGACGTCCGCCGGATCGGCCGGATCGCCCGCCTGGCCGCTGCCACGGGGCGTATCGAGTGGTCCGTCGAGGTCGGCCGCTCGGCCTCGGGGCTGGTCCGCGGTGCGGACGTGGTGTGGTTCAACAACGAGTACGTCCGAGCGGACGGGTCGGTGGGAGAGCGCATCGCCGCCTACGACGTCACGGGGCGCCAGGTGCGGCTCATCGACCTGCCGGCGGGCCGGACCGGCAGGCTGGCGGTCGCTGCGGGCACGCTCTTCCAGCAGATGAACGCCGGAGCGCTGGCCGGCTTCCGTCGCGGTGCGCCGGCCAATGCCGCGCCCACGGCCACCTTCACCGCGACACCCGTCAGCGGCCTCACCATCTCGGTCAACGGGGCGCCCTCGTCCGACGTCGACGGCCGGATCGTCGCCCACGCGTGGGACTTCGGGGACGGCACGACGGGGACGGGGTCGCAGACGGGCCACACCTACGCCGCGGCCGGCACCTACACGATCACCCTGACGGTCACCGACGACGACGGCGCGCGGTCGACCGTTCGTCGGACGGTGACGGTGGCGGCCCCGCCCCCGCCCCCGCCCCCGCCCCCGGCTCCGGCCCCGACGGGCGGCACCGCCACCGATGCGTTCGGCCGCACCATCAGCGGTGGGCTCGGTACGGCCGACGTCGGCGGGCCCTGGTCGACCGCCGGCTCCGCCGCCAACATCGCGGTCGATGGCGGCACGGCCCGGCTGACGATGCGGAACCCCGGCACGCAGGTGTCCGCCTGGCTGGGCGACGTCCGCAGTACCGACACCGACCTCCGGCTACGGCTCTCGGCCGACAAGCGCCCCACCGGCAGCGGCGCGTACGTCGACGTGGTGGGCCGCCGGGTGGCACAGGACACGGAGTACCGAGCCCGGCTGCTGCTGGCGAGCGACGGGCGGGTCGACGTCGCCCTCACCGCACTGCGGGGACGTCCACGGCCCAGACGCTCGCCTCCGCCGTCCGGCTGCCAGCGTCGACCACCTACGGGCCCGGCAGCGCGCTCGACGTGCGGCTGCAGGTCGTCGGCACCGCGCCCACCACGGTCCGGGTGAAGGTGTGGCCGGCCGGTTCGGCGGAGCCCACCGAGTGGCAGCGCACCGCGACCGACAGCACCGCAGCACTGCAGGCGCCGGGCGGCGTGGGGCTGACCACCTACCTCTCCGGGAGCGCCACCAACGCCCCCGTTGCCCTGCGGATGGACGACCTGGCCGTTCGGCCCACGCGGTGAGCCGGGAGCAGGGGCGTCCGGCTCTCAGTCGCTGACGGCAGGAGGAAAGGCCCACGCCAGGTCGTCGGCGATCGCGGCCCGTCGGTCGCCGGCGAGGGGGCCCGGCAGGGTGAGTGCGCTGGCGAGTGAGAACGGCGTGGTGAGCAGGACACCGCCGACGAACTGCATGCCGGCGGGCCTGGCCGAGCCGGTCAGGCAGAGCATGGGACGTACCGGAACGGCGACGCCCAGTCGGTCGAGCGCCGCCTCCAGTTCGCGGGCCTGGAGTCGCACACCCTGCAAGAGGCTGTCCCGGTCCCGGCCGTTGATCCGGAGGGTGCCGCCCGTCGCGACCAGGGAACCGGTGATGTTCTTCGCGTCGACGACGTAGACGGCGTCCGCGGCGACGACGACATGGTCGATGTTGGCCCGGGAGCCCTGGCGGAGACGCCGGTCGTGCAGCACCGGCAGGCCCGTGCAGGCCAGCGCCGCGCCCACCGCCTGCTCGCCCCGGGCGCCCTTGACCCAGTTGTCCTCGGCGCCGGTGACCCGCAGGTGCGTACCCCGGTGGGCCGGGCGGCGAGGCCCCGCGACGACCGGCGACGGATACCGAGACCGCGGGACGAACGCCTCCGGGCGTAGTGAGGTCCAGGTCGCGCGGACGGCTGCGACGGGGGCGCCGACCACCGAGACCCCGAACAGCACGACGGCCGGGAAGCCGATCAGGGCCGCCATGACCTGCCCAACTGGGCCGGCGGCGCTCAGCGGCGACGTGGCCAGCAGGACGAGCAGGCTGATGCCGGCCAGGCGGCCCCAGCGGCGCGCTCCGGACGGCGTCTGCCCGCCTGCCGGAATCCCGGCGGCCGGTCCTGGGACGTACGGCGTCGGGTAGGCGGGCACGACCGACAGTGCTGCTCGCGGACGGGCCTCGACGAGGACCGGCTCGGTCCGCATGCGGCGCATGGCCTCACGCTCGGCCGACGCCCCCGCCCGACCAGTCGCGAGCCAGCGCGCTGTACATGGTGCGGATTCTTGGCGAGAACGGGCCGAACGCTCCGTTCCGAGCCGGATCCCTGACCCGACGGAGTGGGTTCGCCGCCCGCCCGGCGTGAAGGACCTCCTCGCCGCCGCGGTGACGTTCCCGCGGGAACGCGGTCAAGGTGTACGGCTTGACGACGCTTCCGCGGGAGCGTCCATCACACATGGCGGTGGCCCGGGCGGTTCCCCGCCCGGGCCACCGGTTCATGCGGTTCCGGCTAGTCGGCGAGCCAGACGTAGCCCCACATGGTGGTCGCGCCCGGGACGCCGTCGCCTTCGGTGTCGTCCGGGAAGACCCAGCCGTCGACGTTCTTCACCTGCTCGCCGACGGCGACGTCGGTGAGCGTGTAGCCGGTGAAGACGTTCGGGACGTTCTCCGCGATGTCCATGCCGATCGCCTCGACCGCGGCCTTCCGCTCCGCGATGTCCATGGTGGTGCGCAGGGTCTCCAGGCCGTCGTCGATCACCGAGCTGGTGTAGCCGGTGAGGTTGAGCGGACCGGGGTGAACGCGTTCTTCAGCGTGAAGTACGGGTCGGTCTCCGCACCCACCCGGAAGCACTGGACGTCGTAGTCCTTCGCCAGCCCGTTCTGGATGTGGGCGGCCTGCTCGACCGTGTTGAGCTTCACGTCGATGCCCAGCGCGCTCCAGTACGACTGGTACAGCTGCGACAGCTCGTTGAGCGTGGGATCGGGCGGGCAGTTGTAGCTGAAGGACAGATCCGTCCCGACCGGCAGGCCGTCGGAGCGCGCCGGGTCGTTGATGTACTCGTCGTACAGCTCCTGGGCCTTCTCCAGGTCGTAGGTCGGATAGGCCTCGGCGACCTCCTCCGAGTAGAACGGGCTGTCCGGGCTGAAGTACTGGGTGGCGTCGGGGGTCAACCCGGTCCCGCCGATGACGTCGATCAGCGCCGGCTGGTCGATGCCGTACGCCAGCGCCTGCCGCACCCGCACGTCGTCGAACGGTGGCTTGGTGGTGTTGATGATCGACACGCCGCTGTTGTTGCCGAGGTACTCGTAGTTGTCCACGCCGTCGACCTCGCGCGCCTTCGCGACGGTGCTCTGCCGCAGGGTCTGCATGACGTCGATGTCACCGCTCTGCAGGCTGGCCAGGCGGGTGTCCTCGTCCGGGATGGGCCGGAACGTGATGCCGTCGAGATGGGCAGGCGGTCCTGCCAGTAGTTCTCGTTCTTCTCGAGCACCAGGTTGCTGTCGCGCTGCCAGCTGACGAACGAGAAGGGGCCGGTGCCGACGGGGTTGGCGCCGGCGTCCTCGCCGGCGGCGGCCGCGGCGGTCGGGGAGAACGGCCAGCCGGGGGAGCCGGTCAGCACGTCCGGGAACGCGGCGTTGGTCTCGGTCAGGACGTACTCGACGGTGAGGTCGTCCACGACGTTCAGCGCGCTGACCTCCGCCAGCGTGTTGGCCACGTTGGACGTCGGCGCCTTCAGGTAGGTGTCGAAGACGGTCTTCAGGGCCTCGCCGTTCAGCGGCGTGCCGTCGTGGAACTGCACGTCCGGCCGGAGCGTGAGCGTCCAGGTGGTGAAGTCCTCGTTCGGCTCCATCGACTCGGCGAGGAACGGCTTGAACTCGCCCTCGGCCGTCCGCTTCATCAGCGGGTCGTAGAGGGCGTAGGCGACGGTGGTGCCGGAGTTGCCGCCCGCGTACTCACCCGGCAGCCAGCTGTTGGTCTCTGCCTCGAGACCGACGGTGATCTCGCCACCGCTGACCGGGTCGCCCTGCTCGGAGATCTCGCCGGGCCCCGCACCACCCGAGCCGTTGTCGTCGCCGCCGTCGTCCCCTCCGCAGGCCGCGGTGCCGAGCAGGATGCCCACCAGGCCCAGGGAAGCGAGTGCCCGCTTCCACGGCAGCCCGGTCGGACGTCGTTGTCCTCGCATGCGATGTCTCCTCCGGCCGATCTCGAGCCGTGCCACCGGCGTGCGGACGGGCCGCCACGTCGACGAGCGCCGTGGGGCGCTGCTCGGGAGTCCTACCGGGCGGAGTGACCTGCGTCACTAGCCGTTGGCGCAGTGAGGCCGACTCGTGACCTGTGAATTCGCTGGTGGCGACCGTGCGCGGCGGTCACGCTGGGGGCCATGAGCAGCAGTGACGTCTGGGACGCGGCGACGGCGGCCGGCTACGACCGGGAGGCGGCGTTCATGTTCGCCCCCGATGTCCTCGACCCGGCGGTCGACGTCCTCGCGGCGCTGGCGGGGGACGGGCCGGCGCTGGAGCTCGCGATCGGTACCGGCCGGGTGGCCATCCCGCTGAGCGACCGCGGCGTCCCGGTCAGCGGCATCGAGCTGTCGCAACCGATGGCCGACGAGCTGCACCGGAAGCGGCCCGACATCCCGGTCGTGGTGGGCGACATGGCCACGGCCACCGTCGACGGCGCGTTCGCGCTGGTCTACGTCGTGTGGAACAGCCTCGGCAACGTGCGCACCCAGGCCGGGCAGGTCGCCACCGTCGCCAACGCCGCCCGCCACCTCGCCCCCGGCGGGCACCTCGTCGTCGAGCTGTCGGTGCCGGCCCTCCGGCGCTTCCCACCCGGCCAGACGGCGGTGCCGTTCCACGTCGGCGCGCACCACGTCGGCTTCGACACCCTCGACCTCGCCACCCAGCAGGGCACCTCGCACCACTACTGGCGCCGGGACGACGGCACGGTCCGGTACGCGGCGAGCAACTTCCGCTACGTCTGGCCGGCCGAGCTCGACCTCATGGCGCAGCTGGCCGGTCTGGAGTTCGTCCGCCGGACGGAGGACTGGCGCGGCGCCCCCTTCGACAGCGACAGCGAGAGCGCGGTCTCGGTGTGGCGGAAGCCCGCCTGACGCTCAGAGGTGCGTGGTGTCGTCCAGCCGCACGACGGCGCGGTTGGCGAAGAAGTCGTCCTCCTCGAGCGCGGTGATCCCACCGCTGGTGGAGCGGACGTTGACGTGCCCGGTCGCCTCCAGCGGCATCCCGATCCAGGCGGCGACGACGAAGGTCAGCGCGAACCCGTGCGTGACCACGACCTGGTGCGCGCACGGGCTCGCCAGGACGTCGTCCACCGCGGCGTAGACCCGCGTGGCGAACTGCCGTCGGGTCTCCGCTCCCTCGATCCCCTCGACGTGGTCCATCCGGTCGCCCGTCGCCGGCGGGGGGACGAACCGGGCGTCCAGCCACGCCTGCGGCCTCCCCTCGGCGACGCCGTAGGACTTCTCGCGCAGCCCGAGGTGCAGGACCGGCGTCACCCCGAGCCGGTCCGCGATCGTGGTCGCCGTCTGCACCGTCCGGATCAGGTCGGACGCGTGCACCTCCACCGGAGCGCCGGCGGGAACCAGCTCGCGGATCCGCGTCGCGATCACCTCGGCCTGGCGCAGGCCCCGCCCGGTCAGCGCGCTGTCGAACCAGCCACCGACCAGGCCGGACACGTGGTGCTCGGCCTCGGGGTGGGTGACGACGTAGAGCCGGCGCATGCGCGCTCCTCCCGGGAACCGGCCCGGACGGGTGCCCCGGGCGGGGCGAACACTGCCGGACGGCATGATCGTGCTCGACACGGGCTCGCCGTCCACCCGGCCGAGCCTGTCCGCTGCTGCCTCCCCGGAAGGACCGCCATGCCCACCTTGGACCGCTCCGGCGACGTCTTCGTGCTCGACCTCGGCGACACCGAGAACCGCTTCCACCCCGACTGGCTGACCGCGATGGACGCCGCCCTCGACGAGGTCGAGCAGGCCGACGGCGCCCGCGCGCTCGTCACCACCGCCACCGGCAAGTTCTTCTCCAACGGCCTGGACCTGGAGTGGCTCTCCACCCACGAGTCCGAGCGCGGCGGCTACGTCGGCACCGTGCAGCACCTGCTCGCCCGGGTGCTGGCGCTGCCGCTGGTGACCGTGGCCGCGATCCAGGGGCACGCGTTCGCCGCCGGCGCCATGCTCACCCTGAGCCACGACGTCCGCGTGATGCGGGCCGACCGCGGCTTCTGGTGCCTGCCCGAGGTGGACATCCAGATCCCGTTCACGCCGGGCATGTCCGCGCTGATCCAGGGGCGGCTCGCGCCGCAGGCCGCGCACGAGGCGATGACGACCGGCCGCCGCTACGGCGGAGCCGAGGCCGTCGAGGCCGGCATCGTCGACCAGGCCGTCGCCGAGGACGTCGTCCTGTCCACCGCCGTCGAGATCGCCTCCGGGCTCGCCGGCAAGGCGGGGGAGACGCTCCGCACCATCAAGGCACGCATGTACGGCCCCGCGCTGGACAGCCTGCGCGCCGCCGACGCCCGCGGCTGAGATGCCCGCCGAGGAGGACCGCTCGGTCCTCGCGCTGCCCGCGCCCGGCCCCGACCTGGAGCTGCGCTACGGCGATTCCGCCGACGCCGTGGTCGACGTCCGCTTCGGCGGGTCCGGCGCCGAGCAGCGTCCGCTGGTGGTGTTCGTGCACGGCGGCTTCTGGCGGCCCGCGTACGACCGGGTCCACGTGCGGCCGCTCACCGCGGCCCTCGCCGAGGCCGGCTGGACGACGGCGGCGATCGAGTACCGCCGCGTGCCCGGCCGGCCCGACGACACGGTGGACGACGTCGCCGCCGCGATCGGCCACCTGAGCACCGCCCCCGAGCTGGCCGGGCGCTGCGACGGGCGGCTCGTGCTGGCGGGGCACTCCGCCGGCGGGCACCTCGTGCTGCAGGCCGCCGTCGACCCGCGGGTGCCGCAGCTCGCCGGCGTGGTCGCGCTCGCCCCGGTCGCGGACGTCGCACTGGCCGAGGAGCTCGCGCTCGACGGCGACGCGGTCCGCGCGTTCCTGGGCGGGCCGGCCGCCGGGCGCCCGGACCTCGACCCGGTCCGGCAGCCGTCGCCGAGCGCTCCGGTGACGATCGTGCACGGCACCGCGGACGAGATCGTCCCGCTCGCCCTCGCCCGGTCCTACGTCGCCGCGCACCCCGCGGCCCGGCTGGTGGAGGTCGACGGCGGGCACTTCGTCGTCATCGACCCGCGGAGCACCGCCTGGCCCGAGTTGATCGGCGCTCTCTCCGCCTGACCGTGTCGCCGCGAGCGGCGCGCGGTCCTACGGTCGCTGCATGCAGGCCGACGGCTCGTTCCCGCCCACCACCGTCGTCGTCATGGGGGTGTCCGGTTCAGGGAAGACGACCGTCGCCGAACGCCTCGCCGAGCGGCTGGACTGGGAGTTCGCCGAGGGCGACGACTTCCACCCCCGTGCCAACGTCGAGAAGATGGCCGCGGGCCACCCGCTGGACGACGACGACCGCTGGCCGTGGCTGCGCACCATCGGCGGGTGGATCGACCAGCGGGAGGCGACCGGTCGCTCCGTCGTCGTCACCTGCTCGGCGCTCAAGCGCAGCTACCGCGACCTGCTGCGCGAGGGCCGCCCCTCGGTCTGGTTCGCCCACGTGACCGCCGACGCCGAGGTCATCCGCGAGCGGATGGAGCAGCGCGCCGGCCACTACATGCCGGCCTCGCTGCTGGACAGCCAACTGGCCACCCTCCAGCCGCTCGAGCCCGACGAGGCCGGCGCGGAGATCTCCGGCGCCGGCCCGCCCGACGCGGTGGTCGACGACCTCGTGGCCGCGCTCGGCGACCGCGCACCCCGTTCCGCCCACGGGAGCCCGGAGGCCTCGTCATGACCCTGCTCGCCGCGGACGCCATCGAGGTCGACAGCAGCGACACCCAGCTGGTCGTCGCTGCGCTGCTCGGCATCGCCGCCGTCGTCGTGCTGATCACCTGGCTCAAGGTGCACCCGTTCCTGGCGCTGGTCCTCGGGGCGGCGGTGCTCGGGACCGTCGGGGGGCTGGCCGCCGCGGACACCGTCACCAGCTTCCAGGGCGGCGTCGGGGCGACCGTGGGCAGCGTCGGGCTGCTCATCGCCCTCGGCGCGATGATCGGCGGGCTGCTCGCGGAGAGCGGGGGAGCGGACCGGATCGTGTCGGCCTTCGTCGACCACGTGTCGGCGCACCGGCTGCCCTGGGCCATGGGCGGGGTCGCCGCGCTCGTCGGCATCCCGCTGTTCTTCGAGGTCGGCGTCGTCCTGCTGGTGCCGATCGTGCTGCTCGTCGCGCGGCGCACGCACCTGCCGGTTGCTGCTCGTCGGCATCCCCGCGCTGGCCGGCCTCTCCGTGCTGCACGGGCTGGTGCCGCCGCACCCCGGGCCGCTGGTCGCGATCGACGCGCTCGGCGCGGACCTCGGCCGCACCCTGCTCCTCGGGCTGATCGTGTCGATCCCGTGCGTGATCCTGGCCGGACCGGTGTTCGGCACCTGGATCAGCCGGCGGATCGACCTGCCGATCCCCGGCACGGCCGGCGGTCCGGGCGGGACCGGGCGGGCCGCGGACGACGACGGCGGTACCGGGCCGGGCCGCGTCGCCGCCGACCTGGCCGACCCGGTCGAGGGCGAGCAGCGGGCGGCGGTGGCCACCAGCTCCGGGACCGCGACGCCGGTCCGCCGGCCGCGGCTGGTCGCCGCGATCGTCACGGTGCTGCTGCCGGTGGGGCTCATGCTGCTGCGCGCGATCGGCGAGCTGGTCCTCGACGAGGACAGCGCGGTGCGCTCGGTCCTCGACGTCGCCGGGACCCCGGTCGTCGCGCTGATGGCCGGCGTCATCCTGGCGATGTTCACCCTCGGCACCGCGGTCGGGTTCGGCCGCGAGCGGATCTCCTCGATCGTCGGGGGCTCGCTGCCCGGCATCGCCGGGATCCTGCTCATCGTGGCGGCCGGCGGTGGCTTCAAGCAGGTGCTGGTGGACGCCGGCGTCGGCGACCTGGTCGGCCGGGCGGCCGAGGACCTGTCGATCAACGTCCTCGTGCTGGGCTGGCTGGTGGCCGTCGGCATCCGGCTGGCCACGGGCTCGGCGACGGTCGCCACGATCACCGCCGCCGGCATCGTCGCGCCCCTGGCGGCCGAGCAGAGCTCCTCGACCGTGGCGCTGCTCGCGCTGGCGATCGGCGCCGGCTCGCTGTTCTTCTCGCACGTCAACGACGCCGGGTTCTGGCTGGTGAAGGAGTACTTCGGGATGACCGTCGGCCAGACCATCAAGAGCTGGTCGGTGATGGAGACGATCATCTCCGTGGTCGGCCTGCTGGGAGTGCTGGCGCTCTCCGTCGTCGTCTAGCGGAGGTCAGGCGTCGGGGTCGGGACGGCGGTCGGCGGGGGAGCCGGGGGAGTCGTCGATGCGGACGCGCGCCCGGCGCTCCACCCGCAGGGTGGCGGCGGAGTCGGCGAGCACGGCGGTGCCGCCGGACAGCCGCTTCTGCACGACGAGCAGTTCGGCGTGCGAGTCGCGGACGGCCCGCAGCAGCTCGTCGAGTCCGGTGCCGAGCACGTAGGTGCGGCCGCCGACCATGTGCAGGACGGTATCGGGCAGGGTCTCGACCCGCTCGATCTCACGGGGGTCGATGGTGAAGTGCTCGCCGTTGCGACAGGTCACTGCGATCACGGGGGCGGTCCCTCCGCTGCGTCGGGGCGTGCGCCCCGGTGGTGCCGGACTCGGCTCTCTCAGCATCGGCACGCGGTGGGCGGAGCTGTAGCCCACGGTCCCGGCTGAGAGGTTGTGCTCAGAACCCGAAGAGCAGCCCCAGCCCGCCCAGGGTGAAGACCACCATCACCAGCACGAGCGGCAGCTGGTCGGACGCGCGGGCGCGGCGGGCCGACAGCAGCGCCCGCTCGTGGGCCAGCACCACGCCGACGACGTGGCCGGTGATGATGGCCCCGACCTGCACCAGCGCGATGAGGTCGGCGCTGACCGCGGTGAGGTCCACCCGGTTGCCGTAGGTGCCGAACAGGTCCACGCCGTCGGCACCGAACGGGTTGCTGAGGAGGATCCAGGTCGTCTGCCCGTCGAGCATCAGCAGGCTGAAGTAGTGCGCCACGGTGTAGCCCAGCGCGATCGGGATCACCGTCGCCGCGTACCGCGCCGGCTGGATCCGCTCCTCCTGGCCGGCCAGCCGGCCCGACAGCCGGGTGCCGACGACGTACAGCCCGGAGACCAGCGCGATCGACGCCAGCAGGCCGACCGTGCCGGAGAACCAGTCGTTCGCCGCCCCCGGGCCGGTCTGCCACCACGTCGTCCGGGTCAGCCCGTCGAACGCCGTCGAGCCCAGCAGCACCATGACCAGCGCGCCGAGCCCGGGCTGCGCGGGGGTGGCCAGCGCGCCGGCCAGCGGGTTGCGCAGGACGAGGCGGCCGTCGCTTCGCCGTCCCCAGGGGGAGAGCCGGGCGATCAGGGTGGAGTAGGCCTCGAAGCCGTCGCCGGCGGCGAACCAGCCCTCCCCGAACCACAGCGCCAGGCCCAGCTGCACGACGGCGTAGGCGAGCAGGAAGACCGCGACGGTGAGCGGCTCGGAGCGGTCGGGGTACACCAGCTCCAGCCACACGAAGACCAGCAGCGCGCCGGCCGCGGGCCACAGCCCCAGCGCCGGCAGCCGCGCCGCGCCCGGGGCGTCGGGCCCCCAGCGCCGCAGCAGCCGGTGCAGCAGGCGCAACGGGTTGGCCACCCGCCACACCGGGCCGAGCAGCAGGCTCGCGGGGACCAGACCCACCCAGAAGGTCACGAACAGCACCCACGGGCCGAGGTTGCGCGAGGTCTCCTCCGGCCCGGCCAGGGCGGCGACCACGACGAACGCGGCGAGCAGCAGCGCCACCAGCTGCAGCGCGCGGCGCACGCCCCCGGCGTCGAGGGTGCGCTGCAGCCCCGCCGGCACCGGGCGGCCGGAGTCCGGGCCGCCCAGGTGCGGGGTGCGCCAGAACAGCAGCAGGACGGCGAAGCTGGCGAGGATCGCCGCGCCCGCGCCGTACAGGGCGAACCCGATCGGGATGGGCAGGTCGGTGCGCGACCCCACCCCGTGGGCCAGCAGCGTCATCGGGTCAGGAGACCTGCAGGGTCAGCAGGACGGTGCCCGCGTCGTGCAGCTCGACCTCGAAGACGCCGGGGATGGTCGCGTCGAAGGTGAGCTGGGCCGGCGTCCCGGGCTGCAGGTCGGCGGTCAGGTCGTAGCCGTGCACGTGCGCCTCGTCGGCGACGTCGCTGGTGATGACGAGGGTGACCTGCTCGCCGACGGGCACCGGCACCCGGCCGGTGTCGCCGCTGAGCTGCCCGCCGGCGACCGTGACCTCCAGGCGCTGACCGGGCTCCTGCGCCGGCTCCGCCGTCGGCTCCGGGTCCCCGGCCGCCGTCGCGCTCGACGACGTCGGGCTGGTCGTCGTGTCGGACGCCGTCCCCTCGTCGGTGCCTGCGCAGCCGGTGAGCGGGAGGGCGAGGGCGAGGGCGGACGCCGCGAGGGCGCGGGGCAGCCGGGCAGGACGGATCGTCACGAGCGGGGGTCTCCGATGCGCGGGGGAGGGGCGGGCGGTCAGACGGCCGGGGTGGACGCGCGCGGCGCGTCGGCCGGCTCGTCCGCGGGGGCGTCCGGGAAGGGCTCGCGGGCCCCCGCCCGGCGGGAGTAGCGCGCCACGCCCCAGGCCATCGCGGCGATGATCGCCAGGGTGCAGACGAGCACGACCAGGTTGGCGACCAGCCAGACGCCGCCACCGCCGTCCTTCAGCTCGCGCTGCAGGATGTCGATCTCCGGGACCGCCGCGCGGGTCATGCCGTCCTCGGCCGCGATCTCGCCCTCGCCGATGGCCTCGTCGGCCGGCAGGTAGATGGGGAAGGCGGTCAGGACGCGGCCGTCGTGCACCCGCAGCAGGGTCTTCCAGGTGCCGTGCAGCGGGATCGGCTCGGTGGTCCGGTACTCGCCCTCGCCGGTGCGCTCCAGGGCGTTGACGACGAGGCCGTCGCCCTGCCACGCGGTGATCTGCACCCACGCCGGGTCGTCGACGAAGTCGGCGGGGTCCAGCCGGACGGTGATGTCGGCGGTGCGCGGGTCGGACTGCACGTCGGTGATGCCGAAGGTGGCCTCGACGTCGTCGGGGACGGTCGCGACCAGACCGTTGGCCACGCACGCGGCCAGCGCGACGAGGCCGGCCAGCACGATCGAGCGCGCCACGGCCGGGCGGGGGAGCTGGCGGCGCAGGCCCAGCGCGAGCAGTGCGCCCAGCAGACCGCCGGCGACGCCGCCGACGACCGCCATGAGGGTGCCCTCGACCAGGATGTCGCCGTTCCACGACAGCGTCTGCACCACGTGCGTCCAGCCGGCCTCGGTCGCGTGGCCGATGGTGCCGATGCCGACCCCGGCGACCGCGCCGAACAGGACCGGCCGGCGGGCGGGGGAGAGGCCGAGGGCGAGCAGCTCGACGACGACCGCCGAGCCCAGGTACAGCGGGAAGGTCGGCGTGATCTCGTCGAAGCCACCGCCCACGACCAGCGCGATCCCGCTGCGGATGACGAGGAAGAACGCGGCGGCGGCCAGCGCCCCGCCGCGGCCCATGAACAGCCGCGCGGTGACCAGGGCGATGCCCGCGGCACCGGCGATCATGAACGGCTCGAGCACCAGCCGGAACTGCGGGACGTCGAAGTCGTACTCGCCCTGGAACACCGACATGCCCAGCAGCAGCCCGCCGGTGGCCGCGGCCTGGCGGATGAAGCGGGCGGTGCGCCCGGCCTTCACGTCGCCGTCGTCGGTCGAGAGCGTGCCGTGCCCCTCCTGCTCCAGGACGAGCAGACCCACGATGGACAGGCCGGCGCCGCCGATGAGCATCAGGTGCGTCGGGCCCCAGAGCGTGACGTCCTGGCCGAAGAGGCGGTGCCAGACGTCGTCGAGGGGGAAGCCCAGCAGGGCGTAGAAGCCGGCGACGGTGATGAGGATGCCGCCGACCGGGACGTCCCAGCCGCGGACGAACCGGACCGCGGCCGGGCCGGGCTTCTCGTCCAAAGGCATGGCACAGGCCAGGACGCCGCCGGCGAAGACGCCGAACAGGCCGAAGAGGATGAGGAAGTGCGCGGGGTTGGCCAGCGGTCCCTCGTCGCGGCCCACGCCGATGTGCAGGGCGATGTCCCAGAGCATGCCCAGCAGCGCCACGAGCAGCGAGATCGTGGTGAGGATGGTCGGGAGTGCCACCCAGGCCGGCACCCCGGTGGCCGCGCCCAGCTTGTTCCCGACCGTGGTCAGGACCGTCGAGCGGCGGGTGCGGTGCAGCCACACCAGAGGCCCAGGAGGACGGCGGTCAGCGCCGCCCCGATGCCGGTGGCGAGGGCGACCTCGCCGAGCGCGGCACCTCCGGCGGGACGTGTCTCAGCGGCGAGCAGCACGCAAACCCCCTCAATCGGTGTAGCGCTCATGAGACATCCACACCGTGACATCGGCAACTGATACATAGAACGAGCGGTTTACCGTGGGGTTGCGCAGGTGAGGAGGTGGGCGTGGTCACCCAGGTCGGGAGTTCGCCGGACGGCGACGACGGCGAGCTGACCGTCGACCAGCTCGCCGCGCGCGCCGGCGTCACCGTGCGCAACCTGCGTGCCTACGCCGCCCGGGGCCTGCTGCCGCCGCCGCGCATGGTCGGCCGCACCGGGTACTACGGCCGCGAGCACGTCGCCCGGCTGCTGCTCGTGCGCGAGATGCTGGCCGAGGGCTACACGCTGGCGATGATCGAGCGGACGCTGAGCTCGGCACCGCCGAGCGGCAGCTCGGCCACGCTGGCCCTGCACCGGGCGCTGCTCGCGCCGTGGCTGCCGCCGGAGCCGGAGGTCACCACCGGCGCCGACCTGGCCGCACGGGCCGGCGTGCCGCCGAGCCCGGCCGTCGTCGACAGCCTGGTCGGGCTCGGCCTGGTCGAGCGGATCGACGACGAGCGGCTCCGGGTGCTCGATCCCGCGCTGCTCACCGCCGGCATCCAGGTGCTCGCCCTGGGCGTGCCGATCGAGGCGCTCATCGACGCGCAGGCGCGGGTGACCGAGCACGTGCGGGAGATCGCCCGCACCTACGTGGGCATGTTCGTCGAGACCCGGTGGCAGGCCTGGGTGGAGGCCGGGGCCCCGCGGGACCAGGTCGAGGAGATCCGCGCGACCGTCGCCCGGCTCCAGCCGGTGGCGGCACAGGCGCTGCTGGCGGCGTTCCGCACCGAGATGGCCGGCACCGTCCAGGAGGCGGTGGAGACCGCGCTCAGCCGGCTGGCGGAGGAGTAGGCCGCCCGGCGCTCCGGCGGTCGCCGTCCGCCGGGTCGCCCAGCGACTCGTGCCTGCGGGCCTCCTCGGCGGCGTCCGCCTCGGCCTCCTGGGCCGCGAGCCGGCGGTCGCGCACGACGGCACCGACCACGAGGGCCACGAGGATCGCCGCGGGGACGAAGAAGCCGAGCGTGCCGATGACCGCCAGGCCGTCGGTCGCCAGCACATCCAGGGCAGCGCTCACCCGTCCATGTGACACCGGTTGCTGTCAGGGTGTCAAACGGAGGCGGTCAGTCGCTGGTGCGGCCCTCGCGCCAGTAGCCCATGAAGGCGACCGAGCGGCGGTCGACGCCGACGGTCTGCACCAGGTGACGGCGCAGCGCCTTCACCACGCCCGCCTCGCCGGCCAGCCACGCGTAGACCCCGGACGAGCCGGCGGGGGCCGTCAGCTCGGTCGGCACCTCCCAGAGGATGCCGCTGTCGACGTCGACGTCCTCGAGCGCCACGGCGGGGGAGGGGGCGAGGTCGTCGGCGAGGTCGGCCACCGCGTCCGCGACCGCCGCGGTGAGCAGCGCCCCACGGGGTGCGGGGGCGCCGGCACCGGTGGCGCGGGGCAGCCAGGTGACCTCGACGCCGTCGGGGGCGGCGACGTTCAGGGCGTCCCCGGCCTCGGGCACCTCGAGCAGGACGCGGGCGCGCTGCCCGGCGGGCAGGGACTCCACGATCGCGCAGATCGCCGGCACCGCGGTCTCGTCACCCGCCACGAGCAGGCAGGACGCATCGACCGGCGGGTGCCACTCGAAGCCGCCGGTCGGGCCGGGGAAGCGGGCGTTGGGGCCGATGAGCACGACCTCGTCGCCGGGGGCCGCGGACTCGGCCCAGGCCGACGCGGGGCCGGTCGCGCCGTGCAGCACGAAGTCGACGTCGATCTCGCGCAGCTCGGGGCGCAGGGCGCGGATCGTGTAGGTGCGCAGCGGCATCCGCCGGTCCTCCGGCTGCGCGCGCCAGGCGCCGTACCAGTCGGGGTCGGCCGGGCAGTCGTCGATGCCGCGGCCGGGCAGCGGCAGCATGACCTTGATCCGCTGGTCGTAGCCGTTGGTGCTGAACTCGTCGAGGTCGGCGCCGGTGAAGGTCACGCGCAGGAAGGTCGGGCTCAGCCGCACGAGGCGGGCCACCTGCACGGCGAAGGGCCGGTACACCGGGATCTGCACTGTCTCGACGGTCATGCGGTCCTCTCCCGGTGCGGGCAGGTGGGGCGGTGCGGAGATTAGGCTAGCCTCACCTGGCTTCGCTCCGGAGTCTTGCACACGCGGGCGGAGCGATCCAGAGGCACGCGCGATCGATGTGCGTGCGCATCCACGAGGAGAACCATGAGACGCCCCGCCCTGTCCGCGACCGGAGCCGTCCTGGCCGTCGCCCTGCTGCTCACCGGCTGCGGGAGCGACGACGAGCCGGACGCCGGCACCGCCACCGGCACGACCGAGGACGACGCCTTCCCGCGGACCGTCGAGCACGCGATGGGCAGCACCGAGATCCCCGAGCGGCCCGAGCGCGTCGTCGTCCTCGACACCGGCGAGCTGGACTCGGCGCTCTCGCTCGGCGTCACGCCGGTCGGCGCCGTCACCACCGCGGTCTCCGACGGCTTCCTGAGCTACCTGGCCGACGACGCCGAGGGCGTCGAGGTGGTCGGCACCATCGCCGAGCCCGACCTCGAGGCGATCGCCGCAGCCGAGCCGGACCTCATCCTGTCCAACAAGGTGCGCCACGAGGCGCTCTACGACCAGCTCTCGCAGATCGCCCCGACCGTCTTCGCCGAGGAGGTCGGTGTCGTCTGGAAGGAGAACTTCGAGCTCGCCGCCGAGGCGCTCGGGCTCGAGGACGAGGCCGCCGACGTGCTCGACGAGTACCGCGCCGAGGCCGCGGCGCTGGGCGACGCGGTCGGCGAACCGGCGCCGACCATCGGCGCCGTGCGCTTCGTCGGCGGGGGCGCGATCCGCGTCTACACGCCCGAGTCGTTCCTCGGGTCGGTGCTGGCGGACGCGGGTCTCGGACTGCTGGCGCTGCCGACCGAGCGCACGCCCACCTTCGCCGAGGTCAGCCCCGAGCTGATCACCTCGGTGGACGCCGACGTCGTCCTGCACTCCTCCTACGGCGCCCCGGACGAGTCCGGCGAGGCCGACGTGGTCGCCGGGCCGCTGTGGCCGCTGCTGCCCGCCGTCGCCGCGGACCGGGCCCACGCCGTCGACGACGACGTGTTCTTCACCGGCATCGGGCTGACCGCCGCGCGGCTCCAGCTGGAGCGGCTCACCGAGCTGCTCGCCGGCTGAACCACCTCGAACGGCACGAGGGCCGCTCCCCGGATCGGGGAGCGGCCCTCTGCGCGTGCGGTGCCGCTAGGGCGTCTCGGTGGAGATCTGCGCGGCCAGGTACTGGGCCGCGCCGACCCGCTCGATGGCGCCGAGCTGGGCCTCGAACCAGTCGGCGTGCTTCTCCTCGTCGCGCACCATCTCCTCGAAGACGGCGGCGGTGCCGTGGTCGCCGAGCTCGTGGCACTCCTTGGCCGAGGCGTTGAACTGGGCCACGGCGGCCTTCTCGCTGTCGAGGGCCAGGACGAGCATCTCCTCGGCGGTCTCGCCGACCCGGATCGACCCGAGGCGCTGCAGGTTCGGGTGGCCGTCGAACAGCAGGACGCGCTGGATGAGGTCGTCGGCGTCGCGCATCTCGTCGATGGACAGGTCGTAGAAGACCTTGCCCAGCTTCGGGAGGCCCCAGGCGTCCAGCATGCGGGCGTTGAGGAAGTACGTGTTGGTGACGGTGAGCTCGAAGGTCAACGCATCGTTGAGCAGTTCGACCACTCGGGGACTAACGGGTTGCACCTGCGGCTCCCAGCTGTCGCTCGGTCATGACCGGGCAATGCTGGCACACGAGTTCGCGCATGGTGTCCACGCAGCCGCCGCACGTGCGGCCGGCCCCGGTGTCCCGGGCGACGTCGGCGATGCAGCGGGCGCCGTTGGCGATGGACTCGATGATGTCGCGGTCGCTCACCACGTTGCAGTGGCACACGTACATGCGCGGGTTCGGCCTATCCGGGAGGCGGCGGGGATCGTTGCCGCGACCGGGGTCGGGCACTGTGGCGCAGGTTAGCCTTACCTGACCGGCCTGCGCCAGTGCCGCTGGTCAGGGCGGCGCGCGCTGGCTAGGTTCGGCCCGTGCCCGACCTCGCCGCCCGCGCCCGCGCCCTGCTGGAGCTGCACACCGCCCCCGAGGTGCTCGTCCTCGCCAACGTGTGGGACGTCGTCTCGGCGCGGGTGGTCGCCGGAACCGACGGCATCCGCGCGCTGGCCACCGCCAGCCACTCGATCGCGGCCACCTTCGGCTACGAGGACGGCGAGCGGATCCCGCTGGACCTGCACCTGGACATGGTCGCCCGCATCGCCGCGGCCGTGGACCTGCCGGTCTCCATGGACATGGAGGCCGGCTACGGCGACGCCGGTGAGACCGCCCGTCGGGCCATCGCCGCGGGCGTGGTCGGCGGCAACCTCGAGGACGCGATGCGGCCGCTGGACGAGGCCGTGGCCGCGGTCGAGGCGGTGCTGGCCGCCGGCCGCGACGCGGGGATCGGGTTCGTCCTCAACGCCCGCACCGACGCCGTCCTGCGGGCGGCCGCCGGGGCCGACCGCAGGGAGGTGCTCACCGAGGCGGTGCGCCGCGGGCGGGCCTACCTCGCGGCCGGGGCGCCGTGCGTGTTCGTCCCCGGCGTCGTCGCCCACGAGGAGATCGCCGTGCTGGCCGAGGCGTTCGGGCCCGGCCGGCTGAGCGTCATCGCCGTCCCCGGCCGGTCGCCGTCGGTGCGCGAGCTGCAGGAGCTCGGCGTCGCCCGCGTCTCCGCCGGGCCGAACACCCAGCGGGTGGCGCTCACCGCGCTGCAGGACGCGACCGCCGCGCTGGTGGCCGGTGGCGAGCTGCCACCGACGACGCGGACGCTCACCTAGCGAGGCGCCGCGACGGTCACCGGACGCCGAGCAGGTGCCGGGCCGCGGCGGCGTGGGCGACCCAGGAGTAGCGACCCACGGTCGCGGCCTCGGTGCTGCTGGTGCCGCCGACCAGGGTCACGCCGGCGGCGGCGAGGTGCAGCACCACGCGGGGGCCGGGGCAGCGCCACTTCTCGTTGACCTCGACCGTCGTCCCGGTGCGGAGGGCCGCGGCGGCGATCGCGGCGAGGTGGTCGTCGGTCAACGCGCTCTCGTGCAGCCCGATCCGCGGCAGCAGCGAGAACAGGTGCGCTAGCTGGGGGCGGTCCACCGTCGACATCGCCCGGACGGTGGCGGTCACGAGGACGTCGAGCACGTCCTGCGGGTGCAGCCCCCGCTCGATCTCGGCCACGGTCCGGGCCGGGCTCCACGGGCCGTCGGGCCCGGGGAACCGGTGGGCGGCGATGAGCACGCGGTCCACCCCACCGGCGCCGGCGACGAGGTCGGCGGGGACGTCGAGCCGGCCGGAGGCGTCGAGGATCGTGGCCTCCACGCCGGTGAGCACCTCCAGGCCGGGGATCCGCGGCAGGGCGGCGACCCGGGCCAGGAAGTCCGGCACCTGCGTGCTCGAGGTGTGGACGGGGTCGACCAGGCGGATGCTCTCGAGCCCGGCCCGGCGGGCGGCGGCCACGGAGGCCCAGGTGCTGCCCGCGGCGCCGCCGGACCCCGTGCAGTGCACGTGGTGGTCGGTGCGGACCAGTTCGACGGTCATCGTGCCTCTCCGGGTGCGCCGTGTGCTGCGACCACGACGGCCGCGCCCTCCACCTCGCAACGGCCGGGCCGGGGGTGGAGCTGAGGAGGCGGTGGTCGCCCCCCACCCCTCCGGGGGAGTGGACGTCGGGAAGCGGGGCCGGGCTCAAGCAACCCGGCGCGCCCGCCGATCACAGGGGCGGGAAGCGGACCGCCGGGTCCGCGAGATCGTCATCGGAGGGAGGTCGGTCGTGACCGGGTCATCCGTGCTCGTCGTCGAGGACACCGAGGAGATCCGCGAGCTGGTCCGCACCGTCCTGGAGCGCGCCGGGCTGCGGGTGCGCGCAGTCGGCAGCGGGGCCGAGTGCCTGGCCGAGGTGCGCCGCGAGGCGCCCGACCTCATCGTGCTCGACCTCGGGCTGCCCGACACCGACGGGACCGAGGTGTGCCGGCAGATCCGCGCCGAGACCGCCTGCTACGTCCTCATGCTCACCGCCCGCGCCGAGGAGGTCGACCTGCTCATCGGGCTGGCCGTCGGCGCCGACGGGTACATGGCCAAGCCGTTCTCCCCGCGCGAGCTGACCGCCCGCGTCCAGGCGATGCTGCGCTTCCCGCGCACCGCGCCCGCGCCCGAGGTGGCGGCCCCGGCCGAGGAGTCGGTCCGACGGCTCGCCGAGCTCGAGCTGGACGAGGAGACCCGCGAGGTGCGCGTCGACGGCGCCGTCGTCGACCTGACCCGCACCGAGTTCGATCTGCTGGCCGCGCTGGCCTCCCGGCCGGGCCGGGTGCTGCAGCGCGAGACGCTGCTCCGCGAGGTCTGGCAGACCGACTGGGAGGGCAACCTGCGCCTGGTCGAGGCGCACATGTCCAACCTGCGCCGCAAGCTCGTCGCCGCCGGCCTCAACTCACCGGAGATCCGCACCGTCCGCGGCGTCGGCTACCGCCTCGTCGCCGCCTGACCCAGACCCCCTAGGGGCAGAAATGGCCATGTCTGCCCCTGAGCACGCCGAAGGGCCCGCAGACGTTTCCCCCTCGTCTGCGGGCCCTCCGTCTCGTGCGCGTCCGAGCGGGGTCAGGGCTCAGGCGCCGATCAGTGCGTGCAGGTGCTGCACGCGGTCGTGGGCCAGGATGCCGCGGCGGGCGTCGGCGGCGATGGCCTGGCAGATCGAGGCGACCTCCGGGTGGCCGAGCTGGCCGCTCGTGCCGGCCAGCGTGTAGGCGGCCGCGGCCACGGCGGGCCCGTCGCCCTGTCGGGTGGAGGTCTCGATGGCGGCCAGGCGGCCGGGCAGCGCGGTCACGTACAGCTCCTGGAGTCGGTGCCATCAGGTCGTCCTCGATGTCGGCGTCGTGCAGGTCGCCGACCTCGTGGATGGCGTAGCGGGTGCCCTGCGCAGCCGGCCCCGTGGTCCGGCTGCGCAGGAAGTCGAGCAGGATGCCGGCGTCGACCGGCTTGCCGAGGCAGGCCAGGGCGCCGACGGCGGCGGCCGCGGACCGGACCTGCTCCGAGGGCTCCCAGGCGGTGACCAGGAAGTGGGCCTCCGAGCCGTCGCGGCGCAGCCGGCGGAGCAGCTCCAGCCCGTCCTCGCCGGCGACGGCGGCGTCGGTGACGACGAGGTCGGGGACGTCGGTCGCGGCGAGCGCGAGGGCGGCCGGGACGTCGGCGGCCTCGCGGACCTGCCACCCGCCGAGGCGGAGGAGGCCGGAGACGCGGCGGCGGGCGAGGGCGTCGGCGTCGACGACGAGGGCGGTCAGCACGTCGTCACCGTCGTCGTCGTCGTGGCGGCCTTGGTCCAGCCGTACTGGGTCTGCGTGGTGACGGTGATCGAGACCGGGACGCTCGTGCCGGGGTAGACGTAACCCGTCGGGTAGACGTAGTAGGTCTGGGTCGCCGGGACCTGCGCGGTGATCTGCTGGCCGCCGACGTTGGCGGAGATCGCGTAGCTCGTCACCTTGTTCGCGGCGACGGCAGCGGTGGGGCTGGCGTTCCACCGCAGGGTGGCCTGCGTGGTGGGGCAGTTGCGCTCGACCCGGATGCCCGAGACGGGCTCGACGACGAGGGTGCTCACGCGGGCCTGCTGCGCCGTGGTGCTTGCGGAGAAGGTGGCGGAGGCCGGGATGCTGCTGCCGATGACCACGGTGGCGATCAGGCCGAGCAGGACGGCGGTGCGGCGGAGCGCGGTCACGGCTGGTCCTCCTCGTCGCGGGTGTCGGTGGTGGGGCGCCAGATGCCCAGCAGCAGCCAGCCGGCCAGCAGGGCGGGGGCGCCGTAGATCAGCGCCTGGGTGAGCACGGGGGCGCGGAGCGCGGTGATCAGGTGGCCGAGCTCCGGGACGACGGCGCGCACCCGGTAGGCGGTGTCGCCCTCGAGCGTCGCGGTCCAGGGGTCGACGGCCTCGTTCGCGTCGCCCTTGGTGCGGACGGTGGTGCGGCCGGCGGCGTCGCGCTGCACCTCGACGACCCGGTGGGTCACGAGCGAGTGGTCACCGATCGGCTGGTGGTAGGTGATGACCATGCCCTCGGTGACGTCCCCGACGGCGATCGGCGTGACGACGGTGACGTCGCCCGGGTCGATCATCGGCGACATGCTGCCGGTGAGCATCGTCATCGTGCGGTAGCCGAGGACGTGCGGTCCGACGGCCAGGAGAGCGAAGACCGCGACGGCCAGCCCCACGACTCCGCGGACCAGCCACGGGGCGAGCAGGCCCAGCGTGCGGGCCGGACCGGCGGACCGGTTCCGAGCGGAGCGGGTGTCCTCGGCCGGGAGCAGCAGGGCTGCTCCCGGGCTCCGGACGGGGAGGACGGCGGTCATCGTGGTGTCTCCGGTGTCTCAGCCGGGTCAGCGGGCGCCGGCGGCGCGCTGCTGGGCGGTGAAGACGAGGCTCAGGTCGGCGGACTTGCCCTGGAAGCCGTTGCCCGCGGCAGCCGGCAGCGTGTAGGTGATCGCGATGTTGTCCGACTGGCCCGACACCAGTGAGGCGGGCGAGGTCAGGGTCTTGCTGACCGCGGCGGGCCCGGTGAGCAGCGTCTTCTCGACGCCGGAGCAGGTGACGGCGTTGCCGTTCTGGGCGTAGGCCGTGGAGCAGGACTTCACGGACAGCTGCAGGCCGTTGGTGATGTCGGTCGTGAGGACGCTCTGCGGGCTGTTGGTGGGCGTCGAGTCGAGGGTGATCGACGAGAAGTCCGTGGTGCCGGCGTTCTTCAGCGTGAAGGCGCGGGTGACCGAGTCGCCGGGCACGAGGCCGGCGGCCGTGAAGGGCATGACCACGGGCTGGGTGAGGTCGATGTCGACCGTGCCGGAGCTGATCGTCGTCCCGACGGCGGAGGTGCTGTCGGTGAAGGTGCCGAAGGTGCCCATGCCGGCGACGGCGGCCGCGGCCCCGAGGACGCCGAGCGAGCCGATGACCTTGCGGGCGGTGGAGCTGGTGGCGGTGGCGCGCATCGTGTTCTCCCTGAGTCCGTGCCCCCGGCGCTTCCGGCGACAGGGAGAACTCTGGAGGTGCTTCCGCAGGCCACCCGCCCGCTTACCGCAAGGAATCCGCAAGAAAGCGGACCTGCACGTCCGCGGAAGAGCGCTCGGTGCGCGAGGGGTCAGGCGCCGCGGGGCAGCGTGAGGGTGAAGGTGGTGCCCCGGCCCTCGGCGCTCTCCAGGTCCAGCGTGCCGCCGTGGGCGGTGGTGATGGCCTTGGTGATCGACAGCCCCAGACCCACGCCGGGGACGGCGTTGCGCTGGGCGGTCGAGGCGCGGAAGAACCGGGTGAACAGCTTGCCCTGCTCGTCGTCGGGGATGCCGATGCCGGTGTCGCGCACCGACAGCCGGGCGACCGGGGCCGCACCGGGGCGCTCGTCGGCCGTCACCGTGCCGTCGGCGGCCCGCCAGCCGGTGCCGACGGTGAGGGTGACCGACCCGCCGGACGGGGTGAACTTGACGGCGTTGGAGACCAGGTTGTCGCAGGCCTGCCCGAGCCGCATCGGGTCGCCGCTAATGACCAGGGCCCCGTCCGGTGCCTCGACCCGCAGCTCGACGCCGCCGGCGGTCGCGGCGACGCGGGCGGTCTCCTCGGCGGCGCGGACGACGGCCACGAGGTCCACGGGCTCGGGCTGCAGGGTGAGCTGGCCGGCGTCGACG
Source organism: Blastococcus sp. TML/C7B (assembly GCF_016612845.1). NCBI lineage: Bacteria > Bacillati > Actinomycetota > Actinomycetes > Geodermatophilales > Geodermatophilaceae > Blastococcus > Blastococcus sp. TML/C7B. The sequence goes on along the minus strand of NZ_JAEOAA010000002.1, from coordinate 1,366,740 downwards.
CGGGCGGTGAACAGCAGGTCGCCCACCAGGCGCAGCAGCCGGTCGGCGTTGCGCTCCACGGTCCCCAGGTACCGGCGCTGCTCGTCGGTGAGGCTCTGCTCGTCGTCCAGGACGAGCTCCAGGTATCCCAGGATCGAGGTGAGCGGGGTGCGCAGCTCGTGCGAGACGAGGCTGACGAACTGGTCCTTCATCCGCTCGGTGGCGCGCACCTCGGTCATGTCGGTGCCGACGAAGTTCCAGCCGGCGTGCACGCCGCGGTCGTCGGTGCGCGGCGTGATCGCCACCGCGACGGTCCGCTGCCGGCCGTCGGCGGCGACGTAGGTCCAGTCGCGGACGTCGCTGCCGTTCTCCTGGGCGGCGCGCACCAGGGCGTGCAGCCCGACGGCGGTGCCCTGCGCGTCGGCGGCCTCCTCGAGCTCCTCGGCGAGGTGGAACTCCAGGATCGAGCGCCGGCGGACGACGTCGGCGCGGGGGAGGCCGAGCAGCTTCTCGGCGCCCGGGTTCCACACGCGGATCGTGCCGTCGGGGTCGGTGCCGATGATCGACTGCTCGGTGACGGCGTCGATGACGCTGGTCATGGTCCGGGCGCGCGCGGCCATGATGCGGGAGGCGCGGTCCAGCTCGTCGGCGCGGCTGCGCACCTGGTCGAGCAGCACGGCCCGCTCGCGTTCCAGCCGGGCGATCAGCGCCGCCTGGCGTCGGGAGTGCCGCGTGCCGGCGAGCAGCGCACCCGCCGGGGCGAGGAACGCGACCAGCGCTGCCGGGGTCAGGGGCAGTGCGCCGAGCGCGAGCAGGGCGACCGGCACGAGGACGGCGAGCGCCGTCACCAGACGGCCGGGCGCCGCGGTCCGCCGCACTCCCGCGAGCCGTCGCCGGCGCGACGGCGCGGGCGAGCGGTCGAGCGCGGCAGCGGTCATGTCCTGGACGTCGACATCCCGCGCCGGTGCCAGCAGGTGCCCCGGTCAGCGCCTCACCCGGGTGGGTGACGCGGACAGCACTGCGCCCCGCCGGGAGGACCCGGCGGGGCGCGGTGTCGTGCGAGCGGGTCAGGGACCCGCGTGGATCAGGACCCGGAGGTCTTGCTCTGCACCGTCGCCTTGGACTGCTGGGCCTGGCCCTGCACGTCCGCGGCGGCGGACTGGCCCTCGTCCTTGACGGTGGCGGCGGCGTCCTGGGCGGTCGCCTTCACCGACTCCACGGCGTCCTGGGCGGCGGGCTTGAGCTGCTCGCCGATCTCCTGCGCGGCCTCCTTGGCCGGGGCCAGCAGCGTGTCCTTGTTCTCGCGGACGGCCGTCTCGGCCTGCTGGGCCAGCTGCTGCTCCTTCTGCGTGGCGGGCAGCAGGCTGGAGACCAGCCAGCCGACGCCGAAGGCGATCAGCCCGGCGGCCAGCGGGTTGCCCTGGGTCTGGCGGATCGCCATGTCCGGGGCGCCCTGGATGGCGCCGGCCGCGGACGAGGCCGCGTCCTGCACCGTGCCGGCCGCGTTGCTCGCCGCGCCCTGCACGGAGCCGGCGGCGTTGGACGCCATGCCGTGCGCGGAGTGGGTGGTGTCGTGCGCGGTACCCATCACCTTGTCCTTGAGGCCGGTCATGCGTCCCTTCGCGGCGGTCACCCGCCGGTCGACGACGCGGGCGGGGTTGACCTTCTCGTTGAGGGCGTCGACGTCGTAGCTGAGCTCGCGCCGGGTGTCCTCGATCTGCCGGCGGATGACGTCCGGGTCACTGCTGGTCATGTCTGCGACTCCTTCGGGAGTGGGGGAGTTCGGCGTGGTCAGTTCGGCTTGAGCGCGCCGGGCACCTTCGACAGCGTGTCGACGGTGCGCTCGGGCTTCGGGTTCACCTGCTGGAACTTCTTGCGGCCCAGCACGAAGGCGATGGCGCCGACGATGCCCCAGAGGGCCGCCACGATGAGCGCCGACCAGCCGGTGGGGATGGCGCTGGCCAGCGCCCACATGAGGGCGAGGGAGAGGAACAGCGCCACCATGTAGCCGGCGAACCCGGCGGCGCCGAACATCCCGGCGCCCTGCCCGGCCTTCTTCGCCTCGGCCTTCATCTCGACCTTGGCCAGCTCGAGCTCCTGGCGCATGAGGGTGGAGAGGTCCTTGGTGACCTCTCCGATCAGCGCACCCACCGAGTTGCCCTCGACGTCAGGGCGGCCCTGGTCGGTGAGCGGGGTCCCCATGGCGCCGCTGTGCTCCGAGGAGTAGTCGGCCGCGTAGTTCTGGGTGGCCGGCTCCACCACGGGAGGCGCGTAGCCGGGGCCGCCGGTCGGCTGACCCGGGGTGTACGGGGTGCTCATGCGTCAGCCCACCCCGCCCGGGCGACGCGCCGGGTCGTCCCAGCCGGCCGGCGCGGCCGGCGGCACGACGCTGCCCTCGGGCGGCACGGTGCCGTACGGGGGCGGCGGGAGCGGGGCCGAGCCCGGCGTCGTGAACGCGGTGCCGGTGCCCGTGTAGGCGCTGGCCGGGTCGGCGTAGGTGGTGTCGGCGTACGTCGCGTCGGAGTACGTCGGCGTGGGGTCGACGTAGTTCGTCGGCGTGCGGCCCGAGGTGTTCGAGTCGCTGTGCGCGGCGCGCACCCCGCTGGTCAGCCGGCCGGCGACGATCCCGGCAGCGGCGGCACCGAGCAGGAACATGCCCGGGCGGCGGCGGGCGTAGCTGCGGACCTCGTCCAGCAGCTGGGCCGGCTCCCGGTTCTGCAGCTTGTCGGCGAATCCCTCGAGGTAGCCGGAGGCCTGCTGGAGCAGGTCGCGGGCCGGTCCGGGGGCGCCCTGGCTGGTGCCGTCGGCGAGGCTGCGCAGCTCGGTCGCCAGCGAGGTCAGGCCCTGGGCCGCCTTCTGCTGCTGGGCGACGGTCTGGTCCTTGAGCTGCGACTGGCCCTGGCGGAGCAGGTCCTGCGCCTGGCGCCGGGTCTCGTGCGCCACCTCCTTGGCCTGGTCGGCGGCGGTCGACGCGACCTGGCTGCCGGCCTGCGCCGCCGTCTGGCCGACGTTGCGGGCCTCGTCCTTGGCGACGTCGGTCGTGCTCGACGAGCTCGGACCCGTGCTTCCCGCGGTGGTGGTGGGCGGGGGGAGCGGGGCGTCGATGCTGTGAGTCATCGGTCCTCCTCGGCAGTGATCGTGGACAGTTCGTGGTCGGAACTGGCGCTACCCGCGACCGGTTCGGCCACACCTGCTGTCTGGAAGCGGGAGTGTCTGTAACCGGTTGTCCACCCGGCGCGTCCATGCGTCACGGGGGGCGGAGAGGGGCCGGAGCACGCGGGAACCGCCGTGCCGGGGCTCCTCCGGGAGGGTGCGCCGCGAGGGTTGAGGTACCCCCGCTCACCCTGCTCCGAAACGGGATCGCCTGGTCACCCCGTCCAGCCGAAGCGGGGCGGGCGCCGCTCGGCGAAGGCGGTGACCCCCTCCGGGAGCTCGCCGCTGGCGATGGTCCGGCGGTACCAGGGGGCGACGACGTCCTCCCCGTCGCCGCCGGCCGAGAGCGCGGCCACGACCTCCTTGGCGGCCCGCTGGGTCAGGGCCGAGCGCGAGGCCAGCACGTCCGCGAAGCGGCGCACCTCGTCGGCCAGGCCCTCGGCGTCCACGACCCGGTCGACCAGGCCGGTGCGCAGCGCGGTGGCGGCGTCGACCAGCTCCCCGCTGAACAGCAGGTACTTGGCGGTCGCCGGCCCGACCAGCTCCACCAGCGCCCGGGTCGACGACGGCGGGTAGACGATGCCGACCTTGGCCGGCGTGACGCCGAAGACGCTCCCGGGGTCGGCGAACCGCAGGTCGCACGCGGCGGCGATCTCCACCCCGCCGCCGATGCAGTGCCCGCGGATCATCGCGATCGTCGGGCGCGGGAACTCGCGCAGCGCCGCCTGGGCCGCGAGGTTGTGCGCCCGCAGGTCGGCCATCGGGTCGAGCGGGTCCTCTCCGCCCAGCAGCCCGGCGAGGTCGGCGCCCGCGCAGAAGCTCGGCCCCGCCCCGGTGACCACCAGGACCCGCACCGCGGGGTCCGCGGCCGGCCCGGCCAGCACCTCCGGCAGCGCGGCCCACATCTCCGCGGTCATCGCGTTGCGCTTGTCGGGCCGGTCGATGGTCAGGGTGGCGACGTGCCCGTCGCGGGTCACGTGCAGCGGCTCGGTCACGCCTCAGCCCAGGTCGTCGGTGGCGAAGGTGTCGCAGGCGCCCGGGTCACCGGTCTCGTAGCCCGCGCGGAACCAGCGCTGCCGCTGCTCGGAGCTGCCGTGGGTGAAGGCCTCCTGGTCCACCCGGCCGTTGCCGAGGTTCTCCTGGATGTAGTCGTCGCCGATGCGCGCGGCGGCGTCCAGGGCGCGGTTGATGTCGTCGTCGGTGATCTCGGCGATCAGCGGCTCGCCGGAGTCGTCCGGCACGGTCTCGGCGTGCCGCGCCCACGCCCCGGCGAAGCAGTCGGCCTGCAGCTCGAGCCGGACCGATCCGCTGGTCGGGCCGCTCTCCCCGGGGGTGACCCGGGCGTTCGTGCCGAGCAGGTTCTGCACGTGGTGGCCGTACTCGTGGGCCAGCACGTAGGCGTCGACGAACAGCCCGCCCTGCGCGCCGAACTGCTCGCGCAGCTGGTCGAAGAAGGTGAGGTCGATGTAGACCAGCTGGTCGGCCGGGCAGTAGAACGGCCCCGACCCGCTCGTCGCGCCCCCGCAGGAGGTCTGCACCGAGCCGGTGAAGAAGACGGTCTCGGTCGGGGCGTACCGGTCGCCCAGCACCCCGGTCCAGTAGTCCTGGATCGACTCGACATCGGCGACGACGGCGCACTCGACCGACTCGTTGGCGTCCGCGCCGGTGCGGCAGTTCTGCTCCAGCGCCGAGTTGTCCACCGACTGGTCCTGGCCCAGCCCGGACAGCGTGCCCAGCGCCGCGGACGTCCCGCCGTCCCCGCCGCCGAGCACCTGGATCAGCACGACGACGACCAGCCCGACCAGCCCCAGCCCGCCGCCGCCCACGGCCAGGCCCCGACCGCCCCCGCCGCGGCCGCGGGTGTCGCGGACGCCCGACGCGTCCAGGCTGCCGCTCTCGCGGTACCTCATCCTCGGCCGACCTCCGCGCGCTGCCGCCCCTGCGGGGGCGTGGGTGGGGACGGGCCGGTGGGCCCGCCGGCCACACCGTGCCACCGCCCCGGGGCGGCCCGCGACCCGGGAGCGACCGCCGGCCGGGGCCCGGTGGCGGTACGCGGCCGCGCGGGGGTGGGGGAGAACCGCCTAGGGTCGGGGGAGAACCCGAGGAGGAACCAGGTCATGGCGGTCTCCAACCGCGTCCGCGCCGCCTTCACCACGACGGTGCTGGCCACCGCGGCGACCGGCTTCATGGCCGGCTGCGCTGCCGGCGGTGAGGACGACGAGCAGGTCGCCTACTGCACCGACGCCGACGGCAAGATCGTCGACGAGGACCTCTGCGACGACGACGGTGGCGGCGGCTTCGGTGGTGGCGGGTTGTTCTTCCTCTACCTCGGCGGCTTCCGGCCCGGGCTGCCCGTCGGCACGGCGCTGCCCTCGGGCGGCACCCGCATCAACCCCGGCGACACCGTCGCCCGGCAGCGCGCCGGCCTCCCCGCCACCGGCAAGGTCAGCGCGGGCCAGCGGGTGAGCGGCGGCATCGGCGGCGGCATCGGCGGCAAGGCCGGCACCGGCGCGGGGAGCTGAGCCGCGTCCCGTGCGGAGGATCGAGAGCGGGATCGTCCGTCCCGGCTGGGAGGCCGAGGTCGAGGCGCAGGGACTGGTCTACAACCGCACGCACCTGCCCGGTGGGCAGGTGCGCAGCTACTGGCGCGAGGGGCCGTTCTACGACTTCTCCATGGCCGAGATCCGGGAGCTCGAGGGCGCGGTCTCCCAGCTGTTCCAGATGTGCGTCGCCGCCGGTGACCACCTCGTGGACAACGACCTGTTCGACCGGCTGCACATCCCGCCGATGGCCCGCCCGCAGATCCGCCGCACCTGGGCGGAGGAGCCGCCGAGCATCTACGGCCGCTTCGACCTGCGCTACGACGGCGAGGGCCCGCCCAAGCTCCTCGAGTTCAACGCCGACACCCCGACCGGCCTGGTCGAGTCCGCCGTCACCCAGTGGAACTGGCACCTGTTCACCGGGCAGGGCCGGGACCAGTGGAACGCGCTGCACGACACCCTCGTCGCGGCGTGGCAGCGCAACCTGACGAAGTGGGAGCGGCGCACCGGCGTCCGCCCGCGCGTGCACCTGGCGTGGACCAGCGAGGAGACCTCCGGCGAGGACCGGATGACCGTCGCCTACCTCATGGACACCGTCGTCCAGGCCGGGTACGAGGCGATCGAGCTGGTCGTCGAGGACATCGTCCTCGACTCCGGCGACGGCCGGTTCTACGACCCGCAGGGCCGCCACCTCGACGTCGTCTTCAAGCTCTACCCCTGGGAGTGGCTGATCGAGGACGAGTTCGGCGCCGCCGTCCTCGCCGACGGCGCCCGGCCCGGCGGGACCACCTGGGTGGAGCCGGCCTACAAGATGCTGTGGAGCACCAAGGCGCTGCTGCCGGTGCTGTGGCAGCTGTACGGCACTGACCCGGTGCTCGGCCAGTACCTGCTGCCGGCCTACTTCGCCGACGAGATGCCCTCGAGCTGGCGCACCTATGTCCGCAAGCCGCTCTGGGGGCGGGAGGGCGCGAACGTGGCGATCGTGCGCGACGGCGCCGTGACCGCCTCGCTGCCCGGGCGCGTACGGCACCGAGGGGTTCGTCGTCCAGGAGTTCGCGCCGCTGCCGGACTTCGCCGGGGTCGACGGCCCGCACCACCCGGTGCTCGGGGCCTGGGTCGTGGACGGCGAGCCGGCCGGGATGGGCATCCGCGAGAGCGACGGGCTGATCACCGACAACCTGAGCTTCTTCGTGCCGCACACCATCGATTTCGCGGCTGCGCAGGACGGACGGCGCCGGCCGTCCTAGGTTCGGGGCATGCCGCTGGAAGGTGAGTACGAACCGAGTCCGCAGAAGTGGGTCCGCGACCAGGTGGAGCTCTACGAGCGCACCGGCGGGCGCGAGGGGAACACGCTGCTCGACCGGGGGCTCCCGGTCGTCATCTTCAGCACCCGCGGCGCGAAGAGCGGCAAGGTGCGCAAGCAGCCGCTCATGCGCGTCGAGCACGACGGGGCCTACCTGATGGTCGGCTCCCAGGGCGGTGCCCCGACCGACCCGGCGTGGGTGGCCAACCTGCGGGCGGCGCCGGACCAGGTCACCGTCCAGGACGGCCCCGAGCCGTGGGACGGCGTCGCGCGTGAGCTCGAGGGGGCCGAGCGCGACGAGTGGTGGGAGCGGGCGGTGGCCGCGTTCCCCGACTACGCCGACTACCAGCGCAAGACCGACCGCCGGATCCCGATCTTCCTGGTCGAGCGCCGCCCCGCCTGACCCGTCCGCCGGCCGCCGCCCGCCCCCTCACGGGAGGGCGGCGGCCAGCTCCGGGACGCCGGCCACCAGCTCGTCGTCCGCCGGCCGGAAGGCGGTGCCGACGGCGGCCCGCTTCGCGCCGCGCCCCTCGAACCGCCAGGTCCCCACGATCCGGCCGCCGACGACGACGGTGGACAGGAACATCCCGTTGCCGCCCGGGACGACGCGGGTCGCGAACTCCGCGTCCAGCACGGCGCTGCGGTCGCGGTAGCCGAGCACGAACTCGTCGAAGCCGGGCAGCAGGAGCGTGCCGAGCGCCTCCTCGCGGTGAGCGGCCAGCAGCTCCGGCGTCGCGGGGTCGAGGAAGTACTCGGTGCCGTCGACGGTGGTGGCCTCCAGGTCCGCCCGGGCCGCGGCCAGGCCGGCGCGGGCGTCGCGCACCGTCAGCCCGGACCAGCGGGCCAGGTCGTGCACGGTGGCCGGGCCGTGGCCGGCGAAGAACCGGCCGGCCAGCTCGGCCAGCGCCTCCTCCCGCTCGAGCCGGCGGGGCTCGGGCACCCACTCGTCGAGCAGCACGAACTGCTGCTCGCCGTCGACCGTCGGGCCGAGCACGCCGTGCCCGCACTGCGCCGCGTACCAGAGCAGGTGGTAGCCCCGCTGCCCGGTGACGGCGACGCCGGCGGCGTCGATGGCGGCCAGCAGCTCGGCCCGCGACAGCCGCATCCCGCCGGAGAGCGCGGCGACGACCGCCTCGCACGCCCGCGCCGCGTCGTCGTCACCGAGCCCGAGGCCGGCCCGGCGCTTGGCCGCACCGGCGAGGGCCCGGCCGCCCATGAGCTCCAGCATCCAGTGCAGGTCCTCGGCGGCGGTCAGGTGCAGCGTGCCGCGCATCGGCCAGGAGCGGACGATCTCGCCGCGGTCCAGCGCCGCCACGACCGCGGCCCGCGACCGCTCGGCCGTCCGCAGCGCCACCGAGGTGAGGGCGCCGGGTTGGTCCTGCCCCTGGGCGGCGAGCAGCCGGCGCACCGCCCCGACGGGGCCCTCGGCGCGGGGGCCGGCCAGCCGCTGGGCGACCAACCGCAGCAGCCCGATCTCGGAGGGCGTCGTCGTCACCCGCCCACCGTGGCACCGGGGTCCGACGATTCCCAGGCGGGCGCGCACGCCGGTAGCGTGCCGGGGGTGACTGGGATGCGGGGTTCGCGGGCGGAACGGCGCAGGCGGATCGTGGCCGCCGTCCTCGTGTTCGCGATGATCATGGCGGCCGCGGCGACGGCGCTCTCCATCGCTCTGGGCTGAGGCCGTCGTGACGTCGGCGATCGAGGAGTGGTTCGCCGCGGCGGGCCCCCGCGAGGCCGAGCTGCGGCGGGTCGACGCGCTCGTTCGTGAGGCCGCCCCGGCGCTGGACCGGCAGCTGGTCCCGGCCGGCTCGGGGCAGATGCTCGGGTACGGGCTGATGCCTTACCGGCCGCGCTCGGCGAAGGTCGCGACGACCTGGCCGCTGATCGCCCTGGCGGCGCAGAAGCGGCACCTCTCCCTCTACGTCTGCGCCGTCGTCGACGGGGGATACCTCGCCGAGACGCGGGCCGCACGGCTGGGGAAGGTCTCCTGCGGGAAGAGCTGCATCCGGTTCAGCTCGCTGGACCGCGTCGACGCCGACGAGCTGGGTGCGCTGCTGCGCGACGCCGTCGCCAGCACGTCGTCCGGGCGCAACGGGTACTTCACCAGCGCGTCGCCCCCGGCGTGACCTAGGTCCCTGGCGCGGGGGTGGGCGCCCCGGCACGGTGGAGGAGCCGGAGTGATCCGGCACTCCCTAGTCCGCGGAGGACGTCGATGACCCTGACCGTCCCGTCGAGCCACCCCGACCCGTCGTCCGAGCTGCCCTGCACCGAGATCGGTGACCCCGCCGTCGAGCAGGCCGTCGACCGGCTGCGCGGTGAGTTCGCCGGCCGGGTGCGTCCGCAGCTGGTCGTGCGCGTGGTCCGGGAGAGCCGGCGCGACCTCGGCGGATCGCCGGTCGGGGCCATGCCCGAGCTGGTCGAGCGGCTGGCCCGCTACCGCCTGGACACGCACATCGGCTGACCGCCCGGCAACCGGCTTGCCCCCGCCGGGAGGATGTCCGCGTGGGCATCGGAGCGGGATCGGTCGACGTGAGCGGGGTGCGGCACACCCTGTCCGACGGGCGGGTGCTGCTGGACGACGTCTCCTTCCGCATCGGCGAGGGGGCGCGGGCTGCCCTGGTCGGCGAGAACGGCGCGGGCAAGACGACGCTGCTGCGGATCATCGCCGGCGACCTGGTCCCCGAGGCCGGGGCGATCGCGCGGACCGGCGGGCTGGGCGTCATGCGCCAGTTCATCGGCTCGGTGCGCGACGACACCACGGTGCAGCAGATGCTCGTCGACCTCTCGCCGCCCGCCGTCCGCACCGCCTGGGACGCCGTGCAGGCCACCGAGCTCGCGCTCATGGAGACCGATGACGAGCGCTCCCAGATGGCCTACGCCGAGGCGCTGGGCCAGTGGGGCGACGTCGGCGGGTACGACGCCGAGGTCACCTGGGACACCGTGACCGTCGCGGCGCTCGGCGTCCCCTACGACCGGTGCAAGTACCGCGAGCTGTCCACCCTCTCCGGCGGTGAGCAGAAGCGGCTCGCGCTGGAGGCGCTGCTGCGCGGGCCCGACCAGGTGCTGCTGCTCGACGAGCCGGACAACTACCTCGACGTCCCGGGGAAGCGGTGGCTGGAGGAGCGGCTGCTGGAGACCCGCAAGACGGTGCTGTTCGTCAGCCACGACCGCGAGCTGCTGGCCCGGGTGGCCGACCGCGTCGTCACCGTCGAGGGCGGAGCGGCGTGGGTGCACGGCGGTGGCTTCGTCAGCTACCACGAGGCGCGGGCCGCGCGGCACGAGCGGCTGGCCGAGCTGCGTCGGCGCTGGGACGAGGAGCACCAGCGGCTCGTCGACCTGGTGCGCACCATGCAGCAGCAGGCGGCGAACTCGCCGGACATGGCCAACCGGTACCACGCGATGCAGACCCGGCTGGCGAAGTTCGAGGCGGCCGGCCCGCCGCCCGAGCGGCCGCCGGAGCAGAAGGTGTCGATGCGGCTGCGCGGCGGGCGGACCGGGGTGCGCGCGGTGACCGCCGAGCAGCTGGAGCTCTCCGGGCTGATGCAGCCCTTCGACCTGGAGATCTTCTACGGCGACCGCGTCGGCGTGCTCGGTGCCAACGGGGCGGGCAAGTCGCACTTCCTGCGGCTGCTGGCCGGGCAGTCCGTCGCGCACACCGGCGACTGGCGGCTCGGCGCCCGCGTCGTCCCCGGGTTCTTCGCGCAGACCCACGCCCACCCCGACTGGCAGGACCGCACGCCGGTCGACCTGCTGTGGCACGGCGAGCCGGGGCGGCCGGGGGTCGACCGCGGCCGCGCCATGGCGGCGCTGCGCCGGTACGGGCTCGCGGGCGCAGGGGACCAGCCGTTCCGCACCATGTCCGGCGGGCAGCAGGCGCGCTTCCAGATCCTGCTGCTGGAGCTCTCCGGCGCCACGCTGCTGCTGCTCGACGAGCCGACGGACAACCTCGACGTGCTGTCGGCCGAGGCGCTGGAGGAGGCGCTGGCCGCGTTCGACGGCACCGTGCTCGCGGTGACCCACGACCGCTGGTTCGCCCGGTCCTTCGACCGCTTCGTCGTCTTCGGCGCCGACGGCCGGGTCTACGAGTCGGCCGAGCCGGTGTTCGACGAGACCCGCGTCGCCCGCGCCCGCTGACCACGTCCGGCAGGCGATGGGTCGGGGCCCGAGCTGATCACCGTCTGCGAGCACTGGTAGGGGTGCGGCGCGCGAGGAGGGTGATCAACTCGGGTCCGGAGGTCACTCGATGGCGAAGAAGACCCGCTCGTCGGAGTCCCAGCTGAACGTCGGCTCGATCGAGAGCTGACCGCCGACCAGCCCCGCGGGGGCGACGTCCATGCAGAACTCGAAGGTGTCCGATCCACCCGGGTTGAGTGTCGGGGCGTCCATCGAGTCGTCCGGAGTCACGGCGGAGCACTCCGAGTCGCTGTACTGGCGGGAGTCGGAGCCGTGGAAGATCGCGGTCAGGTCGAAACCGGGCTGTCCTTCGTCCGCGCCCGTGTACGTGACGGTCAGCTGCGCGAGGACGTACTGACCCTCCGGCGCGTCGTTGAACTGGTTCGCACCAGCCACGATGTCGTTGGCGTCCAGCTGCACGGAGTCCACGACGACCTCGTAGTCCCCGATCTGGGCCGGGGTGCCGAGCGGCACCACCTCGTCGACGGCCTCGTCCTCCTGCTGCGACGTCTCCTCGGCGGGCGATTCGCCGATGGACGAGGTGCTGGTCTGCCGGTCGAGGTCTTCGGCGACGTCGTCGAGGACCTCCGAGTAGAACGCCTGCGTGGCGAGCACGATCGCGAATGCCAAGACCGATGTGACGAGCCCGGCCACCGCGAACCCGAAGCCGTGGTGAGTGCCCTTGCGTGCCCGCAGGAGCGCCGGGATTCCGAGGCCCAGCCCGACGAGCGCGAGCACCGCTGCGAGGTTGTTGATGATCGGGATCCAGCTGAAGATCAGAGCGATGATGCCCAGAACCATGGACGCGATCGCCAGACCTGCGCCCTTCTTTGTCGGGGCGTACGGCGGCGGCGCGTAGGACTGGTACGGCGCCTGCGGGGGCTGGGACAACGGAACTCCTCGTCACGGGTGGCGATACGAGGCGGGACCGTATGTCGGATCGGTCAAGGTCTCTTCTTCCCGACACGCGACGAACGGACACGTCATGGCATCTCGGCACCCCAACCGTCACGAGGGCCCGTACCGCCCCGCGTGACTCGCGCGCTCCCGGCCCCGCCGTGCGCTGGTGCACCTCCGTGATCGACGTGGTCCGGGCGTGAGCCCGGGTGAGGCGCTTGACCAGGACGGGGACCGGTCGAGAGGCTGCCCGGGTCCAGGCGCGGGACGTGCCCGGCGAACCGGAGGAATCATGGCGGGCGACGGCACGTGGCGGAACTGGGCGGGCAACCAGCGGGCGGGGGCGGTGGACGTCGTCCACCCCGCGGACGCCGAGGCCATCGCGACCGCCCTCGTGCAGGCCGCCGCCGCCGGCAGGCGGGTGCGGCCGATCGGCTCGGGCCACTCGTTCACCGCCATCGGCCGGCCCGAGGACGTGCAGCTGGTGCTCGACCGGCACGACCGGCTGGTGGGCATCGACGACAGCGGCCTGGTCACCGTGCAGTCGGGCATGCCGCTGCACCGGCTGAACGCCGAGCTCGCGGCGCGCGGCTGGTCGCTGACCAACCTCGGGGACATCGACCGGCAGACCGTGTCGGGCGCGCTGTCCACCGGCACGCACGGCACCGGGGCGCGGTTCGGCGGGCTGGCCACCCAGCTGCGGGCCCTGGTCCTGGTGCTGCCCGACGGCTCCCGGCTGCAGTGCTCGGCGACCGAGAACGCGGACGTCTTCGCCGCCGCCCGGGTCGGCCTCGGCGCGCTCGGCGTCCTCGACACCGTGACCCTCCAGGCGGAGCCGGCGTTCGCGCTGCGCGCCGAGGAGGGCCCGGCCCGGCTCGGCGAGCTGCTCGAGGGGTTCGACGAGTTCATGACCTCGACCGACCACGTCGAGTTCTACTGGTTCCCGCACACCAGCCGCTGCCTGACCAAGCGCAACACCCGCGTCCCGCTGGACGCCGGGCTGTCACCGCTGCCGCGGTGGCGCGCCGTCTGGGAGGACGAGGTGCTCTCCAACGCCGTCTTCGCCGGCATCGTCGCCGCGGGCCGGCGGCGGCCCGAGCGGATCCCGCGGCTGGCCGCCTTCGCCTCCGGCGGGCTGGGCGCGCGCACCTGGACCGACGCCTCGCACCGGGTCTTCGTCAGCCGGCGCCGGGTCCGCTTCCTGGAGATGGAGTACGCCGTCCCGCGCGCGGAGGCCCCGGCGATCCTCACCGAGCTGCACCGCATCGCGAAGGCGGGGGAGTTCCACGCCGCCTTCCCCGTGGAGGTCCGGGTGGCCGCCGCCGACGACATCACCCTGTCCACCGCCTCCGGCCGCGACACCGCCTACATCGCCGCGCACGTGCCGGCCCGCACCGAGCCCGGTGCGTGGTTCGCCGCGCTCGAGTCGATGGCCGGCAGCGTCGGCGGCCGGCCGCACTGGGGCAAGCTGCACGGCCTGGACGCCGCCGCGTTGCGCACCCGCTACCCGCGTTTCGACGAGTTCACCGCGCTGCGCGCGCGGCTGGACCCGGCCGGCGTGCTCGGCAACGCCCACCTGGACCGCGTGCTCGGCCCGGTCGGCGGCTGAGCCGCCGCCCGGGCCGGTGGCCGGCTGACGCCTACAGGTCTCGACGTCGGGCTCGCCGGTGCCGCCGATGCGGTCGAGCTCCTGCAGCTCCAGCGGCCCGAGCTCGCGCGCGGAGGCGAGCATGTTCTCCTCCAGGTGCGCCACCGACGAGGTGCCGGGGATGAGCAGCACGTTGGGGGATCGGGCCAGCAGCCAGGCCAGCGCCACCTGCATCGGCGTCGTCTCCAGCCGACGGGCCACCGTCTCCAGCGCCGCCGACTGCAAGGGGGTGAACCCGCCGAGCGGGAAGAACGGCACGTAGGCGATGTCCTCGCGGGCGAGCGCGTCGATCATCGGGTCGTCGTCCCGGTGCACGAGGTTGTAGTGGTTCTGCACGCACACGACCGGGGCGATCGACCGGGCCTCGGCCAGCATCTGCGTGGTCACGTTGCTGACGCCGAGGTGCTTGACCAGCCCCTCCTGCTGCAGCCGGGCCAGGGCCTCGAACGGCTCGGCGAGGGAGCGTTCCTCGGGTGCGGCGAAGCCGGGCATCCGCAGGTTCACCACGTCGATGGCGTCGACCCCGAGGTTGCGGAGGTTGTCCTCGACCGCGGAGCGCAGCTCCTCGGCGCCGAGCGCCTCGGGCCACCCGCCCTCCGGCGTCCTCCGCGCACCCACCTTGGTCACGAGGACGAGGTCCTCGGGATAGGGGTGCAGCGCCTCGCGGATGAGCTCGTTGACCACGTGCGGGCCGTAGTAGTCGCTGGTGTCGATGTGGTTCACGCCGAGCTCGACGGCCCGCCGCAGCACGGCGACCGCCTCGGCGCGGTCGGCCGGCGGCCCCATCACGTGCGGGCCCGCGAGCTGCATGGCGCCGTAGCCGAGGCGGAAGACGGGCCGCCCGCCGAGCGGGTAGGTGCCGGAGGGTTCTGCGGTGCCGATGGTCATGGCCGCCTCCCTACCCGGATGCGGCCGGTCATGCGCGGGCTCAGCGCGCGCCGACGGGCTCCGGGAGTGCTGCCGGGGCGGCGGGGGGCGTGCTCGTCACCGGACGGCGGTGACCCCGCCGGACCTGGAGCGCGAGGCCGGCGCCGGCGACGGCCAGCCCGGCGCCGACCCACATCGGGGCGGTGAGGCCGTACCCCTGGGAGATGACGAGCGCGCCCAGCGCCGCGCCCAGGGCGTTGGCCACGTTGAACGCCGCCTGGTTGGCGGCCGAGACGAGGCTGCCGCCGGGTACGTCGGCCGCCTCGATCACGCCGTTGAGCACGATCGGTCCCAGCGCGAAACCGAGCGCGCCGAACAGCACCAGCAGGACGACGGCGGCGACGGCGCTGCGGGCGGAGAACGCGAACACCGCGAGGACGACGGCGACGCCGAGCATCCCGACGGCGACGAACCCGAACGCCCAGCGCGTGCCCAGCCGGCCGCCGACCAGCGTGCCGATCGTGGTGCCGACGCCGAAGAGGGCGAGCACCGGCGTGACGCTGCCGGAGGAGAAGCCGGCGAGGTCGGTGAGGATCGGCGTCACGTAGCTGTAGACGGCGAAGGTGGCGGCGAACCCGACCATCGTCAACGACAGCACGAGCCAGACCTGCCGGCTGCGGAAGGCGGAGAGCTCGGTGCGGAGGTCGGCCGGCTCGCCGGCGTCCGAGGGCAGCCAGGCGAGCAGGCCGGCGATCGTGAGCAGGCCGATGCCGGCGATCGCGGCCAGCACCAGCCGCCAGCTGGTCTGCTGGGCGACCCAGGCGCCGGCCGGGACGCCGACGACGTTGGCCAGCGTCAGCCCGGTGACCATGAGCGAGATCGCCTGGGTGGCGCGCTGCGGGGCGACCAGCCGGCGGGCCGCGATCGCGCCGACGCCGAAGAACGAGCCGTGCGCGAGCGCGGTGAGCACGCGCGCCGCGGCGAGCGTGCCGTAGGTGGGGGCGGCCGCCGCGAGCAGGTTGCCGACGGTGAACACGGCCATCAGCGCGACGAGCGTCTGCCGGGGCGTGAACCGCAGGCCGACCGCCGTGAGGGTGGGCGCGCCCACGACCACGCCGATCGCATAGGCGGAGATGAGCAGACCGACGGCGGAGACCGAGACGTCGAGGCCGTCGGCGATCTCGGGCAGCATGCCCATGACGACGAACTCCGTCGTCCCGATGCCGAAGGCGCCGATGGCGAGGGCGAGGAGGGCGCGGGGCACGAGGGGGTACAGCTCCCGGGCGCCCCGGCCCATGCCCCGATCGGCGGTGCGGCTGCTCACACCGGGGGCGGGCGGGTGCCCGCCCCCGACGAGCGGTCAGGGCTGGAGCAGGACCTTGACGGCGCCGTCCTTCTTCTCGCGGAAGTTGGCGTAGGCCTCGGGGGCCTGCTCGAGCGGCACGCGGTGGGTGGCGAAGTCGTCCACGCCGAGCGGGTCGCCGTCCAGCAGCAGCGGGAGGATGTCGGGCACCCAGCGCCACACGTTGGCCTGGCCCATGCGCAGCTGGATCTGCTTGTCGAACATGCGCATGAGCGGCATGGGGTCGGTCGCGCCGCCGTAGACGCCGGACAGCGAGATGGTGCCGCCGCGGCGGACCGCCTCGATCGCGGTGTTGAGCGCGGCGAGCCGGTCGATCCCGGCCACCTGCATCACCTTCTCCATGATCGCGTCGGGGACGACCGCCGTGGCCTTCTGCAGCGCGGAGGCGATGGGGGAGCCGTGCGCCTCCATGCCGACGGCGTCGATGACCGCGTCGGGCCCGCGGCCGTCGGTGAGGTCGCGCACGCGGGCCACGACCTCGTCCTGCGCGGTGCTGTCGATGACGGTGATCCCGTTGCGCCGGGCGCGCGCGAGCCGCTCGGGGACGACGTCTGCGGCGATGACCTGGCCGGCGCCGAGGTGCTTGGCGATCCTGGTGGCCATGTCGCCGATCGGGCCCAGGCCCAGGACGAGGACGCTGCCGCCCTCGGGGATGCCGGCGTACTGCACCGCCTGCCAGGCGGTGGGGAGGACGTCGGAGAGGTAGACGTAGCGGTCGTCGAGCGGGGCGTCGGGCACCTTGATCGGCAGGGTGTTGCCGAAGGGGACGCGGAGGTACTCGGCCTGCCCGCCGGGCACCTGCCCGTAGAGCTTGGTGTAACCGAACAGCGAGGCGCCGAAGCCCTGCTCGCGGTTCTGCGTGGTCTCGCACTGGGAGTTCAGCCCCTGCGAGCACATCCAGCAGGTGTTGCACGAGATGTTGAACGGGACGACGACGCGGTCACCGGCCTTGAGCGCGGTCACCTCGCTGCCGACCTCGCGGACGACGCCCATCGGCTCGTGCCCCATGATGTCGCCGACGGTCATGAACGGCGCCATGACCTCGATCAGGTGCAGGTCCGAGCCGCAGATGCCGGTCGAGGTGATCTCGACGATCACGTCGGTGGGGTCCTGGATCGTCGGGTCGGGAACGGTGTCCACCCGGACGTCGCCTCGGCCGTGCCAGGTCACTGCGCGCATGTCGTTCGCTCCCTCTGTAGAGCCGGAATTCGGCCGTCGCGAGGGTCTTCTGCCCCTCCGTGAGCCAGGTCGCGCGACTTTCAACCACACGCCGCGCGCCTCTTACCGAGCGTTACCGACTGGCTACTCGATGTTGAATGCCAGCCGTGCAGTTCCGTGGTGCGGACCACAGAACTGCAGGTCGATACCCCGTCGCGCAGATCACGAACCGATCACGACGTGTTTACATGGGCCCCGCCCTTCTCCCCGGGGGCACGGCAATGCCCCCTACGGAAGCTCCAGGTGCATGACTTTGCTCCACCACGATCGCCGCGTCGACGACGGTCGGGGGACCGCTCCGGCGGCCCCGGCCGGAAGCCCCGCCCCCACCCGCGCGACCGCGCGGAGCCGGGCCGGCCGGGTCGATGCGACGACACCCTCGCGGGTTCCCGAGCAGCGCCAGGGGACGGCGCAGCCCGAGGGGACCACCGACCGGCCCGACGCGGCTGAGCGCACCCGTCCCGTGCCGTTCCCGCGGACCGGGGCCGAGGCCCTCGACGCCGCCGGGACGCCGCGCCCGCGGCGCGGCCGGCACCGGGTCCCGACCGTCCGCCGCCGTCCGGCGTTCTACCTCGCCGCCGGTCTGGTCGGTGCGGTGAGCCTGGGTGCGCTGATCGACACCGCGCCCTCGGCGGGCGCCGAGGGCACCACCGCGACCGAGACGGTCAGCGTCGCCGAGCAGCTGGGCATCGACGCGTCCGCGACCGCGACCCTCCCGTCCGACACCGACTCCACCCGGCTGCTGCAGGACATGGTGGCCAGCCGGAACGCGCGCGACGCCGAGTCGACCGCCGCCGCGACCGCCCAGGCGCAGGCCGACTTCCTCGTCGCCGCCGCGGCCGCGGAAGCAGCCGCCGAGGCGGCCCGCCCGAAGGTGGTCGCCCCGATCCAGGGCGCCCGCCTCACCAGCGGCTTCGGCGGTCGCTGGGGCACGGTGCACACCGGGATCGACCTCGCCGCCCCGATGCGCACCCCCGAGTACTCGGTCATGGACGGCGTGGTCCTCGAGGCCGGTCCGGCCAGCGGTTACGGGCTGGCCGTCTACATCCAGCACGACGACGGCACCGTCACGGTCTACGGCCACATGGACGAGATCCTCGTCCAGCCCGGCCAGGTCGTCCGGGCCGGCGACACGATCGCGCTGCTGGGCAACCGGGGGCAGTCCACCGGCCCGCACCTGCACTTCGAGGTGCACCTGGGCGGGCTGGACGGCACCAAGGTCGACCCGCTGCCGTGGCTCCGGGAGCGCGGCGTCCAGATCTGACGTCCCCCACGCGCACGGCGACGCCCCCGACCGGATCCGTCCGGGCCGGGGGCGTCGCGCGTCCGGCACACTTCCCCGCAGGGGAGAGGAGGACGCATGGGGCACGACCACGGGCACGCGGGCACGGCCGCCGGCAACCGGCGCGGCCGGCTGGCCGTCGTCCTCGGCCTCACCCTCGCGGTCCTGGTCGCCGAGGTCGTCGGCGCGGTCCTGAGCGGGTCGCTCGCCCTGCTGGCCGACGCCGGGCACATGGCCACCGACGCCGTCGGTATCGCGCTGGCGCTGGCCGCGGTCGGCCTGGCGCAGCGGCCGCCGAAGGGACGGCGCACCTTCGGCTGGCAGCGCGCCGAGATCCTCGCCGCCGTCGCCAACGGGCTGCTGCTGCTCGGGGTGGCCGGGTACGTGCTGGTGGAGGCGGTCCGCCGCATCGGCGACCCCCCGGAGATCGCCTCCGGCCTGGTGCTCGCCGTGGGCTCGGTGGGCCTGGCCGTCAACGTGGTGTCCCTGGCCGTCCTGCACCAGGGGCGGGGGGAGTCGCTCAACGTGCGCGGCGCCTACCTCGAGGTGCTCGCCGACGCGCTCGGCTCGGTGGCGGTCATCGCCGCCGCGCTCGTCATCACCGTCACCGGCTGGACGCACGCGGACACGGTGGCCTCCCTGGCCATCGGCGTCCTCGTGCTGCCCCGGGCCTGGAGCCTGCTGCGGGAGGCCCTCGACGTCCTGCTCGAGGCCGCGCCCCGGGGTGTCGACCTCGAGCACGTCCGCGAGCACATCCTCGGTGTCGACGGCGTCCTCGGCGTCCACGACCTGCACGCCTGGACGATCACCTCGGGCTCGCCGGTCCTCTCGGCGCACGTCGTCGTCACCGACGAGGCGCTCGCCGCCGGGCACGGCGGCCGGGTCCTCGACGCGCTGTGCGAGTGCCTGGGTGCGCACTTCGACATGGACCACTGCACCTTCCAGCTGGAGGCGCAGGCGCACGCCGGCCACGAGGCCCCCGTCCACGACTGACCGGGCCCGGCACCCGCCGGCCGCCGCGGGTGGGACAGTGGTGCCGGACGGTCGGACGGTGGGGACGGAGGCGTCGGTGGAGCACGACCACGGGCACGGGCACTCGGGCATGTGGGTGCCGGACGAGCCACCCACCTGGGGCCGGGTCTTCCTGCCGCACCTCGAGCCCTGGTCGGTCCTCGCCGTCCTCGGGCTGGTCGGGCTGGTGCTCTACCTCGTGGCCGTCGTCCGGCTGCAGCGGACCGGCGTGCGCTGGCCGTGGTGGCGGACCGCCGCCTGGATCGCCGGCACGCTGTCGCTGTTCGCGGTGACCGGCACGTGGCTGAACGGCTACAGCATGGTGCTGTTCAGCCTGCACATGGTCCAGCACATGGTCCTGGCGATGATCACGCCGATCCTGCTGCTGGTGGCCGCCCCGGTGACACTGGCGCTGCGCACGCTGCCCCGCGGGCAGGGCGCCGCCGCCGCGCCGCGGGCGCTGCTGCTGAACTTCCTGCACAGCCGGTTCACCCGGTTCCTCGCGGCGCCGGGGTTCACCGTGCCGCTGTTCATCGCCAGCCTGTACGGGATCTACTTCACGCCGATCTTCGACGCGCTGATGAGCACCCCGGCCGGGCACCAGTTCATGCTGGCGCACTTCGTCGTCACCGGGCTGCTGTTCTTCGGCCCGGTCATCGCCCAGGACCCGTGGCCGAACACCCACAGCCACCCGACCCGCATCCTCGAGCTGGTCATCCCGGTGCCGTTCCACGCCTTCTTCGGCGTCGCGGTCATGATCGCCAGTTCGCTGCTGGTCGACAGCTTCGCCGACCCGCCGGCGTCCTGGGGCATCGACCCGGTCGGCGACCAGACGGTGGCCGGCGGGATCGCGTGGTCCTTCGGGGAGCTGCCGACGGTGATCGTGCTCATCGTCGTCCTGGTCTCGTGGATGGGCTCCGACGAGCGCCGCGCCCGGGCCCTGGACCGTGCTGCCGACCGCGACGGCGACGCCGAGCTCAGCGCCTACAACGCCCGCCTGCGGGCCATGGCCGAGCAGAGCCGCTGACAGCAGCGGCGCGCGCCCGCGGGTGCGGACCCGGCGGGAGGCCTCCGGCCCCGCGCCGGGTCCGCACACGTGCTAGCCGGCGTGCACGAGGGCCTCGCCCTCGGCCGGCAGGTCCTCCTTGGTCGCCTTGATCAGCACCGCGGCGACGACGGCGCCCAGCACCAGCAGCACCGAGGCCCAGGTGAAGGCCGTGGTGTAGCCCTCGACCTGCGCCGCGAGGCCGACCCGCGCGTCCTGCGGGTCGGCGCCGCCGGCGATCGCGTCGGCGGTGGAGGAGCTGATCGCCGCCACCGACAGCGAGGCGAGGACGGCGGTGCCGATGGAGGCACCCACCTGCTGGGTGGCGTTGAGCATCGCGCTCGCCGCACCCGCGTCGTGCTCGCCGGCACCCACCAGCGCCAGGTTCGACAGCGGCACGAAGGTGAAGCCCAGGCCCAGGCCCAGCAGCACCTGGCCCGGGAACGGCAGCGCCCAGAAGCTGGTGTCCAGGTCGACGAACGACAGCGTGAACAGCCCGGACGCGGCCAGCAGCCCACCGGCGACCATGAGCGGCCTGGGCCCGATCCTCGGCAGCAGCGCGCTGGAGGCGCCCGCCGCGATGAAGACGCCCAGGCTGACCGGCAGCGAGGCCACGCCCGCGACCACCGGCTCGTACCCGAGCACCTGCTGGAAGTACAGGCTGAGGAAGAAGAAGGCGCCGATGAGGCCGGCGCCGACCAGTGTGGAGGTCAGGAACGCCCCGCCGCGGTTGCGGTCGAGCACGATGCGCATCGGCAGCAGCGGGTTGCGGGTGCGCAGCTCGAGCACCACGAACCCGACGACGAGCAGCAGCCCGGCGACGATGAACAGCCAGGCCGGGCCGTCGGACCAGCCGCTGGCCGCCGTCACCATCTCGCCGCCCCCGCGGGCGTTGGCCTCCGCGGCCTCCGCCGCGTTGGACTGCGCGGCCTCGGAGACGCGGGTGAAGCCGTAGACGATCGAGGCCAGGCCGAGGGTGACCAGCACCGCGCCGGGGATGTCGTAGCTGGTGTCACCGGGCGCCCTGCTCTCCGGCACGACCGGGATGGCCAGCACGATGGCGAGCAGCGCCACGGGCAGGTTCACCCAGAAGCACCAGCGCCAGTCGGCGTACTCGGTGAGGACGCCGCCGAGCAGCAGGCCGATCGCGGCGCCACCGCCGGCGATCGCGCCGTAGACGCCGAAGGCCTTCGCGCGCTCCTTGGGCTCGGTGAACAGCACGGTGATCAGCGCCAGCGAGGCGGGGGCGAGCAGCGCGCCGAAGACGCCCTGCAGGGCGCGGGCGCCGAACAGCATCGCCTCGTTCTGCGCGAAGCCACCCAGCGCGGAGGCGGCGGCGAAGCCGGCGGCGCCGACCAGGTAGGTGCGCTTGCGGCCCCAGAAGTCGGCGATGCGGCCGCCGAGGAGCAGGAAGCCGCCGAAGGTCAGCGTGTAGGCGGTGACGATCCACTGCTGCGAGGCGGTGCTGATGCCCAGGTCGTCGGTGACGGCCGGGAGTGCGATGTTGACGATCGTGGCGTCGAGGATGACCAGCAGGACGGTCATGGCGATGACGCCCAGCGCCAGCCATCGGCGCTCGTAGGGCTCCTCGGCGGGGGCCTGCGCGCCGGCGGCGGAGGCGGGTCGTTCGGGGTGGGTCACGAGGTCCTCATCGGTCGTTCGGGTGGGGCGGGTTCGCCGGCCGAGGGGAGCGCCGGGGCCGCCTGCGACCATGGGGCCGTGCCGGTCTCCCTGGTGATCACCTCGGACACGCACGTCCCGAAGCGGTCGCGCGATCTGCCGCATTCCCTGTGGACGGCGATTTCCTCCGCCGATGTGGTGATCCACGCAGGTGACTGGGTCGACGTCGCGCTGCTGGACCTCCTCGAGGAGCGCTCGCGCCGGCTGGTGGCCGTGCACGGCAACAACGACCACGGTGTGCTCCGCGAGCGGCTGCCCGAGGTCGCGCGCGTGGAGCTGGAGGGGCTGCGGTTCGCCGTCGTCCACGAGACCGGCGACGCGAAGGGCCGGGAGGCCCGCTGCGCGGCGCGCTTCCCCGGCACCGACGTCCTCGTCTTCGGGCACAGCCACATCCCCTGGGACACGACGGCCCCCACCGGGCTCCGGCTGCTCAACCCGGGCTCGCCGACCGACCGGCGGCGGCAGCCGCACGGCACCTTCCTCACCGCGGTCGCGGACGCCGGCCGGCTGCGGGACGTCGTCCTGCACGCGGTGCCGCCGCGCGCATGAGCACCCGCCCCCCGCTGCCCGCGGCCGCCGTCGCCGTCCTGGCCTGCCCCGTCTGCGCCGCGTCGCTGGCGGTGGGTGAGGGCGGCGACGTGCTGCGCTGCCCCGCCGGGCACTCGTTCGACCGCGCGCGCCAGGGGCACGTCACGCTGCTGCCGCCCGGGCACCGCGCGCCCTCGGGCGACTCGGCCGAGATGGTGGCCGACCGGATCGCCTTCCTCGCCGCCGGCCACTACGCCGGCGTCAGCGCCGCGCTCGGGGATGCCGTGCTCGACGCCGGTGGGGCGCCGCCCGCGCGGCTGCTGGACCTGGGCGGGGGCACCGGCCAGCACCTGGCCGCCGTCCTCGACCGGCTCCCGGCCGCGGCCGGGGTCGTGCTGGACTCCTCGCCCTACGCCGCCCGCCGGGCCGCCCGCGCGCACCCGCGGGCGCTGGCCGTCGTCGCCGACACCTGGGCCCGGCTGCCGGTGCGCGACGGGGGAGCGGACCGCGTCCTGGTCGTGTTCGCCCCGCGCAACGGCCCGGAGATCGCCCGCGTGCTCGCCCCGGAGGGCCGGCTGGTCGTGGTCACGCCGGCCGCCGAGCACCTCGGCGAGCTGGTCGAGCCGCTCGGGCTGTTGCGCGTGGACCCGGACAAGGCGGCCCGGCTCGCCGGCGCCCTCGAACCGCACCTCGCACCGGTCTCCCGGACGGCCCGCCGCGACGTGCTGCGGCTGGACCACGCCGCCGTCGGCACCCTGGTCGGGATGGGGCCGCACGCCCGCCACCTCCCGGCCGGCGTCCGCGCCGCCCAGCTGGCCGCCCTGCCCGAGCAGGTCGAGGTCACCGTCGCCGTCGACGTCGCGGTCTACCGCCGCGCCGGCTGACCCGCGGCCCGGCCCGGACGACGGCGCCCCGCGACGCGCCCGCCCCGTCCCGCGGCAGGGTCGGCGGAGGGCCCGTCTAAGCTGCCGGACGTGACGATTGCACCGGCGCCCATCGTGAGTCGGCCGAGCCCGGCTCATGTGGTCGAGAAGGGCTCGCGGCTGTCCAACCTGCTGCGGACCACCGACCACAAGACCATCGGCCTGATGTACCTGACGACGTCGTTCGTCTTCTTCATCCTGGGTGGCCTGATGGCCATGCTGATCCGGGCGGAGCTGGCCCGACCGGAACTGCAGTTTCTGTCGCCGGAGCAGTACAACCAGCTGTTCACGATGCACGGCACGCTGATGCTGCTGATGTTCGCGACGCCGCTGTTCTTCGCGTTCTCGAACCTGATCATGCCGCTGCAGATCGGTGCGCCGGACGTCGCGTTCCCGCGGCTGAACGCCTTCTCCTTCTGGCTGTTCCTCATCGGGTCGCTGATCGTGGTGTCGAGCTTCGCGACCCCGGGTGGCGCGCCGGACTTCGGCTGGACGGCCTACACGCCGCTGTCGAACGTGGCGCACAGCCCCGGCGTCGGCGGCAACCTGTGGATCGGCGGCCTGGCCGTCAGCGGCCTGGGCACGATCCTCGGTGGCGTCAACTTCATCGCCACGATCATCTGCCTGCGCGCTCCGGGCATGACGATGTTCCGGATGCCGATCTTCACCTGGAACACCCTGGTGACGTCGGTCCTGATCCTGCTGGCGTTCCCGATCCTGACCGCGGCCCTGATGGGGCTGCTGCTGGACCGCAACCTCGGGTCGCTGATCTACTCCGCCGAGAACGGCGGGCCGATGCTGTGGCAGCACCTGTTCTGGTTCTTCGGCCACCCCGAGGTCTACATCATCGCGCTGCCGTTCTTCGGCATCGTCACCGAGATCATCCCGGTGTTCGCCCGCAAGCCGCTGTTCGGCTACAAGGGCATGGTCGGGGCGACCCTCGCGATCGGCTTCCTCTCGCTGGCCGTCTGGGCGCACCACATGTACGCCACCGGCGCGGTGCTGCTGCCCTTCTTCGCCTTCCTCACCTACCTCATCGCGGTGCCGACCGGCCTGAAGTTCTTCAACTGGATCGGCACCATGTGGCGGGGTCAGATGACCTTCGAGACGCCGATGCTGTTCTCCATCGGCTTCATGGTCACCTTCCTCCTGGGTGGGCTCACCGGTGTGCTGCTGGCGTCCCCGCCGCTGGACTTCCACGTGCACGACTCCTACTTCGTGGTCGCCCACTTCCACTACGTCGTCTTCGGCACCGTGGTGTTCGCCGCCTACGCCGGCATCTACTTCTGGTTCCCCAAGATGTGCGGCCGGATGCTGGACGAGCGGCTGGGCAAGCTGCAGTTCTGGATGACTTTCATCGGCTTCCACGGCACCTTCCTCGTGCAGCACTGGCTGGGCAACGAGGGCATGCCGCGCCGCTACGTGGACTACCTGCCCACCGACGCCTTCACCACGCTGAACATGATCTCCACGATCTTCAGCTTCGTCCTCGGCGCCTCGGTGATCCCGTTCCTGTTCAACGTGGTGCGGTCCTGGAAGTACGGGAAGCTCGCCCTGCGCGACGACCCCTGGGGCCACGGCAACTCCCTGGAGTGGGCCACCTCGTCCCCGCCGCCGCGGCACAACTTCGTGGAGATCCCGCGCATCCGCTCCGAGCGCCCCGCGTTCGAGGCGCACTACCCCCACCTGGTCGACCGGCTGCAGCACGAGGCGCACGCCGGCAAGCGCCACGACCCCTACGCCAGCGAGCTGCTCGCCGGCACGGGTCCGCGCCAGGGGCCGAACGACCCCGACCCGACCTGAGCACCGCCCCGTCCACGCGGGGAGCACGACCTCCGAACGCCCCGTCGGCCTCACGGCCGGCGGGGCGTTCGCCGTCAGGGGCACCCGCCGGGGCCGCGGAGCCGGTGCGGCACGATGACGGCGTGCCGCTGGACCCCACGCCCCGCCTGCCCGAGGACACCTCGGCCGTCACCGCCCGCGCGCTCCTGACGGTCAGCGGCGCCGACCGCCCCGGCGTCACGGCCCGGCTGTTCACCGCCCTCGCCGGGGGCGGGCCCGCCGTCGAGGTGCTCGACGTGGAGCAGGTGGTCGTGCACGGGCAGCTCGTGCTGGGCGTGGTCGTCGGCGTGCTGCCCGTCGACGGCGACCCCGCGGTCGACGAGGCCGCGCTGCTCGCGCACCTCGGCCGGCTGGCCACCGCCGTCGCGGCCGACGCCGGCGTGCGGGTCGACGTCGAGCCGGCCACCACGGACCCCGCGTCCGTCGCCGCGGGCCGCCCGCACCACGTCATCCTGCTGGGCCGTCCGGTCACGCCCGAGGCGGTCGGCGGCGCGGCCCGCGCGATCGCCGCGGTCGGCGGCAACATCGACGCCATCCGCCGGCTGTCGGACTACCCGGTCACCAGCTTCGAGCTGACCGTCTCGGGGGCCGCGGCCACCGCCCTGCGCACCGAGCTGGCCGCCGTCGCCGCCGCGACCGGCACCGACATCGCCGTCGAGCGGGTCGGGCTGGCTCGGCGCAGCAAGCGGCTGATCGTCCTCGACGTCGATTCCACCCTGGTGCGCGGCGAGGTGATCGACGAGCTGGCCGCCCGCGCCGGTCGCGCCGCCGAGGTCGCCCGCATCACGGCCGCCGCCATGAACGGCGAGCTGGACTTCGCCGAGTCGCTGCGCAAGCGGGTCGCCGTCCTGGCCGGGCTGCCGGTGGAGGTGCTCGACGAGGTGCGCGAGCACCTGGTGCTCACCCCGGGCGCCCGCACGCTCATCCGCACGCTGCAGCGGCTGGGCTTCCGCTGCGGCATCGTCAGCGGCGGCTTCACCCAGATCACCGACCCGCTGGCCGAGAGCCTGGGCCTGGACTTCGCCGCGGCCAACACCCTCGAGGTCGTCGACGGGAAGCTGACCGGCGGGCTCGTGGGCGAGATCGTCGACCGGGCCGGCAAGGCGCGCGCCCTGGCCCGGTTCGCCGCCGAGCACGGCATCCCGCTGGACCAGACCGTGGCGGTCGGCGACGGCGCCAACGACCTGGACATGCTCAACACCGCCGGGCTGGGCATCGCGTTCAACGCCAAGCCGTTCGTCCGCGAGCAGGCGCACACCGCGCTCAACCAGCCCTACCTCGACGCCGTCCTGCAGGTGCTCGGCTTCACCCGCGACGAGGTCCTCGACGCGGTGTGACAGGGACTTTCGGTACCGAAAGTCCCCCGGCTCTCCGGACTTTCGGTACCGAAAGTCCCGAGGGGGTCAGGCGGGGGTGTGCGGGCTGCCCTCCAGCTCGACGCCGGCGGTGCGGAGTTGGACGAGCGCGGCCTCGGTAGTGGCCTGCGAGACGCCGGCGGTGAGGTGCAGCAGCACCCGGGTGGTCAGCCCGTTGGCGACGGCGTCCAGGGCGGTGGCGCGCACGCAGTGGTCGGTCGCGATGCCGACGACGTCGACCGCGTCCACCCCCTGCGCCCGCAACCACTCGGCCAGCCCGACGCCGTCGGCCGACCCCTCGAAGCCCGAGTAGGCGGCGGCGTACTCGCCCTTGTCGAACACCGCCTCGATCGGCCCGCGGTCCAGTGACGGGTGCAGCTCCACCCCGTCGGTGCCGACGACGCAGTGCCGCGGCCAGGAGTCGACGAAGTCCGGGGCGTCGGCGAAGTGCGCGCCCGGGTCGATGTGGTGGTCCCGGGTGGCGACGACGTGGTCGTAGCCACCGCCCGCCATGTGCCGGGAGACCGCGGCGGCGACGGCCGCACCACCGGCGACGGCCAGCCTGCCGCCCTCGCAGAAGTCGTTCTGCACGTCGACGACGATCAGTGCGCGGGTCATCGGAGCTCCCTCAGGCGGTGACGGTGTCGAGGACGGGCTCGCCGCGGGACAGCGCGAACGCCTCCGGCGGCAGGGCACCGATGGCCTCGGCGTGGTGCGCCTTCGCCCGCCGCAGCGCCTCGGCGGGGGAGACCGGCTCGGTGATCTCACCGCCGCGCACCAGCGGCACGAGCAGGTCGCGGTCGCCCGGGCGCGCGGCGACAGCGCCGGCGGTGACCAGCTCGGCCGTGGCCACGCCGTCGCCGTCGTGCCGGCGTACGGCGGACTTTCCGGCCGCCCACCGAGCGCTTGCCCTCGGACTTCTTGGCCACCGGCACGCCGTCCCGCTCGACCAGCTTGTAGACCATGCCGACCGTGGGGGCGCCCGAGCCGGTGACCAGCGAGGTGCCCACGCCGTAGCCGTCGACCGGGGCAGCGGCCAGGCCGGCGATGGCGTACTCGTCGAGGTCGCTGGTGACGACGATGCGCGTGACGGTCGCGCCGAGCTCGTCGAGCAGCTCGCGGGCGCGGGTGGCCAGGGTCGGCAGGTCGCCGGAGTCCAGCCGGATGCCGCCGAGCTCGGGGCCGGCGACCTCGACCGCGGTCCGGATGCCCTGCTCGACGTCGTAGGTGTCGACCAGCAGCGTGGTGCCCTTGCCGAGTGCGGCGACCTGCGCCTCGAAGGCCGACCGCTCGTCGTCGTGCAGCAGCGTGAAGGCGTGCGCGCTGGTGCCCGTCGTCGGCACCCCGTAGCGGCGGCCGGCCTCGAGGTTCGAGCTGGTCGAGAATCCGACCAGGTGCGCGGCGCGCGCGGCGGCGACGGCGGCCTCCTCGTGCGTGCGTCGGGAGCCCATCTCGATGCAGGGCCGCTCGCAGGCGGCGGAGATCATGCGTGCCGCCGCCGACGCGATCGCGCTGTCGTGGTTGAGCACTGACAGCGCGAGGGTCTCCAGCAGCACGCCCTCGGCGAAGGACGACCGCACGGTGAGCACCGGGGAGCCGGGGAAGTAGAGCTCGCCCTCGGCGTAGCCGTCGATGTCGCCGGAGAAGCGGAAGTCCGCCAGCCAGTCCAGCAGCCGCGCGTCGGTGAGCCCCTGCTCGCGCAGGGCGGCGAGCTCGTCGTCGCCGAACCGGAAGTGCGGCAGCGCCTCCAGGAGCCGGCCGGTGCCGGCGAGCACCCCGTACCGGCGGCCGTGCGGCAGCCGGCGGGCGAAGACCTCGAAGACGCACTGGCGGTCGGCGGTGCCGTCGGCCAGGGCGGCGGCGACCATCGTCAGCTCGTAGCGGTCGGTGAAGAGCGCAGGAGACGGTGGGGGAGTCAGCCCGGTGTCCACAGCCATGATCGGGAAGCGTAGGCGGGCGCCGGGAGCGGGGCAGATCGGCGTCCTATGGTGGAGCCGTGGCCGGACCTCTCGCTCCGACGTGGACGCCGGAGAGCACCAGCGAGGAACGCAGCGACCTCGACCGCCCGTGGGTGACCATCGTCTGGAACGACCCGGTCAACCTCATGACCTACGTGACGTTCGTGCTGCAGGAGCTCTTCGGCTACGACGAGGCGACGGCGACGTCGCTGATGCTGCAGGTGCACCACGACGGCAAGGCGGTCGTCAGCTCCGGCCCGCGCGAGCGCATGGAGCACGACACCAGCCGGCTGCACGCCTACGGCCTGTGGGCCAGCTACCAGAGGGATGCATGAAGCCCTTCAGGGCCGCGCGCAGCGGCGAGCTCGTCGCGGGCCTCGAGCCGGCGGAGGCGCAGATCCTCGGACTGCTGCTCGACCAGCTCGAGCAGCTGCTCACCGCCGATGCCGAGGACGTCGCCGACGACCCGGTCGTCGAGCGGCTGTTCCCCGACGGACACCGCTCGGACGCCGGGATGGCCGCCGACTACCGGGAGCTCACCGAGGCCTCGCTGCGCAACGGCAAGGCCGATGATCTCGCGACGGTGCGGGCGTCGCTGCCCGCCGGGGGCGGCGACGTGAGGCTGGACGCCGACCAGGCCGGGGCGTGGCTGCGCACGAGCAACGACCTGCGCCTGGCGCTGGGCACCCGGCTGGGCATCACCGAGGAGACCGAGCCGCCCGAGGACGTCGCCGACGAGACCGACCAGCAGCTGGCCGTCTACTACTGGCTCACCGCGCTGCAGGGGTCGCTCGTCGACGCGCTGGTCGCTTCTCGGTCCGGCCGAAGGTGAGCAGCACCAGCGCGGCCAGCAGCAGGGCGAGCACGAAGAACACGTAGACCATGCCGTGCAGCTCGACGTCGTTGATCCAGGCGCCGACGCAGGAGACCAGCGTGATCGCCGAGAGCGCCAGCAGGAACAGCAGCGCGAGCGCCCGCAGCGTCACCATGATCACGACCGACGCGCGGTCGTTCGGGTCGCCGGTCACGTAGCCGCGGTGCCGGAACATCCCGCGGGCGCCGAGCACCAGTGCGGGCAGCGGCGCCAGCAGCACACCGGTGATCAGCAGAGCGTCATCCCACACGGCTGCGAACCGTATCGGTCGGCCGCCGACCGGTCGCCCGCGCGGTCGCCGCACGGCCCTCCGCGGGGCACCGGATCGGCGCCGCCTAGACTGGCCCCGTGCTGCGCATCGACCGCGCGACCTACGACGCCATCGTGGCCCACGCCCGGGAGGACCACCCGGACGAGGCCTGCGGCGTCGTCGCCGGGCCCGAGGGCACCGAGCGCCCGGAGCGCTTCATCCCCATGCTCAACGCCGCGCGGTCGCCGACGTTCTACGAGTTCGACTCGGCCGACCTGCTGCGGCTGTACCGGGAGATGGACGACCGCGACGAGTGGCCGGTCGTCGTCTACCACTCGCACACCGCCACCGAGGCCTACCCGTCGCGCACCGACGTCGGCTACGCCTCCGGGCCGGCCGCCGACCCGCGCACCCACTACGTGCTGGTCTCCACCCGGCACCACGAGAAGCAGACGGGGCTGGTCGGCGACGACGTCGAGTTCCGCAGCTTCCGGATCGTCGACGGCGAGGTGAGCGAGGAGGAGGTCGAGATCGTCGAGTCCTACCTCTTCGGCCACTCGCCGACCACCGTCGTCTACGACTGACCGGTGGACTCCCCGTCGCTGCGGAATCCCGCGCGACGACCGGGCGTTGGGCCCGCTAGACGCACCACGCCGCTGCCTCCGTGCAGCATGCCCCCGATCAGCGCAACCCCCTGAGGAGAACGCACGCCATGGCCATCGAGGTCCGGATCCCCACCATCCTGCGCACCCACACCGGCGGCAACAAGACCGTGTCCGGCAGCGGCGCCACCCTGTCGGCGCTCATCGACGACCTCGACGCGCAGCACTCGGGCCTGAAGAACCGCCTGGTCACCGAGGAGGGCAAGCTGCACCGCTTCGTCAACGTCTACGTCAACGACGAGGACGTGCGCTTCACCGGTGCGCTGGACACCCAGGTCAAGGACGGCGACTCGGTGACGATCCTCCCGGCGGTCGCGGGCGGCTGCTGAGCGGCTCCGCCCCGCCCGGTCCCACCCCCCTCCCGGAAGAGCTCCCATGGCCCGCTTCGCCTCCCTCGTCGACTCGCTCGGCGGCACCCCGCTCGTCGGGCTGCCGTCGCTGTCGCCGACGCCCGACGTCCGGCTGTGGGCCAAGCTCGAGGACCACAACCCCACCGGCTCCATCAAGGACCGCGCGGCGATCAAGATGATCGAGGCGGCCGAGAAGGAGGGGCGGCTGCACCCCGGCTCGACCATCCTCGAGCCGACCAGCGGCAACACCGGGATCTCGCTGGCGATGGTCGCCCGGCAGCGCGGCTACCGGGCTGATCTGCGTCATGCCGGAGAACACCTCGGTGGAGCGCCGCCAGCTGCTGGAGATGTACGGCGCGCAGATCATCCCCTCGCCGGCGGCGGGCGGGTCGAACCAGGCCGTCGCCATGGCCAAGGAGCTCGCCGCCCAGCACGACGACTGGGTGATGCTCTACCAGTACGGCAACCCGGCCAACGCCCAGGCGCACTACGAGGGCACCGCCCCGGAGATCCTCGCGGACCTGCCCTCGATCACCCACTTCGTCGCCGGCCTGGGGACGACGGGGACGCTCATGGGCTGCTCCCGCTACTTCCGCGAGCACAAGCCCGGGGTGCAGGTCATCGCCGCCGAGCCGCGCTACGGCGAGCTGGTGTACGGCCTGCGCAACATCGACGAGGGGTTCATCCCCGAGCTGTACGACGCCTCGCTGCTGGACTCCCGGTTCTCCGTGGGCCCGGACGACGCCGTGCACCGCACCCGCCAGCTGGTGGAGCGCGAGGGCATCTTCGCCGGCATCTCGACCGGCGCGATCCTGCACGCGGCGCTGGGCATCGCGGACAAGGAGGTGGCGGCCGGGCGCAGGGCCGACATCGTCTTCATCGTCTGCGACGGCGGCTGGAAGTACCTCTCCACCGGCGCGTACGCCGGCACGCTGGAGGAGGCGACCTCCGCGCTGGAGGGCCAGCTCTGGGCCTGACGGTGCGCGCGATCACGGTGGCGGGAGCGCGCGGCGGTCGGACCCTGCGGCTAGCCTGACCCGCGACATGGGGACGACGCAGCCGGGTGCGGACGCACCGATCGGCATCTTCGACTCGGGCGTCGGTGGGCTGACCGTCGCCCGGGCGGTGCTCGACCAGCTCCCGGGCGAGGCGATCCGCTACATCGGCGACACCGCGAACGGGCCGTACGGGCCACTGCCCATCGCCGAGGTGCGCCGGCACTCCCTCGCCGTCATGGACGGTCTGGTCGCCGACGGCGTGAAGATGCTCGTCGTCGCCTGCAACTCGGCGAGTGCTGCGTCCCTGCGCGACGCCCGCGAGCGCTACGACGTGCCGGTCGTCGAGGTCGTGCTGCCCGCCGTCCGCCGGGCCACCGCGGCCACCCGCACCGGTCGCATCGGCGTCATCGGCACCCAGGCCACGATCACCAGCGGCGCGTACGAGGACGCCTTCGCCGCGGTGCCGGGGCTCACCGTCACCAGCGCCGCCTGCCCCAGCTTCGTCGACTTCGTGGAGCGCGGGGTGACCAGCGGCCGGCAGCTGCTCGGGCTCGCGCAGTCCTACCTCGACCCGCTGCTCGCCGCGGGCGTGGACACCGTCGTCCTGGGGTGCACGCACTACCCGCTGCTGACCGGTGTGCTGTCCCTGGTGCTGGGTGACGACGTCACGCTGGTCTCCAGCGCGGAGGAGACCGCCAAGGACGTCTACCGCGTGCTGACCGGCGCGGACCTGCTGCGCGCCGAGGACGCACCCGCGCCGCGGCACGCCTTCCTCGCCACCGGCGACCCCGAGCCGTTCGCCCGGCTGGGCCGGCGGTTCCTCGGCCCGGAGATCGGCTCGGTGCTGCGCGCCGGCGCGGTGGGGGCGGCGTGAAGCTGACCGTCGTGGGGTGCAGCGGCAGCGGCCCCGGCCCGGCGTCCCCGGCGTCGAGCTACCTCGTCGAGCACGAGGGCTACCGGCTGCTGCTCGACCTCGGCAACGGCGCGTTCGGCGCGCTGCAGGGGCTGATCGACCCGGGCACGGTCGACGCGGTGTTCCTGTCCCACCTGCACGCCGACCACTGCCTCGACGTCGCGCCCTTCGTGGTGTGGCACCGGTACTCCAAGCGCTCGCCGGGCCGGCTCGTGCCGCTGTACGCGCCGGTGGGCGCCGAGCGGCGGCTGGCGCTGGCCTACGACCTGGACGGCGACGGGCTCACCGACGTCTTCGACTTCGTGCCGGTCGGCCCCGGCGCGCTGACCATCGGCCCGTTCGAGGTGCAGCTGGCGCGCACCGCGCACCCGGTCGAGACCTACGCCATCCGGCTCACCGCGGGCGGGCGGTCGCTGGTCTACACCGGCGACACCGGCACCTGCGAGCGGGTCGTCGAGCTGGCCCGCGGGGCCGACGTGCTGCTCGCCGAGGCGGCGCACCCCGACGACGACCGCGACCAGCCGCCCGGGCTGCACCTCACCGGCCGGCAGGCCGCCGAGCACGCGGCGGCGGCCGGGGTGGGTCGGCTGCTGCTCACCCACATCCCCGCGTGGGTGGACCGGATCGCCCAGCTCGCCGCCGCGAGCGCGGTCTTCTCCGAGACCGAGCTCGTGCAGCCCCTCGGCGTCTACGACATCTGAACGGCCCCGCGCTGGGATCAGGGAACCTGATCCCAGCGCTTCCTCCCTCACGGTGCACGGTGAGGTAGGACGCGCTGCGGTGAGGTAGGAAGGCGGGATGACCGGCGCGGAGGAGCTGGACGGCGTCCCGCTGAGCAGCCTGGACGCACCCCTCGGCGACGGGCTCGACGTCACCAAGGGCGACCTCGTGACGTACCTGGCCGCGGTCGCGGACCGGATGCTGCCGGGCCTCGCCGGCCGGCCGCTGTCGGTCATGCGGGTGCGCCCCGGCCAGGCCCCGTTCATGCAGCGCAACGTCAGCAAGGGCGCCCCGGAGTGGGTGCGCACCGTCCCGGTGTGGGCGGGCAGCGCGCACCGCGAGGTGCACCAGGTGCTCTGCGACGACCGCCGCACCCTCGTCTGGCTGGGCAACCAGCGGGCCGTCGAGTTCCACGTCCCGTTCCTGCGCGTCGACGAGCCGGAGCCGACCGGGCTGGTGCTCGACCTCGACCCGCCCGAGGGCGCGGACTTCGGCGCCGTGGTAGGTGCGGCCCGGCTGGTCCGCCGCGCGCTGGAGGACGCCGGGCTGGACGGCGCGGTGAAGACGAGCGGCTCGAAGGGGGTGCACGTCGTCGTCCCGGTGAGCGGCTCGTCGTTCGAGGACGTCGCGGCCGCCACGCGGGCGCTCGCCGCGCGGACCGCCGCGCTGGACCCGGAGGCCGCGACCACCGCCTACCTGAAGGAGGACCGCGGCGGCCGGGTCTTCGTGGACTCGACCCGCTCGGGCCAGGGCACGATCGTCGCCGCGTACAGCCCGCGGATCCGGCCGGGGCTGCCGGTCTCCTTCCCGGTGGCGTGGGACGACCTCGACGAGGTCCGCCCGGCGGACTTCACGGTGACGACGGCGCCGGGCCTTCTCGGCGACGCCGATCCGTGGGCCGACGCCCTGCCGGCTCCGCAGTCGCTGCCCGCCGACCTCGTGGCCGAGGGGCACACCATCCCGGTCGCGCGGGTGCAGGCCATGCACGAGGGCAAGCGCCGCAAGCGGGCGCGGGAGGCCGGAGGCACGGAGGGCTGACAGTTCGGCCCACCCGGTCCACACCGGCCCGGCCCCTCCACAGATCGCGTCCGGACGGCCCCGCGGGTGGCCCCGGGCGTGAGGGTTTCCGGCATGACACCCGACGCGCAGACCATCGCCTGGCTCGACCAGGAGGACGCCCACCTCGCCCAGCTGATCCGGCGGCACGGCTGGGCCGTGCAGTACGTCGCCGCCGACGAGGACGAGGGCACGTCCTTCGCCTACACCGTCGGCCTCTTCGGACTCGGCCACCCCGAGCTCGCCGTCGTCGGGGTCGGCTACGCGACTGCGTGCGGGCTGCTCAACCGGGTGGGGGACCTGGTCCTGGACGGGCGGGACCTGGTGGCCGGGGAGGTGATCCGTGACGACGACGGCGTGCCGGTGCTGACGGTCGAGGAGCTGCCCAACCCCGGCGAGGTGCTGTTCTCCGCCAACCGGTTCTACCAGCGCCCCGACGAGTTCTCCGTGCCGGCCTACCAGCTGACCTGGGCGCTGCCCGGCGGCGTCTTCCCGTGGGACCACGCCTGGTCGTGCGAGCCCGACTGCCAGCCGCGCCCGGGGGAGTGGCGCGCGTGAGCCTCAGTCGATGCCGAGGTCGCGGCGCAGCTTGGCGACGTGGCCGGTGGCCTTGACGTTGTAGGACGCCTTCTCGACCCGGCCCTCGGCGTCGATGACGAACGTCGAACGGATCACCCCGACGACCTGCTTGCCGTACAGCTTCTTCGGCCCGAACGCGCCGTAGGCGGTGAGCACCTGCTTGTCCTCGTCGGAGACCAGGGTGATGGAGAGGTTCTCCTTCTCCCGGAACCTCATCAGCTTCTCGACCGGGTCGGGGGAGATGCCGATGATGTCCAGCCCGGCCTCGGCGAGGTCGCCGGCCGCAGCGGTGAAGTCGACGGCCTGGGTGGTGCAGCCCGGGGTCAGCGCCGCGGGGTAGCAGTACACGATGACCCGCCGGCCGCGGTAGGACGACAGGGACACCGGGTTGCCCTCGGCGTCGGGCAGCGTGAACTCCGGGGCGGGCTCGCCGGGGGTGAGGCGGACGGGTGCCGTGTCGGTGCTGCTGTCGGTCATGCCCGGCATCCTGCCGTGTCCTGCCGACGCCGCTGCACCGGGTCCGCGCGCCGTCCGCGGGATCCGGCCCCGGGCCTCAGCCGGCCTCAGCCGGCCAGGAACGAGAAGCGGACGTGCCGCTGGTGGTTGTCGGTGTTGGTGTCGACCAGGCAGATGCGCTGCCAGGTGCCCAGCTGCATGCGCCCCTCCAGCACCGGGACGACGGCGTGCGGCGGCACGAACGCCGGCAGCACGTGGTCGCGGCCGTGACCCGGGCTGCCGTGCCGGTGCCGCCAGCGGTCGTCCCGGGGGAGCAGCTCGTCGAGCTGGGCCAGCAGGTCGTCGTCGCTCCCGGCGCCGGTCTCGATGAGCGCGATGCCGGCGGTGGCGTGCGGGACGAAGACGTGCAGCAGCCCGTCGACCTCCTGGCGCACGAACTCGGCGCACTCGTCGGTCAGGTCCACCACGACCGGCACGCCCCCGGTCCGGACGGCTCGCAGCTCAGATCTCATGGAGGGCATCCTGCTCGTCGCCGCGCGCAGGCGCCGCGCGATCGCGCGCCGGAACGGACGCCCGGAACCGGTCGCCGGGTCGTCCGTGCGGGTGCCGTCAGCCCAGGTGTGCCCAGAGCACGGCGCCGCCGCCGATCAGCAGCCCGGCACCGCCGATCGCCAGGGTGGCGACCTGGGGCAGGTAGCGGCGGAAGACCGTCGCGATACCGCCGAAGAACAGCGACAGGGCGAGGAACACCGTGGCCAGGTCGAAGCGGTCGCCCTTGTCGTCCGCGGCCACCGCCTCCTGGTAGGCGGCGTCGGCCTCCTCGGACAGCGCGTTGCCCTGGGCCCACTCGGCGAGGGAGTAGGGGGAGCCGGCGTCGGCGTCGAACGGGTCGGTGACCTCGTCGCCCGTGGTGTCGTACCAGTCGACGGTCTCGGCCAGGGAGTCGGAGAAGAACGACTCGCGCAGGACGTCGGCGGCCTCCTCCTGCCCGGTGATCCGCAGCTCGGCGTACTGGAGGAAGAGGGTGCGGTCGAAGTTGTACTGGCCGGTGGCGTCGCCGTAGACGTCGGCGGCCTGGCTGGTGAGCGTGTTCGACTGCGCGTACCCCTGGATGGCGTTGCCGCCGTAGATGGCCGACCAGTACGCGCTCCACGCCGTCGCCACGGCGGCCAGGCCGAGCAGGAACGCCGCGAGGATCTCGGTCCGCCGGCCCCCGTCCCGGGCGTCGGGGTCGGCCGGGGTGGCAGGGGCGGCGAACTCGGTGCTCACATGCATCCTCGCTGGTCAGACGCCCGGGCGGGCGTGGTCGCGGCGGACGATAAGGCACCGGTGATCACCGTCGCGGCCCGCCACCTCGGAGGTGTGACGGGTGCGCACTACTGTCGACTCCCGTGAGTGCGCCCTCTTCCGCCGCCCGTGCCGACGGCCGCGCGGCCGACCAGCTCCGCCCGGTGACCATCACCCGCAACTGGCTCGACCACGCCGAGGGTTCGGTGCTGGTGGAGTTCGGCCGCACCCGCGTGCTGTGCGCGGCCAGCGTCACCGAGGGCGTGCCGCGCTGGCGCAAGGGCTCGGGCCTGGGCTGGGTCACCGCCGAGTACTCGATGCTGCCGCGCGCCACCCACACCCGGAACGACCGCGAGTCGGTCCGCGGCAAGATCGGCGGGCGGACCCACGAGATCAGCCGGCTCATCGGCCGCTCGCTGCGCGCCTCGATCGACCTGGGCGCATTGGGCGAGAACAGCATCGCCATCGACTGCGACGTCCTGCAGGCCGACGGCGGCACCCGGACCGCGGCCATCACCGGCGCCTACGTCGCCCTCGCCGACGCCGTCTCCTGGCTCGGCGAGCGCGGGAAGCTGGCCACGCCGCAGCCGCTCGTGCAGTCGGTCGCGGCGGTCAGCGTCGGCGTCATCGACGGGGAGCCGCGGCTGGACCTCGCCTACGAGGAGGACGTCCGCGCCGGCACCGACATGAACGTGGTCTGCACCGCCGACGGCGGCTTCGTCGAGGTGCAGGGCACCGCCGAGGGCGCCGTGTTCGACCGGGCCACCCTCGACGCGCTGCTGGACCTCGCCGTGGCGGGGTGCGCCGACCTGACCCGGCTGCAGGCCGACGCGCTCGCGCGATGAGTACCCGGCTCCTGCTGGCCACCCGCAACGCGGGCAAGCTCGCCGAGCTGCAGCGGCTGCTTGTCTCCGCCGTCCCCGGTGTGGAGGTCGTGGGGCTCGCCGACGTCGAGGAGTACCCGGAGGCGCCGGAGACCGGGGCGACGTTCACCGAGAACGCCCTGCTCAAGGCGCGGGAGGCGGTGCGCTACACGGGGCTGCCGGCGGTCGCCGACGACTCGGGGCTGACCGTGGACGCGCTCAACGGGATGCCGGGCATCCTCTCGGCGCGCTGGGCCGGCCGGCACGGGGACGACGAGGCCAACACCGCGCTGCTGCTCGCGCAGCTGGCCGACGTCCCCGACGACCGGCGGGGCGCGGCGTTCGTGTGCGCGGCGGCGCTGGTCCTGCCCGGCGGCGCCGAGCGGGTGCTGGAGCGGGAGTGGCGCGGGTCGGTGATCCGCGAGAAGCGCGGCGGCAACGGGTTCGGCTACGACCCGGTGTTCGTGCCCGAGGGGCTGGAGGTCACCTCGGCGGAGCTGTCACCGGGGGAGAAGGACGCGCGCAGCCACCGCGGTCAGGCGTTCGCCGCGCTGGTGCCGGTCATCGCGGAGGTGCTGGTCAGCCGAGGCTGAACCAGTCCACCGCGGCGAGCTCGTCGCGCAGGGCGTCGTAGATCGGGTGGTCGCCCTCCGGGGCGGCGTGCCGGCCGGCCCGGTCGACGTCGGCCAGCGAGGCGATCGTCTCGAGGGCGACCGGGCCCTCCGGGGCGCGGTGGCGTCCGGCGGCGAGGATGGCGTTGCTCATACCCCGGAGTTCGGCGCCCAGGGGCTCTGGCGCGAGCGCGCTCCGGCGGGCCTCACCCCCAGGGGTGAGTGGGCACCCGCGGTTCGGCGTCCCGATCGGCCCGGTCGGCCAGCGCGAGCACCCCGCGGGCCAGCAGCACGCCGACGGAGAGCCCGAGGGTGTTCATGGCCCAGTCGTTGGTGTCGCAGGCCCGGCCGATCGCCGGCAGCGCCGACTGGGCGGTCTCGACGAGGGCGGAGAGCCCGGCGCCCGCGGCCAGCACGGCCCACGGGCGGCGGGTGGCCAGCGCGGCGAAGACGGCCGCCGGCAGCAGCAGCGCCACGTTGGCCAGCAGCTCCACCCGGCCCAGGGCGGGCAGCGCGAACTGGACGGTGCAGCCGCCGCCCGAGGCGCCCTTGCCCGACGGCGTCAGCGTGAGCGCGAGGACGGCGAGCAGCGACAGGGCGGTCAGGGCCCGCAGCACGCGCGCGCCGGCGGCTCCGCGGCGGAGTGCGGCATAGCCGACGGCGCCGCAGCCGAGCACGGCGAGGAACAGCGCCACCGGCACCAGCGCCGCGTGGTCCAGCAGGACGTCGGTGATCATCGGGAGCCGAGCCTAGGGGGCGCTGCGTCCGACGATCGCACGGCGATGAGTCGTGCGGCGTCGCGGCGTCTACCCGGGGACGGGACGACCGACCGCACGGGAGCACGCCATGGGGCAGATCCACATCGAGCTGTTCGCCACCCTCGACCTGGTCGGGCAGGCGCCCGGTGGCCCGGACGAGGACCCCGAGGGTTTCCCGTTCGGCGGCTGGCAGGCGCCACTGCTCGACGAGGTGTCCGGCGCGCAGATTGGTGCCGCCTACGAGGGCACCGACGCGCTGCTGCTGGGCCGGCGCACCTACGACATCTTCGCCTCCTACTGGCCGCACCAGTCCGGTGGTGAGGACGGCGAGATGGCCGCGCTGTTCAACGGGATCCCGAAGTACGTGGCCTCGCGCGGCCGCCCCGACCTGACCTGGGCCGGGTCCTCGCAGCTGGCCCCCGACCTGCCCGCCGCGGTGCGCGAGCTCCGCGACCGGCACGAGCAGGTGACCGTCGTCGGCAGCCTGGACCTCGTGCAGACCCTCCTGCGGGAGAAGCTGTTCGACCGGCTCGACCTGTGGGTGCACCCGATCGTGCTCGGCGTCGGCAAGCAGGTGTTCGGCGGCGGCGCGGTGCCCACGAACCTCACGCTGCTGGAGCCGCCCGCTGCCGGGACGACGGGGGCCGTGCTGCTGCGCTACGGGCTCGCCGACGGCGTGCCCGCGACCGGCGACATGGGCGCGCCCGACCGCGGCGTCTGAGCGTCCGACGTGCGGGAGGCGGGAGTCGAACCCGCACGCCCGAAGGCACCAGATCCTAAGTCTGGCGTGGCTGCCGTTACACCACTCCCGCGTGGGCACGGAGTCTAGGAGCACCCCTCCCGGATGACGGGCGACACGGTGGATGGGCCGGGTCGGCGCAGGTCTGGCAGGCTGTCGGGGTGCCTCGCGACCCTCGACAGATCCAGCTGGAGATCGACGCCGCCCGCGAGTCGCTGGCCGCCACGCTGGACCAGCTGACCTACCGGACGAGCCCGACGCGCCTGCGCGCCAAGGGGCAGGACGCCGTCGTGCGCTGGCTGCAGACGCCCGCGGGCATGGCCGCCGCCGGCGCCGTAGGCCTGTTCGTCACCTTCGTGGTCGTCCAGCGGGTCCGGCACCGCAAGGGCTGAGCCCGTGGTCCGCCGGGATCCCGTCGGCCCCGGGCAGGAGTCCGTCTGGGACTACCCGCGGCCGCCCTCGGCCGAGGTGGTGGGCCGGCACGTCGTCGTCGAGCTGGGCGGGCGGACGATCGCCGACACCCGGCGGGCGATCCGCGTGTGCGAGACCAGCCACCCGCCGACCTACTACGTGCCCCGGGACGACGTCGTCCCCGGCGTGCTCGAGCGCGCCGCGGGCGGGTCGTGGTGCGAGTGGAAGGGCGCGGCGACGTACTGGGACGCCGTCGTCGACGGCCGCCGCGTCGCCGCGGTGGGCTGGTCCTACGAGCAGCCCACCGCAGGCTTTGAGCACCTCGCCTGCGCCGTCGCGTTCTACCCGGCGCGGGTGGACCGGGCCACCGTGGACGGCGAGCTCGTCCGGCCGCAGCCGGGGGAGTACTACGGGGGGTGGATCACCGACGAGGTGGTCGGCCCCTTCAAGGGCGCGCCCGGCACGTTCGGCTGGTAGCCGGCCGGGCGCGCCGCCTCAGATCCGCGCGCCGTGCGCCCGCAGCAGCGGGACGGCGATGTTCTCGACGACCGCGTCGGCGAACTCCTCGTTGACCGGCTCGCCGTTGACCAGCCAGCGCTGGATGACGGGGGCGCCGATCGCCTCGGCGACCAGGGAGCCGGCGAAACCGGGGTCGGTCTCGCCCCGAGCCTCGGCGCGGGACCACATCTCGTCGAAGGTCTGGCGCCAGATGGCGACCGGGCCGTCGCGGAAGGCCTCGGCCAGCTCCGGGTGGTGCTGCATGGAGGAGAGCATTGCCTGGGTGGCCGCGCCGGCGGGGCTGGTGACCAGCTTCGCCATCGAGCGGAGCAGGACGTGCAGGTCGCCGATGAGCGAGCCGGTGTCGATCTTGGCCTCGGTCTCCGCGGCCTGCGCGGCGTTCAGGTCGGAGACGGTGTCGACGACCAGCTCCTCCTTGGTGCGCCACCGGCGGTAGATCGTCGCCTTGCCGACCCCGGCCTTCGCGGCCACGGCGTCCATGGTGAGCGCGCCGTAACCGACGTCGGCCAGCAACCGGAGGATCGCTGCCCGGATGACCCCGTCCCGGCTGGGATCACGCGGGCGGCCGCCGCGGCTGGGTCGTTGTTCGGAGGCGGAGAGAACGGACATGACCCTAACCTTAGGGACTCAAGTCTCGAAACTGCGACAAGTTCGCCTGTGAGTCGGCTGTGACGCACCCGGTGGGGCCATGACGTGGGTTCGCGCGCGCCTCCAGCACCGCCGCCCGGGGTGGGCCATCCTGCTGGCGTGGGGACGAACTGCGCCGGCGCCTGCAGCTGCCGCGCGCACTGGGAGGTGCCCGGTGCCGCGTCGCGGGTGCTGTTCGCGACCGCTGTCGGGCACGTGCTGCCGACCGTGGCGCGGACCGCGCGCTCGCTCGGCCTCGAGGTGGCCACCGCGCCCCGGCTGGTCGAGGTGGTCGATCCCCGCGGTGGTCGGGGCACCGAGCGGCTCTTCCAGCGGCTGGCCCGCGAGCTGACCGCCGCCGAGCTCGACGCTCTCCGCGTCGCCACCGACCCGCCGGCCGGTGGCGCGGCCCGCACCGCCCGCCTGCTCACCGCCCCCAGCCTCGCCGTCGAGCTGGCCCGGCGGGGCGTGACCGTCGAGGTCGGCGTCCTGGCCGAGGCCGAGCTCTGGTCGGCCTACCAGCCGATCGTCCGGCTGGCCGACCGCACGGTGGTCGCGCACGAGGCGCTGCTGCGCGGCCTCGTCGACGGTCGCGAGGTGGGCGGCGGCGACCTCTTCTTCGTCGCCGAGTCCGCCGGCTGGCTGGACCGCCTCGACCGGATCGGCCGCGAGTCGGCCATCGCCGGGGCGGTGCCCTGGCTGGGGGACCACGACCTGTTCGTCAACTCCGCTCCGTCCTCGATCTACCGGCCGGCAGGTCTGCCTGGCCTCCACCGAGCAGGTGGCGCACGCCTCGGGTCTGGCTCCCGAACAGCTGGTCTTCGAGGTCGTCGAGTCCTACGCGATCGCCGACCGCGGGCACCTCGTCTCGGTGCTGGAGCACTACCGCTCCCTGGGCTGGCGGGTCGCCCTGGACGACGTCGGCGCCGGCTGGTCGAGCCTGTCGCTGCTGGCCGCCGTCCGCCCCGAGGTGGTCAAGCTGGGCAAGGGCCTGGTGCAGGCCTTGCCGGACGACGGCGCGCGCACGGTCCTGACGGCGGTCATCGACCTCGCCCACGAGCTCGGCGCGACCGTCGTCGCCGAGGGCGTGGAGAGCGAGGAGCTCGCCGAAGCGGTCACCGCGCTGGGCGCGGACCTCGGTCAGGGCTGGCTGTTCGGCCGCCCGGTCCGGCGCGAGCAGCCCGCGGAGGAGCAGTCCGGCCGCTTTCAGCCGGTGGGGATCACCCGCTCCCGGTAGGGGCAGAAATGGCCATTTCTGCCCTCAGCGCAGGCCCCACCCGGTGAGCGCCGGCCGGTCGTGCTCGTGCCCGAGCACGCCGTAGGCCGCCGGCGGCAGCGCGAACAGCGCCCCCGCATCCGGCGCCAGGCCGAGCCAGCGGGCCGTGAGGATCCGCAGCACGTGCCCGTGGGCGACCAGGGCGACGTCGCCGTCCCCGAGCCGGGCGCGGGCCCGGTCGAGCACGCGGTCCACCCGCACCGCGACCTGCGCCAGCGTCTCGCCGGGGGTCTCGCCCGGCACGGTCCCGTCGGTCCAGATCGACCAGGTGCGACCCAGGTCGGTGCTGATCTCCGCCGTCGTCCGGCCCTCGTAGCCGCCGTAGTCGAGCTCCACCAGGTCCGGATCGGTGCCCGTGACGTGCAGGCCGGCCAGCTCGGCGGTGCGGGCGGCCCGCTGCAGCGGGCTGGTCCACACCGCGGCGAACCGGCGCGACCCGAGGCCGGCGCGCAGCGCCCGCGCCTGCTCCTCGCCCTCGGTCAGGAGCGGCAGGTCGGTGAGCCCCGTGTGCTGCCCGTTCCGGCTCCAGTCGGTCTGGCCGTGCCGCAGCACGATGATCTGCCCCACCCGCCCGCCGATGATCTGCCCCACCCGCCCGCCGATGATCTCTCCCACCCGGCCATCGAACACGCCGCCGGGAACACCCGCCCGCCCGGCGGTGCTGGCCGATGACATGACCACTGCAGAACTCAGCGACACGTTCACCATCGGCGGGGACCTCCCCGTGCACCGCCTCGGCTACGGCGCCATGCAGCTGCCCGGTCCGGGCGTCTGGGGCGAGCCGGCCGACCGCGCCGCCGCCGTCCGCGTCGTCCAGGCCGCCGTCGAGCAGGGGGTCGACTTCATCGACACCGCCGACTCCTACGGACCCGAGGTCAGCGAGCAGATCATCGCCGAGGCGCTGCACCCGTACGGCGAGAACCTGGTCATCGCCACCAAGGCCGGCCTCACCCGGCAGGGCCCCGGCATCTGGACGCCGGTCGGCCGCCCCGCCTACCTCAAGCAGCAGGTCGAGCTCTCCCTGCGGCACCTCAAGGTGGACCGCATCGACCTGATCCAGCTGCACCGCATCGACGCCGAGGTGCCGCTGGCCGACCAGCTCGGTGCCTTCGCCGAGCTCAAGGCCGAGGGCAAGGTCCGCCACATCGGCGTCTCCGAGGTGTCGGTGGAGGAGCTGGAGGCGGCCCGCGAGATCACCGAGATCGTCAGCGTCCAGAACCTCTACAACCTCACCAACCGGCAGAGCCAGGACGTGCTCGACTACGCCACGGCCGAGGGCATCGCCTTCATCCCGTGGTTCCCGATCGCGACCGGTGACCTGGCCTCGCCCGAGAGCCCGGTGGCCGACATCGCCCGCGAGCTGGACGCCACGCCGTCCCAGGTCGCGCTGGCCTGGCTGCTCCAGAAGTCGCCGGTCATCCTGCCGATCCCCGGCACCAAGTCCGTCGACCACCTCACGGAGAACCTGGGCGCCGCCGGCGTCCGCCTCTCCGCCGAGGACATGGCCCGCCTGGACGCGCTCGCCTGATCCACCCCGGGACTGCGCGAGTCATGCGAACTCGTGGTCATCGCGGGCTGACGGCCACGAGTTCGCATGACTCGCCGGTCACCGGGGTCGCCCGGCGGTGAGCGCGGCCCGGATCGCGGCGACCACCTGCTCCGGGCGGCCCCGCACGTCGGCGGACGTGAACCGCAGGACCGTCCACCCGGCCAGCACGAGACCGTTCTGCCGCCGGAGGTCCTCGACGAAGACCCGGCGCTCGCGGTGCACATCGCCGTCGAACTCGACCAGCACGCGGTGCTCCGGCCAGGCCAGGTCCACCATCCCGAGGAAACGGCCCCCTGCGCGGACGACGTGCTGCAGCACCGGTCGCGGCAGCCCGGCGACGTGCAGCAGCCACCGCAGCACCGACTCCATCGGGGACCCGGCCAGCCGGTCGGCGCACGGGAGGACCTGCCGGGCCGTGGCGACGCCCCGCCGTCCCGCGGAGCGCGCGACGATCGCAGGGAACTCGTCCTCGGGGAAGCCCCGGGCCAGCATCTGGTCGGTCACG
Source organism: Blastococcus sp. TML/C7B (assembly GCF_016612845.1). Taxonomy (NCBI): domain Bacteria; kingdom Bacillati; phylum Actinomycetota; class Actinomycetes; order Geodermatophilales; family Geodermatophilaceae; genus Blastococcus; species Blastococcus sp. TML/C7B. Next base: position 1,321,972 of record NZ_JAEOAA010000002.1, on the reverse strand, counting down.
GCCAGCAGGGACGCCGGCGGCACCGTGGCCGCCAGGTCGATCCAGGTGCGGCTCGGGGAGGTGACCACGATCCCGTGGCGACGCCGGGTTTCCGGAGCCGGCACGTCCGAGAAGTGCAGGCGGCGGTCGCGGCGGTGACGTCGCCGGACGTTGCGCGGAACGGTGACGTGGACGGGCTGGTCCCGCGGGACGAGCGGCACCTCGAGGCCCCAGAGCGACGCCGCGGTGAGATGGCTGATCACCGCGCCGTCGGGAGCGCCCAGGAGCACGGCCTGGATCTGCGCCAGCTCGTCGGCGACGGCCGGCAGGTAGGTGTCCCGCGACGAGCGGCGGACGCCGGCGTGCCGCAGCTGCCAGTCGGTGATCCCGGCCTCGCGGGCGCCCCGCCGGTCCAGCGGGCCGGGGACACGCGGCGGGACCGGCGGCGTGGGCATGCGGGCAGCGTGCCGAACGGAGGCGCCAGCTCGTCGACGTCGTCCACAGGTGGCCCGAGTTCTACGAACTCGTGGTCATCGCGGGCTGATCGCCACGAGTTCGCAGAACTCGCGGACGGACCCGGCGCGACGACGAGGTGCGGCACGCGTCACCATGGCGTCATGGACGCCGAGGACTTCCGCCAGGTCAGGGACGCCGTTCGCCAGCTGGTGCGCGAGGAGGTCATCCCGCTCGAGGAGCGCATCGAGGAGGAGGACCGGATCCCCGACGAGCTCCGCGCCCAGATCGCCGAGATGGGGCTGTTCGGCTACGCCCTCCCCGAGGAGTACGGCGGCCTGGGCGTCGGGATGGTCGAGGACGTCGCGCTGGCCATGGAGTTCGGCTACACGACGCCGGCCTTCCGCTCGCTGTTCGGCACCAACAACGGCATCGCCGGCCAGGTGATCGCCAAGTTCGGCAGCGACGAGCAGAAGAAGAAGTACCTGCCCGGGGCTGGCTGCCGGCGAGCTGATCGGCTCGTTCGCGCTCACCGAGGCCGAGGCCGGCTCGGACCCCGCCGGGCTGCGCACCTCCGCCCGCCGCGACGGCGACAGCTGGGTCATCAACGGCAGCAAGCGCTACATCACCAACGCCCCGCTGGCCGACCTGTTCATGGTCTTCGCCCGCACCAACCCCGAGGAGAAGGGCGGCCGGGGCATCTCGAGCTTCGCCGTCGAGACCTCGACGCCCGGCGTCACCGTGGGCCCGAAGGACAAGAAGATGGGCCAGTCGGGAGCCTGGACCGCCGAGGTGTTCTTCGACGACGTGCGGGTGCCCGCCGAGGCGCTGATCGGCGAGGAGGGCCGCGGCTACGCCAAGGCGCTCACCGTGCTCTCCCGCGGCCGGCTGCACATCGCCGCGCTCTGCGTCGGCATGGCCCAGCGGGTGCTCGACGAGTCGGTCGCCTACGCCGCCACCGCCAAGCAGGGCGGCGCGCCGATCGGCCGGTTCCAGCTGGTGCAGGCCATGCTGGCCGACATGCACGCCGAGCTGCTCGCCGGCCGCAGCATGGTCCGCGAGGTCGCGGCCCGCTACGACAGCGGCGAGGACATGTCCATCGGCCCCTCGTCGGCCAAGCTCTACTGCACCGAGATGGTCGCCCGGGCCACCGACAACGCCGTCCAGATCCACGGCGGCATGGGGTACCTGCGCTCCACCCCGGTCGAGCGGTTCTACCGCGACGCCCGCCTGTTCCGCCTCTACGAGGGCACCAGCGAGGTGCAGCGCGTGATCATCGGCGGCGGGCTGCTGCGCGAGGCCGGCATGCCACGTGGCTGAGGACCGGGAGGCGCGGCGCGCGGTCGTCGGCGGGCTCGGGGACGCGCTGCGGGAGCTGGTCGACGCCGCCGTCCGCACCGAGGTGCCGATGGCCGAGCTCGACGACGTCGCGACGGCGGTGCGGGCCCTCGCCGAGCGGCTCAACGCCGACCGCCGCGACCTGCACGAGATCGCCACCGTGGACGACCCGGAGACCGGCGAGCGCTGGTTCAGCCCGGTCTACGGGCCCGGCAACCCGGTGGCGCCGCCGGTGCACGCCAGCGACTCGCCCGACGGTCGGTCGGTCGGCCGGGTCACCTTCGGCAAGGCCCACGAGGGCCCGCCCGGGCTGGTGCACGGCGGCGTCGTCGCCACCGTCCTGGACCACGTGCTGGCGCGCGCCGTGCGCGCGGCGGGGCGCGGCGGGCTCACCGCGACGCTCACCGTCACCTACCGGCGGCCGGTGCCGCTGGGCGTGCCGGTGGTCGCCAAGGCGGAGATGGGCGCGACCGAGGGGCGGCGCACCGTCGCCACCGCCCGGCTGGTCGCCGAGGACGACCCGGCGACGACGCTCGCCGAGGCCGAGGGGCTGTTCGTGGCGCTGCGCCCCGAACGGGCCGCCGACGTGTTCGCCGCGACCGGCCGCCCGGTCGCGGCGTGGACGACCCGCACCGGCGACCAGTAGCGGTTCAGCCGGGGCCGGGTGCGCCCGCGGGATCGAGTTCGGGGCCGTTCGCCGGCCGGAGCAGCGCGCCCGGTCCGCCGGTGCCGGCGGCCAGCGCGGCGACGAACGAGCGCAGCACGTCGTCGCTGCGGTGCGCGGGTGCCCAGCCCAGCTGCGTGCGGGCGCGCGTGGTGTCCATGGCCGGCAGGGACGTGCCCAGGTCCAGCCACCCGGGTTCCGTGGGCACCAGGTGCGCCGCGAACGCGACCTGCAGGGGGACGCGCACCGCCATGGCGGGCACCGGGACCCGGCGGCTGCCCAAGGCCTCGGCGATCCCGGCGGCGTCCAGCAGCGGGTCGGCGGCGATGTTGAAGGGGCCGGGCGCCCGCCGGTCGACGATGCGGACCAGCGCGTCGGCGACGTCGTCGGCGTGCACGAAGGACAGCGCCAGGTCCGGCAGCGGCAGCGGCAGGAGCCGGGCGAGCGCGCCGGGGACGTGCCGGGCGGCGGCGAAGAGCAGCGGGCCCAGGAAGTAGCGGCCGATCTCGCTGCCCGCCTCGGGCTGGAGGACCAGGGTCGGCCGCGCGATCGACAGCACGGTCGACGTCCGGTGCGCGAGGACCTGGCGCACGACGCGTTCGGCCTCGACCTTGTCCCGGCTGTACTGGGCACTCGGGATGCCGGTGGTCGGCCAGTCCTCGCCCACCTGCCGGCCGACGGCCCCCGCGGCGTAGGCGCCGATGGAGGACATGTGCAGGACGTGCGGCACCCCCGCGGCGGCGGCCGCCCGGGCCACCCGCCACGAGCCGTCGACGTTCACCCGGTGCAGCCGGTCGGGCTGCCGGCCGGGCTGCAGCGCCCAGGCGAGGTGCACCACCACGTCGGCGCCGTCGACGAACTCGGTCAGGACGTCGTCGCTGCCCGCGTCGCCCAGGTCGGCGGAGAACCACCGCACGCTGTCGTAGGGCGCGACGGCCGGCGGCGTCCGGCGGGCCAGCCCGCGCACCTCCGCGACGCCGCTGCCCGGCGCGGTGAGCAGCCGCAGCAGCGCCGTCCCCACGTTGCCGCTCGCGCCGGTGACCGCGACCGTGGCGCCCTGCAGGTGTCCGGGGGAGAGCTCAGCCATGACCTGCCGCTACCCGGGCGGCCCGGTGCCAACCGGCGTCCCGGCTCACTCCGGGCCCAGGTGCCCGCCGTCCGGGTCCGCCGACCGGCCCTCCTTGAGCTCGACGAAGAGGGCGTGGGAGGCGGTGTCGCCGGTGTTCTCCCCGGCGTGCCGCTGCGCGGGCAGCCACCCGGCGCGGCCGGCGGTCAGCTCGACGTCCCGGTGCTCCCCGCCCGCGTGCAGCCGCCGGCGGAACGAGCTGAGCGTGACCATCACGCTGTCCGGGTGCTCGTGCGGGGTGGTGCGGTCACCCGGCGCGTCGGTGTACTCCAGCACCCGCACGCGCTCGTTCTCGAAGACCACGCGGTAGTGCTGCGGGTTGGTGACGACGGGGTCGAGGGTCATGCCGGGACTGTCCACCGCCGGGTGCGCCCGGACCAGGGTCCTCGGGCCGCAGGCCGAGGGAGACGACCGCCACCAGCAGCATCGCGCCGGTGCCGGCGAGCAGCCCGGTGGCCAGGCTCGTCGCGTCGGCCAGCCGCGGCACGACCAGGCTGCCGAGCACGCCGCCGAGCATCAGCGCCAGCGACGACACCGAGACGGTGGTCGAACGCCGGCCCGAGTCCGTCCGGTCGTGCAGCAGCTGCTTGCGCGCGGGCCAGGCGGCGGCGTTGAGCAGGTAGAACAGCGCGTAGGCGACGGCGGCGGGCGCGACACCGGGCGCGCCGGCCACCGCCGCGACGGCCCCCGCTGCCAGCACCGAGGTGCCGGCGCTGACGGCCACGACCGAGCCGCGGGCCGCCCGCCCCAGCGCCGGGGCGAGCAGCGCGCCGAGCGCGGCGGCGCCGAAGGAGACCGCGGTGACCACGCCGAAGACGGCCGAGCCGCGCTCGGGGGAACCGGCGAGGTCGGCGAAGTGCAGCGGGCCGAGCAGCTCGAGGGAGGTGAGCACCACCCCGACGAGGAACGCGACGCCCAGCAGCAGGCGGAGCAGCCGGTCGCGCAGGACCCCGCGCACCGCCGTCCCGACGACGAGCGGCACCTCCCGCATCCCGGCGCGCAGTGCGGGCCGCCCGGACGCCGGAGGGCGCCGGACCGGCACCACCAGCACGAGGACGGCGGTGACGTGCACCAGCGCGAGGGCGGCGGCCAGCACGAGTGGCGCCGCGAGGGCGGCCGCGCCGCCGCGGTCGAGGAGCAGCGGCAGGGTGCCGCCCAGCACCGCGCCCGCGGTCAGGCCGCCGGCGTCGGCCGCGCCGGCCTGCGCCAGGCCGCGGGACACGTCGGCGCCTGGGTCCCCGCCGCGGACGGCGTCCACGTACCAGGCCTCGAGCGGCCCGGAGTCCAGGGCGCGGGCGACGCCCTGCAGGGACCAGGCGAGCGCGAAGGCGGGCACCGAGTCCGCGACGGCCATGGTGAGCAGCCCCGCCGTGGTGAAGACCCCGGCGGAGGTGAGCACCGCGCGGTGGCCCAGGGCGTCGGCGAACCCGCCGGTGGGCAGCTCGAGCACGAGGGTCACCGCGCCGTAGAGCGCCACGCACAGCCCGATGTCGGCGGGGGAGAGCCCCCGCGCGGTGGCCAGCAGCACCGAGACCGGCACGACGATGCCGACCGGCAGCCAGCGCAGCGCGGTCAGGCCGACGAACCGCCGGCGGGCGCGGTCCGCGGTGAGGGCGGCGGTCACAGCGGCTGCTCCTCGAGGGGGAAGAGGTCCAGCAGCAGGCGGACCAGCGGCTGCCCGGGCTCCTCGTGCTCGTCGCGCCAGCGCTGGACGACGGCGTTGAGCTCGCCGACCAGCTCGCGGGCCCGGGCGGGGGAGAGGCGCAGCGCCCAGTCGTTGAGCGAGGCGGTGGCGCGCCACTCGTCGTCGTCCTGCTCGCGGTTGGCGGCGAACGCGGCGAGCATCCGTCGCTGCTGCGCGACCAGCCGGTCGGTGAGCTCGTCGACGACCTCCCGGCCGCCGGGCTCGGCCAGCAGCTCCTCGCTGTTCCAGCGGGTGCTGCGGTGCAGCGCCCGCCACCACCGCTCGCGGCCGGTGCCCTCGCCGGGGACCTCCTCCACGAAGCCGAAGCCGGCCAGCTGGCGGAGGTGGTAACTGGTCGCCCCGCTGCTCTCGCCGAGCCGCTCGGCCAGCCGGCTGGCGGTGGAGGGCCCGTCGCTGCGCAGCGCGGCGAGCAGGCTCATCCGCAGCGGGTGGGCCAGCGCGCGCAGCGCCCGGACGTCACGGACGTCGATCGCAGGTTCAGGAGGCGGGGTGGGTGCCACGCGTCCACGGTAGATTGCAAAGAGATGTTTGCAAAGGTTTCTTTGCAGAGCTGCCGATGGTGCGCGGGCGGCGTCCTCCCTGCCCGCAGCGCGTCCTCCCTCGTGGTGCGCGGTGGGGGAGGACGCTCGACGATCAGGTCACCTGATCGTGGCGGGGGCGGCGGGGTCGTGCTCGAGGGCCTGGCCGCGGCGCTCGGGCAGCGCCAGCGAGGCGAGCGCGGCGAGGGCGAAGAAGGCGGCGAACACGCCGAACACCAGGCCGGTGCCGCCGGCGTCGACCAGGGGCGGCACGCACAGCGGAGCGGCGATCGAGGCCAGCCGGCCGAAGCCCGCGGCCGCGCCGGCGCCGGTGGCCCGCAGTGCGGTCGGGTAGATCTCCGGCGTCACGGCGTAGAGGGCGCCCCACGCGCCGAGGTTGAAGAACGACAGCACCATGCCGGTGAGCAGGACGGTGGTGTCACCGTCCGCGGAGGCGAACAGCACCGCGCCCAGCGCCGAGCCGACCAGGAACGTGGCCAGCGTCGGGCGGCGGCCCCACTTCTCGATGAGCACGGCGGCCGTCGCGTACCCGGGCAGCTGGGCCAGCGTGATGATCAGCGTGTACTGGAAGGACTTGACCAGCGAGAAGCCGTCCTCGAACAGCAGCGTCGGCAGCCAGATGAAGGCGCCGTAGTACGAGAAGTTGATGCCGAACCAGACCGTCCACAGCGCGGCGGTGCGCCCGCGTGTCCCCGGCGCCCACAGCGCCCGCAGCCCGGGCGCCGGAGGTGCCGGCGGGGCCTGGGGGGAGGGCGCCGGCGCGACACCGGCCGCCGTCTCGAAGCGGCGCACGGTCGCCTCGGCCTCGTCGGTGCGCCCGCGCAGCTCCAGGAAGCGCACCGACTCCGGGAGCCCGCGGCGCACCACGACGGCGTACAGCGCGGGCAGCGCGCCGAGCGCGAGCGCCCACCGCCAGCCGTCGTCGCTGCGCGGGACGACGAAATAGCCGATCAGCGCCGCCAGCGTCCAGCCCACCGCCCAGAACGCCTCGAGCAGCACGACGACCCGGCCGCGCACCCGCGCCGGCGCGAACTCGCTGACCAGCGTGGAGGCGACCGGCAGCTCGGCGCCCAGGCCCAGACCGATGAGGAAGCGGAACACCAGCAGCGCGCCCACCGACCACGACAGCGCCGCCGCGCCGGTGGCGAAGCCGAAGACCAGCAGGGTCAGCGCGAACACCTGGCGGCGGCCGAAGCGGTCGGCCAGCAACCCGCCCAGCGTCGCGCCCAGCGCCATCCCGGCGAAGCCGATGGAGCCGATCCAGGACAGCTCGGTCGAGGTGAGCGCCCACTGGGCCGCGAGCGCCGTCATCACGAACGAGATGAGGCCGACGTCCATCGCGTCCAGGGCCCAGCCCAGGCCGGAGCCGAACACCAGCCGGCCGTGCTCCCGGGTGAAGGGCAGCCGGTCGAGCCGCTGGGCCCGGGAGGTCGGGGACGTCGTCGCCGTCATGCGGTCAGTCTGCCGACGACGTGGCGCCCCTGCCCGCGCTGGTCAGGGAGCGGCGCGGACGTGCGCGGTCACCAGCTCGGCGACGCGGTCGGCGGCCAGCTCGGGCAGCCAGTGCGGCACGCCGTCGAGCACCTCCAGCCGGTAGGGGGCGTCGACGTAGCGGGCGGTCGCCTCGGTGGCGGCCCGGCCGAGGAAGGGGTCGCCGGTGCTCCACACGTGCAGCGTGGGCACCCGCACCGTGCCCACCGGGTCGCGCGCCGACCACGGCAGCGCCCGGTACCAGCCCAGCGCGCTGGAGAGCGCGCCCGGCTCCCGCATGCGGCGGACGTAGTGGTCGACGAGGTCGTCGGCCAGGCCACCGCGACGCAGCACCCGGCGCAGGACCGCGCCGTCGCCGGCGAGCAGCAGCTGCTCGGGCACGACCGGCAGCTGGAACACCGCCATGTAGAGCGAGCGCAGCGCCTGGTCGCTGGTGACCATCGCCTTCGACATCGCCGCCGGGTGCGGCACCGACAGAGCGGTGAGGGTCCGCACCCGGTCGGGGTACCAGGCGCCCAGCGCCCAGGCGACGCCGGCGCCCCAGTCGTGCCCGACCACGTGCGCGCTCTCCAGCCCGGCCGCGTCGAGCAGGGCGAGCACGTCACCGGCGGTCTGCCGCAGCCCGTAGTGCGCTCGCACCCTCGGCCGGGCCATGGGGGAGCAGCCGCGCTGGTCCGGCGCCAGGGTGCGCAGCCCGTGCTGGTGCAGCGCGGGGGCCACGCGGTCCCAGGCGGCGGAGTCCTGCGGGAAGCCGTGCAGCAGGACGACGGGCTCGCCGTCGGCGGGGCCGGCGTCGCGGACGTCGAAGGTCAGGCCGTCGCGGCGGAAGCTGTCCATGCCCCGACTCTGCCCCGCGCCGGCCCCGCGCGCACCGGGTGCACCGGCACGGGCGGGTGTCGCCCCGGTCAGGGACGATGGGCCGGTGACCTCCCCCTCTCCCGAGATGATCGTCCTGGTCGACGACGACGGCCGGGCCATCGGCACGATGCCCAAGCCGCTCGTGCACCACGGGGAGACGCCGCTGCACCGCGCCTTCTCGGCCTACCTCTTCGACGACGCCGGCCGGCTGCTGGTCACCCGCCGGGCCGCGGGCAAGCAGACCTTCCCGGGCATGTGGACCAACACCGTGTGCGGCCACCCCGGTCCGGACGAGGACGACGCCGCCGCGATCGCCCGCCGTGCCGCGTTCGAGCTGGGCCTGCAGGTGCGCGACCTGCGCCCTGCCGTGCCCGGGTACCGGTACCGCGCCGAGTTCCAGGGCGTCGTGGAGAACGAGATCTGCCCGGTCTACCTCGGCCGGTTCGCCGGCTCGCCCGCGCCCGAGCCGACCGAGGTCGGCGAGTGGGAGCTGCTCGACTGGGCGGCGTTCCGCCGCCGGCAGGAGACCGAGGGCGACGCCTGGTCGCCCTGGTGCCGCGAGCAGGCGCGGCTGATCGAGGAGGCCGGGCTGGTCCCGGCCGCCTGACCCGCCGTGATCGCAGCAGCACGGCCGGTGATCGCATCTCGTCACGCTGTGCAACCCTCCGGCTGCGCTCCGAACGGCTGCGGCGCGTCGCCCGGTGCCTCCACCGGCGCGCCGGGAGCCGCTGCTGCACTCGCGGCATGGAGCGACGCCGGTTCCTGCTGACGGCTCGCCGCAGGACTCGCCGTGGCCGCCACCGGGCGGGGGGCGGTCACGGGCACGCGCGCGGGGGAGGGCGACCCCGTCGCGCCGCCCGCCCCGCCGCGCCCCGACCCGGTCGAGGCCGCCGTCGAGGTGCCGGCCGGCCCGCTCCCGCCGCCCACCGGCGTGGTCACCGCGCTCCCCGGCGAGGGGGACGGGCTCGCGCTGACCATCGACGACGGCACGAGCAGCGAGGTGGTCGCCGCCTTCGCCGCGCTCGCCGTCGACACCGGCATCCGGCTCACCTTCTTCCCGAACGGCTGCTACCGCTCGTGGGAGGAGAACGCGGCGACCCTCCGCCCGCTCGTGGAGTCCGGCCAGGTGGCCCTGGGCAACCACACCTGGTCCCATCCCGACCTGACCACGCTGGACGACGCAGGGGTGGCCGAGGAGATCACCCGCAACCGCGACTTCCTGGAGGCGACGTTCGGCGTCCGGACGCCCTTCCTCCGCCCGCCCTTCGGCGCCGCACGACGGGCGCACCGACCGCATCGCCGCCGACCTCGGCCACCCGACGATCGCCATGTGGAACGGCACGCTGGGCGACTCCCGCGTGCTCACCGGGGCCGAGCTGGTCGGGTACGCCCGCGAGTGGTTCACCGCGCAGGCCATCGTCGTCGGGCACGCCAACCACCGGAGCGTCACCACCGTCTACGGCGAGCTGCTCGACCTCCTGCGCGAGCGCCGGCTGCGCACGGTCACCCTCGCCGACGTCTGGGCGGTGCCCCGCCCACCGTTCTCCGGCGTCGCCGCCACCGCCCTCGTCCGCCGCTGAGCGTCCCGCGCTGCGGACCGCCGGGTTCTCCGCGAGGCTGTCCGGAGCCGATCGGGACTGACTGGGGGACCGGATGCAGGAGCCGTTGGAGGGGCGCGTCGCGCTCGTCACGGGCGCCGCGAGCGGGCTCGGCCGGGCCACCGCGCTCGCCCTGGCCGAGGCCGGGGCGCACGTGGCCATCGCCGACATCGACGCGACGCCGGCAGCGAGGTGACGCGCGGCCTGGTCGCCGACGCGGGCGGCAGCGCGGAGGTCGTCGCCCTCGACGTCACCGACGACGAATCCCGGCGCGGCGTCGTCGGCGGGCTCTTCGACGCGCACGGCGACAGCTTCGACATCCTGGTCAACGTCGCCGGCATCGACCGGCCCGGCTACATCACCGACATCGACCTGGCCGACTACCGGCGGGTGCAGGCGGTGAACTTCGAGGGCCCGGTCTTCCTCACCAGCGAGTTCACCAAGCGGGTGCAGCACCTGCCCGAGGGGCGCACCGCCGACGTCGTCCACATCGTGTCGCTCTCGGCGATCACTTCGGGCAGCGGGGCCATCGCCTACAACGGCTCGAAGGCCGGCTTCCTCAACGCGACCCGGTGCATCCAGCGGGAGCTCCGCGAGAAGGCGGTCCGGCAGCCCGACGGCAGCGAGCGGCCCTTCCCGTGCCGGGTGCAGGCGGTCGTCCCGGCGGCGATGGACACCCCGATGATGGAGCAGTGGGGCATCCCCTCCCACCTGATGATGCCGCCGGCCGCGGTCGCGGAGATGGTGCGCACCCTCGTGCTGCTGCACCCGTCGGCGTTCGTGCCGGAGATGCAGATCGTGCCGCGCCTCGAACCGAACTTCCCTCGGTGAGCCGGGGAGAGGAGGCTTCGTGAGCATGGCTGCAGCGGATGGGAGCGACCCGGGGATGCCCGGGTCCGACGCGGTGGAACCCCGGAGCCGGTTGGGGCCCGGCGACCTCGCCCCCGACGAGGAGCGGCTGCTCGCCGCCCTCGAGCGGGACGCGCGCGGGCTCCCGGAGATCCCGGTGCGGGACACGATCCCCGAGGTCACGCAAGCGGTGAGCGCCCGCCCGGGTGACCGGGTCGGCCCACCGGACGACGGGCTGACCCCGCTGTTCGCCGCGCCCGAGCTCGACGACTGACCGCTCAGGCCCCCGGGCTCACCCGGACGGCCAGCAGCGCGACGTCGTCCTCGGCGCGGCCGGGGAGGAGCCGGCCCAGCAGCGCGTCGCACAGCTCGGCCACCGGGGAGTCGCGCAGGTCGGTGAGGGCGCCGGCCAGCAGCGCGACGCCGTCGTCGAAGACCTGGTCGCGGCGCTCCACGAGCCCGTCGGTGCAGACCAGCAGCGTGCTGCCCGGCGGGAGCAGCAGCTCCTGGTCGGTGCGCGGCCGGGCCGGGTCGACGCCGAGCAGCAGCCCGGGGCGCGCGCCGTCCAGCACCTCGACGGCGCCGTCGGGGGTGAGCAGCAGCGGCGGGAGGTGCCCGGCGCTGGCCCAGCGCAGCCGTGCGGGGCCCCCGGGCCCGGCCGGCGGCTCCAGCCGGCCGACCAGCACCGTGGCCATCGCCCCGAGGACCAGGCCCTCGATCGCGGCGTCCAGCCGGCTCAGGACGTCGGCCGGGCCGGCGCTGCTCGCGTAGGCGATGCCGCGCAGCAGCCCGCGCAGCTGGCCCATGGTGGCGGCGGCCCGCGTGTCGTGGCCCACGACGTCGCCGATGACCACGGTGGTCGAGCCGTCGGGCTGGGTGAAGACGTCGTACCAGTCGCCGCCGACCTGGGCCTCGCGCGCCGCCGGCACGTACCGCACGGCCAGGTCGAAGCCCGCGGGCGCGACCGGTGCGGTGAGCAGGCTGCGCTGCAGCGTCTCGGCGGCGCGCACCACGCTCCGCGAGCGGGCGTAGAGGGCCTCGAGCAGGGAGGTGCGCAGCTCGCCGGCCTCGGCGAGCTCCGCGGCGGTCCAGGGCTCCGACCGGCCCCGGACGGTCTCCCGCCACGCGTCGAAGGACTTGCGCGGGCTCAGCCGCACGTCGTCGCCCTCGCCCTCGGCGATCGCCTTGTTGTGCGGGTCGCCGCCCCAGTCGATGTGCCGCACGGCCTCGTCCCGGAACCACAGCACGTACTGCCCGCCCGGCAGCGGCAGCACCAGCGCCCCGCGCACCGGGACCTCGTCGGCCACGACTCCCGGGGCGTCCGCCGGCAGCGCGTCGGACGCGACGACGTCAGACCCCTGGCGCGCGGCCCAGGCGGCGAGCGCGTCGGCGACTGCCCCGGGCAGCTCGGCGCCGCTGCTGCGGGTGCGCCCCTGCAGCCGGACGACGACGCCGTCGGCGGGCACCAGGTCGAGCAGGCCGGGGGAGCCCAGCAGCGCGTCGGTCAGGGCCCGGTCCTCGTCCAGCGCCGCGGTGGCGAGCCGGGTCAGCGTGGTCCGCGCCTGGAGCGCGCGCCGGACCTCGTCCTCCTCGGCCCGGTCGACCAGGCGCAGCGACAGCGTCGACCCGAGGAACTCCGCCGCCGCGCGGGTGGCGTAGGGCGGGGCGTGCGGACCGCTGTAGTGGTGGCAGGCGATGAGGCCCCACAGCCGCTCGCCGCGCAGCAGCGAGATCGACATGGAGGCGTGCACGCCCATGTTGCGCAGGTACTCGACGTGGATCGGCGAGACGCTGCGCAGGGTGGAGAAGGTGAGGTCCAGCGGCTCGCCGCTGACCGGGTGCGCGACCGGGTGGATCGGCGAGGGCACGTAGCTCACGTCCGAGATCAGCCGGACCCAGTTCTTCTCGTACAGCGCCCGCGCCTGGGCCGGGATGTCGCTGGCCGGGTAGTGCAGGCCGAGGAAGGAGTTGAGGCCCTCGACCTTCGCCTCGGCGACGACCTCGCCGTTGTAGTCGGCGTCGTAGCGGTAGACCATCACCCGGTCGAAGCCGGTCAGGCTGCGCACCGCCTGCGCGGTGATGTCGTACAGCTCCTGCAGCGAGCTCGCCCGGTTGAGGTCGGCGATCGTCCCCCGGACCGCCTGGTAGGTGTTCGGGAAGGAGAACGGCCGCGGACCGCGGGCCGGCTCCAGCTCCACCACCAGGCAGGCGACCGGCGCGCCGTCCGGGCCGTTCCGCCCGGCCCGGACCACGACCCGGTGCAGCAGCGCGTCCACCGGCTCCTGCCGGCCGCCGACGTCGAGGGTGACCTCGACGGGGTTGCGCTCCCGGAGGTCGCCGAACGCGCTCGCCGAGCGCACCACCGCGCCGGCCGCCGCGACCCCGATGACCTCGGACAGCGGGCGGCCGAGCGCCTCCTGCCACGGCATGCCGACGAGCTGCTCGAGGTTCTCCGACGCCTGCTCCACGACGAGGTCGGGGTCGCTGACGGCGAGCAGCACGCCACGGGGCTGGATGCTGCCCGGCACGTGGATGGGCTCGCGCTCGCAGTTGGTGAGGTCCACCGGGGTGCCCGGGGTCAGGAGGTCGATCTCCCCGGCCGTCACGCGGGAACGCCCGGCCGCGCCGCCGGACGGCACCAGCCGGCCAGGTCCGCGAAGGTGCTGCGCGCGGCGGCGAGCACCGCGGTGGCGTCGCCGCCCCCGGCGACCCGGGCGCGGGTGGCGCGCCGGAACGCCGCCCACATCGCCCCGGTCTCGCTGCCGTAGGGGGAGAAGGCGCGGATCGTCACGTCGGCCAGGCCGGGCAGCCCCGCGAGGTGGCGGTCGATGAAGACCCCGCCGAGCGTGGAGCCCTCGAGCACGTACATCCGGCCCAGCGCCTCGTCGGTGCCCCCGACGGGCGGCAGCTCGGGCGATCCGGCCGACGGTGCGGCGCCCAGGGCGGCGAGGTCGCCGGCGAACAGCGCGGTGCGGCGGCGGCGGGGCCAGGTCAGGGGCTCGGCGTCGGCGGGGTGCTCGCCGGCCCACCGGTCCAGACCGGCCTCGGCCGCGCGCCAGAAGCCGTGCATCAGGTCCAGGACGTGCGCCAGCCGGTCGCGGTCCAGGTCCGGGTCGAGCAGCGCGAGGGTGCGCTCGACGTCCTCGTGCTCGGCCGCCGTCCCCGTCCGGAGCAGGCGCAGCACGTCCTCGTCGGTGCTGCCGTCGTCAGGGCGTGCAGCCTCGTTCCCCGCATCCATCGCCCTCGACCCTAGGCGACCGGCCCCTCGCCCCGGGAGCCAGCCGTCGCCGGCCAGTGGACGAGGCCGTCCGCGGCGAGGACGGCGCCGTCGGCGGTGCGGTGCGGCGCCTGCCGCCCGTCGGGCATCAGGTGGGTCACCGGCACGCCCCGGGCCAGGACGGCGACGTCGGCGATCAGCCGCCGGTGGCAGCGCCACCACACGCTCTCGCTGCACATCACCGCCACCGTCGCGTCCCCGGCGGTGGCGAGCAGCTCGTCGAGCGCCTCGGCGAACTCCGGCGTCCGGGTGTGCGCGGCGTAGGCGGCGAACTGCGCGACGGTCCACCAGCCGTCGGCGACCGGCGCTCCCGCCGGCAGGCTGCGCCGGCCGCCGAGCCGGGCGTCCCAGCGGTAGCCGACGCCGAGCTCCGGCACCCAGCGCTCGAGCTCCTCCCGGCGGACGTCGGGGTTGACCCGGCTGCCCGGGAAGCGGCGCACGTCGACGAGCTCGTCGAGACCGGCCGCGCGCAGCGCGGCGCCGAGCTCGGCGCGGTCGCGCGGCCCGTGGCCGACGGTCAGCAGCGGCACGGTCCAGGCCTGCCCGTGCCCGCTCGTCAGCCCGTCGCCCGCGCCGCCGCGGCGTGCAGCGAGCGGATGAACAGGACCTCCTCGCCCGACCGGCGCAGCCAGGTGCGCAGCCCCGCGACGTCGGCCCGGTTGCGGTCGCGCAGCTGGCCGAGGTTCACCTGGCGGGTGCTGGCCTGCGCCCGCTGCGCGGTGGGCAGCGCGCGGCCCTCGGCGCGGGCGACGGCGGTCAGCCCGGCGCCCAGGAAGACCAGCTCCCGGATCTCGGTGAGCTCCTCCAGGAGGGCGTCGGCCGCGGGGTCCTCGGCGGCCAGCAGGGTCAGGAACTCGTCGGCGCGGCGGCGCCCCTCGGCGGCGGAGTCGTCGGAAGTCACCGCACCACTGTCCCCCGGCCGGTGTGGCCGGGGGGCAGGGGGTGCTCGTCAGGCGTCGCGGCGGGAGAAGACCACCCAGGCGACCGCGAGCAGCGCCGCCACCTCCGCGGCGAAGACCGCGAAGCCGGGCAGCGGCGCCATGAGCTCGGGGTTGAAGGACACCGGCGCGGCGATGGGGGAGCCCGCGTTGCCCGGCAGCAGCTTCGCCGTCCACTCGCCCCACGCGCCCGGCAGCAGGAAGGCCATGGTGCCGACGACGAAGACCAGGGCGAGCACGGCCGACAGCGCGGCCGCGGTGTGCCGGACGAGCAGCCCGACGGCCGCGGCGAGCAGTCCCAGGCCGGCCAGGTAGAGGCCGCTGCCGACCAGCGAGCGCAGCACGCCGTCGTCGGTCAGCGCCAGACCGACGCCCTCGCGGTCGAGGAACCAGTTGCCGGCGAGGTAGCCGGCCACTGCGGTGACCGTGCCGAGCACGAACAGGGTGCCGGTGAGGACCAGCGCCTTCGCCGCCAGCACGGAGCCGCGCTTCGGGGTGGCGGCCAGCGTGGCCCGGATCATCCCGGTGCCGTACTCGGCGGTGACCGTCAGCGTGCCCAGGACGACGGCGGTGATCTGGGCGAACGTCATGCCGAAGGTGATGAACGAGCCGGGGGACTCGTCGGCCTCCCCGCTGGCCAGCCACTCGGCGTTGGTGGCGCAGATCAGCGCGGTCATCCCGGCGCCGAGGACGAAGAGCATCACGGCCGACCACACGGTCGAGCGCACCGACCAGAACTTGATCCACTCCGAGCGGAGGGTGGAGCCGAACCCGGGTCGCGTGCCGGGCACGTTGCGGCGCGGGTCGAGGACGACGGTGCTGCTGGTGGCGGTGACGGTCATCGGGGAGCTCCTGCGTGGTCGGCGCCGGTGCGAGCGGAGTACTCGACGCTCGAGGCGGTCAGGGTCATGAACGCGTCCTCGAGGGAGGAGCGCACGAGGGTCAGCTCGTGCAGGCGGAGGTCCGTGCCGGCGACCAGCTCGCCGACGGCGGCGGCGTCCAGTCCCTGCACGCGCAGCTCGTCGTCGACCGCGAGGACGTCGGCGCCGGCGGCGCGCAGCAGGTCGGTGACCGCGCCGCGCTGGGGCGTGCGGACGCGCACGAAGGAGGCGGCGTGCTCGGCGATGAAGTCCGGCATCGAGCAGTCGGCGAGGATCCGGCCGCGGCCGATGACCACGAGGTGGTCGGCGGTCAGCGCCATCTCCGACATCAGGTGGCTGGAGACGAACACGGTGCGGCCCTCGGCGGCCAGCTGCCGGGCCAGGGTGCGCACCCAGCGGATGCCCTCGGGGTCCAGCCCGTTGACCGGCTCGTCGAGGACGACGACGGGCGGGTCGCCGAGGAGCGCGACCGCGATGCCCAGCCGCTGGCCCATGCCGAGGGAGAACTTGCCGACGCGGGTGCCGGCGACCGCCTCGAGCCCGACCAGGCCGAGGACCTCGTCGACGCGGGCGTCGGGGATCCGGTTGCTCGCGGCCAGCCAGCGCAGGTGGTCCCGGGCGGAGCGGCCGGGGTGCAGCGCCTTCGCCTCGAGCAGGGCGCCCACCTCGCGCAGCGGCGCGGGGGCGTCGCGGTAGGCGCGGCCGTTGACCGTGACGCGGCCGGCGGTCGGCCGGTCCAGTCCGAGGACCATGCGCATCGTCGTCGACTTGCCGGCGCCGTTCGGGCCGAGGAAGCCGGTGACGCGGCCGGGGGCGACGGTGAAGGAGATGCCGTCGACGGCGGTCTTGGCGCCGTACTTCTTGGTGAGGCCGGAGACGTCGATCATGGCCGCGCGCCGGGGGAGGGAGTCGGTGGAGTCATGGCGGAGAGCCTCCCGGCCGGCGGGGGGCGGGCACATCGGGGAGCGCCCTGACCCGACCCTGAACCGCCCCCTACGGGCCTTCCCCGCCCCACATCGCCGATGTGGTCTCATCCGGGACGCGGACGGCCCCGGATCGCCGATGTGGGTGTCTCAGGCGGTCCGGGCGAGCTCCGGGCGGAGCAGCCGGCGCAGCTGGCGGGCGGCGGACTGCCCGGCCCGGTTGGCGCCGATCGTGCTGGCAGAGGGGCCGTAGCCGACCAGGTGGAGGCGGGGCTCGCCGGCCACGTGCGTGCCGTCCATCCGGATGCCCCCGCCCGGTGCGCGCAGGCGCAGCGGTGCGAGGTGGCCGACGGCGGCGCGGAAGCCGGTGGCCCACAGGATGACGTCGGCCCGCTGGGTGGTGCCGTCCTCCCAGGCGACGCCGTCGGGGGTGATCCGGTCGAAGACCGGCCGCCGCACCAGGACGCCGCGGTCCAGCCCGTCGCGCACGTAGGGCGTGGAGGTGAGCAGCCCGGTCAGCCCGACGACGCTTCCCGGGCGGCGGCCCTCGCGCACCGCGCGCTCGACCTCGGCGACGACCGCCCGGCCCGCGTCCTCGTCGAAGACGCCGTCCCGCCAGACCGGCTCGCGGCGGGTGACCCACGTGGTCGAGGTGACCCGGCTGATCTCGCTGAGCAGCTGGGTGGCCGAGGCGCCGCCACCCACGACGACGACGTGCTGCCCGCGGAACTCCTCGGCGGTGCGGTAGTCGACGGTGTGCAGTTGCCGGCCCCGGAAGGTCTCCTGGCCGGGGTAGCGCGGGACGAACGGCCGGGTCCAGGTGCCGGTGGCGTTGACGACGGCGCGCGCGGTCCAGGTGCCGGCGTCGGACTCCACGAGGAAGCGGTCGTCGTCGGTGCGGCGGACGGCGGTGACGCGCACCGGACGGAGCACCGGCAGGTCGAAGCGGCGCTCGTACTCCGCGTAGTAGGCGGGCACCGACTCGACGGCCGGTGCCGCGGGGTCGGCCGGCTCGAACGGCAGGCCGGGCAGGTCGTGCACCCGGTGCGTGGTGGTCAGGGTGAGCGAGGGCCAGCGGTGCTGCCAGGCGCCGCCGGGGGCGCCGTCCCCGTCCAGGACGACGAAGCCGGTGGACCGCTCGAAGCCCTGCCGCAGCAGGCCGTAGGCGGTGGACAGCCCCGCCTGACCGGCGCCGATCACGACGACGTCGGCGTGGCGGTCCCGGTCGGTCATGCCCGGTCAACGGCGGCCCGCCCCGCGGCCTTCCCGCCGTCGTCCGAGGTCACGGCTCGGTGGTCAGCGCGAACGGAAGGGGTGCCCCATCCGTCGTCGGGCCCTACAGTGCCGATCATGTGGTCCAGATCACATTCCGACGTGGGACGGGGGCGCTCGTGCTGACCGTCGACGACCTGCACGTGACCTACGGGGGTGCGGTGCAGGCGCTGCGCGGCATCTCCCTGCAGGTGCCCGACGGCGAGGTCGTGGCCGTCCTCGGCAGCAACGGAGCGGGCAAGACGACGCTGCTGCGGGCCATCTCCGGCACCCTGCGCCTGCAGAGCGGGCGGATCGAGTCCGGATCCGTGCGGTTCGACGGCAACGACCTGCGTGCGCGCGACCCGGCGCAGTCGGTCCGCATGGGGCTGGTGCAGGTCCCGGAGGGCCGGCGGATCTTCGGCCGGCTCACCGTCGAGGAGAACCTGCGGGCCGGCGGGATGGGGAGCCGGGACAAGGCGGCCAAGGCGCGCGCGCAGGACCGCGTCTACGACCTCTTCCCGGTGCTCCGCGAGCGCAGCTCCCAGCGCGGCGCCCTGCTCTCCGGCGGGGAGCAGCAGATGCTGGCGATCGGCCGCGCGCTCATGGCCAGCCCGAAGCTGCTCCTGCTCGACGAGCCGTCGCTCGGGCTCGCGCCGCGCATCATCGGCCAGATCGGCGAGGTCATCGCCGAGATCAACCGGCAGGGCACCTCGGTGCTGCTGGTGGAGCAGAACGCGACCATGGCCCTCGGCGTCGCCGACCTGGCCTACGTGCTCGACGTCGGCGAGGTGTCGCTGTCGGGCAAGGCCCGCGAGCTCGCCCAGACCGACGAGGTGCAGCGCCTCTACCTCGGTCACGACGGCGAGGGGAGCGGCGACGGCGCCCCGCGCACGCGGGCGGCGTCGGGCCGCAAGCTCTCGCGGTGGACGCCGTGAGCGCGCCGGGACCGGCCGCCGAGGTCCGGTCGGACGTCCCCCCGGTCCTCGTGGAGGGCGTCACCGTGCGGTTCGGCGCGATCACGGCCCTGTCCGAGGTCTCGTTCACGGTGGAGCCCGGCACGATCCACGCGATCATCGGCCCCAACGGCGCCGGCAAGTCGACGATGTTCAACGTCCTGTCCGGCGTCTACAAGGCGGCCGAGGGCCAGGTCCGCTTCGGCGAGCACCGCCTCGACCGGATGCGGCCGTACCAGATCGCCGGCATCGGGGTGGCGCGGTCCTTCCAGAACATCGCGCTGTCGGCAGGGCAGAGCGTGGCCGAGAACCTCATGCTCGGCCGCCACCACCTGACCCGGGCCGGCTTCGTCGCCGCGGGCCTGCGCCTGCCGCGGGCCACCCGCGAGGGCCGGGTCCACGGTGAGCGCGTCGCCGAGATCGCGGAGTTCCTCGAGCTCGGCGACAAGCTGCACACGCCGGTGGGGGTGCTCTCCTACGGCGACCAGAAGCGGGTCGAGGTGGCCCGGGCCCTGTGCACCGAACCGAAGTTGCTGCTGCTCGACGAGCCGGTCGCCGGCATGAACGCCCAGGAGACCGACCGGATGGCGGAGGCGGTGATCGAGATCCGGTCGGCGCTCGGGATCTCGGTGGTCCTCGTCGAGCACGACATGGGGATGGTCATGTCGCTGGCCGACCGGGTCACGGTCCTCGACTTCGGCCGCCGCATCGCCGACGGCACCCCCGCCGAGGTGCAGCGCGATCCCGAGGTCATCCGCGCCTACCTCGGCTCCGGGGACGAGATCAACCCCTCCGAGGCGGCCGAGGCCGCCGCCACCGGTGCGCACCCCTCCGAGACCCCCGGGACGCCGTCATGACCCAGTTCCTGTCGCTGCTCCTGAACGGCATCTCCCTCGGCGCGATCTACGCGCTCATCGCCCTCGGCTTCGTGGTCATCTTCAAGGCCAGCGAGGTCGTCAGCTTCACCCAGGGCTCGCTCCTGCTGCTGGGTGCGTACTGCATCGCGCGGCTGTCCGACCCGCTCGGCTTCTACCTCGCGGCCGCGGTGGGCATCGCCATCACCGCGCTGGCCGCCTTCGTGATCGAGCGGCTGATCATCAACCGGCTGCGCGGCGCCCCGGTGATCAGCCTCGCGATCGTGACCATCGGCGTCGACATCATCCTGCTCACCGAGCTGGTCCGCCGGATCGGCTCCGACATCCTCAACGTGCCGCACCCGTGGGGCGGGGGATCGGTCCGGATCGGTGACGTCGGCATCAGCGAGAACCGGCTGATCGCCATCATCGTGGCCGGCCTGCTCATCGCCCTGTTCTTCCTCGCCTTCAAGTTCTCCAGCTGGGGCGTGGCGATGCGCGCCTCCGCCGAGGACGGCGAGACGGCCGCGCTCATGGGCATCCGGCTGGGCCGGGTGTCGGCCCTCGCCTGGGTCGTGGCCGGCATCCTGACCGGCGTCGCGGCGCTGTTCCTCGTCGGCTCGCCGACGCCGGGGGTGAGCCCGACGGCGTACTCGGTCGCGCTCCGCGCCTTCCCCGCCGCCATCCTCGGCGGACTGGACTCCACCGGCGGCGCGCTCGTCGGGGGGCTGCTCATCGGCATGGCCGAGTCGTTCGCCGCCGGCTACCAGGACGACCTGCTGTTCCTGGGCCGCGGGTTCGGTGACGTCGTCCCGTACATCGTGATGATCGCGGTCCTGCTCGTCCGGCCGTCGGGGCTGTTCGGGACCCGGGAGCTGACCCGTGTCTGAGACGACCGCGACCGCCACCCGGGGCGCGTCCCGCAGCCGAGGCGGGGCGCCGCCGGCCCCGCGCCGCTCGTACCTGAAGCCGGTGCTGCTCGCCGTCGCGCTCGTGGTGGTGCTGGTCCTGCCCATCTACGTCGACGAGTTCTGGCTGCGCACCGGTTTCGCGGTGTGCGGGGCGGTGGTGGGGGCGATCGGTCTCAACCTGCTCGTCGGGACGACCGGTCAGCTGTCGCTGGCGCACGCGTTCTTCCTCGCGGTCGGCGCGGTCACCTACGTCTTCGTCGCCGGTGAGTCCGGCGGGCTGGGCCTGACAGACCTCAGCGGCCTCGGGTGGCCGCCGGTGGTCGGGATGATCGCCGGGGTCCTGCTGGCCGGCCTCGCGGGGCTGCTGTTCTCCCCGATCGCGGCCCGGTTGCGCGGCATCTACCTGGGCGTCGCGTCGCTGGGCCTGGTGTTCATCGGCCAGCACGTGCTGAACAGCTGGACGCAGGTGACCGGCGGGTTCAACGGCCGCTCCGCACCCGAGTTCTCCCTCTTCGGGTTCACCTTCGGCAACACCGACCCCGACCTGTATGTCCTCGAGGTGCCCTTCCGCGAGGCGGAGCGGCTCTGGTACCTCGGCCTGGCCCTGGCGCTGGCCGCCTACCTGTTCGCGCGGAACCTGCTGCGCAGCCGGCCGGGCCGGGCGCTGGAGACGCTGCGCGACAGCGAGGTCGCAGCCTCGGTCATGGGCGTCAACGTGCAGCGCTACAAGGGCCGCGTCTTCCTCGTCAGCTCGATGTACGCGGGGCTGGCCGGGGTGATGTACGCCCTCTCCATCGGCAGCATCGCGCCGGAGTCCTTCGGTCTGGAGCCGTCGATCCTCTACCTCGCGATGATCGTGCTCGGCGGGCTCGGCTCGGTGAGCGGCGCAGCTGTCGGCGCGCTCTTCGTCAGTGCGCTGCCGCTGATCTTCCAGCGGTACGCCGACGTGGTGCCCCTGGTCGGCGACGGCGGCCTGGCCGCGGGCGAGGCGGCCCGCTACCTCTTCGGGCTCGCGATCATCCTCGTCGTCCTCTTCGAGCCGGCGGGTCTGGCCGGCCTGGCGGCCCGGTTCCGGCGAAGAGGCCGCGACGCCGGCGGCCGGGCCCGGAGCCGGTCCGCAGCAGCCACCGACGAATCCACCACCTCCGTCCCGTCCGACCCGCCAGCACAAGGGAGCACGTCATGAGACTTCGTCAGGGTTCGCGCGGCGCAGCCGCTCTGGCCGCCGTGGTGCTCGCCGCCGCCGCGGGCTGCAGCACCAAGGCGCCGGAGTCCGGCGGTGGTGGCGGTGGCGGCGACGCCGCCGACGTCCAGACCGACATCGGCGTGGAGGGCGAGACCATCCGGCTCGGCGTCCTCACCGACCTGACCGGCGTCTTCGCCGCGCTGGGCAAGGACATCACCAACGCGAACACGCTGTTCTGGGAGGAGAACCAGGTCTGCGACACCTACACCGTCGAGCTCGACGTGCAGGACACCGGCTACGTCCCCCAGCAGGGCGTGCAGCTCTACAGCGGCATGAAGGACAGCATCCTGGCGATGCAGCAGACGATCGGGTCCCCGATCAACACGGCGCTGGCGCCGGAGTACGAGGCCGACCAGATCGTCAACTTCCCGTCGGCCTGGTCCAAGACGCTCACCGAGATCCCGGGCACCGGCGTGGTCGGCGCGACGTACGACGTCGAGATCGCCAACGGCTACGACTACCTGTTCGAGCAGGGGCTGCTGGCCGAGGGCGACACCGTCGGCCACATCTACTTCGAGGGCGAGTACGGGGCCAACGGGCTCGCGGGCACACAGGCGGTCGCGGAGGAGAAGAACCTGGAGGTCGTCGAGGCGCAGATCAAGGCGACCGACCAGGACATGAGCGCGCAGGTCACCCAGTTCGCCGCGGCCGGCGTCGACCTGATCGCGCTGACCGTCGCCCCCGGGCAGACGGCGTCGGTCGCGACCGTGGCCGAGGCGCAGGGCCTCGACGTCCCCATCCTGGGCAGCAATCCGGTCTTCGCCCCCGGTCTGCTGCAGGGCCCGGCCGCCAACTGGTTGAAGGAGCACCTCTACGTGGCCTCGCCGGTGTCGTCGTTCGACGCGCACCCGGAGCTGCTCGAGCAGTACAAGGAGGCCTACCCGGAGGCGACGGTCAGCCTGGGCGTGGTCGTCGGCTTCGGGATGAGCGAGCTCATGAAGCAGGTGCTCGACGCCGCGTGCGAGAACGGTGACCTCACCCGTCAGGGTGTCGTCGACGCCTTCGAGTCCCTCGAGGAGGTCGACACCGGCGGGCTCGTCGTCCCGATCCGCGGCTTCGAGCTGGGCAAGTCCCCGAGCCTGGAGAGCTTCGTGCTCCAGCCGGCGGACGTCGAAGGCGGCGCCACCGTCGTGGCCGAGGCCTTCGAGGGCGAGTTCGCGGAGCAGATCGCCGGCTGAGCTGCGGGCACCCGGCGCCTCTGACCGCAGGGGCGCCGGGTCACAGCCGGCCGGACCGCGCGACCGGCACCAGGCGCAACACCAGCGACGCGGTGAGGACGGCGGCCGCCGCCAGCGGCACGGGCGCCGAGGAGGCGCGGGCGGCCACGGCCATCGCGAAGGGAGCGGCGAACCCGAGGTAGGCGCACGCCAGGAACAGCGAGTTCAACGCACCGAGCCGCGCCGGCGCGGCCAGCCGGGCGGTGAGCGTGAGCCCCGCGGCCAGGCACAGCCCGCCGCCGGCGCCCAGCAGGGGAGCCGCGAGGACGAGCCAGCCCACGGCCTCCGTCGTCGCGAAGAGCGCGGCGGCGGCGAAGCCGAGGGCGCCCAGCCCCGCACCGACGACGGCGGTCCAGGCCAGGAACCGCCGCTGCAGACCGGCCACCAGCGTGCCGGCCCCGAGGGTCACCCCGGCCAGGAGACCGGTCACCGCCACCCCGCCGTAGGGCAGGTCCACCAGGAGCGGGACGGCGCTGATGATCGAGCTGGGGAAGGCGTAGACGCACACCGCGACCGGTGCCAGGACGGTAAGCACCAGCAGCCCGTCGCCCGGGCGGATCAGCGGGGCACCGGGCGACGCGTCCGCGCCGGCGGCCAGCGGCCGGGTGAGGTCGACCGTCTCGGGCAGCCGCACGGCGAGGACGAGGGCGACACCGACCAGGGCCACGTGCACGAGGTAGGGCAGCACCGTGGGTGCCGGCGCGTACTGGCCGAGCAGGCCGCTGGTCAGCGGGCCCAGGGAGAAGCCGGCCGTCATGGCGAAGGCCGCGCGCCGGCCGCCCGCACCCGCGCCGGAGGCGAGCGAGAGCTCGCCGACCCAGGCGCTGCCCACGCTGAAGACGATCCCGCTGACGACCCCCTGCGCGAAGCGGGCGAGGAAGAGCAGCGCCAGGGCGTCGCCGGCGGCGGCGAAGGCCAGGGAGGCGAGCGCGGAGAGCACGACGCCGGGGACGGCGACCCGCCGGCGGCCCAGCCGGTCCGACAGCGGCCCGGCGACGAGCAGCGCGGGGACCAGACCGGCGGCGTAGACGCCGAACAGCGTGGTGAGCACCTCGGGGGAGAGGGCGAGGCGCTCCTGGTAGACGAGCAGCAGCGGCGTCGGGACGTTGGTGCCCGCGGCCACGGCGAACAGGACGAACGCCGCCCGCTTCCAGGTCACGCCGGCGACCCTACGGAGATCCGGCCGCCGAGGACCCGCTCGCGGCCGTCCGCCCGGTCTCGACGGGCGGACCGGGCCGCCGACCAGCACCATCAGGGCGCGGGGCTGCGACGGCGGGGAGGCCGGGGTGAATCTCGAGAAGGTGGTGTTCGGGTTCTTCGTCGTGCTCGCCGCGACGCTGAACTTCGGGTTCTTCATCGGCGACATCTCCGATCCGACGCTGCACAACCCCTACGAACTGTTCGCCGCCGTCGTGGTCAACCTGATCGCGACCGTGCTCAAGTTCGGCGACCGCACCCAGATCGGCGCCGTCCACCTGGCGACCAGCCTCGTCGCGGTGCTCCAACTGGTCACCGCCTCGCTGGCCTACGGCTACGCCGAGTACGTGTCCAGCGCCGGGATGGACGCCGGCTGGACGGCCAGCGTGGTGTCGCTGTCGGCCGGGGCGCTGCTGGCGAACGTGGTGTCGGTGGTGCTGCTCGTGGTGGAGACGGTCTCCTTCCACCGCGGCTGACCGGAGGCCGTCATGGGCAACCCGCTGCTCACCTTCTGGAAGAACCTCTTCGACCCCGACGACGAGGACCGGCGCGCCCGCCGGGCGACCCTGCGCGTCGCCGCCGCCTCGTCCGCGCAGGCCGAGGCCACGATCTTCCTGGTCCTGCGCCGCATGCGGGCGCCGCTGATCGTGCTGATCGTCATCTTCGCCGTGAGCGTGCTCGGGCTGACCGTGATCCCGGGGCAGGACGTCGACGGCCGGCCGACCCGCATGGGGTTCTTCGACGCCTTCTACTTCATGAGCTACACCGCCTCGACCATCGGCTTCGGGGAGCTGCCGGACCCGTTCACCTACAACCAGCGGATGTGGGTGACCATCTCGATCTACCTGACGGTGATCGGCTGGGCCTACGCCGTCGGCTCGCTGCTGGCGCTGCTGCAGGACCGGGCGTTCCGGTCGGCGCTGTCGCTGCAGCACTTCAGCCGCAAGGTCTCGCGGCTGCGCGAGCCCTTCGTGCTGGTGGCCGGCTACGGGCGGACCGGCGAGCTGCTCGGGCATTCGCTGGACCGGCTCGGCCGGCGGATCGTCGTCCTCGACCACGACGGCGAACGGATCGACGGCCTGGAGCTCGACTCGTACCACGCCGACGTGCCCGGGCTGACCGCCGACGCCCGCGACCCGGGGCACCTCGCCGTCGCAGGGTTGGACCACCCGTCGTGCGAGGCGGTCGTCGCGCTCACCGACGACGAGGAGGCCAACCTGACGATCGTGATGGCCGCGGCGCTGCTCCGGCCGGAGCTCCCGGTCATCGCCCGGGTGACCTCCCGCGCGCTCGCCGAGCGGATGGACGCCTTCGGCAGCCCGAGCCTGGTCAACCCGTTCGACCGGTTCGGGGACCACCTGCGGCTGGCGCTGCGGGCGCCGTCGTCCTACCAGCTGCTCACCTGGCTGGAGAGCGGTCCGGGCGGGGAGCTGCCGGCCCGGGGTTCACCGCCGCGGGACGGGCGGTGGGTCATCTGCGGCTACGGCCGGCTGGGCCGCGAGCTCTCCGCGGACCTGCGCGCCGAGGGGCTGGAGGTCTCCATCGTCGACCCCGCCCCGGAGGACGACGGCACGCCCGGGCTGCGGGTAGGGGACGGCACCGATCCGTGGGTGCTCGCGCAGGAGGACCTGGACCGCGCCGTCGGCCTGGTCGCGGGCACCGACAACGACACGACCAACCTGTCGCTGGTCGCCGCGGCTCGCCGGAGCCGGCCGTCGCTGTTCCTCGTCGCCCGGCAGAACCGCCCGGCCAGCGCGCCGCTGTTCGCGGCCATGGACATCGACGCCCTGCTGGTGCCCAGCGAGCTGATCGCGCACGAGGTGTACGCGCAGCTGTCGACTCCGCTGCTGTGGCGGTTCGTGCGCGAGATGCCCGAGCGCGGGGACGCGTGGGCGGCCGGGGTGGTCGACCGGCTCACCGCCGTGTGCGGCACCCGGCTGCAGGCGATGTGGAAGGTGCGGCTGACCCGGCGGGAGGCGCCTGCGCTGGAGCAGCGGCTGGCCGGCGGGTCGCTGCGTCTGGGCGACCTGCTGCGCAACCCGGAGAACCGGGACGAGCCGCTGTCGGCGGTGACGCTGGTCGTGCTGCGGGACGGCGAGTCCACGCTCGCCCCCGACGACGACTTCGTGCTCCGGGCGGGGGACGAGCTGCTGCTCGCCGGCCGGCCCTCCGCGCGCCGGGCGCTGGGCACGGCGCTGTTCGTCGAGTCGGTGCTGGAGTACGTCGTCAGCGGGCGGCGGGTGCCCTCGAGCTGGATCTGGCGGAAGCTCACCTCGGAGCCGGCCCCGCCCGGGTGACTCTGCGCGCGGATTGCCGACGGTGCGCCCGCGATCGCGCCCGCATCGTCCGGAACGCGTCCGCGGAGTGAGGCGGCCGCGAACGACGGAGCGGCCCGGTCCTCGCGAGGACCGGGCCGCTCCGGGTGGTGCGCCATCAGGGACTCGAACCCCGAACCCGCTGATTAAGAGCCGCTATTCCGGCCCATTTCTTCTCCATTCCGGACGCTGCATCGTCGCTGCTCAGGAGGATGTTATACGTCGCTGACCTGCGGTAACGTGTGCCGCGAGGTGATGACGAGAATGTTGACATCAATTGGTGGGCGTCGGCTGAAAATGGCTGGAGACGGCTCTGTTGCGGACTCTCCGCGGACAGCTGCACTTCTTTCCCGCGCTGCGCGGTGCAGGAGTCGGCGGCTCGACGCCAGCTGCGCCGGCGGGCGGGCTGACCGGTGACCAGCATCGCGCGGCGGCCCAACGGGCGCTGGCGCCCGCGCTACCGCGACGCGGCGGGCAAGGAGCACGCGCGGCACTTCGAGAAGAAGGCCGACGCCCAGGCGTGGCTGGACTCGGTCACCACCTCGGTGCTCACCGGCGCCTACGTCGACCCCAAGCGAACCCGGGTCACCGTCGCCGAGTGGGCCGGCCAGTGGCTGGACAGCAAGGTCGACCTCAAGCCGACGACCCACCGCTGCTACGAGGTCTCGCTGCGGGTGCACATCCTGCCGACCTGGGGGCCGGTGCGGCTCGGCGACATTACCCACCAGGGCGTCGCCGCCTGGGTGACCCAGCTCTCCCGGTCGGGCAAGAGCGCCTCCACCGTGCGCCACGCCCACCGGGTGCTGTCGCTGATCCTGGGCCTGGCGGTGCGCGACGGCCGGCTGGCCCGCAACCCGGCGGTCGGCGTGCCGCTCCCGCGGAGGGTGCGCGGCGAGCAGATCTTCCTCACCTACGCGCAGGTCGACGACCTGGCCGCGGCCGCCGGCCGGGACCGGCTCGCCATCCTGTTTCTGGCCTACACCGGCGTGCGCTACGGCGAGATGGCGGCCCTGCGGGTCCGCAACCTCAACCTGCTGCGCCGACGAGCGCTGATCGCCGAGGCGGTCGCCGACGTCAACGGCCGCGCGGTCTTCGGCACGCCGAAGACTCACCAGCGCCGACAGGTGCCCATTCCGCGGTTCCTGGCCGAGGAGCTCGCCGCCCACGTCGCGGACAAGCTGCCCGGCGACTTCGTCTTCGCCGCGGAGAAGGGCGGCGTGCTGCACCTGCGCAACTTCCGCCGGATGAGCTTCGACCCCGCCGTCCGCGCCGCCGGCCTGGACGGGCTCACCCCGCACGCGCTCCGGCACACCGCCGC
Source organism: Blastococcus sp. TML/C7B (assembly GCF_016612845.1). Lineage (NCBI taxonomy): Bacteria > Bacillati > Actinomycetota > Actinomycetes > Geodermatophilales > Geodermatophilaceae > Blastococcus > Blastococcus sp. TML/C7B. The sequence continues at coordinate 1,294,088 of NZ_JAEOAA010000002.1, read as the reverse complement.
CTCGCTGGCCATCGCCAGCGGTGCGAACGTCAAGGTGGTGTGCAGACCATGCTCGGCCACCAGTCGGCGACGATGACCCTGGACCTGTACGGCCATCTGCTGAACGACCAGCTCGACGAAGTCGCCGACGCGATGGACGCGGCGCGTGCCGCCGAGGCATCGTCGCGTCGCCCGGCAGCGACCGTGGCGGCGCTGCCTACCGGTCGCTCGGCCGGCGGCCCGGTCGGATGACCGACCAGCGGCCGGGGGTGTGCAGCCGCGGGTCGGCCGCTTCCCACCCCGAGCAGGATGCCGGCCGCCTTGGTCGCCGCAAGGGCGCTGCGCGTCGCTGCGCGATGGGCCTGCGGCCCACCCTTGCCCCGACCTGCGCCGGCCGGCGGGAGGCGGGTTGTGGGATGCGGCCAGGAGCGTCAGACGTCGCCCGGGTCCGCGAGGAAGGTCGGCGTCGTCCAGGAGGGCTGTGGACGGCGAACGAGCCGTCCACAGGCCACGGGACGAAGCGCTCCGGCGACACCGCGACCGCCCACTGTCACCGCGATGACACCTGCACCGCTCCGCGACCGGCCCCGAGAGGACACTCGATGAACGACGCAACCAGCAGCGCGCGCGACGAGACCACTCGCGGCCCGTGGATGACACCCGCCCAGGCGCGGCAACTGGCCGCCGCGGCCGGCGACCTGTACTTCCAGCTCCGCGAAGCCGACCTCGCGCGCGACACCGACCCCGACCCGGCTCGGCGGCGCGCTGGCTGGCGGCTGGACCTCGCCGCCGGAGGTCCGCACAGCGCTGCCGAAGACCTGCTGGACACCGCCGACGAGCTCATCCGACTGGCCGCCCGGCGGACCGACGCCTGCTCGGTGCCGTGGGGCGTCTGCCCCGAGCACGGCGCGACGCTGCGGTCCACCGCGGGGCGCTGCTGGTGCACCGCCCCCGGCTGCCTCCGCCGGTGGTTCCACGACCGACTCGGCGAGCCGTGCGCCGAACCGGTCACCCACCGCGTCGTCGACGCCGATGGCGATTGGCTCGACCTCTGCGACGGTCACGCCATCGACGCCCGCACCCGCATCATCAACGCCACGGTGATCCCGCTGTCCTGACCGCTCACCGGAAGCCATACGAGACGCCCCGCTCTGGTCTGGTGTCTGGCTGCCCAAGCAGGTCCCGAAGTCGCGGCAGGGTGATCTTCGGTTCGCTGGGAGCTTCGGCAGGGTCAGGCCGTGTCGCGCGGCCACGCGTGCTCCATGCGGCAGGATCACCGAGAACGCGGCGGCCAGCATCGAACGCTGCGCCCAGCCGATTGATCCCGGGAGATCAGTATGCCGTTCAAGACGCCGATCACCATCGCTGAAGCGCTAGAGAAGATGCACCGGCACGAGTTCGTGCTGCCGGCCATCCAGCGGGAGTTCGTCTGGGGCCCGGAGCGGATCTGCACGCTCTTCGACAGCCTGATGCGCGGCTACCCGGTCGGTTCGCTGCTGTTCTGGCACGTGGACGGAGACACGGTCGGATCGCTGACCTTCTACGACTTCGTGCAGACCTATCACCAGCGCAACGCCCCACACTGCCCGGTGCTCGATGTGGAGAAGGGCCGGTCGGTCACCGCCGTGCTGGACGGGCAGCAGCGGCTCACCGCGCTGAACATCGGCCTGCGCGGCTCACACGCGGAGAAGCTGCCCCGGCTGTGGGCCGGGAACCCGAATGCCTACCCGGTCAAGAAGCTGTACCTGGACCTGCTCTTCGTCGCCGAGGACAACGACCTGGACCAGCGCTACCGATTCCGCTTCCTCACCCCGGCCGAGGCGGCCGACCGGTCCGGCCAGTTCTGGTTCGAGGTGGCGACGATCCGCACGTTCAAGGACAGTTTCGACGCGCTGAGCTACGCCGAGCAGAACTCGCTGGGCATCGCCTCCGGCCGAACGTTGCTGCGGCTGTACGAGGCCGTGCACAAAGAGGCCTCGCTCAACTACTTCGAGGAGATGGAACAGGATCTGGAGAAGGTGCTGAACATCTTCATCCGGGTCAACAGCAAGGCGGTGGCGCTCAGCTCCAGTGACCTGCTGTTGAGCGTCGCAACCGCCCAGTGGCGGGACCGTGACGCCCGCGAGGTGATCCACCAGCTGGTCGACGACCTCAACGAGACCGGTCAGGGCTTCGCGTTCACTAAGGATCTCGTACTCAAGGCCGGACTGGTGCTGCTAGGCCGCGGAGACATCCGGTCGAAGGTCGGCAACTTCGACCGGCAGACCATGCGCGAGATGGAGGACGCCTGGGACGACATCGACAGGGCGCTGCGGCTGGCGGCGCTGACCCTGAGCACCTTCGGGTTCTCTTCCGCGACTCTGCAGGCCGGCAGCGTGCTCATCCCGGTGGCGCACTACCTCCATCTGCGGGGGCTCAGCGAGAGCTATCTCACCGCCGCCCAGTACGCCGACGATCGCGAGGAAATGCGCACCTGGCTCATGCGGTCGCTGATCCAGAGCGGGGTGTGGGGAAGCGGGTTGGACACGCTGCTGAGCGGGTTGCGCGCGGTGCTCGACGCCGAGGCCCGGCACGGGTTCCCGCGGGTCGCGCTGGAACGGGAGATGGGCCGGCAGGGCAAATCGCTGCGCTTCGATCCGGCGCAGATCGAGGATTTGCTCGACACCCGCTACGGCCCCCGGGCCTATCCGCTGCTCGCGCTGCTCTATCCCGGCGTTGACGTGCGGGGGGCGTTCCACATCGACCACGTGTTCCCGAAGAGCAAGTTCACCCCCGCCCGTCTTCGCGCTGCCGGCTACAGCGGAGAGGTCGCCCTGCTGTCAGAGCAGGCCAACCGGCTGGCCAACCTGCAGCTGCTGGAGGGCGCTGAGAACGTCGACAAGCGGGCCAAGCTCCCAGGGGCGTGGATGGCTGAGGCGTATCCCAACGCGGACGCCCGCGCCGGCTACGTCACCCGCAACGACCTCGGCGACGTCCCGGAGGAGATCACCGGCTTCGCCGACTTCTACAACCAGCGCCGGTCGCGCATGCGCGACCGGCTCGTCGCCCTGCTCGACGTGGCTGAGGTCATCTACAGGGTCATCCGCCGCGCCGCAGGCGGACGACATGTACTTCGACCCCGCACCACGGTCGGAGGCGACCCGCCGCGACATCGGCGCGCATATCGTCTCGGCCTTCGCCGGGCTGCCCGAGGGTGCGTTTCTGACCGTGAGAGAAATCCGGGCGCACCGCAGCGACGAGTACGGCGACGAGTTTCCTTCGGCTGGCGCGATCAGCGCCCGGCTGTTCCCGTCCAGTGGGCGATGCACCGTGCCCGGCGTCGAGCCCGGCGAGAACGAGCGCGGCGTGCGGGGCGCCAGGCGGATCACCGCGTAGCCCTGCACCCCTCACCCGAACGGCGGCACCGCCATGCGGTCGTAGTCGTCCAGTGGCATGTCGTGGGCCTCGCGCGCGCGCCGTCGCCCGCGCAGCAATCCGATGGTGCGCGAGTCCGACCACGGCCCGCATCGTCCCACGTGAGCGGTCTGCGCACGGCGGGCCACGGTATGCGACGCGGGCGGGCGGCACGTGAGCGGACCGTGTCGTTCCGTAGGGCAGGATGGTGGACGGCGAGGAGAGGGGGCCGCGCGCGATGGGTGCGATCCGGCTGGAATGGGACGGCAAGAGCGCGGAGGTGCCGCGGCTGCGGCTGCCGCTGCAGACCGTGGAGACGGTCAACAGTCCCCGGGCCGACCGAGGCACGCTGTTCGAGTCCAGTGGGGACGACGGCGGGGACGGCTGGCGCAACCGGCTGATCTGGGGCGACAACCTGCACGTGCTCGCCTCGCTGGCCGACGAGCTGGCCGGGCAGGTCGACCTGGTCTACATCGACCCGCCGTTCGACTCCCGGCAGGACTACAAGGTGCGCATCGCCGTCGGCGACGGCGGCGCCGCGGCCGACCAGGACCTCGCCAAGCTCTCCTCGGTCATCGAGGAGAAGGCCTACCGCGACACCTGGGGCAAGGGGGTCGACAGCTACCTGCAGATGCTGTACCAGCGGCTGGTGCTGATCCGGGAGCTGCTCAGCGACCGCGGCTCGTTGTTCCTGCACCTCGCCCCGAACGTCAGTCACCTTGCCCGGGTGCTGCTCGATGAGATCTTCGGCGCCGACAATTTCCGCGCCGAGATTATTTGGAAGAGAACCACGTCGCACACCAGTACGCAGGATTTTGGGCCGGTGCACGATGTGATTGCGTGTTATTCCAAGAGCGATTCCCATCTCTGGCATCCGCAATTTGAGCCTTACGAGCAGGACTTCGTCGATCAGTACTACCGATACGACGATGGGGATGGCCGAAAGTACTGGCCAGGGGACATCACTGCTCCAGGTGTCCGGCGGGGAGACAGTGGCAAAGCTTGGCGGGAGTTTGATCCAACCAGCAAAGGGCGGCATTGGGGTGTCCCCTATGCAGACCTCGACACATTGGATGCCGAAAAACGAATCTACTGGCCGAAGCGTGGTTCAGGGTTCCCAATGCTCAAGCGCTACCTGGACGAAATGAAGGGCATGCCGGTCGGCGATGTTTGGACCGACATCAAGCGGATGAATCAGATGGCACAGGAACGCCTGGGCTACGACACGCAGAAGCCCGAGGCGTTGCTGGAGCGCATCATCAAGTCGTCTTCTGATGAGGGCTCGGTCGTACTCGATTGCTTCGCGGGCTCGGGCACGACGCCCGCGGTGGCCGAGAAGCTGAAGCGACGGTGGATCGCGGTCGACATCGGCCGGTTCGCCGTCCACACAACCCGCAAGCGGCTGCTCGACATCCCCGGCTGTGCGCCGTTCACCGTCGCCAACCTCGGCCGCTACGAGCGACAGGTGTGGCAGCAGGCCACCACCGGCGACGTGGTCCGCGCCTATCTCGACTTCGTCGTCCAGCTCTACGGAGCCGTCCCCGTCGAGGGCTTCAGCCACGTCCACGGCAACGTCGGCTCGCGGGCGGTGCACGTCGGGGCGGTCGACGCCCCGGTCTCCATGGAGGAGATCACCGACGCGGTCGACGATGCTCGCGCCGCCGGATACGTCGCCGTCGACGTGCTCGGCTGGGAGTTCGACATGGGCCTACATGAGCTGGTTCAGGACACGGCCCGCGACCGCGGCGTCGACCTGCGGCTCCGCCGCATCCCCCGCGAGGTGATGGACCCGCGCGTGGTGGCCAGCGGCGAAGCGGTGTTTCACGAGCTGGCCTACGTCAAGGTCGACACCGCGCTGCGCAACTCCAGCGTCGAGGTGCGGCTCGTTGACTTCGTCCTACCCAATCCCGAGTTGGTGCCGGCGTCGGTCCGCGACAAGATCACCGGCTGGGCCGACTACGTGGACTACTGGGCGGTCGACTTCACCTTCGGGGCCGAGGGCGGCTCCGACGGCAACAGCGCCGACACCTTCCGCAACCAGTGGCAGTCCTACCGCACGCGAGCTGACCGGCGCCTGGACCTGACTGCGCACCACGAGTACGACGAGCCTGGCCGGCACACCGTGTTGGTCAAGGTCGTCGACATCTTCGGCAACGACACAACCACCGCCGTCCACGCCGACGTGCCCGCTCCAAGGTCACGAAGGTGAGCGACCCCTTCGCCGTCCCGACCAGCCGACGCGAGAGCCACGCGCCGCTGGTTGCCGGCGTCCGCATCGAGGTCGATGCCTGGCGGGCGGAGAACTATCCCGGCGTCACCGACACCACGCGTCGACTGCTCGAACACTGGTTCCTCGATGAGCACCAGACCGTCGACGGCTACCCGTTTCGCTACTACTTCGCCCAGCGTGAGGCCGTCGAGACGCTGATCTATCTGCACGAGGTCACCCGCACCCGCTCGCTGGCCGACATGGTCGGCCGGTTCGCCCGCACACCGGTGCCGGTCGCGCCCCAGCCCTACCCCCGCTATGTGGTGAAGGCTGCCACCGGCTCGGGCAAGACCAAGGTGATGAGCCTGGCGATCGCCTGGGCCTACTTCCGGGCGCTACGCGACGAGGCGGACGACGTGGCTCCGACCTCTCTGGTGATCGCACCGAACCTGATCGTGTACGAGAGGCTGCGGACCGACTTCGAGGGCGGCGCGATCTTCCGCGGCGACCCCGTGGTACCGCCGGAGTGGCGGGCCGACTTCGACCTGCGGGTCTGCCTGCGCGACGACCCCATCCCGCAGCAGGCCCCAGGCGTCCTGGCCCTCACCAACGTCCAGGCCCTGTACGAGCGCCGTCCCAGCCCGGACGCCAACCCCATCTCCGTACTGCTCGGGCCGGTGCCGCCTGCGCGGCTCTCCGCCCCCGATCCGCTGCTGTTGCAGTTGTCCCGTCGTGGACGCGTCGTCGTCGTCAATGACGAGGCGCACCACCTGCACGACCAGGTCAAGTCCGACACCGGTGAACCCTTGGTCGCCGTGCAGACCCTGCGCCGGTTGCACGAACTGACCCGAGAAGCCGGGGGGGCGGGCGTCAGCGCCCAATTCGACTTCTCGGCCACCCCCCGCAACCAGCAGGGCCAGCTGTTCCCCGAGATCGTCGCCGACTATCCGCTGGCCCAGGCCATCGAGGACGGCATCGTCAAGCGTCCCGTGATCGGTGAGCTCTCCGGCGACCTGCAGGCAGTCAGTGATGACGCGGCCGAGCGGTATCGGCAGCAACTCGGCGCCGGAGTGCTCAAGTGGCGCGAGTTCCGCGACCGGCTGGCACCAGCCGGGCATCGGCCGCTGTTGTTCGTCATGGCCGAGAACACCGAGGCTGCCGATCAGATCGCGGCCTACCTGCAGAGTCTCTCCGACCTGGCGGGCAGGGTGCTCACCATCCACGTCAACATGGCCGGATCCGCCCGGGGTGAGATCCGCCGGGACGACCTCGAACTCGCGCGAGAGGCCGCCCGTGCAGTGGATGGGCCCGACAGCCCATACTCCGCGATCGTCAGTGTCCTCATGCTGCGCGAGGGCTGGGACGTCCGGAACGTCTCGGTGATCGTGCCGCTGCGTGCCTACACGGCGAGGTCGGCGATCCTGCCCGAGCAGACACTCGGCCGCGGCCTGCGCCGGATGACCCCGCCCGGGTCCGGTGTCGATGAGCAGGTCGTGGTCATCGAGCACGAGGCGTTCCGTGACCTCTGGGACAAGGCCATGGACGACGAGGGGCTGGAGATCGAGCGGCGCCGTTCCGACGACGTTCACCCCGAGCCGGTGGTCATCGCCGTCGAGCCCAACCGGCTGGGCTCCGACATCGAGATTCCCAGCCTCTCCCGCACCCTGGTCCGCAACACCGCCGACCTGGCCGCAATGCGCGCCACTGACATCCCCGAGCGCCGGCTCTCCCTGCCCGAAACCCTGCGCGGCGGAACCGTCGACTACACCGGCCGCGACCTGCTCACCCGCGAGGTGATCGAGCAGGCCCGCTACGAGCTGCCCGCCGCGGATGATCCCGGCGCCGTCCTCGCCTGGTACGTCAACGTGCTGCAGTACGCCACCCGGTTGACTGGACAGTTCGCCGTGCTCGCTCCGCTCGTGCAGGAGTACATCGAGACGCGGGTCTTTGGCGGGCCGGTGGGACATCACCGATCCGCTGGTGCTGCAGGTGCTGCGCGAGCCCGCCGTCCAGGAGACCGTCCTGGGTGCCCTGCGGGAGGCCGTCGACCGGACCACGCTGGTCACTCAGCGGGTGGCCGGGCGGGAGAAGCCGCTGCTGCTGTCGGCGACCCGGCCGTTCCTGTGGAGCGGGGAGGTCGCGTCGGCCCAGCGCTCGGTGTTCTCCGGCCAGCCGTGCGACAGCGGCCTGGAGGTGCGGCTGTGCGGTTGGTTCGACCGGGCCGAGGACGTCGCCGCCTTCGCCAAGCTCGCTCGGGAGGTCCGGTTCTCCCTGGAGTACCGCGCCGAGAACGGCCGGCTGGCGTACTACTACCCCGACTTCGTCGTCCGCCTGACCTCCGGCGAGCATCTGGTGATTGAGGCCAAGGGCCTGGCCGACCTCGACGTCCCCCGCAAGGACGAGCGCGCCGTGCGCTGGGCGGCCGACGCCACGTCGGCTTCCGGTGTGCGCTGGTCGTACCTCCGGGTGGACGAGAACGTGTTCGACCGCCATGCGCCTCGACTGCGCTCGGTCGCCGGCCTGGTCGAGGTGGTGGCCGAGGTGCGCCGGCAGGACTACCTCCGGTCGCAGCCGGAGCCGCGGCGGCGCAGCCGGGAGGAGATCCTGGCGGCCATGGCGAAGGCGCGGGAGGTCATCCTGCCGTTTGACATCGAGGCGGAGGTCCGGCGGCTGAGAGAGGATCCGCGTGCCTGACGCCTACGTCGTCGATACGGGTGTCTTCGTCCGCTGGTACGTGGCGCAGATCGGCTACGAGCACGCGCTACGGGTGCAAGCCGACTTCCTGGCCGGGACGGTCGCACTGGAGACCGTCGACCAGGTGCGCGTCGAGCTCGGCGACGTATTGCGGAAGCGCGGCCTGCAGGCAGGGGCACTCGATGAGACGGACTACGTGGCGGCAGTCCGGTCGCTCGACGACCTCGGTATCGACATCCACAGCACGGACGCCGACACACAGGAGCGCGTCGCGCTGCTGTGCGCGCGACGGCCGGTCACGTTCTACGACGGCCTGCTGGTCGACCGTGCGCTGCAACGCGGCCTGCCTCTGCTGACCGCGGACGCGAAGCTGGTGCGTGCCGTGGCGGGACTGTTGTCCACAGAATTGCTCGACGGCATCGACCCCTGACCGCCTGACCGTACGGTCGCCATCGTGCTGCTGCCGTCGGACCTCGCCCACGTCGAGAGCCTTGTGCGCGGCATGACCGACGGGCTTCCCGTCGAGATCGCCTGCGTCGTCCCGCGAAGTGCTGGGAGCTGGGGTGAGCCGGTCGTAGTGGGCCTCGGCGCCCCCGACTCCGTGGCGGCCCGGCCGCGCACCGTGCTGCGGGCGGTGCTCACCTCGGGCGCGGAGGCGTTCATCCTGGCGCATACGCACCTGACCCAGCAGCCGCCCGGGGACGACGACACTGCGGTCACCCGGCGCCTGGTCGCCGCCGGTTCCGTCGTCGGCGTCACAATGCTCGGACACCTCGTCGTCGGCCCCTCGACGGCGTGGCAGTGCACCGCCGACGGACGCTGGAGCTGTACGGGAGTTCTGTCGTCGGTGGTCGGCTGAACGACGAGGCGACCGGCGCCAGGTGGAGCCATGCGACGGTGCGTGTCTGGCCACCGGTTCACCGTTCGGCCACCTATTCGGAGGGCTTCTGCTTGGTGGCCACTATCCCGAGACCAGTCACGGCGACGGCACCGCCGACCATTACGGCCTTCTGTCCGGCTTCTGCTCCTGCCACTTTCAACTGCTTTGGATCGCGAACGGCCTCCGACCAAGTGATTGCTCGCAGTGCTTGCCGGTTCGTTCGGATGCCGAGTGGGACGCGGAAGTCCTCAATGACAGCCGCCGTGGCGTTCAGGGACTCGACCACGGAACGGGCTGCTCTGGCGTGGAGCACGATGTTCGCATTTGCGATGCCACCTGCGGCATCCATCCGCTCCATGAGTCGTTGCGTGTGTTCCAGCACCGACTCGCGCCGCTGCCTGCGCGCCTCCATGACGCCCAGACGATGTCCGTCGAGAGTGTGGGGCGCTGTGGTGAGCACATGGTCGAGCTCGACCACTCTGAACTCATCTTGGAGCTCGAAGCAGCGCGCGAGGATCGACAACTGGATTGCAGCCTCGCGCTCTATCTCATGTATTGCCCTCTTGAGGTCCCCGACCTTGCTCTTGCCTTCAACCTTGTCTGCGAGAGCGCCCAGTGCCTTCAGCGCTGTTTCCTGCACCTCCAGGATCGTTGCTGACTCGCCACTCACCTTGTCCCACAGGGTCTCTGGATCGCCGCCGTGCGCTCGGATCGTCATCGCTTCCTTGATCGCAGCGGCAGCGCGGTTCATCTTCGCGAGCACCGCGTCTCGCTGTGCGCGAAGTAGATCGTCGAGCTTCTCGTCCATCTTCACGAGCAGGGTCTTGAGCTCTTGGGCCTCTGACTGCTGAGCGAACTGGCTCAGGAGCCCTCCAAGACCCGAAAGCACCGCTGGATTCGTCAGCAGGGAGGCCGGGCCATCCTCAACCTGAAGCCACTTGTTGACCTTGCCCGGGTCTCCGAGCATGGCGTGGCTGATCCCCTCGGTCTTGGTCTTCATCAGTCCGCCGGCGTCCTTGAGCCGTTTCGCCGACTCGGGCGTCAACTTCAGGTAGAGCGCCGACTGCTCTGCGATGTCGGAAGCAGTCTTCGCGACCTCTCCCGATGCCTTCAGCAGCGTTGTGAGCTTGCTTAGCTCCAGCTCACCAGCGCTCGACAGGAGGCCTGCGTGCTCGAGGAACCGTTCGACAGCTGACCGCTCACCGGCTACCACGAGACCATCGTCATCGCTGACCAGTTCGATTTCGCCCGTCACTCCGTCTCCTTACCCCGGTAGAACGTATCGGGGCTCGTCGTTGAGGCTTGACTCGGCACGGATCGGCCTCGTCGTGGGCGGCATCGATCCAGCCGATAGTGCAGCAAGCTGCTGCACTCACTTCGATCTTCACGACGGCCATGGCGCCCAAGGCCCGTACCCTCGCCTGGTCGGTGCCGCAGCCGACTCCCGGGATGCACAGCGGCGCGGCGGCTACCGCGCTGACCGATGGTCTGGGAAGGATGGGTGGGCGCCCCGCCAGAGGCGTCACCTGCCAAACCCTCTGGCATGCTATAAGCATTATCAGGAGGGAGCTGTTAATGCTTATACCTACGCACGCCTGGGCGGCGCTGCTCGAGTCCGGGGTCACCGTTCGGCCCACGGGGCCGGCCCAGGTGGAGCTCGTGGCCGACGAGGGGGACGCGGTGGCCGTCACCGCGGCCGTGGAACGCCGGCCCACCGCGCTGTCGCCCAGCCATGTCCGCAGCCACCTGCTGCGCGGTTCGCCGGCGCGGGGGGAACTGCTGCTGGTGGTTCCCTCGGCCAGTCCGGCAGCCCTGGATGCGGCCGCCGCGGCCGGCATCTCGGTGCTCGTGGCCGACCCGACCGGCACCTCTGCGGTCACCGGACGGATTCGTGCTGCCGGACCGGACCATCGAACTGAGCGCCGACCTACCCCGCCCGGACGCGGGGCAGCCGCCGAGCCGTCCCGGCAGGCGACCGTGGGGTGCGCTCACCGTCGTTCGCCGGCTGCTCACCGCCGGTCCGGCCACCCAGGTCGACCTGGGCCGGTCCGCCGCGGTGTCCCAGGCGCGGGTGTCCCAGGCGCTGTCCGGGCTGGTCGCCGACGGACTCGTGCGGCGCACCGTCGACGCCGGCCGGCCCCGCTGGGCCCCCGCGGACTGGGAGGCGCTGGTCGACTGGTGGCTGACGAACTACCCGGGCCCCGGCGGCATCACCACCTACTGGTACGGACTGTCGGGCGTTCCCGAGCAGGCCCGAGGGGCCGTTGCCGCTCTGAGCGCCGCCGGAATGCCGGCCGCGGTGTCCGGCGACGTCGCCGCCGACCTGCTCGCGCCCTGGCGGCGACCCGGCCGGGCCGTCGTCTACGCCGACCCGTCCGGGCGACCGGTGCACGATGAGCTGACCGCGGCCGGGTTGACGCCGTCGGGTGCGGGGGAGGCCACCCTTGAGCTGATCGTGCCGGCCGATCCCGGCGTGTGGCCGGCGCCGGGCACGACCGCCGCCGAGGGCGACTTGCCGCTGGCCGACCCCCTCCAGCTGCTCTGGGACGTGGCCCGCGCCCCCGGTACCGACGTCGACCAGGCCGTCGCCGCGCTGCGGCCGGTGCTGAAGGCCCGCGCGGCGGCCGCTGCGTCACGGTGAGCACGGCACACCGCCTGGTCCTGGTGTCGGCCGGCCGGGCCAGCGACGCGGCGTTCCTCGCCGCGGCCGATCTGGCCGTGATCGCCGGCGAGCTCGACGTGCCCTACCGGCTCGTCGGCGGCAACGCCGTCACCCTGCTCGTCGCCGTGCACGGCGTCAGTGACATGGTGCCGGCACGCGAGACCGCCGACGCCGACTTCGGCGCGGCGTACCCGGTGGTCGCCGACCCGCGGCTGCTCGCCGCGCTGCGCGAGCGCGGGTACCGACAGCAGTCCGGCAACAGGTTCCTCCGCACGCACACTCTGGGGTCGACCACCGGACGCACGGCGCCGAGCTGGGACCTCGTCATCGACGTGCTGGCCCCGTCCTACGTCGGCCGCCTTCTGCCCAACCAACCGCACGGCGAGCTGGTGGTCGACGAGGTGCCGGGGCTGAACCTGGCGTTGGCCCGTGACGGCACGCCGATCACCGTCGAGGTGACCCTCACCTCGGGCCACAACGTGACGGCGGCCCTGATGCTGCCGGACGTGGTCTCCGCGATCTGCCTGAAGGCCTACGCCTACGCCGGTCGCTTCACCGAGCGGGACGCCGTCGATCTGTGGCGCCTGCTGGAGGCGGCGTACGCCGCCGGCATTACCGCGGCCACCTGGCCGACCGGGCCCACGGCCACCCAGGCAGCGGCCGTACTGCGCCGGCACTTCGGCCGCCCCGGCGCCGCCGGCCTGGCCCGCGCCGGCGACAGCATGCGCGACCGCACCCGCATCACTGCACTCGTGGCCCACGTCGTCGGTCCACCCTGACCGGAGCGGCCTTCCGGTCGTGCTCAACGCGGAGGCGGTGCGCTTCGTTGCCGTCTTCGTGGAGGGTCCGCCGATGCGCGGAGTCGGCCACAAAGGAAGTCCATCGGCTGCCAGGCATCCCGTGAGGAATCACAGACAGTTTCGCAGCCCGTCGATGTTGGTCGTGGATGGCTCAGGGCACACTTGATGGGAGGGAGAAGGGTCGAACGCCAGTGGACCCTTCTGCGTGGTAGATCGCGATCGCTCCTATCGCCGTGCCGAGGCCGTCGCTCAACGCCAACAGCCTGCCGGTGAACTCGCGGATTATGCCGTCGGAGCACAGCACGGGCAGATCGGCCGCCATGTCCTTGATCTCTGGAGACGCCATCGCGCGATGAAAGCCTGCCCAGTGCGCGTCCCGCAGATGTTCGGGGACGATCAGGTCCACCGGCTGTCCGACAGCAGCGGATGCTGCGTGGCCAAAGAGCCGCACGGCGCCTTCGTTCCAGGATGTGATGACGCCCTCGGTGTCCACGATGACGACAGCGTGCGCGTCCATGCAGGCATTCAACCGCAGGTCGCACCGGGCTCGAATCCGAGCGGTCGACAGCGTTCCGAATGAGGAACCCGCTACGGCGACGTTCGTCCGGTCCCGGGTAGCCGCGGCGCCGCGTACCGCAAGGGATCCGCTGGCGGTGACGGTCCAACGGCGGGATGCCCGGTGCGACCCATTCCCGCTGCGGCGTGTCGACGGGCGCCCACTGCGGTGAACGGCCGGGCGCTCACCCTCGGGGCCATGGCCCATTGCGAACACGGAACCCTGCTGGTCACCATCACCGAAGGCCGTCCGGGAAAGATCAACTTTCTGACGACCGGAGACGACGAGACCGTGAATCCTGAGAGCGCCGGCCTCCGTCGCCAGATGGGCGCCCTCGACGTTCTGTCGGCGGACGGCGGGAACTGCTCGGGTCGCCGGCCGTCACGCCGTCGCAGGGCGGTCTGATGAAGGAGTACCTGCTCCGACGCCCGAAGGCCTAGCCTTCTCACGCAGGAGGTTGCTGCACGGGTCCTTCTCGGACGGGGTTCGGCTACTGGGGCTGGTCAGCGGGTCGACAGGCGGGAGGCATCAGTCCAGGTGGTGCCCGAGTCGGTGCACGGCATATGCCTTGATCGCGTCAGCGAGCCAGGGCGGGAGCTGCGGGTCTACATCCTCGACCATGGCGCGCTGCTGCGGGTCGTCGAGCAGGAGGTCGCCGAGCGCGTGGTAGGCGGTTGCGTCGGCGGGCCAGAGCGCAGTCACCCCGCGGTGGTGTTCGACGACGAGGTCCAGCGCTCGATCGTCGTCCGGCGCGACGCCGCCGGCGCGGGCTTCCGACATCCGGGTCAGCAGGCGGCGCCCATCCGCGGCGGCGCGTTCGTGATCCTCTCGACTCCAGCCGGCCGTGGCCTGCTCGGCCGCGGCGAAATGGTCCCGCACGGCGTCGCCATAGCGGCCGACGAGTTCCTCCCGTAGCCGCTCCTTGTCCGCGGTGAAGCCGGCGAAGAACTCTTCGTCGCTGATCGTCCGCTCCCCGCTCAGGCCGGCGATCGTGGCGTCGATGGTGTCGAGGATGCGGTCGATCCGGTCCCGCTCACCGACCAGCTGCTCGCGGTGGCGCCGCAGCGCGGTCAGTTCGTCGGCCTCGCCGTCGACGATGTCCCGGATGCCCGGCAACGGAACGCGGAGCTCCTTGAGGAGCAGGATGCGCTGCAACCGCAGCAGCTCACGGCGCCCGTACCACCGGTAGCCGTTGGCGGAGACCCTCGCCGGGGAGAGCAGACCGATCTCGTCGTAGTGCCGCAGTGCACGGGCGGAGATCCCCGCCATCCGGGCGACCTGGCTGATCGAGTGCTCCACGTCCCCGACCGTAAGCGCTTGACCTTCTCGCAACGTCAACTTCTAGCGTCTCGGACGTGCCTACTCACCAGCCCTTCACCATCCGCGATGTCCGGCTCTTCGACGGGACTCGCCCGCTCGAGGCCACCTGCGTGCGTGTCGTCGAGGGCCGCATCGACGCCATCGGGACGCCTCCCGCCGCCGCGTCGGGTGACGCGGTCGTCGACGGGGGCGGCGGGACCCTGCTGCCGGGGCTGATCGACGCCCACGTGCACCTACTCCCCGGCTGCACCCAGTTGGCGGCGACGTTCGGCGTGACGACCGTGGTCGACCAGTTCAGCAAGCCCGAGGTCATCGACCCGGAGCGGGCCGCGGCGACCACCGCCCACGCCGGGCAGGGGCCGGTGCGGGCCGACCTGCGCACCTCGAGCATCGGCGCGACCGCCCCTGGGGGTCATCCCACCATCGCCTACTCGCCCCTTCCGTACGTCACCGGCCCCGCCGACGCGCTGCCGTTTGTCGAGGACCGGATCGGCGAAGGGGCGACCCACCTGAAAGTGATCTACGACGACGGCTCCGGGGCCATGCTCGACATATCCCCTCCCTGGACGAGGCCACGATCGAGGCCCTGGTCGCCGCGGCGCACCGCCACGGCCTGCCCGTGGTGGCGCACGTCTCGACCGCCCGCGGTGCGGTCACCGTCGCCCGCTGCGGGGTCGACGTGCTCGCCCACGCGCCGTTCGATCGGATGACCGACGGCGAGGTCCGCGATGTCGCGCGCGCCGGTGTCGCGTTGATCTCGACGCTGTCCATCATCGACGGATTCCCCGGGCCGGACGGCGTGATGCCACTGCTCGCCCAACCGGCACTGGCGTCCCGCCTGACGCGGCGGTGGCGTCGGGTCCTGGACGGTCAGTCCCGGCGGTGGATGCCGCCGGGAGCGCCAGACGGCGCCGCGGCGCGGGAGAACACCCTGGCCCTCTTCGAGGCCGGCGTGCGCGTGCTCGCCGGCACCGACGCACCCAACCCCGGCTTGGTGCACGGTGCGAGCCTGCACCGGGAGCTGCAGCACCTGGTTCGCGCCGGCCTGCGACCGAGCCGACGCGTTGACCGCGGCCACGTCCACGCCGGCGGAGGTCTTCGGCCTGGACGACCGCGGACGTCTCGTCGCCGGCGGGCGAGCCGACCTGGTTCTCCTCGACGGCGACCCCACCGCCGATATCACGGCCACCCAACGGCTCCGGCGGGTGTGGGTCCTCGGGCGCGAAGCCGAACTCGAGGCCTACGCGGGCAGCCCTGCCGAGCGGGAGGGCATCACTTGGCTCAACGACTCCACCGCCAAGATCGTTCAGGCCATCCAGGATTCCTGGCCGGGCATCCCCGCACCCGAGGACGTCCGCCGTGAGGAGGATGGTGAGCTGCTCGGTCGCGTCGTCCCCACCTCCGGCGGCTGGCAGGCCGTGACGACCTTCGGCGCTGCCCTCGGCACCGTCAGCAGCTACGACGACGCGCTGGACATCGTGCGCACGCTCGGCATGTCCTGTCTGGCCGAGCCGTGGTGGGCCCGCCCGCTCGACCAGCGCGAGTGGCGCGAGGTTCCGGCTCATGGAGATCCGCCCCGACCGTGTCCGCCTGCGCTGGACCGATCCGATGGCCGACCAACCACCATCCGGCCAGTGGTTCGACCTCGGCGACCTGGACCTGACCCTCAAGCCGCCCGCTGAGCCTCAGCGCTACTGATCCGGCCACCGGCGGCATGTAGGCGGTGACACTGACAGCCGAGGCCAACACGAATCATGAAGTGGACGCCGGGGCGCAGCCGCTCAGCGATGGTCTAGCGGTAGTCGTCCGGTGACATGAACGTGGAGATATCCGAGCTTGGCACGCAAGGCTTCGCCAGTCGCACGGCAAGCTCCTCCTCGGTCAGCTGCCGGGAGGCCGGCGCTACGTAGTTCGGATCGTGCCAGCCGCAGCGCATGCAGGCACCGGTCACCATCCGGTAGGAGCCGCAGCTCTCGCACCGGCTCCTCGCGCCGGTCCCAGCGCGAAGGCATACCGCGGTCATCGTCGACAGGAAGTGGCTCACCGCCGCCACACCGATGTGCGCGTCGTAGGCGATCGCGTTCTTCGCGTGAGTCAGCCAGTTGACGTAGTCCCACGTCTCGCGCGTCAGCTTGATGGCATAGGACCGCAGTTGCTTGCTGGAGGGTCCTGCGGCCAGGTGCGCGATCAGCAGGTTGGTCCAGCCCACGACGTCAGCTGCCTTGGGACCGACCTCGCCTTCTGGCCCCAGCGCGTCATCGGCAACTTCGTCGGCGTAGGTAATCATCACCTCGCGTAGTCGCACCCCGAGGGCTTGAAAGTCCTCGGCTTCGCGGCCGCTGTCGAGGGACTCGATCGCCTGTTCCCACAGGCGCCAGGCTCGCGGAAGCAGTCCCGCGGCCTCCTCGGTGATTGGGACCTCTTCCCGGCTGGCGATGCGCACCATGAGCCCGACGTGGAACGTCAGCGCGACGTCCCGGCTCTTGAAGTCGTCCTGCGAGTAGTAGTTCAGCGAGTTGCTGATCGCCCACCAGCGGCTTCCCTTGCAATGCACGTCCCAGATGTGGTGCAGCACCGAACCAACCCGCTCGACTGCGACCTTCTCCAGGTGCACCACCGGGTCCTCGGCCATCTGAGCCGCGAAGTAGTCGAGGATCTGCTCCCGTTCGAGGTCCGAGGCCTTCACCGTCGGCTTCCCTGCTCCCGCTTGACCACGTCCCCAGTCTGACTCGATCCGGAGTGATCTTGGTAGTGAGACGCCGTCGCGTGACGCGTCCGCTTAGACCAACGGCGACCGGCGCAGCCGCCAGGAGTACGACCGCCGAGCGGGAACGTCTGCAACTCGAGCCGGGCGAGCCCTTCACAGGTGTGGCCGTAAGGCCCGCCCGGTGATGATCCCCCGCAAGGGGACGACAACCGGCGCACGAGCGGGAGCCGTCGGCGAGAGCAGTTCCTGATCGATGTTCCGGCGCCCAGATCACCAACGCTATGCCGAAGTTCCAGGAGAGCCAGGCAAGTGGCGGCGACAACGCCGGGGGCCAACCACGCTGCAGCCGCCAGCAGTTCGCCTCCTCGCTCAGTTTCTTCGCGCGACTCAACCATTCAACGGCTATCAACGCCTCCTGCCAAACCAAACTCCGACACCTCGCGCTTTGAATCCGGATCGGCCTACTCTGTCGTATTGAAACCCTCCGAAAGGAACGGCACGCATGCTATCAAGATAGGGAGATCGGGCTCCGCTTCGCGGAGCCCATCGGCATTTCTAGGAGTGACGCGTTGGACGTTATTGGGTGGCGTTGACAAATGCAGGGCGGGATGAAGGTGTACGCCGGTGCGCCGGCGGCCGCGCGGTGCTACGTGGAGGCCGACCGGGGGCGGGCGGACGACTACTACCTCACCGAGGGCACCGGAGTCGCGCGCCGGTTCACCGCCACCGACGGTCGCGTGAGGGAGCTGGCGCCGCTGACCGGCGAGGCCTACGAGACTTGGGTGGCCGGCCGCGACCCGGCCACCGGGGAGCCGCGCGGGCGGCTGCGTTCCGACGCGCACGCCGTCCGCTTCGTGGAGGTGGTGGTCAACGGGCCGAAGACCTGGTCGCTGGCGGCCGCTCTTCATCCGGACATTGCCGCGGCGTACGAGGCGGCGCAGGACCGGGCCGCCGAGCAGATCGTCGCCTGGTTGTCCGAGCATGCGACCACCCGGGTCGGCCCGGCCGGCGGGCAGGTGCAGGTGCCGGTGGAGGTGCTGGAGGCGGCCACAGTGCGGCACTTCACCAGCCGCGCGAACGATCCGCACTGGCACCTGCACCTCCAGTTTCTCTCCCGGGTGTACGCCGCCGCCAAATGGCGCGGCCTGCACACCGTCGGCATCCGCGACTTCCTGGGCGCGATCAACGGGATCGGGCACGCGGCGATGGACACCGACCCGGAATTGAACGCCGCGTTCGCCGCGAACGGCTACACCAAGGACCCAACCGGAGAAATACCGCAGCTGGCCAAATATGTGGGCCCGTTCAGCGCGCGGCATGCGCAGATCGCACGGAATGTGGACCGCTACGAACGGGAATGGGCCGCCGCGCACCCCGACGAAACACCCGGGCCGGCACTGCGCCACGCGTGGGACGCCCGCGCGTGGGCGGAGGGCCGCCCGGACAAGGTCTCCCCGCAGCCCCGCGCGGACGTCGGCGAACGCTGGCGGACGGATCTTGCCGAGCTCGGCTTCCGCGCACCGACCAGTCCCGTCCCGCTGTCGCCCACCCCGGTCGGCGCGCTGGACCGCGACGAGCTCGTCGGGCGGGCGCTGACTCGCCTGGCCGCCGCCCGCTCGGCATGGAACGCCGCGGACGTGCGCGGAGAGGTGGAGCGGCTGATCGCCGCCGAGGGCGTCGTCGTCGATGCCGGGGTGCGGATCGAGCTGGCCGAGGATCTCACCGCCCGCGCCATGCGTATGTGTGTGCCACTGCTGCAGCGGGACGGCGTGGCGGAGCACATCCGGGCCTGGACGTCCCGGCCGGTGCTCGCCGTCGAGGCCGACCTGACCGCCCGTCTCGCGGCCCCGCGCCGTCGGGCGCTCAACGGACGCACGTGACACCGGTCTGATACCCCCGCCGGCCCACCTGACACCGACGGTCGCGCCCGCGGCGAGCGCCGGAAAGCTGGACGCCGGTCAGACGGCGGCGGTCGCCGCGCTGGCCGGCGACCGCCCGCTGATCGTGATCGAGGGCGCCGCGGGCGCGGGCAAGACCACCACCCTCGCGGCCACCCGCCAGGCACTCGAGGAACAGGGGCGGCGGCTGGTGGTGGTCACCCCCACGCTGAAGGCCGCGAAGGTCGCCGCCGCCGAGATCGGGACTGCGGCCGGGTCGGCGGCCCGGCTGGCCTTCGAGTACGGCTGGCGCTGGGACGACGACGGCGCCTGGACCCGCCTCGCCGTTGGTCAGACCGACACGGTCACCGGGAAGACCTACGCCGGGCCGGGTGAGGCGGCGCGGCTGCTCTCTGGCGATCTCCTCGTCGTGGACGAAGCGGGCATGCTGGACCAGGACACCGCCCGTGCCGTGTTGACCATCGCCGACGAGTGTCAGGTGCGCGCCGCACTGCTCGGCGACCGCCACCAGCTCGCCGCCGTGGGCCGCGGCGGCGTTCTCCACCTCGCGGTCGGCCAGGTCGACGCCGATGCCTACCTGACACTGCAGGGGCTGCACCGGTTCGCCCGCACCGGCCCCGACGGCCGCGCCCTGCCCGACACCGCATACGCGGACCTGACCCTGGCGATGCGCGCCGGCGATGACCCCGGCAAGGTGTTCGACGCACTTCTCGGGCGGGGGCAGATCCGGCTGCACCCCGACCCGGAGACGCTGCGGGAGACGCTGGCTGCGACCGCCGCCGCGCCGTCCTCCACCGACGGTGAGCGCATCGCCATCGTGGCCGACACTCGGGAGCAGGTCGCCGAGCTCAACACCGCCATCCGCGACCGGCTCGTCGCCGCCGGCCGGGTCGACGACGTGCACACCGTCGTCACCGCGGCGGGGCAGCGGATCGGGGTGGGAGATCGGATCTCGTGACCCGCCGCAACGACCGCGATCTCGACGTGGCCAACCGGGACACCTGGCTGGTCCGCGCCGTCGCCGGCTCGCGGGGCGGACTTCTTGTCACCCCGGCCGATGTCACCCCTGCTGTCACCCCGCGCTGGCAGGGTGCGCGGGTGCTGCCCGCCGACTACGTCGCCGCGCACGTGGAGCTCGCCTACGCGACGACCGCGCACGGCGCGCAGGGGGAGACGGTCACCGCCGCGCACCTGGTGGTCGGCGAACACACCGGGGCCACCTCTGCCTACGTCGGAATGACGCGCGGCCGGCGGGCCAACACCGCGCACCTGATCGCCACCGATGTCAACCAGGCGCGGGAGCAGTGGGTCACGGTTTTCGCCCGCGACCGCGCCGACCTCGGCCCCGCCGACGCCGCCCAGCAGGCAGCGGCCGAGGCCGCCCGCTACGCCGCACCGCGGCCGCTGGACGACGTCCTCGCCGACCTGCGCGCCGCCTGGACCGAGCAGCAGCCGCTGCGGCGACCTGCTCACCCGCCAGCAGCTGCAACGCGAAGCCCTCCGCGCAACCGTCGCCCGACACGCCGAAAGCACCCAGCGGCTCTCCCCCCTGAAGGCCGACTGCGCGCAGGCCGCGACCGACGCCGCCACCGCCCGGCAGCGGGCCGAGGCCAGCGGCTCCCGCGTCGCCGCCGACGCCGACCAGATCCGCGACACCCTCCTCAACCGATGGGACGCCGGGCGGGAGACCGCCCGGCAGGCCGCCCGGGTAATCCTCGACGGCCCCGGCCGGCTGGGGCTGCGCCGCGGCGCAGCGGCCCGCGCCGGCGAGCAGCTCACCGACTGGCACGCCACCTGGGCGCCGCACCTGCCGGGCCTGCCCGCCGACCACGCCCGGCTGACCCGGACCGCCGCCGGGAACGATGATCGGTCGGCCCTGGAGGCGGCGCTGGGGGCCGCGGCCCGCCGTGCCGCCGAACACGCGCACCCCGATTACGCCGCCCTCGCCGCCGCTGCCGTCGCCGCCGAGCGCACCCACTACACCGCGCAACGCGCGCTGGACCGGGCCCGGTACGACCACGACCACCGCTACGGCACCACGGGCCAGAACGACCACGCCCTGCAGTTGGCCGACGCCGAGCGGGCACTGGCCGCCACCCGCCAGCAACTGACCGACGTCCGAGCGCGCATTGCCACCCTGCAAACCGAACCGGCCCTGCTCGCCCAGCCGCCCGAGCGGCTCCAACTGGAGCACCAGGCCTGGCGCGCTCGCCGCGACGTCGCCCAACGCGCGGCCCGGACCACCCCGCGGACCACGGCCGGGCCCGACCGGACCGTGCAGCACCCGCAGCCCGAGGATATCCGCCACCTCGCCCCGCGCCGCGCCCTCGGCCGCGGCATTGGGCGCTGAACGCGCGGCAGTCGGCGCCCTGCTGCTGCACGAGGGAACTCTCCTCACCCGCCCGGTGGGCGGCAGCAGAAGAACAACAGGAAGACCGGCTGCAAGAGGACTGGAGGCCCAACTGGAGGCGTACCGGAGAAAAACAGGAGGTCGCGGCCAGAAACTGGCCATGGGGTGTCAGCAATGACCCGACATGGACGCCTTCTACCGGTGTCGGGCCCCAGCCACACGATCTTCGAGGGAGACAGCCATGCACCTCCAGCCCGCCGGCCACGAACCGGAACTGCTCACCATCGCCGAGGCCGCCCAGCTGCTGCGCACCCCGGTCGCCACCCTCCGGTACTGGCGGCACCGCAACACCGGTCCCCGCAGCTTCCGCGTCGGCCGCCGCGTCCTCTACCGCCGCGACGACCTCCGGGCCTGGATTGATGCCCAGCGCGAGGACGCCGTGCCGACCGAGGCGTGAGTCGGGTCGCAGGAGCCCTTGGCCGGGGCCCAGAGTTCCGTCGAGGCCCATCGGGCAACCGTGATACTGGACCTGTACGGGCACCCTGCGCAGGTCCGGCCAGCGGGTCGGAGCCATGCCAGCTCGTCGCGGCGCGGATGACGAGCCGGAAATGGCGTTCGACTACGCGACGTCTCTCAGTGACACTCGGGCGTGCTCGTCACTCTGTCCACCACGCACGTGCCCGCGACCGATCTCGGCTTTCTGCTGCACAAGAACCCAGCGCGGGCCCAGCAGGTCGACGTCTCGACCGGCACGGCGCACGTGTTCTACCCGGAGGCGGACGAGCACCGGTGCACAGCGGCGTTGCTGCTCGAGGTCGACCCGATCGGGCTGGTGCGCACGGCTCGGGCCGGCGGGGATGACGGCGCGCTCGCCCAGTACGTCAACGACCGGCCGTACGCGGCGTCGAGCCTGCTGGCCGTCGCGCTCGGCAAGGCGTTCTCCAGCGCCCGCCGTGGGGTGAGCAAGGAGCGACCGGAGCTGGTCGACGTCGCGCTGCCGTTGGAGGTGCACATCCCCGCGTTGTCGTGCCGGGGCGGCGTGGAGATGGCGCACCGGTACTTCGCGCCGCTGGGCTGGCGGGTCGACGCGACGGCGGTGCCGCTGGACGAGACCCTGCCGGACTGGGGCGAGTCCCGGTACGTCGACCTGCGGCTGACCGGGGAGCTCCGGCTCGCGGACGCGCTCAACCACCTCTACGTGGCCCTGCCGGTGCTCGACGACGCGAAGCACTACTGGATCGGGACCGACGAGATCGAGAAGCTGCTGCGCGCCGGCAGCGGCTGGCTGGCCACGCACCCGGAGCGCGACCTGATCACCCGCCGGTACCTGGGCCACCGGACCGCCCTGAGCCGCCGGGCGATCGAGCGGCTCGCCGAGGTCGACGACGCCGATCCCGAGGCACTGGACGACGCGATCGCGCCGCCGCTCGCGGCGGCCGGCGGCCCGCAGATCGCGGACGGCGAGGACGACTCGGCCGACCGACCGGTGCCCCTGGCGCTGCAGCGGCACGGGGCGGTGCTGGCCGCGCTGCGCTCGGCCGGCGCGCAGCGGGTCATCGACCTCGGCTGCGGAGCCGGTGCGCTCCTGCCCGCGCTGCTGGCCGAGCGGGCGTTCACCGAGATCCTCGGCGTTGACGTCAGCGCCCGGGCGCTGGAGGTGGCCGCCCGGCGCCTGCGGTTCGACCGGCTCCCGGAGCGGCAGCGGGCGCGGATCAAGCTGCTGCAGAGCGGACTGACCTACACCGACGCCCGACTCCGGGGATACGACGCAGCGGTGCTGATGGAGGTTATCGAGCACCTCGATCTTGACCGCCTGCCGGCGCTCGAGCACGCCGTCTTCGGTGCCGCTGCCCCGGCCACCGTCGTCGTCACTACTCCCAACTCCGAGTACAACGTCCGTTTCGAGGGGCTGCCGGCCGGCACGTTCCGGCACCGGGACCACCGGTTCGAGTGGACCCGTGCGCAGTTCGCCGCCTGGGCCGCCGCCGTCGGCGACCGGTACGGGTACACGGCGCGGCTGCTCGGCGTCGGTGACGACGACCCGGACGTCGGCACGCCCACGCAGATGGCCGTGTTCACCCGTGCCACGGTGACGGGGGTGGCCGGCATGATCACGCCGACCGAGGAGCGCCCGACCGGCGAGCCGCGCACCGTCGTCGTCCCCGACCTGTGCCTGGTCGTGCTGATCGGCGTGAGCGGCTCGGGCAAGAGCACCTTCGCCCGCCGGCACTTCCGTGGCACCCAGGTGCTCTCCAGCGACTTCTGTCGTGGCCTGGTAGCCGACGACGAGAACGACCAGTCGGCGACGCCGGAGGCCTTCGCCCTGCTGCACCACATCGCCGGAGTCCGGCTGCGCGCCGGACGGCTGACGGTGGTCGACGCGACCAACGTCAAGCGCGAGGACCGTGCCTCCCTCGTGGCGCTGGCGCGCGAGCACGACGTGCTGCCGGTGGCGATCGTCCTCGACGTGCCCGAGGGCGAGTGCCTGGCCCGCAACGCCGCCCGGCCGGACCGCGACATCGCACCCGGGGTGATCCGGCGGCAGCGGTCGGACCTGCGGCGCGGGCTGCGCGGCCTGCGCCGCGAGGGTTTCCGCAAGGTGCAGCGTGCTGGACGGCACCGCGGAGATCGACCGCGCGGTCATCACCTACGAGAAGGCCTACAACGACCGCCGCGAGGACACCGGCCCGTTCGACGTCGTGGGCGACGTGCACGGCTGCCGCGCCGAGCTCGAGGAGCTGCTCGACGAGCTCGGCTACGAGCTTCGCCGCGATGAGCACGGTCGCCCGGTGGACGCCGAGCACCCGGCCGGACGCCGGGCGATCTTCGTCGGCGACCTCGTCGACCGCGGGCCGGACTCACCCGGTGTGCTGCGGCTGGTCATGGGCATGGTCGCCGCCGGACATGCCCTGTGCGTGCCCGGCAACCACGAGAACAAGCTGGTGCGCGCCCTGCGTGGGCGCAACGTGCAGATCACCCACGGCCTGGAGCGCACGTTGGCCCAGCTGGAGGCGGAGGACGACGACTTCCGCCGCCAGGTCGAGGAGTTCTGCTACGGCCTGGTCAGCCACTACGTGTTCGACGGCGGAGCGCTGGTCGTCGCGCACGCCGGGCTCAAGGAGTCGCTGCAGGGCCGCGCCAGCGCCCGGGTGCGGGACTTCGCCCTCTACGGCGAGACGACCGGGGAGACCGACGAGTTCGGTCTGCCCGTGCGCTACCCGTGGGCGACCGAGTACCGCGGCCGCGCGATGGTGCTCTACGGGCACACCCCGGTTCCCACGCCGGAGTGGATCAACAACACCCTGTGCCTCGACACCGGCTGCGTCTTCGGTGGCCGGCTCACGGCGCTGCGCTACCCCGAGCGGGAGCTGGTCAGCGTCGCGGCCAAGCAGACCTACTACGAGCCGGCCCGCCCGTTCCTGGCCGAGGGGGAGGCCGCCCCGCTGTCCGAGCCGCGGCGCCGGGACGACGTCCTCGACGTCGCCGACGTGCTCGGCAAGCGGGTCGTCGAGACCCGGCTCTCCGGCCGGGTGACCGTGCGCGAGGAGAACGCCGCGGCGGCGATCGAGGTGATGAGCCGCTTCGCGGTGGCGCCGGAGCAGCTGCTGTACCTGCCGCCGACGATGAGCCCGTCCGCCACCTCGACCCGGCCGGGGTTGCTGGAGCACCCGGCCGAGGCGTTCGCCTACTTCCGCGGCGAGGGCGTGGCCGAGGTCGTCTGCCAGGAGAAGCACATGGGCTCCCGCGCGGTTGCGGTGGTCCGCCGTGATGGCAGTGGTGTGCTGCACACCCGCACCGGCCGCTCCTTCTTCGGCCCCGAGCTCACCGCCGCGTTCCTGGGCCGCCTCGGCACCGCGGCGGAGAAGGCGGGGCTGTTCGATGAGTTCGACACCGACTGGCTGCTGCTCGACGCCGAGCTGCTTCCGTGGTCGGTCAAGGCGGGCGACCTGATCCGCAGCCAGTACGCCGCGGTCGGTGCTGCCGCGCGGACGGCGCTCCCCGCCGCCGTGGCAGCCCTGGAGCAGGCGGCCGCGCGGGGTCTCGAGATCGGGGAGGTGCTCGACCGCCAGCGGCGGCGCGTCGCCGACGTCGAGGCGTTCTCACAGGTGTACCGGCGCTACTGCTGGCCCACCGACGGGTTGAGCGGCGTCGCCTTCGCGCCCTTCCAGCTGCTCGCCTCCGCCGGCGCGACGTACTCCGACCGGCCGCACGCCTGGCACCTCGCCGTCGCCGACCGCCTCGCCGAGGCCGACCCCGACCTCGTCCGCAGCACCCGCTCGCTCACGGTCGACGTCACGGACCCGACCAGCGAGACTGCGGCGACGGCCTGGTGGGAGGAGATGACGGCAGTCGGCGGCGAGGGCATGGTTGTCAAGCCCGCGGCCAACCTGACCCGCGGGCGGCGCGGTGTGGTGCAGCCCGGCCTCAAGGTCCGCGGCCGGGAGTACCTGCGGCTGATCTACGGCCCGGACTACACCGAGCCGCAGCACCTCGAACGGCTGCGGGAACGGTCGCTCGGCCGCAAGCGCGGACTCGCCCTCCGGGAGTACGCCCTCGGCCTGGAGGGGCTGGAGCGCCTCGCCCGTGGTGAGCCGCTCTGGCGGGTTCCACGAGTGTGTCTTCGCCGTCCTGGCGCTGGAGTCCGAGCCGGTAGACCCGCGACTTTGACTCGACGGGCTGTGGACCAACGCCATCTCGCCGATCGCATCTACAGCCGAGCAGCCGCGGACCGCCTGGACATTGTCGCTCGGCGGATCGTTGAGCGGATCGATCAGCGGCAGGGTCTCGACCCTCGCGGGAGACAGCCGTCCACGCGTCTCGTGACCGCGCTCGGGAGAGCAACCCGTGCGACGTGTTCTACGTCACGTGGACGGGCCCCGAGACGGCGCCGTGGCACCGGATCGGCGTGGCCCCGAGGCCGTTCCCAGATTGTGGATCGCGGACTTCTGCGGACTGTTTGCGGACAGCTCGCCGGTCCGCCGTCTCTTTGATCTTGTACTGTCGGACGAATCCGCTGGTCAGCGGCCTGTTGCGTGGTGCGCCATCAGGGACTCGAACCCCGAACCCGCTGATTAAGAGTCAGCTGCTCTGCCAATTGAGCTAATGGCGCCGGTCGCCCGGCCGGCCGGGCAACGAGGCGAAACGATACCAGCGCCCCCGGGGTGCGGTGCGAGGTGGGCGCGAGTCCCTCGCCACACCCCCCCCCGCCCCGAGCGCGTCGCCGCTCGTCGCGGCCCCCAGGCCGTCCGGGCGTGGACACTGAGGTCTCCGGCCCCCGTGGCGGGGCCGGTCGGGGGAGAGGAGTCGCGCGATGCGGCGTGCAGCGGCGGTGGTGGCGGCGGGCGCCCTGGTGTTCCTGGCCGGGTGCAGCGGTGACGACGACGGGGGCGGCGGCTCGTCGGAGCGCACGCCCGGCGCCGCGCCGGCGGAGGTCGTCCTGACCCCGGCCGACGGTGCCCAGGACGTCTCGCCGATCACCCCGCTGGAGATCTCGGTGACCGGCGGCGAGCTCGCCGACGTCACGGTGGTCGACGCCCAGGGCAGCCCCGTGGAGGGTGAGACCGCCGCGGCACCGGGCGACCCCGCGACCGAGGTGTGGACGGCGGCGACCCCGCTGGCG
Organism: Blastococcus sp. TML/C7B; assembly: GCF_016612845.1. Lineage (NCBI taxonomy): Bacteria > Bacillati > Actinomycetota > Actinomycetes > Geodermatophilales > Geodermatophilaceae > Blastococcus > Blastococcus sp. TML/C7B. The sequence continues at coordinate 1,267,020 of NZ_JAEOAA010000002.1, read as the reverse complement.
TACGGCACGACCTACACGCTCACCGCTACGGCGACCGACGGCGCCGACGAGGAGACCGAGGCATCCGCGACGTTCACCACCGTCACCCCGGCCACCCTCTCCACGCCCTCGATCGGCCCGCTGGACGGCACCACGGTCGGCGTCGGCATGCCGATCCGCGTCTACTTCGACGACCCGGTCGCCGACAAGGCCGCCGCCGAGAGCCACCTGCGGGTCACCACCTCCACCCCGACCGACGGGGCGTGGAACTGGCTGACCGACAGCGAGGTGCACTTCCGGCCGTCGCAGTACTGGCCGGCCGGCATCGAGGTCACCCTCGACGCCGAGCTGTACGGCGTCGACCTCGGCGAGGGAGTGTGGGGCGAGAAGGACCGCACGGTCAGCTTCTCGGTCGGCGACCGGCACGTCTCCGTCGTCGACGCCGCCACCCACGTCATGGACGTCTACGACGGCGACCGGCTGGTGCAGAGCTTCCCGATGAGCGCCCCGGCAGCGCGGAGAACCCGACCCGCAACGGCCCGCACGTGGTCACCGAGTCCCACCGCGACATCACGATGGACTCCAGCACCTTCGGGCTCGCCGTCGACGCACCCGGCGGCTACCGCACCGACGTCGAGTACGCCGTCCGCATCTCCAACAACGGCGAGTTCGTGCACGCCGCCCCCTGGTCGGAGTCCAGCCAGGGCATCGAGAACGTGTCGCACGGCTGCATCAACCTCTCCACCGACCGCGCCGGCTGGTTCTTCGGATTCGCTCAGCCCGGCGACGTCGTCGAGGTCAAGAACTCGATCGGCCCGCAGCTGTCCGCGGCCGACGGCGACATCTACGACTGGGCGATCCCGTGGGAGGAGTGGAAGGCCGGCAGCGCGCTGAAGTGAGCCGGGCGGCCCGGCCCCCGGCGCCGGGCGGCGTTTCTCCGCGCTGGTCGGCGGGCACCCTCCCCGTCGACCGGAGGAGGTCGTCGTGGACACCTGGCTGATCATCGTGATCGTCGTCGTCGCAGTCCTGCTGCTGGCGCTGCTCGCCCTGACCCTGAGCAAGCGCTCCCGGATCTCCCGCGCCCGCAAGCGCGAGCAGGCCCGCGAGCACCTGCAGGAGGCGCAGATCCGCGGTGCCCGCGCGGAGAAGGAGCAGGCGCTCGCCGAGGAGCAGGCCGCCGGTGCCCGGCGCCAGCTGGCCGAGGCGCAGGAGCGCGCCGCGCTCGCCGAGAAGGAGGCCCGCGAGCGCGCGGCGCGCGCCGACGAGGACCGGACGGCCGCCGAGCAGCTGCGCGCCCGCGCGCAGAAGGCGGCGCCCGACCTGGTGCGCGACGGGCAGACCCGGCAGATGCCGCAGGTCGACGACGCGGGCCGGCACGCCGCCACCCAGCCCGACGGCCAGGCCGTCGACGGCACGGCTCCCGACGAGACCGGGACCGGCGGCGCCACCCGCCGCTGAGTTCCGGCCCTGCCGGCGGTCTGCCCTCCCGACGACCACCGACGCCGGGAGGGCACCATGACAGATCTGCTCGCGATCGGCACGCGCAAGGGGCTGTGGCTGGCCCTCAGCGAGGACGACCGGCGCACCTGGACCCTGGGGGAGCCGCACCTGCTCGCGCAGGAGGTGGCAGCGGTCGGCATCGACACCCGCCGGGACCGGCCCCGGGTGCTGGCCGGCATCCAGTACGGCCACTGGGGCCCCTCGGTGGTGCGCTCCGACGACCTCGGCGCCACCTGGCAGGAGACCGACGAGGGCGCCGTCCGCTTCCCGGCGGACACCGGCGCGGCGCTGGCACGGGTGTGGCAGCTCCGACCGGACAGCGCCGACCGCCCCGACGTCGTCTGGGCCGGCTGCGAGCCGCACTCGCTGTGGCGCAGCACCGACGGGGGCTGCACCTTCGACCTGGTCCGCGGCCTCTGGGACCACCCCCACCGGCCCACCTGGGAGCCCGGCGCGGGCGGCGGCGCGGTGCACACGGTGCTGCCCGATCCCGGGTCGGACCGGGTGACGGTGGCGATGAGCGGCGGCGGCGTCTACGTCAGCGAGGACGGCGGCGGGGGCTGGGAGCCGCGCAACCGCGGGATCAGCGCGGTCTTCCTCCCGGAGCCCGCGCCGGAGTACGGCCAGTGCGTGCACAAGGTCGCCGCCGACGCCGGCGACCCCGGCCGGATGTACGCGCAGAACCACTTCGGCGTCTTCCGCACCGATGACGCCGGGCGGTCGTGGACCTCGATCGCCGACGGGCTGCCGGCCGACTTCGGCTTCCCGGTCGCCGCCTCGCCGAGGACGCCGGGCACCGCCTGGGTCGTGCCGCTCGTGGCCGACATGGAGCGGGTGCCGCCCGCGGGGCGGCTGCGGGTGCACCGGACCCGCGACGTGGGGGCGACGTGGACGGAGTCCGCCGCGGGCCTGCCCGACGCCGCGTGGACCGCGGTGCTGCGGGACGCCTTCTGCGTCGACGAGGGCGACCCGACCGGCGTGTACGTCGGCACCCGAGACGGCTGCGTCTACGCCAGCCGTGACGAGGGGGAGACCTTCGAGCTGGTCGTCGACCACCTGCCCGACGTGCTCGCGGTGCGCGCCGCGCGGCTGGCATGACGGTGCAGGTGGTGCTGCCCGGGGTGCTGGCCGACCTGGCCGGCGGGGCGAAGCACCTCGACGTCGAGCCGGCCGGCGGCACGCTGGGCGGGCTGCTCGACGTGCTGGCCGCGGAGCACCCGGCGCTGGGCCGGCGGATCCGGGACGAGACCGGTCAGGTGCGCCGGTTCGTGCGGGTCTTCGTGGACGGCGAGGACGTCCGCTGGCAGGGCGGGCTGGCCGCGGCCGTGCCCGACGGCGCCGTCGTCCAGGTGTTGCCCTCGATCGCCGGCGGGTGAGCCCGGCTCATCGGGTCAGAGCGCGGCGAGCTCCGCGCAGGTCTCGCACAGCTGCTGGTCGTCGTAGCCCTCCGGCGGCCACGGCTGCTGCTCGTCGATGGAGACGTAGGCGCCGCACAGCGCCTTGCGGCTCTGCCCGCTGACCCGGCCGATGGTGGCGTGCGCCGGGCCGATCTGGCGCGGCTGGAGCCCGCCCACGCCGAAGGAGCCGACCATCACGACCGCGTGTGCGGTGCCGTACGCGTAGACGCTGGTCATGCCGCCAGGGTCCGAGCCCCGGCAGTCCGGGGCCAGCACCGCCGGGTGCGTGTTCGGCGCAGGCGTCACTCGCGCCCCGCGCGTCGCTGCGGCTACCGGGGGCCGAGCGCGGCGGCCAGGGCGGCGCGGACCTCCGCGGTCTCGGCCGCGCCGGCCGGCAGCTGCGGCAGCCGCATGGCCGGCCCGGGGATCAGGCCGAGCAGGGACAGCGCCAGCTTCGAGCGCAGCGCGCCGTTGCCCGTGCCGGAGATCAGGTCGATCACCGGGAGCACGGACCGGAAGACCTCGCGGGCCCGCTCCGGCTCGCCGGCCTCCGCGAGCGCGATCACCTCGGCGAGCTGCCGGCCGACCAGGTGCCCCGCCATGCTCACCATGCCCACCGCGCCGACGGACAGGAACGGCAGCAGCAGGCCGTCGTCCCCGCAGTACCAGGCCAACCCGGTCTCAGGGATCAGCCGGAGGGCGGCGGCCGGGTCCCCGGTCGCGTCCTTGACTGCGGTGATCCGCGGGTGCGCGGCGAGCCGGCGCAGCGAGTCCGCGCTCAGCCGCAGGCCGGTCCGCGCGGGGACGTCGTAGAGCATCACCGGCAGCTCGGAGGCGTCCGCGACGGCGGTGAGGTGCGCGAGGACGCCGTCCTGCGACGGGCGCGAGTAGTAGGGGGTGACCGCCAGCAGGCCGTCGGCGCCGGCGTCGGCCGCCGCGCGCGCCAGGCCGGTCGCGTGCCGGGTGTCGTACGAGCCGGCGCCGGCCAGCACCACCGCGCGCCCGGCGACCGCGTCGACGACGACCCGCACCAGGTCCGCCTTCTCGCGGTCGGAGGTGGTCGGCGCCTCGCCGGTCGTGCCGTTGAGCACCAGGCCGTCGTGCCCGGCGTCCGACCAGGTGGACGGCGAGCCGCGCGGCGGCGTCCAGATCCACGGCGCCGTCGTCGGTCATGGGCGTGACCACCGCCGTCAGCAGCGCACCGAACGGCCGGGCGGGGGAGACGGGCATGGCCGGGAAATCTACGGGGCGGGAGCCGGCCGACCGCCCGCCGGGAGCGTGTGACCTGGGACTCAGAACCGTCGGCGGGGTCGGTTATCTTCTCCGCAGCCTCCGCCTGGGGGCGTGACCCGACCCCCGGGGGTGGCTGTGCAGTCCGCGCTCTACGACGCCGAGCACGAGGCGTTCCGCGCCATGCTGCGGGAGTTCCTCGCCAAGGAGGTCGTCCCGCACCACGCCGCGTGGGAGGAGGCCGGCGTCGTCGACCGGTCGGTCTGGCTCAAGGCCGGCGAGCAGGGGCTGCTCGGCATGGACGTGCCCGAGGAGTACGGCGGCGGCGGGGTGACGGACTTCCGCTACAACGCGATCCTCACCGCCGAGATCGGGCGGGTGGGGGCGAGCGGCCTGGGCTTCACGCTGCAGAACGACGTCGTCGCCCCCTATCTGATCGGCCTCACCACCGAGGAGCAGAAGCGGCGCTGGCTGCCCGGCCTCGTCAGCGGCGCGATCATCACCGCGATCGCCATGACCGAGCCCGGTGCCGGCTCCGACCTCCAGGGCCTCACGACCTCGGCGCGCCGGGACGGCGAGGAGTGGGTGCTCAACGGGTCAAAGACCTTCATCACCAACGGCATCAACGCCGACCTCGTGATCGTCGTCGCCCGCACCGACCCCGAGGCCGGCGCCCGCGGCTTCTCGCTGCTCGTCGTCGAGCGGGGGATGCCCGGCTTCGAGCGCGGGCGCAACCTGGACAAGGTCGGCCTCAAGGCGCAGGACACCGCCGAGCTGTTCTTCGAGGACGTCCGCGTCCCGGCCGCCAACCTGCTCGGCACCGAGGGGCACGGCTTCTTCCACCTCATGGAGAACCTGCCGCAGGAGCGGTTGTCGATCGCCGCGGGCGCCGTCGCCTCGGCCCGGTCGGTGCTGGACCTGACCGTCGCGTACTGCAAGGAGCGCACCGCCTTCGGCAAGCCGATCGGGGCGTTCCAGAACACCCGCTTCGAGCTCGCCGAGATGCACACCGAGGTCTCCGTCGCCGAGACCTACCTGGAGAAGGCGATCCTCGAGCACAACGCCCGCCGGTTCACCGCCGAGGACGCCGCCATGGCCAAGTGGTGGACGACCGAGCTGCAGAAGCGCGTCATCGACCGGTGCGTGCAGCTGCACGGCGGCTACGGCTACATGCTCGAGTACCCGGTCGCCAAGGCGTTCGTCGACTCGCGCATCCAGACGATCTACGGCGGCACGACCGAGATCATGAAGGAGATCATCGGGCGCTCCCTCGGTGTCTGAGCGGTCGACCGGTCCCCGTCCCGCCCGCTCGTCGCACCGCCCCGGAGGCCCGCAGTGAGCACCCCCGACCAGGTCGAGCCGACCGTCCGCACCGAGCGGACCGGGCACGTCCTGCTCGTCACGATCAACCGGCCGGCGGCCCGCAACGCCCTCGACCTGGACGTCGCCATCCGGCTCGCCGACGCCCTCGACACCGCCGAGGCCGACCCGGGGATCCGCTGCCTCGTGCTCACCGGAGCGGGCGACCAGGCGTTCTCCGCCGGGGCCGACCTCAAGGCCCTGGCCCGGGGGGAGCGGGCGATCGTGCCCGGTCGCGAGCACTATGGGTTCGCCGGCGTCGTGCGCCACCCGACGAGCACGCCGGTCATCGCCGCGGTCAACGGCGCGGCGCTGGGCGGCGGCACCGAGTTGGCGCTCGCCGCCGACCTCGTCGTCGCCGCGGAGCACGCCACGTTCGGGGTGCCGGAGGTCACGCGCGGCCTGCTCGCCGCCGCCGGCGGGGTGTTCCGGCTGCCCGAGCAGCTGCCGCGCAAGGTCGCGATGCGCCTGGTCCTCACCGGCGAGCCGATGAGCGCTGCGGAGGCGCTGCGCTGGGGGCTGGTGAACGAGGTGGTGCCGGCCGCCGACGTGGTGCCGACGGCGCTGCGGCTGGCCGAGGTGATCGCGTCCAACGCCCCGCTGGCGGTGCAGGCCAGCAAGCGGCTGGCGCTGGGCATCGTCGACGGCGACCGGCCCGCCGAGTCCGCCCCGTGGGACCGCTCGGGCGCGGAGATGGGCCGGCTGCTCGCCTCCGCCGACGCTGCCGAGGGCATCGCGGCGTTCGCGGAGAAGCGTCCCCCGCGGTGGACGGCCGGCTGAGCGCCCGGCCGTTTCGCCGTCGCGGGGGTGAGCGGCGGCCGGCGCGGGCAGGTACCCCCGCATGAGCACCGCCGCCCCGCGCCTGCCCGACGCCCTGCAGGCGCTCCGCGACCTCCTGGCGGAGGCGCCGCTGCACCTCGACGTCGCCGGCCGGGACGAGGCGCGCCGCTCGGCCCGCGCCGTCGTCGACCAGGTCGACGACTACCTGCTCCCGCGGCTGCGCGACCTCGACGCCCCCCTGCTGGCGGTCGTCGGCGGCTCCACCGGCGCCGGTAAGTCCACCCTGGTCAACAGCCTGCTGGGCGTCCCCGTGACCACCGCCGGCGTGCTGCGCCCGACCACCCGCGCGCCCGTGCTGGTCTGCGCACCGACGGACCGGGACGCCTTCGCCGGTGACCGCGTGCTGCCGGGCCTGGCCCGCAGCACCGGGGAGGGCGAGGTCACCGGCGGGCTGCGGCTCGTGGTCAGCGACGCGCTGCCACCCGGGCTGGCCGTGCTCGACGCCCCCGACGTCGACTCGGTGGTGGAGACCAACCGCGAGCTGGCCGGCCAGCTCCTCGCCGCCGCCGACCTCTGGCTGTTCGTCACCACCGCCGCGCGGTACGCCGACGCCGTCCCGTGGGAGCTGCTGCGCACCGCTCAGGAGCGCGGCACCGCGCTGGCCGTCGTCCTGGACCGGGTGCCGCCGGAGGCCGCCCGGGAGATCGCCGACGACCTCGGCGGGATGCTGCGCAGGGCGGGCCTCGAGGCGGCCCGGCTGTTCGTCGTCGAGGAGCGCCCGCTGGAGGGCGGCTTCCTGCCCGAGGACCAGGTCGCGCCGCTGCGCGCCTGGCTGCACGGCCTGGCCGCGGACCAGGAGCAGCGCGCCGCCGTCGTCCGGCAGACCCTCGCCGGCGCGCTGGACAGCCTGGCCGCCCGGGTCGAGGGGGTGGCCGGGCAGGTCCGGGCCCAGGAGGACGCGGCGGAGGCGCTGCGGGCGGCGGCCGACGCCGCCTACGCCCGCGCCTGCACGAGCGTCTCCGACGGCGTGGCCAGCGGGGCGCTGCTGCGCGGGGAGGTGCTGGCCCGCTGGCAGGAGTTCGTCGGCACCGGCGAGTGGATGCGCACGCTGCAGGGCCACGTCGGCCGGCTGCGCGACCGGATCACGGCCTCGCTCACCGGTCGCCCGGCCGCCGGCGCCGGGCTGCAGCAGGCGCTGGAGTCCGGCGTCGAGACGCTGCTGCGCGACGCCGCCGAGGAGGCCGCCGAGCGCACGGTCACCGCCTGGCGTGGTACGCCCGGGGGCCCCGGCCTGATCGCGGACCGGCACCGCGAGCTGGAGACCGCCTCGGCGGAGTTCGCCGAGGCGGCGTCGGCGGAGGTGCGCGACTGGCAGGGCGGGGTGCTGGACCTGGTGCGCAGCGAGGGCGCCGGCAAGCGGACCCGCGCCCGCACGCTCTCCTGGGGCGTCAACGGCGCCGGGGCCGTCGTCATGATGGCGGTGTTCGCCTCCACGGGCGGGCTGACCGGCGGCGAGGTCGCGGTCGCCGGCGGGACGACGGCGCTGGGCCAGCGGGTGCTGGAGGCGGTGTTCGGCGACGCCGCGGTGCGGTCGCTGGCCGCCCGGGCCCGCGCGGACCTGGAGCAGCGCGCCGACCGGCTGCTCACCGACGAGCGCGGCCGCTTCGACGCGCTGGTCGACGCCGCGGCGCCACCCGAGGGGGCCGTCGAGGCGCTGCGGGCCGCCTTCGCGGAGCTCACCGCGGCGCGTGGGGACCGGCGATGAGGCGGCGGGACCGCGGCGAGCTGCCGCTGGGGGACCGGCTGGCCGCGCTCCGGGAGGCGGTCGAGGTCGCCGAGGGGCGGCTGGAGGTCCCGGACGTCGCCCGCGCGCGGACGCTGCTGGCCAAGGCCGGTGCGCGGGAAGCGCTCGGGGACGCCACCGTCGTCGCGCTGGCCGGCGCCACCGGCAGCGGCAAGTCCACGATGTTCAACGAGCTCTCCGGTGCCGAGGTGAGCACGCCCGGCGTCCGGCGGCCGACCACCGGGGTCGCGCACGCCTCGGTCTGGGGCGAGGCCGGCGCCGACCGGCTGCTCGACTGGCTCGAGGTGCCCCGCCGCCACCGCGTCGCCGGCACCCCGGAGCTCGACGGCCTGGTGCTGCTCGACCTGCCCGATCACGACAGCGTCCGGCTGGAGCACCGGCTCGAGGTGGACCGGCTGGTCGAGCTCGTCGACGTGCTGGTGTGGGTGCTGGACCCGCAGAAGTACGCCGACCAGGCGGTGCACGGCCGCTACCTGGCGCCGATGGCCGGGCACGCCGGCGTGCTCGTCGTCGTCCTCAACCAGATCGACCGGCTCGACGAGCAGGCGGCCGCGGCCTGCCTGGCCGACCTGCGCCGGCTGCTGGACGCCGAGGGTCTGGCCGACGCCCCGGTGATCGCCACCTCGGCGCGCACCGGCGCGGGCCTGGCCGAGCTGCGCGCCGAGCTGGCCCGCCGGGTCTCCGCCCGGCGGGCGGCGTCCGAGCGGCTCACCGCCGACGTGCGGGCCACCGCCGCCGCGCTGGCCGCCCACTGCCCGGACGGCGACGCCGGGGCGGGCTCCGGTCGCGCGGCCGAGACCGAGCTGACCGGAGCCCTGGCGGGGGCCGCCGGGGTGCCGGTGGTGGCGGCGGCGGTGGAGCGCTCCGCCGTCCGCGACGGCGCGGCGCGCACCGGCTGGCCGCTGCTGCGCTGGGTCCGGCGGCTGCGCCCCGATCCGCTGGAGCGGCTGCACCTGGGCGACGAGCGGGCCCGGTCCTCCCTGCCGGTGGCCGGGGCCGTGCAGCAGGCGGCGATGACCGCCGCGCTGCGCCGGGTCCGGACGACGGCCGGCGAGGGGCTGCCGCAGGCCTGGCGGGACGAGCTGCGGCGCACCGCCGATCGTTCGGAGTCCGGGCTGGCCGACCGGCTCGACCGGGCGGTCACCGGCACCGACCTCGGCCCGACCCGCGTCCCGGTGTGGCAGCGGGCGGTGGGCGGGCTGCAGTGGGCGCTGCTGGCCTGCGCCCTGGTCGGCGCCCTCTGGTTGCTGGGACTCGCCGTCCTGGGCTGGCTGCAGCTCGACGACGTGCTGCCGCTGCCCCGGGTGGAGGGCATCCCGATGCCGACCCTGCTGCTGGTCGCCGGCCTGCTCAGCGGGGCGCTGCTCGCGGCCCTCGCCCGGCCGTTCGTCCATGCCGGGGCCCGACGGCGACGGCGCCGGGCCGAGCAGCGGCTCACCGCGCGGGTGGGCGAGGTGGCCCGGGCGGAGGTGCTGGAGCCGCTGGAGGGGACCGTCGAGGACGCGCGCGCCTTCTGCGCCGCCGTGGCCCGCGCGGGCAGCTAGGGGACCAGCTCGGCCGCGGCGATCATCCGGCTGAGCGTCTCGGTCCAGGCGGCCTGCACCTCGGCGGGCTGGTCCTCGACGACGGCGCGGATCCCGCCGTCGTCGAGGTCGCCCGGCCGGGTGACCGCCTCGAAGCCGAGGCGGAACAGCAGGTCGGTGATCGTCGAGGGGCTCAGTCCGGCATCCGCGAGGGGCTGCAGGATCCATGCGCGCGGGTCCACGTCGGGCATTCGTGCCGGACCGCGCTCCCGGATGCAGGGGATCCGAGACCGGAGGGGCTCCAGCACTGTGCTTCAGATCGGGCCGACGGGGCCGAAGGACCAGAGGTGACCATCCCCGGCGCGGAGCCGAGAACCTCCGCACGCAGCGGCCTGCTGGCCGGCATCCCCCGCGGTGCCCGGCTGGACGAGCAGCACTTCCGGAGCCGGCACCGGATCATCTCCGCCGTCCTGGCGGCGCACCCGCCGGCCCTGGCCGCGATCGGCCTGGCCCGCGGGGTCGGCGGCTGGCTGCTGTGGGGCCAGCTGGCCGCGATCGTGGTGCTGCTCGTCCTCGGCTGGACGCTGCGCTCGCAGGTCGCCCGCGCCGCCGTCGTCGGCCTCGGCCTGATGATCGGCGCCGACGTGCTCGTGCACGTCACCGGCGGCCTCACCGACATGCACATCTGGTTCTACGCGCTGCTGGCCCTCGTGGCGCTCTACCAGATGTGGACCCCGTTCCTGCTGTCCGTCGGCTTCGTCGCGGTGCACCACGCCGCGATGAGCTACTGGATGCCGGAGTCGGTGTTCTCCACCCACGAGGCGCAGCACAACCCGCTCGGGTTCGCGCTGCTGCACGCGGTCTTCCTGCTCGCCGAGGCGACGTTCCTCGCCTACGGCTGGAAGTTCACCGAGGACGCCGACCGCGGCCGGCGGGCCGAGCAGCGGCGCGCCGAGGAGCAGACCCTCGCGCAGGCCGCCGCCCAGGCCGAGCTGGAGCGGGAGCGCGCCCGGGCCGCCGAGGCCGCGGCCGCCGACCTCGCCGCGCGGCAGCAGCGGGCCGAGCTGATGACCACCCGGGTGGCCGGGCTGGTCGACGCCGGCCGCCGGCTGGACGGCAACGTGGGGACGGCGACATCGGTCATGGCCGGCCTGCGCGCGGCGATCGCCGAGATCGCGGCGGCGGCGAGCTCGGCGACCGCGACCGCCCACGAGGCCAGCGAGGGGTCGCGGCGCAGCGCGGGGACCGTCGAGCGGCTCGCGACGACGATGGCCGAGATCGACCAGATCGCGGGCAGCATCTCCGCCATCGCCGACCAGACGAACCTGCTGGCGCTCAACGCCACCATCGAGGCGGCCCGCGCCGGCGAGACGGGCAAGGGCTTCGCCGTCGTCGCCGGGGAGGTCAAGGACCTGGCGGCGGAGACCGCGCGGGCGACCGAGCGCATCCGCCGGGTCGTCGACGCCGTACGCGGTGACGTCGATGCGGCCGGGGCCTCGCTCGTCGGTGTGCAGGAGGTCATCCAGGGCGTCGTCGAGGCGCAGACGACCATCGCCGCCGCCGTCGAGGAGCAGAGCGCCTCCACGGCGCAGGCCCAGGAGGCGATCGTCGGCGCCTCGCAGGAGGCCAGCCGCATGGCCGCTGACCTGCAGCGCATCGTCGACGGCGTGCGTTCCGGGGACGGGCAGGCCTGACGGTCACCCGCCGCAGGTCGCCGTCGGGATCGGTTGTGCCCCGTATTACTGTCCGCCCGTGATCCGCCGCAAGCTGTTGCCGCCACTCGTCGCCGTGCTCGCTCTCCCCGGCCTCGCCGCCTGCGGGGCGGACTCCTCGGGCGACGTGGCCGGCGGCTCCGCGCAGGCTGCGGAGGCGACCCCCGCCCCGGCCCAGCCGGTCACCTGGGAGTAGGTCGGCACCCCCGACGAGTGCGAGTGCAGCGACGGCACCGAGTTCCACTACTGGGTGCACGAGGGCGACGCGAGCAAGGTCGCGTTCGTCCTCGAGGGCGGGGGCGCGTGCTTCAGCGGCGCCACCTGCGGGCCCGACGACCCCACCTCCACGGTGAACCTGGCCGACCAGACCTCCGAGGGGCCGATCGCCCAGGGGCTGATGGACCTGGAGAACCCGGACAACCCGGACAACCCGCTGGCCGGCTACAGCGTCGTCTTCGTGCCGTACTGCACCGGCGACCTGCACCTGGGCGACAAGATCCAGGACTACGGCGACGGCGTCGTCGTCGAGCACAAGGGGCGGGTCAACGCCACGACCGCCCTGGAGGGCATGGCCGAGGCGTTCCCCGACGCCGAGGAGGTGGTCGTCGTGGGCTTCAGCGCCGGCTCGGCGGGCGCGCCGCTGTACGGCGGCCTGGCCCACGACCTGCTGCCCGACGCCGAGATCTCGGTGCTCGCCGACGCGTCCGGCGCCTACCCCGGGGACGAGCTGATCACCAGCGCCATCGGCGGGCTGTGGGGCATCTTCGACGACCTGCCCGAGTGGCCCGAGAGCGCCGGCCAGCCGCAGTCGGCCTGGTCGCTGCCGGGCCTGTTCGTGCAGTCCGGGCGGCACGTCCCCGGCATCCGGTTCGCGACGATCGACACCGCCGAGGACCGCGTGCAGCGCGACTTCACCGAGCTGATCGGCTTCGGCAGCACGCCGCTGCTGGAGCTGATCGACACCAACGCCGCGTTCGTGGCCGCCAGCGGCATCGACGTCAGCACCTGGGTCGGGCCGGGGAGGCAGCACGTCAGCACCGCCGACGACGACGTCCTCTACGGCAGCGAGGTCGACGGCACGGCGCTGGTGGACTGGGTCCGCGACTTCCTCGCCGGCGACGAGGTCCCCGACGTCCGCTGCGCCGACTGCAGCTGACCGCCCCGCGCCCCCGCGACGATCAGGGAACCTGATCCCCGAGCGTCCTCCCTCACCGTGCACCGTAAGGGAGGACGCTCGACGATCAGGTCAGCTGATCGTCGCGCCGCGTCGGCGACCGGTCGGCGCGGCTCGCTCTGGGACGATGGGCGGGTGGCCGCGACCGGCCGCACCGAGACCGGCTCGCTCCGCGGGCCCGACCCGAGCGCTGCTCGCCAGGAGTGACCTGATGTCCCGCCGTACCGCCTCCCGGGCGCTGCTCGCCGTCGCCGCCGCCGTCTCCCTGGTCGCCTGCGGCGACTCCGACGACGGGTCCGACGCCGCGGCGAGCAGCTCCGCCGAGCCGACGCAGCAGGCCTGCGAGTCGCGCCCGGCGACCGAGGAGCCGCTCGAGGGCGTCTCCGCCGACCTGGCCGAGCGGCCGGAGGTGCCCGGGACCGATGCCGCCCCGCCCTGCGACCTGGTGATCAGCGACATCGTCGTCGGCACCGGCGCGGTCGCCGAGACCGGCGGCACGGCGGCGGTGAAGTACGTCGGCGCCTTCTACGAGACCGGTGAGGAGTTCGACTCGTCCTGGTCCCGGTCGGCCGACGAGACGATCCCGGTGCCCCTCGGCGGCGGCCGGGTCATCCCCGGCTTCGAGCAGGGCATCGAGGGCATGCAGGTCGGCGGGCGTCGGGTGGTCACCATCCCGAGCGACCTGGGCTACGGCGACGCGGGCCGCGCACCGATCCCCGGCGGCGCCACCCTCGTGTTCGTGCTCGACCTCGTCGAGGTCAGCCCCTGATGCGCAGCCGTGCCGCGCTGGTCCCCGCCGTCGTCCTGGCGCTGGCCGCGACCGCCTGCGGGCACGCGGACGGCGAGGTCGGCGTCATCGCCACGGTGACGCCCTCCAGCAGCAGTGCCGCCCCGACGACGGCGGCGGTCGCGCCCATCGACGCGGGGGCCGAGCTCAACGAGCGGGGCAACATCGTGAAGGCGGTCGGCGAGCCGGGTGGGATCCGCCGGACGGCCGATCCGGAGGCGCCGACGGTGCTGACTTTCACCGTCGAGGACATGGTCATCAACCCGGAGTGCGACAGCGGGTTCGAGCTGGCCCCCGCGACGGCCAACTACCTGGGCATCCGCATGCGGGTGGAGACGACGCCGGACTACGACCCGCGCCAGCTGCGCACGATCTCCGAGTACGACTTCGCGATCCTCGACGCCGACGGCACGCCGCTGCCCGACGTGATCGGCAACGGGCAGGTCTGCTTCGGCGAGGAGGACGAGCTCTCGCACCGCCGGTTCGGCCCGGGCCTCGCGTACGAGGGGTGGGTCGTGCTGGACATGCCGATCCGCACCGGCACGCTGGTCTACCAGCCGGCCGACCAGCCCAACGGGTGGGAGTGGGCGTTCTGACCGTCGGGTGACCGCAGGTCGGCCGAGGGCTCCGCCGCCGGGTCGTCCGCCGGTTCCCAGGCGGCGGTCGACCGCCGGCCCAGGGCGATGATCACGGCCGTCTCGGCCGCCAGGCCGAGCACGGAGACCCAAATCCAGGCCATGCGTCGCCTCCGGGTGCAGGGCCGGCTCGGCCCGGGATGTGCTGCCGGCGCCCCGTCGCGCAGCGGAGCCGATGGTGCCGGTCCCAGGGGCGGGCGGGCTCCTCCGCCGGGGATGAGCCGCACCGGGTACCGCTCAGCCCAGCCGGTGGGCGGCGACGGCCGCGACGGTGCCGAGCGTGTTCGTCGCGAGGTGTAGGAGGGCCGGGGCCACCAGGCTGCCGCTGCGCAGCCGGAGCCAGCTGAACAGGGCCCCCGCGCACGCGGTGAAGGCGCAGACGCCCACCACCAGCAGTGCGCGCAGCCAGGCGGAGTCGCCCAGGTCGTTGGCCGCGAGGCCGCTGAGGGTGGGCCGGACGTGCCAGGCCCCGAAGACGACCGCGGCCACGGCCACCGCCCGGCCGACCGGCAGCACCCGGACGAGCGCGGCCAGCAGGACGCCCCGGAAGGCGACCTCCTCCCACAGCACCGTCCCGAGCGGGATGCGGACGAGGAGCTCACCGGCTGAGGTCTGCGCCGTCCCGGCCGGCGGCGCGGGCGTCCGCGAGCAGCGGCCGGAGGACCGGGACGACGACGGCGACGGCGAGCCCGACCGCCACGAGGCCGAACGCGGCGCCACCCCACCGGAGCCCGGCCGCCACCCGGTGCCGGGACAGCCCGAGCGCCGCCCACGACAGGCCGCTCCACCGCGCCACCGCCAGCAGGACGGCGCTCGCGGCGAGGTTCACCGGCACGTAGGCCGCCGACGGCACCCGGCCGACGAGGACCCCGTTCCACACCGGCAGCAGCACGACCAGGGCGGCCGCGAACGCCCGGTCCGTCGTCGACGGGACGTGCGCGGCCGACGGTCGGCGCGCGGCGCGGGTCACCCGCGCAGGCTCCACCCCGGGAGCGGGGACGGCGTCGCCCCCGGCGGACGAGCCCGGCCTAGCCGACGGGCCGCAGCGCCTCGCGGGTCAGGGAGGCGATCGACGGGTAGCCGTTGACCGCCATCGTCAGGTCGATCTCCGCCAGCAGGCAGCGCAGCACGTGCTCGATGCCCTCCTGGCCGCCGACGGCGAGGCCGTAGGCGTAGGGCCGCCCCACCGCGACCGCCCGGGCGCCCAGGGCCAGGGCCTTGACGACGTCGGGCCCCCCGCGGACCCCGCTGTCGAAGATGACCGGCGCATCGCCCGCGGCGTCCACGACGTCGGGCAGGCAGTCCAGCGCCGGGAGCCCGCCGTTGGCCTGCCGGCCGCCGTGGTTGGAGCAGTAGATGCCGTCGACGCCGGCGTCGATCGCGCGGCGGGCGTCGTCGGGGGAGCAGATCCCCTTGAGCAGGATCGGCAGCGTGGTGAGCGACCGCAGCCAGCCCAGGTCGTCCCAGCTCAGGCTCTGGTTGCCGAAGATCGAGGCCCAGTGGCCGACGGCGCCCTGCGGGTCCTCCTCCGGCGGCGCGGCCAGCCGGGAGCGGAACACCGGGTCGGAGGTGTAGTTGGCCAGGCACAGGCCGGTCAGCTGAGGGAAGCTCGCGATCGTCAGGTCGCGGGGCCGCCAACCGAGCGTGAGCGTGTCCAGCGTGATGACGATGGCGGTGAAGCCGGCGGCCTCGGCCCGCCGGACCAGGCTCTCGGTGAGCTCGCGGTCGTTCGGCGGGTAGAGCTGGAACCAGCCGGGGGTGTCCCCGAGCGCTGCGGCGACGTCCTCCATCGGGTCCTGCATGAGCGTGGAGGCGATCATGGGGACGCCGGTGGTCGCGGCGGCACGGGCCGTGGTCAGGTCGCCGTGGCCCTCGGGCTCGCAGATGCCGATCACGCCGACCGGGGCGAGCATCAGCGGGCTCGGGAGCTGCTGGCCGAACAGCTCGACGCCCAGCTCGCGCTGGGCGGCGCCGGAGAGCATGCGGGGCATGAGCCCCCACCGCTCGAAGGCGTGCACGTTGATGCGCTGGGTGTGCTCGTTGCCCGCACCCCCGGCGACGTAGGACCAGACCTCCTCGGTCATGGCGGCCTCCGCGGCGCGCTCGAGGGCGCCGTACTCCATGGGCAGCGACGGCTTCTGGCCGACCAGCCCGTTGAAGTAGATCCCGAACTGCCAGTCGCCGTGGTTGGCCACGTGCACTCCTCGTGGGTCGGGCCGGCGCGCGGGGAGCCCACCGATCGGGCGCATCGTAGGCAGCGGTGCCGACGAGGGACCGGTCGTCGCGTTCCGAGCCGCGGCTGACCCCCTTGACGGCGTGACCTGAACCACATTTCATTTCCGGGCATGACCGTCGACGACAGGTTCGCCGAGTTCCGCGAGCAGCAGGCCGAGCGGGAGGACCTGGGTACCTGGAACGAGATCGTCACGGGGCCCGTGTCGGACTGGGCGACGGACTTCTCGCACACGGAGCCGGAGTACGCGCAGCGCGCGATCGAGATCTGGGCGGACCTCCCCGAGCGGTGCCCGATCGCGCGCACCGAGCGGTTCGGCGGCGCCTGGCTGCCGACCCGGTACGAGGACGTCCAGGCGATCGCCTACGACACCGAGCACTTCAGCTCCCGGGCCATCATCGCCGGCAACTACCGCCCGCCGCTGGACATCGCACCGGTCGGCGGTGAGCCGCCCATCTCCTCGGACCCGCCGTTCCACCACGACGCCCGCAAGCTGCTGCTGCCGGCGTTCACCAAGGCGAACGTCGCGAAGCAGGCGGTCACGACCGAGGCCTTCTGCCACTCGCTGATCGACGGCTTCGCGGGGCGGGACGTCGTCGACGCCGCCACCGAGTACGGCATGCACATCCCGATCCGCGTGATCGCCGACATGCTCGGCTTCCCGGCCGAGGACAGTGACCGGTTCAAGCACTTCGTCGAGGACGCCCTCGAGGGCATCAACACCCCGCTCGAGGAGCGCGAGGCGCAGCCCGACCAGCTCTTCGACTACCTCCTCGCGCAGATCCAGGACCACCTGGACAACCCGCGCGAGGACCTCACCACGTACCTGCTCAACGCCGAGCTGTACGGCCAGAAGCTGGAGCCGCAGCACGTCGCCGGCACGATGGCGCTGCTGCTCATCGCCGGCATCGACACCACCTGGAGCGCGATCGGGGCCTCGCTCTGGCACCTCGCCCAGCACCCGGAGGACCGGCGCCGGATGGTCGAGGAGCCGGCCGTGCGGGCGACGGCCGTGGAGGAGTTCCTGCGCGCCTACGCGCCGGTCACCATGGCCCGGCTGGTGAAGGAGGACATCGCGTTCGGCGGCGTCGAGATGAAGGCCGAGGACTGGGTGCTGCTGCCCTTCCCGGCCGCCAACCGCGACCCCGAGCGCTTCGAGCGCGCCGACGAGGTGCTCATCGACCGCGAGGTGAACCGGCACGCGGCATTCGGGCTCGGCATCCACCGCTGCGTCGGGTCGCACCTCGCCCGCATGGAGCTGCGGATCGCCCTCGACGTCTGGATGGACCGCATCCCCGACTTCGAGCTCGCGGACCCGGCGGCCGTGCGCTGGTCGACCGGGCAGATCCGGGGGCCGCGGAGCCTCCCGCTCCGGCTGCGCTGAGCCCACCTACGTCGCGCCCCAGGCCCTTGACATTGTGAACTGAATCACATGTCATTTCGCCATGGGGCGCACGGTGGGGGCGAACGCGGAGGACACCCGGCGGCGCCTGCTGCGCGCTGCCGCTGACGTCTTCGCCGCCCGCGGCTACGACGGCACCCGCGTGGCCGACATCGCCAGGGCGGCGGGGCTGAGCAACGGCGCGCTGTACTGCTACTTCGCCTCCCGGGCCGAGCTGCTCATCGGCGCGCTGCGCACGCACGGGCGCCGGCCGCTGGAGGAGCTGGTGGCCCGGTTCCCGACCCGGTCGGTGGCCGACCTGCTCCTCCAGACCGGCGCGGCGCTGCGCCGGCGACCGGACCCCGACGGCTTCCTCGCCGTCGAGGCGCTGATCGCCGCCCGGCACCACGGCGAGGTGGCGACGGCGCTGCGCGACTACATCCGCGAGCGCGCCGACTGGCTGGCCTCCCTGGTCCGCGACGGCCAGGCCCGCGGGGAGCTGGACCCCGCTCTGTCGCCCCAGGCGGTCGCGCACTTCTGCCTGGCCCTGGCCGCCGGCACCACGCTGATCGGCCCCGACCTGCACGACGTCGGCGACGAGGAGTGGACCGAAATCCTCATCCGCGTCGTCAGCTGCCTGGACCCCGTCCGCACCGGAGAAGAGATCGGAACCCACGCATGAGAGTCAGCATCGATTCCGCGACGTGCCAGGGGCACGGCCGCTGCTACGACCTCGCCCCCGACCTGTTCGGCGAGGACGAGGAGGGCTACGCCACGCTCACCGCCCTGACCGCGGACGGCGAGGTGCCCGCCGGCCGGGAGGGCGACGTGCGGCTGGCCGCCGCCAACTGCCCGGAGTCCGCGGTGCTCGTCCACGAGGAGGCGCGGCTGTGACCGTCGACGACAGGTTCACCGAGGAGGCCAGGCAGCAGCGCATCGCCGAGTCCCAGCTCGGCACGGTCAACGAGATCATCACCGGCCCGGTGAAGGACTGGACCACGGACTTCTCGCACTTCGAGGAGGAGTACGCGGAGAACGCGATCCAGATCTGGGACGACCTGCGCGGCCGCTGCCCCGTGGCGCACACCGAGCGGTTCGGCGGTGCCTGGCTGCCGACGCGCTACGAGGACGTGCAGGCGATCGCGTACGACACCGAGCACTTCACGTCGCGGGCGATCATCATCAGCAACGTCCGGCCGCCGCTGGACATCGCGCCGGTGGGCTTCGCCCCGCCGATCTCGTCGGACCCGCCGTTCCACCACGACGCGCGCAAGCTGCTGCTGCCGGCGTTCACCAAGGCGAACGTGGCCAAGCAGGCGGTGACGACCGAGGCCTTCTGCCACTCGCTGATCGACGGCTTCGCCGGCCGGGACGTCGTCGACGCGGCGACCGAGTACGGCATGTACATCCCCATGCGGGTCATCGCCGACATGCTCGGCTTCCCCCAGGAGGACACGGAGAAGTTCACCCGCTTCGTCGAGAACGTGCTCGAGGGGGCGAACGACCCGATCGAGGAGCGCCAGGAGAGGGGCATGGCGCTCTCCAACTACCTGTTCGAGCAGGTCCGCGACCACATCGACAACCCGCGCGACGACCTGACCACCTACCTGCTCAACGCCGAGCTGTACGGCCAGAAGCTCGAGCCGCAGCACGTGGTGGGCACGATGACGCTGCTGCTCATCGCCGGCATCGACACGACGTGGAGCGCCATCGGCGCCTCGCTGTGGCACCTCGCGAAGAACCCCGAGGACCGCAAGCGCCTGGTCGAGGACCGGTCGCTGCGGCCGAAGGCGGTCGAGGAGTTCCTCCGGGCCTACGCGCCGGTGACCATGGCCCGCCTGGTCAAGGAGGACGTCGAGCTCGGCGGCGTGCAGATGAAGAAGGAGGACTGGGTCCTGCTGCCGTTCCCGGCCGCCAACCGCGACCCGGAGCGCTTCGAGCGGGCCGACGAGGTGGTCATCGACCGCGAGGTGAACCGGCACGCGGCCTTCGGGCTGGGCATCCACCGCTGCGTGGGTTCGCACCTGGCGCGGATGGAGCTGACGGTGGCGCTGGACGTCTGGCTGGACCGCGTCCCGGAGTTCAGCCTCGAGGACCCGGCCGCCGTCCGGTGGTCGGCGGGCCAGATCCGCGGGCCCCGGGCCCTGCCGCTGCGCATCGGCTGACGGCTCGTCCCTCGCCCGGAGGGGACGCTCACGTGGTGGGCGCCCCCTCCGGGTGGAGCGGGTGGCCGCGGGGGAGGAGGAACCCTGCATGAGGAGCGCGGACGACCACGCCGAGCCCCACCCGGCGGCGGGCGGGGCGCCCAGCCGCTTCCCCCTCGCCGACCCGGCCGGTCTGCCCCCGGACCTGGCGGAGCGCTACGCCGACGTCGAGGAGCGGTCGGGCTTCCTGCCGAACGTATTCGCGGCGCTGGCCTGGCGGCCGGACGAGGCGCGCGCCTTCTTCGCCCTGAACGACGCGCTGATGGACAAGGACACCCCCGGTCTGTCCACCGGTGAGCGTGAGCTGATCGTCGTCGCCACCAGCGCGGCCAACGACTGCGCCTACTGCGTGGTCGCGCACGGCGCGATCGCCCGGATCCGCACGAAGGACCCCACCCTGGCCGACCTCGTCGCGGTCGACTGGCGGAAGGCGCCGCTGGAGGCGCGGATGCACGCCGTGCTCGACGTCGCCGTGCGGCTCGCCGTCGAGCCCGCATCGGTCACCGCTGCGGACCTCGACCGGCTCCGCGGCCACGGCCTGACCGAGGACGACGTCTGGGACGTGGGAGCGATCACCGCCTTCTTCGGGTTGTCGAACCGGCTGGCGCACTTCGCCGCGATCCCGCCCAACCCCGAGTTCCACCTGCTCGGCCGGCTGCCCCGCTCACGCTGACCGGGACCGGTGCTGCGCCAGGCGCTCCTCGCTGACCTGCCGGTTGCCCGGCCCCGCTGTGATCTCGGCGACGCTGGCTTCCGGGCTCAGGTCCAGCCGTCGTAGCAGTTGGGCGTTGGACGCCACGACGACGGTGGACAGGCTCATCAGCAGCGCCCCGACCTCCATCGGCAGGACGAATCCGACCGGGGCCAGCACGCCGGCGGCCAGCGGGACCGCGATCAGGTTGTAGCCCGCACCCGCCCACAGGTTCTGCTGCATCTTGCGGTAGCTGGCCCGGGACAGCCGGATCACCGACACCACCGCGCGCGGGTCGGAGGAGGCCAGGATGACCCCGGCCGAGCCGATCGCGACGTCTGTGCCGGCACCGATCGCCAGACCCACGTCCGCGCGGGCCAGGCTGGGTGCGTCGTTCACGCCGTCGCCGACCATGGCGACAGCGCGACCCTGGGCCTGCAGTTCGGCGACCTTCCCGGCCTTGTCCTCCGGTCGGACGCCGGCGAACACCTGGTCGATGCCGAGCTCGGCGGCCACGGCGCGGGCGACCGGCTCGGCGTCCCCGGTGATCATGACGACGTCGACGCCGAGCGCGTGCAGCGCGTCGACCGCCTGCCGGGACTCCGGCCGGATCTCGTCGGCCAGCGCCAGCGCGCCGGCGAGCTGCCCGTCGACGAGCACGTGCAGCACCGTTGCCCCGTCCTCGGCCCACGGCCGGCTGGCGGGCAACGGGGACAGGTCGTGCTCGGTCAGCAGGTGGGGGCCGCCGACCGCGACCGTGCGCCCGCCGACGGTGGCGGTCACCCCGACCGCGGCCGACGCGCGGAACTGCGTGGCCGGCGGGATGACCAGCTCGCGTTGCCGGGCGGCGGCGACGATGGCGCGGGCCAGCGGGTGCTCGCTGTCGGCCTCCGCGGCGGCCGCGAGGGCCAGCACCTCGTCCTCGGTCCGGTCGACGCCGGCGATGTGGTCGACGGCGGGCTCCCCGCGCGTGAGCGTTCCGGTCTTGTCGAACAGGACCGTGTCCACGGTGCGCATCCGCTCCATCGCGCCGCGGTCCTTGACCAGGACCCCGCCTCGGGCGGCCCGCTCGGTGGAGATCGACACCACCAGCGGGATGGCCAGGCCCAGCGCGTGCGGGCATGCGATCACCAGGACGGTGACCGCTCGGGTCAGCGCGGACTCCGGCGTCCCGTTCAGGCTCCAGACGACGGCGGTGATGATCGCGGCGACGAGCGCGAACCAGAACAGCCAGCCGGCGGCCCGGTCGGCGAGCAGCTGCGCGCGGGTGGTGGAGGACTGCGCGTCGGCGACCAGCCGCTGGATGCCGGCCAGCGCGGTGTCCTCGCCGACCGCGGACACCCGCACCCGGATCGCGGTGTCGGTGGCGACGGTGCCGGCGACGACGGTGTCACCGACACCGCGGCGCACCGGCGTGGACTCGCCGGTGATCATCGACTCGTCCACGTCGGCGGTCCCGTCCACCACCTGCCCGTCGGCCGGCACCCGCCCGCCGGGCCGGACGATGACCACATCGCCGACGGCGAGCTCGGCCGGCGCCACGGTGACCACCTCGTCGCCGACGACCTTCTCCGCCTCGTCGGGCAGCAACGCGGCCAGGGAGTCCAGTGCCGAGGAGGTCTGGGCCAGCGAGCGCATCTCCAGCCAGTGGCCCAGCAGCATGATGACGATCAGCAGCGCGAGCTCCCACCAGAAGTCCACGTCGTGGGCGAGCACGCCGGCGGTGGAGCCCCAGGAGGCGAGGAAGGCCACGGTGATGGCCATGCCGATGAGCAGCATCATCCCGGGCTTGCGGGCCCGGATCTCACCGATCGCACCGGTGAGGAACGGCCGCCCGCCCCAGACGTAGATGACCGTGCCCAGCACGGGGGAGACCCACTCCAGGCCGGGGATGTCGGGCAGCGTGTAGCCGACGATGTCGGCGAACATGTCGCTGAGCAGCACCGTCGGCACCGCCAGCGCCAGCATCAGCCAGAACAGCCGGCGGAACATGGCCACGTGGTCACCGCCGTGGCCGGCATGGCCCGCGTGACCGTCGGGGACGACCTCGGTGGCGCGTAGCGGGTCGGTGACCTCCGGACGGCCGTCGCCGGTGGCGACCGGCAGACCTCGTCCGTGCGTCGGCCCGTGGTGGTCGTGGTGGTGGTCGTGGCCGTGGCCGGGCGCATCCGGCTGCCCCGCGTGGCCGCCCGGGCGACTCGTCGGATCTGGCATGGCCCTCTCCTCTGCTGTGCCCTCCGCCACCGGCCGGCTGCCGTGCCCGTTCACGGCCCGGAGAGGCGGCGCTGGTGGCCTCGTACGGCGCCGAACTTATACCCCCCTGGGGTATTTTTCCAGGGGGTAGGAGGCGGATTCCAGGCGCCGCCGGGAGGCGGGCCGGTCGAGACACGGGGGGCAGCCACCAGTGAGCGCTTGCCGGCTGCACCGGCAGGAATGGCGCGGGTGCGACGAGCGGCGGTGAATCCGCCGCCGGCTTCCTGGGCGGACCGCCAGCCGGGCAGCAGGTCCAGGATCTCTGCCCCACCCGAACGGACCGGCCAGGGCGACGACCCCGTCGCCGCTGCGCACGGGGGCGGAACGGGTGGAGGCCCTGGTCAGCGAACTGACCAGGGCCTCCACCGTGTGGGGTGAGTGACGGGGCTCGAACCCGCGACACCCAGGATCACAACCTGGTGCTCTACCAGCTGAGCTACACCCACCATGTCCGTCCTCCGCGGGCGAGCGCGGAGGGGAACCGGCGCAACGATACCGGAGCGCTCCGCGGACCCGACGAGGCCCGGGGAGCGGCGTTCCTCACGCCTCGTCGGCGACCGGCTCCTGCTCGCCGGCGAGCAGCGCGGCGAACCCGCCGACGACCTGCTCGGCGGCCTTCTTGGCCTCGCTGCTGGTCGGGCCGGGGGTGGCGACGAACACCGTCCGGCGGTAGTAGGCCAGCTCCCGGATGGACTCGATGATGTCGGCCAGCGCGCGGTGCGCCAGGCCCTTCGCCGGCTGGCCGAAGTAGACGCGGGGGAACCAGCGGCGGGCCAGCTCCTTGACCGAGGAGACGTCGATCATCCGGTAGTGCAGGTGGTCGTCCAGTTCGGGCATGTCGCGGGCGAGGAAGCCGCGGTCGGTGCCGATCGAGTTGCCGCACAGCGGGGCGGTCCGGCGCTCGGGCACCCACCGCTTGATGTAGGCGAGGACCTGCTGCTCGGCCTCGGCCACGGTGAGCGTGGAGGCGCGCACCTCCTCGGTCAGCCCCGACTTCGCGTGCATCTCCTGCACGACGTCGTTCATGCCGTCGAGGTCGGCGTCGTCCGCACCGATGATGAGGTCCAGACCCGGGTCCAGGACGTTGAGCTCGGAGTCGGTGATGACCACCGCGACCTCGATGAGCTTGTCCTTGACGAGGTCCAGCCCGGTCATCTCGCAGTCGATCCAGACCAGGTGCCCTGCGCTGTCAGCCACGGCGACCGACAGTACGCAACGCCCCCGACAGGGGCCCCCGGGCGCCGACCGCGTCGCGCCGGGCGGGGCGTGTGATTCGCGCGGGATCCGGCGCGGTCCCCGAGACCGCCCCGTGATGTGACGTAGCGTCGGGGAGGCCGCGATCCGGCGACCGTCGCCGGCGACCGGCGCTGCAACCCCGCCCACCCACCGCCCGGAGGACGACCGTGCTGCCCCTGACCCCGCTGCCGCCGCAGACGGACGGGGAGCGCGCCTTCTTCTCCGAGCTCGTGCGCTGGGACACCGGCAACGCCGTCCGGGGTGCGGTCGTCGCGGCGATCCCGTTCTCCGACGGGCCGCTCCAGCGCCGGCTCTCCGACGCGATCCTCTTCGTGCCCGAGGGCATCGCGGTCATCCGCGTGGCCGAGGTGGCCCGGCAGTCCGGTGTCGTCAACGCCTCGCCGGAGGGGCCGTGGACGATCGGGCCCGCGGGCACCGGGGGAGCGGTGCTCCAGCTGGCCGGCGGCGGGTCGACGCCGCTGGACGGGCTGATGCGCGCCGGGATGGAGACCGCCGTGCGGTTGCGCCGGGCCGGGCTCGAGCCCGGGCGGATCGCCCGGCTGACCGTGCTCTCCGGCGACGTCGACGGCCTCCTGCCCGCCGACGGCGACCTGGGCGAGGGCGACCAGGTCGCGCTGCTCGAGACCCGCTCCCTGCTGCTCGGGTTCGCCCGCGCGAGCCGGTACACCGGCGTGGACAACCCCCGGCTCTGGACGACGGCCGACGTCCGCGCCGCGCTCGAGGCGCTCGGCCTGCAGGGGCGCGGGCCCTCGGTCGAGGAGCTCAACGGCGAGGGCTTCCCCTACTCGCCCTACGTGCTGCGCCGCCCGCAGCTGCTCACCCCGGCGGCGATGGCGGCCTCGCCCGGCTCCGCCGCCCCGACCGCGCCGGCAACCACGCCGGCCACCACGCCGCAGCCGGTGGCGCCCTCCCCGGCGGCGGGCCCGTCCCGCGCCGCCATCGACCAGGCGGTGGCGGCCTCCGTCGCCGCCGCGCACGCCGCGGCCGCCGCGACGGCGCCCAAGGACACCGTCGCCATCGATGGCCCGGCCGCGCCCGGTGGCGACACGGTGGCCATCGACGGCCCTTCGTCGTCCCGCGACACCGTGGCCCGCGACACCGTGGCCGTCGACGGCCCGGCCGACCCGCCCGGCGACGCCGGCATCGGCGGGCTGTTCGCCGCCGGCGAGCCCGACGCGCCGCCCGCGGCGCCCCGCACCAGCGTCCTGCCCGCCCAGCAGCCGGTCGCCCCGCAGGCAGCCGCCCCCGTGGCCGCGCAGCCGGCGCCGCAGCAGTTCTGGGACGCACCGGACCAGGCCGATGCCGGGACGCCGGGCCGCACCCGCCGCACCCTGCTCGTGCTCCTGGCCGTGGTCCTGCTCGTGCTGGCCGGGGTCGGCGTCGGGCTGGCGCTCGCCGGGCGGGACGACGGCGGCACCGGTGGCGCCGCCCAGGCGGAGCAGCCCGCGGAGGAGCCCGGCCCGACCGGTCCCGCCGTCGGCAGCGTCCAGGAGGTGGCGGGCGTGGCCTTCACCGTGGAGGCGGCCCAGGTCGAGGAGAGCTGCGCCGGGCACGCCTACGGCGAGATCGCGGCCTTCCTGCAGGCAGTCGGACTGCACGGGGCTCTCCCGTGCGCTGTACTCGGCGCAGGTCGGCGGGCGGGACGTCGTCGTCTCCGTCTCGCGGGTCCGCATGCCCGACACCGCCGCGGCGCGGGACCTGCGCGGCCGAGCCGACACCAGCGGCAGCGGCAACGTGAGCGACCTGCTCCGCGAGGGCGTCCGTTACCCCGGTGGCCCGGAGAAGCTGCAGAAGGCCGAGTACGCCAGCGCCGTCTCCGGCCCGACGGTCACCATCGTCGAGAGCGCGTGGGTGGACCCGGCCGCCGGCGGCACGGAGGCCGAGGTCGACCAGATCGCCACCGACGCCCTGTCCCTGACCACTCCGCCCTTCCTGGGCTGATCCGCGAGATCTGCACACTCGGGGTCTTCGCGCGCCGGAAAGCCCCGAGTGTGCAGATCTCGCGGCGGCGCTAGGCGGTCGCGGCGGCCTCGGCCATGCCGGTGAGCAGCGCGGCCATCGCGGCGCGGTCGAGCTGCCCCGCGCTGTGCGGGGTGGAGTTGATCAGCCCGAAGACGGCGTGCGCGCGGGCGCGGCAGGCGGCGGGGTCCGCAGTCGGGTGCAGCCGGGCGAGCACCCCGACCCACACCTCGACGTAGCGGCGCTGGAGCCGGCGCACCTGGGCGGCGTCGGCCTCGGCCAGGGAGCCGAGGTCGCGGTCGTGCACCGTGATCAGCGCCGGGTTCTCCAGCGCGAACTCGACCTGGAAGGCGATCAGCGCCCGCAGCTGCGCGCGCGGGTCCTCGCCGGCGGCGGCCACCCGCTCCGTGCCGCCGGCCAGCAGCCGCTCGCTGATCCGCAGCAGCATCTCGGCGAGCATCGCGTCCTTGCCGGCGAAGTGCCGGTAGATCGCCGGGCCGGTCACGCCCACGGCCGCGCCGACATCGTCCACGCCCACCGCCCGGGAGCCGCGCTCGGCGAACAGCTGGGCCGCCGCCTGCAGGATCTGCTCGCGCCGGGAGGGCCGGTCGGCGTCGGCGTGCAGAGCGGTGTCGCGCTGCGCCCCCGAGGTCGTCACGGCCGGATCCTACGGTCGGCGGGTTGGCCGCCGATCCGCACGCGTGTGGGCTGGCTCACGGTGTGAACGATGGTTAACCTGCTCTCGTGGACGCGCCGGTGCTCACCCGTTCGACGTCGCCCGACCCCGCGACCGCGGCCCGCAACGCCGCGGCGCACGCCGCGCTGGCCGAGGACCTGGCCGAGCAGCTGCGCACCGCGGCGCTCGGCGGGGGTGAGCGGGCCCGCGAGCGGCACGTCTCCCGCGGCAAGCTGCTCCCGCGGGAGCGGGTGGACGCCCTCCTCGACCCGGGGAGCCCGTTCCTGGAGCTGTCCCCGCTGGCCGCGCACGGCCTCTACGACGGCGACGCCCCGGCCGCCGGGATCATCACCGGCATCGGTCGGGTCGCCGGCCGGGAGTGCGTCGTCGTCGCCAACGACGCCACCGTCAAGGGCGGCACCTACTACCCGATGACGGTGAAGAAGCACCTGCGGGCGCAGGAGGTGGCGCTGGCCAACCGGCTGCCGTGCATCTACCTGGTCGACTCCGGCGGGGCGTTCCTGCCGATGCAGGACGACGTCTTCCCGGACCGCGAGCACTTCGGTCGCATCTTCTTCAACCAGGCCAACCTGTCCAAGGCGGGCATCGCGCAGATCGCCGCCGTCCTCGGCTCCTGCACCGCCGGCGGCGCGTACGTGCCGGCGATGAGCGACGAGGCCGTCATCGTCCGCGGCCAGGGCACGATCTTCCTGGGCGGCCCGCCGCTGGTGAAGGCGGCGACCGGCGAGGTGGTCACCGCCGAGGACCTGGGCGGGGGAGACCTGCACAGCCGGGTCAGCGGGGTCACCGACCACCTGGCCGACGACGACGCGCACGCCCTGCAGATCGTCCGTCAGATCGTCGGCACCCTCGGCCCGCGCGAGCCCCGGCCGTGGGACGTCGACCCGGTCGAGGAGCCGCTGCTGGACCCCGCCTCGGTCACCGAGGTGGTGCCACCGGACCCGCGCACCCCGTACGACGTCCGCGACGTCATCGCCCGGCTGGTCGACGGCAGCCGGTTCGCCGAGTTCAAGCCGCTCTACGGCCCGACCCTGGTCACCGGCTTCGCCCGGCTGCACGGCCACCCGGTCGGGATCATCGCCAACAACGGCGTGCTGTTCAGCGAGTCCGCGCTCAAGGGCGCGCACTTCATCGAGCTGTGCGACCGGCGGAAGATCCCGCTGCTGTTCCTGCAGAACATCTCCGGGTTCATGGTCGGCCGCGACTACGAGGCCGGGGGCATCGCCAAGCACGGCGCCAAGATGGTCACCGCCGTCGCCACCGCCCGGGTGCCCAAGCTGACCGTCGTCATCGGCGGCTCGTTCGGCGCCGGCAACTACTCGATGTGCGGCCGGGCGTACTCGCCCCGCTTCCTGTTCACCTGGCCCAACGCCCGTATCTCGGTGATGGGCGGGGAGCAGGCGGCGTCTGTGCTCGCGCAGGTGCGCCGCGGACGGCCTGGAGGCCCGCGGCGAGGAGTGGCCGGCCGAGGACGAGGAGGCGTTCAAAGCGCCGATCCGCGCGCAGTACGAGGAGCAGGGGCACCCCTACTACGCGACCGCCCGGCTCTGGGACGACGGCGTCATCGCCCCGGCCGACACCCGCACCGTGCTCGGCCTGGCCCTGTCCGCCTGCGCCAACGCGCCCCTCGAGGAGGTCGGCTACGGCGTCTTCCGGATGTGAGGGCAGACATGGCCATTTCTGCCCCGTCGAGAGGACGCTGATCGTGTTCGGGACCGTGCTCGTGGCCAACCGGGGCGAGATCGCCGTCCGGGTGATCCGGACGCTGCGCGCGATGGGCATCCGCTCGGTCGCCGTCCACAGCGATGCCGACGCCGGCGCGCTGCACACCCGGCTGGCCGACGTCGCCGTGCCGATCGGGCCCGCGCCCGCGGCGCAGAGCTACCTCTCCATCGAGCGGGTGCTCGACGCGGCGGCCCGCACCGGCGCGCAGGCGGTCCACCCCGGCTACGGGTTCCTGTCCGAGAACGTGGACTTCGCCCGGGCGTCCGCCGCGGCCGGCCTGGTCTTCGTCGGGCCGCCGGTCGACGCCATCGAGGCGATGGCCGACAAGATCCGCGCCAAGCAGACGGTCTCCGCCGCCGGCGTGCCGGTCGTGCCGGGCCGCACCGAGCCGGGGATGACCGACGCGCAGGTGGCCGAGGCCGCGGTGGCCGTCGGCTTCCCGGCGCTGCTCAAGCCGAGTGCCGGGGGCGGCGGCAAGGGCATGCGGGTGGTGCGCTCGGCCGACGAGCTCCCCGACGCCATCGCGGCCGCCCGGCGGGAGGCGCGCGGCTCGTTCGGCGACGACACGCTCCTGGTCGAGCGGTACGTGGGCAACTCGCGGCACATCGAGGTGCAGGTGCTCGGCGACACCCACGGCGCCGTCGTCCACCTCGGGGAGCGGGAGTGCTCGCTGCAGCGCCGGCACCAGAAGGTCATCGAGGAGGCGCCCTCGCCGCTGCTGGACGCCGGGATGCGCGACGCGATGGGCCGGGCGGCGGTCGAGGCGGCCCGCGCGGTCGGCTACACCGGCGCCGGCACGGTCGAGTTCATCGTCGACGCCGACAGGGCTGGGCGGGGAGAAGGCATGGACTTCTTCTTCCTCGAGATGAACACCCGGCTGCAGGTCGAGCACCCGGTCACCGAGGCGGTCACCGGGCTGGACCTGGTCGAGCTGCAGCTGCGGGTCGCGGCGGGGGAGCGGCTGCCGATCGCGCAGGACGACGTCGTCCTCGACGGGCACGCCATCGAGGCCCGGCTCTACGCCGAGGACCCGGCGCGCGGCTTCCTGCCGCAGGCCGGCACCGTGCTCGGGCTGGTGGAGGCCGCCGGCCCCGGCATCCGGGTGGACAGCTCGCTGGCGGTGGGCACCGTCGTCGGCACCGACTACGACCCGATGCTGGCCAAGGTGGTCGCCTGGGCGCCGACCCGCGAGACCGCCCGCGCCCGGCTGGTCGCTGCCCTCGGGCACACCGCCGTCCTCGGCGTGACGACCAACGCCGGGTTCCTGCAGCAGCTGCTCGCGGACCCGGACGTCGTCGCCGGGCAGCTGGACACCGGCCTCATCGAGCGGCGCGGCGAGGCGCTGACCGACGCCGGGCCGACGCCGGACGAGGTGTACGCCGCGGCCGCGCTGGCGCTGCTGGTCGAGGCCGAGCCGACCGGCGCCGTCGTCGACCGGTGGGACGTGCCCGACGGCTGGCGGCTCGGCGAACCGGCCTGGACGGTGCGCCGGCTGCAGGCCGCCGGCGGCGAGCCGGTGACGGTGCGGCTGCGGGGACGCTCGGGGGAGGCGCAGGTCGCGGTCGGCGACGGCGACGCGGTGCCCGCGAGCGCGGCCCGCGACGGTGACCGGCTGCGGGTCACGCTGGCCGGGCGGACGTCGTCCTGGGTCGTCGTGCACAGCGCGGGCACGGTGTGGCTGGCCGCCGGCGGGCGGTTGACCGCGCGTGCGCGAACACGAGCGGCTGGGGGCGCACGCCGAGGGCGGCGGGGGTGACGGCGTGGTGACCTCGCCGATGCCCGGCACCGTGACGGTCGTCCAGGCAGCCGTCGGCGACGAGGTGCAGGCGGGGACCCCGTTGCTCGTCGTGGAGGCCATGAAGATGGAGCACGTGCTCACCGCCCCGATCGCGGGCACGGTGACCGAGCTCGGGGTGACGGCGGGCCGGACGGTCGCGCTGGACGAGCGGGTGGCGCTGGTGACCCCGGCAGCCACCAAGCAGGAGGACTAGATGCTGGACTACCGGCTCAGCGACGAGACCGAGGCCCTGCGGACGACGGTGCGCGAGTTCGCCCGCGAGGTCATCGCCCCGCAGATCGGCGAGTTCTACGAGCGCGACGAGTTCCCCGCGCACATCGTGCGGCAGATGGGTGAGCTCGGGCTGTTCGGGCTGCCCTTCCCGGAGGAGTACGGCGGCTCGGGCGGCACCTACTTCGACCTGTGCGTCGCGCTCGAGGAGCTGGCGCGCGTCGACTCGTCGATGGCGATCACGGTGGAGGCCGGCGTCTCGCTGGGCGCGATGCCGATCTTCCGGTTCGGCACCGAGGCCCAGAAGCGCGAGTGGCTGCCGCGGCTGTGCGCCGGGGAGGTGCTGGGCGCGTTCGGGCTCACCGAGGCCGGCGGCGGCTCGGACGCCGGGTCGACCCGGACGACCGCCCGGCTCGAGGACGGCCACTGGGTCGTCAACGGCTCGAAGGCGTTCATCACCAACGCCGGCACCGAGCTCACCGGCCTGGTCACGGTCACCGCCGTCACCGGCACGCGCCCGGACGGCGGCAAGGAGATCTCGGCGATCATCGTCCCGTCGGGGACGCCGGGGTTCGCCGTCGGCCAGCGGTACTCCAAGGTCGGCTGGAACGCCTCGGACACCCGGGAGCTCTCGTTCGACGACGTCCGCGTGCCCGCCGAGAACCTGGTGGGCGAGCGCGGCCGCGGGTACGCGCAGTTCCTCTCGATCCTGGACGAGGGGCGGATCGCGATCTCGGCGCTCTCGGTCGGGCTGGCGCAGGGGTGTGTCGACGAGTCGGTGAAGTACGCGGGGGAGCGCGAGGCGTTCGGGCAGCCGATCGGGAGGAACCAGGCGATCCAGTTCATGATCGCCGACATGGAGGTGCGCGCCTCGACGGCGCGGCTGGCCTACTACCGGGCCGCGGAGAAGATGCTGCGCGGCGAGCCGTTCAAGCGCGAGGCGTCGATCGCCAAGCTCTACAGCTCCGAGGTCGCGATGGACAACGCCCGCTACGCCACGCAGGTGCACGGCGGGTACGGGTTCATGAACGAGTTCCCGGTCGGCCGCTTCTACCGGGACGCCAAGATCCTGGAGATCGGCGAGGGCACCTCCGAGGTGCAGCGGATGCTCATCGCCCGCGACCTCGGGCTGGGCTGACCCGGGTCCCTGCTCGTTCCGCGGTGCGGGTCGGAGATCCGCCCGTTCCCATTCCGAAACCGCTGGTCAGCGGCGAGCGGACGGCCCGCTGCGGTGTGCGTGGGGTGGATGGGGTCGGAGGAGCGGGCGGGTCGGAGTGGCGGGCCGGGACGCGGCACGGCACGCCTCGGACCCGTCCCGCGCAGCGCTAGCGTCGCGCGACGATCCGCTGACCTGGGAGAACATCGCACATGACGCACCCGCCCCGCTCGCTCCTGACCGGGCCTGCCGCCTCCCTCGTCCGACGCCGGTGGTTCTGGCTCGCGTTCGTCGCGGTGCTCGCGGTCCTCGGTGCCACGGCCGGCGGCTCCGCGCTCGCCGCGCGGGGTGGGCTGGCGCCCACGGCGCAGGAGAGCCCGGCGGGCGGCGGAGCAGCCGGGGCCGACGCCGTCACCTCGAGCCGGTCGGTCTCCACCCAGGGCAACGGCAACGGCGCCAACAACGGCAACGGTCCCGGCGCCAACAGCGGGAACGGGAACGGGAACGGGAACGGCCCCGGCACCAACAACGGGAACGGCAACGGGGAACGGGAACGGCAGCAACAACGGGAACGGGAACGGCCCCGGCACCAACAACGGGAACGGCAACGGGAACGGGAACGGCAGCAACAACGGGAACGGGAACGGCCCCGGCACCAACAACGGGAACGGCAACGGGAACGGGAACGGCACCAGCAACGGGAACGGCAACGGCGAGACCCCCGCGGTGACGCCGCCGGTGGTCACCCTGCCGGGAGAGTCCCCGATCGTCGTCGACGGGGATCCGGCCGAGACGCCTGCGACCCCCGACCCGTCCGGAACCCCCGACCCGACCGAGCCCCCGGCCGTCGAGCCCGAGCTGACCCTGCCCGGCGAGACGTCGCCGCCCCCCGTGGAGACGCCGGCGGAGCCGGAGCCCGACGAGGAGCCCACCGCTCCCGTGGCCGAGGTCGTGCCCGCGCCGGCCGCCGTCCCAGTGGTCGCCATCGGCATCGCGCCGGGCTGCGTCGACGGCACGGCCGTCCTCGTGCAGAAGGCGCAGAACCAGGACACCAAGGGCGTGTCGGTGAACTTCCTCGCGAACGCCGACTTCGCCACCTCGGGCTCGCTGGCACTGCTGACGGCGCCGGACGCCCTGGGGCGTGACCAGGTGACCGTCACGTCGACCTCGGGGAAGGCCTACGTCGGCGCCGGGTCCGTCTCGGTGCGCACCTACCGCGCGGGCCAGACGCTCGGCGGCGTCACCTACCCGGCGGTGTCCGAGACCCGGAAGCTCGCCTACGACGCGTTCACCTGCGAGCGGCCGGCCGTCCTCACGAACGTGAAGACCCAGCTGGTCAACGGGCAGGTCCACCTCGCCCAGTACGCGCGGAACACCGGCAACACGACCCTGCAGGTGAAGTTCAACGCGACCGCGCACTTCGCGGCCTCGGTGTCGTTCTCCCTGGCACCGGGTGAGGCGAAGTACTTCCTCGTCCCGACCCAGTCGGCGTCGGTGCCGTCGGCCGTCGTCTCGGTGAACGTCGTGACCAACGTCCAGGGCTCGCGGATCTCGCTCAACCAGAACAACAGGTACGACGCCCTGTCGGTGGCCACCCCGAACTGACCCCGACCGGCACCGCCCGTCGACCCACCGCCTCCGCCCGGAGGCGGTGGGTCGACGGCTTTCCGCCCCCCCCGGGTGTGAGCCGGTCCGGCGCCGGCCGCCTGCTGGGGCGGCTGAGCGGTGCGGGGGCGGGTGGGAATTCGGCCCAGGATCGTCCCGTGTGCCCCGGGACCAGTCGCCGACCAGGGCGTTCTGACTCCGACACAGTCCGTTCCGGCACGTGACGACGGTCGTCACGAGACCGCCGGAGACCCGACGTGACGCACCAGGCCAGATCCCCGCAGCCCCGCCTCCGGCGGCGGGGTGCCGCTCTCGGCGCCCTGCTGCCGGTCGCCGTGCTCGCGTGGGCACTCGGGAGCGCGTCGGCCGCGGCCGGAGCCCCGTCGTCGTCCGTGACGCTGGCGCTGCAGATCGAGGGGCGGGCGCCCGCAGACCTGGAGCCTGTCCGGCGTCCGGTTCGAGCTGACCGGACCCGGCGACGAGCCGACGACGGCGCTCTGCCTCACCGACGCCGCCGGCACCTGCACGGTGCGGGTCCTCCCCGCGGAGCCGGACGACGACGGCGGCACGGACCCCCAGCTCCTGGCGGCGACCCCGGCGGGCGCCGGGCCGGCCGGGGTGCCGTGGGACGGGGGCGCGTCGACCGGGGGTGTCGAGGCCGTCCTCCCGGAGGGGACCTACGCCGTCCGGCAGGTCACCGCCCCCGTCGGGCTGCTGCCGGCCGAGGCGATCGCGCCGATCGAGGTGTGCGCCGCGGGCTGCGCCACCAGCCGGACCGTCGTCAACCGGTCGACCTACCGCACCCGCACCGAGATCCAGGTGCTCTCCGCGGACGGGCCGGTCGCCGGCACCCAGGTCACGCTCAGCGGGCCCGGCTTCCCGGACACCCCGGCAGTCACCGACGAGGACGGCCGGACCGCCTGGGCCGGCTGGTTCCGCCCGGGGGAGTGGTGGTTCACCGTCGCAGGCCGGCCGGCGCCACTGCTGGTGACGATGGACCCCGGGCGGGGCGACACGTCGCTGCCGTGGCGGCTGGAGATCACCCTTCCCGCCGCTGCGCAGCCCGGGGTACCTGCACCTGAGGCGGCGCCCTCCGCCGCAGCCCCCCAGCCCCCGGCGCAGCCGTCGACGTCCCCAGCGGCGGGCGCCCCGGTGGCCGCGGCCCGCGTCGCCGAGGTCGCCGAGGTCCTCGAAGTCGCTGAGGCGCAGCCGGGCGCCGCACCCGTGCCGGCACCGTCCCCGGTCGCCGTCCCGTCGCCGGCTGCCTCCGGGCTGGGCCAGGTGTTCGCCCCCGAGAACGCGCCGGCGCTGGGCACCGAGAGCAGCGAGCAGCGGCTGTCCGCCGGCCTCGTGACCGGTACCGGCCTGCTCTTCGTGGCGCTGGTGCTCGTCGGTTACGGCGTCCTGCGCAGCCGCCAGCGCCGCCGCGCCTGACCCCCACCCGACCGGGGGCGCGGTTGGGGTCAGTCGGCCTGCGGCGCCCGGTCGGGGACGGCGACGCTGAGCAGGATGACGCTGTCCTCGTCGGCGTGCAGGCTGTGCCGCCGGTCGGGCACCGGCGCGATCTGGTGGGCGCCGAGGTCCACCGTCCGGTCGCCGGCGACCAGTCGCACGCGGCCGCGGATCACCATGACCGTGGCCGGTCCGGGGCTCTCGTGCTCGGCCAGCTCGGCGTCGGCCCGCAGCGCGATGACCGTCTGGCGCAGCCCGTCGACCGGGTGCGCCAGGGTGCGGCCGGCCCGGCCGGCGTGCTCGGAGGTCGCCTTCTCCAGCAGCTCGGTGGCGAGGGCGTGCAGATCGGTAGGTGCATCCGTCGTCATGCGTGCCGACCCTAGGCCGCCGGGGCTCAGGCGGTGACGTCGACGAGCACCTTGCCGACGACGCCGTCCTGCACGGCCCGGTGCGCCGCGGCCGTCTCGGCGAGCGGGAAGACGTGCAGCGGCAGCCCGGCCTGCTCGCCGACCCGCACCGCGCCGTCGGCGACCGCCGCGGCGACGTCCTCGACGCCGAGCGACGACGCCCGCTCGGGCTGGGTGTAGAGCAGCACGAACTGCCAGCGGGCGTTGGGCCCCATCTGCGTCCGCACCGGCACGGTCACCTCTGCACCGCCGTCGTCCGCGTACATGGCGACGGCGCCGTGCATGCCGATGACCTGCGCGTCGACGGCGGCGTTGCGGGCAGGGGACACCTCGACGATCGCGTCCACGCCCTTCGGCGCGATCTTCCGCACCTCGGCGACGACGTCCTGCTCGCGGTAGTTGACGACGTGGTCGGCGCCGGCAGCCGCGGCAAGCTGGGCCTTGCGCGGGCCGCTGACGGTGGTGATCACGGTGGCGCCGGCCCAGCGGGCCAGCTGGATGGCGGCGTTGCCGACCGCGCCGGCACCGCCCTGCACCAGCACGGTGTGCCCGGTCAGGGCGCCGGCGCCGAGCCGGTCGGGCAGCGACTCGGCGACGGTCAGGCAGCGGTGCGCGGTGAGGAAGGGGATGCCCAGCGCCGCGCCGAGCTCGAACGACGGGTCCGCGCCGAGGAGGACGACGTTCCGCGCCGGGACGACGATGTGCTCCGCGGCGGTGCCCCAGCGGCGCTGCCAGGCGGCCAGCCAGATCCACACCCGCTCGCCGACGAGCACCGGGTCCACGCCCTCGCCGACGGCGTCGACGGTGCCCGACCCGTCCTGGTTCGGCACCTGGCCGTCGGGTCCGGGCTGCGCCGCGGTGCGCGACTTCCAGTCGGTCGGGTTCACGCCGGAGAACGCCATTCGGACCCGCACCTCACCCGGGCCGGGTTCCGGAGTCGGGGCCTCGAGCAGCTCGAGGACGTCGGGATCGCCGGGCCGGGTGTAGGAGATGAGGCGCACGGGTCGGTCCTACCCGTCCGACCGCACCCGCCGCCAGTGGAAGGCGAAGACGCCGCCGGCCAGGAGCAGCGCCGCGCCCGCCGTTCCGGCGTCCCGGATCGCGGACCGCCGCTCCAGGTCCGATCCCAGCGCCACCTGCTGCTCGCCGCTCAGCGTGTCCAGCGGGGTGTAGGCGGTCCAGCTGAACGTGGGCGCAGGGTCCGGGTAGGCGAGCGCCAGGCCGCTGCGCACCAGGGCCACCGCCGCGAGGACGCCGATCACGAGCATGGCGAGGCACACGACGTACAGGTAGACCGTGCGCGGAGGGACCCGGTCCGAACCGGCCACGGGCGCTCCTCTCGCGGGCGCGGCGTCCTCGCCGCGCGGTGCCGGGCATCCTGCCTGATCAGGCGGGATGCCGGAACGCCCCGGTTCCACCCGAGCGTGTCGGGCGGATCAGCTCGCGTAGCCGTCGGCCTCCGTGGGCCACTCGACCGGCGGCAGCCCGGCCAGGGCGGCGAGCCGGTCGACGGTCAGCTCGACCGCCTCGTCCGTGGGCGGCGCGCCGCTGGGGGAGGCGAGCAGCGGCCGGACCTCGGCCGGATCCAGCTCGGTGCCGGTGGCCTCCTTCGCCCACGCGGCGAAGCCCTCGGCCTCGGCCTCGACGTCGACCGGGTCCGAGGCGTCGGGCTCCTCGAAGTAGATCCGCGGCTCGTAGCCGAGGAAGAACCGGCCGCCGGACGCGTCGGCGCAGCGGTGGTCGACGGTGGCGATCCGGCTGTCGTGCACGTCGACCAGCAGGAAGGGCACCGCCGTCGGGGCGCCCCGGCTCCACCGGCCGTCGGACCAGGTGAACGTTCCGAAGAGACCCACGGGCCGAGGCTAGCGACGCTCCAGGCTCAGCCGGTCAGGCCGCCCGCGGACCCGGGAGCGTGTGCGCCGACGCCCGGTTCCGGCCCGCAGAACCGGGCGTGGGTGCACGTGCTCGCTGGAGGGTCAGCGCGGGGTGATCGACAGGGTGAGCCGGGCGCGGCCCTCCTCGGACCGCGCGGTCGCGATCCGCTCGGCCGACGGCGTGCCGTACTCCGTCGTCCGCTGGCGGGCGGGCCGGCCGATCGCGGCGGCCATGGCCTCGAGCTCGGCGATGGTCTTGAGCGAGCCGTTCTCGCTGCCGGCCATCCGGCTGATCGTCTCCTCCATGAGCGTGCCGCCGAGGTCGTTGGCGCCGCCCTGGAGCACCGCCTTGGTGCCGGCGTCGGCGAGCTTCACCCACGAGGTCTGGATGTTCGGGATCCGCCCGTGCAGAAGCAGCCGCGCGACCGCGTGGATCGCCCGGTTCTCCCGCACGGTCGGGCCCGGGCGGGCGACGCCGGCGAGGTAGATCGGCGAGTTGTGGTGCACGAACGGCAGCAGCACGAACTCGCTGAACCCGCCGGTGCGGTCCTGCAGCGCGGCCAGTGTCCGCAGGTGCCCGACCCAGTGCGCGGGGGTGTCGACGTGGCCGTACATCATCGTCGACGTCGTCGGCAGGCCCACCTCGTGCGCGGTGCCGATGATCTCCAGCCAGGCCGCCGTCGGCAGCTTGCCCTTGGTCAGCACCCAGCGGACGTCGTCGTCGAGGATCTCCGCGGCCGTGCCCGGGATCGAGTCCAGCCCGGCCGCCTTGAGCTCGGTGAGGAACTCGCGGTAGGAGAGCCCGGTCCGGGCGGCGCCGTTGACGATCTCCATCGGGGAGAAGGCGTGCAGGTGGATGCCGGGCTGCCGCTTCTTCACCTCGCGGGCCAGGTCGAAGTAGGCGGTGCCGGGCAGGTCGGGGTGGATGCCGCCCTGCATGCAGATCTCGGTGGCGCCGGCGGCCCACGCCTCGTCGACGCGGTCACCGACCTGCTCCATCGACAGCGTGTACGCGTCGGCGTCGGTGCGCCGCTGGGCGAACGCGCAGAACCGGCACCCGGTGTAGCAGACGTTGGTGAAGTTGATGTTCCGGTTCACGACGTAGGTGACGTCGTCGCCGTTGACGTCCTTGCGGACGGCGTCGGCCAGCCGGGTCAGCGCCTCGAGATCCGCGCCGTCGGCACCGAGCAGCGCCAGGTACTCGGCGTCGGAGAGCCCCGCGGGGTCGGACTCGGCATGCGCGAGGGCGGCGTGCACCGCGGGGTCGCCCACGGTCAGCGCGGTCGAGTGCCCGTCGCGGGCGCTCTCGGTGCGGTCGCGCAGCTCGGACCAGTCGCCGTAGACGGCGTCGAAGTCGCTGCGCCGGTCGCCCGTCCGGCCCACGGTGTCGACCTCGACGTGCAGGTCGACCCGGCCCGAGGA
This sequence comes from Blastococcus sp. TML/C7B, assembly GCF_016612845.1. Classification (NCBI taxonomy): domain Bacteria; kingdom Bacillati; phylum Actinomycetota; class Actinomycetes; order Geodermatophilales; family Geodermatophilaceae; genus Blastococcus; species Blastococcus sp. TML/C7B. Next base: position 1,228,816 of record NZ_JAEOAA010000002.1, on the reverse strand, counting down.
GGTCCACGCCTCGTCCGGCTCCTGCCACGGCAGGCCGACCGGGTTGCGGCCCTCGACGGCCAGCCCGTCGGGGCCGGCGAGCGCGTCGACGTGCGGGCGCACGCGGGGGTCCAGCCACGGCTCGGGCTGCCGCACGTACGGCGGCTGGGCGGCGAGCCGCTCGCGCAGGGTGAAGCCGGCGTCCGCGGTGAGCTCGGCCAGCTTGTCGATGTTCGGCCAGGGCCGCTCGGGGTTCACGTGGTCGGGCGTCAGCGGGGAGACCCCGCCCCAGTCGTCGACGCCGGCGCGCAGCAGCAGCTCCAGCTCGGTGGAGTCGGACAGGTTCGGCGGCGCCTGCACCCGCGCCTTGGGGCCGAGCAGCAGCCGGGTGACGGCGACGGCGGCGACGTACTCCTGCAGCTCCAGGTCGTCGTGCGCCTGCATCGCGGTGCGCGGCTTCGCCCGGAAGTTCTGGACGATGACCTCCTGCACGTGCCCGTGCCGCTGCGCGCTGGCGCGGATCTCGCGGACGGCGTCCACCCGCTCGGCGTAGTCCTCGCCGATGCCCAGCAGCACACCGGTGGTGAACGGGACGGCCGAGCGCCCGGCGTCCTCGAGCACCCGCAGCCGCAGCGCGGGCTCCTTGTCCGGCGAGCCGAAGTGCGGGCCACCGGGCTGCGACCAGAGCCGCGTCGCCGTCGTCTCCAGCATCATGCCCATCGAGGCCGAGACCGGCTTGAGCCGCTGGATCTCCTCCCACGACAGCACGCCGGGGTTGAGGTGCGGCAGCAGGCCGGTCTCCTCGAGCACCCGGATCGCCATGGCCCGCAGGTACCCCAGCGTGGAGTCGAAGCCGTGCGCCTCCAGCCACTCCGCGGCGACCGGCCAGCGGTCCTCGGGGCGGTCCCCGAGGGTGAACAGCGCCTCCTTGCAGCCCATGGCCGCGCCGGCCCGGGCGATGTCGAGCACCTCGTCGGGGGAGAGGTAGGGCGCCTTGCCCTCGGCGCGCAGCTGACCCGGCGTCGTGACGAACGTGCAGTAGTGGCAGCGGTCGCGGCACAGGTGGGTGAGCGGGATGAAGACCTTGCGGCTGTAGGTGACCACGCCGGGGCGCCCCGCGGACGCCAGACCGGCGTCGCGCACCCGCCCGGCCGCGGTGAGCAGCCGGTCCAGCGGCTCGCCTTCGCCCAGCCCGCGGGCGTGCAACAGCGTCTCGGCCTCGACGGCGTCGAGGGGGACCCCGCGCTCGGCGCGGGTGAGCGCGCGGCGCAGGGCGGACTCGGTGGGTGCAGGCAGGGCGCTCATAGCGCGTCCGACGCTAGCCCGCGAAGCGGTCGAGGGGGACCTCCGCCCCTCCGGCCGCACCGCGACCGCCCCCACATCGGCGATCTCGGGGCCATGGGCCGCCCACGAGCCCCACATCGCCGATGTGGGCGCCGAGGGGGCGGTCAGAGGTCGCGGCGGACGAAGGAGACCGCGGCCAGGCCCCACACCATCGCCACCCAGAGCGCGGTCCAGGCGAGGTAGGCGGGGGTCAGCGGGGCGACGCTGAGGAACGGGAACGCCTGACCGTCGGCGCCGCCGAACTGGAGCAGCGCCGACGGGTCCTGGAAGGCGTGCATCGCCCCGCGCCACAGCCCGTCGGTGGGCAGCAGCACGCGCGACACCGTGCCGACCCGGGCGACGGCGTCGTTGTCCAGCGCGGCGCCGATGCCGCCGACCACGCCCGCGACCCAGGTGGTGCAGAACAGCCCGACCGCCACCACGCCCGACGCCATCGGCGAGATGACGGTGGAGAGCAGCACCGCCAGCGTCAGCAGCACGACGGTCTGCCCGGCCAGCAGCGCCAGGGCGGCGACCGGTTCCGGCGGCCAGTAGTCCACCGTGAGCCCGACGACGACGACCTGCGCCAGCCCGGCCAGCGTGACGTAGCCGCTGCCGAACGCCACGAGCCCCAGCCACTTGCCGAGCAGGAACGACGAGCGCCGGATCGGCCGGGCGAGCACGGCCAGTGCGATGCCGGACTCGGTCTCGCCGGACAGCGTCGGCCCGGCGAGGAACGCCGTCCCCAGCGCGGCGATGAGGCTGTAGCCGAACATCACGAGGTTGAGCAGGATCGAGGCGGTCAGCCGCGCCTCGCCGCTGGTCAGCGTGCCGCCGGACTCCGCGGCGAAGCGCGAGAAGCCCCAGCCGCTGAGCGCCAGCAGCACCACGGTGAGGACGGCGAGCGCCATCAGCACCCGCCGCCGGGTGGCCTCGCGCAGCGTCAGCCCGGCGATGGTGAGCGCGACGCGGTTCACGCGTGTCTCCTCGGCGCCGTCGCGGAGGATGCCGAGCAGGCGTTCCTCCAGGCTGATCCGCCCGGGCTCGACGGCGTGCACCCGCACGCCCAGCCCGACCAGGTCCCGGACCAGGTCGGGCACGGTCGTGTCGTCGTCGGCGGGGAAGGCGACGGTGAACCAGTCGCCCTCCCGCTCCACCCGCCCGGCGGCCGCCAGCCGGGCCTCGCCCGTGGCCGGCAGCCCGGTGAGGTGCAGCCGCACCTCGTGCTGACCGAGCAGCTCGGTCAGCGTGCCCGAGGCCGCCACCCGGCCGCGGTCGAGGATGACCACCCGGTCGCAGACCCGCTCGACCTCGCCGATCAGGTGCGAGTTGAGCAGCACGGCGACGCCGCGAGCCTTGAGCGACAGCACGATGTCGCGCACGTCCACCCGGCCGAGCGGGTCCAGCGCGCTGGTCGGCTCGTCGAGGACGACGAGCTCCGGCCGGGCCACCAGCGCGACGGCGAGGCCCAGCCGCTGCTGCATGCCCTTGGAGAACCCCCCGACCCGGTCCCGGGCGCGCTCGGCGAGCCCGACGAGGGCCAGCACGTCGCGCCGCTCGTCGGCGCTCACCGCGGCGCCGGAGAGCCGGACGTGCAGCTCCAGCACCTCGGCGGCGCTGAGCCACGGCTGGTAGCGGAACAGCTCGGGCAGGTAGCCGACGCGGGCGCGGGCGGCCGGGTCGCCGGCGGGCTGGCCGAGCAGCACCACCTCGCCGGCGTCGGGCCGCACCAGCCCGAGCAGCATCTTGATGACGGTGGTCTTGCCCGCGCCGTTGGGCCCGAGCAGCCCGACGACCTCGCCGCGGCCGACCTCCAGGCCGACCCCGTCCACGGCGGTGCGCCGGCCGTAGCGCTTGCGCAGGCCGGTGCACCAGGCGGCGGCCGGCGGCGGGAGGTCGGCGACCAGCTGCGCCGAGGCCCGGAGCGCCGCGTCGCCGGCCGGGGCGCTCAGCGGAGCCCCCGCGCGACGGCGAGGACCTCGTCGGCGTCCAGCGGCCCGGCCACCACGGTCAGCTCGCCGTCGGCGACCCAGACGACGGCGGCCAGCGTGCGGTCGCGGGTGGTGAGCACGGTCGCGCGCTCGCCGGCCACGTCCTCGGTGGCGGTGGTGACGTAGTCCGACGGCACCGGCAGCGGGAGCGTCGACCCGTCGGCGGTGAACGCCTCCAGCTGCGCCGCGACGTCGTCGGGCAGGCCGGGGAGCTCGAGCAGGTAGTCGCGGACCGTCTCGAACGGGATGCCCGAGGACAACGCCGTCGGCGCGACGGCGCGGCCGACGACCAGCCCGGGGGCGCCGGTCGAGGTGCTCCACACCTGGGCGACGCCGGGGCCGGCGACGAGCCGCACCGAGCTGCCGTCGAGCCCCGGCGGCGGGGTCGGCAGCGGCTCACCGGCCGCGGCAGCGGCCTGCGCGGCGCGCTGCGCGGAGAAGGTGAAGGTGGCGGTGACCTGACCGCCCACCTGGTGGACCGGCTCGCCGGTGACGCCGGCGGGCAGCGCGTCGACCTCCGGCACGTCCAGCCCGCTCTCCGCCGCGGCGGCCGCGGCGTCGGCGACCGGGTGCAGGTCGTCCTCGCCGGTCAGCTCCACGGTGCCGTAGGCCTCCAGGTCGGGCAGCGCGACGAGGTCGGCGCCGGTGAGGCCCACCGCGGCGACCTCCTGGGTGCGGAAGATCGGCAACCAGTCGTTGGCGGCCGCGGTGCCGGCCCCGGCGAGGACGACGCCGACGGCGAGGGCGGCGACGGCGGGGCGGCGGACCAGCTCGCCGAACCGGCCCCGTCGGGCGGGAGCGGAGCCGCTGGCCGGAGCCGGGACGCGGGCGGGGGCGGCCGCCGCGGACGACAGCCGGGCCCAGGCGGCGGGCACGTCCACCCCGGCCGGGGCGGTGAGCGCGGTCCCGACCAGGGCGGCGTCCTCGCGGACGGCGGCCAGCTCGGTGAGGCACCGGGTGCAGCCGGCGACGTGCCGCCGGTCGGTCTCGGCCACGCCGGCCGGCTCGTCGACGAGCCGGCGCAGCGCGCCGTCAGTGGGATGACGCATGACGGGTCAACTCCTCGCGCAGGGCGGATTCGGCGCGTCGCACGGTCGTGCCGACGCTGCCGGGGGACAGGTCCAGGGCCGCGGCCACCTCGGCGTAGCTCAGCCCGCTGTGCCGCAGCACCAGGGCGACGGCCTGCTTGCGGGGCAGCCGGGCGAGCGCGGCGCGCACGCGGCCGCGCTCCTCGAGGGTCACGACGTCGTCGGCGACGTCGGGGACGGCGGTCGGTGCGGTCGCGGCGGCGGAGCCCTCGTGGGTGGCCCGCCGGCGGCCGGAGCGGATCAGGTTCAGCGCGGTGTGCGCCGCGGCCACGGACAGCCAGCCGGTCGCCTCGCCGGCCGGCACCGCGGAGCGGTTGAAGGCGAGGAACACCTCCTGGGCGACGTCCTCCGCCGAGTCGCGCGAGCCGAGCACGCGGGCGGCCACGGCGACCACCCGCGGGTACTCCCGGCGGAACACGACGTCCAGGTCGGCGCGCAGGCCACCGCGCGCGGAGGAACCGGGCACCGGCACGCCGTCCCTACCTCCTCCGATCCGCCCGATCGCGCCCACGGGCGCGGCCGGCCCGGCGAGCGCCGTCAGGGGCTGCCGCACGAGGTCCATGCCCAGGGAGCACCGCCGGGACCCGGAATGTGACAGCGGGTGCCCAGTCTGCCGTGCCGGACCCCGGATCAGCCCCTGCCGGCCGCCGCGCCCGTGGGGTCGACGTAGCGGCCGCGGTGGCGCAGCAGCGGCACAGCGGCCGGGTCGCCGGGCAGCACCTCGACGACCTCCAGCAGGGCGAGCACGTGGTCGCCGGCCTCGACCAGCCGGTCCAGCCGGCAGTCCAGCGCGGTGAGCCCGCCGGCCAGGACGATCGCGTCGCTGCCCGGGGCCCGGGTCCACGGCACCGCCTCCAGCAGGTGCCGGGCGCTGGGCCGGCCCGCCGAGGCGAAGCGGGAGGTGCGACGATCGCGTGCGGCGCCGCGAGCACGGTCAGCGCGCAGCTGCCGACCTCCTCGAGCACCTCGGCCGGGTAGCCCGCCGCGGTCAGGCCGACCGCGACCAGCGGCGGGCGGGCCGACACGCTCGTCACCGAGCTGACCGTCGTCCCGACGTCGTCGATGCCGTCGCGGACGGTCAGCAGGCACACCCCCGCGGCGTACTGGCCCAGGGCGGTGGCGTACTCCGCGGCGTCGATCGGCATGGCGGCCAGTCGACCACACGGAGAGGATCGGGGGCATGAGCAGCCAGGAGCGCACGTACGACGTCGTCGTCCTCGGAGCCGGGTCGACGGGCGAGAACGTCGCCGACGTCGTCGTCCGCGGGGGCCTCTCCGCGGTCCTGGTGGAGAGCGAGCTGGTCGGCGGCGAGTGCTCCTACTGGGCCTGCATGCCCAGCAAGACGCTGCTGCGCGGCACCGAGGTGCTCGCCGAGGCGCGGGCGGTCGACGGCGCGGCGCAGGCGGTGACCGGCGAGCAGGACGTCGCCGCGACCCTCGCCCGGCGGAACTCGTTCACCCACGACTGGGACGACTCGAGCCAGGTGAGCTGGGTCGAGGGCGCCGGCATCGACCTGCTGCGCGGCACCGGGCGGCTGGCCGGGGAGCGCACGGTCGTCGTCACCGATGCCGCGGGCCGCGAGACGCGGCTGACCGCCCGGCACGCCGTCGCCGTGTGCACCGGATCGGTGGGCAGGCTGCCGCCGGTCGAGGGGCTGTCCGACGTCCGGCCCTGGGGCCCGCGGGACGCGACGAGCGCGAAGGAGGCGCCGGGCCGGCTGCTGGTCCTGGGCGGCGGCTACGTCGGGTGCGAGATGGCCACGGCCTGGCAGGCGCTGGGCGCGCAGGTCACGCTGCTGCAGCGCGGGGACCGGCTGCTGCCCCGCTCGGAGCCGCAGGCGGGCGACGCCGTCGCCGCCTCCCTGCGCGACCTGGGCGTCGACGTGCGCTTCGGCGTCGACGTCCACCGCCGCCCGCCGCGACGGTGACGAGGTGGTGCTCACGACGTCGGACGGCGAGGTCCGCGGCGACGAGGTGCTGGTCGCGATCGGCCGGGCCGCGCGCACCGGCGACATCGGGCTGGACACCGTGGGCCTGGAGCCGGGGGAGTACCTGCCGGTCGACGACACGTTGCAGGTCGAGGGGCGGCCCTGGTTGTACGGCGTCGGCGACGCCAACGGCCGTCAGCTGCTCACGCACATGGGCAAGTACCAGGCCCGCCAGGCCGCGGCGGCGATCGTCGCCCGCGCCCGCGGCGAGCAGGCGGACGGCGCCCCGTGGTCGGCGACCGCCGCGACCGCCGATCACGCGGCCACGCCCTCGGTGGTCTTCACCTCTCCGCAGGTCGCGGCCGTCGGCCGCACCGCCGCGCAGGCCGCCGAGCAGGGGCTGCCGCACCGGGTGCTGGAGTACCCGATCGGCAGCATCGCCGGGGCCTCGGTGTTCGCCGACGGCTACACCGGCACGGCGATCGCCGTCGTCGACACCGAGCGCGAGGTGCTGCTCGGGGTGACGTTCATCGGTCCCGGCGTCGCCGAGCTGCTGCACGCGGCGACGGTCGCCGTCGTCGGCGAGGTGCCGATCGCCCGGCTCTGGCACGCCGTCCCGTCCTACCCGACGATCAGCGAGATCTGGCTCCGCCTGCTGGAGACCTGGCGCGACGGCGACTGATCGCGACGGCGACTGATCGAGACGGCGACTGGTCGACCTGTCGACACGTCGCCGCATCGACCCGCTCGAGGGGCAGAAATGGCCATTTCTGCCCCTCAGGGCAGGGGGAACGGGGTGTCGTCGGGGGCGGGCAGCTCGCCGGCGGTGGTCGCGGTGACGGTCATGCCCTCGAACCGGGCGACGCCGCCGAGCGTGGTGAGGAAGGCGGTGTCGGCGGCGTCCCGGCCGGCGCAGATGCGGACCAGCGAGCGGGTCGGGGCGAGCCGGGTCGCGTCGACCACGCACCAGGTGCCGTCGACGTCGGCCTCGACGACGGCGTGGAAGTCCATCGGCTGCAGGCCGGGTGCGTAGACGGCGACCAGCCGGGCCGGGACCTCCAGCGCGCGCAGCAGCGTGATCGTCAGGTGCGCGTAGTCGCGGCACACGCCCTGACCGGTCAGCAGCGTGTCGACGGCGGTGTCCACCGGCCGGCTGGACCCGGCGGTGTAGGTCAGCCGCCGGTGCACCCAGGCGGCGACGGCGGAGACCAGCTCGGCCCGCGGCAGGGTCGCGTCGAACTCGCGGTGCGCGAACCCCTCCAGCTGGTCCGACGGGCAGTAGCGGCTGGGGCGCAGCGCGATGGCCCAGTCGGCCGGGGTCACCCGGCGCGGTGCGCCGCCGTCCTCGACCGACGCCGAGTAGGTGATCGTCGTGGCGCCGTCCCGGAGGTCGAGCCGGTGCACGCGCGCGCCGTCGACCTCGACCTCCTCCGGCTCCAGGAACGTGCCACCGGAGACGACGGTGAGCTGCTCGGTGACGGGGGTGGGCACCGCGACCTGCAGCAGCGCGGTCGCCGGGGCGGGGGAGGAGAGGGAGAGCGAGGCGGCGACGTCGATGCGCATGCGGGCATGGTGACCGGTGCCGAGCCGCGCTGCCGGTCGGCAACGCGATCGACCCGGGATCCTCACCTCGCGTTCACGCGCGCTGTGCCCGACGGCACGCCGGTCCGCCGGACCGTCCCGCCGCCGCCCGTGGTGGAGTGGGGAACGTGCAGTTCACCGCCTCCGCCGCCCCCTGGCAGCGCTACATCGCACTCGGCGACTCCTTCACCGAGGGGCTGAACGACGCCGATCCGGAGCGCCCCGACCACTACCGCGGCTGGGCCGACCTGCTCGCCGGGCACCTGGCCGCCGCGACCGGGGTCGACGTCGAGTACGCCAACCTGGCGATCCGCGGCCGGCTGCTGCGCCAGGTCGTCGAGGAGCAGGTGCCCGTCGCGCTGGAGGCCCGGCCGGACCTGGTCAGCATCGTCGCCGGCGGCAACGACCTGATGCGCCCGGGTGCCGATCCCGACGAGCTGGCCGCGACCCTCGAGGCGGCCGTCGTCCGCTTCCGGTCGGCCGGCGCCGACGTGCTGCTGGCCACCGGCGTCGACACCCGCAACACCCCGATCCTGCGCCGGGCGCGCGGCAGGATCGCCGTCTTCAACGCCGACATCTGGTCGATCGCCGCCCGCACCGGCGCCGCCGTCCTCGACCAGTGGGGCGCGGGCTGGATCCAGGACTCCCGGCTGTGGGACGCCGACCGCATCCACCTCACCACCGAGGGGCACCGCCGCATGGGCCTGGCCGCGGCGGCCGCGCTCGGCGTGCCGGTCGGCGACGACGGCTGGCGGACGCCGCTGTCCCCGCAGCCACCGCGCGCGTTCCGCGTGGCGGTCGCCGAGGAGGCCGCCTGGGTGCGCGGGTACGTCGGCCCGTGGATCGGCCGGCGGCTGCGCGGCACCTCGTCCGGGGACGGGCGCGAGCCCAAGCGCCCCGTGCCGCTCGCGCTGCCCCGCCCCTAGGGATCAGTCCTCGGGGTCCTCGGCGAACTCGTCGAACAGGCCGAACTTCCCGGTGTCGTCCGTCGCGAGCACGACGCGGCGCGGCGGGTCGACGTCGGCCGACCGCTGCTGCGGCACGATCGGCGTCTCCAGGGCGTCGGGCAGCAGCGCGCCGGCGACGTCCTCCGCCGGGGTGTCGGTGACCTCGCCGATGAGCACCGCGGCCGGGCTCGGCAGCGGCGCGGGCCGGCCGAAGGCGTAGCCCTGGGCCATGGCGCAGCCGTGGTCGAGCAGCCAGGCGGCCTGGTCGAGGTCCTCGATGCCCTCGGCGATGACCTGGAGGCCCATGCCGCGGCCGAGCTGGAGCAGACCCTGCACCAGCGCCGCGGTCGCGGGCTCGGCGACGACGTCGGCGACGAACGAGCGGTCGATCTTCAGCGTGTGGATCGGCAGCCGGTGCAGGGCGGTGATCGCCGAGTAACCGGTGCCGAAGTCGTCGAGGGCCAGGGTCACGCCCTGGTCGGTGACGACGGCGACGGAGTGCAGCGTGGCCTCGGCGGCGAACAGCGCCGTCGACTCGGTGATCTCCAGCTCCAGCCGCTCCGGCGCCAGCCCGGACTCCTCGAGGGCGGCGGCGACGAGCTCGCTGAAGCCGTCCTCGGCCAGGTGCCGCGCCGACACGTTGACGTGCACCCGCAGGTCGTCGGGCCAGGTGGCGGCGTCGTGGCAGGCGCGGCGGAGCACCCACGCGCCGAGCTTGGAGGTGAGCCGGTTGTTCTCCGCGGCGTCCAGGAAGGCGCCCGGCGGGAGCAGCCCGCGGGTGGGGTGCTGCCAGCGGATGAGCGCCTCGTAGCCGAGCAGCGACTCGTCGGCCAGGTGCACGATCGGCTGGTAGAACAGCCGCAGCTCGTCGTTGTCGAGCGCGTGCCGCAGGTCGACCTCGAGTTGGAGGGCGTCGACGTCGCTGTCGCTGAGGGCGCCCTCGTGCACCTCGACGCGGGCGCGGCTGCCGTCGACCTTGGCCCGGTTCAGCGCGCTCTGCGCCTGGCGCAGCAGGTCGTCGGGGGTGAGGTCGGAGCCCAGGGTCAGCCCGACGCTGGCCGAGAGGGTGATCTCGCGGTCGAGGACGACGAAGGGCTCGTCGAGCACGCTGAGCAGCCGCTCGGCCAGCGCGCGCAGGCCCTCGAGGTCCTCGACGTCCTCGGCGACGACGAGGAACTCGTCGGCCCCGAGCCGGACGGCGGTGTCCTCGACGCGGGTGCTCCAGCGCAGCCGGTCGGCGACCTGGCTGAGCAGCATGTCGCCGGCCTCGTGGCCGAGGGTGTCGTTGACCGCGCGGAAGCGGTCGAGGTTGAGGTGCACCAGCCCGACCTGCAGGCCGCGGCGGCGGGAGAGCGCGACCGCGTGCCGCAGCCTGTCGGTGAGCGCGCGGCGGTTGGGCAGCCCGGTCAGCGGGTCGGTGAACGCCCGGCGGACGAGGTCGTCCTCGGCGCGGCGGCGGTCGGTGACGTCGACCAGCGAGAGGACGACGAACTGCGGGACGCCGTTGTTGTGCCGGACCACCTCGTGGGCCTGCACGACCCACAGCTCGGTGCCGTCGGAGCGGCGCAGCCGGCGCTCGCCGTCGAGGAGCAGGTTCGGGTCCAGCGGCGGCTCACCGGGCGCCGGCTCGATCCCCAGGTCGCCGACCGGGGGGTCGTCGGGGTGGGCCAGGAGGTCGACGTGCCGGCCGGAGAGCTCGTCGGCGCTGCGGCCGGTCAGGGCGCACATCACCGGGTTGGCGACCAGCACGTGACCGTCGAGGTCGACCAGCGCCTTGGCGATCGGCGCGGACATGAACAGCGCCTGGAACAGCTGGCCGCGGTCGGCGAGGAGCGTGTCGATGGCACGCATGCGCTGCCGGGTCGCCGCGTCGGGAGTGCCGGCGGGCTGCCGCGGCGTCTCGTTGGCGGGGAGGCTCACCGGAGAAGGGTCACGCATGGCCAGCGGTAAGTGACGGAACTCGTGCACGGAGAGTCGTGATCGTGCCGTCACGGTGCGTGAGAAAGTCGGGGTTGTCCGGCAGTACTTGCCGAAGCTCGCCCGCGTCCTCCGGCAGGTGGTGGTGCACGGCCGCGTCCCGGGCCGCGTCGGCGCGACGGCCGGGACGTGGGTCGTGCGTCAGTCCCCGACGGTGACCCCGGGCGAGAACGCGACATAGCCGGCGAAGTCCGTGCCCACCCGCTCCACGGCCGACGGGAAGAGGTCGGGGTAGCTCCAGGCGCCGTCCGAGGCCGTGCCGGAGGGGGTGACGACGTCCCAGTACTGCGCGGCGCCCTTCCACGGGCAGGTGTAGGCGGTCGGGCTCTTCGCGAGCGCTCCGTCGACCACCGCGGACGGCGGGAAGTACCAGTTGCCCTCGATCCGGACGAGCTCGGACTCCGGGGCCTCGGCGACGACGGTGCCGTTCACGGTGGCGCGCATGGGATCCCCTCCCACCAGGACCGCCCGATGCGGTCGCTCGGAGGCGGAACGTCCCGGCCGGCCCCGGTCATCCCGTGCCCGTCATCCCGGGAACACGGTGGGCCGCGTCGGCGCTGAGGACGGCGTGGAGAAGCGGATCGGATTTCTGTCCTTCGGGCACTGGCAGCCCATCCCGGGGTCGCAGGTGCGCACCGGTCGGGACGCGCTGGTGCAGAGCGTCGAGCTGGCGGTCGCCGCCGAGGAGATCGGGCTGGACGGCGCCTACGTGCGGGTGCACCACTTCGCCCGCCAGCTGGCCTCGCCGTTCCCGCTCCTGGTCGCCATGGCCGCCCGCACCTCGCGCATCGAGCTGGGCACCGGCGTCATCGACATGCGCTACGAGAACCCGCTGTACATGGCCGAGGAGGCCGCCGCGACCGACCTGCTCAGCGACGGCCGGCTCCAGCTCGGCGTGAGCCGCGGATCGCCGGAGACGGCGCTGCGCGGCTCGGAGGCCTTCGGTTACGTGCCCGGCCCCGGCAGCACCGACGCCGACCTCGCCCGGCAGAAGACGGCGCTGTTCCTGGCCGCGATCTCCGGGCAGCCGGTCGTGGACGCCGATCCGAAGATGACCGGTGGGCGGGCCGGGCAGCTGCCCGTGCTGCCGCAGTCGCCGGGCCTGGCCGACCGCATCTGGTGGGGGTCGGGTACCCGTGCCACCGCCGAGTGGACCGCGCGGCAGGGGATGAACCTGATGAGCTCCACGCTGCTGGTCGAGGACACCGGCGTCCCCTTCGACGAGCTCCAGGCCGAGCAGATCGCCCGGTTCCGCAGCACCTGGCGCGAGGCCGGCTGGGAGCGCGAGCCGAGGGTGTCGGTGAGCCGCAGCGTGGTCCCGGTCGTCAGCGACCTGGACCGGCAGTACTTCGGCGGCGACAGCGGCGAGGACCAGGTCGGCGTCCTCGAGGGTGTCCGCGCCCGCTTCGGCAAGAGCTACGTCGGTGAGCCCGACCAGCTCGCCGAGGAGCTGGCCAAGGACGCCGCCGTCCGCGAGGCCGACAGCCTGCTGATCACCGTGCCGAACATGCTGGGCGTCGACTACAACGCCCGGCTGCTGCAGAACGTCGTCGAGCACGTCGCGCCCGCCATCGGCTGGGTGCACCCCGACCGCCGCCCCGCCTGACCCCCTCGGCGGACTTTCGGTACCGAAAGTCCCCACCCCCTCGGGACTTTCGGTACCGAAAGTCCCGAGGGGGGCGTCAGCGCAGGTCGAAGCCGAGGTCGAGGACGGCGGCGCTGTGCGTGAGCCCGCCGACGGCGAGGTAGTCGACGCCGGTCGCCGCGACCTCGGCTGCGCGGTCCAGCGAGAGCCCGCCGCTGGCCTCCAGCCGCACACCCGTGCCGCGCACCAGCTCGACGGCCGTGCGGGTGTCGGCGGTGGAGAAGTTGTCCAGCAGCACGAGCTGCACGCCGGCCGCGATCGCCTCGCGCACCTGGTCGAGGGTGTCGCACTCGACCTCGAGCGCGATGTGCGGCGCCGTCGTCCGCACCGCCTCCACCGCTGCGGCGATGCCGCCGGCCGCGGCGACGTGGTTGTCCTTGACCAGCGCGGCGTCACCGAGCGCCATCCGGTGGTTCACCCCGCCGCCGCAGCGGACGGCGTACTTCTCCAGCGCGCGCAGCCCGGGCGTCGTCTTGCGGGTGTCGCGGACGGCGGCGCCGGTGCCCGCGATCGCCTCGGCCCACTGGTGGGTCAGCGAGGCGATCCCGGACAGGTGGCAGACCAGGTTGAGCGCGGTCCGCTCGGCGGTGAGGAGGGCGCGGGTCGGGCCGGTGACGGTGAGCACGGGCAGCCCCGGCTCGGTGGTCGCGCCGTCCGCCTCGTGGACCAGAGTCTCCACCGCCGGGCCGCCGACCAGGTCGAACACGGCCGCGGCCACGTGCACCCCGGCGAGCACGCCGACGCTGCGCGGCGTGACGTCCCCGGTGGCGACGGCGTCGGCGGGCACGGTGGACTCCGTCGTCACGTCCGGGCCGAAGGCGAGGTCCTCGTCCAGGGCTGTGCGGACGACGCGCTCCACCTCGGCCGGGTCCAGCCCGGCGGCCCGCAGCGCGGCGGCCACGTCTTCCCGGAGCGCGGTCACGCGACCACCAGCTCGCCGGCACCGGTCCGCACGGGCACGGTGCGGGTGCGCAGGTGGCCGGCGCGGTCGAGCCGGTGCACCAGCCGCACCTGCCACTCCGCCCGGGTCTCGGGGGTGTCCACCCGGCGGTGGCAGCCCCGGCTCTCGGCGCGGGTCAGGGCCGCGGCGGCGAGCAGGGTCGCGACCGTGTGCAGCGCCGTCGTCTCCAGCGCGGCCAGGTCGAGCGGCGCGGTGCTCCGGTCGACCGCGGCCAGGGTGCGGGCCAGCTCGGTGAGGCCCTCGGCGTCGCGGAGGACGCCGGCGTGCCGGGTGGTCGCCGCGGTGACGACGGCGCGGGCGGCGGGGTCGATGGCCGCGTCACCCCGGCGGGGAGCCGCCGGGGCGGCGAGCGGGGGCAGCTCGACGGCGAGCAGCGCGGCGCAGCGGCGGGCGGCGACGAGCCCCTCGGTGATCGAGTTCGACGCCAGCCGGTTCGCGCCCTGGACGCCGGTGCAGGCGACCTCGCCGATCGCGAACAGCCCGGGGACCCCGGTGCGGCCGTCGAGGTCGGCGAGCACGCCGCCGCAGGAGTAGTGCGCCGCGGGCACGACCGGGATCGGCTCGTGCGCGAGGTCCAGTCCGGCGTCGCGGCAGGCGCGGGCGATGCCGGGGAAGCGGCGCTCGAGGAACTCCGCGCCGAGGTGCCGGGCGTCGAGGAAGACGTGGTCGGCGCCGGTGGCACGCAGGTGCGCGGCGATGGTCGCCGAGACGACGTCGCGCGGGGCGAGGTCGGCCAGCGGGTGCGCGCCGGCCATGATCCGGTGTCCGTCGGTGGCGACGAGGACCGCGCCCTCCCCGCGCACCGCCTCGGAGACCAGCGGCTGCTGCCCGGAGGCGCCGGCGCCGGTCCAGAGCGCGGTCGGGTGTGGAACTGCACGAGCTCGACGTCGGCGAGCTCGGCCCCGGCGCGCAGGGCGAGGGCCAGCCCGTCGCCGGTGGCACCGGCCGGGTTGGTGGTCGCGGTGAACACCTGCCCGGCGCCACCGGTGGCCAGGACGACGGCGCGCGCCCGCAGGTCGGTGACGTCGACGAGTGCGCCGCCGTCGCCGATCCCGGCGGTGCGCACGCCGGCGACCCGGCCGTCGGTGGTGAGCAGCGCGTCCAGCGCCACGGTCTGCTCGAGGACGGCGATGCCGCGGGCCCGCAGCGCGGCGGCCAGCGTCCGGGTGACCTCCGCGCCGCTGGCGTCCCCGCCGGCGTGCACGATCCGGTCGCGGCTGTGCCCGCCCTCGCGGGTGAGCGCCGGCCGCCCGTCGGCGGCGAGGTCCAGTCGTGCGCCGAGCAGCCGCAGCTCGGCGACGGCGCCCGGTGCCTCGGCGACCAGGGTCCGCACGGCCGGCTCGTCGCAGAGCCCGGCCCCGGCCACCAGGGTGTCCTGCACGTGCAGCTCGGCGTCGTCGTCCTCGCCGAGGACGGCGGCCAGCCCGCCCTGCGCCCACGGCGTGCTGCCGGCGCCGAGCTCGCCCTTGGTGACGACGGTGACCGCGCGCCCGGCCTCGGCCAGCGCGACGGCGGCCATCAGCCCGGCGGCACCGCTGCCCACCACGACGACGTCGGTGACCCGCTCGTCCGTCGCCGCCGGCAGCGGCAGGGCGGCGACGACGGGCGGCGCCAGGGTGGCGACCCCGGGGCGCACCTCACTCACCGACCGGCGAGGGCGTGCCGATGGCGACCATGGCCTCGACGGCGGCGCGGGCGCGGGCGGCGACCTGCGGGTCGACGGTTACCTCGTCGCGGCCCTCGCGCAGCGCGCGCAGCAGCTTCTCCGGCGTCGACATCTTCATGTAGGGGCAGGCCGCCCGGGAGTTGACCGGCTCGAACGCCGTCGTCGGGTTGGCCTGGCGGAGCTGGTGCAGCATGCCGATCTCGGTGGCGACCAGCACCCGCTTCGCCGTCGTCCTCCGGGCCTCGTCGAGCATCCCGCCGGTGGAGAGGATGTGCACGCGCTCCTGCGGCAGCTGGCCGTCCGACACCATCCACAGGGCGCTGGTCGCGCAGCCGCACTCGGGGTGCACGAGCAGCTCGGCATCGGGTGCGGCCTCGACGCTGGCGCGCAGGTCGGTGGGGGAGATGCCGGCGTGCACGTGGCACTCGCCCATCCAGATGCGCATGTTCGCGCGTCCCGTGACCCGCTGGACGTGCGCGCCGAGGAACTGGTCGGGGAGGAAGAGGATCTCCCGGTCGGCCGGGATCGACTCGACGACCTCGACGGCGTTGGACGAGGTGCAGCAGATGTCGGTCTCGCCCTTCACCTCGGCCGAGGTGTTCACGTAGGAGACGACGACGGCGCCCGGGTGCTCGGCCTTCCAGGCGCGCAGCTGGTCGGCGGTGATCGTGTCGGCCAGCGAGCAGCCGGCGTTCGCGTCGGGGACCAGCACGGTCTTCTCCGGCGCCAGGATCTTCGCCGTCTCGGCCATGAAGTGGACGCCGGCGAAGACGATCGTGCTCGCGTCGCTGGAGGCGGCGAGGCGGGAGAGGGCGAGGGAGTCGCCGACGTGGTCGGCGACGTCCTGGATCTCCGGGGCCTGGTAGTTGTGCGCGAGGACGACGGCGTCCTTCTCGCGGGCCAGCCGGCGCACCTCCTCGCGCCAGTCCTGCCACTGGTCGGGCGTCCAGGCGGCGGTGGTGGGGGTGGGCAGCGTCGCGGTCACGCGGGCCTCCGGAGGAGTGGGTTTCCTACTATGAGGCGAAAACCTCGTGGGAAGACCCTAGCATTCCCGGCATGGGATCCGTGTGGTCGTCGCCCGAGCGGCCGGCCTATCCGCACCAGGCGCTGGCCGTGGTGCTGCAGGTCCGGGCGCGGCGGCTGCACGCGATGCTGTGGCAGCGGCCGAACGACCCGTTCGCCGGGGCGTGGGCGCTGCCGGGGCGGGCCGCTGCTGCCGGAGGAGACTCTCGGCGCCTCCGTGGCCCGGCAGCTGGCGGCCAAGGTGGAGGTCGCGGCGCTCGGGCACCTGGAGCAGCTGGAGACGCGCAGCGACCCCGACCGCGACCCCCGCGGCCGGACCGTGGCGACGGCCTACCTGGGGTTGATCCCCTCGCACGTCGACCCGGCGCTGCCCGAGGACACCGCCTGGCACCCGGTCGAGGCACTGCCGGCGACGGCGTTCGACCACGGTTCGATCGTCGGCTCGGCGCTGCGCCGCCTGCGGTCCAAGCTCTCGTACACCAACGTCGGGTTCGCCCTGGCCCCGCCCGAGTTTACCGTCGCCGAGCTGCGCGAGATCTACGTCGCCGCGCTGGGCTACGACGTCACCGCGACCAACCTCCAGCGGGTGCTGCTGCGCCGCGGCGTGCTCGAGGCGACGGGGGAGCAAGCGCCGCCGGGGCGCTCCGGCGGGCGGCCGGCGGCGCTCTACCGGTTCGCAGCACCGGAGCTGGAGGTCACCGACCCCTTCGCGGTCTTCCGCCCGCCGGCCACCCGTCCGGCCGGACCGCGCGGTTCATGATCACGAACGGGTGACACCGCGTGCGGCGGCGCATGATCACGCTCAGCCCGGGAAGTGTTCGCCGCGACCCACTGCGGACACCGATTGGAGACCCACGTGCTCATCCTCGGCTTGATCCTGCTGCTGATCGGCATCTTTGCCAGCATCCCGATCCTCACGACGATCGGGATCATCCTGCTGGTCGTCGGCGCGGTCCTCTACGTCCTCGGGGCGACCGGCCGCGCGGTCGGCGGACGAAAAGTCTGGTACTGACCGCCCCGTGACCCCGACCTCCCGCTGAGGTCGGGACGCCACGGGCGCTGACCCCACGAGCCCCCGGCCGCATCGCGCGGCCGGGGGCTCGTCGTCGTCCGGGGCCTCGTGGTCCGGAGGTCAGGTCGGGCAGACGGGCAGGCTCGGCAGGAGCTTGACGCCGAGGGGGCCGAGCAGGGTGCACGTGAGGCCCGGGACGAGCTCGACGACCTGCGGCGGCGCGGGCGTGGCCGTCGGGGGTGGGGGTGGCGTGGGGAGCGGGAGGGTCGGCAGGCCCGGCAGCGGCAGGCTGGGGAGCGGCAGCGCCGGGGCCGCGGGTGCCGCCGGAGCCGGTGCGGGAGCGGGCGCAGGAGCCGATCCGGGGGCGGGAGCCGGTGCGCTCCCGTTCCCGCCGCCTGCCGGCGCCGGGGAACCGCCCCCGCCGCTGCCGCCGGCGGGCGCCGGAGGGGCGGCGCTGCCGTCGGCTGCCGCAGGTGCGGCCGCTGCGTCCGCGGGCCCGGGGGACGACGCCGCGGGGCCCCGGTTCGGCAGGACGGTGTCGCCCGAGGCCGGGGTGGTGTCGCGGACGCCGAGCGCCGGTCCGGGCGCGGCCGGCCCGCGCACGCTGCCGGACGGCGCCGGGACGGGGCTGGTGGTGTCGCCGCTCAGCGGCAGTGCGTCGACCGGGACGCCGGTGGCGTAGGAGCGGGCCAGCGCCAGCACCTGGGCCACGTAGGCGTCGGAGTGGTTGTAGGCGAAGACGGCCTTGCGCTGGCCGGCGTCGGTGCGCAGGTCGCCGCCGGCGGTGCACAGGTAGTTGGCCGCCCCGAGCGCGGCGTCGTCGATGTCGAAGGGGTCGGTCGTGCCGTTCCCGTCGCCGTCCACGGCGTAGGCGCGCCAGGTGGTCGGGATGAACTGCATCGGCCCGACGGCGCGGTCGTAGGTCGGGTCGTGGTCGAAGGCGCCGTCGTCGGAGTCGGCGATGAAGGCGAACTGCACGCCGTCGAGCGCCGGGCCGCGGATCTCCGGGGTCGAGGTGCCGTCGGGCCCGAGCGTGGCGCCGCCGAACCGCCCGTGGTTGGACTCGACCCGGCCGATGGCGGCCAGCAGTGACCAGTCGATGCCGCACCCGGGCTTCGAGGCGTTCATCCGGGTGGCGGCGACGCGGTAGGCGTTGAGCGCCACGTTCGGGATGCCGTTCTCGGCCAGGCCGGTGATGACCGCGGGCGTGGCGGGCTGGGGCTGCGGCACCGCGACGGGCAGCGGCGGCAGCGTGATCGCGCCCTCCGGGGCGCCGCGGGACAGCGGCGAGGCGGCGGGCTCCGCGGTGCTCGTGCGGGCGTCGGCCTCCTGCAGGCCGCCGTCGCCGGTCGAGGCGCTCACGCCGCTGAAGAAGCCGGCACCGCCGACCACCACGGCCGCCATGAACAGCGCCCGGTGCCGGCGGTTCGTGCCGGGCGGCAGTGCTCGTGCCGCGCCGCGCCCCCGTGTGGGCTTCCGCATCCTCACTCCTGGTGCAGGTCCGACCACGTCTCCTCGGGCGGGCCGGTAACCCGTGACCTGCGGTCGCAACCACGGAGGAGCGGACGGTTCTGTACCGATGAGGGGGAGCGGAGCGCGCCCGGCAGGATTCGAACCTGCGACCGTCGGATTAGAAGTCCGGTGCTCTATCCGCTGAGCTACGAGCGCGTTTCGGTGGCCGATCATCGCACCCGGCGTGAGCGGCCCCCGTGCCGCGCCGTGCCGCTGACCGTTGTCCGGGCGGGCGCCCCGCAGGACGATGGTCGCGGGAGGGGGTCGGTCCGTGACCAGTCCGGGCTCTCCGCTCGACCGGTGGGCGAGCGGCGAGCGGTACGAGGCCTACGTCGGCCGCTGGAGCCGTGCGGTCGCGACGACCTTCGTGCACTGGCTGGAGGTGCCTCCCGGCGCACGCTGGCTCGATGCCGGGTGCGGCACGGGCGCACCGACGACCGCGATCCTCGAGCTGGGTTCGCCCGCCGCCGTGCTCGGGGCCGACACGTCGCCGGACCTCCTCGCCCGTGCGGCGGGCACCGTGCACGACGCGCGCGCCCGGTTCGTGCTGGCGGACGTCGCGCACCTCCCGGTGGACGACGGCTCGGTCGATGCAGCGGTCTCCGGGCTGGTGCTGAACTTCGTGCCCGACACCTCCACCGCGCTCGCCGAAGCGGTGCGGGTGACCCGGCGGGGCGGCGCGGTCGCCGCCTACGTCTGGGACTACGCCGAGGGCATGGAGCTCATCCGGTACTTCTGGGACGCCGCGGTCGCCCTCGATCCCGGTGCCGCGCAGTGGGACGAGGGGACCCGCTTCCCGCTCTGCCACCCGTGGGCCCTGGCCGGCGCGTTCGACCGGGCCGGGCTCGCCGGGGTGGTGGTCGAGCCGATCGTCGTGCCGACCGCGTTCCACGACCTCGAGGAGTACTGGCACCCCTTCCTGGGCGGGACGGGCCCGGCACCGGCCTACGTGGCATCGCTGCCGGAGGAACGGGTGACGGCCCTGCGGGACCGGCTGGCCGAGCGGCTGCCGGCATCCCCCGACGGCGGGATCCGGCTCTCGGCCCGGGCGTGGGCGGTACGCGGCGAGGTGCGGCACCCCCGCAGCTGATCAGGCGGGCACGACAGGGCGGCCCGGCCCGTCCACAGGCGGGGGCGTCGTCCACAGATCGGTGCGCGGGCCCGTGCGAGCGGGGCGGCGGACGCAGGGTTCCAGCAGGTCGGCACCGCGCCGGCCGCGCCGTCCGGCGCAGCACCTCCGAGGAGCACCGTGAACGACACCACCGTCACCGTCGTCGGCAACGTCGTCGACGCCCCGCGTCGCACCAACACCCAGAACGGCGCGGTGACCAACTTCCGCATCGCGTCCACCGCGCGGCGCTACGACTCCGCCACCGAGCAGTACGTCGACGCCGGCACCCTCTGGATCGACGTCGAGTGCTGGAACGCGCTGAGCGGCAACGTCGCCGCGAGCATCAGCAAGGGCGACCCGGTCATCGTCCACGGGGCCCTGACCACCCACAGCTGGGAGTCCGACGCCGGCCCGCGCAGCAAGGACCGCATCAAGGCGTTCGCCGTGGGGCCCAACCTGCAGAAGGGGCGGTCGTTGTTCACCCGGGACAGGGCCGGTCGGGCCCCCGACGAGTCCGCGGCGGCGCAGCCGGGCCCCGACGCGCCGGACTTCCCGGGCCCGGACGTCGAACCCCGGGCCGGCCGGGACTACGTGGACGCCGGGGACGCGTTGGACTCCGTGGACGCCGCCGACCTCACCGCGCAGCCCGCGCACGCCTAGTTGCCCCGGGCTGGGAGGATCGGAGGTGAGAACGCATGGGGGCCGGGCCGGGCACGCCGGCCCGCCCCCGCTCGCGAGACGACGGAAGGCTCCGAAGCCCAGTGGCTCAGTACATCTACACGATGGTCCGCGCGCGCAAGGCACACGGCGACAAGGTGATCCTCGACAACGTCACCCTGTCGTTCCTGCCCGGCGCGAAGATCGGCGTCGTCGGCCCCAACGGCGCCGGCAAGTCGACCGTGCTCCAGATCATGGCCGGCATGCAGCAGCCCTCCAACGGCGAGGCCTCGCTCGCGCCGGAGGCCACGGTGGGGATCCTGCTGCAGGAGCCGCCGCTCAACGAGGCCCTCGACGTGCGGGGCAACGTCGAGGAGGCGGTGAAGCCGCTGCGCGACGCGCTCACCCGCTTCGAGGAGGTCAGCGCGGCGATGGGGGAGCCCGACGCCGACTTCGACGCGCTCCTCGCCGAGCAGGGCGAGCTCATGGAGGTCATCGAGAACCAGGACGGCTGGGAGCTCGACGCCCGCATCGAGCAGGCCATGGACGCGCTGCGCTGCCCGCCGGGCGACGCCGACGTCACCGTCCTCTCCGGTGGTGAGCGCCGCCGCGTCGCGCTGTGCAAGCTGCTGCTCGAGGCGCCCGACCTGCTGCTGCTCGACGAGCCCACCAACCACCTCGACGCCGAGAGCGTGGCCTGGCTCGAGCAGCACCTCGAGAAGTACGCCGGCACCGTCGTCGCCGTCACCCACGACCGGTACTTCCTGGACAACGTTGCCGAGTGGATCCTCGAGCTCGACCGCGGCCGGGCCTACCCGTACGAGGGCAACTACTCCACCTACCTCGAGACCAAGGCCGCCCGCCTCCAGGTCGAGGGGGCCAAGGACGCCAAGCGCGCCAAGCGGCTCAAGGAGGAGCTGGAGTGGGTGCGCTCCGGCGCCAAGGCCCGCCAGGCCAAGAGCAAGGCGCGCCTCGCCCGGTACGAGGAGATGGCCGCGGAGGCCGACAAGTTCCGCAAGCTGGACTTCGAGGAGATCCAGATCCCGCCGGGTCCGCGACTGGGCAGCGTCGTCGTCGAGACGCGCAACCTGACCAAGGGCTTCGGGGACCGGCTGCTGATCGACGACCTGTCGTTCACCCTGCCGCGCAACGGCATCGTCGGCGTCGTCGGCCCGAACGGCGTCGGCAAGACCACGCTGTTCAAGATGCTGGTCGGCGAGGAGAAGCCGGACGACGGCGAGATCAAGGTCGGCGAGACGGTCAAGCTCTCCTACGTCGAGCAGAACCGCAGCGGCATCGACCCGAAGAAGACGCTGTGGGAGGTCGTCTCCGACGGCCTCGACCACATCAAGGTGGGCAATGTCGAGATGCCCTCGCGGGCCTACATCGCCGCCTTCGGCTTCAAGGGCCCGGACCAGCAGAAGCCGGCCGGCGTCCTCTCCGGCGGTGAGCGCAACCGGCTGAACCTGGCGCTGACGCTCAAGCAGGGCGGCAACCTGCTGCTGCTCGACGAGCCGACCAACGACCTCGACACCGAGACGCTCACCAGCCTGGAGAGCGCGCTGCTCGAGTTCCCCGGCTGCGCCGTCGTGGTCAGCCACGACCGGTGGTTCCTCGACCGCGTGGCCACCCACATCCTCGCCTACGAGGGCGAGTCGAAGTGGTTCTGGTTCGAGGGCAACTTCGCCGACTACGAGAAGAACAAGGTCGAGCGCCTCGGCCAGGACGCCACCCGTCCGCACCGGGCGACCTACCGGAAGCTCTCGCGCGACTGACCGGCGACCAGCACGTGGCGACGGCCGGCAAGGAGCACCCGCTCCCCGCCGGCCGTCGTCGTCCGTGCCGTCGTCGTCCGTGCCCGGGTCAGGCCGTCGTGGCGCGGCCGGGCAGCTCGTCGTCGTCGAAGTGCAGCACCATCCGGCGCTGCCGCCAGGTCTCCACCGCCCGCCACCGGTAGTGGTGCCGGACGAACGCCACCGCCTCGTCCGCCGGAACCCCGTCCAGCACGGCCAGGCAGGCCAGCGCCGTGCCGGTGCGCCCGGTGCCCCCGCTGCAGGCCACCTCCACCCGCTCGTCGGCGGCCCGCACCCACGCCGACGCGAGCGCCAGCCGCAGCTCGGACAGCTCCGCGGGCAGCCCGAAGTCGGGCCAGCGCACCCACTGCTGCGCCCACGCGGTCCCGGGCGGCCGGCGGGCGGTCAGGTACAGACCGAACTGCGGCGCGGGGGACGACGGCGTGTCGCGCAGCCCGCGACCGAGCACCCGTCGTCCCGATGGCAGGGTCAGCACGCCGGGGAGGTCCGCCGGCCAGGGCGTGTCCACCGGGCCACGGTAGGGCTCCGGGGCGTTCCGCGCGCCCTCTCGCTGCGCGGTCCGCGAGGACGCACGCCGACGCCCCGACCGAGGGCCTGGTCGAACCGCGCCGCGGCGTACGGCAGGGTGGCGGTGTGAGGCACACCGCGGCGGTCCCCATGCGCTGGTCGGACATGGACGCCTACCAGCACATCAACAACGTGGCCTTCCTCGGCTACTTCGAGATGGCGCGGATCAGCCTGTTCCGCGAGCAGCCCACGCACGACCTGCGCACGGGGCAGCGGCGGGGGCTCATCGTCGCCGCGCACGAGATCGCCTACAAGCGCCAGGTCGTCTACTCCTCGCAGCCGCTGCAGGTCGACGTCTGGGTCACCGACGTCCGGGCGGCGACCTTCCTCTGCCGCTACGAGCTGTTCGACCACGGGCAGCTCGCGGTCACCGGCAGCACGAAGATCGTGCCGTTCGACTTCGCCATCGCCCGGCCGCGCCGCCTCACGCCGGAGGAGAAGGAGTTCCTCGCCCGCTGGGCCGACGAGCCCGCGAACTGAGCGGACCGGCACCCGCCCCGGAACGCGACGACCCCCGGACGCCGAGGCGTCGGGGGGTCGTGTGCGAGGGGGATCAGGCCCGGCGCGCGGCCTTCCAGGCGGTGCCGAGCACCGCGGCGGCGACACCGGCCTTCACCAGCCCGCCGAGGATGAACGGGTAGAAGCCCTTGTCCAGGGCCTGGGCCGCGGTCATGTCGGCCGAGACGGCCAGCCACGGGACGCCGACGGCGAAGACGACGGCCTGACCGGCGATGAACAGCGGCACGGCCTTGAGCGGGTTGCGGTCCATGGCGTGGCGCGCGCCCAGGCCGATGAGGATCGCGGCCGGGATGAAGCCGACGACGTAGCCGCCGGTCGCACCGAAGACGACGTCGACGCCGCCGCTGGCCTCCGAGTAGAAGGGCAGGCCGACCAGCGCGCAGGCGATGTAGGCCACCTGCACGGCGACGCCCCGCACCGGGCCCAGCGCGGCAGCGGTCAGGACGAGCGCCAGGGTCTGACCGGTGATCGGCACCGGCGAACCGGGGACCGGCACCGACACCTGCGCCAGTGCCGCGGTCAGCAGCACACCGAGCGCCACGAGGACGACGTTGCGCGCGCGCACGGCGGGCACCAGGTCGGCGAGAACGAGCGGGCGCAGCGGGTGCGCGTGCATCGAAGCGGTGGCCACGAAACCTCCTGAACGGCGGGCGAGCCCGGCCGCACGGCCGGGCTCTGGATCATCGGAGAGTCTGCACTACGGCGATCCCGTGCGCGGCACCCACCGGGTGACCCGGCTCAGGCCACCACCCACGCCGCGGCGTCCGTGGGCAGCTCGCCGCCGGTGACGTCCGTGCTGGCCAGCAGCACGGTGCCCTCCGGCAGCGGCACCGGGGCGCTCGAGAGGTTCAGCAGGAACACGAGCCCGCCCGGCCGGCGGAACGCCAGACATCCCTCGGGTGACGGCAACCACTCCAGGCCCTCGCCGGAGAACGCGGGCGAGCCGGCCCGCAGCGCCAGCGCCGCTCGGTACAGCGACTGCATCGACGCCGGGTCGGCCGCCTGCGCCTCGGCGGTGAGCGCGGTCCACCCCTCGGGCATGGGCAGCCAGGTGCCCGAGCCCGACGAGAAGCCGTAGGAGGGCTCGCTGCCCGACCACGGCACGGGGATGCGGCACGCGTCGCGCCCGCGCTCGGCACCCTCGGAGCGGAACCAGATGGGGTCCTGCAGCGCGGCGTCGGGCAGGTCGACGTCGGGCATCCCGAGCTCGTCGCCGTTGTAGAGGTAGGCGACCCCGGGCAGCGCGAGCTGCAGCAGCGCGGCCGCACGGGCCCGGCGAGTGCCGAGCTCGCCGTCGCCGTACCGGGTCACGTGCCGCGGCCGGTCGTGGTTGGAGAGCACCCAGCACGCCGGCGCGGGGGTGCCGTCGACGGCGGCCAGCGAGTGGACGACGGCGTCGCGCAGCGCGGTCGGTTCCCACTCGGCGGTCAGCAGCTTGAAGTTGAAGGCCAGCTGCAGCTCGTCGGGCCGCAGGTAGCGGGCGAGGCGGTCGTCGTCGGAGACCCACACCTCGCCCACGGCCATGGTGCCGGGGTAGCTGTCGAGCACCGCCCGGATCCGCCGGTGCACGGCGTGCACGCCGTCCTGGTCGAAGCGGTGGTCGCCCGGGCCGTGGTCGTCGAGCAGCCCGGTGTCGTCCATCGGCACCATGTCCGGGAGGCCGGCGGGCTTGGCCATGCCGTGGGCGACGTCGATCCGGAAGCCGTCGACCCCGCGGTCCAGCCAGAACCGCAGCGTCTCCTCGAGGTCGGCCACCACCTCCGGGTTGCCGAAGTCCAGGTCGGGCTGCTCCGGCGCGAAGATGTGCAGGTACCACTGACCGTCGGGGACGCGGGTCCAGGCCGGCCCGCCGAAGACCGAGGGCCAGTTGTTCGGCGGCTCGGCGCCGTCGGGGCCGCGGCCGTCGCGGAACACGTAGCGCGCCCGCTCCGGCGAGCCCGGGGCCGCGGCCAGCGCCGCCCGGAACCAGGCGTGCTCGGAGGAGGTGTGGTTGGGCACCACGTCGATCGTGATCCGCAGCCCCAGCGCGTGCGCGTCGGCCAGCAGCGCGTCGAACTCGTCGAGGTCACCGAACACCGGTTCCACGTCGCGGGGATCGGCGACGTCGTAGCCGTGGTCGGCCATCGGGGAGGGGAAGAACGGGGTGATCCACAGGGCGTCGACACCCAGGTCGCGGAGGTACCCGAGCCGGCCGCGCAGCCCCCGCAGGTCGCCCACGCCGTCGCCGTTCCCGTCGGCGAAGCTGCGGATGTAGACCTGGTAGAAGACCGCGTCGCGCCACCAGTCCGTGCCGGTGGTGCCCATCACGCGTCGTCGGCGGGGAAGCGGTTCTGCATGCTGCCCGCGGCGTTGGCGAGGTAGGTCCAGAGCGTGGCGTCCTGGTCGGCGGGCAGCTCGAGGGAGTCGACGGCGTCGCGCATGTGCGACAGCCAGGCGTCCCGCTCGGCCGGGCCGATGGCGAACGGCGCGTGCCGCATCCGGAGCCGCGGGTGCCCGCGCTCGTCGGAGTAGGTGGTCGGGCCGCCCCAGTACTGCTCGAGGAACCGGCGCAGCCGGAGCTCGGCGCCGTCCCAGTCGTCCTGCGGGTAGAGCGGCGCGAGCACCGGGTCGGTGCGGACGGCGGCGTAGAAGCGGGCGACGAGCCGCTCGAAGGTCGCCTGCCCGCCGACCTCGTCGTAGAAGGTCCGGGCCGACGGCAGTCGCCTCGACTCGCTCATTCCCGCGGTGCTCCCTCGGCGTCGGTTGCGGCGGACGCCCGGTGCTGCGTCCGTCCGTAGGCGACCAGCGCCGGGGCGACGACGATCATTCCGAGACCGCCGCACAACGCGAGCACCGTGCTCGGTGCCACACCCTCCGCGCCGAGCCCCGCGGCCAGCGCGCCGATGCCCTGCACGCCGTACAGGCCGCTCACCGCCACGCCGAAGGCGCGACCCCGCAGCGCGGCCGGCGTCGCCTGCACGAAGGAGATGTTGAGCGGGATGAGCCAGGAGGCGCCGAGCCCGGAGACGAACAGCAGCGCCAGCACGGTCGGGAAGGTCGAGGCCTCGACGCCGCCCACGCCGGTCACCACGCCGGCGGCGAGCAGCGGGAGGAGGGACAGGATCACCAGCGGCACGACCAGGCGCTCCCGGCGCTCGGGCGGCACGAGCCGGCCCAGCAGCAGCCCGCCGACGACGACGCCGGCCGGGTTGGCGGCCAGCAGCACGCCGATCGCCGCGCTGCCGCGGCCGAGCTCCGCGCCCAGCGGGGCGGCGATGCCCTCCCACGCGCTGCCGAACAGCGCGCCCAGCCAGGTGACGGCGATGATCGCCAGCATCCGCCGCGTGCCCAGGAGGAAGCGCAGCCCGGTGGCGGCGTCCTGCCACAGCGAGGTGCCGGCCTCCGGGGGCGCGGGTGCCGGACGCCGCTGCAGGCGCGCGGAGAGCCAGACCGCGGAGAGCGCGAAGGTCGCCGCGTCGATGCCCAGGGCCAGGGACGGGTGCAGCGCGACGAGCGCGCCGCCGAGCAGGAAGCCCGCGACCTGGGCAACCTGGAGCGTCACCGTCGTCAGCGAGATCGCCACGGCGTAGCGCTCGCCGTCGAGGACGTCGGCCATGAGCGCGGAGCGGGCCGACTCGAACGGTGGCGCGCACAGCGAGACCACCAGCAGGAGGCCGAGCAGCACCGGCAGCGGTACGCCGGGGATCGCCATCACCGCGAGCAGGACGGCGCGGGCGACGTCGGTCGCGATGAGCACCCGGTGCCGGGGCAGCCGGTCGGCCAGCGTGGAGAG
Organism: Blastococcus sp. TML/C7B; assembly: GCF_016612845.1. Taxonomy (NCBI): domain Bacteria; kingdom Bacillati; phylum Actinomycetota; class Actinomycetes; order Geodermatophilales; family Geodermatophilaceae; genus Blastococcus; species Blastococcus sp. TML/C7B. Next base: position 1,201,744 of record NZ_JAEOAA010000002.1, on the reverse strand, counting down.
CAGCGGGCCGCCGATCAGCCACGGGAAGTGGCTGATCGCGAAGGTGAGCGCGGACAGCAGCGGCGAGCTGGTGCGCTGGTAGACCAGCACGGTCAGCGCGACGCGGGCCAGCTCGTCCCCCGCGGTGGAGAGCAGGAACGTGCCGAACAGCGGCCGGAACTCCCGGACGGCGAAGACCTCGCGGTACGTGGCCGGACGGGTGGGGGCTGCCGCGTCCGGCGTGGTCGCGGTCAGCGGAGGCCGACCACGGTCAGTGACCTGTTCATCACCGAAATCCTCTCAGGCGCGAGCCGCCCTGTCAGCGACGGCCGTCGTCGGAGTTTGCGGGTCCCAGGCCGGTGTACCGCGCGAGGAAGCCGAGCTGGTCGGCCGCGAGCCCGACGGTGCGGCTCACCGCCCGCGCGCCGTGGCCCACCGACACCTCGCGGCGCAGCACGACCGGCGACGACGACGCGGTCGCGTGCTGCAGGGCGGCGGCCAGCTTGCGGCCGTGCATCGGGTGCACGCGGGTGTCGGACTCGAACGTCGTGATCAGCACCGCCGGGTAGGCCGTCCCCTCCCGGACCGCGTGGTACGGGGAGTAGCCCAGCAGCCAGCCGAGCTCGGTGGCGTCGTCGGCGGTGCCGTACTCGTCGTTCCAGGTGCGGCCGAGGCCGAACAGCTCGTACCGGACCATGTCCAGCAGCGGTGCGCTGCAGACGACCGCGGCGGCGAGGTCGGGCCGCTGGGTGAGCGTCGCGCCGACCAGCAGGCCGCCGTTCGAGCCGCCGAAGATCCCGAGCTGCGCGGGCGTCGTCCAGCCGGACGCCACCAGGTGCTCGCCGGCGGCGGCGAAGTCGTCGAAGACGTTCTGCTTGCGCTCGCGCATCCCGGCGCGGTGCCACTCCTCGCCGTGCTCGGAGCCGCCGCGCAGGTTGGCCACCGCCCAGACACCGCCCGCGGCGACCCAGGCAAGCGCCGGCGCGCTGTAGGCGGGGGTGAGCGAGACGTTGAAGCCGCCGTAGCCGTAGAGCACCGCCGGCCGCGGGGTGTCCGGCGTGCCGGTTGCCGACAGCACGAACAGGTGCACCGGCGTCCCGTCGGCGGAGGTCGCGTGCGTCTCGACGACGGTCAGCTCCGGGACCGCGCCCGCGACGGCAGCCCGCTCCCAGTCCGCCAGGGTTCCCGGGTCGGCGGCGTCCCAGCGCAGCACCGACGGCGGGGTGGCGTAGTCGGTGTAGCCCACCCACGCCTCCGGGCCGCCCTCGGGCCGGGAGACGACGCCGGAGATGCTGCCGGCGCCGGGCGCGGGCACCTCGCGGGTGCGGCCCGAGCCGTCCGCGGCCCACACCGACAGCCGGTCGGTGGCGTCCACGGCGTGCACGGCGAGCACCTGCAGGCCGCCGTCGGGCCCGTCGACCAGCGTCACGTCGGAGAGCACGGCGTCCGGCTGTTGGGGGACGACGTCCCGCCAGTTCTCCGGCGCCCAGGTGGCGGCGTCGGCCGGGTCGGCGACGGCGAGCCGCCAGCGGGGGGCATCGCGGTCCGAGAGCAGCCACAGCCGGCCGTCGCGGGCGACCCACGCCGAGGTCTGCGCGTCCACCCCGACCTGGAGCTCGCGAAGCGCGCCGTCCCCGGTGAGGTCGGCCAGCCACACGTCGTCCCGGGGCGCGGTGCCGACCGAGCGGGAGACGACCAGCCAGCGGCCGTCCCGGCTGGTGTGCACGCCGAAGTAGCTGGCCGGGTCGCTGCCCTCGCCGTGCACCAGCACGTCGCCGGCCGGGTCGGCGCCCACCCGGTGGCGCCACACGCGGCGGTGGAACTGCTGCTCGTCGGCCGGCACCAGCTCGGGCGCCAGGCGACGCACGTAGAACAGCTCCCCGCCGCCGGGCAGCCAGGCCACGGGGGAGTACCGGCAGCGGTCGACCGGGCCGTCGAGCAGCTCGCCGGTGGCGACGTCGAGCACGTACAGCTGCGACTCCTCGTCGCCGCCGACGGAGACCTGGTAGGCCAGCCGGTCGCCCTCGATCGACGGCGACCAGGCGTCCAGGGTCGTCGTGCCGGCCCGGTCCAGCGCCATCGGGTCGACCAGCACCCGCACCGTGCCGTCGGCCTCGGTCACCCGCAGGACGGCGTGCTCCTGGCCCGGGTCGCGGCGGGTCGAGAAGGCGCGCGCCCCGCGCCACACCGGCAGCCCGACCGCGCCGGCGTGCACCAGCTGCTCCAGCCGGTCGGCGAACGCCGCGCGCAGCGGCAGGCCGCCGAGCACCTCGGCCGACAGCGCGTCCTGCGCCGAGCTCCAGGCGACCGTGCGCGGGTCCTCGGCGTCCTCCAGCCAGCGGTAGGGGTCGGCCACGGCGTGCCCGTGCAGGTCCTCGACGAGGTCGAGCCGGGGGGCGTCGGGATAGCGCATCCGGTCACGGTAGAGCGCCCGCGCGGCGAAGCAGCGGGCGCGAGGGCGGCGTGCGCGCCCGCGCCGGGTCAGAATGGGGGTCGCCCGCGGGTCTCGGAGCCACCGGCGGTCCGGGGCGACCGGAGGTGATCCGTGCCGCGTTCCGTGCCCAGGTCGTCGACCGCAGGTCATCCAGGCCCGCGCCGCGACCCCGCCCCGACGGTCCTGCCCGTGCCCTCGCCCGGGACCACGGGCGCATCCCTGCTGCTCAACGCCACCTTCGAGCCGTTGTGCGTGGTCTCCAGCCGCCGGGCGATCGTGCTGGTCCTGGCGGAGAAGGCCGTGGCCGTCGACTCGACCGACGACGTCGTCCACGCTTCGACGGTCAGCCTGCCGGTGCCGGTCGTCGTGCGGCTGACCCGGTACGTGCGGGTGCCCTACCCGTCGTCGGTCCCGCTCTCGCGGCGCGCGGTCTTCACCCGCGACGCCCAGACCTGCGTCTACTGCGGCGGGTCGGCGACCAGCATCGACCACGTCGTCCCGCGCAGCCGGGGCGGGACGCACACCTGGGACAACGTCGTCGCCGCCTGCCGCCGGTGCAACCACACCAAGGCCGACCGGTCGCTGGCCGAGCTCGGCTGGAAGCTGCCGCACCCGCCGCGCACCCCCACCGGCGCCGCCTGGCGGCTGCTCGGCCACCGCACCGTCGACCCCCGCTGGCGCGAGTGGCTGGGCATACCTGAGAGCGTCAGCGCGTGACGTCCCCGGGTACCGCGCGGCTGCTGTGGAGCCTCGCCGAGCCGTTCCACGCGCTGACCTACTTCGCCGCGGAGGCGACCGCGGCCTTCGAGGAGGCCGGGCTGCGGGGCTTCTGGTCGGGCTACTTCGCCGGCCGTGCGGCGCCGCTGGGTGCCGTCGGGGCCGAGGTCGTGACCGCCACCTTCGTCAACTTCGCGCCGGAGTTCGTCGCCCGCCGCGTGCCCGCGGTGTGGGACCAGGCGACCCCGGCGGCCGCCCTGGACGCGCGGCTGGCCGGCGTCGACGCGGCGGTGCATCGGGTGCTCGGAGCGGGCTGGACGGCGTCGGACGAGGTGCGCGAGCTGCGCGACCTGGCGGCCACCGCCGCGGCCGCGGTCGACCTGCCCGGGCGCCCGCTCGCGGCCGCCAACACCGGCGTCGCCGTCCCCGACGAACCGCACCTGGCGCTGTGGCAGCTGCTCACGACGCTGCGCGAGCACCGCGGGGACGGGCACACCGCCGCGCTGGTCGACCGCGAGGTCGACGGCGTGCAGGGGCACGTGCTGGCCGTCGCGGCCGGGCGCGCCGACCGCGCCTGGCTGCAGAAGGCGCGCGGCTGGGACGACGAGGCCTGGGACGCCGGCGCCGCCCGGTTGGCACGCCGCGGCTGGCTGGCCCACGGCGAGCTCACCGCGCAGGGCCTGGCGGTGGTCACCGCGATCGAGGCGGACACCGACCGGCTGGCCCTCGGCCCGTGGCAGGCGCTCGGCTCCCGCGGCTGCGACCGGTTCGCCGAGCTGATCCGGCCGGTGCGCCGCGCCGTCGTCGCCGCCGGCGAGTGGCCGGCAGGCAACCCGATCGGCGTGCCCGAACCCGCCTGATCTCCGCGAGATCTGCACACTCGGGGGATTCGGCGCCCGGAAAGCCCCGAGTGTGCAGATCTCGTGGAGGGGGTCTCAGGTGACGCGGGCGCGCTCGGCCGGGAAGGCCTCGTAGGAGCGGTCGGCGAGGATCGCGCGGAACCGGTCCATCGCGTCCCAGACGTCGACGAACCGGGTGTACAGCGGCGCCGGCCCCAGCCGCACGCGGTCGGGGGTGCGGAAGTCCGGCACCACGCCGCGGTCGACCAGCGCCTGCGTCAGCTGCCAGGCCTGCGGGTGGGCGAAGGTGACGTGCGAGCCGCGCCGGGACTGCTCACGGGGCGAGGCCAGCGCCACCCCGGCCGGCACCAGCCACTCGTCGCCGAGGGCCACCACGAGGTCGGTCATCGTGCGGCCCTTCGCGGCCAGCGCCCCGATGCCCGCCTCGGCGACCAGCCCGGCGCCGACCTCGACCGCGGCCATGCCGATGACCGGCGGCGTCCCGACCCCGAAGCGCTCGATGCCCTCGGCCGGCTCGTAGGCCGGGCCCATCTCGAACTGGTCGCGCTGACCGAACCAGCCCTGGATGGGGGAGCGCAGCTCCTCCTGCAGGTCGCGGCGCACGTACAGGAACGCGGGGGCACCGGGCCCGCCGTTGAGGTACTTGTAGGTGCAGCCCACGGCCAGGTCCGCCCCGGTGGCGTCCAGGTCGACCGGCACGGCGCCCACCGCGTGCGAGAGGTCCCACAGCAGCAGCGCGCCGGCCTCGTGCACCAGCCGGGTCACCTCGGCGACGTCGGCCAGCGCGCCCGACCGGTAGGCCACCAGCGACAGGACGACGACGGCAACCCGCTCGTCCAGCGCCGCCGCGAGCGCCGACGGGTCCAGGCCCTCGTCGATGTCGGCGTCGATCTCGCGCACGGTCATGCCCCGGGCCTCGGCGACCCCGGCCACGACGTAGCGGTCGGTCGGGAAGTCGTCGGCGGTGCAGACCAGCACGTCGCGGCCGGGTCGGGCGGCGGCGCCGGCGACCAGCAGCTTGTAGAGGTTCACCGTGGTGGAGTCGCCGACCAGCACCTGTCCGGTGCCGGCACCCAGCACCCCGGCGCCGAGGGCGTCGCCGAGCCGCGTCGCGTGCCCGATCCATTGCGACCACGAGCCGACCAGACCGCGCGCCCACTCCTGCTCGACCACGCGGCTCACCGCGGCGGGGGTGTCCAGGGGCATCCGGCCCAGCGAGTTGCCGTCCAGGTACAGCAGCCGGTCGGGGCCGTCGTCGGCGGCACCGGCGAAGCGGGCGCGGAACCCGGCGAGGGGGTCGGCCGCGTCGAGGGCCTCCGCGGCGGCACGGGAGAGGTCCATGGCTCCTTGTGTACGGGACCGCCGGGCCGCGGTGCTGCCGGGGGTCGGCGCGCCGGCGGCTAGCGTCGCCGCCCGTGACGCAGCTGCACGACCTGACCGCGCTGGAGCAGGCCGCCGCCGTCCGGTCCGGCGAGGTGAGCCCGACCGAGCTGGTGCGCCACGCGCTGGACCGCATCGCGGCGTTCGACGCCGGGCTCGGCGCCTTCGTCACGGTGACCCCGGAGCGCGCGCTCTCGGCCGCCGCCGCGGACGAGCAGCGGTTGCGGGACGGCGGACCGCTGCCCCCGCTGCTCGGGGTGCCGACCGCGATCAAGGACCTCACCCGCACCGCCGGCGTCCGGACGACGTCCGGCTCACGCGTCACCGCCGGCACCGTGCCGGACGCGGACGACGCCGTCGTCACCCGGCTGGCCGCCGCGGGGACGATCAGCGTCGGCAAGACCAACACCCCCGAGTTCGGCTTCCCGGCCTACACCGACAACGACCTGGTCGGCCCGGCGCGCTGCCCCTGGGACCCGGCGCTGCTGGCCGGCGGCTCCAGCGGCGGCGCGGCGGTCGCCGTCGCGGCCGGCTTCGTGCCGGTGGCCCACGGCAGCGACGGCGGCGGCTCGATCCGCATCCCGGCGGCGGTCAACGGCCTGGTCGGCATGAAGCCCACGCGCGGGCGGGTGAGCAACGCCCCGCTGGGCAGCGAGATCACGGGGCTCGCCACCCACGGCCCGCTGGCCCGGACGGTGCACGACGCCGCCGCGCTGCTCGACGCGATGGCCGGCCCGGAGCTCGGCGACCCCGCCTGGGCGCCGCCGCTGCCGCCGGGGGAGACGTTCCTGGCCGCCGCCGGCCGGGGGCCGGGCCGGCTGCGCATCGGCGTCGTCACCGAATCGCCGCCGCCCGGCGTCCCGCTCGAGCCGGCGATCGCCGCCGCCCTGGGCGGCACCGCGCGGCTGCTCGCCGACCTGGGGCACGACGTGGAGGAGGCGCCGGCCGGGCTGATCGGGCCCGAGGTGCTGCCCGCGTTCGAGCGGGTGTGGGCGCTGTCGGCGACGACGCTGCCGGTGCCGCCCGAGCGCATCGGCGAGCTGCGGCCGCTCACCCGGGAGCTGCGCGCCCGCGGCCTGGCGCTCTCGGCCCGGGACGCGATGCTCGCGCTGGGCACCCTGCGGTCGTTCGCCCGCGGCTACCTGCGGGCCACCGCCGGCTACGACGTGCTGCTCGCCCCGGTGGTCACGATGGCGCCGCGCCCGGTCGGCTGGTTCACCGACGACGGCGCCGAGGACTTCGCCCGCAACGAGCGCTACGCCGCCTTCCCGGCGCTCGCCAACATCACCGGTCAGCCGGCCGTCAGCCTGCCCCTGCACTCCGACGCGCGCGGGCTGCCGATCGGCAGCATGCTGGTCGGCCGGCCCGCCGACGAGGTCACGCTGCTCGCGCTGTCCGCCCAGCTGGAGGCCGCGCGGCCCTGGGCGTCGCGGCACCCACCCGTCTGGGGGGAGCGGGCGGCCTGACCGGGGTGCGGTGCCGGTAAGTTGTGCCCCGTGACCGTTGCCGAGACCATCCTCGTCTTCGCCGGGGGCCCGCTGGTCGTGATCCTCGTGCTCGCGCTGCTGACCCTCGGGCCGGGGGTGCGCCACCGGCGGCCCCGCTACAAGCCGGGCCAGGCCTGGGACCACGCCCCGGTCTGGTACGAGCCGCACCCCGACGGCGGCGGGCACGGGGACGGGCACGCCGCGATCGCGGCCGCCCCCCAGGCCGCCGGTCCGCTCGGTGGAGCCCGGGGCACCTGGTGAGCGCCCTGATCCCGACTCCCGCACCCGCGATCGACCTGCCCGGAGGCCCGCGATGACCCGCGCGCTCGAAGTCGAGTCCCACGACACCGCTACGTCCTCGACCATGTCGTCGCGCACCGACGAGCCGCTCGACCAGATCTTCAGCTTCCGCGAGCTGGCCCGCCTGGACGAGGCGCTGACGCTCTCCTCCCGGGAGACCGGCCTGCGCTTCACCCTGTACGTGGGTGACCTGGGCACCCCGACCCGCGCGCGGGCCGAGGAGATGCACGCCTCCTCCGGCGGCGCCACCGCCGAGGCCGTGCTCATCGCCGTCTCGCCGGGGCAGCGCGTCGTCGAGGTCGTGACCGGTTCCGCCGCGGCCCGCCGGCTGCCCGACCGCGCCTGCGCGCTCGCCGTGCTGTCGATGACGACGGCCTTCGCCGGGGGCGACCTCGTCGGCGGCATCGTCAACGGGCTGCGCCAGCTCGCCGACCAGGCCGGCCGCCCCACGCACAAGCACTGAGTCACTGCGGTCCTCCGGACCGCACAGCAACGCGAACGAGGCCCCGCCCACCGATCCGGTGGGCGGGGCCTCGTCGTGTCGCTGCCTACTCGAGGCCGGCTTCCCCGTCGCGTTCACGGGCGCGCAGGGCGCGGGCGATGCCGTCCCGGCCCTCGAAGACCAGCCGGCGCAGCGCCGCCGGCTGCGAGGCGTCGGCCAGCCAGGCGTCGGCCGCGGCGATCGTGCGCGGCTCGACCACCGACGGGAACAGGTACTGGACGGCGTTCTTGGCGATCTCGCCGGGTCGCCGGTCCCAGATGGGGCGGACGTCGGCGAAGTACCGGTCCACGTACTCCGCGGTCAGCTCGCGCTGGGCCGGGTGCCAGAAGCCCGCGACGATCGCCTCGTGCACGGCGTTGGGCACCTCGTCGTCGTGGAAGGCCTGGCGCCACGTCTCGGCCTTGGACTCCGCGGTGGGCCGCAGCGCCCGCGCCGTCGCCGCGCGCCGGATGCCGGTGGCGGTCGCGTCGCGCTCCTCCTCGGCCGCGATCTCCGCGTCCCCGGCGGCGCCGACGGCGACCAGCCCGTGCAGGAACGCCCAGCGCGCGTCGGCGTCCACCTCCAGGCCCGCGACCGTCCGGGAGCCGTCGAGCAGCCCGCGCAGCGCCGCGACGTGCTCGTCGGTGCGCGCGGCGCTGGCCAGCGTCCGCGACCACAGCAGCTGCTGGTCGCTGCCCGCGGGGGCCGCCTCGAGCGCAGCCAGGGCGTGGTCGCCCAGCCGCGCCCAGCCGGTGGGCGCCCAGGTCGGGTCGGCGAAGCTGGTCAGCGCCGTCTGCACCCGGGCGAGCAGCGACTGCACGACGCTGCTCTCGGACTCCGCGCCGATCCCGGCCAGCACCAGCTCCACCCACTCGCGGGCCGGCAGCTCGGCGTCGCGGGTCATGTCCCACGCCGCCGACCAGCACAGCGCGCGGGCCAGCGGGTCGGGCATCGCGCCGATGCGGGCGCGCAGGGTGGCCAGCGAGCGCTCGTCGAGCCGCAGCTTGGCGTAGGTCAGGTCGTCGTCGTTGACCAGCACGAGGTCCGCCGCCGGGTGGCCGACCAGGTCGGGCACCTCGGTGCGCGCGCCGGCGACGTCCAGCTCGACCCGCGCGGTGCGGGTGAGCCCGTCGGGGCCCTCGCTGTACAGGCCGACGGCCAGCCGGTGGTTGCGCAGCACGGGGTGCTCGGCGACGGCGGTCTGCTCGATCGCGAAGCTGCCGTACCGGCCGTCCTCGGTCAGCTCGAAGAGCGGGCGCAACGTGTTCACCTGGCTGGTGCGCAGCCACTGGTCGGCCCACTCGGACAGGTCGCGGCCGGAGCTCTCCGACAGCGGGCCCAGCAGGTCGGCGAGCGTGGTGTTGCCGTACTCGTGCCGCCGGAAGTAGCGCCGCACGCCGGCCAGGAACTCGTCCCGGCCCACGTAGGCGACCAGCTGCTTGAGCACCGAGGCGCCCTTGGCGTAGGTGATGCCGTCGAAGTTGACCTCGACCGCGGCGACATCGGGGATGTCCGCGGCGATCGGGTGGGTCGAGGGCAGCTGGTCCTGCGCATAGGCCCAGGCCTTCTCGGTGTTGGCGAACGTCGTCCACGCCGTCGTGTACTCGGTGGCCTCGGCCTGGCACAGGGTGCTGATGTAGGTGGCGAAGGACTCGTTGAGCCACAGGTCGTCCCACCAGCGCATGGTCACCAGGTCGCCGAACCACATGTGGCCCAGCTCGTGCAGGATCGTCTCGGCCCGGCGCTCGTAGCGGGCCCGGCTCACCTTCGACCGGAAGACGTAGTCCTCGAGGAAGGTGACCGCGCCGGCGTTCTCCATCGCCCCGGCGTTGAACTCGGGCACGAACAGCTGGTCGTACTTGTCGAACGGGTACGGGTAGTCGAACACCCGGTGGTAGAAGTCGAAGCCCTGCTTGGTGACCCGGAACAGCTCGTCGGGGTCGAGGTGCTGGGCGAGGCTGGCCCGGCAGTACAGCCCCAGCGGGATGCCCTCGTGCGAGTCGGTGACCTTGGCGTAGGGGCCGGCGATCAGCGCCACCAGGTAGGTCGAGATGCGCTTGGTCGTGGCGAAGTGCACGAGCTGCGAGCCGCCCTCGCCGGCCTCGATGGTGCGGTCGCCGCTGTTGGAGATGACCTGCCAGTCGAACGGCGCGGTGACGTGCAGCGTGAAGGTCGCCTTGAGGTCGGGTTGGTCGAAGCAGGCGAACATCCGCTTGGCGTCGGCCGGCTCGAACTGCGTGTAGAGGTAGACCTGCTGGTCCTCGGGGTCGAGGAAGCGGTGCAGGCCCTCGCCGCTGTTGGAGTAGCGGCAGTCGGCGGTGACGACCAGCGTGTTCTGCTCGGCCAGGTCGGGCAGGGGGAGGCCGACGGCCTCCTCCCACGTGCTGACGTCGAGCTCGACGCCGTTGAGCGTGGCGGAGCGGAGGGAGTCGGCCACCAGGTCGATGAAGGTCGAGGCGCCGGGCTCCCGGCAGCCGAACTCGACGGTCGTCGTCGAGACGAAGGTGCGCTCGCCGGGGTGCCCGGCGCCGTCGGTGACGTCGAGGGCGATGTCGTAGCTCTCGACGGTCAGGATCTCGGCGCGGGCGGCGGCATCGATGCGGGTCAGGTTGGGTGCGGCCACGCCCCGGAGCCTGCCACGGGGTGACGACGGCCCGCGCGACCGCGGTGTCCGGGAACAAGCCGCCCCCCGTGCCGCTTGGCACCTCCCGAGACCCGGTGGCAGCTCCCCGGGGCCCCGACCACGAGGAGAACCCGCATGACCGAGGCAGTGCAGAGCGCCCCCGTGAAGGCCCGCGTCGACTTCTGGTTCGACCCGCTGTGCCCCTGGGCCTGGCTGACCAGCCGCTGGGTGCTCGAGGCCGCCAAGGTCCGCGACATCGACCTGCACTGGCACGTCATGTCGCTCGCCGTCCTCAACAGCGGCCGGGACCTGCCCGAGGAGTACCAGGAGATGATGAAGAAGGCGTACGGCCCGGTGCGGGTCGCGATCGCCGCCGCCCAGCAGCACGGCGAGGAGATCCTCGGCGACCTCTACACCGCCATGGGCACGCTCCGGCACCACGAGAAGGTGGAGCTGGAGGACCTCATCGCCCCCGCCCTCGAGCGCGTCGGCCTGCCCGCCTCCCTCGCCGAGGCGGCGACCTCCACCGAGTACGACGAGGCGCTGGAGAAGAGCCACCACGAGGGCATGGACCCGGTCGGTGAGGACGTCGGCACCCCGGTCATGCACATCGACGGCGTCGCCTTCTTCGGCCCGGTGATCAGCAAGGTGCCCACCGGCGAGGACGCCGGCAAGGCCTTCGACGGCGCCGTCCTGCTCGCCAACCTCCCCGAGTTCTGGGAGCTCAAGCGCACCCGCACCGCCGGCCCGGACATGGCCTCCGTCCCGGCCGACACCCTCGAGATCACCCGCCGCTGACCTCACCCCCCGAGGGCAGAAATGGCCATTTCTGCCCTCGGGGAGGGGTGCGGCAGGATGGCCGGATGCCGCACCCCGTCCGCCAGCGGATCTTCATCTCCGGCGCCAGCGCCGGCCTCGGCCAGGGCATGGCCCGCCGGTTCGCCGCGATGGGCCGCGACCTCGCGCTGACCGCCCGCCGCCTGGACCGGCTCGAGGCGCTGCGCGATGAGCTGCTCGCCGCGCACCCCGGCATCCGGGTGGTCGTCGCGGCCATGGACGTCGACGACCCGGCCTCGGTCGCCGAGGTGATGCCCCGTCTGGCCGAGGAGCTGGGCGGCGTCGACCGGGTGATCGTCAACGCCGGCATCGGCAAGGGCGGCTCGGTCGGCACCGGCGCGGCCGCGGACAACCGCGCGGTGCTGCTCACCAACGTGCTCGGCTCGCACGCGCAGTGCGAGGCGGCGATGGAGCTCTTCCGCAGCCAGGGCGCCGGGCACCTGGTGCTCATCTCCTCGGTCGCCTCGGTCCGCGGCATGCCCGGCACCCGCACCGCCTACGGCGCGAGCAAGGCCGCGCTCAACTCGCTGGCCGAGGGCATCCGCTCCGACGTGTACGGCTCGCGGATCGTCGTCTCCACGGTGCTGCCCGGCTACATCGCCACCGACATCAACGCCGGACGGCGGGGCCCGCTCACCGTCGGGTTGGACAAGGGCGTGGCCGCGCTGGTCGCCGTCGTCGAGCGGGAGCCGGTGCGCGGCTACGTGCCCGAGTGGCCCTGGCGCCCGGTCGCCCGCCTGCTGAAGGTGCTCCCGCTCCCCGCCGTCCGCCGCCTCACCGGCTCCTGAACGGGACTTTCGGTACCGAAAGTCCGGGAGAGTCGGGGACTTTCGGTACAGAAAGTCCGCGGTGGGGCGGCGGGCGCACGGGCCCGGGACCCCGGGGACCGGGACGCCGCCCGCCTGACAAACTGCACCCATGCGCGTCTTCGTCGGAACCGACCACGCCGGCCTCGAGTTCAAGGACCACCTCAAGCAGGTGCTCGCCGACGCCGGCCACGAGCCCGTCGACTGCGGGGCGTTCGAGTACGACGCCCAGGACGACTACCCGCCCTTCTGCTTCGAGGTCGGCGAGCGCACGGTCGCTGAGCCCGGTTCGTTCGGCGTCGTCATCGGCGGCTCGGGCAACGGCGAGCAGATCGCGGCCAACAAGGTGCCCGGCGTCCGCGCCGCGCTGGTCTGGAACACCGCCACCGCGCAGCTGGCCCGCCAGCACAACGACGCGAACGTCGTCTCGATCGGCGCCCGGCAGCACAGCGTCGAGGAGGCCACCGAGCTGGTGCTCGAGTTCCTCCGCACCGACTTCAGCGGCGACGAGCGGCACGTCCGCCGGATCGGGCTGATCAGCGACTACGAGCGCGACCGGCACCGCCCCGCCGGGGGACTGCCCACCGGGCGCTGACTCAGAACTCGTCCGGGCACCACGGGGTGACCGGCCAGCCGAACCCCGTCGACGCCTGGACGACGGCGCCCGGGCTCACCTCGTGCACCCGGCCGGCTGCCTGCAGCGAGGCGAGGGTGACCCCACCCAGGTAGGCCGCCGACAGCTCCTCGATGCCGAGGACGACGTCGGGGTCGCGGTCGGTGCGGTCGCAGAAAGCGCCGGCGGGGTGCCCCCACAGGTGCCAGCGGCCGGTGTTCTCCGGGCAGAACTCGTCGCGCACCTCGAACACCAGGTCCAGCGGGGCGGGGTAGCGGCGGGCGGAGAGCGCGCGGCCGACGTCGACCACCCGGACCCACAGCGCGTCGACCGGCCGGGCGTGCAGGGCGCGCGGGTCGGCGAGCAGGTGGCGCAGCGGGTCGTCGTCCGAGGCCATCGGGGAGTGGACGGTGCGGACGAGGTCGATCGAGAGCAGGTACCGCCACAGCGCGGCGTAGCCCGCCGGCGTCGCGGCGCGCACCTCGCCGACGGTGAGCTCGCCCTCGGGCTCGCTCGTGTCGCTCCAACGGGCCTTGCGCCGGTAGGTCGCGTACCCGGTCGCGGAGCCGTCGGCCTCGGTGTGCAGCAGCAGCTGCTGGGCGGGCCGGCCCTTGCGCTCCTCGGGCTCGTCGAGCAGCACCCGGTCCCACCAGCGCTCGTCGCGGGCCAGGTTGCCCGGCACCCAGCGGCGCAGCTGCTCGTGCACCCGCGCGGCCGCGGCCCGGAACTCGCCAGGCTCCGCCGGCCGCACCGCACCGGTGCCCAGGTCGGTGCCGGGCCGCAGCCGCAGCCGCTCGGTGCGGCCGGTCCAGCCGCCGCGGCGGGTGGCCGGGGCGTAGCCGAACCGGCCGTAGATGGCCGACTCCGCCGCCCAGAGAGCGGCGACCGGCTCGCGCTCGGCCGCGCGGATGTCGTCGAGCTGCCGGCGCATGATCGCGGTGAGCACGCCGCGCCGCCGGTGGGTGGGGGCGACGGTCACCCAGGTGATCCCCGCGCAGGGGACGACGGCGCCCGGCACGGTCAGCTCGCGGCTGTAGATGCCCGCGGTGGCGACGACCCGGTCGTCCTCCCACAGCGAGAGCGACCGGTCGAGCTCGGCCCACGGCGAGGGGACGTCGACGAACCGGCCGCTGGGCTCGTCGCCGAACACCCCGTACATGGCGCGCAGGAACCGGGGCCACTCGTCGGCGGTGATCGGGCGGAGCTGGGCGGCGGGGTCCTCGGGCACGGCCCGTGTCTACCGGTCGGGGGACTCTGGGCGCCAACGGGTTGTCGCCCGGCCCCGCGCTGCCCAGGATGCGCGGATGGACGACGAGCGGCCGATCGGCTGGTGGGTCAAGCGCCTCGACGCGCTCCTCGAGGAGGCGCTGGACTCCGTCGTCACCGGTGAGGGGCTGACCCGCCGCCACTGGCAGGTGCTGCACTCCCTCGCCGGCGGCGCCGTCCCGGAGGTCGACGTCGTCGCCGCGCTGGCCGACTTCGCCGGCGACACCACCGCCGTCGTCACCGACCTGGCCGCCCGCGGCTGGGTGGACCGGCCGCGGGCCGGCCTGCTGCACCTGACCGCCGAGGGCGTCGCCGCCCACGACCGGGTCCTGCGGGCGGTGGGCCGGGTGCGCCGGCACACCGCCGACGGGCTGTCCCGCCAGGAGTACGAGCGCACCGTGCTGGTGCTCGCCCGGATGGTGGAGAACGTTGGAGCGGGCGCTCGGCCGGCCCGGGGATCAGGAGCGCAGGTAGGCCAGCGTCGCCATGACCCGGCGGTGCTGGTCGCCGTCCTGGGTGAGGCCGAGCTTGGCGAAGATGTGCTGGGTGTGCTTCTCCACCGCGCCGGGGGTGACGACGAGCTCGCGGGCGATCGCGGTGTTCGAGTGCCCCTCCGCGATCAGCCCGAGCACCTCGCGCTCGCGGGGGGTGAGCCGCCGCACCGGGTCGTCGGCGCGCCGCCGTCCCGGGCACCTGCCGGCGTGCCTCGACGGCGGCGCGCAACCCCTCGTCGGTGTGCGTCGGCGGCATCCGGACGTCGACGACGGCGACCCGGTCCTTGAGCAGGTAGCCCACCCCGCCGGTGCCGTCGGCCAGCAGCTCGTCGGCGTAGGCCACCTCCACGTACTGGGAGAGCACCAGCACCGCCGTCCCGGGCACCTGCCGGCGCGCCTCGACGGCGGCGCGCAACCCCTCGTCGGTGTGCGTCGGCGGCATCCGGACGTCGACGACGGCGACGTCCGGCCGGTGCTCGACGACGGCGGCGACCAGTGACGGGCCGTCGGCGACCGCCGCGACCACGTGGGTGCCGGCCTCCCCGAGCAGCCGGACCAGGCCCTCCCGCAGGAGGACCGAGTCCTCGGCCAGCACCACGCGGAGGGCTCGGTCCCGGGGTCCGCTCACGTGCACGGCAGCTCCGCCGTCAGCCGGGTCGGCCCGCCGCGGGGGCTGTCCACGGTCAGCTGCCCGTCGACCGCGTGCAGCCGGTCGGTGAGCCCGGCCAGCCCGTGCCCGGGGGCGAGCACCGCGCCGCCGGCGCCGTCGTCCTCGACGACGACCCGCAGCCGGCCCGCCGCGCAGACCAGGGCGACCCGGCACAGCGTCGCGTCGCTGTGCTTCGCGACGTTGGCCAGCGCCTCGCTGACCACGAAGTAGGCGGTGTTCTCGGTGACCGGCGCCAGCCGCTCGGTGGGCAGGTCGACGGAGAGGTCGACCGGCACGGGGGAGCGGGCGGCGAGCGCGGCCAGCGCCGCGGCCAGCCCGCGGTCGGCGAGCACCGGCGGGGCGATCCCGCGGGACAGCGCGCGCAGCTCCTCGAGGGTCTCCCGGGCCAGGTCGGTCGCCTCGCCGAGGGTGGCGCGGGCGCGCGCGGGGTCGGTGTCGAGCTGCCGCTGGGCGCGGGCGAGGTCCATCGCCAGCCGGACCAGCCGCTGCTGCGGGCCGTCGTGGATGTCGCGCTCCAGCCGGCGCAGCGCGACCGCCTCGGCGGCGACGGCGGCCTCGCGGCCCTCGGCGAGCCGGCCGATCTCGGCCTGCGCGGCCGCGCGGGAGGTCAGCATCACCCGGCCCAGCTGGGCCTGCAGCAGCGCGACGGCGCGGACGACGAAGGGCAGCAGCAGGGCGAACACGACGCCGATCGCGGTGTTCAGGGCGATCCGCCGGCCGGCCGACGTCTCGAACCCCAGCAGCTCCAGCAGCTCCAGCAGGTCGGTGTTCTCGGTGTCCTGCGCGGCGTCGGGCAGCGCCCAGTCCCAGGCGCCGTAGGTGAGGCCGCCGAGGGCGAGCGACCAGGTGGTCACCGTGACGACGAAGGAGACGGTCGCGAGCGGGAAGCGGACGAGGGCGTGCAGGGCGTCCAGCCAGGTCTGCGGGTCCCGCAGCGGGGTGAGCAGCTTGCGGACCGGGCGGCCCTCGGCGACGAGGTAGGCGGGGTGCGGGACCGGCCGGTCGAGCACGGCCGGCAGCCAGGCCCGCTCGACGGTGGCGAACCCGCGGGCGGCGAGCAGCGTGGCGGCGAGAACGGCCACACCCACCCAGACCACGAGGAGCCCGGCGCCCGCGGCCAGGCCGGTGACCACGACGACGAAGGCGGCGATGGCCAGCGGGAAGCCGGTCAGCGTGTAGCCGGTGTCGATGCCGAGCCTGCGGAGCAGGCGCCGGGGACGTCGGATCGGCGCGGGTTCGGCGACGGTCATCGCGGGGAGGACGGCGGTGTCGGTGGTCATGCCGTCGAGCCTGGTGCAGGGCAGGGGCGCGTCCCAGCCCGCTGGCTGGTCGATCGGGGGTCGGGCTGGCCCGAACGGAGCGGCGTCATCGCGGTACCGATGCTCGCGGCCGGGGCCCGCCGGTGTCCAGCGCCCGGGCCCGGCGCTCCCCGCTTAGGGTCGGTCGAGGCGCGGACGTCGCGGGCACGGGGGACAGGACCCCGCGCCGCCGTGCCCGAACGGGAGGTCCTCCGTGCGTGCTCGTGCCATCCCCGCCGTCCTGGTTGCGGTGGTCGCTGCCGGGTGCACGGCCTCCGCCACGGACTCCCCGGGCGCGCCGGAGGGAGAGGACGCCGGAGCGGCCGTGACCGCCGCCCCCGGCGAGCGGCTCACCCTCCTGCCGCAGACCGAGCCGGCCGCCGCGGCGCTGGCCGCCAGCGACGTGTTCTTCGACAGCAGCCCCGTCGTGGTGAGCGCCCGGGCGGACGACCGCCCCGGCCTGCTGCTCGCCGCCTCCGCCGCGGTCGGGCTCGGGGTGCCGCTGCTGGTGGACGACGGCGACGGGTTCGCCGACGAGCTGGACCGGCTCGACGCCGGCACGGTGCTGGCGGTGGGGGAGGCCGACGGCGCGGGTGCCGACGGCCCCGACGTCGTCCGCGTGCCCGCGCGGGCGGGTGCGGTCGCCGCGAGCACCGGGCTGCCGCTCGACGAGGTCGAGGAGGTGGCGGCCGAGGATGAGCTGGAGGCGGTCGCCGATCTGGACCGCGACGAGCCGGTCGCGCTGGTCGACGAGGCGCCGGACGACCCGCGGGCCGACGACGACGTCGAGCAGCTGCCGCGGGTGCGCCCGGGCGCGGACCGCGCCGGCACCGTCGTCCTCGTGCCGGCGGAGGACGACGCGGTCGCCGCCGTCGCCACCGCCCGCGCCGCCGGTGCGCAGGTCGTCGTGCTCGACGGCCCGGCCGATCCGCGCGGCTCGGAGGCGGCGCGCACGGCGCTGGCCGACGAGGGCACCGAGTCGGTCGTCGCGCTCGGCGACCTCGCCGCCGACGAGGGCCTGGACTGGAAGGTGGAGACGGCGGCCTCCGGCACCGAGCTGCCCGGCGGCGGCCAGCTGCTGTTCCCGGGGCGCCTGCTCGTCGCGCTGTACGGCTACCCCGGCTCGGCCGCCCTCGGCGTGCTGGGGGAGCAGCCGGTGGAGGCGGCCATCCAGCGCGCCCGGGACCACGCCGCCCCGTACGAGCCGCTCGCCGGCGGCCGGACGGTGGTGCCGTCGTTCGAGATCATCGCGACCGTGGCCTCGGAGTTCCCCGGCCCGGACGGCAACTACTCCACCGAGAGCGAGGTCGACGCGCTGCGGCCCTGGGTGGAGGCGGCGGGCGAGGCCGGTGTCTACGTGGTGCTGGACCTGCAGCCCGGCCGCACCGACTTCGTCACGCAGGCCGAGCGCTACCGGCCGCTGCTGGAGCTGCCGCACGTCGGGTTGGCGCTGGACCCGGAGTGGCGGCTGGCCCCCGACCAGGTGCACCTGACCCAGATCGGCTCGGTCGGCGTCGAGGAGGTCAACCGCGTCGTGGGCTGGCTGGCCGACCTGACCCGGGAGGCGCGGCTTCCGCAGAAGCTGCTGGTCCTGCACCAGTTCCGCACCGACATGCTGCCCGGGCGCGAGGCCCTCGACGTCTCGCGCGACGAGCTGGCGGTGCTCGTGCACGCCGACGGCCAGGGCTCGCAGGGGGACAAGCAGGCGACCTGGAACCGCGTGCGGGAGGGCGCACCCCCGGTCTGGTGGGGGTGGAAGAACTTCTACGACGAGGACGCCCCGATGCTCACCCCGGAGCAGACCATGGAGCAGGTGCAGCCGGCACCGGACCTCGTCAGCTACCAGTAGGCGCTCGCCCCTCCCGTTCTGTCGGTGTCCTGTGATGTGCTGGCGCGCACACCGACCGGAGGAGTGGTTGCCAGGTGACCAGCGTGGCGCTCGGCCCGACCGACCAGCTCGATCCGCGGCTCCTCGAGCACCGCCGCGAGCTCACCGGCTACTGCTACCGGATGCTCGGCTCGGCGTTCGACGCCGACGACGCGGTGCAGGAGACGATGGTGCGCGCCTGGCGCGGCCTGGCCGACTTCGAGGGCCGCTCGGCGCTGCGGTCCTGGCTCTACCGGATCGCGACCAACGTCTGCCTCGACCAGCTCAACGGCCGGAACCGACGGGCGCTGCCGATGGACCTGGCGGGCGACCCCTACCCGCCGGTGCCGGCGTCGCTGGCGGGTCAGCGGCCGATGACGGCCTGGATCGAGCCCGTGCTCGACCGGCAGGTGCTGCCCGAGGACGGCGATCCGGCCGAGCAGGCGGTCGCCCGCGAGTCGATCCGGCTGGCGTTCATCGCGGCGCTGCAGCACCTGCCACCCCGGCAGCGGGCGGTGCTCATCCTGCGCGAGGTGCTGCGCTGGAAGGCCGAGGAGGTCGCCACGCTGCTGGAGACGACGGTGGCGTCGGTGAACAGCGCGCTGCAGCGGGCGCGGGCCACCCTCGCCGACCTGGACGGTCGCCCGGCGCCCCGCAGCCTGGACGACGACGACCGCGCGCTGCTCGCTCGCTACCTGGACGCCTTCGAGCGCTACGACATCGAGGCGTTCGTGCAGCTGCTGCACGAGGACGCCACCCAGCACATGCCCCCTTTCGAGATGTGGCTCCGCGGCGCGGAGGACATCGGCACCTGGATGCGGGGGCCGGGCGCGGAGTGCGCGGGGTCGCGGGTCTTCCTCACCTCGGCGAACGGGACGCCGGCGCTGGCGCAGTACCGCCGCCGCGAGGGCGGTGGCCACGAGCCGTGGGGGTTGCACGTGCTGGAGATCGAGGGCGGGAAGGTCGCCCACATCTCCAGCTTCCTCGACCTCGGGACGGGGCTGTTCGCCAAGCTCGGCCTGCCCGCGGGCTTCGACTGAGCGCACCGGCGCGGAGCTAGTCCGCCGCCCCGTGCTCGGTCAACCACACCGCCCGGCGGCGGGGGGAGGCCTGGGCGAGCCAGGCGTCCTGCACCACCTCGGCCAGTTCCTGTCGGCTGATCTCGCCGAGCCGGCTCGCCTGCACCAGCACCGAGCGGTGGCCGTCGAAGTGCGAGGTGGTGAAGAACGGCGTCCGCTCGTCCTGGACCAGCGCGAGCTTGTCCGTCTCGTCGGGCACCCAGAAGACGATCACGTCGGGCAGCTTGCGGCCCTCGGCGTCGACGGCGTCCGGCCGCGGGGTGCGGAAGAAGACGAAGGACTTCCCGCCCACCTGGTAGACGGCGTTGCCGCCCGACCCGTGGACGACGGTCACGTGCGGCATCGCCTGCGCGAGCTCGTGCACGTCCTCGACCCGCGCCGGCCGGTCAGCGGTCACGGCCGGCAGCGTAGGTGCGGGATCCGCGTTCGTGGAGCGGTCGCGCCGCGGAGCGGGTACCAAGGGCGGCATGTCCGACTTCGAGATCACCGCGCTGGTCCTGGCCGAGCACGAGATCTTCCGGCGGGACTTCGCCGCGCTCGACGACCTGCCCGCCGACGAGCTCGCCGCCGCCTGGGAGGCGCTGCACGCCAAGCTCGAGGTGCACGCCGTGGCCGAGGAGCAGCTGTTCTACCCGCTGCTGGCGCAAGAGGCCGACGGCGAGGAGGAGACGGCCGAGGGGGTGCACGACCACAACGAGATCCGGCACGCGGCGGCCGCGGTGGGGGAGCAGGAGGTCGGCAGCGAGGCCTGGTGGGAAGCGGTGCGGAACGCGCGGCAGGTCAACGCCGACCACATGGCCGAGGAGGAGACCGACTTCTTCCCGCCGTTCAAGGAGGCCGTCGACGACGAGCAGCGCGAGGCCCTCGGGATGCGCTGGCTGGCCTTCCACGACGAGCACGAGGAGGCCGAGGGGCTGTCCGGGGAGGACGCGGACGTGGCCGAGGTGGTCGCGATCGAGGTGCCCGAGGGCGACCCGACCGCGTAGGGCGCTGGTCAGCCGGGAGGTCGTCGCGCGTACCCGGGCGCGCCGCGCAGCCGCCGGCCGCGCGAGCCGAAGGACTCCTCGTTGACGCCCCGCCGCAGCCCGGGTCGGGTGGGCCGCTCGGCCAGGGACGGGAAGGGGCCGGGCTGGCAGTGCGGGCACCACCAGGTCTCGCGGGAGTAGGGCGTGCCCGTGACCGAGTCCCGGAAGGCCACCGGCGTCCCGCACCGGCGGCACGGCCGCTCGGCCCTGCCGTACACCCAGTGGGTCTGGCCCCGGCGGGTGTCGCCCGTGGTGACCTGACCCGGGTGGTCGAGCGAGTGCTGCATCATCCGGCGGGCCAGGCGGACGGTGGCCCGCAGGTCGACCTCGCGCACCGGCGTCCAGGGGGAGTAGCCGCGCAGGTAGCAGGTCTCGACGGCCCACAGGTTGCCGATGCCGGCGAGGTTCTTCTGGTCCAAGAGCGCCTCGACCAGCGGCCGCCCGGGATCGCGCAGCAGCCGCTCGACGGCCGCGTCCTCGTCCCACGACGGCCCGAGCAGGTCCGGCCCGAGGTGACCGACGACCGCGTCCTCGCGCGCGGTCTGGACGAGCTCGAGCACCGGCATGCGCAGCGCGTACGCCGTCGGGCCGTCGGTGTGCAGGACCAGCCGGATCTCGTCGTCGAAGGTGCGCGGCAGCCGCTTGCCGGGACCGACCACCTGCCAGGCGCCGTCCATCTGGAAGTGGGTGTGCAGCGTCAGCCCGCCGCTGAAGCGGGTGAGCATGTGCTTGCCGTAGGAGTCGAACGCAGTGATCGTGCGGCCGGCGAGGTCGGCCGTGGCGAGCTGCGGGACGCGGAAGTCGCTGCGCACGACGGTGCGGCCGACCAGGTGCCCGCGCATCCGGCGCGCGGCCTTCCAGACGCTGTCTCCCTCGGGCACGTTCCCATGGTGCCCGCCGGCTGACGGTCCCGCCGTCGCGACGAGAACGGCATCTCCTCGGAACGACGTGCTCGGACGCCCCGTCGGACCCTGAGTCGAGGGGCGTGACCCCGATGTGCGGTCGGAGAGGCCGTGACCTCAGCGCGCCCGAACGGGAGTGAAGCGGACCGGCATCGTGCGCGGCCCGAAGATGAACGCGGAGTCCTGCCACGTCGGCGGTCCCGCCGGCTCGATGTCGGGCAGCCGGGTGAGGATCTCGCGCAGCATCGCGGTGATCTCGACTCGGGCGATGTGCATGCCCAGGCAGGTGTGGCGGCCCACCCCGTATGCGATGTGCGGATTGGGGCTGCGGTCGACCCGGAACGCGTCCGGCTCGTCGAACACCGTCTCGTCGCGGTTGGCCGAGCCGTAGTAGACGACGACCTTGTCACCGGCGGAGATCTGCCGGCCGCCGAGCACGGTGTCCCGCGTCGCCGTGCGACGCATGTAGATGACCGGGCTGACGAAGCGCAACATCTCGTGCATCGCCGGCCCGAGCAGGCCATCGAGGTCGGCCTGCAGCCGCCGCCGCTCTCCCGGGTGGTCGAACAGCGCCTGCACCCCGCCCGCGACCAGGTTGCGGGTGGTGTCGCCACCCGCGTCGACGAGGAGCAGGAAGAACAGGCCGAAGTCCATCTCGTCCAGCCGCCGGCCGTCGACCTCGGCGTGCAGCAGCCGGCTGGCGAGGTCCTGGCCGGGCTTCGCGCGCTTCTCCGCCGCCACCTGCGAGGCGTAGCCGAACATCTCCAGCACTGCCTTCGTGCCGGCACCCTCCGGCACCTTCACGGGGTCGGCGTGGATGGTCTCGGTGAGGTGGTAGAGGCGGCGGCCGTCCTCGAGCGGGATGCCGAGCAGCTCCGCGATGACGTACGACGGCAGCTCGCCGGCGACGTCCGCGACCAGGTCGCACTCGCCCCGGCCGGCCACCCGGTCCACGATCGTGGCGGCCAGCTCGCCGATACGGCCGCTGAGGGCCTGTGCCGCCCTCGGCGTGAACTCCTCGTGCACCAGCCGCCGGTAGCTGGTGTGCAGCGGCGGGTCGCACGAGATCATCATCTGGTGATCGCCGGATCCCAGCGCCCCGCCGGCGTCGGCGATCATGATCGAGGGCTCGGATGAAAAGGTCTCGTGGTCCTTCTCGACCGCGATGACGTCGGCGCGCCGCGTCACGACCCAGAAGTCCGGCCCGCGCGGGTCGGCGTGGCGGTGGACCGGGTCGTGCCGGCGCAGCCAGCGGAACTGCTCGTGCGGCTGGCTGCCGGCGAAGGCCGTCGTGTCGAGCAGGTCGATGCGCGGCGCAGTCGTGGTCATGCCGGAAGCTAGCAGGGGAAGCAGCGCCCACGCCCTGCTGAGCTGCGCGGACACGCATCCACCCATGGCGAGGATGTGGAGCGGGTGACCGGGATCGAACCGGCATGGCCAGCTTGGAAGGCTGGGGCTCTACCATTGAGCTACACCCGCGAGGTGCCCGGACAGCCTAACGGCCGGAGCGCTCGCGGCCGCGCCGCCCCGGGCCGGACGCCGCTACGGTGCTCGACGTGACGCAGACCACGTGGATGGACGCCACCGCACAGGCCGAGCTGGTGCGCTCCGGCGAGGCGAGCCCGGCCGAGCTCGTCGACGCCGCGATCGAGCGCATCGAGCGGGTGAACCCGCAACTGGACGCGGTGATCCGCGACCGCTTCGACGACGCCCGCAAGGAGGCCGGGGGCGAGCTCCCCGACGGCCCGTTCCGCGGCGTCCCGATGCTGCTCAAGGACCTCGGTTGCCACGTCGCGGGCGAGGCCACGAACTACGGCACCTCGTTCCTGCGCGACGCCGACGTCCGCTGGCCCACCGACAGCTACGTCGCGCAGCAGTTCCGCGCCGCCGGATTCGTCTTCCTCGGCCGCACCAACGTGCCCGAGTTCGGCACCACCATCACGACCGAGCCGGCGGCCCACCGCCCCACGCGCAACCCGTGGAACCCGGGGCACTCCGCCGGTGGCTCCAGCGGCGGCTCGGCGGCGGCCGTCGCCGCCGGGATGGTCCCGGTCGCCCACGCCAGCGACGGCGGGGGATCGATCCGCATCCCGGCGTCCGAGTGCGCGCTGGTCGGTCTGAAGCCCACCCGCGCGCGCGTGAGCCACGGCCCGGAGGTGGGGGAGAGCTGGGCCGGCGCCACCACCGACGGCGTGGTCACCCGCACGGTGCGCGACGCCGCCGCCGTCCTCGACCTGATCAGCGGCGCCATGCCCGGTGACCCCTACGTCGCCCCGCCGCTGCCCCGAGCCCTCGCGGACGAGGTCGGTGCCCCGGTCGGCCGGTTGCGCGTCGGGATCCTCGACACCGAGCCGGGGGAGCCGTCGCCGGACTGCCGCGCCGCCGTGGACCGCGCCGGGCGGCTCCTCGAGCAGCTCGGCTGCGCCGTCGAGCCCACCACCCCCGACGTCATGTTCGACGAGCGGTTCATGCGCGGCTTCGGCGCCACCATCGCCGCCGACATCGCCCTGGCCCTGGCCGCCCACGAGCGCCTCCTGGGCCGCCCGGTGCGCGACGAGGAGCTGGAACGCCGCAACGCGACCTACCGGGCGATGGGCCGGCAGATGTCGTCCGCCGACTACCTGGCCGCGCGCGCCGAGCTGGCGACCTGGGCGCGGCAGATGGCCGCCTTCTGGACGCCGACGGAGCAGGGCGGCCGCGGCTTCGACCTGCTGGTCACCCCGACGGTGGGCGCACCCCCGCCGGAGCTCGGCTGGTTCGCCGCAGCCGGCCCGGAGCAGGAGGGGCGACGCGTGGGGGCCTTCATGCCCTACACCGCCCAGTTCAACGTCACCGGCCAGCCGGCGGTCAGCCTGCCGCTGCACTGGACCGCCGACGGGCTGCCGGTCGGGGTGCAGATCGTCGCGGCCTTCGGGCGGGAGGACGTGCTCGTCCGGGTCGCCGCAGCGCTCGAGGACGCGGCGCCGTGGGCGGACCGCCGTCCGCCGGTCTCCGCCTGAGACGTCGCCCGGCCGTCCACGACCGGCCGGGGCCCTAGACTCGGCCCGGCCACGGGGTGTGGCGCAGCTTGGTAGCGCACCTGCTTTGGGAGCAGGGTGGCCGCAGGTTCAAATCCTGTCACCCCGACCAGGTCTTGCAGCAGGCTCACATCCTGTCACCCCGACCAGGTCGTGCAGCAGGCTCACATCCTGTCACCCCGACCAGGTCGTGCAGCAGGCTCACGTCCTGTCACCCCGACCAGCCGCCGGCCGCATCCCGGCCCGGCGTGCGCTCGCCCGTCGCCCGTAGACTCGTGGGTCGACGCGGCGCTGTCGAGCACCGAGCGCCCCACCCACTGTCTTTATCGAGGAGCACTGCCGCTGTGAAGAGCACCATCGAGGAACTCGGCCCCACGCGGGTCCGGATGGCGATCGAGGTGGCTTGGGGGGACCTGGACCACGCCTTCGGTGAGGTCTACAAGGAGCTGGGCAAGCAGGTCCGCGTCCCCGGCTTCCGCCCCGGCAAGGTCCCCAACCGCGTGCTCGACCAGCGCATCGGCCGGCCCGTCGTCCTGGAGCAGGTCGTCCAGCACGCCATCCCGGAGGTCTACTCCGAGGTCGTCCGCGAGAACCAGGTCCGCGTGCTCGGCCAGCCCGACATCGAGGTGACCAAGCTCGAGGACAACGAGACCCTCGAGTTCACCGCCGAGGTCGACGTCGCCCCGCAGCTCGAGCTGCCCCCGCTCGAGGACCTGTCCGTGACCGTCGACGACGTCGAGGTCACCGACGAGGAGATCGACCAGCAGATCACCGTCATGCGCGAGCGCTTCGGCATGCTGCAGTCGGTCGAGCGGGCCGCCCAGGACGGCGACTTCGTCTCCATCGACCTCGAGGCCAAGCTCGGTGACGAGGTGCTCGAGGACGGCTCCACCACCGGCATGTCCTACGAGGTCGGCTCCGGCAACCTCATGGAGGGCCTCGACGACGCCGTCCGCGGGCTGTCCGCCGAGGAGTCCAAGACCTTCCAGACCGCGCTGCTCTCCGGCCCCAACGCCGGCGAGACCGCCGACGTCACCGTCACCGTCCGCTCGGTGAAGGAGAAGGAGCTCCCCGAGCTCGACGACGAGTTCGCCTCCACCGCCAGCGAGTTCGACACCCTCGACGAGCTGCGCGAGGACGTCCGCACCCGCCTGGCCCGCACCAAGGTGATCCAGCAGGGCGCGCAGGCCCGCGACAAGCTGGTCGAGCACCTGCTCGAGGCCGTCGAGGTGCCCATGCCCGACAACCTGGTCGAGCGCGAGATCGAGTGGCGCAACCGCGCCTTCGAGGGCGAGCTGCAGCAGGCCGGCATGGACTGGGACAGCTTCCTCAAGATGTCCGGTGTCGAGAGCCGCGAGGCCTACGACGCCGACCAGCGCAAGAACGTCGAGGAGGCCGTCCGGACGCAGTTCATCCTGGACGCGATCGCCGACGCCCGTGAGGTCACCGTCGACAACGACGACCTCTCCGCGCAGATCATGGCCCAGGCCCAGCGCAACCGGATGAGCCCGGAGCAGTACGCGCAGCAGCTGCAGCAGGGCAACAACATCGCCGAGTTCGTCGCCGACGTGCGCCGGACGAAGACGCTGGCCCAGCTGCTCGAGCAGACGACGATCACCGACGCGTCGGGCACCGTCGTCGACCTCGAGGCGCTCCGCCCGAAGACGGTCCAGGCCCCGGCCGAGGACGCCGCTGACGAGGACGCCGCCGACGCCGAGTTCGCCGCCGAGGCCACCGCCGTCGAGGCGGCCGAGGGCGCCGTCGAGGACACCGAGGTCGTCGACAAGGCCTGATCGCCCCCGCAGCACCGCACGCGACGCCGCTCCACCCGATGCCGGGTGGGGCGGCGTCCGTCGTTCCGGGACGTCCTGGCCGGTCCGGCCGCTGCGCCGACGGCGAACACCACCCGTCGCGGGACTGCACCGTCGGAGGTGCGCGTTAGGGTCGACAGGACTCAGGCGAATCGCCGGGGAGCACCGCTCTCCGGAGGGCCGTCGAAGCCCGCACCATCGCCCCGCACCACGACTCACCAGTCCACCGAGACCGACTGCTCGACAGTCCTACGGAGGTCACCGCACCCGTGAGCACTACCCACCCGAACCTCGCGAGCGCCCCCATGATGCGCGGCGCCGGCGGCATGATGAACCTCGGAGACTCCGTCTACGAGCGCCTGCTGCGCGAGCGCATCATCTTCCTCGGCACGCAGGTGGACGACGTCATCGCCAACCAGCTCGCGGCGCAGATGCTGCTGCTGTCGGCGGAGGACCCGAAGACCGACATCCACTTGTACATCAACTCGCCCGGCGGCTCGGTCAGCGCCGGCATGGCGATCTACGACACGATGCAGTTCATCGACTGCGACGTCGCCACCTACGGCATGGGCCTGGCCGCCTCGATGGGCCAGTTCCTGCTCACCGCCGGCACCAAGGGCAAGCGCTACGCCCTGCCGCACGCGCGGATCATGATGCACCAGCCCTCGGCGGGCGTCGGCGGCACCGCGGCCGACATCGCCATCCAGGCCGACCTCTTCCGCCGGACGAAGAAGGAGCTCAACGAGCTGCAGTCCTTCCACACCGGCCAGAGCGTCGAGCAGATCGAGAAGGACTCCGACCGCGACCGGTGGTTCACCGCGCAGGAGGCCCTCGAGTACGGCTTCGTCGACCACGTCGTCAGCCGCGCGACCATGACCGACAGCGCCAACCCGGTCACCGACAACTGAGTCCGGAGGGACTGACATGAGCTTCCAGATGCCCTCCAGCCGGTACATCCTGCCCTCCTTCGTGGAGCGCACGAGCTACGGCATGAAGGAGTCCAACCCCTACAACAAGCTCTTCGAGGAGCGCATCATCTTCCTCGGGGTGCAGATCGACGACGCCTCGGCCAACGACGTCATGGCCCAGCTGATCACGCTGGAGTCCACCGACCCGGACCGCGACATCACGATCTACATCAACTCGCCCGGTGGCTCGTTCACCTCGCTCATGGCGATCTACGACACGATGATGTTCGTCCGTCCCGACATCCAGACCGTGTGCATGGGCCAGGCCGCCTCGGCCGCCGCCGTCCTGCTCGCGGCCGGGACGCCGGGGAAGCGTCTGGCCCTGCCCTACTCCCGCGTGCTGATCCACCAGCCGTCGGGCGAGGCGGGCGGTCAGGTCTCCGACCTCGAGATCCACGCCGCGGAGATCCAGCGGGTGCGGTCGCAGATGGAGGAGATCCTGGCGCGGCACACCGGCCGGACGGCCGAGCAGGTCCGCACCGACATCGACCGCGACAAGATCCTCACCGCCGAGGAGGCCAAGGAGTACGGGATCGTCGACCAGGTGATCCAGAGCCGGAAGCTCAACGCCCTCCCCTCGGTCTGATCCCCGACGGCGCGAGCCGGGGCCGCGCGTGTCGCGTCCCCGGCTCGTACCGTCGAAGGGTCCAACGGTTCGGGAGGCGCTCCCGGGCCGGAACTGGGCCGAGAGGCGAGCGGTACGGAAGTGGGAAGCGCCGGAACCGAACCGGGTGAGTCATTGCCCGGCGGCGTCGGTGGCGGCAGGTACGTTCGGCGGACGCCCGACCCCGGTCGACAGCACCGGGACGAGAGCCCCGCGGAGCGGGGACTGCAGCGGCTGAAGAGCAGCAACGACGACGACGCAGGCACCTGGTTCCAGGGCTGCGAATCCGAGGTGGAGGTCAGCAGGTGGCACGAATCGGTGAGAGCGGTGACCTGCTCAAGTGCTCCTTCTGCGGGAAGAGCCAGAAGCAGGTCAAGAAGCTCATCGCTGGCCCCGGGGTCTACATCTGCGACGAGTGCATCGACCTCTGCAACGAGATCATCGAGGAAGAGCTCTCGGAGTCCTCGGACCTCAAGTTCGACGAGCTGCCGAAGCCGAAGGAGATCCACGACTTCCTCGAGCAGTACGTCATCGGCCAGGACAAGGCCAAGCGGACGCTGTCGGTGGCCGTCTACAACCACTACAAGCGGATCCAGGCCGGCGGTGACCGCCGCGACGAGGGCGTGGAGCTGGCCAAGTCGAACATCCTGCTGATGGGCCCGACCGGGTGCGGCAAGACCCACCTGGCGCAGACCCTCGCGCGGATGCTCAACGTCCCCTTCGCGATCGCCGACGCCACGGCGCTCACCGAGGCCGGCTACGTCGGCGAGGACGTCGAGAACATCCTGCTCAAGCTGATCCAGGCCGCGGACTACGACGTGAAGCGGGCCGAGACCGGGATCATCTACATCGACGAGGTCGACAAGATCGCCCGCAAGAGCGAGAACCCGTCGATCACCCGCGACGTCTCCGGTGAGGGCGTGCAGCAGGCGCTGCTGAAGATCCTCGAGGGGACGACGGCGTCGGTGCCCCCGCAGGGTGGCCGCAAGCACCCGCACCAGGAGTTCATCCAGATCGACACGACGAACGTGCTGTTCATCGTGGGTGGCGCGTTCGCCGGCCTGGAGAAGGTCATCGAGCAGCGCACCAGCAAGCAGGGGATCGGCTTCGGCGCCGAGGTCCGCGGCAAGGCCGAGATCGCCGAGGCCAACGCCTTCGCCGAGGTCATGCCCGAGGACCTGCTGAAGTTCGGCATGATCCCCGAGTTCATCGGCCGGCTCCCGGTGATCACCAGCGTGCAGAAGCTGGACCGCGAGGCGCTGATCAACATCCTCACCGAGCCGAAGAACGCCCTGGTGCGCCAGTACCGGAAGCTCTTCGAGCTCGACGGCGTGGAGCTGGAGTTCACCGACGACGCGCTCGAGGCCATCGCCGACCAGGCGATCCTCCGCGGCACCGGCGCCCGCGGGCTCCGCGCGATCATGGAGGAGGTGCTCCAGTCGGTGATGTACGACGTCCCCAGCCGGGACGACGTCGCCTCCGTGGTGATCACCAAGGAGGTCGTGCTGGAGCACGTCAACCCGACCATCGTGCCGCGCAAGCCCACCCGCGAGCGCCGCGAGAAGTCCGCCTGACCTGAGCGACCGTTGAACGGCCCGCCCCCACCGGGGGCGGGCCGTTCGCGTGTCCCG
This sequence comes from Blastococcus sp. TML/C7B, assembly GCF_016612845.1. Lineage (NCBI taxonomy): Bacteria > Bacillati > Actinomycetota > Actinomycetes > Geodermatophilales > Geodermatophilaceae > Blastococcus > Blastococcus sp. TML/C7B. Next base: position 1,172,595 of record NZ_JAEOAA010000002.1, on the reverse strand, counting down.
AGAAGTGCGTCGCCGACGGTGTGCGCTTATCGGCAGTTCCGGGCGATCGAGCTGCCGACCCGCGCACACCGTCGCCGGCCGCCGTCCACAGATCCGGCTGACCGACCCCGACCGCGCCCGACGCCCGGCAGCCTGGCGCCATGACGCGGGACGTGGCAGCGGTCGTGGGTGAGGCCGGGTGGGCGACCGCCGCGGAGCTGCAGCGGCGGATCAGCGCCCGCGCCGTCGGCGCCTGGGTCGCCGCGGGGAAGCTGGTCCTGCTGCGTCCCGGCGTCTACGCGCTGCCGCAGGCCGCGGGGGAGTGGCGGGTCCGCCTGGCCGCCGCGCTGGCCCGCGGCGGCGTGGCCAGCCACGTCACGGCTCTGGCCCTGTGGGGGCTGGTCGAGCACCCGCCCGGCCCGGTCCACGTCACCGTCGACCTGACCCGCAGCGCCCGCGGGTCCCGCGGGGTGACCGTGCACCGCTCGGCCGGCGTGGACGCCGAGCGGCGCCGGGTCGGCAGTACCTCGGTCACCTCGGTGGAGCGGTCGCTCGTCGACACCTGGGGGCGGCCCGCGCCGCTGAGCCGCGCCGACGTGCGGGCCGCAGCCATCACCGCCGTCCGGCGCCGGGAGGCGTCGGTGAGCGAGCTGGCCGACGAGCTCGCCCGCCGCCCGCGCCTGCCGGGCCGCGCCGAGCTCGCGCGGGTGGTCGAGCTGCTCGCTGCCGGGTGCCAGAGCGAGCTGGAGATCTGGGGCTGCCTGCAGGTGCTGCGGGGCCCGGGAATGCCGCCGTTCGTGCAGCAGCGCCGCATCGTCGTCGCGGGGGAGGTGTTCGCGCTCGACGCGGCGTACGAGGAGGTCGCGCTCGCCGTCGAGATGGACGGCGCCGCCTGGCACGGGTCCCGCCGGCAGCGCGAGCGGGACATCCGGCGCGACGCGCTGCTGGCGACCGTCGGCTGGCAGACGCTGCGCTTCGGCTACCGCCGGCTCACGCTGCACCCCGAGGACTGCCGCCGCGACATCCGGGCCGCCCACGCCGCCCGCCGATCGCTCATCGTGGGCAACGGTGTGCGCTAGCCGGCAGCTCCCGGGCCCGGAGCTGCCGACCAGCGCACACCGTCGAGGCGCGTCAGGCCTCTGCGACCTCCGCGAGGACGACGGCCACCGTCAGCTCGCCGTCGCCGGGCTGCACCGACAGCGTGGCGATCCGGCCGGCGTCCACCAGGTCGGCGCGGCCGGCCTCGATGAGCGGCACCTGCGCGGCGGGGGCGGTGACGGTCGCCGTCTCGACGTCGGCGCGCATGGAGACCTTGGCGTCGGACTTGGCCTTGCGGACGCCGGCCAGGGCGGCGGCGGTCGCCGTCACCACGGCGGGGTCGCCGCCCGAGGGGAGCGCGGAGGCCACCGGCCACACGGCGCGGTGCACCGAGCCGGCCTGCCACCAGGACCAGACCTCCTCGGTCACGAACGGCAGCACCGGCGCGAACAGCCGCAGCTGGACCTCCAGCGCCACCGCCAGCGCCGCCTGCGCGGAGGTCGCCGCCGCCCCGGACCCGTAGGCGCGGGACTTCACCAGCTCCACGTAGTCGTCGCAGAACGACCAGAAGAACGTCTCGCTGACCTCGAGCGCGCGGGTGTAGTTGTAGGCCTCGAACGCCGCCGTCGCCTCGTCGACCACCCGGCCGAGCGCGGTGAGCATGCCCAGGTCGATCGGCTCGGTGACCTGGTCGACCGTCGAGGACGCCGAGGCGCCCAGGCCCAGCACGAACTTGCCGACGTTGAGGATCTTCATCGCCAGCCGGCGGCCGACCTTCATCTGCGTCTCGTCGAACGGCGAGTCCGCACCCGGGCGCGCACCGGCGGCGCGCCAGCGGACGGCGTCGGTGCCGTACCGCTCCAGGACGTCGATCGGCGTCGTCGCGTTGCCCTTCGACTTCGACATCTTCTTGCGGTCCGGGTCCACGACGAACCCGGAGATCGCCGCGTGCGACCACGGCACCGTGCCGAACTCGTAGTGCGAGCGCACCACGGTCGAGAACAGCCAGGTGCGGATGATGTCGTGCGCCTGCGGGCGGAGGTCCATCGGGAAGACCGCGGCGAACAGCTCCGGGTCGGTGTCCCAGCCCGAGGCCACCTGCGGCGAGAGCGACGACGTCGCCCAGGTGTCCATGACGTCGGGGTCGGCGATGAACCCGCCGGGGACGCCGCGCTGCGACTCGTCGAAGCCCGGCGGCACGTCGGAGGAGGGGTCCACCGGCAGGGACTCCGGCGCGGCCAGGATCGGCTCGTCGTGGATCGGCTCGCCCTCGGCGTCCAGCCGGTACCAGACCGGGAACGGGACGCCGAAGAACCGCTGGCGGCTGATCAGCCAGTCGCCGTTGAGGCCCTCGACCCAGTTCTCGTACCGGTGCCGCATGTGCTCGGGCACCCACTGGATCTCCCGGCCGCGGGCCACCAGCGCCTCGCGCAGGTCGGCGTCGCGGCCGCCGTTGCGGATGTACCACTGGCGCGTGGTGACGATCTCGAGCGGGCGGTCGCCCTTCTCGTAGAACTTCACCGGGTGGGTGATCGGCTTCGGGTCGCCCTTCAGGGCGCCGGACTCGCGCAGCAGCTCGACGATCCGCTGCTGGGCGCTGAACGACGTCTTGCCGGCGAGCTCCGCGTAGGGCCCGGCGGGCACGCCGGCCGGCGGCTCGGCCAGGAACCGGCCGTCCCAGCCGATGACCGCGCGCGTCGGCAGCTGCAGCTCGCGCCACCAGATGACGTCGGTCAGGTCGCCGAAGGTGCAGATCATCGCGATGCCCGAGCCCTTGTCCTTCTCGGCCAGGCGGTGGGCGACGACGGGCACCTCGACGTCGAAGATCGGCGTCCGCACCGCCTTCCCGAACAGCGGCTGGTAGCGCTCGTCGTCGGGGTGCGCGACCAGGGCGACGCAGGCGGGCAGCAGCTCGGGGCGGGTGGTCTCGATGTGCACCGGGCCGGACGGGCCGGCGAACGCCACGCGGTGGTAGGCGCCCGGCCGCTCGCGGTCCTCCAGCTCGGCCTGGGCGACGGCGGTGCGGAAGCTGACGTCCCAGAGGGTCGGGGCCTCCTGGGCGTAGGCCTCACCGCGGGCCAGGTTCTGCAGGAACATCTTCTGCGCGGTGGCGCGGGAGGCCTCGGAGATCGTCCGGTAGACGTTCGTCCAGTCCACCGACAGCCCGACCCGGCGCCACAGCTTCTCGAACTCGGCCTCGTCGGCCTCGGTCAGCTGCATGCACAGCTCGACGAAGTTGCGGCGCGAGACCGGCACCTGGTCCTTGCCCGCCTTGGCCGGGGGCTCGAACGACGGGTCGTAGGGGAGCGCGGGGTCGCAGCGCACCCCGTAGTAGTTCTGGACGCGCCGCTCGGTCGGCAGGCCGTTGTCGTCCCAGCCCATCGGGTAGTAGACGTGCCGGCCGCGCATCCGCTGGTAGCGGGCGACGAAGTCGGTGTGCGTGTAGCTGAAGACGTGGCCCACGTGCAGCGAGCCGGACGCGGTCGGCGGCGGGGTGTCGATCGAGTAGATCTGCTCGCGCGGCGCCTGCAGGGCGGCGTCCCGGTCGAAGGCGTAGGTGTCATCCGCCGCCCAGCGCTCGACCCACTTCTCCTCGAGCCCGTCGATCGTGGGCTTCTCGGGTACGCCGACGGTGGCTCCCGGAGCCGTCGGGTCCGGGCGGGAGATGTCGGCAGCCATGCCCAGCATCCTAGGAAGCCGGGGACGACGTCGTTCGCTGCCGTCCTGGGGGAACACCGCGCCCCCGCCGTCCGTGGAGGATGCGTGGACACCCTGCGGCTGCTGCTGAACGTGATCTGGCTGGTGCTGCAGGGCTGGATCCTGGCGCTGGCCTACCTGCTGGCGGGCGTGATCGCCTGCATCTTCATCGTGACCATCCCGTTCGGCATCGCGTCGTTCCGGCTGGCCGGCTTCGTCCTGTGGCCGTTCGGGCGCACCACCGTCCGGGCTCCCGGTGCCGGGGTGGCCTCGGCCGTCGGCAACCTGCTCTGGTTCCTCCTGGCGGGCTGGTGGCTGGCGCTCGTCCACGTCGTCGCGGGCATCGGCTTCTGCTTGACGGTCATCGGCATCCCGTTCGGCGTCGCGTCGTTCAAGCTGGCCGCCGTCGGGCTGTTCCCCCTCGTGAAGCGGGTCGTCGAGGCCGCGCCCCCGCGCGACTGGATGCACGCCGGCAGCGGCGTCGTCCAGGGCGCTGCGCGGTAGGCAGCGGGCGTCCCGGCACGGGCTGGCATCCTGAGCAGGATGAGCAACGGCAGCACCGGTGACCTGGCCCGGGTGGAACGCGAGCTGCTGGCGCGCTGGCCGGAGAGCCGGCTCGAGCCCTCGCTGACCCGCATCAACGCGCTGGTCGACCTCCTGGGCAACCCGCACCGCGCGATGCCGGTCATCCAGGTGGCCGGCACCAACGGCAAGACGACGACGGCGCGCATGGTCGACGAGCTGCTGCGCGGCTTCGGCCTGCGCGTGGGCCGGTTCACCAGCCCGCACCTGGAGTCGATGCGGGAGCGGATCGTCCTGGACGGCGAGCCGGTGAGCCCCGAACGGTTCGTCGAGACCTACGCCGACATCGCGCCGTACGTGCAGATGGTCGACGCCGCCGGCGAGCACCCGATGAGCTTCTTCGAGGTGATGGTCGGGATGGCGTACGCGCTGTTCGCCGACGCGCCGGTCGACGTCGCCGTCATCGAGGTCGGCATGGGCGGCACGTGGGACGCCACGAACGTCGCCGACGCGCGGGTCGCCGTCGTCACGCCGGTGGCGATGGACCACGCCGAGTACCTCGGGCCCGACGTCGCCACGATCGCGGGGGAGAAGGCCGGGATCATCAAGGCCGACTCCATCGCGGTGCTCGCCCACCAGCAGCCGGGCGCGCTGGACTCCCTCGTGCGTCGCGCGGTCGAGGTGGAGGCCGTGGTGGCCCGCGAGGGCACCGAGTTCGGCGTGCTGGAGCGGCGGGTCGCGATCGGCGGGCAGCAGGTGCGCCTGCAGGGGCTCGGTGGCGAGTACGACGAGGTCTACCTGCCGCTGTTCGGCGCGCACCAGGCGCAGAACGCGGCGACGGCGCTGGCCGCGGTCGAGGCGTTCCTCGGCGCGGGCGCCGCGACCGGGCCGATCGAGCAGGAGACGGTCCGGGCCGCGTTCGCCGCCGTCCGCTCGCCGGGCCGGCTGGAGCGGGTGCGCACCAGCCCGAGCGTGCTCATCGACGCCGCGCACAACCCCGCCGGCATGACCGCGACGGTCGAGGCGATCCGCGAGTCCTTCGACTTCACCCGCCTGGTCGGGGTGGTCGGCGCCGTCCGCGGCAAGGACGTGACCGGGATGCTGGCCGCGCTCGAGGAGGTGTGCGCCGAGCTGGTGGTCACCCAGAACAGCTCCGAGCGCGCGCTGCCCGCCGACGAGCTCGGTGCGCTGGCCGTCGACGTCTTCGGTGCCGACCGGGTCAGCGTCTCGCCGCGCCTGCCCGAGGCGATCGACGAGGCGATCGAGCTGGCCGAGGCCGGGGAGGACCACGCGCTCGGCGGCTCCGGGGTGCTGGTGACCGGCAGCGTGATCACCGCGGGGGAGGCCCGGGCGCTGTTCTCGGGGCGCCGTCCGTGACCGCGCCCGACCCGGTCCGCGCCGGTCGCGCCCTGGGCGGGGCCGCCGCGGCGATCCTGGTGCTCGAGGGCATCGCCGTGCTGTTCGTGCCCCGCGGCATCGCGCAGACCGAGGAGGGCCTCGGCGCCGTCCGGCTGACGCTCCTGCTGGTCCTCGCGCTGCTGCTGATCCTCGCCAGCGGCGTGCAGCGGCGGGAGCGGGGGCTGGTCATCGGCACCGCCCTGCAGGTGCCGCTGCTGGCGACCGGCCTGATGAACAGCGCCATGTGGTTCGTCGCCGGCGCGTTCGTGCTCATCTGGCTCTACCTGCTGCAGGTGCGCAAGCAGCTCATCGGCTCGGCGTTCGGCCCCGTCCAGCTGCCCGGCCCGGCCGACGGCGGCACCGCCCCCACCACCGACTGAGACCGGACCGGCGTGCCGCACCTGTTCGACGAGTTCGCCCTCAAGGGCGTCACGCTGCGCAACCGCATCGGGATGAGCCCGATGACGATGTACCGGTCGACCGACGGGCGCCTGGACGACTTCCACCTCATGTACCTGGGGGCGCGGGCGGCCGGCGGGTTCGGGCTGGTCTTCCCGGAGCAGATCGCGATCAGTCCGGAGGGGCGCACCAGCCTCTCCTGCGCCGGTCTCTACGACGACGCGCAGATCGAGGGGCACGCGCGGGTCACCGCCATGCTGCGGAGCATGGGGGCCGTGCCCGGCATCCAGCTGGGGCACACCGGCCGCAGCGGCAGCGAGGAGCCGCCGTGGGCGGGCTGGGGGCAGATCGCCCCGGACGCGCCCGGGGGCTGGCAGGTCGTCGGCCCGTCGGCCATCCCGTACGGCGCTCCGCGCCGGCCGTACCCGGTGCACGCGCTCACGGTCGAGGAGATCCGGGCGCTGCACCGGCGGTACGCCGAGGCGGCGGTGCGGGCGGCCGCGGCCGGGTACGAGTGGCTGGAGCTGCACTTCGCCCACGGCTACCTGGGCTCCAGCTTCTTCTCGCCGTTGGCCAACCAGCGCGAGGACGAGTACGGCGGCAGCCCGGAGAACCGCGCCCGGTTCCTGCTCGAGGCGCTGGACGCCGTCCGCGCGGTCTGGCCCGAGCACCTGCCCCTGACCGTGCGGCTCGGCGCCGACGACTTCAACCCGGAGGGCACCCGGTTCGAGGACGCGGTCGTGGCGCTGCGCTGGATGGCCGAGCGCGGCCTGGACCTCGCCGAGCTGAGCTTCGGCGGCAACACCGACGCGATGACCGACCCGCTGTGGAGCCAGCCCGCGGCCTGGGTGGAGCGGGCCGGGCGGATCAAGCGGGAGCTCGGCATCCCGGTCGCGGCCAGCTGGAACCTGGGCGTGCCCCAGGACGCCGACGCCGCGGTGCGGTCCGGCGACGTCGACGTCGTCCTGCTCGGCCGCCCGGCGCTGGCCAATCCGCACTGGCCGGTGTGGGCGGCCCGCGAGCTGGGCCACCCGGACCCCTTCGGCCTGGTCCCCGAGGACTGGGCCTGGTGGCTGCGGAACTTCCGCGGGCACGAGCCGAGCATCGGCTGGCCGGCGGCCGGCGCCGGTGCGTGACCGCGGGGTGCGGCCCGGGCCGTAGGCTCCGGTCCCGTGACCGAACGCACTCTTGTCCTCGTCAAGCCCGACGGCGTCGCCCGTGGCCTCGTCGGCGAGGTGATCACCCGCCTGGAGCGCAAGGGCCTGCGCCTGGTCGCTGCCGAGCTGCGCACGCTGACCGCCGACGTCGCCGAGACGCACTACGCCGAGCACCGCGAGCGGCCGTTCTTCGGCTCGCTGGTCGAGTTCATCACCAGCGGCCCGCTGATGGCGCTGGTCGTCGAGGGCCCGCGGGCCATCGAGGCGTTCCGCGCGCTGGCCGGCGCCACCGACCCGGTCAAGGCCGGCCCGGGCACCATCCGCGGCGACTTCGCCCTCGAGGTGCAGAACAACATCGTGCACGGCTCGGACTCCCCGGAGTCCGCCGCCCGCGAGATCGGGCTGTTCTTCCCGACCCTGGGCTGACGCGCTGGGATCAGGGACCCTGATCATCGAGCGTCCTCCCTCACCTCCCACGGTGAGGGAGGACGCTGGACGATCAGGGAACCTGATCGTGGCCGGGGAGGTGGTCGCGGCGGCGGCTACCCTGGACAGGTCATGACTGCTGACCTCCGCACGACCACGGGCGAGTCGCTGTACCCGCGGCTCGAGCCCCTGCTGGCCCAGATCCAGAAGCCCATCCAGTACGTGGGCGGTGAGCTCAACGCCCAGGTGAAGCACTGGGACGCCGCCCGCGTCCACTGGGCGCTGATGTATCCCGACGCCTACGAGGTCGGGCTGCCCAACCAGGGCCTGATGATCCTGTACGAGGTCCTCAACGAGCGCTCCGACGCCCTGGCCGAGCGCACCTACGCCGTCTGGCCCGACCTCGCCGCCCTGATGCGCGAGCACGGCGTCCCGCAGTTCACCGTCGACGGGCACCGCGCCGTCGCCGACTTCGACCTCCTCGGCGTCAGCTTCGCCACCGAGCTCGGCTACACCAACCTGCTCGAGGCGCTCGACCTCGCCGGCGTCCCGCTGCACGCGGTCGACCGCGACGAGAGCCACCCGGTCGTCGTCGCCGGTGGTCACGCTGCCTTCAACCCCGAGCCGGTCGCCGACTTCGTCGACTGCGCCGTCCTGGGCGACGGCGAGCAGGCCGTCGGCGACATCACCGACGTGGTGGGGGCGTGGAAGGAGCAGGGCCGCCCCGGCGGGCGCGAGGAGCTGCTCGCCCGGCTGGCCCGCGTCGACGGCGTCTACGTGCCGCGCTTCTACGCCATGACCTACGCCGCCGACGGCGCGATCGCGGCCGTCACGCAGACCCGCGACGACGTGCCGGAGAAGGTCGGCAAGCGCACCGTCATGGACCTCGACGAGTGGCCCTACCCGAAGCAGCCGCTGGTGCCGCTCGCCGAGAGCGTCCACGAGCGGATGAGCGTCGAGATCTTCCGCGGCTGCACCCGTGGCTGCCGCTTCTGCCAGGCCGGGATGATCACCCGCCCGGTCCGCGAGCGCACGATCACCGGCATCGGCTCGATGGTCGACCAGGGCCTCAAGGCCACCGGCTACGAGGAGGTCGGGCTGCTGAGCCTGAGCAGCGCCGACCACTCCGAGATCGGGCAGCTGGCCAAGGAGCTCGCCGACCGGTACGAGGGCACCAACACCGGCCTGAGCCTGCCGAGCACCCGCGTGGACGCCTTCAACGTCACGCTGGCCAACGAGCTCTCGCGCAACGGCCGCCGCAGCGGCCTGACCTTCGCCCCCGAGGGGGGCAGCGAGCGGATCCGCCGGGTCATCAACAAGACGGTGTCCAAGGAGGACCTCGTCCGCACGGTGACGACGGCGTACGCCAACGGCTGGACGCAGGTGAAGCTCTACTTCATGTGCGGTCTGCCCACCGAGACCGACGAGGACGTCCTGGAGATCGCCGACCTCGCGGTCGAGGTCATCCGCGCCGGCCGCGAGGCCAGTGGCCGCAAGGACATCCGCTGCACCGTCTCGATCGGTGGCTTCGTGCCCAAGCCGCACACCCCGTTCCAGTGGGCCGGCCAGGCCAGCGCCGAGACGATCGACCACCGCCTGCGCGTGCTCCGGGCCAAGATCAACGAGGACCGCAAGATCGGCCGCTCGATCGGCCTGCGCTACCACGACGGCAAGCCCGGCGTGATCGAGGGACTGCTCTCCCGCGGTGACCGCCGCGTCGGCCGGGTCATCGAGCGGGTGTGGCGCGAGGGCGGCCGGTTCGACGGCTGGAGCGAGCACTTCTCCTACGACCGCTGGGTGGCCGCCGCCACCGAGGAGCTGGCGCCCTTCGGCGTCGACCTCGACTGGTACACCACGCGCGAGCGCACCGAGCACGAGATCCTGCCCTGGGACCACCTGGACTCCGGGCTGGACAAGGAGTGGCTCTGGGAGGACTGGCAGGCCGCCATCTCCGAGGACGAGGTCGCCGACTGCCGCTGGACCCCCTGCTACGACTGCGGCGTCTGCCCGACCAACGGCACGGAGATCCAGATCGGCCCCACCGGCCGCAGCCTGCTCCCGCTCACGGTCGTCTGATGGCCCGCCAGCCCGACGGCCCTCCGCCGCCGCCCACGGTGCAGAAGCTGCGCATCCGGTACGCCAAGCGCGGCCGGTTGCGGTTCGCCTCGCACCGCGACCTCGCTCGCGCCCTGGAGCGGGCGCTGCGCCGGGCGCGGGTGCCGATGGCGTTCTCCGCCGGCTTCAGCCCGCACCCGAAGATCTCCTACCTCGGCGCCGCGCCGACCGGCGCGGCCAGCGAGGCCGAGTACGTGGAGATCGGGCTGTCGGTCCGGTGCGACCCGGAGGCCGTGCGCGCCGCCCTCGACGCCGCCCTGCCCGAGGACGTCGCCGTCCTCGACTGCGTGGAGGCCCAGGAGGGGACCGGCTCGCTGGCCGACCGGATCGACACCTCGGTGTGGCGGGTGGAGCTACCCGGGCTGGACCCCGACGAGCTCACCCGCGCCGTCGAGGCGTTCCTGGCCGCCGACGTCGTCACCGTCGCGAAGCGGACGAAGAACGGGCTCAAGGACATCGATGCCCGCCCGTCCGTGACCAGCGCGTCGGCCTCGGCCGGGGTCGGTTGTGCCATACTGCACATGGTCGTCCGGCAGGGAACGCCCGCCGTTCGACCGGACGACGTGTTGGCCGCCCTGGCTGCCGTCGCCGACCTGCGCCCGCCGTTGCCCCCCCGGGCCGTGCGTGAGGCGCAGGGCCGGCTCGACGACACCGGGACCGTGGCCGATCCGCTCGAGCCCGACCGCACCGCGGGAGCCCCCGACCAGGAGGCGCACGCGACGGTCTGACCGGCGGAGGCCCACGGGGCCGGCGCACCGTCGCCGCGACACGGCTGCCAGACGTGCCGCACCACTGAGACCACCGCACCACCGCACCCAGCCCCACCGGGTGCGTTGCACCGCCCAGGCAGTTCGGCTCCCCGCCGCGGCAACCGTCGCGCGAGAGCCGCCCACAGACTTCGCAGGACGAGCCGGCCGCCGTACCCCGTGCGACGCCTCGCCCCGCCCGATCCCGTGCCCCTGCGCGGCCGCCGGTCACCCGATCGGCGCCCGGGAGCACATGAGGAGACGAGCCCTCGTGGCCGATACCGACAGCACCAGCAGCTCCGACGAGACCGCGACAGGTCCCGCGCCCGACGAGGTCACCGAGGTGCCCGCGGTGTCCGAGGACTCCTCGGTCCCCGAGGACGCCGCGGACGCCGCGGACGCCGCGGACGCCGCGGACGCCGCGGACGCCGCGGACGCCGCGGACGCCGCGGACGCCGCGGACGCCGCGGACGAGGCGGAGACCTCCGCGGACGAGGCCGGGGCAGACGCCCCGGCCGAGCCCGGGACCCCCGCCGCGGAGCCCCCGGCCGAGCCCGAGCCGGATCACGAGCCGGTCGGCTCCCGCTTCGGCGCGCAGTTCAGCTCGCCCGAGCCGACCGCCGTCGTCGCCCGGCCCCGCCGCCGGGCCACCCGGCCGGCCGCGGCGCCCGACCCCGACGCGGTCGAGCCGGTGACGCCTGCGACCCCCGTCGCCCCGGTCCCGGCGTTCGTGAGCTTCATGGCCCCGGTCGAGGCGCCGCCGGCCCCGCGCCGCCGCAGCCGCCGTCCGGCCGAGTCCCCGGAGGTGGAGCCCGCCGAGGCCGAGGCCCCGGAGGTGGTCGAGGAGGAGGCCGAGCCGACCCGCACCGGCCGGCAGCGCTCGCGCCGCCGTCCGGCCGCCGAGCAGCCCGCCGAGGACGTCGAGCCCACCGAGGACGACGACACCGACGACGAGACCGGCGCCGAGGACGACGGCGACTCCGCCGACGGCACCGGCAGCCGCCGGCGTCGCCGTGGCCGCCGCGGCCGCGGTCGTGGCCGCACCGGCGAGGGCGAGAGCGACGACGAGGCCGGCGAGCAGGCGCCCGCCGCCGACGCCGAGAGCGACGAGGACGCCGCCGACGAGCAGGACGACGAGGGCGACTCCGACTCCGACTCCGAATCCGACGAGGCCTCGGGCGGTTCGAGCACCCGCCGTCGCCGGCGCCGCCGCCGTCGCACCGGTGGTGGGGGCGGCGAGGACGCCTCCGACGACACCGACGACGACGACCGCCCGGAGCGGGCCGGCCGCAACGGCCGCACCACGAGCGACGACGACGTCCGCGGGGTCGCCGGGTCCACCCGCCTGGAGGCCAAGCGCCAGCGCCGCCGGGACGGCCGCGACACCGGCCGCCGCCGCGCGCCCATCCTGACCGAGAGCGAGTTCCTCGCCCGGCGCGAGGCGGTCGACCGCACGATGGTCATCCGCCAGCGCGGCGAGCGCACCCAGATCGCCGTCCTCGAGGACGACGTGCTGGTCGAGCACTACGTGACCCAGGCGCAGGCGACGTCCTTCGCCGGCAACGTGTACCTCGGCCGCGTGCAGAACGTGCTGCCCAGCATGGAGGCGGCCTTCGTCGACATCGGCAAGGGCCGCAACGCCGTCCTGTACGCAGGCGAGGTCAACTGGGACGCCGCGGGCCTGTCGGGCAAGCAGCGCTCGATCGAGACCGCGATGAAGTCCGGCGACAAGGTGCTGGTGCAGGTCACCAAGGACCCGATCGGCCACAAGGGCGCCCGGCTCACCCAGCAGATCAACCTGCCCGGCCGCTTCCTGGTCTACGTGCCCGGCGGCTCGATGACCGGGATCAGCCGCAAGCTGCCCGACACCGAGCGCCAGCGGCTCAAGGACATCCTCAAGCGGATCGTCCCCGAGGACGCCGGCGTCATCATCCGGACCGCCGCCGAGGGGGCCTCCGAGGAGGAGCTCACCCGCGACGTCAACCGGCTCAAGGCGCAGTGGGAGGTCATCTCCCAGAAGGCCGAGTCGACCTCGAACGCGCCGACGCTGCTCTACGGCGAGCCCGACCTCGCGATCCGCGTGATCCGTGACGTCTTCAACGAGGACTTCAAGAGCCTGGTCGTCCAGGGCGACGACGCCTGGGACACCGTCGAGGCCTACGTCGGCCACGTCTCGCCGGAGCTCAGCTCGCGGCTGTCGCGCTACACCGGCCAGGGCGACGTCTTCCACGACCTGCGCATCGACGAGCAGCTGGCCAAGGCGCTGGACCGCAAGGTGTGGCTGCCCAGCGGCGGCTCGCTGGTGATCGACCGCACCGAGGCGATGACCGTCGTCGACGTCAACACCGGCAAGTTCGTCGGCTCGGGCGGCAACCTCGAGCAGACCGTGACGCGCAACAACATGGAGGCCGCGGAGGAGATCGTCCGCCAGCTCCGGCTGCGCGACATCGGCGGCATCATCGTCATCGACTTCATCGACATGGTCCTGGAGAGCAACCGCGACCTCGTGCTGCGGCGGCTCACCGAGTGCCTCGGCCGCGACCGCACCAAGCACCAGGTCGCCGAGGTGACCTCGCTGGGCCTGGTCCAGATGACCCGCAAGCGGGTCGGGCAGGGCCTGCTCGAGGTGTTCTCCGAGACCTGCGAGCACTGCCGTGGCCGCGGGATCACCGTCAGCACCGACCCGGTGGACGAGAAGCGCCGCGGCGGGGGGAACGGCGGCTCCGGCTCCGGGAACTCGGGCGGGGGCAACGCCGGCGGCAACCGCCGGGACCGCTCCGGCAAGGGCGGCGACAGCTCCAAGGACGACGGCCCGGCCAAGGACGACACCCCGGCCAAGGACGACGCCGCGACTGAGCAGGCTCCCGCCGAGAAGGCGGGCGACGGGCCGGCCGGTGACGGCGACGCCGAGCCGACCGAGGGCACCCGCAGCGGGCGGCGCAACCGCGGCCGCCGCAACCGGGGCCAGTCGGGGGAGGAGCGCGCCGCCGCGGACGCCGCCGTGCTGGCCGGCACCCACGGCGACGACGCGGACGCCCCCACGGACGCACCCGAGGGCGCCGCTGGCCAGGACGAGGTCCCGGCCGTCGCCGTCGAGGACGTCGCCCCGGTGAACGCCGACTCCGACGCACACCCGGCCACGCCGCCGCGCGGGTCCGACGACGTCGTCGTCGTGCCGCCGCTCGCGGTCGCCGAGCCCCGGGCCGCCGAGCCCGAGGCAGCCGAGACGGAGCCCGAGGCAGCCGAGACGGAGACCGCGGCGCCCGAGGTCGCGGCGCCCGAGGTCACGGTGCCGGAGGTCGTCGCCCTGGAGGCGGCCGCGCCCGAGATCGTGCCCGCTCCCGAGAGCACCCCTGCCGCCGAGAGCGCACCCGCGCCCGAGGTGGCACCGACCGGGCGCCCGCGCCGCCGCCGGGCGGCCAGCCGCCCGGCCGGACCGCCGGTCGGCTGATCCCGGGCTCCTCCACCCGCACCCGCACCCGCGCGACGCGGGCGGAGGAGCCGCCGAGGTCACGTCGACCCGGTCGATCGGCTCAGGTACGCTGGTCGGGTTGCATCGCCACCGCGCGGGCGCCTCCGGGTGCCGCCGGGTCAGGCGTTCGCAGCCCGCCCAGCACCCGGCGCCCGATCGGTCGTGCGCGCCGGGCAGACAGCTGGACACGAAGAAGCTAACGAGGAGTCAGTGGTGTACGCAGTGGTGAAGGCCGGTGGCAGCCAGCACAAGGTGGCCGTGGGCGACACGTTCACGATCAACCGCCTGGCGGGTGCGGCCGGCGACAGCGTCGCCCTGCCGGCGATCCTCCTGGTCGACGGCGACACCGTCACCAGCGACGCCGCGGCCCTGGCCAAGGTGACCGTGACCGGCGAGATCGTCGAGCACGGCAAGGGTCCGAAGATCCGCATCCACAAGTTCAAGAACAAGACCGGCTACCACAAGCGGCAGGGGCACCGTCAGCCCCTGACCAGCGTCGTGGTCCGCGACATCTCGAAGGGCTGACCTCGACATGGCACACAAGAAGGGCGCATCGTCGTCCCGCAACGGTCGCGACTCGAACGCCCAGCGCCTCGGCGTGAAGCGCTTCGGTGGCCAGGTCGTCAAGGCCGGCGAGATCATCGTCCGCCAGCGCGGCACCCACTTCCACCCGGGTCTCGGCGTCGGCCGCGGCAGCGACGACACGCTGTTCGCGCTCGCCCCCGGTGCGGTCACCTTCGGCACCCGCCGCGGCCGCAAGACGATCTCCATCAGCGCCGTCGAGGCCTGAGCACGCTCCCTGCTCCGGCAGGGCGGGCCCCTCGGGCCCAGCACATTCGTGTCGCCACGAGCGCACGGGCGACCTGCCCGTGCGCTCGTGGCGCTAGCAGGTAGGAGGCGGTGCGGGTATGGCCGCTTTCGTCGACCGGGTGGTCGTGCACGTGGCGGCCGGCAACGGCGGGCACGGCGTCGCCTCGATCCACCGCGAGAAGTTCAAGCCCCTCGGCGGGCCCGACGGCGGCAACGGCGGTGACGGCGGCGACGTCGTCCTCGAGGTCGATCCCAACGTGCACACGCTGCTGGACTTCCACCACCGCCCGCACCAGAAGGCCGGCAAACGGCCGCCCGGGCGAGGGCAGCAACCGGCACGGCGGCAAGGGCGAGGACCGCGTCCTGCGGGTCCCGGCCGGCACGGTCGTCAGCGCCCCGGACGGCCGCGTGGTCGCCGACCTCGTCGGCGCCGGCACCCGCGTGGTGCTCGCCAAGGGCGGCCGGGGCGGGCTCGGCAACGCCGCGCTGGCCAACTCCCGGCGCAAGGCGCCCGGCTTCGCGCTGCTCGGTGAGCCCGGCGAGGCGTTCGACGCCGTCATCGAGCTCAAGAGCATCGCCGACGTCGGCCTGGTCGGGTTCCCGTCGGCGGGCAAGTCCTCGCTGATCGCGGCGATGTCCGCGGCCCGGCCGAAGATCGCCGACTACCCGTTCACCACGCTGGTGCCCAACCTCGGCGTGATCCGCTCCGGCGACACCGTCTACACGATGGCCGACGTCCCGGGCCTGATCCCGGGCGCCTCCACCGGCAAGGGCCTCGGCGTGCAGTTCCTCCGCCACGTCGAGCGCTGCGCCGTGCTCGTGCACGTCGTCGACATGGCCACGATGGAGCCCGGGCGCGACCCGGAGAGCGACATCGAGGCGCTCGAGCACGAGCTGGCGGAATACGGCGGCGATGAGCTCGACCTCGTCGGCCGGCTGCAGATCGCCGTCCTCAACAAGATCGACGTCCCGGACGCCCGTGAGCTGGTCGACCTGGTCCGCGCGACCCTCGAGGCGCGCGGCCTGGCCGTCTACCCGGTGAGCGCCGCGACCGGCGAGGGGCTCAAGGAGTTCGGCTTCGCCCTCGCCGCCGCCGTCGAGCAGCACCGCGCCAGCCTGCCGCCCATGGAGCCCGCGCGGGTCACGGTGACCCCCAGGGCGGTGGACGACTCCGGGTTCACCGTGGAGCGCGACACCGAGTTCGACACCGGCGGCTTCCTCGTGCACGGCGTCCGGCCCGAGCGCTGGGTGCGCCAGACCGACTTCAGCAACGACGAGGCCGTCGGCTTCCTCGCCGACCGGCTCAACCGGCTCGGCGTGGAGGACGCGCTGGCCAAGGCCGGTGCGGTCGCCGGGGACGCGGTCACCATCGGCGGGGTCACCTTCGACTGGGAGCCCTCGCTGCCGGCCGGCACGCTCACCGTCGAGGAGTCCGCGGGCCTCGGGGGCCGCGGCACCGACAGCCGCATCGACGCCCCGCACCGCGTGCGGGCCGAGGAGCGGCTGGCCGCCAAGCGCGCCCGCCGCGTCCCGTACGAGCTCAGCGAGTCGGGGTGGACCGAGGACGACCTGCCGGAGGACCTGCCGTGACCGCTCGACCCGAGATCAGCGGCGCCCGCCGGGTCGTGGTCAAGGTCGGCTCCTCCTCGCTCACCACGCTGCCCGGCGGCCTGGACACCGAGCGGCTGACCGCGCTGGTGGACGTCCTCGGCGCGGCGCGTGCCGCCGGCCGCGAGGTCGTGCTGGTCTCGTCGGGGGCGATCGCCGCCGGGCTGGCACCGCTCGGGCTGGACGGCCGGCCGCGGGACCTCGCCACCGCGCAGGCCGCCGCCAGCGTCGGCCAGCTGCGCCTGGTGCAGACCTACGCCGACGCCTTCGCCGCGCACGGCGTCACCGTCGGCCAGGTGCTGCTCACCGCCGACGACCTCACCCGGCGCGGGCACTACCGCAACGCGCGCCGGACCGTGGAGCGGCTGCTGACCCTCGGCGTGCTGCCGGTCGTCAACGAGAACGACACGGTCGCCACCGAGGAGATCCGCTTCGGCGACAACGACCGGCTCGCCGCGCTCGTGGCGCACGTCGCGCAGGCCGATGCCCTCGTGCTGCTCTCCGACGTCGACGGCGTCTACGACGGCGACCCCCGCTCCGGCCCGGCCTCGCTGGTGGACACCGTGCGCGACCCCGCGGACCTCGCCGCCGTCACCCTCGGCACCGCCCGCCGCAACGGCGTGGGCACCGGCGGCATGGCGACCAAGGTGGAGGCGGCCTTCATCGCCGCGCACGCCGGGGTCCCCGTCGTCGTCACCTCCACGCCCCAGGCCGGCGCGGCGCTGGCCGGCGAGCAGGTCGGCACGCTCTTCCAGCCGATGGGCCGGCGGCCCAGCGCCCGCCAGTTCTGGCTGCGCTATGCCAGCCGCCCGCGCGGCCGGCTGACCCTGGACGACGGCGCGGTGGAGGCCGTCCGCGAGCGGCACGCCTCGCTGCTCGCCGCCGGCATCACGGCGGTGTCGGGGGAGTTCGTCGCCGACGACCCGGTCGAGCTGATCGGCCTCGACGGCACCGTCGTCGCCCGCGGGCTGGTCGCCTACGACGCCTCGGAGCTGCCCCGGCTGCTCGGCCACAAGACCGGCGACCTGCCACCGGAGTACCGCCGCGAGGTCGTGCACCGCGACGAGATGGTGCTGGTCCGCCGCCGTCCCTGAGCCCGGGACCGGCCCGCCCGGCCCGGCTGAGAGACTGCCGGGGTGACGATCCGCCCCATCCGCGAGTTCGGTGACCCGGTCCTGCGCACCCCGTCCGACGAGGTGACCGACTTCGACGGCTGGCTGGCCGCGCTGGTGCGCGACCTGGAGGAGACCGTGGACAACCCCGGCCGCGCCGGGGTGGCCGCACCGCAGATCGGTGTCAACGTCCGCGCGTTCTCCTACAACGTCGACGGCGTGATCGGGCACATGGTCAACCCGGTGATCGTCGAGCGCTCCGACGAGATCCAGGACGGCGACGAGGGCTGCCTGTCGGTGCCCGGCATCTGGGCGCCGACCGTGCGGGCGCTGCGCTGCGTCGCCGAGGGCTTCGACGTCACCGGCAAGCCGCTGCGGATCGAGGGCGAGGGGCTGATGGCCCGCGCCCTCCAGCACGAGGTCGACCACCTCGACGGGAAGCTCTTCCTCGACCGGCTCACCGGCGACGCCCGGAAGTCCGCGCTGCGGGCGCTGCGCGAGCGCTGAGCGGCCGCGGGGTCAGCCCGCGCAGTCGGCGCAGGTGCCGAACAGCTCCATCCGGTGGCCGACGTCGGCGAACCCGTGCTCGGCGGCCACCTTGCGGGCCCAGCGCTCCACCGGCGGGTCGCTGATCTCCACCGCGCGGCCGCACACGCGGCACACCAGGTGGTGGTGGTGCACCGTCGAGCAGCGGCGGTAGGAGGCCTCGCCGTCGTCGCCGCGCAGGACGTCGACCCGGCCGTCCTCGACCAGGCACTGCAGGCCGCGGTAGACCGTGGCCAGCCCGACCCGCTCGCCGCGCTCGGCCAGCAGGCCGTGCAGCTCCTGCGCGCTGCGGAAGCCGTCGAGCTCCTCGAGCAGCGCCAGCAGAGCGCTGCGCTGGCGGGTGGCCGGCCGGGAGGAGGGGGCGTTCACCGGGCGCTCCCGGGCGGCGTGGCGGCGGGGTGCTCGTGGGCGTCCCCGTGCTCGTCGTAGTGCACGCCCGTGCCGGTCCGGTGCGGTGCGTGCCGGTGGCCGTCGTGGTCGTAGTCGACGTGGTCGTCGTGGGGGACCGGCGGGTGGCCGCACCCCTCGCCGTGCTCGTGCGGGTGCGCGGCGTGCACGTCGGCGCGGCGGCGGTGCCGGCGCCGGGCGGTCGCATCGCGCACCGCCACGGCCACCGAGACGACGAGGAACAGCGCGATCGCCAGCAGCACGATCGTGCCGCCCGACGGGGTGCCCGTGTAGTACGACGTCGCCGTGCCGGAGAGGCTGACCAGCAGGCCGATGGCGCAGGCGAGGAACACCGTCTGCCGGAAGCTGCGGGCGACCAGCTGGGCCACCGCGCACGGCACGATCATCAGCGCGCTGATCAGCAGCAGGCCGACCACGCGCATGGAGAGCACGACGGTGGAGGCCACCAGGGCGGCCAGCACGACGTTGAGGGCGAGGACCGGCAGGCCGACGGCGCGGGCGTACTCCTCGTCGTCGCTGACCGCGTAGAGCCGCTGCCCGAGCAGCCCGACCACGGCGAGCACGACGACGGCGATCGCGGCGAACACCGCCACGTCGGAGCTGCTGGTGGTGGTGATCGCGCCGAACAGGTAGGCGTCGAGGTTGGTCGCCTGCCCGCGGGGCGCGAGGCTCAGCAGCACCACGCCGCCGGCGATCCCGCCGTAGAACAGGACGGCGAGGGCGACGTCGCCGCTGGTCCGGCCGCGGGCGCGGACCAGCTCGATGAGCACCGCTCCGAGGACGGCCGCGACCAGCGCGGTGCCCACCGGGGCGGTCGAGGTGAGGACGCCGACGGCGACGCCGGTGAGCGCGACGTGGCCCAGGCCGTCGCCGAGCAGCGACAGCCGGCGCTGCACCAGGAAGATCCCCACGGCGGGGGCGACGAGCCCGACCATCAGCGAGGCCAGCAGCGCGCGCTGCATGAAGGAGTAGTCGAGGATCTCCACGTCAGGCTCCTGCGGTGCGGGGTCGGTTCGGCGGAGCGGTGACCGTCGGCTGGTCGAGCCGGTAGCCGGGCCGGCCGGCGGGGCGGCCGGTGTCCTCGCCGTGGTGGTGGCCGCCGCCGGGCTCGGCCGCGGCGCCGGCCAGCGGGCCGTCGTAGGTGATCAGGCCGGACTCGACGACGACGGCGCGGTGCAGCACCCCGGCCAGCGGTCCCGCCTCGTGCGTGACCACCAGCAACGTCGTCCCGGCGGCGGAGACGCGGGCCAGCACGCCGGCGAGCGCGTCCTGGCTGGCGGCGTCCACCCCGGCGGTCGGCTCGTCCATGATCAGCAGCTCCGGTTCGGCGGCGAGCGCGCGGGCGACGAGCACCCGCCGCTGCTGGCCGCCGGACAGCGACGCGACCGGGTCCTCCATGCGGTCGGTCATGCCGACGGCGTCCACCGCGTCGGCGACGGCGCGGCGGTCGACCGCGCCCAGCCGGCGGAACAGGCCCAGCCGGGCGAGCCGGCCCACCGAGACCACCTCGCGCACCGTCGCCGGTGCGGTGCCGCTGACCGTGTGCCGCTGCGGCACGTAGCCGACCCGGCCGCGCTCGTGCAGCCGGCCGACCGGGGCGCCGAGGACGGTGACCTCCCCGGCGAGCACGGTGGCCAGCCCGAGCAGGCCGCGGGCGAGCGTCGTCTTGCCGGAGCCGTTGGAGCCCAGGACCGCCACGGCCTCGCCGGCGTCGACGGTCAGGTCGACGCCGCGGACGATCGGCACCTCGCCGTAGCCGATGCTCGCCGCGCGCAGCTGGATGGCGGGTCCACCGGTCACGAGCAGGACTGCCCGTCGCGCAGCGTGGCCAGGTTCGACCGCATGACCTCGAGGTAGTCCTCGCCGGCGGAGTCGTCGCTCAGCCCCTCGACCGGATCGAGGACGGCGGTGCGGGCACCGGCCTCCGACGCCACCGTCTCGGCCACGGCCGGGTCGACCAGCGCCTCGGTGTAGACCGTGGTCACACCCCGCTCGGAGACGAGCCGGGAGATGGTGGCCAGCTGCGCAGGCGAGGGCTCCGCCGACGGGCTCAGCCCGTTGATGCCGACCACCTCGAGACCGTAGCGCTCGGCGAGGTAGCCGAAGGCGTCGTGCGCGGTGACCACGGTGCTCACCGCGCAGTCGGCCAGGCCGGCGCGCAGCTCGTCGTCGAGCGCCTCGAGGTCCGCGCGCAGCGCCGCCGCGTTGGTGGTGAAGGTGTCCGCGCCCTCGGGGTCGAGCTCGGTCAGCCGGTCGGCCAGGGCGTCGGCGACGTCGGCCAGCCGGGCGGGGTCCAGCCAGAAGTGCGGGTCGACGACGTCGTCGCCGTGGTCGTGGCCGTGGTCCTCGCCGTCCTCGTGCCCGGCGTCCTCCTCGGCGTCGTGCTCGGCGTCGTGCTCGTCGTCGTGGGCGTCGCCGGTCAGCAGGTCGGCGGCGTCCCCGGCGTCCCAGGTGTGGTCGCCGCCGGCGGTCTCGGCGGCCTCGTCCAGCGCGGGCTGGAATCCGGCCAGGTAGACCAGCAGGTCGGCGTCCTCGACGGCGGCGACGTCGCGCGGGGTGAGCTCGAGGTCGTGCGGCTCGCCCCCGGGCGGCGTGAGCGCCTCGACCGAGACGCGGTCCCCGCCGACCCGCTCGGCCGCCCACTCGAGGGGGTAGAAGCCGGCGAGCACCTGCACGCCGTCGTCGGTCGCGGCGTCGTCGCTCCCGCAGCCGGTGGTGATCGCCAGCACGGCGGTGGTGAGCGCGACGCCGGCCCAGCGGGACCTTCTCGTGAACATGAGAACCATTCTCACATGGCGGCCGTGCGTGCGGCTCGCGCAGGGGCTCGGGCGGGCACGCGTAGTCTCGCGGACGTGTTCGACGTCACGGAGCTGCCGCTGATCGGCGCTGCCGCGCTGCGTGCCCGGTCGGCGGCGCGCGTGCTGCGCACCCTGCCCACCGACGCCAAGGACGCCGCGCTGACCGCGATGGCCGAGGCGCTGGTGGAGCGGACCGAGGAGATCCTCGCCGCGAACGCCACCGACGTGGCCGCCGCGCGCGCCGACGGCACGCCCGAGTCGACCGTCGACCGGCTGCGCCTGGACGCCGACCGGATCGCCGGTGTGGCGGCCGCGCTGCGCCAGCTCGTCGCGACTGCCCGACCCGGTCGGCGACGTCGTCCGCGGGTCGCGGCTGGCCAACGGGCTGGAGCTGCGCCAGGTGCGGGTGCCCCTCGGCGTCGTCGGCATCGTCTACGAGGCGCGGCCCAACGTGACCGTGGACGCCGCCGGCCTGTGCCTGAAGAGCGGCAACGCCGCCCTGCTGCGCGGCTCGGCCTCGGCCTTCACCACCAACACCGCGCTGATCGCAGTGCTGACCGAGGCGGGGGAGAAGGCCGGCCTGCCGGCCGGGTTCGTGGAGCTGCTGCCCGCCGACCGCGCGTCGGTCGGCGAGCTGCTGAACGCCCGTGGTCTGGTCGACGTGGTCATCCCGCGCGGCGGCGCCTCGCTCATCCAGCGGGTCGTGCGCGAGTCCCGGGTGCCGGTCATCGAGACCGGCGAGGGCAACTGCCACGTCTACGTGGACGCCTCCGCCGACCCCGCGATCGCCGAGGCCGTCGTCCTCAACTCCAAGACCCACCGGGTGAGCGTGTGCAACTCGGCGGAGACGCTGCTGGTGCACCGCGACTTCCCGCACCTGCGCCGGCTGCTGGGCGCCCTGACCGACGCCGGGGTGACGGTGCACGGCGACCCCGCCGTCCTCGAGGCCGTCGGCGCCGGCGCGCCCGCCGTCCTGCCTGCCACCGACGAGGACTGGGCCGCGGAGTACCTGTCGATGGACATGGCGGTGCGCGTGGTCGACGACCTGCCGCAGGCTCTGGAGCACATCGCGCGCTGGACCACCGGGCACACCGAGGCGATCGTGGCCGACTCGGCGGGCGCCATCGCCGCCTTCACCGCCGGCGTCGACGCCGCCGCGGTGCTCGTCAACGCCTCCACCCGGTTCACCGACGGGGGAGAGTTCGGATTCGGCGCCGAGATCGGCATCTCGACGCAGAAGTTGCACGCCCGTGGCCCGCTCGGCCTGCCCGAGCTGACCTCGACCACCTACGTCGTCACCGGCCGAGGCCACATCCGCTGAGCGGTCCGTCCGGCCCGCGCCACCACGCCGGCCCACCCCCACCACCCGTAGGAGCTGTCTTGCCCCGTCCGCCGTCGCAGTCCCCGCACTTCTCCTCGGTCACCGACGTGTCCAAGCGGCTGAGCGAAGCGGGCTACCTGCCCGACGCCCAGATCGCCACCACGGTGTTCCTCGCCGACCGGCTCGGCAAGCCGCTGCTGGTCGAGGGGCCCGCGGGCACCGGCAAGACCGAGCTGGCCAAGGCGCTGGCCGCCGCGACGGAGTCGGACCTGATCCGGCTGCAGTGCTACGAGGGCCTGGACGAGGCCCGCGCGCTCTACGAGTGGAACTACAAGAAGCAGCTGCTGCGGATCCAGGCCTCGCAGGCCGAGGGCGGCGCGGACTGGGACACCGTCCACGACGACATCTTCGGTGACGAGTTCCTGCTCTCCCGCCCGCTGCTCACCGCCATCCGGCGCACCGACCCGACCGTGCTGCTCATCGACGAGACCGACAAGGCCGACGTCGAGGTCGAGGGCCTGCTGCTGGAGGTCCTGTCGGACTTCCAGGTGACCATCCCCGAGCTCGGCACGATCACCGCCACCCGCCGGCCGATGGTCATCCTGACCTCCAACGCCACCCGCGAGCTCTCCGAGGCGCTCAAGCGCCGCTGCCTCTACCTCGCCCTGGACTACCCCTCGGCCGACCGCGAGCGCGAGATCGTGCTGTCGCGGGTGCCCGACCTGGCGCCGGGGCTGGCCGACCAGCTGGTCAAGACCGTGCGGGCGCTGCGCGCGCTGGAGCTCAAGAAGTCGCCGTCGATCTCCGAGACGCTGGACTGGGCGCAGACCCTGCTGGAGCTGGGCCTGGACACCCTCGACGAGGGGGCCATGGCCTCGACCCTCGGGGTGGTGCTCAAGCACGCCAGTGACCAGGAGCGCGCCGCCGCCGAGCTCCGGCTGAACTGATGAGCGCCCCGGTGAGCCGCTCGCAGGAGCTCGGCGGGCTGGCCGGGCACCTCGACGGGTTCGTGCGCGCGGTGCGTGCGGCCGGTATCCCCGTCGGCATCAGCCAGGCCGTCGACGCCGCGGAGATCCTCACCGTGGTGGACCTGCTCGACCGCGAGCAGCTGCGGCACGGGCTGGCGGCGGTGCTGCTGCAGCGCGGCGCCCAGCGCCCGGCCTACGACGTCCTGTTCGACCTGTGGTGGCCGCTGTCGGACCGGCCGACGGCCTCGGACTCCGAGGAGTCGGAGGAGGGGGACGGCGAGCCGGGTGAGCCGCAGCAGGGCGGTCCGCGTCGGGACGACGCCGCGCTGGCCAAGGCGATGCGGGACCAGCTGTTCCAGTTGCTGCTCGAGGGCGACGAGGACGCGATCCGCCGCTTCGCCCGGCTGGCCGTGGACCGGCTCGGCAGCGGGCAGCCCAGCCCGACCGGGCAGTCGTACTTCAGCTACCGGGTCATGCGGGCGCTGTCGCCGGACACCCTCGTCGCGCAGCTGCTGGCCGGGCTGCTCGCCGAGGGCGACCGGGGCGGGCTCAACGAGCAGGTGGCCCGCCAGACGGTGCGCGAGCGGGTGGACGCGTTCAAGAACGCCGTCGAGACCGAGGTGCGGCGGCGGACGGCGGACGAGAAGGGCCGCGACCGCGTCGCCAAGAACGCGGTGCGCCCGCTGGCCGACCAGATCGACTTCCTGCGGGCGCAGTCCACCGACCTCGCCGAGCTGCGGCGGACGGTCGCGCCCCTGGCGCGCCGGCTCGCGGTGCGGCTCTCCGCCCGCCGCAAGATCGGGCGCCAGGGCCGGCTGGACTTCCGCAAGACGGTGCGGGCCTCGCTCGGCACCGGGGGTGTGCCGGTGGTGACCCACCACCGGCCGCGCAAGGTGCACAAGCCCGAGCTGGTCGTGCTTTGCGACGTCAGCGGCTCGGTGGCCGGGTTCAGCCACTTCACGCTGATGCTCACCCAGGCGCTGCGGGAGCACTTCACCGGCGTGCGCGCGTTCGCCTTCGTCGACTCGACCGACGAGGTCACCCGGTTCTTCAGCCCGGGGGCCGACGTCGCCGACGCGGTGCGGCGGATCGGGCAGGAGGCGAAGGTGGTGGCCTTCGACGGGCACAGCGACTACGGGACGGCGTTCGAGGTGTTCGCCGACAAGTACGCCTCGGCGATCGGGCCGAAGACTTCGCTGCTCGTGCTGGGCGACGCCCGGACGAACTACCGGCCGGCCGCGGTGCCGCTGCTGGCCAGCATGGTGCGCCGGTCCCGCTCGGCGCACTGGCTCAACCCGGAGCCGCAGCGGCAGTGGGGGAGCGGGGACTCCGCCGCCGACCGCTACGGCGAGGTCATCGACATGGTGGAGTGCCGCAACGCCGCCCAGCTGGCGGACTTCATCACCACGCTCTGACCTCCTGCACCACGCCCGACCTGCTTCACGCTCGACCCTGCACCACGCGACGGCCGCCGGCGGTCGGACCCGGCACCCGCCCGGTCCGGCCGCCGCTCCGCGTCGAGCAGTCGATCCGCCGACGTGGCGCCTCGTCGACGTGCCGCCGCGTCGACGTGGCGCCTCGTCGATCTGTCGACGTGTCGACCCGACGGTGGATCGACTCCGGTGCGCCGACCCGGTGCGCGGCTGTGCACGTGGGCCCGGCGCGCGCGTGGGCGCAGCAGTTTGTCTGTACCCGTGCGTAACCCCCGGGCGCGGCGGCCGTTGGTCAGGGCGGTGCCGGTGCTCCCGAGGGCCGGCACCGCTCGACCGCGGTAGGGCGGAGACGCCCGCGACCGGCTGCACGGGGGAGCCGGTCGCCGCGGGGCGGAGCGCTCTCCGGCCGGCGCGGAGCGGGCGCGCCCGGGCCGCTCGTCCGGGGGAGCCCGACCGGTGCGGGCACGGCCCGTTCCGGCGCTCCCGGATACGCTCGGTCGGTGACAGGCGGGCGGATCGGTGTGATGGGTGGGACGTTCGACCCCATCCACCACGGGCACCTCGTGGCGGCGAGCGAGGTCGCCGGGCTCTTCGGGCTCGACGAGGTCGTCTTCGTGCCGACCGGCCAGCCCTGGCAGAAGAGCGACCGGCAGGTGAGCCCGGCCGAGGACCGCTATCTCATGACGGTCATCGCCACCGCGTCCAACCCGCGCTTCTCGGTGAGCCGGGTCGACATCGACCGCGGCGGCCCGACCTACACGATCGACACGCTCGTCGACCTGCGTGCCCAGCGGCCGGACGCCGAGCTGTTCTTCATCACCGGCGCCGACGCCCTCGCCCAGATCATGACCTGGCGCGACGGGGACCGGTGCTTCGACCTCGCGCACTTCATCGGCGTGACCCGGCCCGGCTACACCCTCGCCGACCTGGACCTGCCCGACGGGCGGGTCAGCCTGGTCGAGATCCCGGCGCTGGCCATCAGCTCGAGCGACTGCCGCGGGCGCGTCGCCCGCGGGATGCCGGTCTGGTACCTGGTGCCCGACGGCGTCGTCCAGTACATCGAGAAGCGGGGTCTCTACCGGGAGGGCACGCGTCGTCGCCCGCCGGCCGCGCGTCACCGGCGGCGAGCAGGCCGGCCCGGCCGGGCCCCCGGTGGGCGACCGGCCCTCGTACGACCGACCGCCGGCCGGCTCGGCTGCTCCGCACGACCCCACCACTTCACCCACGTTCCAGGAGGTACCCCGATGACCGCCTCGGCCGAGGCGCGGGACACCGCGCAGCTCGCCGCTCAGGCGGCCGCCGACAAGCTCGCCACCGACGTCTCGATCGTCGACGTCAGCGAGCGGTTGGCGATCACCGATGCGTTCGTCCTCGCATCCGCGCCCAACGAGCGCCAGGTGCAGGCGATCGTGGACGCGGTCGAGGAGCGCCTCCGCGAGCACGGCATCAAGCCGGTGCGCCGCGAGGGCATGACCGAGAACCGCTGGGTGCTGCTCGACTTCGTCGACGTCGTGGTCCACGTCCAGCACGCCGAGGAGCGCGCCTACTACGCCCTCGAGCGGCTGTGGAAGGACTGCCCGACGATCCCGTTCGTCGACAGCGCCCTGCCGGCGCAGGCGGCGGCCGAGCCGTCAGCCGCAGCGGACGGGGCGTCTGCGGCGGAGGGCGAGCCGGCGACCCCGGAGGACGCGGCACCCGCCGAGGACGACGCCGACCGGTGAGCTCCGACGCGCCCCTCGCCCTGCCCGTCCGCCGGCTGATCCTCTGGCGGCACGGACGGACCGAGTGGAACGCCGCAGGACGCTTCCAGGGCCGGATGGACCCGCCGCTGGACGAGGTCGGTCGGCGGCAGGCCGTCGAGGCCGCGCCGCACCTCGCAGCCGCCGGGCGGCTGTCCGCCGACACGCTCGTGGTGTCGAGCGACCTGGACCGGGCTGCCGACACCGCCGCCGCGCTGACCCGTCTGCTGGGCGTGCAGCTCCGGCTGGACCCCCGGCTGCAGGAGCACGGCATGGGCTCGTGGGAGGGGCTCACGCGGGACGAGGTGGCCGAGCGGTACCCCGACCAGTTCGCGGACTGGCTGGCCGGCCGCCCGGTCCTCGGCCGCGGAGGCGAGGAGCCCGAGGAGGTCGCCGAGCGCGCTCTCGCCGCGCTGGCGGACCTGCCCCCGGCACCGGTCGCGGTCGTGGTGACGCACGGCGGCACCAGCGGCCGGCTCATCGAGCGGCTCCTGGGGCTCGGGTCGGGGCAGCGCCGGGTGTTCGGGCCGCTGGGCAACTGCGCCTGGAGCGAGCTGCGCGAGCAGTCCGGCTCCTGGCGGCTCATGCACCACAACGCATCGGCCCCGGCCCCGCTCGCGGCAGGCCCCGAGGGCGTGCCCGCGCGGGCCGACGGCAACCCCGAGGACGGCGCCGCGGGGCCGGTCGGGGACGCGGATGCGGTCGTCTGACCGGTTCTCCACGGGCGGGCGATAACCTTCGCCGCGTGCCCGTTGCCGTCGTGACCGATTCGACGGCGTACCTCCCGGCGGAGCTGCTCGAGCGGTACCGCATCGAGGTCGTCCCGCTGTACGTCGTCCTCGCGGGTCGCTCTGGGACCGAGGGCGGCTCGGTGGGGCCCGACGACGTGGCGCGGGTGCTCGGCACCCGCGGTGGACGGGTCTCCACCTCGCGCCCCACCCCCGGGGACTTCGTCGCGGCCTACCGGCGGCTGCTCGACGCGGGGGCGGACCGGCTGGTGTCCATCCACCTCTCCGCCGAGCTGTCGGGCACGTGGGACGCCGCCCGCCTGGCCGCCTCGCAGGTCGGCGAGCACGTCGTGACCGTCGTCGACAGCCGGTCGGCCGCCATGGGCAACGGCTTCGCCGTGCTGGCCGCCGCCCGCGCCGCGGACGCGGGTGCCGACGCCGCCGAGGTGGCCGAGACGGCCCGGCGCACGGCCGCGGCGACCCGGACCTTCTTCGTGGTCGACACCCTCGAGCACCTGCGTCGCGGCGGGCGGATCGGGCCGGCGGCCGCCCTCCTCGGTTCCGCGCTCGCCGTCAAGCCGGTGCTCCACGTGGAGGACGGGCGGGTGGTCCCGCTGGAGAAGGTGCGCACGTCCGCGCGCGCCCTGCACCGGCTGGTGCAGCGAGTCGTCGAGGTGGTGGACGGCCAGCCCGCCGCGCTCGCGGTGCACCACCTCGCGGCGCCGGAGCGGGCGGAGCGGCTGGCCGCCGAGCTGCGCGAGCACGTGCCGACGGCGCACGAACTGCACGTCAGCGAACTCGGCGCCGCCATCGGCGCGCACGTGGGCCCCGGGGCGGTCGGTGTCGTCGTCGCGCCGGCGCCGGAGGACCCCACCGAGCTGCAGGACGGCCGGGAGCAGGACGACCCGGAGCAGGGCGCCGACGGGTGACCGCCGTCGGGGTCGGGGGCCAGGAGCGCTGAGCGGTGGCATGCGCGCACCCTGCCCCGGACGGCCGACCCGGCGCCGGCTGACGTCCACAGGCCGGCCCTCCGTCCACAGGTTCCGCAGACGGCCCCCGCGCGCCGGGCGGGCTGCCTAGCGTCCGCGGGGTGCGCCAGACCTCCCGCCGTCCCGACGACGCCGACGTCATCCGTGCCCGGCTCCGCGCCCTGCTCGACGACGGGTTCCGCGGCGGGTGGGTTCCCGAGGAGGAGGACGAGGAGGACCGGCACGAGGCCGACCGACCGGCGCGACCGCCGGTCGCGTCGCCCGACGGGCCGGACCGCCAGGTGCCGTCGGGGCTGGGCCGGCACCGGGCGCCCGGGCCCGCGGTGCGGTGGAACCCCGGCCGGCCCGGTGCCCGCGCACTCTGGATCGCGGGCCTCCTCACCGGCCTGCTGGTCGTCGCCGGTACGTGGCTGGACCGCCCCCGCGTGGAGCCCGTGCCGCCGGTCCGGGCCGGCAGCGCGGCGACGACCGCACCCGTGCCCGCCCCCGAGGTGGGTGAGGTCGCCGGGACCGCGGCTCCCGTCGTCGTCGCGGTCGTGGGCCTGGTCGGCCGCCCGGGCCTGGTCACCCTGCCCACGGGCGCTCGGGTGGCCGACGCCGTGGAGGCGGCCGGGGGCCTGCTGCCGGGCACCGACCCGGCCGCGGTGAACCTCGCGGCCCTCGTCAGCGACGGGCAGCAGATCGCGGTGGGCGTGCCCCCGGCAGCGGGGGCGCCCCCGGCGAGCGCCGGAGGCGCAGGCGCCGGGCTGGTGGACCTGAACACCGCGACCGTTCAGGACCTCGACGCGCTCCCCGGGATCGGTCCCGTCCTCGCCCAGCGGATCGTCGAGCACCGGAGCAGCCAGGGGCCGTTCCGCAGCGTCGACCAGCTGGACGACGTCCCGGGCATCGGACCGGCGATCGCGGCGGAGCTGGTCGAACTGGTGACCGTGTGACCGCGCCCGGGCAGCAGCGGAGCGATCGCGCAGAGGGCCGCTGGCAGTGGACGGACCTGCGTCTGGTGCCCGCGGCCGGCGCCGTGTGGGCGGTCAGCCTGGCAGCGCCGCACCTGGCTCCCGCGCTGCTGGCCGGGGTGTCGGTCGCCGCGGTGGCCGCGGCGTGGAAGGCCCGCGACCACCGGAGCGCGGGAGCCACCGTGCTCCTGACCGTGCTCGCCGCGCTGGCCGTGACCGGCGGGACGGCGGCCGTCCGGGGCATGGACCGCGAGTCCTCGCCCCTGCGCCTCATCGCCGACGACCGGGGCACCGTGACCGTGGACCTTCGGCTGGACGGCGATCCGCACCTGCTCACCGGCAGCGGGCGCCCCCGGGTGGTCGTCGACGCGACCGTCACGGCGCTGCACGACGGGGCGCTGGTCCGGCGGCTGGACGCGAGCGTGCTGCTCTTCGCTCCGGAGGAGGGCTGGCGGGACCTGCTCCCGGGCCGACCGGTGCGCACCGAGGCGCGGGTGGCCCCGCCGCAGTCGGGCGACGAGGTCGTCGCC
This sequence comes from Blastococcus sp. TML/C7B, assembly GCF_016612845.1. Classification (NCBI taxonomy): domain Bacteria; kingdom Bacillati; phylum Actinomycetota; class Actinomycetes; order Geodermatophilales; family Geodermatophilaceae; genus Blastococcus; species Blastococcus sp. TML/C7B. Next base: position 1,142,703 of record NZ_JAEOAA010000002.1, on the reverse strand, counting down.
GTGCTCTCCGCCCGCGGGCCACCGACGGTCCTGGGGGACACCGCCGGCTGGCAACGGGTCGCCGGCGGGCTGCGGAACGGGCTGGCCGAATCAGCGGCGCGGGTGCTCGATCCGCGACCCGCCGGGCTGCTCCCCGGTCTCGTGGTCGGCGACACCCGCGGGATGGATCCCGTCCTGGACGAGGACTTCCGGCGGGCCGGCCTCGCGCACCTGACGGCCGTCTCGGGCGCCAACGTGGCGATCACGATCGCCGCCGTGCTGTGGCCGCTGCGCCGGAGGGCCGTCGACCGCAGGGTCCAGGCCGCGGTCGGGAGCGCAGCCCTGGTCTGCTTCGTGGTCCTGGCCCGCCCGGAGCCGAGCGTGGTGCGGGCCGCCGCGATGGGCGCGGTGACGTTGCTGGCGCTGGCCTCGGGCCGGGTGCGGATGGCGGTACCGGCCCTCGCGGCGGCGGTCTGCGTGCTCCTGCTGCTCGACCCCGGCCTGGCGAGGGACCCCGGCTTCGCGCTCTCCGTGCTCGCCACCGCCGCGATCGTGCTGCTGGCACCCGGCTGGTCCCGGCGGCTCCGGGAACGGGGCTGGCCGGCACCGGTCGCCGACGCGCTCGCCGTCAGCGCCGCCGCCGGGCTCGCGACGGCGCCGCTGATCGCCGCGCTGTCCGGGACGGTGAGCCTGGTGTCCCTGCCGGCGAACCTGCTCGCCGCACCGGCCGTGGCCCCGGCGACGGTGCTCGGGCTGCTGGCCACCCTCGTGGCACCGGCGCTGCCGCCGGTCGCGGACCTCCTCGTCCGGGGAGCCGGCTGGCCCACACGGTGGCTGGTGCTGGTGGCCGAACGGGCGGCGCAGCTGCCCGACGCGGCACCCGGCTGGCCCGCGGGCCTCGAGGGCGCGGTGCTGCTGGCGGCGATCCTGCTGGGCGGCAGCTGGGCTCTGTGGCGGTTCCGCCGCCTCCGGCCGCTGGCGCTGGCGGTCCTGCTCGGGCTGGTCGTGATCGGGTGGCCGGTCCGGCAGGCGGTCCGCGGCTGGCCGCCGCCGGGCACCGTGGTCGTCGCCTGCGACGTGGGGCAGGGCGATGCGCTGGTGCTGCCGACCGGGCCGGGGGAGGCCGTGCTCGTGGACGCGGGACCGGACGTCGCGGCCGTCGACCGGTGCCTGGACGACCTCGGCGTGGACCGGCCTGCCGCTGGTCCTCCTGACGCACCTGGACGCCGACCACGTGGGCGGCCTCGCCGGCGCGTTCGGCGGTCGGGCCGTCGGGGTGGTCGCGACCGGTGTCCTCCCGCCGGCCGAGGACCGGCTGCCCGCCGTCGACGCCCTGGTGCGCCGGACCGGCGCCGAGCGGGTCCGGCTGGTGGCGGGGGAGCGGCGGACGCAGGGCGCGGTGCTGATCGAGGTGCTGGCGCCCGCGCCGGAGCGGGCGACCGCGGGCGCGGAGGCCAACGACCTCTCGCTGGTCGTGCGCGCCACCGTCCGCGGCCTGCGCGTGCTGCTGACCGGCGACCTGGGGGCGGAGGCGGAGGCCCGGTTGCGCCGCGACGGGACCGACCTGGCCGCCGACGTCCTCAAGGTGCCGCACCACGGCAGCGCGGACGCCGATCCGGCGTTCCTGGCCGCCACCGCGGCGCGGGTCGCACTGGTCTCGGTGGGCGCCGACAACACCTACGGGCACCCCGCACGGACGCTCCTCGAGACGCTCGCGCGCACCGGGATGACCGTGCACCGCACCGACCGGCAGGGCGACCTGGCCGTCGTCGGCTCGGCCGACGGGTGGGGCGTCGCCGCGCGCGGCCGCAGCCCGTGACGGCAGCCCGTGACCGCCGACCGTCGGCGGCCGGTCGTGTCGGTCCCGCGTGGCACCATGCAGGCGTGCCTGCCGCTCCCGTGCCACCGACCTCGCGGCTGCGGGTGGTGACCGGGGAGGAGGAACTGCTCCGGTCCCGCGCGGTCTCCGCGGTGCGGGCCGCGGTCGTGGCCCGCCACCCGGACGCCGAGCTGCACGAGCTCGCCGCCCTCGGGTTGCCCCCGGGCCAGCTGGCCGACGTGCTGGCGCCCTCGCTGTTCGGCGGCCACCGCCTCGTGGTCGTCACCGGTGTGCACGAGTGCGCCGCGGTGCTGGCCGAGGCCCTGACCAGCTATGCGAAGGACCCGGATCCCGAGATCACGCTGGTCATCGTCCACTCGGGCGGCAAGCGCAACGAGGCGCTGGTCAAGGCGTTCGTCGCCGCCGGCGCCGCCGTCGACGAGTGCCCGAAGATCAGCTCCGCCGGCGACCGGGCGGCGTTCGTCCGCAACGAGGTCCGCACCTTCGGTGGCCGGATCACCGGCGACGCGCTCACCGCCCTGGTCGACGCCGTCGGCAACGACCTGCGCGCGCTGTCGGCGGCCGCCAGCCAGCTGGTCTCGGACTTCGGCGGCACGATCGACGGGGACGCGGTCGCCCGGTTCCACCGCGGGCAGGCGGAGGTCACCGGCTTCACCGTCGCCGAGCGGGTGCTGGTGGGGGACCGGCAGGGCTCGATAGAGATGCTGCGCTGGGCGCTGCAGCGCGGGGTCGCGCACGTGCTCATCGCCGACGCCCTGGCCGACGGGGTGCGCACCGCGGCGCGGGTCGCCTCGCTCAGCTCCACCAACCCGGGCGAGCTGGCCCGCACGCTCAAGATGCCGCCGTGGAAGGTCAAGAAGGCGCAGGCCCAGGCGCGGGGCTGGAGCATCGACGGGCTGCAGCAGGCACTGGGCGTCGTCGCCGAGCTCAACGCCGACGTCAAGGGCGTCGCGGCCAGCGCCGACTACGCGCTGGAGAGCGCGGTCCGCCGGATCGTCGAGATCCGCGCCTCCACCGGCCGCGGCCGGGTGCCCGCCGGCCGCTGACCGCCGGCTCCACCAACGCGAACGAGCCCCCGTCCCGCGAGGGGAGGAGGGCTCGTGCGCGTCCGCGTCACAAGGACGCGGGCTGCCGGATCAGAGACCGGCGGTGAGCTTCGCCAGACCCGACTTGCGGTTGGCGGCCTGGTTCTTGTGGATGACGCCCTTGCTGGCGGCCTTGTCCAGCGCCTTGTTGGCGGTGCTCAGAGCGGTGGCCGCAGCGGCGGCGTCCCCGGACTCGGCAGCCGTGCGGACGCGCCGGACGGCCGTCTTGAGGGCGGACTTGACCGCGACGTTGCGCTGACGCGCCTTCTCGTTGGTCTTGATCCGCTTCATCTGGGACTTGATGTTCGCCACGCGTGAGCCTCGGTGTCTCGACAGGAGGGAGTACTTCTGACAATCGTGCTGAAGTTCTGCGTCCGGGCGCTGTGCGTACGCACGACGATGCGCACACGGACCGGCCTGCCAAGATACCAGCGTCCCGGCGCCCGCCCCAACCCGCGGGTGCGGAGGCGCAGCACACATCGCCGGTGGTGTGCCGCGCCGGCGGGAGGACGTGGGACGATGGCCGCACTGTGACGACTCCCGCTACCACCGACCCGGCCCTCATCCGGAACTTCTGCATCATCGCCCACATCGACCACGGCAAGTCGACGTTGGCCGACCGGATGCTGGAAGTCACCGGGATCGTCGAGGCCCGGCAGATGCGCGCCCAGTACCTCGACCGCATGGACATCGAGCGCGAGCGCGGTATCACCATCAAGGCGCAGAACGTGCGCCTCCCGTGGCAGGTCGAGGGCACCGAGTACGTGCTCGACATGATCGACACCCCGGGGCACGTGGACTTCACCTACGAGGTGTCCCGGTCGCTGGCCGCCTGCGAGGGCGCGGTGCTGCTGGTCGACGCCGCGCAGGGCATCGAGGCGCAGACCCTGGCCAACCTCTACCTGGCCATGGAGAACGACCTCACGATCATCCCGGTCCTGAACAAGATCGACCTGCCGGCCGCCCAGCCGGAGAAGTACGCCGCGGAGATCGCGCACATCATCGGCTGCGAGCCCGACGACGTCCTCCGGGTCAGCGGCAAGACCGGTGAGGGCGTGCCGGCCCTGCTGGACGCGATCGTCGCGCAGATCCCCGCGCCCGTCGGCGAGGCGGCGTCGCCGGCCCGGGCGATGATCTTCGACTCGGTCTACGACATCTACCGCGGCGTCATCACCTACGTCCGCGTCGTCGACGGCCGGATCTCCGCCCGCGACCGGATCAAGATGATGTCCACCGGCGCGACGCACGAGCTGCTCGAGATCGGCGTCATCTCCCCGGAGCCCAAGCCGGTCGACAGCCTCGGCGTCGGCGAGGTCGGCTACTTCATCACCGGCGTGAAGGACGTCCGACAGTCGCGCGTCGGTGACACCGTCACCCACCAGCACAAGCCGGCCGCGGAGCCGATCGGCGGCTACAGCGACCCCAAGCCGATGGTCTACTCCGGCCTGTATCCCATCGACGGCAGCGACTACCCGCTGCTGCGCGAGGCCTTGGACAAGCTGCTGCTCAACGACGCCGCGCTGACCTACGAGCCGGAGACCTCCGCCGCGCTGGGCTTTGGCTTCCGCGTGGGTTTCCTAGGCCTGCTGCACCTGGAGATCGTGCGCGAGCGCCTCGAGCGCGAGGCCGGGATCAGCCTCATCTCGACCGCGCCCAACGTCGTCTACCGCGTGATCATGGAGGACCGCTCCGAGATCACCGTGACCAACCCGAGCGACTGGCCCGAGGGCAAGATCGACAAGGTCTACGAGCCGGTCGTGAACGCCACGATCATCGCGCCGAGTGACTACACCGGCGCGATCATGGAGCTCTGCCAGGGCCGCCGCGGGCAGCTCGGTGGGATGGACTACCTGAGCGAGTCCCGGGTCGAGCTGCGCTACTCGCTGCCGCTCGGCGAGATCATCTTCGACTTCTTCGACGCGCTGAAGTCCAAGACCCGCGGCTACGCGAGCCTGGACTACCAGGAGGCCGGCGAGCAGGAGTCCTCCCTGGTCAAGGTGGACATCCTGCTGCAGGGCGAGGCGGTCGACGCGTTCAGCGCCATCGTGCACAAGGACAAGGCGTACAGCTACGGCGTGATGATGGCCGGCAAGCTGCGCGAGCTCATCCCGCGCCAGCAGTTCGAGGTGCCGATCCAGGCCGCCGTCGGCTCCCGGGTCATCGCCCGCGAGACGGTGCGCGCCATCCGCAAGGACGTCCTCGCCAAGTGCTACGGCGGTGACATCACCCGCAAGCGGAAGCTGCTGGAGAAGCAGAAGGAGGGCAAGAAAGCGGATGAAGATGGTCGGCCGCGTCGAGGTCCCCCAGGAGGCCTTCGTGGCCGCGCTCTCCACCAACGAGTCCACCGCCTCCAAGAAGTGAGGCTGCCGGGCCCCGGCCGGGTGGACGCGGTCTGCGTCTCGGGCACGGACCTGCCCGCGGTCGAGGGCCGCAAGCCGCTGCGCACCGGGATCGACAAGCGGCCGGTGACCGGCCGGGTCGCCGTCCACCCGCTGGGGCTGGAGGGCGACGTCCAGGTCAACCGCCGGCACCACGGCGGCGAGGGGCAGGCGGTCTACGCCTACGCGCAGGAGGACGCCGACCACTGGGCCGCCGAGCTGGACCGCGAGCTCCCCGCCGGCCGCTTCGGCGAGAACCTGCGCACCACCGGCCTGGACCTGCGCAACGCCGTCCTCGGCGAGCGGTGGCGGATCGGGACGGCGCTGTTCGAGGTCACCGCCTGGCGCACCCCGTGCGCCAACTTCGCCCGCTTCTGGGACGTGCCGGACCTGGTCAGGCGCTTCGCCGCGCACGGCGCCACCGGCGCCTACCTGCGCGTGCTCGAGACCGGTGAGCTCGGCGCCGGCGACGCCGTCGAGATCGTGTCCCGCCCCGAGCACGGCATCACCGTCGAGACCGGTTTTCGCATCGTCATGACCCAGCAGCACCGGCTGCCCGAGCTGGCGCCGGCGCTCGCCCACCTGCCGTTCAAGGACCAGCCGAAGCTCGCGGGGAAGATCGCCGCGCGCCTCGGGTGACCGATCTGACCGCCCTGCACGCGTCCGGGGGCCCGGCCGCCTGAGAGAGTGGGGGAGAGCCGTTCTCCCGGCTCCCGGACGAGCGGTGCCGTACCCGGTGTGCGACAAGACGGCGCCAGAGGAGTCCTGCGATGTCGTGGCTCGTGCTCGTCGTGTCCGGGTTGTTCGAGGCCGTGTGGGCCACCGCCCTGGGCCGGTCCGAGGGGTTCACCCGGCTGGTGCCGTCGGTCGTGTTCAGCGTGGCGATGGTGTTCAGCATGGTCGGGCTGGCCTACGCCATGCGTGAGCTGCCCGTCGGCACCGCCTACGCGGTCTGGGTGGGCATCGGGGCGTCGGTCACGGTCGTCTACGCGATGGCGACCGGAACCGAGCCGGTGTCGCTGGCCAAGGTGCTACTGATCCTCGGCCTGATCAGCTGCGTCGTCGGCCTCAAGGTCGTGCACTAGGGCAGACCCCGGGGCCGACGACGGCGGTCAGAGGGTGAAGACGATCTTCCCGTTGGTCCGGCCCTCGGCCATCCGGGCGAAGCCTTCCCGGGCCTCGGTGAGCGGGAGCTCGACGTCGATCTGCGGGCGGACGCCGGTGACGGCGCACATCCGGATGAGCGCCTCGAGCTCGTCCTTGGTGCCCATCGTCGACCCGATCACCGACAGCTGGGTGAAGAACACCCGGTTGAGCTCGGCGCCGGGGTCGAAACCGGTGGTCGCGCCGGAGGTGACCAGCACCCCGCCGGGCTTGAGCGACTTGATGCTGTGGCTCCAGGTCGCCTTGCCGACGGTCTCCATGACGCCGTCGACCCGCTCGGGCAGCCGGGCGCCGCTCTCGAACGCCTGCTCGGCGCCGAGCGCCAGGGCCGCGGCGCGCTTCTCCTCGCTGCGGCCGGTCACCCAGATCCGGTAACCGGCGGCGCGGCCGAGCACGATGAGCGCCGTCGCGACGCCGCCGCTGGCGCCCTGCACGAGCACCGTCTGCCCGGGCCGCAGGCCCGAGCGGACGAACAGCATCCGGTAGGCGGTGAGCCACGCGGTGGGCAGGCAGGCCGCCTCGGCGAACGAGAGGTCGGCGGGCTTGGGCAGCAGGTTGCGCTTGGGGACGGCGACCCGCTCGGCCATCGAGCCCTGGTGCACCTCGGAGAGCAGCGAGCGCTTCGGGTCCAGCGTCTCGTCGCCCATCCAGTCGGGGCTGGCGATGACCCCGTGGACGACCACCTCGTTGCCGTCCTCGTCGATCCCGGCGGCGTCGGTGCCCAGGATCATCGGCATCTTCTCCTGCGGCAGGCCGATGCCCTGCAGGCTGAACAGGTCGTGGTGGTTGAGCGACACGGCCTTGACCTGGATCGTCGTCCAGCCGTCGGGGACCACGGGCTCCGGGCGCTCACCGACCTCGAGGACGGAGAGCGGGTCCTTCGGGGCGGGCGTGGAGACGAAGGCAGCGAGCATGACCGGACGCTAACCGAGGTGCGGCGGGGCAGCGACGCGGGTGGCGCAGCGCACCCCTAGCCTGTGGTCCGGCTCACCCGACCGACGGCAAGGGGTTCCTCCGATGGCGACACGTGCACTCGTTCTCGGTGGCGGCGGCGTCGCCGGCATCGCCTGGGAGCTCGGCCTGCTCAGCGGCTGGGCCGCCGAGGGCGTCGACGTGACCGCGGCCGACCTGGTCGTCGGCACCTCGGCCGGCTCCGTGGTGGGCGCCCAGGTGCGCCTCGACGGCGACCTGCAGGCCCTCTACGCCCGTCAGCTGCTCCCGCCGGTCGGCGAGATGAAGGTCGACTTCGACGGGGTGTCGGCGATGACCGTCTTCGCCGACGCGATGAAGGGCGCGACGGGGGAGCAGGACGCACGGGCCCGCCTCGGCGCGGTGGCCCTCTCGATCGACGCCGTCCCCGAGGCGGAGCGCCGGGCCATCATCGAGGGCCGGATCGGCGACCCCGAGTGGCCCTCCGGCCGGCTGGTGATCACCGCCGTCGACACCGCCGACGGCGAGTTCCTGCCGTTCGACTCGACCTCGGGCGTGCGGCTGCTCGACGCGGTCACCGCCAGCTGCGCGGTCCCCGGCGTCTGGCCGCCGGTCACCGTGGACGGCCGCCGGCTGATGGACGGCGGGATGCGCTCGGTCACCAACGCCGACCTGGCCGCCGGCTGCGAGAAGGTGCTGATCGTGACCCCGACCCGCGGCATGCCCGGTGGCCTGCTCGGGCCCGGCCTCGACCGGGAGATCGAGATCCTGGAGAAGGAGGCCGAGGTGCTCGTGGTCACCGCCGACGAGGCCTCGCTGGCCGCCTTCGGCAGCAACGTGCTGGACCCGGCGACCCGCGAGCCCTCGGCCCGCGCCGGCCGGGCCCAGGCCGCCACCACGATCGAGGCGGCCCGCGCCTTCTGGGGCTAGCCCCGGATGACCACCACGTGCTCCCCGCGGGGCACGAACTCCCCGATCACCGGGGCGCCGGGCACCTCGCCGCCGAGCAGCAGGCCACCGGATGTCTGCGCGTCGGCGAGCAGCAGCGCCTCGTCCTCGGTCACCGCGGACAGGTCGGTGTGCGGGCGGACCCAGTCCAGGTTGCGCCGGGTGCCTCCGGAGACGAAGCCGTCGGCCAGCGCCTGCCGGGCCCCGGCCAGGTAGGGGACGGCGGCGGCGTCCACGACAGCGGTGACGCCGCTGGCGCGGGCCATCTTGTAGAGGTGCCCGAGCAGGCCGAACCCGGTCACGTCGGTGCCCGCCCGGATGCCGGCGGCGACCGCGGCCTGCCCGGCCTCGCGGTTGAGCGCGGTCATCGAGGCGACCGCCTCCTCCGACACCTCGCCGGTGGCCTTCATCCGGCTGTTGAGCACCCCGACGCCCAGCGGCTTGGTGAGGCTGAGCGGGGTGCCGGCGACCGCGCCGGAGTTGGTGATGATCCGGTCGACGTCGACCACGCCGGTGACGGCCATGCCGTACTTCGGCTCCGGGTCGTCGATCGAGTGCCCGCCGCCGACGTGGCAGCCGGCCTCGTGCGCCACCTCGAGGCCGCCGCGCAGCACCTCGGCGGCCAGCTCGGCCGGCAGCACGTCGCGCGGCCAGCCCAGCAGGTTCACCGCGACGACCGGGGTGCCGCCCATGGCGTAGACGTCGGAGAGCGCGTTGGCCGCGGCGATCCGGCCAAAGGTGTACGCGTCGTCCACGACGGGGGTGAAGAAGTCGGTGGTCAGCACCAGGCCCTGGCCGCCGGCGATCCGCACCACAGCGGCGTCGTCCCCGTCGTCCAGGCCGACCACGAGCTCGGCAGCGGGATCCGCGGGGCCGCGGTCGGTGAGCCCGGCGACGACGGACTCAAGCTCGCCGGGCGGGATCTTGCAGGCGCACCCGCCGCCGTGCGCGAACTGGGTGAGCCGGATGGCAGGCGCGATCGTCACGCCACCGACCGTAGTCGCGGACGACCCGCCGGGCCGCCGGTCAGGCCCGCCCACCCGGCAGCAGCACCAGCCGCGGCGGGACCGGCTGCTCCGGCTGGGCGCGTCGGGCCCGGCCGGCGGGGTGCCGCGAGCGCTCGCCGGCCGCCCGCAGCTCCGCCCGCCGTTGCGGGTCGGGCTCCAGCGCGGCGAGGACCTTCTCCAGCGCGCCGCGGCCGGCCTCGGCGAAGGGGCCCTCGGGCCGGGCGGTGAGCGCCACGGCGACGGCGGCCGCCTCCTCAGGGGTGAGGGTCACCGGCGGCAGGAGCGCGGGGGAGCGGGACTCGGTGCGGTTCACGGTCGGGATGCTGGCAGCGACCTCCGACACTTTTTCCGGGGTCCCGGCCCGTAGGCTGCCCGGCGGAGGCGTCAGGGTGTCTGGTGACCCCCGCGGCCTCTAAAGCCGACGTGGCCGAGCAGCTCGGCCAGGCGGGTTCGATTCCCGTCCGCCTCCGCCACACCTCCTCGCCCGCCTACGCTGCGGAGCGATGTCCGACGACGCGCGCACCGACGACCCGCGGCGCGCGGTGCCGCGCACCGACGCGTTGCTGGCCGACCCGGCGCTCCGCGCCGCCGAGCAGCGGCTGGGCCGGGCGCTGGTGAAGGACGCCGTCGCCCGCGTCCAGCAGCGCATCCGCACCGGTGCGCTGGCGCCCGAGCGGGCGGTGCCCGCCGTCCTCGACGACCTGCCGACCACGGCCGGCAGCCTGCGCCCGGTCCTCAACGCCACCGGGGTGCTCGTGCACACCAACCTCGGGCGGGCGCCGCTCTCCGCGGCCGCGGTCGAGGCGATCGCCGCCGCCGCGGGCACCACCGACGTCGAGCTCGACCTGGCCACCGGGCGGCGCGGCCCGCGCGGGGAGGCGGCCCTGGGCGCCCTGCTGGACGCCGTCCCCGCCGCGGAGGCCGCGCTCGTCGTCGGCAACTGCGCCGCGGCGCTGGCGCTGGTCGCCACCGCGCTCGGGCAGGGCCGCGAGCTGGTCCTCGCGCGTGGCGAGCTGGTCGAGATCGGCGACGGCTTCCGCATCCCCGACCTGCTCCAGTCCACCGGCGCCCGCCTGCGCGAGGTCGGGACGACCAACCGGGTCACCGTCGAGGACTACCGCGCCGCGCTCTCGCCGGACACCGGTGCCGTGCTCAAGGTCCACCCCTCCAACTTCGTCGTCCGCGGCTTCACGCGGTCGGCCGACGTGGGCGAGCTGGCCGCGGCGCTGGCCGGCACCGGGGTGCCGCTCGTCGCCGACGTCGGCTCGGGCCTGCTCCGCGCCCACCCGCTGCTGCCGGACGAGCCCGACCTCCAGTCGACCCTCGCCGCCGGTGCGGACCTCGTGCTGGCCAGCGGGGACAAGCTGCTCGGCGGGCCGCAGGCGGGGCTCGTGCTCGGGCGGGCCGACCTCGTCCAGCGGTTGCGCCGGCACCCGCTCTACCGCGCGCTCCGGGTCGACAAGACCACCCTCGCCGCCCTGGAGGCGACGCTGCGCGGCCCGACGCCGCCGGTCCGGCAGCTGCTGGAGACCGGGGTCGAGGAGCTGCGCACCCGCGCCACGGCGGTGGCCGGGCGGCTCGCCGCCGCCGGCGTCGACGCACGCGTCGTGGACGCCCCCGGCCGCGTCGGCGGGGGAGGAGCCCCCGAGCACCCGTTGCCCGGCGTCGCGGTCTCGCTGCCCGACGGGTTCGCCGAACCGCTGCGTCGGGCGACCGTGCCGGTGGTCGGCTACGTGGAGGAGGACCGCACGCTGCTCAACCTGCGCAGCCTGCTCCCCGCCGACGACGACGCCCTGGTCGGCGCCGTGCTGGAGGTGGCCCGGCGGTGGACGTGATCGCCACGGCCCGGGCACGTCGACCACGGCAAGTCCGCGCTGGTGCGCGCGCTGACCGGGATGGAGCCCGACCGCTGGGCCGAGGAGCGCCGCCGCGGCCTGACCATCGACCTCGGGTTCGCCTGGACCGACCTGCCCTCGGGGCGCACGGTCGCCGTCGTCGACGTGCCGGGGCACGAGCGGTTCATCGGCAACATGCTGGCCGGGATCGGCCCGGTGCCGGCCGCGCTGCTGGTGGTCGCGGCGGACGACGGGTGGTCGGCGCAGACCGAGGAGCACGTCGCCGTGCTGGACGCGCTCGGGGTGCGGCACGCGCTGCTCGCGGTCACGAAGTCCGACCTCGCCGACCCCGCCCCGGTGCTCGCCGACGCCACGGAGCGGCTCGCGGCGACGTCGATGGGCGCGGTGCCCGGGCTCGCGGTCAGCGCCCTCACCGGGTCCGGCCTGCCGGAGCTCTCCGCCGCGCTGGAGCAGTTGCTCGCCGGGCTGCCCGCGCCGGACACCGCGGCGCCGGTGCGGCTCTGGATCGACCGCGCCTTCACCATCAAGGGGGCCGGCACGGTGGTCACCGGCACGCTCGCCGGCGGGACGGTGGCCCCGGAGGACCGGCTGCGGCTGGGGGACCGCGACGTCGTCGTCCGCGGCGTGCAGTCCCTCGGCCGACCGGTCGAGCGGGCACAGGCCACCGCCCGCGTCGCCCTGAACCTGCGCGGGATCGCGGTCGAGGAGATCCGCCGCGGCGACGCGCTGTTGACCCCGGGTGCCTTCCGCAGCACCACCGAGGTCGACGTGACGCTGGTCGGCGCTCCCGAGGGCCGGCTCCCCGGCGAGGCGGTGGTGCACGTCGGCTCCGCGACGGTCGGCGCCCGGGTGCGCCCGCTCGACGGCGCCGTCGTGCGACTGCGCCTGGACGCCGCCCTCCCGCTGCGGATCGGCGACCGGCTGATCCTGCGCGACCCCGGCGCCCGGCGGGTGCTGGGTGCCGACGTGCGGGACGTCGACCCGCCGGAACTGCGCCGACGCGGCGCGGCCCGGGCGCGGGCGGCGGAGCTCGCCGCGCGGCCCGCGGGCGCCGACGGCGCGGCCGCGGAGCTGGCCCGGCGCGGGATCGTCCGCACCGCCGAGTTCACCGCCATGGGCTGGACCCTCCCCGCGGAGGCGGTCGAGCACGGCCCGTGGCTGCTCGCGGCCGAGCTCGCCGGAACGCTGGCCGACCGGGTGCCCGACGTCGTCGCTCGCTACCGCCGGCTGCGCCCGCTGGAGCCGGGCCCGCCGGTGGACGTCGTGCGTCGCGCCCTGGAGCTGCCCGACGTCGAGCTGGTGCGCGCCCTGGTGCGCCCGCCGCTGGCGCTGCGCGACGGCCGGGTCGCCGACGCCGGGGCCGAGCTGCCCCCGGAGGTGCAGCGCGCCGTGGACACCGTCCGCGCCCGGCTGGCCGACGACCCGTTCGCCGCACCCGAGGTGCCCGAGCTGGCCGCCGCGGCGCTGGGTCCGCGCGAGCTGGCCGCGGCGGTGCGCAGCGGGCAGCTGGTCCGGATCGCCGAGGGCGTGTACCTGGCGCCGGGCATCGCCGAGGTCGCGCGCGCCCGGCTGGCCGCGCTGCCGCAGCCGTTCACCCTCAGCCAGGCCCGCCAGGCGTGGGGGACCAGTCGCCGCGTCGCCGTGCCGCTCATGGAGTGGCTCGACGCGCAGGGGATCACCGCGCGGTTGCCGGACAACACCCGCCGGCTGCGCTGACCTCAGCGGTAGGGGTCGGTGATCTCGCGCAGGTCGGTCAGCGCCGCCCGCAGCTGCCGCCACCGTCGCTCGCCCAAGTGCGCCCGCCACCCGGCCTCGACCTCGGCCACGACGGCGGCGGCGACCGGCTGGGCGGCGGTGCCGCGCTCGGCCAGGCGGACCAGGCGGGCGCGGGCGTCGGTCGGGTCCGGGGTGCGCCGCACGTAGCCGGTCCGCTCGAGCTGGTCGACCAGGTGGCTGGCGGTCTGCTTGGTCACCTGCGCCGCCTCGGCGAGCTCGGTCAGCCGGGTGCCGTCGGGTCCGATCCGCTGCATCACCCGCGCCTGGGCGAGGGTGAAGTCGTCGAAGCCGGCCTGCGCCAGCGCGGCGAAGATGCGGTTCTCCATCGCGCGGTAGGGGAGGAACAGCAGCAGGCCGACGTTGAGCTCCTCGGTGTCCGCACCCGACTCGGCCACGGCGCTCCCCGTTCTTGACGATGGTCAGAAGTCCGAACTATCTTGGTTCGATCATCGTACGGGTTCCCGCGGAGTGCGCCATGGACCAGCGACCGATCGACACCCTGCCCACCGACGCCGTGTGGGCCACCATCGACGCCGAGCGGGCGGACCTCGCGGGCCTGCTCGACGACCTGTCACCCGACGAGTGGGCGCACCCGTCGCTCTGCGCCGGCTGGCGGGTGCGCGACGTCGTCGCGCACCTGGCGCTGGCGCAGACCGGTCCCGGGCGCGCGACCCTCGACCTCGTCCGCGCGCGGGGCAGCCTGCCGCGGATGATCCACGACAGCGCGGTCCGGCACGCGGTCGCGCCACCGGAGCAGCTGACGGCGGAGATCCGCGCGATGGTGGGATCCCGGCGCCGGGCGCCGGGGGTCACGCCGATGGAGCCGCTGCTCGACGTCCTGGTGCACGGGCAGGACGTCGCCGTCCCGCTGGGCCGGGAACGGCACATGCCGGTCGCCGCGGCCGTTCCGGCTGCGACGCGGGTGTGGACCATGCCCTGGCCGATGTCCACGACGTTCCCCCGGGTGCGGGGCGTGCGGTTGGTCGCCACCGACGCCGACTGGTCGGCCGGCGAGGGCGACATCGTCGAGGCCCCGATCGAGGCGCTGCTCCTGGTGCTCACCGGACGCACCGCCGCCGTGCGGGACCGGCTCGCCGGCCCGGGGGTGGCGCGGCTGCGCTAGCTGCCCTGCTCGGCCGCCGGCACCCAGCGGGCCGGGCGCTTCTCGCGGAACGACGCGATCCCCTCCTGGCCCTCCTCGCCGGCGAAGAACCGCGCGGACAGCGTCAGCAGCTCGCCGAACTCCAGCTCGGGCTGCCGGGCCCGCAGCATCCGCTTGGTCTCGGCCAGGGCGACGGGGGCGCCGGCGGCGAGCGCGGTCAGCTGCCCGGCGACGACGGCGTCGAGCTCGTCGGGTTCGGCGACCAGGTCGACCAGCCCGCCCGCGGCGGCGGCCGCGGCGTCGAAGACCTCGCCGGTGAGCATCAACCGGTGCGCCACGTGCGGCGTCATCCGCGGCAGCACGACGGCCGAGATGACCGCCGGCACGAGCCCGAGGCGGACCTCGGAGAAGGCGAAGCTCGCCGAGGAGGCGGCGACGACGACGTCGCAGGCGGCGACCAGGCCGACCCCACCGGCGCGCGCCGGACCGCGCACGACCGCGACGACCGGCTTGGGGGAGGACCAGATCAGCCGGAGCAGCTCGGGGAACTCGTTGACGCCCTGCTCCTGCGACGAGCCGCCGGCGGCCTCGGCGAGGTCCATGCCGGAGCAGAAGACCCGGCCGGTGTGGTCCAGCACGACGACGCGGACGGCGTCGTCGGCGAGCGCGTCGGTGAGCGCCTGGCGCAGCTGCCCGCGCAGCGCCCGGGACAGCGCGTTGCGGTTCTCCGGGGAGTCGAGGGTGAGCGTCGCGACGCCGGCGGACACGGACACCTGGATCACTCGGTCGTGGGTCACAGCCGCATCCTGCCGCGCCGCCGCCCCGGCGCGGCACACTGGGAGCAGATGAACACCGTCCTGCCCCTCGTCGAGCGCGCCGTGCCCCCGCTCGAGCTGCCGGAGTCCGCCCGCGACGGCCTGGCGAGCACGCCGTTCGGCCTCTACGTGCACGTGCCGTTCTGCGCCACGCGCTGCGGCTACTGCGACTTCAACACCTACACCTCCGACGAGCTCGGCCCCGGCGCCAACCGGGCGGAGTACGCGGGGACGGCGATCGACGAGCTGCGCCGGGCCGCCCGCGTCCTGGGCCCGGACCTGCCGACGGTCTCCACCGTCTTCGTCGGCGGCGGCACCCCCACGCTGCTGCCCGCCACCGACCTGACCGCCGTCCTGGCCGAGGTGCGCCGCCTGTTCCCGGTGGCCGACGACGTCGAGATCACCACCGAGGCCAACCCCGAGACCGTGGACCGCGGCTACCTGGCGCAGCTGCGCGAGGGCGGGTTCACCCGGGTCAGCCTCGGCATGCAGTCCGCCGCCGAGCACGTCCTCGCCGTCCTCGACCGGCGGCACACCCCCGGCCGGGCGGTGCAGGCCGCGCACGACGCCCGCGCCGCGGGGTTCGAGCACGTCAACCTCGACCTCATCTACGGCACCCCCGGCGAGACCGACGCCGACTGGGCGACCTCGCTGGACGCCGTCCTCGCCGCGCCGGTCGACCACGTCAGCGCCTACGCGCTGATCGTCGAGGAGGGCACCCGGCTGGCCCGGCGGATCAGCCGCGGCGAGCTCCCGATGCCCGATGACGACGTCCTCGCCGACCGCTACGAGCTGGCCGACGCGACCCTGCGCCGCGCCGGCTTCGACTGGTACGAGGTGTCCAACTGGGCCACCTCGGAGGCCGCCCGCTGCCGGCACAACGAGCTGTACTGGGCCAACGCCAACTGGTGGGGCGTCGGCCCCGGCGCGCACAGCCACGTCGGCGGGCTGCGCTGGTGGAACGTCAAGCACCCGGCCGCGTACGCCGACCGGCTGGCGAGCGGCGAGAGCCCGCACGCCGATGCCGAGCTGCTCGACGACGACGACCGCGCCCTGGAGACCGTGATGCTCGGCCTGCGGCTGCGCGAGGGCCTGCCGCTGACCCTGTTGAGCGAGCTGGGCCGGCGCCGGGCGGCCGACGCCGTCACCCGCGGGTTGCTGGACCCGGACGCGCACGCGGCGGGCCGCGCGGTGCTCACCGATCCCGGCCGGCTGCTGGCCGACGCGCTGGTCCGCGACCTCACCGACTGACCCCGCGCGGAAATCCGGCGCACGGTCGGCGTTCCTGCACTATGGTGTCCGTTTTCCAGGTGACTCCGCCGGCAACGGCGCCGCGGGTGAGGAGGTGGTCGGTGTGCACGCGCTCGCGTCCGCTGCCGCCCCGAGCTCCCCGCCGGGCGTTCCCACCACCGGCGCCGCGCCCGCGCTGACCGGCGGCATGCTGCTGGCCCTGGCGCTGAACCGCCGGGCCCGAGGGCTGCGCGGGCTGGACGTGCTCCGCCGCAGCCAGGACAGGGCCCCGCCGCAGCTCGCCTGACCCGCTCCCGCGAGTCGCCGCCGCACCCCTGTCCTGACGCGCACCCACCGGGTGACCGCGTCTTTCTGCGTACCCCTGAGGAATTCTGATGACCAGCACGCTCGACACCCGCGACCTGTCCGCCGACGACGCCCGCTGGGGCGCCTTCCGCACCCTGCTCGAGGACCAGCGCGGTGACTGCGTCCGCCAGCGCGAGGCCGCGCTGGAGGAGTGCGCCCAGTCGGTTCCCGACCCGGTCGCGCTGCGCCGCAGCGCCTCCCTGCAGGAGACCATCACCGCCATCGACGAGGCGCTCGCCCGGATCACCGACGGCACCTACGGCTCCTGCGTCCACTGCGGCGCCGGCATCCCCGAGGAGCGGCTCGAGCTGCGCCCCTACGCCGGGGCCTGCGTCGCCTGCACCGACCGGCGCTGACCCGGCGGTGGAGGAGGGAGCGCGACCATGTCGGTCCACCCCCGGTCCGTCGCCGTCGTGGGCGCCGGGATGGTCGGCCTGGCCACCGCCTGGTTCCTGCAGGAGAGCGGCGCGGAGGTCACCGTCTACGAGCAGGACGTCGTGGCGGCCGGCGCCTCGTGGGGCAACGCCGGCTGGCTCACCCCGAGCCTGACCGCGCCGCTGCCGGAACCCGCGGTGCTCCGCTACGGCCTGCGCGCCGTGCTGAGCCCGCGGTCTCCGGTCTACGTGCCGCCGCGAGCCGACGCCCGGCTGCTGCGGTTCCTCGCCCGGTTCGCCCGGAACAGCACGCCCGGCCGGTGGCGCGCCGGGGCATGACCGCCTACGTGCCGCTCAACGAGCGGGCGCTGGAGGCCTTCGACGCCCTCGCCGCCGGCGGGGTGGAGGCGGTCACCCACCGCGCCTCGCCCTTCCTGGCGCTCTACCGCACCGAGCGGGAGCGCTCCGGCCTGCTCGCCGAGCTGCAGGCCATCCGGGACAGCGGCCAGTCCGAGGTCGTCTTCGGGCAGCTGACCGGCGAGCAGGCGCGCGCCCTCGAGCCGGTGCTCACCGACCGGGTCGGGGCCGGCGTGCAGCTCTACGGCCAGCGGTACCTGCACCCACCGGAGTTCGTCGGCGCGCTCGCGGCCTCGGTGCGGGCTCGCGGGGGAGAGGTCCTCGAGGGCTCGGGCGTCCGCAGCGTCCGGGAGACCCCGCAGGGCGTCGTCCTCGACCTGGGGGACCGGGAGCGCCGGCACGACGCCGTCATCGTCGCGACCGGAGCCTGGTCGGAGCGGCTGACCCGGCGGTTCGGCGTGCGCGAGCCGGTGCAGGCCGGCCGCGGTTACAGCTTCAGCGTGCCGGTCGAGCGGATGCCCGGCGGCCCGCTGTACTTCCCGCAGCAACGGGTGGCGGTCACGCCGCTGGGCGACCGGCTGCGGGTCGCCGGGATGATGGAGTTCCGCCGTCCCGACGCGCCGCTGGACGCCCGCCGGATCGACGCCGTCGTGGACGCCGTCCGGCCGTTCCTCGCCGGGGTCGACCTCGACGACCGGCAGGACGAGTGGGTCGGCTCCCGGCCGGTCACCGGTGACGGGCTGCCGCTGATCGGGCGCACGTCGTCCGAGCGGGTGTTCGTCGCCGGCGGGCACGGGATGTGGGGGATCGCGCTCGGCCCGGTCACCGGCATGCTCCTCGCCGAGGCCGTGCTCAAGGGCGAGACGCCGGAGGTGCTCCGGCCGTTCGACCCGCTGCGCTGAGGATGCGCCGACCCCTGCGACCGGTGCCGGTGCTCCGGCTGGCCTCGGTCGGGTACCGCTTCCGGGAGAGCCTGTTCCTCCTCCCGGCGCTGATCGTCGTCGGTGGCGTGCTGCTCGCCGAGGGCACCCGTGCCCTCGACCGCGCCACCGGCGACGGCGGTGATCCGCCGTTCACGCTGCACATGAGCAACAACACGGCCACCTGGCTGCTGAGCACGGTGGCCGGCGCGATGATCACCACCGCCGGCGTGGTGTTCTCGCTGACGGTGGTGAGCCTGCAGCTGGCGAGCAGCCAGTTCTCGCCGCGCGTCATGCGGTCGTTCATCCGGGACCGCCTGGCGCAGGTGGTGATCGGGTCGCTGGTCGCGACCTTCGTCTACAGCGTGCTCACCCTGCGCGTGGTGAGCGGGCCCGAGGAGGAGACGGCCGCACCGGTGCCGGTCACCGTGGCCGTCGTCCTGACCGTCGTCACGGTGCTGCTCATCGTGGCCTACCTCGACCACCTGGCTCACGGGATGCAGGTCGGCGAGGTGGTGCGGCGGATCACCGGCGAGGCCGAGGCGGTGCTGGCGGCCGTCGCGCGCCGGACTGCCGCCGAACGCCCGGAGGAGGACGCCGTGCCGGCAGCCGAGCCCGGGCTGACGGTGTTCGCCGCCGCGGACGGCTGGGTGACCCAGGCGCCGGTCGACCGGCTGCTCCGGGCGTTGCCCGTCGGCGCGACCATCCGGCTGGAGACGCGGGTCGGTGCCTACATCCACGAGGGCGAGCCGCTGGCGCACGTCTGGCCGCGTCCGGAGCGGCCGGAGCGGGTCGAGGCCCGGGTGCAGGCGAGCGTCCTCGTCGGCGACGTCCGCACGATGCAGGACGACGTCGACTTCGCGTTGCGGCAGCTGGTCGACATCGGGCTGCGGGCGCTCAGCCCGGCGGTCAACGACCCGACGACAGCGGTCGAGGTGATCCTGCGGATCGGCAGCCTGCTGCGCCGGCTGCTGCCCGCCGAGCTGCCGCAGCCGGTGGTG
Source organism: Blastococcus sp. TML/C7B (assembly GCF_016612845.1). Taxonomy (NCBI): domain Bacteria; kingdom Bacillati; phylum Actinomycetota; class Actinomycetes; order Geodermatophilales; family Geodermatophilaceae; genus Blastococcus; species Blastococcus sp. TML/C7B. Next base: position 1,123,575 of record NZ_JAEOAA010000002.1, on the reverse strand, counting down.
GCGGGCCCGGACGGGCGGCGCCTGGTCCGCCCGTGGGAGCTGAGCGCGGCGGAGTACGTCACCCACGGCTTCGAGCAGCTCCGCCAGGCCGCGGCTCCCCAGCACCAGGTGGTCGCCGCGCTGGCCCGCGTGCTGCGGATGCTGGTGCTGCACCTGGAGGAGGCGGGCCGGACCGACGCGCTGCCCGAGCTGCGGCGCCAGCTGCGCCTGCTCCTGGACATGGTGGAGCGGGAGCCCGAGCTGCACGTCGAGGACGTCGCCCACCTCCGGGCCGTGGCGGAGGACCCGGTCGACCCGGCCGACCACACCGGCCGGGCGGACGTGGTCCCGCCGGCCTGAGCGGCTCAGCCGCGGCGCGACCCGGGGACGGGCGGCTGGGCCGGGATGGCCTCGGTGGACGGGCCGGTCGCCTGCACCGGGCTGAGGGCGTCCAGGTCCAGCACCCGGACGTGGATGACGTTGCGCTGCTGGAGCGCAGCGCGCAGCGCCCGGTGCAGGCCGTCCTCCAGGTACAGCTCGCCGTGCCACTGGACGGCGTGCGGAAACAGGTCGCCGTAGAAGGTGGAGTCGTCGGCCAGGAGCGTGTCCAGGGCCAGCTGCCGCTTCGTCGTCGTCAGCGTGTCCATGCGCACCTGGCGGGGCGGGATCATCGCCCAGTCACGGGCGGACAACCCGTGCTCGGGGTAGGGGCGCCCGTCTCGAACCGCCTTGAAGATCAGGGGGACCGTCTCCGCTCTCTGTCCGCCGGGCGCCGACCGCTCCACCCTATCGGCCGGGGGTGCCGGGCGTCGCGCCCTCGGCCTGCCCGGGCGGACCGCGAGCCACGCGACGACGGCGCCCGGCGGTCGTATGCTGGCTTGGCACTCCCACCGTGCGAGTGCCAGCAGGAACCGGCCCCGGGTAGCAGCCCGCGGTTCCCGCGCGCGGTGGGCCGACCGGTACGGGGAGGTGTCTCGTGGCGCACGACGAACGCCGCCTGGAGGTCCTCCGGGCGATCGTCCAGGACTACGTCTCGACCAACGACCCGGTGGGCAGCAAGGCGCTGGCCGACCGGCACGACCTGGGCGTCTCCCCGGCGACGATCCGCAACGACATGGCGGTGCTGGAGGAGCAGGGCTACATCACCCAGCCGCACACCAGCGCCGGCCGGGTGCCCACCGACAAGGGCTACCGGCTCTTCGTCGACCGGCTCTCGGCGGTCAAGCCGCTGTCGGTGGCCGAGCGGCGGGCCATCGAGCGGTTCCTCGACGGCGCCGTCGACCTGCACGACGTGCTGGGTCGCACCGTCCGGCTGCTCGCGCAGCTCACCCGCCAGGTCGCCGTCGTCCAGTACCCGACGCTGTCCCGCAGCGCGGTGCGCCACCTCGAGGTGGTGCAGGTCGGTGCCGCCCGGCTCATGCTGGTGCTCATCACCGACACCGGCCGCGTCGAGCAGCGGGTCGTCGACGTCCCGGTCGACACCGACGCCGGCGCGGTCGCCGAACTGCGCACGCTGCTCAACTCCGCGTTCAGCGGCGTCAAGCTCACCGAGGCCGGGGACAAGGTGCCCGACCTGCTGGAGACCGCGCCGCAGCACCTGCGCGGCCTGGTCGCCACGGTCAGCTCCACGCTGCTGGAGACACTCGTCGAGCCCAGCGAGGACAGGCTGGTCATCGGCGGGACGGCGAACCTGGCCCGGGGCAGTGCCCTGGACTTCCAGGGCACCGTCAGCCCGCTGCTGGAGGCGCTCGAGGAGCAGGTCGTCGTGCTCCGCCTGATCAGCGAGGTCGACGCCGGCACCGTGCTGGTGCGCATCGGCGAGGAGAACGCCCATGAGGCGCTGACCGGCGCCTCGCTGGTCACCGTCGGCTACGGCTCCCCGGACCGGGCGCTGGGCGGCCTGGGCATCGTCGGCCCGACCCGCATGGACTACCCCACGAACATGGCCGCGGTTCGCGCCGTGGCCCGCTACGTCGGCCAGATCCTGGCCGAGAGCTGAGGACGACACACTCGATGGCAACCGACTACTTCGGCGTCCTGGGCCTGGCCCGCGAGGCCAGCGACTCCGACATCAAGCGCGCCTACCGGCGGCTGGCGCGGGACCTGCACCCCGACGTCAACCCGGACCCGGAGGCCAAGGAGCGCTTCCAGGAGGTCACCCGCGCCTACGAGGCGCTCACCGACCCGGAGAAGCGCCGGATCGTCGACCTCGGCGGCGACCCGTTCGAGACCGGCGGCGGCGAGGGCAACGGGTTCGGCGGCGCCGGCTTCGGTGGCGGCCTGGGCGACATCATGGACGCCTTCTTCGGCGGGGCCACCACCCGCGGCCCGCGCGGCCGCACCCGGGCCGGCCGGGACGCGCTCATCCCCGTCGAGCTCGAGCTGGACGAGGCGGTGTTCGGCACCGTCAAGGAGCTCACCGTCGACACCGCCGTCCTCTGCGACGTCTGCGCCGGCGCGGGCACCGCCCCCGGCACGCACGTCACCACCTGCACGACCTGCTCCGGCCGCGGCGAGGTGCAGAGCGTGCAGCGCAGCTTCCTCGGCCAGGTGATGACCAGCCGCCCCTGCCCGACCTGCTCGGGCACCGGCCAGGTCATCCCCGAGCCGTGCGCGAAGTGCGCCGGCGACGGCCGCGTGCGGGCCCGCCGCACCATCTCGGTGAAGGTGCCCGCCGGCGTCGAGGACGGCATGCGCATCCGGCTGACCGGCCAGGGCGAGGTCGGCCCCGGCGGCGGCCCGGCCGGCGACCTCTACGTCGAGGTGCACGAGCGGCCGCACGACGTCTTCACCCGGGACGGCGAGGACCTGCACTGCCGCGTCACCCTGCCCATGACCTCCGCCGCGCTGGGCACCACGCTCAACCTCAAGACGCTCGACGGCGAGGAGGAGCTGGCGATCGCGCCGGGCACGCAGTCCGGCAGCGTCCTCACGCTGCGGGCGCACGGAGCTCCGCGGCTGCGGGCCACCGGCCGCGGCAATCTGGTGGTGCACGTCGACGTCGTCACGCCCACCAAGCTCGACGGCGAGCAGGAGCGGCTGATGCGCGAGCTGGCGGCACTGCGCGGCGAGGACCAGCCCGAGTCCAACCGCGAGGCCCAGGGCGGGCTGTTCTCGCGCGTGCGCGACGCCTTCCACGGGCGCTGAGTCCCATGAGCACCGACGGCCCGGAGCTCGACGGCGCCCCGCTGTTCCTCCTCGACGAGCTGCCCGGCACCGCCGAGGTGCTCGTCGACGGCGCCGAGGGCCGGCACGCCGTCGACGTGCTGCGGCTGGAGCCGGGGGAGCGGGTGCGCGTCGGCGACGGCCGGGGTGCGGTGGCCGAGGGTGAGGTCGTCGCCGCCTCCGCGCAGGGGCTGCGGGTGGCGGTCACCGCCCGCTTCGAGGTGCCCGCGCCGCAGCCGGAGTTCGTGCTGGTGCAGGCCCTGCCGAAGGGCGACCGCGGGCCGCTGGCCGTGGACCTCGCCACCGAGCTCGGTGTCGACCGGATCGTGCCGTGGACGGCGGCGCGTTGCGTCACCCGCTGGCGCGACGACCGCGTGGCCAAGGGCGTCGCCAAGTGGCGGGCGGCGGCGCGGGCGGCCAGCAAGCAGTCCCGACGGCCGCGGGTGCCCGAGGTGACCGAGCCGATGTCGACCCGAGAGGTGTGCGGGCTGCTCGGCGACGTCGAGCTCGCGGTGGTGCTGCACGAGCAGGCCCGCCGTCCCCTCGCCGAGCTGACCGTGCCCTCGACCGGCACCGTGGCCGTCGTCGTCGGGCCGGAGGGCGGGATCACCGACGGCGAGGTCGTCGCCTTCCGCGCGGCGGGCGCCGAGCCGGTGCGCCTGGGCCCCGAGGTGCTCCGCACCTCCACCGCCGGCGCCGCCGCCCTCGCCGCGCTGTCCGCCCGCACCCGCTGGGCATGACCGCCACCCGCGCTGGGATCAGGTGACCTGATCGTCGAGCGTCCTCCCTCGTGGTGTGCGGTGAGGGAGGACGCTCGGCGGTGAGGGAGGACGCCGCCCGGTCAGGTGACGGGTGGCCTTCCGGCTCGCTGCCGGCGGGGGTCACCGCGACGATCGACCGGTGACGGAGACCGGGCGGCGGCGATGGTCCGGAACCGCCCTCGCCGGGCTCGCCTACGCCGTCGCGGCCCGGCGATTGTGCGGGTACCGCGGTCTCCGGCTGCTGGACAGCCCGGAACGTGCACACGACGCAGGCGACGGCGTCAGCAGCAGCGGGTGACCGGGTTCCGCTCCAGCGCGTCGGAGCGCAGCCGCTCGAAGGCGCGCCGGCTCATCGGCTCGTGCCCGTGCGCGGCGCAGTGCTCGAGGTAGCGGTCCCAGCGGGCCTCGCCGGTGAACTCGCGCAGGTACCAGCGCACGCCGTGCCAGGCCCGGGCCAGCGGGACGGTCACTTCTCCTCCGCCTCGGGCCGCCCGGCTCCGGCGCCGACGAGCCGCCGGTGCTCGGCGACGGCCTCGCGCTCCTCCGCGGTCGGGAAGAAGCCGGCCGGTTCGACCAGCGTCGAGGGCACGTGCGGCTCCTCCGTCGTCGGCAGCCGGCCGCCGGCGCGCAGCGCGCGGGAGATGACCACGGCCGCGTCCACCACGACGACGAGCACCAGCACCGCGAACGTCGCCTGCAGGATCCCGTTGAGCGTGGAGTTGAAGACGATCTGGTCCATCTGCCCGCGGTCGGTCGCCGGGGCGAGCAGCTCCCCGGCGGCGCGGGCGTCGGCGTAGCGGGCGCGCTGCGCGAAGTACCCGACGGCGGGGTCGCCGGAGAAGACCTTCTGCCAGCTCGCCGTCATCGTGACCACGAGGTCCCACACCAGCGGGACCGCCGTCACCCAGGCGTAGCGCAGCTTCCCGTGCTTGATCAGCAACACCGTGACCAGCGTCAGCGCGATCGCCGCGAGCAGCTGGTTGGCGATGCCGAACAGCGGGAAGAGCTGGTTCACCCCGCCCAGCGGGTCGGTGACGCCCACGTAGAGCACATAGCCCCAGAGCCCGACGACGACGGCGCTGGCCATCACGTTGCCCGGCCGCCAGGAGAGGTCGCCGAACTTCTTCCAGACGTTGCCGATCGTGTCCTGCAGCATGAACCGCCCGACGCGGGTGCCGGCGTCGACGGCGGTGAGGATGAACAGCGCCTCGAACATGATCGCGAAGTGGTACCAGAACGCCTGCAGGTTGCCGCCGAACGCGTTGTGGAAGATGTCGGAGATCCCGACGGCCAGGGTCGGCGCGCCGCCGGTGCGCGAGATCAGGCTCGGTTCCTGCACCGCCGCGGCGGCGGCCGCGAGGTCGTCGGCGGAGGTGTCGAAGCCCAGCCCGCCGATGAACGCCGCCGCCGAGCCCGGGTCGCCACCGGTGGCGCCGGCCGGGGCGTTCATCGCGAAGTAGAGCCCCTGGTCGATCACGCATGCGGCGATGAGCGCGCTGATCGCGACGAAGGACTCCATGAGCATCCCGCCGTAGCCGATCAGCCGGACCTGGTTCTCCTTGGCCACCATCTTCGGGGTCGTCCCGGACGAGATGAGCGCGTGGAACCCCGACAGCGCGCCGCAGGCGATGGTGATGAAGACGAACGGGAACAGCGAGCCGGCGAACACCGGCCCGGTGCCCTCGCGGGCGAAGTCGGTGACCGCCTCGGCCTGCAGCACCGGCCGCGCGATGAGCAGCCCGATCGCCAGCAGCACGATGACGCCGACCTTCATGAAGGTCGACAGGTAGTCGCGCGGGGTGAGCAGCATCCAGACCGGCAGCACCGAGGCGACGAAGCCGTAGACCACCAGCGCGAGCACCAGCCACTCGCGGGAGAGGGTGAGGGCGTCGCCGAGGCCGGTGTCGTCGATCCAGCCGCCGCCGATGATCGCCAGCAGCAGCAGGGCGACGCCGATGCCGGTGGCCTCCAGCACCCGCCCGGGCCGCAGCACCCGCAGGTAGAAGCCCATGAACAGCGCGATCGGGATGGTCAGCGCGATGGAGAAGACGCCCCACGGCGACTCGGCCAGCGCGTTGACCACGATCAGCGCGAGCACCGCCAGGATGATGATCATGATCGCGAAGACGGCGATCAGCGCGGCGATCCCCGCCGACGACGCCGATCTCCTCGCGCACCATCTGGCCCAGGCTCTTGCCGTTGCGCCGCATGGAGAAGAACAGCACCGTCAGGTCCTGCACGGCCCCGGCGAAGATGACGCCGACGATGATCCAGATCGTGCCGGGCAGGTAGCCCATCTGCGCGGCCAGCACCGGCCCCACCAGCGGGCCCGCCCCGGCGATCGCGGCGAAGTGGTGGCCGAACAGGACGCGACGGTCGGTGACGTCGAAGTCGACGCCGTTCTCCAGCCGCTCGGCGGGGGTGGCGCGGGTGTCGTCGGCCTCCAGCACCCGCCGGACGATGAACCGCGCGTAGAAGCGGTAGGCGATGGCGTAGGAGGACAGCGCCGCGAACAGGATCCACAGCGCCGAGATGGTCTCGCCGCGGGCCAGCGCCAGCACCGCCCAGCAGACGGCGCCGACCGCGGCGACCAGCGCCCAGATGCCGACCTGTGCCGGGGACATCCGCCGGCCGGCCGGGGGTGCGGGGGAGCGGCCGCTCGACGAGCTCCCCGCGGTGACAGTTCCGGACATGACGTCCTCCGTCCCGACACCGGCTCCGCTGCCGGCCCCCGTCGGTTACGCGTCCGAGCATAAGGACGCCGAGGGGTTCCGGCTGGCTGGAACCGGGGGCTCCGGAGGGCGGGCGCGGCCGGTCGGGCCCTAGGGTGCGGACCGTGTCCGACTGCCTGTTCTGCCGCATGGTCGCCGGGGAGATCCCCGCCGACGTCGTCCACTCGACCGACCGCGTGCTGGCCTTCCGGGACATCAACCCGCAGGCGCCCACGCACGTGCTGGTGATCCCCAAGGAGCACCACCGCAACTTCGGTGCCCTCGCGGCGGCCGACCCCGCGCTGCTGGGGGAGGTGGCGAACGCCGCGCACGCCGTCGCCGTCCAGGAGGGGCTGGTCGCCGACGGCGGCAACGAGCCCGGCTACCGCGTCGTCACCAACACCGGGCCGCAGGCCGGGCAGTCGGTCGACCACCTCCACCTGCACGTCCTCGGCGGCCGCGGCCTCGGGTGGCCCCCCGGCTGACGCCGGCGGGTGACAGGGTGGGGGCGTGACCGAGCAGACCGCCGCCCCCGTCCGCATCGAGCGGGACGGCGACGTCGCCGTCGTCGTCCTCGACAACCCGCCGCTGAACCTGTTCACCCCGGCGGTGTTCCAGGCGCTGGACGCCGTGGTGACCCAGCTGGTCGCGCTCACCGACCCGCAGCGCACCGACCGGGCGCGGGCCGTGCTGTTCGAGGCGCGCGGCAAGGTCGTCTCCGGCGGCGTCGACGTCACCTTCTTCCGCGACATCGCCGAGGGGCCGGATCCCGCCGGCCGGGGCGGCGAGCTGTGGGCCCAGCTGCTGCGGGTGGCGCAGACCGTGGAGGACCTGCCGGTGCCCACGGTGTTCGCCGCGCACGGGCTCACGCTGACGGCCGCCTTCGAGCTCTCCCTGGCCTGCGACATCCTGCTGGCCGCCGAGAAGGCGTCGTTCGGGCTGGTGGAGATCGTCGTCGGGCTCACCCCGTCGATGGGCGGCCCGCAGCGGCTGGCCGAGCGGGCCGGCGCGGCCCGGGCCCGCGAGCTGGTGTTCACCGGCGAGCGCTACCCGGCCGCCGTCCTCGAGCGGTGGAACGTGGTCAACCGGGTGCTGCCGGACGACGGCTTCGCCGCGGCCGCCCGCGCCTACGCCCACCAGGTCGCTGCGGGGCCGACGCTCGCGCACGCCGCGACGAAGCGGCTGGTCGCCACCTCGGTCCGGGACGGTGCCCGGGCCGCCGACGCGCTGGTCCCGGAGGTGTCGGGCGCGCTGTTCGCCACCGAGGACCTGCGCGGTGCGGTGCGCTCCTTCCTCACCGACGGGCCCGGCAAGGCGACGTACTCCGGGCGCTGACCCCATCGGGCGATCGGCGCTTCGCGGTGCCGCGCGCGGGTAGCATCGAACGGTCCGCCACTCCCCAGCCAGGAAGGCAGGGTCGAGGGTTCTTGCCCGACACCTCCCCGAACGTCCCCGTCGAGGGTGCTCCCACGTCCCGTGAGGCATCGGCCCAGGCCGCTGCCGTGGACGACACCGCCACCGCCGCCCACCCGGCGCCGGTCCGCGCCACGATCGCCGTCCCCGAGTCGGTCTCGATGGTCGCCCTGCTCGGCTCCGCCGACGAGCTGCTGCGCCTGGTCGAGGCGGAGGTCGAGGCCGACGTGCACGTGCGCGGCAACGAGATCACCGTGACCGGGCAGCCGGCCGACAACGCCTTCGCCGTCCGCGTCTTCGACGAGCTGCTGGCGCTGCTCGGCACCGGTCAGCAGCTGCGCCCGGACTCCGTGCGCCGCGTCATCGCCATGCTCCGGGGCGGTGGGTCCGAGCGGCCGGCCGAGGTGCTCAGCCTCGACATCATCAGCCGCCGCGGGCGCACGATCCGGCCCAAGACGCTGAACCAGAAGCGCTACGTCGACGCGATCGACGAGCACACCATCGTCTTCGGCATCGGCCCGGCCGGTACCGGCAAGACCTACCTCGCGATGGCCAAGGCGGTGCAGGCGCTCCAGACCAAGCAGGTCAACCGGATCATCCTGACCCGCCCCGCGGTCGAGGCCGGCGAGCGGCTGGGCTACCTGCCCGGCACGCTGAGCGAGAAGATCGACCCCTACCTGCGGCCGCTCTACGACGCGCTGCACGACATGGTCGACCCGGAGTCGATCCCGCGGCTCATGGCCTCGGGCACGATCGAGGTCGCGCCGCTGGCCTACATGCGCGGCCGCACGCTCAACGACGCGTTCGTGATCCTCGACGAGGCGCAGAACACCACCGCCGAGCAGATGAAGATGTTCCTGACCCGGCTCGGGTTCGGCTCGAAGATCGTCGTCACCGGCGACGTCACGCAGGTGGACCTGCCCGGGGGCGCGCAGAGCGGCCTGAAGATCGTCCGCGAGATCCTCGACGGGGTCGAGGACGTGCACTTCGCCACGCTGACCAGCACCGACGTCGTCCGGCACCGGCTGGTCGGCGACATCGTCGACGCCTACGAGCGCTTCGACGCCGCCCGCCAGCCCACCACGACCCGACCGGCCGCCAGCGCGCCGGCACGACCGACCCGGCCGCGCCGGCAGGGGAGCTGAACCCGATGCCCGTCGAGGTGTCCAACGAGTCCGAGATCGCCGTCGACGAGGCGGAGCTGGCCGGCATCTGCCGCTTCGTGCTCGGCGAGATGGACGTCAACCCGATGGCCGAGCTCTCGGTCCTCTGCGTCGACGTCGAGTACATGAGCAGCCTGCACGAGCGCTGGATGGGGGAGAAGGGCCCGACCGACGTCCTCGCCTTCCCCATGGACGAGCTCGACACCGCCCGCCCGGACGACCCCGATCCGGGTCCCGCGCTGCTCGGCGACGTCGTGCTGTGCCCCGCCGTCGCCGTCCGCCAGGCCCGCGCCGCCGGCCACACGATGGACGACGAGCTGGTGCTGCTGGCCACGCACGGCGTGCTGCACCTGCTCGGCTACGACCACATGGAGCCGGACGAGGAGAAGGAGATGTTCGGCCTCCAGTCGCAGCTCATCGAGGCCTGGCGCTCGGCGTCGCGGGAGCCCGTGACGGGCGAGGCGGTCGACAAGGGGCAGAACCCCCGATGAGCTCGGGTGCGGTCGTCCTCCTGGTGATCGCGGTCTGCCTGGTCCCGCTCGCGGGCCTGTTCGGAGCCATGGACGCCGCCCTGCAGCGGGTGTCCAAGGCTCGGGTCGAGGAGCTCCGGCGCGAAGGTGCCAAGCGCGCCGTCGCGCTCGAGGAGGTCGTCGGCGAGCGCGCCCGCCACGTGTCGCTGCTGCTCCTGCTGCGCATCGCCTGCGAGATGGTCGCCGCGGTGCTGGGCACCGTCCTGCTCTACGACGCCTGGGGCGGCGGCTGGCGCACCGTGCTGACCGCGGCCGGGATCATGACCGTCGTCAGCTACGTGCTGATCGGCGTCGGCCCGCGCACCCTGGGCCGCCAGCACGCCTACTCCGTGGCGCTGGCCAGCGCCGGCGTCGTCCGCTTCCTGGGCCGCGTGCTCGGGCCGGTCGCCACCCTGCTCATCCTGGTCGGCAACATGATCACGCCCGGACGCGGCTTCCGCGACGGCCCGTTCTCCTCCGAGGTGGAGCTGCGCGAGCTGGTCGACATGGCCGAGGAGCGCGGCGTCGTGGAGTCCGGCGAGCGCAACATGATCCACTCGGTGTTCGAGCTCGGCGACACGATCGCCCGCGAGGTCATGGTGCCGCGCACCGACGTCGTCTGGATCGAGCGCGGCAAGACCGTCCGCCAGGCCCTCGCGCTGGCCCTGCGCAGCGGGTTCAGCCGCATCCCGGTCATCGGCGAGAACGTCGACGACGTGGTGGGCGTGGTCTACCTCAAGGACCTCGTCCGCCGGTCGCAGAACGCCGGCGACGGCCGCGGGCCCAGGGTCGAGGAGCTGATGCGCACCCCGGCGTTCGTGCCGGAGTCCAAGCCGGTCGACGAGCTGCTGCGCGACATGCAGGCCCGGCGCATCCACATCGCGATCGTGGTCGACGAGTACGGCGGCTTCGCCGGGCTGGTCACCATCGAGGACATCCTCGAGGAGATCGTCGGCGAGATCGCCGATGAGCACGACGCCGTCCAGCGCCCGCCGGTCGAGGAGCTGGCCGACGGCTCCATGCGGGTCACCGCCCGCCTGCCCGTGGAGGACCTCGCCGCGCTGTTCGGCGTCGAGCTGCCCGAGGACGACGACGTCGAGACCGTCGGCGGCCTGCTCGCCCGCGAGCTGGGCCTGGTGCCCATCGAGGGCGCCTCGGCCGAGATCGGCGGGCTGCGGCTGGTCGCCGAGAGCAGCGGCGGCCGGCGCAACCGGATCGACACGATGCTGGTCTGCCGGGTCGAGCCGCCGGAGGACGACGAGGAGACCGACAGCCGCGGCCGGGCCGCCACCCGCGACCAGGAGCCGGCCGTCGGCGTGGAAGGCTGATCCGGTGCCCGACCTGCAGCCCGAGGACGCCAAGCTCGTCACCCTCGCCCGCTCCGCGCGCGCCCGCACCGGTGCGGCGGAGGGAGCCGCGGTCCGTGACACCGACGGCCGCACCTACGTCGCCGCGGGCGTCGCGCTGCCCTCGCTGAAGCTGTCGGCGCTGCAGGCCGCGGTCGCCGCCGCCGTCTCCAGCGGCGTCGAGGGGCTCGAGGCCGCGGCGATCGTCTCCGAAGCCGACGCGGTCGAGCAGGAGGGGCTCGCCGCCGTCCGCGACCTCACGCCGTCGGCGCCGGTGCACCTCGCCGGCCCCGACGGCACCCTGCGCACCACCGCCTGACCGGGCCGGCCGCTGGTGTCAGCCGTCGGTGGGAGACTGTCCGGGTGAGCACACCCGAGCAGACGCCGCACCGCAGCGGCTTCGTCGCCCTGGTGGGCCGCCCGAACGCCGGCAAGACCACCCTGACCAACGCGCTGGTCGGCGAGAAGGTCGGCATCGTCAGCAACCGCCCGCAGACCACCCGGCACGCCATCCGCGGCGTGGTGCACCGGCCCGAGGGCCAGATCGTGCTGGTCGACACCCCGGGCCTGCACAAGCCGAAGAGCCTGCTGGGCAAGCGGCTCAACGACGTCGTCCGGGACACGCTCTCCGACGTCGACGTGGTGGTGTTCTGCGTCCCGGCCGACCAGCCCGTGGGCACCGGCGACAAGTTCATCGCCCGCCAGCTGCGCGAGATCAAGGCCCCGATCGTCGTGGTGGTGACCAAGACCGACGCGACCGGCAAGAAGCAGGTCGCCGAGCAGCTGATCGCCGCCAGCCAGCTGGTCGAGGCGGCCGAGATCGTGCCGATCAGCGCGGTGAAGGGCGACCAGGTCGACCTGCTGGAGCAGCTGCTCATCGGCCTGCTGCCGGAGGGCCCGCCGCTGTACCCGGAAGAGCAGACCACCGACGAGGACGTCGAGCGCCAGCTCGCCGAGCTGGTCCGCGAGGCGGCGCTGGAGAAGGTGTTCCAGGAGGTGCCGCACTCGCTGGCGGTCACCATCGAGGAGATGACCCGCCGGCCCGACCCCAAGCAGGCCGGCCGCGACCTGGTCGAGGTGCACGCCCTGCTGCACTGCGAGCGGGCCAGCCAGAAGCCGATGCTGCTGGGCAAGGGCGGGTCGATCATCAAGGCGATCGGCAGCGAGGCGCGCGTGGGCATGGAGACGCTGCTCGACGCCCGCGTCCACCTCGCCCTGCACGTCACCGTGCTCGGCGAGTGGCAGGACGACCCGAAGAAGCTCAACCGGCTGGGCTACTGATGAGCGCGCACACCCCGAAGGCCCTGTACCGGGACGAGGGCATCGTGCTGCGCACCCAGAAGCTGGGCGAGGCCGACCGGATCGTCACGGTCCTCACCCGCCGCACCGGCAAGGTGCGCGCCGTCGCCAAGGGGGTGCGCCGCACGAAGAGCAAGTTCGGTGCCCGGCTCGAGCCGTTCACCCACGTCGACCTGCAGCTCTACACCGGCCGGAACCTCGACATCGTGAGCCAGGTCGAGTCGATCCGCTCCTACGGCCAGGAGGTCGTCACCGACTACCCGGCGTACACCGCCGGCACCGCGGTGCTGGAGACCGCCGACCGGCTCACCGCCGAGGAGAAGGAGCCCGCGCTGCGGATGTTCCTGCTCGTCGTCGGTGCGCTGCGGACGCTGGGCGAGCGCACCCACTCACCCGGCCTGGTGCTGGACGCGTTCCTGCTGCGCGCGATGTCGGTGGCCGGCTGGGAGCCCGCGCTGGGCGACTGCGCCCGCTGCGGTGAGGTCGGCCCGCACCGGCACTTCTCCGTCCCGGCCGGCGGCACGGTGTGCCCGGCGTGCCGGCCCACCGGCTCGGCGATGCCGAGCCCGGTCACCCTCGAGCTCATGGAGGCCCTCCTGACCGGCGACTGGGCGCGCGCGGATGCCAGCCAGGGCATCAACCGCCGCGAGAGCAGCGGCCTGGTCGCCGCGATGCTGCAGTGGCACCTCGAGCGCGGGCTGCGCTCTCGCTGCCGCTGGTCGACCGGTCCGACGCCCGCCCCGCGGTGGTGCAGCCGGCCGCGCCGATCGTCGTCGGGACCGGCGCGTGACGCGCGCCGTCCGGCCGCCGAACCCGCACCCCTCCGGCGCGCGCCCGCCGCAGCTGCCCGCCGACAAGGTGCCCGGCCACGTCGCGATCGTCATGGACGGCAACGGCCGCTGGGCCAAGCAGCGCGGGCTGCCCCGCACCGCCGGGCACGAGGCGGGGGAGTCCTCGCTGTTCGACTGCGTCGAGGGCGCCATCGAGCTCGGCGTGACCGCGATCAGCGCCTACGCGTTCTCCACCGAGAACTGGCGGCGCAGCCCCGACGAGGTGCGCTTCCTCATGGGGTTCAACCGCGACGTCATCCGCCGGCGCCGCGACGAGATGCACGAGCTCGGGGTGCGGGTGCGCTGGGCGGGTCGTCGTCCCCGGTTGTGGCGTTCGGTGATCAAGGAGCTGGAGATCGCCGAGGAGCTCACGAAGGACAACGACGTCCTCACCCTCACCATGTGCGTCAACTACGGCGGCCGGGCCGAGATCGCCGACGCCGCCGCGGCCATCGGCCGCGAGGTCGCCGCCGGCCGGCTGAACCCGGACAAGATCGACGAGAAGACGATCGCCCGGTTCCTCGACGAGCCGGACATGCCCGACGTCGACCTGTTCGTGCGCAGCTCCGGGGAGAACCGCACCAGCAACTTCCTGCTGTGGCAGTCGGCCTACGCGGAGATGGTCTTCCTGGACACGCTGTGGCCCGACTTCGACCGCCGGCACCTGTGGGCCGCCTGCGAGGAGTACGCCTCCCGCCAGCGCCGCTTCGGCTCCGCCTAGGACTCCGTCGCCGGCCGGCCGGCGACGCCGCTGGCGAGCAGTCGCTCCACCGTCTGGTCGTCGTAGCCGAACTCCGCCAGGACGGCGGCGGTGTGCTCGCCGAGGTCGGGGACCGCGCCCATCGCCAGCTCCACGTCGGTGAACGTCATCGGCGGCAGGATGGCGCGCACCGGCCCGACCGGAGTGTCCACCTCGCGCCACCGGTCCCGGGCGCTGAGCTGGGGGTGGTCGATCAGGCCCTGCAGCTCGTTGATCTGCGCCGCGGGCACGCCGGCCTCCGCGAGGCGGGCGTCGAGGTCGGCGGTCGACCACTGCTGGGTCTCGGTGGAGACCACCGCGTCGCACTCCTCGCGGTGGGCCACCCGCAGCACGTTCGTGCGCAGCCGCGGGTGGTCGGCGAGGTCCGGGCGGTCGAACACCTTGGTCACGAGGTCCTGCCACCCCCGGTCGTTCTGCACCCCGATCAGGATCTGCCCGTCCTTGGTCGGGTAGGCGTCGTAGGGCGCGATCGCGGCGTGGCTCAGGCCCATCCGCGGCACCTGCCGGTCGGCGTACATCTGCATGTACATCTGGTGGCCCAGCCACTCGGCTGTCGCGTCGAACATCGACACCTCGACGGTGGCGCCCTCGCCGGTGCGCTCCCGCCGGAACAGCGCGGCCAGCACCGACTGGGACGCGTACAGGCCGGCGGCGATGTCGGAGGTCGGGATGCCGGTCTTGGTGGCGGTCTCGGGAGTGCCGGTCACGGACACCAGTCCGGTCTCGGCCTGGATGAGCATGTCGTAGGCCTTGCGGTCCCGCCGCGGTCCGTCGGTGCCGTAGCCGGACATGTTGACGACGACGAGCCGCGGGTCCGCCGCCCGCAGCGCCTCGCCGTCCAGGCCCAGCCGGGCCGCCGCGCCGGGCGCGAGGTTCTGCAGGAAGACGTCGGCCCGGGAGACGAGGGCGCGCACCGCGGCCACGCCGTCGGGGGACTTCAGGTCCAGCGCCACCGACTCCTTGCCCAGGTTGAGCCACACGAAGTGCGACGCCATCCCGCGCACCGCGCCGTCGTAGTGGCGGGCGAAGTCGCCCTCGCCGACGCGCTCGACCTTGATGACCCGGGCGCCCAGGTCAGCGAGGTGCCGGGTGGCGATCGGGGCGGCCACCGCCTGCTCCAGCGCCACCACGGTGATCCCGGTGAGCGGCAGGGACGGGTCTGTGGCGGCGGTCATAGGCGCACAACATAGTGTCCCGGCCATGAGCTCCCTGACAGCCGACGAGCAGGACATGGTCGCCCTGGTCGCGCAGTTCGTCGACGAGCGGGTCGCCCCCCGCGTGCGCGAGTTCGAGTCGGTCGACCAGTACCCGGAGGAGTTCATCGAGGAGATGAAGGAGCTCGGCTTCTTCGGTCTCCTCGGCCCCGTGGAGCACGGCGGCTCCGACGTCAGCGCCGCGTGCTTCGCCCGCGTCACCGAGGAGCTGGCCCGCGGCTGGATGAGCCTGGCCGGCGCCATCGGCGGGCACTCGGTCATCACCTACCTGATCCGGACCTTCGGCACCGAGGACCAGCAGCAGCGCTACCTGCCGGCGATGGCCGAGGGGCGCATCCGCGCGACCATGGCGCTCACCGAGCCCTCGGGCGGCAGCGACCTGCAGGGCATGCGCACCCACGCCGTCGCCGACGGCGACGACCTGGTCATCTCCGGCTCGAAGACCTGGATCTCCAACGCCCAGCACTCCGGCCTCATCGGCCTGCTCTGCAAGACCGACCGCACCGCCCAGCCGGCACACGCGGGGATGAGCGTGGTGCTGGTCGAGCCGGGCGAGGGCCTGACCGTGTCGGGCAAGATCCCCAAGCTCGGCTACCGCGGAGTGGAGGCCTGCGAGCTCTCCTTCGACGCGATGCGGGTGCCCGCCTCCGCCGTCCTCGGGGGCGAGCCCGGCCACGGCTGGCGGCACATGATGCGCGGGCTCGAGGTCGGCCGGATCCAGGTCGCCGCCCGAGCGGTCGGCGTCGCCCAGGCCGCGCTCACCGCGGCGCTGCGCTACGCCCAGGACCGGGAGACCTTCGGCAAGCCGATCTGGCAGCACCAGTCGGTCGGCAACCTGCTCGCCGACATGGCGACGAAGACCCGGGCCGCCCGCCTGATGACCCTCGACGCCGCCGCCGTGCTCGACAGCGGCAGGCGCGCCGACCTCGAGGCCGGCATGGCCAAGCTGTTCGCCTCCGAGACCGCCATGCAGGTAGCCCTCGACGCCATGCGCGTGCACGGCGGCTACGGCTTCTCCCGTGAGTACGACGTCGAGCGCTACTTCCGCGACGCCCCGCTGATGATCCTCGGCGAGGGCACCAACGAGGTGCAGCGCAACGTCATCGCCGCCCAGCTCGTCGCCCGTGACCGCAACCGAGAAGGAATCTGACCCATGCAGCTCAACGGACTCGTCACCGCCGTCACCGGCGGCGCCTCGGGCCTCGGCCTGGCCACCGCCCAGCGCCTGGTCGCCGCCGGCGGCCGGGTCACCATCATCGACCTGCCGAGCTCGGCCGGTGAGCAGGTCGCGGCCGACCTCGGCGACGCCGCCCGCTTCGCCCCGGCCGACGTCACCGACGCCGACCAGTTCGCGGCGGCCCTCGACGCGGCCGGCGAGGACGGCCCGCTGCGCGGGCTCGTGCACTGCGCCGGTGCCGGCCGCCGGCTGCGCGTCCTGGACAAGGACGGCGAGCCCGGCTCGCTCGAGGACTTCGAGTGGGTGATGAAGCTCAACGTCACCGGTTCCTTCAACGCCCTGCGGCTGGGGGCGGCGCGCATGGCCCGCACCGAGCCCGTCGACGGCGAGCGCGGCGCGATCGTGCTCACCGCCTCGGTGGCCGCCTACGAGGGCCAGATCGGTCAGCTGCCCTACACCGCGTCCAAGGCCGCCATCGTCGGCATGACCCTCAACGCCGCCCGCGACCTGGCGAGCAAGGCGATCCGGGTCTGCACCATCGCGCCCGGGATCATGGACACCCCGCTGCTGGCGCGGCTGCGCGAGGACGTGCGGGCCTCCCTGGAGGCCTCGGTGCCGAACCCGGCGCGGCTGGGCCACACCTCGGAGTTCGCCCAGCTGGCCGGCCAGATCCTGGAGAACGGCTACCTCAACGGCGAGACGATCCGCCTCGACGGCGCCATCCGGATGGCACCGCGCTGATCGGCGGGACGGCAGGGGACGTCGGCATGTTCGCGGTGACCCGCCTGCGGGCGACCGGGGCGGACGCCGACGCCCTGGTGGCCGCGGTCGGTCCGCTGCTCGAGGCGCTCGGCGCGCAACCCGGCTTCCGGGGCGGGGACTTCGGGCGCGCGGCCGACGACCCCGCCCTGTTCGCCCTGGTGACCCGCTGGGACGGCGTCGGCGCCTACCGGCGCGGGCTGTCGGCCGCCGCGGTCAAGATCGCCGGGGCGCCGGTGTGGGTGCACGCCGTCGACGAGCCGGGTGCGTACGTCCCGTGACGGGGATCGACGCCCTGCTGGCCGCCAGCCGCGCGGGCGTGCACCGCCCCGGCCCCGCCGAGGTCGTCGCGGCGCAGGCCCGCGGGGCGCTGGTCGTGGACACCCGCACCGAGGCCCAGCGCCGCCGGCAGGGCGAGCTGCCCGGCGCGCTGGTCATCGACCGCACCGTCCTCGAGTGGCGGTTGGACCCGACGAGCGACGCGAGGATCCCCGAGGCGACCGGCTGGGACGTCGAGGTGGTCGTCGTCTGCCGGCAGGGCTACAGCTCCAGCCTGGCCGCGGCCTCGCTGCGCGCGATCGGCCTGCACCGCGCCACCGACCTCGCCGGCGGGGTCGAGGCGTGGCTGGCCGCCGGGCTGCCGGTGACCTGCGGCCCGGCCGACGTGCGGGAGTGACGCGGCGGTCCCACGCCCGGCGCCGGTCAGCGCCTACGGTCGGCCCGTGGTCAGCCGCACCCGCACCGCCCGGTACGCCCGCCGGCGCAAGCGCCGGATGGACGCCGTCGAGCACGACCTGAGCCCGGAGCAGTGGAGCGCGCTGCAGGCGGCCTGGGGCGGCTGCGCGTACTGCCGTGCCACCGGGGTCCCGCTGCAGCGGGACTGCGTGCTGCCGATCTCCCGCGGCGGCCGCTACACGCTGGACAACATCGCGCCGGCCTGCGGCTCGTGCAACGCCAGCAAGTGCAACGACGAGGTGACCGGCTGGCTGCGCCGGAAGAAGCTGGACGAGCGCGCCTTCCTGGTGCGGCACGCCGAGATCAGGATGGCGCTGACCCCGCAGTCCGCGGGGGAGCCGGCGGCGGTGGTCACCGACTGACGACGCCGCGGACGGGGGAACTACCGTGGGCAGGTCAACCGCCGACCGCCAGCCGGATGGAGCCTCTCGCCGTGAGCGACAGCACCGCCAAGCACGACCCCGCCCGCCTCGACAAGGTCGTGAACCTCTGCAAGCGACGGGGCTTCGTCTTCCCGTCGGGGGAGATCTACGGCGGTACCCGCTCCGCCTGGGACTACGGTCCGCTGGGCGTCGAGCTCAAGGAGAACATCAAGAAGCAGTGGTGGCGCACCGTCGTCCAGAGCCGGGACGACATCGTCGGCCTGGACTCCTCGGTGATCCTGCCGCGCCAGACCTGGATCGCCTCCGGTCACGTCGGCGTCTTCACCGACCCCCTGACCGAGTGCCAGAGCTGCCACAAGCGCTTCCGGGCCGACCACCTCGAAGAGGGCTACGAGGAGAAGAAGGGCCGGGCGCCGGAGAACGGCCTGGCCGACATCTCCTGCCCGAACTGCGGCACGAAGGGCGCGTGGACCGAGCCGCGCGACTTCAACATGATGCTCAAGACCTACCTCGGCCCGGTCGAGGACGAGTCCGGCCTGCACTACCTCCGGCCGGAGACCGCCCAGGGCATCTTCGTGAACTTCGCCAACGTCATGGGCGCCGCGCGCAAGAAGCCGCCGTTCGGCATCGGCCAGATCGGCAAGTCCTTCCGCAACGAGATCACCCCCGGCAACTTCATCTTCCGCACCCGCGAGTTCGAGCAGATGGAGATGGAGTTCTTCGTCGAGCCGGGCACCGACGAGGAGTGGCACCAGTACTGGATCGACCAGCGCACCGCCTGGTACACCGACCTCGGCATCGACCGCGACAACCTCCGCCACTACGAGCACGCGAAGGAGAAGCTGTCGCACTACTCGAAGCGCACCGTCGACATCGAGTACCGCTTCGGCTTCCAGGGCTCCGAGTGGGGCGAGCTCGAGGGCATCGCCAACCGCACCGACTTCGACCTGAAGACGCACACCGAGCACTCGGGCACCGACCTGTCGTACTTCGACCAGGCCTCGAACACCCGGTGGACGCCGTACGTCATCGAGCCCGCGGCCGGCCTGACCCGCTCGCTGATGGCGTTCCTCATCGAGGCGTACACCGAGGACGAGGCGCCCAACGCCAAGGGCGGTGTGGACACCCGTACGGTGCTCAAGCTCGACCCGCGGCTGGCGCCGGTGAAGGCCGCCGTCCTCCCGCTGTCGCGCAACGCCGACCTCTCGCCCAAGGCGAAGGACCTGGCCACCGCGCTGCGCCGCAACTGGAACGTCGACTTCGACGACGCCGGCGCGATCGGCCGCCGGTACCGCCGGCAGGACGAGGTCGGGACGCCGTTCTGCATCACGGTGGACTTCGACACCCTCGAGGACCAGGCCGTGACCATCCGCGAGCGCGACTCGATGAACCAGGAGCGCGTCGCGCTGGACCAGGTCGAGTCCTACCTGGGCGCGCGGCTCGTCGGCTGCTGATTCGTCAGCGTCGGCGGTGGAGGTCGCGCAGCAGGGCGATCTCCGCGCCGTGGTGGATGACCTCCCGGTTGATGTGCAGGACCAGCGTTGCCATCGGTGCCTCGGCGTAGGGCCCCTCGGCCGGGCCGCACGGCCGGCGCATCCCCTCCTCGTCCAGTCCCCGCACTCCGGCGCTCCACGCCGCGTACCCGGCATCCAGCTGGAGGAGCGCGGTCGCGGCGTCGCCGGGGAAGGCATGACTGTCGTAGTCCACCGGCGACCCGCCGAAGTGCGATGCGACCCGCATGCCCAGCACGCCGACGACGACGTCCCCCAGACGCCAGGCGATCGTCGTCACCGGGGCCGGGTCGGGTTCGGGGAACTCGAAGTCGATGGTGAACGGCCCCTGACCGGCGGTGATCGGTGCCGACGACGTCCCGCGTGGGCGGACGCTCCACATCCCGCCGACCGGCTCCCACAGGTACTCGTCGTCGGTCAGCCCCTCGAGCCGGGGGCGCAGCTGGTTGCGCCAGTGCCAGTCCAGCTGCTCGGCGATCTCGTGCGGCCAGCCGAGCCGGCCCGGGGCCCTCTCGTCCATGCCCGCGAGACTAGGGCCGATCCGATCAGGCGGGCTTGCGCCAGACCAGCAGGTAGCGCCAGAACAGCAGCTGCCGCACGCGGACGCCGGGCAGCACCGCCGCCGCCTGCGCCCGGACCTCGCGGGTGCTCAGCGTCGCGTCCTGGATCGGCATCGCGCCGTGGCTGTCCTCGTGGCGGAACAGCTCCGCCCCGGTGAGCGGGCGGGCGGCGGCGAACGCCAGCCCGAGCCCGTGGTGGCCGAGGGACGACGCCACCTGCAGCGGCAGCTCGCGGGGCAGCTCGGCGCGGGGCAGCGCGACCGCGGTCAGCACGCCACCGGGCCGGAGCCAGCCGGCCATGCGCGGCAGCGCCTCGGCCAGCGGCAGGTGGTGCAGCACCGCGACGCTGACGACGGCGTCGTACGTCTCGGGCGGGACGTCGACGGTGAGCGCGTCGGCCACCCGGAGCGACAGGTTCGCCGGCGCGTCCTTCCGCGCCTCGGCGATCATCTCCGGCGACAGGTCGAAGCCGTCGACCTGCGGCACCGTCGCCGCGAGCCGGCGGGCGAGCGTGCCCGAGCCGCAGCCGACGTCGAGCACCCGCCGCGCGCCCGCGGGGACCTGCCGCTGGAGCAGGGAGTGGTACCAGCTGTTGTGGCTCCAGTCGGTCAGCACCCGGGCAGGCTGGCAGACGGTGACCCGGGTGTCACGCACCGCGCCGCCTACCCTGGAGACGTGACCGCCACGCTCGAGCCGACGACGGCGCTCCCGCCGCTGCGGCTCGGGGCGCTGACGGTCGACCCCGCGGTGGTGCTCGCGCCGATGGCCGGCATCACCAACCCCGCCTTCCGCACGCTGTGCCGCGAGTTCGGCGCCGGGCTCTACGTGTGCGAGATGATCACCACGCGGGCGCTGGTGGAGCGCAACGACAAGACGCTGCGGATGATCCGCGCGACCGCCGACGAGAAGGACGCCTTCTCCGTCCAGCTGTACGGGGTGGACCCGGCGACCGTCGGCCGCGCCGTCGAGATGCTGGTCGACGAGGGCGTCGCCGGCACCCGTCCGGCGCACATCGACCTCAACTTCGGCTGCCCGGTGCCCAAGGTGACCCGCAAGGGCGGTGGCTCGGCGCTGCCCTGGCACCGCGTCCTGCTGCGCGACATCGTGCGCGCGGCCGTCCGGGCGGCCGGTGACGTCCCGGTCACCATCAAGACCCGCATCGGCATCGATGCCGACCACGTCACCTACCTCGACGCCGGCCGGATCGCCCAGGACGAGGGCGCCGCCGCGGTCACCCTGCACGGCCGCACCGCCGACCAGCTCTACAGCGGCACCGCCTGACTGGGCGCCGATCGCGCGGCTGGTCGAGGCCGTCGACATCCCGGTGCTGGGCAACGGCGACATCTGGGAGGCCGACGACGCCCTGCGCATGGTCGCCGAGACCGGCTGCGCGGGCGTGGTCATCGGGCGGGGCTGCCTGGGCCGGCCGTGGCTGTTCGGCGACCTCGCCGCCGCCTTCGCGGGGGAGACCCGGCGCGCGCTGCCGACGATGCGCGAGGTCGGGGCGATCATGCACCGGCACGCCACCCTGCTCGCCGCCGAGCACGGGGAACGCCACGGCTGCAGCGACTTCCGCAAGCACGTCGCCTGGTACCTCAAGGGCTTCTCGGTCGGGTCCGACGTCCGGCGCGCGCTGGCGATGGTCAGCGGTCTCGACGAGCTGGCCGAGCTGCTGGCCCGCATCCCCGACCAGCCCTATCCCACCGCCGTCCTCGGGGCTCCCCGGGGCCGGACCACCCCGCCCCGGCCGGTCGCCCTCCCCGAGGGCTGGCTGCTCGACCGGGACGACCCGAGGCCGCCGTCCGGCGCCGAACTGGAAGTGAGCGGCGGATGAGCACGCCTTTCGAGCCATGAGCACGGGACCGTTCCTCTACGACGAGGGCCCGGCGCCGCTGCACACCGGCGTCCCGCAGCGCTCGGGGAAGCTCCTCGTGCTGATCATGGGCGGCACCGTGCTGGTGGCGCTGCTCGTCGTCGTCCTGGCCTACCTCATCCGGGGGTCGGGCAGCGACCAGGCGACGGAGGTCAGCGGTGTCTTCCTGACCGCGCTCGCCGCCGGCGACACCGAGACCGCGCACGCGCTGCTCTGCGAGGAGGAGCGCGCCCGGCTCGAGCCCACCGAGGTGGCCGACGCGTACCTGGGCCAGGGGGAGCCCGAGCTCGGTGAGGTGCGCCGGGACGGCGACGCCCGCGTCGTGCCGGTGCGCTGGTCCGGCGGCGGCTCGGCCGAGCTGACCGTCATCGGCCAGGACGGCCTGCGCATCTGCGGCGTCGGCTGAACCCGGCCGCGCGCGCTCCGGTGCGGCACGATCGCCTCCAGGCGGTAGCCGGCCGACGAGCGCGGAGGTGCGGACGATGTCCAGCGGGGACACCTGGGTCTACGACTTCAGCCAGGGCAGCAAGGAGCAGAAGGACCTGCTCGGCGGCAAGGGCGCCAACCTCGCCGAGATGACCACCCTGGGGCTGCCCGTCCCGCCGGGCTTCACGATCACCACCGACGCCTGCCGGTACTACCTCGAGCACGGGACGACGCCCGACGAGCTCGGCGCGCAGGTCGGCGAGCACCTGGCCGCGCTCGAGCAGGCCATGGGCCGGACGCTGGGCGACCCGGCCGACCCGCTGCTGGTGTCGGTCCGCTCCGGGGCGGCGGCGTCCATGCCCGGGATGATGGAGACCGTCCTCAACGTCGGCCTGACCGACGAGTCGGTGCGCGGGCTGGCCGAGCAGGCCGGCAGCGAGCGGTTCGCCTGGGACTCCTACCGCCGGCTGATCCAGATGTTCGGCAAGACCGTGCTGGGCATCGACGGCGAGCTGTTCGACGAGGCGTTCGACGCGGTGAAGGCCGAGCAGGGCACGGAGTCCGACCTCGACCTGGACGCCGAGCACCTGCGCGACGTCGTCGACCGGTTCAAGGCGATCGTGCGCGAGCACACCGGGCGCGACTTCCCGCAGGACCCGCGCGAGCAGATGGACCTGGCGATCACCGCCGTCTTCGACTCCTGGAACTCCGACCGCGCGGTCATCTACCGCCGGCGCGAGCGCATCCCCAGCGACGCCGGCACCGCCGTCAACGTGTGCGCGATGGTGTTCGGCAACCTCGGCATGGACTCCGGCACCGGCGTCGCCTTCACCCGCGACCCGGGCAGCGGCGCGCAGGGCGTGTACGGCGACTACCTGCAGAACGCGCAGGGGGAGGACGTCGTCGCCGGCATCCGCAACACCGTGCCGCTGGTCGACCTGCAGGAGATCGACCGGCCCGCCTACGACGAGCTCATGGGGATCATGGGCCGGCTCGAGCAGCACTACCGCGACCTGTGCGACATCGAGTTCACCGTCGAGCGCACCAAGCTGTGGATGCTGCAGACCCGGGTCGGCAAGCGCACCGCGGCGGCGGCGTTCGTCATCGCCGCCCAGCTGGTCGACGAGGGGCTCATCGACCTGGACGAGGCCGTCCGCCGGGTGACCGGTGACCAGCTGGCCCAGCTCATGTTCCCGCGGTTCGTCTCCGGCGGGGACGCCACGCAGCTCACCCAGGGCATGAACGCCTCGCCGGGCGCCGCCGTCGGCAGGGCGGTGTTCTCGTCGGAGACGGCGGTCGAGTGGACCGGCCGCGGGGAGAAGGTCGTGCTGGTCCGCCGCGAGACCAACCCCGACGACCTCGCCGGGATGATCGCCGCCGAGGGCGTGCTGACCAGCCGGGGCGGCAAGACCTCGCACGCGGCCGTCGTCGCGCGCGGCATGGGCAAGACCTGCGTCTGCGGCGCCGAGGAGCTCGACGTCGACACCAAGGCGCGCCGGTTCACCGCGCCCGGCGGCGCCGTCGTCGAGGAGGGCGACGTCGTCTCCATCGACGGGTCGACCGGCCGGGTGTGGCTGGGGGAGGTGCCGGTCGAGCCGTCGTCCGTCGTCCGCTACTTCGAGGGCGAGCTGGACCCCGGCGCCGACGACGCCGACGAGCTGGTGCGGGCCGTGCACCGGATCCTGGCGCACGCCGACGAGGTGCGGCGGCTGGACGTCCGGACCAACGCCGACACCGCCGAGGACGCCGAGCGCGCCCGCCGGTTCGGCGCTCGCGGCATCGGGCTGTGCCGGACCGAGCACATGTTCCTCGGCGACCGGCGGCGGCACGTGGAGAAGCTGATCCTCGCCGAGGACGACGCCGACCGGCAGGCCGCGCTGGACGCCCTGGAGCCGCTGCAGAGGCAGGACTTCCTGGAGATCTTCGAGGCGATGGACGGGCTCCCGGTCACCGTCCGGCTGCTCGACCCGCCGCTGCACGAGTTCCTGCCCGACCTCACCGAGCTCTCCGTGCGGGTCGCGGTGGCCGAGGCGGAGGGCCACCACGACGAGGGGCAGCTCCGGCTGCTCGCCGCGGTGCGCCGCATGCACGAGGAGAACCCGATGCTCGGCCTGCGCGGGGTCCGGCTGGGCCTGGTGGTGCCCGGCCTGTTCGCGATGCAGGTGCGGGCGATCGCCGAGGCGGCCTGCGAGCGGAAGAGGGCCGGCGGCGACCCGCGACCGGAGATCATGATCCCGCTGGTCGGCGCCGTCCAGGAGCTGGAGGCGATCCGCGAGGAGGCGCGGGCGGTGCTCGCGCAGGTCTTCGAGGAGCAGGGCTGCGAGGTCGACGGCCTGCTGGGCACGATGATCGAGGTGCCGCGCGCCGCGCTCACGGCCGGCCAGATCGCGGGCTCGGCCGAGTTCTTCTCCTTCGGCACGAACGACCTCACCCAGATGACGTGGGGGTTCTCGCGGGACGACGTCGAGGCGGCGTTCTTCCACGCCTACCTGGACAAGGGGATCTTCGGCGTCTCGCCGTTCGAGTCCCTGGACCGGGACGGGGTGGGGGAGCTGGTCCGGATCGCGGTGGAGGCCGGGCGCGCCGCGCGGCCCGACCTCAAGCTCGGCGTCTGCGGCGAGCACGGCGGGGACCCCGACTCGGTGCACTTCTTCCACGAGGTCGGGCTGGACTACGTGTCCTGCTCGCCGTTCCGGGTGCCGGTCGCCCGGCTGGAGGCGGCTCGCGCCGCGCTGGGCGGGGACCTGGCGGGCGGCTGATCCGCTGCCGCCCTAGCGTGCTCGCCGTGCGCATCGTCTCCCTGCTGCCCTCGGCGACCGAGATCGTCTATGCCCTCGGGCTGGGCGACCAGCTCGTCGGCGTCACCTTCGAGTGCGACGAGCCGGCCGCGGCCCGGCAGGAGAAGTCCGTCGTCGTGGGCGGGCTGGACACCGCAGGCCTGGGCCCCGCGGAGATCGACGCGGCGGTGCGCGCCCGGGTGGCGGCGGGGGAGGACCCCTACACGCTGCACGCCGGCGCCCTCGCCGCACTCGATCCCGACGTCGTGCTGACCCAGGACCTGTGCCGGGTCTGCGCGCTGCCCGCCGGCCGGGTCGACGAGGCGGTCGCGCACCTCGGCTGCCGGGCCGACGTCGTGACTCTCGACCCGCACACGCTGGAGGACGTCCTCGCCACGATCGGCACCGTCGGCGAGCGGGCCGGGGTGCCGGCTCGGGCCGACGAGCTGGTGACCGCGCTGCGGGCCCGGCTGGCCGCGGTCGGGGCGCGGGTGGCGGGCCGGCCGCGGCCGCGGGTCGCCGTCGTCGAGTGGGTCGACCCGCCGTTCCCGGCCGGGCACTGGGTCCCGGACCTCGTCACCGCGGCCGGCGGGGAGCCGGTGGCGTGCCGGCCGGGGCAGCGGTCGGCCCCCGTCGACTGGGCCGAGTTCGCCGCGGCGGACCCGGAGGTGGTGGTGGTCGCACCCTGCGGCTTCGGCCTGGGCGGGGCGGTCGAGCAGGCCGCGACGGTCGCCCAGCACCTGCCCGGCGTCCCGGTGTGGGCGGTCGACGGCAACGCCGTCGTCGTCCGGCCCGGACCGCGGCTGGTGGACGGCGTCGAGACGCTGGCCGCGGTGCTGCACCCCGAGCCGGGCGCCGCCCCGCCGCCGCTGGCCGTGCGGGTCGCCTGACCGCGCCCGGACGCGCCGACGCCCCGGCCCGCACGAGGCGGGCCGGGGCGCCGGCGGGGTGGGTCAGGCGTGCAGGTCGAAGCGGTCGAGCTCCATGACCTTCACGAACGCCGCGACGAAGTCCCGGACGAACAGCTCCTGGGCGTCGTCGGAGGAGTAGACCTCCACCATGCCGCGCAGGATGGAGTTCGAGTTGAACACCAGGTCGGCCGCGGTGGCGGTGCGGACGACGGTGCCGTCGGCGTCTCGGCCCTCGTAGACGTTCTCGGCCGAGGCCGAGGTGGACCACGAGATGCCCAGGTCCAGCAGGTTGCGGAAGAAGTCCTGGGACAGGACGCCCGGGCGGTCGGTGAAGACGCCGTGCTGCGTGCCGCCGGTGTTCGCGCCGAGCACGCGCAGCCCGCCGACGAGGACCGTCATCTCCTTGGCCGTCAGGTTCAGCATGTAGGCCTTCTCGACCAGCAGCGTCTCCGGGGAGATCTTGGTGGTCGGGTCGATCCAGTTGCGGAAGCCGTCGGCCCGCGTCTCCAGCCAGCGGAAGTTGTCGACGTCGGTCTGCTCCTGCGAGGCATCGGTCCGCCCCGGGTGGAACGGCACGGTGACCTGAACGCCGGCGTCCGCGGCCGCCTTCTCGACCGCGGCGGTGCCGCCGAGGACGATCAGGTCGGCCAGCGAGACCTTCGCGCCGGTCTGCTGCTCGAACTCGCCCTTGACGCGCTCGAGCACGGGCAGCACGTCGCGCACGCCCTCGTTGGCCGCCCAGTCGATCTGCGGCTGGAGGCGGATGCGGGCGCCGTTCGCGCCGCCGCGGTAGTCGGTGCTGCGGAAGGACGCGGCGGACGCCCAGGCGGTGTGCACCAGCTGCGACACGGTGAGACCGGAGGAGAGCAGCCGCTGCTTCAGGTCGGCGATCTCCGCCTCGCCCACGAGCTCGTGGTCGACGGCGGGGACCGGGTCCTGCCAGACGAGCTCCTCGGCGGGCGCGTCCGGGCCGAGGTAGCGCGACCGCGGCCCCAGGTCGCGGTGCAGCAGCTTGAACCACGCGCGGGCGTACTGGTCGGCGAAGTACTCCGGGTCGTCCCGGAAGCGCTCGGCGTAGGCACGGAGCTCGGGGTCCATCCGCAGCGCCATGTCGGCGGTGGACATCATCGGGGGGTTCTTCTTGCCCTCGATGTGCGCGTCGGGGACGAGCTCCTGCGCCTCGGGGTTCTTCGGCTGCCACTGCTTGGCGCCCGCCGGGCTCGTGACGAGCTCCCAGTCCCAGCCGAACAGGGTGTCCCAGTAGGAGTTGTCCCACTGGGTCGGCGTGGGGGTCCAGGCGCCCTCGAGGCCGCTGGTGATGGTGTCCGCGCCCTTGCCGGTGCCCTGCGGGTTCTGCCACCCGAGGCCGTTGCCGTGCACCGGGCAGCCCTCGGGCTCGGGGCCCAGCAGCGACGGGTCGCCGTTGCCGTGCGTCTTGCCGAACGTGTGGCCACCGGCGATGAGCGCGACGGTCTCCTCGTCGGTCATGCCCATGCGGCGGAACGTCTGCTTGATGTCGTGGCCCGAGCCGATCGGGTCGGGGTTGCCCTTGGGGCCCTCGGGGTTGACGTAGATCAGGCCCATGGTGACGTTGGCCAGCGGGCCGTCGTCGAGGTTCAGCGGGTCGTCGCCGGCGTAGCGCTCGTCGCCGAGCCAGGTGTCCTCCGGACCCCAGAAGATCTCCTCGGGCTGCCAGGTGTCCTCGCGGCCGAAGGCGAAGCCGAAGGTGGGCAGGCCCATGTCGTCGTGCGCGACGTTGCCGGCGAGCACGAGCAGGTCGGCCCAGGAGAGCTTGCGGCCGTACTTCTGCTTGATCGGCAGCAGCAGGCGGCGGGCCTTGTCGAGGCTGGCGTTGTCCGGCCAGCTGTTGAGCGGGGCGAAGCGCTGGCCCCCGTTGTTGCCGCTGCCCCGGCCGTCGGCGATCCGGTAGGTGCCGGCCGCGTGCCAGGACATGCGGATGAACAGCGGGCCGTAGTGGCCCCAGTCGGCCGGCCACCAGTCCTGCGAGGTGCGCATGAGCGTGCGCAGGTCGGCCTTGAGCGCCTCGACGTCCAGCTCGGCGAACGCCGCCCTGTAGTCGAAGTCCGCACCGAGGGGGTCGGAGTCCTTCGACGGCTTGTTCAGCACCGACAGGTCGACCTGGTTGGGCCACCAGTCGCGGTTGGTGCGGGGACGGCCGCCGGTGTGTGCCTCCGGCGAGGGGATCGCCGGGTTCTCGCTCTCGCTGGTGCTCGCGGTCTCGACCTTGTTCTGCTCGTCCTTCACGGTGAGCCTCTCTGTGCGGCGGATGGTGCGGGGTCGGGATGGATGTGTCAGGCGTCGGTGGGTCGTGCGAGGCAGTCCGGGCAGCGGCCCCAGTAGACGACCTCGGCCTCGTCGATCGCGAAGCCCGCGTCGTCGCTGACGGTCAGGCAGGGGGCCTCCCCGACCGCGCAGTCGACGTCGACGATGGCGCCGCACGACCGGCAGACCAGGTGGTGGTGGTTGTCGCCGATCCGGGCCTCGTAGCGTGCCACCGAGCCCTCCGGCTGGAAACGGCGGACCAGTCCCACGTCGGTGAGCGTCCGCAGCACGTCGTAGACGGCCTGGTGCGAGACCGGCCCCGACGTCCGGCGCACGGCGCTGATGAGCGAGTCGGTGTCGGCGTGCGGGCTGGCGTGGACGGCGGCCAGGACGGCCAGCCGCGGCCGGGTCACCCGCAGCGCGGCGCTGCGCAGCATCGACTCGTACTCGGGGGGCGTCGGCATGGGGTCGAGTCTGCCGTCCAATCCGGAATCATTCAAGATGAGGTGCCGGCCCGCTCGTCGGACCCGCGTGGTACCCATGACGCGTGGGGGTGCGTGTGCGGAGCCTGGTGGCCCGGGTGGTCGGTGCCGCCGTCGTGGCCTCGCTGCTGCTCGTCGCCGCCACCGCGCTGGCCATCTGGTGGACGGCGCGGCAGGACTCCCGCCCGCCGTCCGACGCGATCGTGGTGCTCGGGTCCGCGCAGTACAACGGCGTCCCCTCCTCGATCTTCGAGGCCCGGCTCGAGCACGCGATCTCGCTGCACGACGCCGGCGTCGCGCCGGTGATCGTGACCGTCGGCGGCAAGGCCGCCGGTGACGCCTTCACCGAGGCCGAGGCCGGTCGCGACTACCTGGCGCAGGCCGGCGTCCCGGCCGAGGCGCTGCTCGCGGTGCCCGAGGGCGTGGACACCCTGGAGAGCATGCGCGCCGTCGCCGCGGCCTTCGACGAGCGCGGCTGGACCGACGCCGTCCTGGTCACCGACCCGTGGCACGCGATGCGGGCGGAGCGCATGGCGTCCGACGCCGGGCTCACCGTGCAGAGCTCGCCGACCCGCCAGGGGCCCGCGGTGCAGACTCGCGTGACGCAGTTCCGCTACATCATGCGGGAGACGGCGGCCTACCTCCTGTACCGCGTGACGGGGGAGTCGGTCGCCGGCGCTCCCGGGATCGGCTGAGGGGGGCACGGTGCTCGAACCGGGCAAGGCCGGCACGCTCGGGGCGGGCAAGGGCGTCGTCCCGGTGCTGTCCGACGGCGTGGTCGTGGCCGCGCTCCGGGCGTCGAGCTGGAAGGAGCAGGCGACGGCCGTCGTCGGCGGGCGCGAGTGGGTGTTCAGCAAGCGCGAGGGCGAGCTGCGCGGGCGCTGGGCCGACGACCCGGAGGACGCCGTCCGCCTGCGGGCGCGCCAGACGTCCTTCTGGAAGGGCACCTGGTCCGCGGAACTCGACGGCGTCCCGGTCGAGGTGTCGAGCCTGTCGTACTGGAAGGGCACCCACCGCTTCGTCTCCGGCTGGCCGGCAGGTCGCGCACAGCGGCTCGACCGGCGGCTGGTCCCCGCGGCCGACGCTGACGGCCGACCCGGCGATGTCCCTGGAGCACCAGGTCTTCCTGCTGTTCCTCGAGCGCGTCATCATGCGGCGGAACGCCACGGCGGTGGTGGCGGCGACGGCGGGGGCCGCCGTGGCCGGGGGGGCGTCCTGATGGCCGGCCGTGGACGCATCCGCGCCGCGGACATCGCGCTGGTCCGCGAGCGCTCGCGGATCGACGAGATCGTCGGCGAGCACCTGCAGCTGAAGAACGCCGGCGGGGGCAGCCTCAAGGGGCTGTGCCCGTTCCACGACGAGAAGTCGCCGTCGTTCCAGGTGACGCCGTCGAGGGGTCTCTACCACTGCTTCGGTTGCGGGGTGGGCGGCGACGTCATCTCCTTCATCCAGCAGATCGACCACCTCGCGTTCTCCGAGGCCGTCGAGCTGCTGGCCAACCGGGCGAACATCGAGCTCAAGTACGAGGACGACGGCGGCCGGCCCACCGCGGGCCCCGACCGCGCGTCGGTCGGCCAGCGCGCGCGGCTGGTCGCGGCCAACGCCGCCGCGGCCGCCTTCTACGCCGAGCAGCTGGGCACGCCCGACGCCGCCCCCGCCCGGCAGTTCCTCGCCGAGCGCGGCTTCGACCGGCAGGTGGCGCTGGACTTCGGCTGCGGGTTCGCCCCCGGCGGCTGGGACGCGCTCACCCGGCACCTGCGGGCGGCCGGCTACACCCAGAACGAGCTGGTCACCGCGGGGCTGGCCAAGGAGTCCTCGCGCGGCACGCTGATCGACCGCTTCCACCGGCGGCTGGTGTGGCCGATCCGGGACATCACCGGGGACGTCATCGGCTTCGGCGCCCGCAAGCTGATGGACGACGACCCCGGCCCCAAGTACCTGAACACCCCCGAGACGCCGCTCTACAAGAAGAGCACCGTGCTGTACGGCATCGAGCGGGCCAAGCGGGACATCGCCAAGCGGCACCAGGCCGTCGTCGTCGAGGGCTACACCGACGTCATGGCCTGCCACCTGGCCGGCGTCACCACCGCCGTCGCCTCGTGCGGCACCGCCTTCGGCGGCGAGCACATCAGCGTGCTGCGCCGGCTGCTCATGGACCAGGACGAGTTCCGCGGGGAGGTGGTCTACACCTTCGACGGCGACGCCGCGGGCCAGGCCGCCGCGATGAAGACGTTCAAGGAGGACCAGCGCTTCGTCGCGCAGACCTTCGTCGCCGTCGAGCCCGACGGTCGGGACCCCTGCGAGCTGCGCCAGGAGCACGGGGACGCCGCCGTGCGCGACCTCATCGCCCGGCGCTCGCCGCTGATCGAGTTCGTGCTCAAGACGACGCTCGCCGAGTACGACCTGGACACGGTGGAGGGCCGGGTCGCCGCGCTGGAGAAGACCGCGCCGCTGCTCGCCCAGATCAAGGACCACGCGCTGCGCCCCGCGTACGCGCGGCGGCTCGCCTCGCTGATCGGCGACACCGACGAGGCCGACGTGCTGGAGCGGGTGCGCCGGCACACCGGGGACGGCGGGCAGCAGTCCCGCGGGCGCCGGCCCCGCCCGCCGCAACGCACGCCGGACGACGCCGCGCTCGCGGTCGAGCGGGAGGCGGTCAAGGCCGCGCTGCAGGCGCCCGAGCTGGCCGGGCCGGCGTTCGACGCCGTCCCGGCCGCGGCCTACACCGATCCGGACTACGCGGCGGTGGCCGCCGCGGTCGCGGGCACCGGGGGAGCGGCGGCCGCGACGGTGACCGGCCCCGCGTGGCTGGACCTGGTGGCCGAGCAGTGCGACCGGGATAGCGCCCGCGCTCAGCTGACCGCGCTGGCGGTGGAGCCGCTGCGCTCGACCGGCGCCGCGGACGCCGGGTACGTCACCGCGGTGATGGCCCGGCTGCAGGAGATGGCGACGGTCCGCGAGATCGCCGGCCTCAAGGGGCGGCTGCAGCGGATGAACCCGGTCGAGAGCGGCGACGAGTACATGAAGGCGTTCAAGCAGCTCATGGACCTGGAGCAGCTGGCGATCTCGCTGCGCAAGCGCGCCATCGGGGGGCTGGGGTGAGCCTGCTGGACGCGGTGCGACGGCGGTTCGCCCGCGCCCCGGAGGCCGTGCGCGCCGCCCTGCCAGGCGACGAGGAGGCGCTGGCGTGGGGCGCGCTGACCCGCGACGAGGGCTGGCTGGTGGCCACCGACCGCGGGCTGCGCCGGGTGGGTGCCGACGGCGTCGCCGGCGAGCCGCTGCCGTGGCACGAGATCGCGTCGGCGCGGTGGACGGCGGCTGGCCAGGTGGGCGGGGCGTTCCTGGTCACCCCGCTGAGCGAGGTGGAGCCGGGCGTGCAGGCGCGCGGGCCGGTGCAGCGGCACGCGCTCACCGACGCGGGGGAGCTGCCCGCCGTCGTGCGCCGGCGGGTGGACCAGACGGTCGTGGCCAGCCAGCGCTCGCCGCTGCCCGGGCGGGGCGGCGTGCTGCTCGTCGCGCGGCGCATCCCCGGCCAGGCCGGGCGGGAGTGGACCGTCGTCTTCGACGACGACGCCGACCGCGCCGATCCGGTGGCTCGCGAGCACGCCCGCCAGAAGCTGGCCGACGTCGTGGCCGCGGAGCAGCCCGAGTAGGTCAGCGGGGCGCGTCGCTGCCCATGCGGCTGCGGATCGAGGAGAAGGCGTCGTCGGCGCGGGCCTGGGCCATGCCGGCGAGGCTCTGCAGGCGCGGGTCGTCCTTCGCGCGGTCCCAGCCGCGCCGGATCTGCTCGTAGCGCTCGCGCCCGGCGCGCGCGCCGAGCACGTAGCCGGCACCGAATCCGGCCAGGAACGACAGCTTCGCCACGGGGTCCTCCAGGGCAACGGGGGCAGAACAGTGGATGACGCTACCTGTGAGCACCGTCGCTCCGGACACGGCCGAGGGGGCTGAGGGACGCCGCAACCGTTGCGGTAGTCTCGTCGGGCCAGCGGGTGCTCGCGCCCGCTCGTCCCCCGTAGCTCAATTGGCAGAGCATGCGACTGTTAATCGCAGGGTTACTGGTTCAAGTCCAGTCGGGGGAGCAAGCCAAGCCCCTGACCAGCGGAGACGCCGGTCAGGGGCTTTTCTATTGTCTCTGTCACACGGGTCAGGCACTCTTAAGGCACTCTTTACTTAGCGCCGGAGGTGCCTGGTGGGCCGTCCCCCGCTGCCGCTGGGCACCAGCGGCAAGGTCCTGTTCGCCACGCTGCCCAACGGCCGGGTCAAGGCCCGGGTCAAGTTTCGCGACTACGACGGCAGGGTCCGATTGGTGTCCAAGGTGGGGCCTTCGCGCGCCGCCGCCGAACGGGCGCTAAAAGCCGAGTGCACCAGCCGCCAGGCGCCCGGCGGCGTCGGCGCCCTCACTGCCGCGACACGAATGGCCACGTTGGCCGATGCCTGGATCGAGGCCGACCACGGCTGGTCGACCGGCACGCAGCGCACCTACCGCTCGGTGGTCAGCAAGCAGGTCAAGCCGGCCCTCGGTCAACTCTGCATCCGCGAGGTGACCCCCGGCGTGATCAGCCGGGCGCTGGCCGCCATCGCCAAGAGCAGCGGACCGGGGGCGGCCAAGACCGCGCGGGCGTGCCTTTCCGGGATGTTCACGATGGCGATCCGGGACGGCGCCGCCGCGGTCAACCCGGTCCGCGACGCCACTGCCAAGATCAGTACCGGCAAGCGAGCGCCGCGTGCCCTGACTGCGGCAGAGACCGGACGACTCGTCGAGCTGTTCCGGACCAGCGACCGCGCGGTCCAGATCGACTTGCCCGACATCGTCGACTGGATGCTCGCCACCGGCTGCCGGATCGGCGAAGGGCTGGCCCTGCGGTACGGCACCAACGGCGACGGGAAGCCGATCCTGGATCTCGAGGCCGGGACCTGGGAGGTGAACGCCACCGTGGTCCGCATTCCAGGCGCTGGGCTGACGGTCCAGCCGCGTCCGAAGACCACGGCCGGCTGGCGGATCATCGCGCTGCCCGAATTCGCCGTCCGGATGCTGGAGGACCGGCGGGCGAGTTCTCTCCGGCAGACGGACGCTGAGGTCGTATTCCCTCCGCCGCTGAACGGCGCCCTGCGGGATCCGTCGAACGTCTCAGGAGGCCTCCGCCAGTTGCTCGACTCGTTCGAGTGTGAGACCTGCGGGGGAACGGGCTATCAGCTCGACAAGGACGGGTCCTTCAGGGCCGGGGCAGGTGGGCGACGCATCCGCTGCGAGGAGGGGCCCTGGTCGTGGGTCACCTCGCACACCTTCCGCAAGACCGTCGCCACGCGCCTCGACGAGGCCGGCCTCAGCCCGCGGCAGGTGGCCGACCAGTTGGGCCACGCCAACCCGTCGATGACCCTCGACGTCTACTTCGGCAGGCAGGTCGTCAGCGCCGAGGCAGCGCGGGTGCTGAACCGCTGAGCTGGATCGCCGTGAAGTCCTGGCACGACGGCGGGGCGGCGTTCACTGCCGCCGCTCACCCCGCTCGATCGGCGCGCCCTGCTTCCGCCTGCTCATGCAGCCACGCGGTCACGTCGGCGCGCCGGTAGACGACGCGTCGTCCCACACGGAAGCTGTGCGGCCCCGTGCCACGGTGCCGCCAGTACCTCAACGTGGAGACGGGCGAGCGCATGATCAGGGCAACCTCGGCCGTGGTCAGCAGGTCATCGGCGTTGTCCATGACGAACCTCTCTGGTCTCTTGACGCCGCCCGCGGGGAGGCCCTGCATCGCAAGGTAGGGCGAGGTATGGACAGCTCGTCTGCGCCGCGTATCGGTGGAGGCGAACGAAACCATGCACGTGATACGAACTGAGGTGTCCGCCTGACGAGAGGGTCACTTCAACTGAGTCACCGCAACGAGGAGCCCTAGGGTTCGAACGGCAGCTGTGATGACGTGGCCGGGGTGGAAGGGGGCCTGCGCTATGCCAGTGGGCCAGCACAGTGCGGCGGCATCGGCCTCGGGCTACCTGTACCAGACCTCATGGGCGCTCCTGGAATTGCTGCGTCAGGCGCCTCACCGGCCGGATCAGGCACTCACGCTAGAAATGCACGACGACATCGCGTGGGAGGACGCGTCCGGAAACCCCACGGAGTTGCTTCAGGCGAAGCTGCACCGAAAGGCGAATGCCGGGCTTGGTGACAGGGATACGGACGTCTGGAAGACGCTGGGGAACTGGATGGCGCGATCGGACGCTACCGACCCAAACGGCGCCGATCTCGCCCTTGTCACCACATCCACTGCACAACCTGGCACCGCCGCATACCTGCTACGCCCTGCCCCTGCGACCCGCGACGAGCCCGCTGCGGCCCGGCTGCTCCTGGGGGCCGCAGAGGAGTCGACCGCGCGGGCAACCGAGGCAGCACGGGAGAAGTTTCGCGGCCTCTCGTCAGCGGCTAGGACGACTCTCCTGGTGAAGGTGCGGGTCTTAGACGGAGCCGTGCAGCCGCAGGACATCGACGCTGCGGTGCGGGGAGCGTTGGCACTGGGGCTTCCCCAGGGGGAGCTGGCCCAGAGTCGGTTCGTGGCCGAGGTCCGCCGCTGGTGGGACGGGGTGGCCGTCGACATGCTGGCCGGCCGGCGACCAGCCCTTGAGGTTGGACAGCTCCAGGCGTTCCTCCAGGACCTCCGCAACGGCTTTGGTCCGGACAGTCTCCGGACGACGATCCAGCTCGAGGACGTCGCCGAGGAGGACGTCCTGCAGTACGACGACGCGTTATTCGTCAGCCAGATGAAGCTGGTGTCCTATCCGCTGGATAACCTGCGCCGCGCTGTCATCGACTACCACCGCGCCGTCACGCAGGAGACTCAGTGGCTCGGTGAAAGTCTGCTGGAGCTCCACGAGCTGCGCCGGTTCGAGGAAACCCTGCGTGATGAATGGGCCCGGGCGTTCACCGACATGCTAGACGAGCTCGCTGGCGGCGTCGACGAGTACGACTCGAACACCGTGGAGGAGGTCACGAAGATCAAAGCCGGCAAGCTCCTGCTGCGGCGGCTTCTCGGCTCGACCGCGGTGACCGTCCGGGAGCACTACACCGATCCGTTCTTTGCTCGAGGCAAGCGACATGAGCTGGCGAACCGTGAGCAGGGAGGGATCGGCTGGCATCCCGACTTCGTCAGCCGGCTACAGGCGCTGGTCGCTACTGCGTGAGCAGAGCTCCGATGGGCCTGCTGGTCTTTGTGACCAGCGTGATTAACCTCCCGACAGAGATGCCACGAGGAGATGACTTTCTGTGACGACTTGGCGGGAGCGGTCACCGGCGCAGGCGGCGATGTTGAACCCTGCACTGATGGCTCTCGTGACTGCGGCGGCCGCTAGCGAGTACGAGAGGGCCGATGGTGGACCAATGCCATGGCCGCTCGCGTACCTGGTGGCGCCCATGGTGCTCCATTCAGGAACCCGTGCAGTGCTTCCGGGCAGCACCAGGACCCACCTCGCCAGCTGGCTCTCGTCCCACCCGGTCATCCACGCGGGGTTCGCCCGCAGAGCCCAGGGGCTCGCCGACCTGGTCCGCGAAGGAGTTCGGTTCGGACTGGCCAACTCCGTCCTCGTCGTCAACGACTTGGGCGGCGTCTCGGGCACGGTGAACACGCGACCGGCACGGGGCACCGAAACCGGCGAGCTCATCAGGAAGGCCGGCTTCGTCGGCAAGTGGCTCACCCAGGTCGACCAGCCGGCCACCGCGTTCGTCCTACTGGGCGTGGCACTCTAGCCGCCGTGCAGCTTCTGGCGATCACGCTCTACAACGCCGACGGCCGAACCCGGACCGTCGACTTCATGCCGGGTGCCCTCAACATCGTCACCGGCGAGTCGCAGACCGGGAAGAGCGCGCTCCTCACGATCGTCGAGTACTGCCTGGGCCGATCGCAGGTTCTCGTTCCTGTGGGGCCCATCTCCGACGCCGTCCTTTGGTACTCGGCACTTTGGCAGCTCGAGGAGGGGCGCGCGTTCGTGGCCAGGCCCCGACCCGCGAAGGGAAAAGCCAGCTCGAGTCAGGCGATGCTGGAGTTCGGTGTCGACCTGACTCCGCCGCCGCTGGAACAGCTGCGGGTCAACATCGACGCCCGTTCCCTACGGGAACAGCTGGGGCGCCGCATTGGCATCGAGGAGAACGTCACTGAGCCCCGTCCCGGATCGCTTCAGCAGCCTCTCGAAGCGAACTTGGGCCATGCTGCGCTGCTCTGCTTGCAGGGACAGAACGAGGTCGCGAGCTCCACCGCTCTGTTCCATCGGCAAGGAGAGCAGGGAATCGACCAGGCGCTGCGTGACACGATCCCGTACTTCCTCGGGGCCGTAGACCGCGACGACGCCTTGAAGAGGGCACAGCTTCGGGATGCCAGGCGCACCCTGACCCGGCTGAACAACGAACTCGAGCGCGCTGAGACCGCAGCGTCCACCCTCGATGTGGAACTTGAGGGGCTGTTGGCGGAGGCGCGTGCCGCCGGCCTGGTCTCGGACACTGTGGCAGGTGCTGCGGCGAGCACCGTTGGCACCGATCGGCGAGGCACGACCGTTCGGTTGCTGCAGGCTGCCCGTAGTGCGCAGCCAAGCTCTCGGCCCTTGCAGGACGCGAGAGCGCAGGACGAGCGACTCACCCTCATGGCCGAACGTGACTCCTTGCGTGCACGGCTTCGTCGAGTTCTCGACGACCGCGCCCTGCTGCTGGCCGAGTCGCAAGCGGCAGGCGATTTCACCGTCGCAGTGCAGCAGCACGTGGATCGACTGTCGGCCGTCAATCTGCTGCCCGCGAGTGCAGCCAATCGGGCTGCCGACGATGGCGACGCCCGTGGTGGCGGTGGAGCAGCCCTCGACGAAGGGCTTTGTCCGGCTTGCGGTCACGAGCTCATCGAATCGGACCCCACCGCAGCGGCACTGCGCACCGGGCTAGAGGCGCTCCGTGAGCAGGTCGGTGCCCTGACCGGTGCCCGTCCAAC
This sequence comes from Blastococcus sp. TML/C7B, assembly GCF_016612845.1. Taxonomy (NCBI): domain Bacteria; kingdom Bacillati; phylum Actinomycetota; class Actinomycetes; order Geodermatophilales; family Geodermatophilaceae; genus Blastococcus; species Blastococcus sp. TML/C7B. The sequence goes on along the minus strand of NZ_JAEOAA010000002.1, from coordinate 1,085,597 downwards.
GCGGCGCAGGGCACTCGCGGAACTAGACGGGGAGGCTGACCGCCTCCGCGGCGAACTTCGGGCGCGTCAGTCGGCGGTATCGGCGCTTGAACGCGCCGCAGACATCGGTGGGCAAGCGGACGCTGGTCAGCGCGACTTCACCCGCGGGCGCATCGACGCCTTCCTGAGCCGGGTCGCCGTCGTCGATGACGTCCAGCTCGCTGTACTGCGCCAACGCGCGCGACAACTTGAAGACACAGTTGCGGCTCTCGAAGCAGACCTGGACGCCGACAACGACCGAGAGCAGCTCACCTCCCGGCTGTTCGCGATCGGGCGCGACATGAGCGCCTATGCGACGCGTCTCAACCTGGAGCACAGCAGCGAGAGCGTCCGCCTGGATCTGGCGCGGTTGACGGTCGTCACTGACACGCCCAACGGCCCGACACCGCTGTTCCGCATCGGCAGCGCCGCCAACTGGATCGGCTACCACCTGGCCGCACACTTGGCCCTCCACCGGTTCCTGACCCTGCAGGACCGTCCGGTTCCGCGGTTCCTGATGCTCGATCAGCCAACCCAGGCGCACTACCCATCGGACGCTGACAACGAGAGCGGGCTCCCGGAAGATGACGCCGACAGGCTCGCTGTCAGAGCGATGTTCGAGTTGATGCGCGACGTCGTGGCTGAACTCGCCCCGCGATTGCAAGTGATCGTCTGCGACCACGCTGATCTGCCAGAAAGCTGGTTCCAGGCCGCGGTCCGACACAGATGGCGAGGCGGCGTAAAGCTCATTCCGAGTGACTGGATGGGGGATCACGACGCCGCTAGGTGAGCGGCCTGTGGCGGCACACACAGTCATCGAGGAAGCCATCTGGGCCGAGATACGGGGACCAGGTCGCGGCGAGCGTTAGCGTCGGCAGCCACACCGGGTGGTCTCACCGCAACAGCGGAGAGGTGCACGCCGAGGTGAGCAGGAGGCGCAGCGGAGCTCATGGACCGCTGTGGAAGCAGAGTCACTGTCCACAGGACGGCCGGTGAAGCGTTCCGTCGTCATTACGTCGGTGCAGCTTTGCGTTATGAGCGACGCAACTGAAACCGAACGAGCGTACCTGTCGGTTCCCCGGCTGTCAGCGGCCAGCGGCGGCCTCGCGGGCGGGGGCCGGCCGCCCGCCGGAGTACTGCGACGACAGCGCGCACAACCGGACCGCCGCCTGGCACGCCCGTCGCCGGCTGCGCACGGAGCAGGCCGTGCACGCGGCCGGGACCGAGCAGCGGCCGATCGATGCCGCGCGACAGCGCGCAAGTGAGTTGCACGGCCAGGTCGCCGGCATGATCGAGCACTTGAATCAGCAGCTGAAGGGGTTGCTCGAGGAGCTGCGGACGGTGGCCGATCCGGAGGCCGCCGAGCTGCAGATCGAAACTGTGACCAGCGAGGCGGCCGAGCAGGTCGCGACCGCCGCGGCTCGCGCCAGCCGGGCCGAGCAAGCGCAACAGCGCGCCGAGGCCGAGCGCGCGGAGGCCGACTCCGCTGCTGAGGAGGCATCTGTCCTGAGCGAGCAGCTCCGTACCGGGCTCGGAGAGGCTCGCCAGCAGCTAAGGGAGGCCGAGACCGAGCGAGAGAGGCTGAACGCCGAGTTGGCCGACGCCCTCGCGGCCATGAATGCAGAGCGAAAGCAGTCCGCCGCGAAGTCGGCCGATTCGGCCGAGAAGCTGACCGCCGTCGAGGCTCGGCTCGTCGAGTCACATGGCGACCGCGACGCCGCGATCCGACGAGCGGAAGGCGCGATGGTCGCCCAGTCCGAGGCGGAAGAGCGATCCCGCAACGCTGTCGAGCGGGCCGACGCCGAGTCGGCGCGCGCTGCCCGTGCCGAGGATGCTGTCGAGTCGGTACGTCGGGGCCTGGCGCAAGCTGACCAGCAAGTCGCAGATCTCCGTGACGAGGTCAGCGACCTGCGCGGGAAGCTGGCGGCGATGTCCGCCCAGCGGGACGCCGCCGTACACGATGCCGAGCGCGAGAAGACCCATGGCCATCAGCGAGTGAACGACCTGCGTGCCCGTCACGAAGAGGAGAACCGACGACTGCGCGAGGAGCTCGCCGGATTGCGGGGTGAGCTCAACACTGCGCGCGACGAAGCCCGCGTGCAGCGCAGCAGAGCCGACCGAGCCGAAGCCCACCTCGACAACGCCGTGACGATCAAGGCGCGGCGTCCTCAGTCGTACGCGGGACGCGGACGCCGTCGACGAGAGAGCACGGCCACAGGAACCGAAGACCCCCGCGGCTGACACCGGAGCAGCGTGGCCGAGCTCGTCCTACGCGCCTTGCGCGGTGCAGGAATCGGCGATGACGCGCCCCGTTGGGACCGGCGTCCTGCTGCTGTGCCATAGATGTTGATCGGGGGGACCCACCGCCAACGGTTCCAGATGGACGTCACAGTCAGAGGGCGGGTGCGAGACAGTCAGAGGGTGGCCGCGAGCAGGAAGCCCACCGCGAGGGCAGGGCCGTAAGGAAAGGTGCTCTGGCGGCCTCCGCCACGCATCAACGTGATCACGGCCTGCGTCACGGTGATCAAGGAGAAGGCGGCGAGGGCCAACAACAAGCCGGCGATGCGTGGTGTGTCCGAGGCCCAGGCCACCGAGCACAGCCAAACGGACGTCGCCGAACCCTGCTCCCGCGAACCGCCAGCACAACAGCAGGACGACCCCCGCCAACGCAGCTGCGAGACCGCTGGTGAGCAGACCGCGCCAGTCACCGTGCACGGCGAAGCCGACGGTCAGCAGCACGCCGGTGCCGACGGCGGCCTGCCGGACGAGCGCCGTCGGTATGCGTTGGGTGACCGCATCGCAGGACGCCGCGGCCACCAAGGCGGATCCCCAGACCAGCAGGGCAGGCACCAGCCACCACGTGTCCGCACGGTGGGACGTCACGATCGCGGCGGCTCCCGCTCCGCCGCCGGCGACGGCGCTGGCCAGCGCCAGGCTCGGCCGGGCAGCGTCAATTTGCGCCAGCTGCGCGAGCCCGTGCGTAGTAAGCCAGGGCGTCGCTGCGGCGCCGACCACCGCGCCTGCCACCAAGGCGACTATCCACATGTCGTTCATCCGCTGGCGGCCACCCTCGACCTCCACAGGGATCTCGTCCTGATCCTCGCCGCGCCGACCCTGTGGACAGCTGCGCCATCTCAGCTTCCGGTGCGGGAGCGTGTCAGGACCGCGCGGTACACCCAGACGGGGAGGACGAGTGACGGACTCAGCGACAACCTGTCACCCGAAAGGGTGGGAACGAGACGGCGGTCACACGTCCGCTCGACCCGGAGGGCAACCTCGGTCGACGGACGGTGACGCGATCGGGGGTGATCAGGCATGGCGGTGATGCGCACGACGGCCGGAGCGGCCGCGGTGCTCCTGGCGCTGACGACCTTGGGTTGTTCGTCGTCGTCAGACGCCGGCTCGTCGAGTCTGTCGACATCCGGGACGTCGAGCTCCCAGACGTCGAGCCCCTCGCCGACCACTCCGAGCCCCGCCGAGGAAGCAGAGACACTGGCGGTCGCGCTCGTTCCGGACTACCTGGGGACAATCGACGACCTGTACCTCGACCCGTCGCTCCCGCTCGACGGCATACACCAGGTCGCGGTGGCTCCGGAAGCCACGGCCCAGGCCACGGCGATCGGCAAGTTCCGCTCCCAGGGATACCGCCAGACCGGACGGTCGCAGCTGGTGAGCGCGTCTGCCGTCAGCGTCGACCTCTCCAACAATCCCGCCGCTTCGCCTTCACCTGTCTTCCCGACCGTCGTTGTCACCGCCTGCGTCGACGTGGGAGAGGTGGACGCGGTCGATGATTCCGGCGCGTCCATCGTGCCGTCAGGTCGTCCGCGGTACCTCGTCCAGCAACTCACCGTGGTGAACCCGGACTATCCGGACACGTCGTCGTGGCGGGTCAGCGAGGCGCCGAACAGGCAGGCGGAGTCATGCGACGGGTAGTCCTCGCCCTGGCGGGAGCGCTGCTGTGCGTGTGCGCCTCGCTGGTCCTTTCGCCAACTGCTGTCGCTGATCCGGCGACCTGCCAGCAGTACGACTCGCACGGCATCTGTGTAGTCGGAGTCGAGACGGCCGAGGATGCCCCTGGGACGGCGGCCCCACCGGCCGCGACGACTCCCGACAGGGATGGCGGCACGCCTGCGGCGGCCTGCACTGTCAACCCCTCCGGCACCGTCATTCCGTGCCAGGAGGGCCAGGCGTGGTGGGTGCAGGGCATGCAGTGCTACGTGGAGGCGATGGCCCAACAGCCTCCCAAGGACTCGCCGATCTGGGGCGGTCGTACGGACGGCGCCATCTACAGCTGCCTTTCCTACACCGGCGGTGGAGCTTTCCCTGGTACCAACGGCTTCAGCTTCTGGTCGGCGAACCCGCCGGGGGTTCCGGCCGCGATCGATCCAGCGCAGCTCGCGCAACAGGCGCTCAGCACAATGACGGTGCCATCACCGACGACGGGCCGGTACCCAGCCGGCACTCTGCAGGACGGGCGGCCGTTCACGGTCGTCAACGCCTACACCTGGTTCTGGACCGACCCGGGATCGTTCCGAGCACTGACTGCGCGTGCCGACGCCGGAGGCGTGTGGGCGCAGGTGACGGTGACACCGACGGCGCTGTCGTTCACGCCGGGCGATGGGGCTGCCCCGGTGTCGTGCCCGGGTCCTGGTGTGGCCTGGCAGCCGGGTGACGGGGTGTGGGCCGCGTCGTCGGCTGGTTGTGACTACCGGTACCCGCAGTCATCGATCCACCAGCCCGGTGAGCGGGTGACGGCGACGTACGGCATCCAGTGGTCGGTCACCTGGACGTCGTCGACGGGTGCAACCGGCACGCTGCCGAATCTGACGACGACCTCGAACGAGACGTTCGCGGTGGCGGAGGTGCAGTCGGTGGTGATCAGGTGACTACGCGGGTCAACGGGATGGCGTCGCCGGCGGCCGGGCGCTATCAGGCTCCGGCGCCAGAGGCGGCGCTGCCGCCGGCTCCTCCGGTGCGTACCGCGGCGGCGAGGAGACGCGCCAGCCGCAAGTCGCTGGTCCTGAGCGTGCTGGTCGTGCTGCTCGGGGGCCTGCTGGCCTTCAGCGCCGGCCAGATGCTCACCGCGCGCACGGAGGTGCTGGCGGTCGCCCGAGATGTGCAAGTGGGCTCGACGATCACCGCGGAGGACCTGACGGTCGCGAACGTGACGTCGGATCCCAACCTGTCACCGATTCCTGCCTCGCAGCGGTCCCAGATCGTCGGGATGGTCGCCCAGGTGCCGCTGACCCGCGGAGAGCTGCTGACCGGCGCCCAGGTCGGCCCGGACAGCGGATTCACGGCGGGGGAGATGCTGGTCGCCCTGCCATTGAAGGAAGGGCAGTTTCCGGTCGGTGGCCTGAACCCAGGCCAGCAGGTGCTGATCGTGGCGACGCCTGGCAGCGCCGGCTCGACCGGGGGCAGCGGCACGCCGTCTGCCGACTCAGACGGTCCCCGCGGTCAGCAGATCGACGCGACGGTCGCCGAGGTCGGACCGCTCAACCAGGCCACGCAGGTGACGGTGATCGACGTGCGAGTCAGCGCCGACGACGGCGTGCGGGTGGCCGAGCTCGCCTCGACCGGCAACGTGGCGTTGATCCTGCTGCCGGCGGGGCGGTGAGCTGATGCTGACCGTCGTGACCTCGGGGAAGGCCGCGCCCGGGGTGACCACCTCGACCTGGGCGTTGGCCCTGGGGTGGCCCGGGCCATTGCTGGTCGCCGACTGTGACCCGGCCGGCGGGGACATGGCGCCGGGGCTGCTGGCGGGCCGGGTCGGCGTCGACCGCGGACTGCTGTCATGGTCGACGGCGGCCCGGCGGGGTGTCCCGGCGATGCAGGCCGCCACGATGGTCGCCCAGCATGCCGTGCAGCTTCCCGAGCAGCCGCAGGTGTGGCTGGTTCCGGGAGTGACGACCGCCGCGCAGGGCGCTTCGTTCACCGCCGAGGCGTGGGAGCGGCTGGCGTCGGCCCTGTACACGTCGAGTGTGTCGATCGGGCGGGACGCCTTGGTCGACGCCGGACGACTGGTGACCGAGCGCGGCTGTTGGCCAGTGCTGCGGGCCGCCGACCGGGTGCTGCTGGCGGTGCGGCCCAGCGTGCGGTCGGTGCATGCGGCGCAGGATGCGAAGCAACGACTGCGCCACGAACTGGGCGACCTGTCGAAGGTGACCGCACTCGTGGTCGGGGTCGGGCCGTACTCCGCCGGCGAAGTGGCCAAGGCGTTAGACCTGCCGCTGGCGGGCACGTTGCCCTACGACCGGACCGCAGCGCAGGCGCTCTCCGACGGCGCGGTCGTCAGTCCGAAGACGCTGCAACGGTCGGCGCTGCTGCGCGCGGCGTCGTCCCTGGCCAAGACGCTGACCAGTTCGACGGAGGCGTCTCGTGTCGCTGAGGCGGTGGCCGGATGAGGAACGAGGACGCAGCGTCGCCTCGGCTGGAAGTTCCGGCCGCCCACGGCCTCCCGCGGCCCGGGCGGGAGCGTCCGCCGCTGCCGCCGCCAGAGCCGCTGGCTGCGATGGGCGTACCTGTCGATGCCATGCCAGCCGACACCAGGGAGCTCACTAGCACCGAGTACCGCGTCGTGGTGGAGCTGCGTGACCGGGTGTCGACCCGGTTGACCGTGGAGGACAGGAACTACGCCCCGGGCCCGCGGCGCGAGCTGACCCGGAAGTTGATCCGCGACGAGTACGACCAGTGGCTGCTGCACGAGGCCAACCGCGGTCGCCCGGCGCCGGCGGTGACCACCGAGGACAGGATCTTCGCGGCCGTGCTGGCCGAGCTGGACGGCCTGGGGCGACTGGCTCCGCTGATGGCCCGGGACGACGTGGAGGACATCCACTTCGAGGGCTGCGAGCCGACGATGCTGCGGATGGCCAGCGGCCAACTCGTGCCCGGGCCGGCGATCGCCTCCAGTGACGAGGAACTCGAGCAGCTGCTGCGGTCGATCGGTTCACGGTCGGACGACGGTCAGACCAGCCGCGAGTTCTCCTCAGCCAGCCCCGTCCTGAACGTGCGGCTGAAGGGCGTGACCGAGCTCGGCGCGCGGCTGCAGGCGGCTATGGACGTGCTGCCGCGCCCGGCCGGGGTGATCCGGGTGCACCGGTTCAGTGATCCGAGCCTCGACGACCTGCACGAGATGAACATGGTCGACTCACCGGTGCGAGGCTTCCTGCATGCGGCGATCCTCGCCGGCGCATCTCCGCTGGTCAGCGGAGCGCCGGGGGTCGGCAAGACAACGCTGCTGCGCGCGCTGGGCAACGCTATCCCGTGGAACAACGTGGTCATCACCGTGGAGGACGAGCGGGAGCTGGGTCTGCACCTGCCTCGGTGGGATCCCGAGCGCCGGCAGCTGGTCAGGCGGCACGCGGTGTGCCGACCGTTCGAGTCCCGGCTACCCAACGCCGAAGGCAGAGGCGGGTTCGACATGGGGGATGCGCTGCACCTGGCGCTGCGCGCGTCCCCGACCTGGGTGCTCGTCGGGGAGGTCCGCGGTGCCTACGTCACCTATCTGCTGGAGGCGGCGACCAGCGGCATCTCGTCGGTCATGTGCACGATCCACTCACCGACGGCCGACGGCGTGTTCGACAAGGTGCTGATCAACGCGCTGAAGGCGCATCCGGCCCCGTCCCCGGAGCTGGTGCTGCGCTCGCTGGCCGCCCTCAACCTGGTCGTGCACGTGCATCGCGACAGTGACTACGCCCGGTACGTCTCGGGCATCTACGAACTTGGCCCGATCGGCGACTCCGGTCGGCCGGACCTCAAGCCGATCTTCGCGCCGCGCGCCGAGGACGGGCGCGCCCAGGCCACGGGGCCGGGGATGCTCAGCGAGTCGCTGGCCGAGCGGCTGACCGCGGTCGGCTTCGATCTGAACTGGCTGCACCCGGGCGCCTCGGATTGGCACACCGGTCCTCACCGCCGCGAGCGTGCGTCGTGACGGCCGGTGGCCTGCTCCTGACCCTGGCGGGGTTGCTGCTCGCGGCCGGCCTGGTCGGCGTCGTCGGGGCGGTGCGCGGCGTCTCCTTCCTGCCGGAGCGCTCGCCGTCGGTGCGCTCGTCCTCGCGGCGGGGGGCCACTCCGCTGTTCCTCGGTGCGCTGGCCGCCGGCGTGCTCGTCCTGCTGGTCACTGGCTGGCCGGCCGCGGCGCTGGGCGCTGCCGGCGGTGTCGTGTTCATTCCGAAGGTGCTCGGCGGCGGCAAGGAAGCCAAGCGGCTGATCGCCACGTCCGAGGCGCTGGCGGATTGGACGCGGCGGCTGGCCGACCTCATCAGCTCTGGCGCCGCCGGGTCGACGCGCGATGCGCTGCGTCGCTCCCTGAACTCGGTGCCGGAGCCGATCGCACCGGCAGTCACCAACCTGGTGACCAGGATGGGGCCGCAGGGCACCGAGACGGCGCTGCGCCAGTTCGCCCGCGAGATCGACGACCCGGCCGCCGAGAAGATCGCCATGGTGCTCATCCTGCGGGAGCGCAACGGCGGGCCGGGGCTCGCCGAAGTGCTCACCGCGCTGGCCGCCGACCTCGACGACCGCTCCCGCATGGTCCGTGAGGTGGAGGCCGAACGCGCCAAGCCGCGGTCGAACATGCGCACCATCGTCGTGGTGACCCTGCTGCTGGTGGTCGGGATGACGCTGTTCGCCCGGACCTTCCTGTCGGGCTACTCGACGACGTTCGGGCAGATCGCCCTGCTGGCAGTGGTGGCGATCTTCGCGACGTCGCTGCGGTGGATGCGCCGGCTGTCCGACCCGGTCAAGCCCCCGCGGGTGCTCTTCGACCCGGACCCGGCTCCGGTGCACCGGTGACCGGGCTGCAGACGGCGACCCTCGCCGGGATGCTCATCGCGGGCGGCCTCGTCCTCGCGGTCCGTGCACTGCGTCCGGCGCCGCCGTCACTGGTGGCCGCACTGGAGCAGTTGGCGGCCGAGCCGACCGTGCGAACGGCGCCGGCGGTGACGACGTCCACCCGAGACCGGTGGGACTGGCTGCCGGTGTCGGTGGCGCGGGCGTTGGACGGGCATCTGGGCGTCTCGGACGCCGACTTGGCGATCATCGGCTGGACCCGCGCTCAGCTCGCGGCCCGCAAGCTGACCTTGGCGCTCGCCGGCTTGCTCGCTCCGTCGCTGATCGGCCTCGTGTTCGTGCTGCTCGACTTTCCGGTGCCCTTCGTGCTGCCCGCCGCGGTCGGGCTGGGGATCGCCGTCGTCGGGTGGTTCCTGCCCTCGGCCGAGGCCCGTGAGGCGGCGGAGAAGGCACGGGTGGAGTTCAGGAGCAACCTTGAGTCCTTCCTCACCTTGGTGGCCGGTGAACGTCGGGCGCGGGGCTCGGTGGAGCAGGCACTGGAGGAGGCCGCCGAGATCTCGGGCAGCATGCCGTTCGTCCGCATGCGCCGCGCCATCCGCCGCGCAGCGCTGTCCGGCCGCAAACCGTGGGGGGAGCTGCGAGACCTCGGCGAGGAGCTACAGGTCGCCGAGCTGCGGAACCTTGCCGACATCGCAGCAGTGGCCGCCGACGGCGCCTCGGTCTACAACACCCTGCTGGCCAGCGCCCGCACGCTTCGGCACGCCGAGCTGTCCGACGCCCGTACCGAGGCCAACCAGGTCAGCGAGCGGATGTCGCGTCCGCTGGCGCTGCTGGTCACCGGACTGACCCTGTTCGTGCTGGTCCCCTTCATGCTCCGCATGTTCGGCATCTCGTCCTGACCGCACCGCCTACCTCGGAGGCTTCCGATGTTCCAGCCCACCATCCGCCGCGGTGCGCAGGCCGTCGTGGCGCAGTGCGTCATCGCCCTGTCTGTTGTGTTCCTGTCGGTTCTGGCCTGGCTGCGCGCCGAAAAGGTCGCTGACGACCGGGGCTCGGATTCCTCGGAGAAGGCGTTCATGGTCATCCTGGCCATCGCGCTGGGCGGCGCGGTCAGTGCCGCGGCCATCGCCTTCGTGGCCAGCAAGACGTCGCTGTTTCAGTAGAACCGGCAGCCTTCGATGCTTGAGGGGCGTACCCCGAACCGTGCGGCATCTTCGCCGCGCGGTCCGGTCGCGCGCCCAGGATCCCGCCGAGACCGCGGCCGCGGAAGCGAGCGGGGCTCATCCAGCGTCGAGTTCGCGATCCTGTTCCCCATCATCGTCGCGCTGCTGCTCGCCGGCCCGCAGCTCGCGCTGTGGTACTTCGCCCGGGAAGCGGCCGACGCCGCGGCGCACGTCGGAGCCCGCGCCGCCAGCGTCCACGGGGCGACCGGGGGAGCGGGGCAGGCAGCGGCGGACACGTACCTGGCCGGACTCGAGACCGGCGCCATCACCGGCTACTCGGTGACCGAGTCCGACACCGCGACCACGGTCTCGGTGCACGTCACCGCCAGCGTGCCCAACGTGATCCCGCTGCCCGGCTTCGCCCCGACCGTCGATGTCACCGTGGTGCGCGGCAAGGAACGCTTCACCACCCCGGATTCGCCATGAGCTACGACCTGCAGCCGGCCACGAACGGCCGCCGACGGCGGTGGCGGGACGACCGAGGCTCGGAGTCGGTGGAGCTGGCAATCCTGCTGCCGGTCGGACTCCTCCTGGTGGCCATGCTGGTGATCGGCGCCCGGATCGCGCTGGCCGGCGACCGCATCAGCGGCGTCGCCGGGATCGCGGCGCGGGACGCCTCGCTGGCCCGATCGGCCGCCGCGGCCCAGCAGATCGCCGCCGACACCGCCACCACCGCACTGACCAGCCAGGGCCTGCACTGCATCGACGTCCAGGTCAGCGTCGACACCTCCGGGTTCACCGCGCCGCCGGGCGCCTCGGCATCGGTCACCGTCGCCGTGACGTGCACCGTCGACCTGTCCGACATCGGTGGAGTTGCCGGCCTGCCTGGCTCTCGGACGCTGCACGACAGCGCCACCAGCCCGCTCGATCCTGCCAGGGACCCGTCGTGACACCCCGCGCGCAAGCCAGCGCTCAACTCCGGGACGACCGCGGGTCCGTGGCCGTGCTGTTCTGCTTCATCGTGCTCATCGTCGGCGTCCTGGTCACCGCACTCGTCGACGCCGGAACCGCGATCCAGGCCGCCAACCGCGCTGACACCTACTCGGCTGAGGCAGCCCGCGCGGCGAGCATCGCCATCGGCCCGGTTCCGACCGGCGGAAGCACCGACGCGCAGTTGGCGGCGACCGCTGCCCGGTCCTACCTCGACCAAGCCGGCGCAACCGGCACGGTGACCGTCACCGGCCCTGGCATCGTCGAGGTCAGCGTGACGGTCACCGACTCAACACCCCTGCTCGGCATCCCGGTCAGCCAGACCCGCGTGCACACCGCCCAGCTGCTCGTCGGGGTCACCTCCGGTGAGGGCCTGTCGTGACCGGCCACGCCGCCCGCCTGCTCAAGGCCGTGGGTGCCCTCCTGGCGCTGCTCGCCGTCGTCGTCGGCGTACCGGTGCTGATGGCGCTGCTGCACCTGGTTCCGAACAACCTGCCGTCGCTGGATGAGGTCGGGGCCGTCCTGGCGTCCCGCGACAACGGACAGCTGGCCGGACTCGTCCTCGCAGCCGGCGTCTGGGTGTGCTGGGCCCTGTTCACCGCCTCGACAGTGGCGGAGGTCGTGGCGTTCGCCCGTGCACGGCCGGTTCCGGTCCTCCCCGGGCTGGGAATTTTCCAGCGGCCGGCCGCCGCCCTGGTCGCCGCCGTCGTGGTTGGCTTCACCGTCGCTCCACTGGCCGCCGGCGGCCCCGCATCCACCGCAACGGCGCCGCCGCTGCCGGTCGCGGCCACATCCACCGCCGTCCCGGCGTCGGCGCAGTACGCCAGCGCACCGCTCATAGCGCAGACACCGGTCGCGTACTCGATGCCGGACGAGCACGCGCCTCCGGTCGCTACCACGACCTACCAGGTGCAGCGCCGGGACACCCTGTGGGCGCTGGCCGAGCGGCATCTCGGGGACCCGCTGCGGTATCCGGAGATCGCCAGACTCAACCCGACCGCGGTCGGTCCGGACAACGAGATCTTCCCGGGCACGGTGCTGGTCCTGCCGCCCGACGCGGTCGGCCTGCCGCCGACGGGCCCAGCCCCGGACACCACGAGAACCGTCGAGGACGTCACGGTGGAACCCGGTGACACCCTGTGGGACCTCACGGAGGAGATCACCGGCAGCGGGCACAACTGGCGCCAAGCCTGGGAGCTCAACCGGGGACGCAGGCAACCCGGAGGCGCCACCTTCACCGACCCGTCGCTGATCCGACCGGGCTGGACGCTGAGCATCCCGGACCCGGCCAGTCCCGCGACGCCCGCACCCGGCGCACCGGCGCCTCCGGCAGCCGAGCCGGCACCGCCCACGACCGACCCGGCACCGCCATCAGCGCCAGGCCCGAACACCGCCCCTCCAGCAGACCCGACCACGCCGGGCACCAACGCGCCACCTCCGGCCGCGCCCGGTCCGGCCACCAACGCCCCGACCTCGCCTCCCACGGCTGAACCGAACAGCGTCGGGCCGTCGCCGGCGAGGCCTGACGAGACCTCGACGGGTAGCACCTCGGAGCTGCCGATGATTGCCTTCGCCGCCGGCGGTGGGCTGCTGCTGGCCGGGGCCTCGCTGACCGCGTTGCTGCGCTACCGCCGCAGGCAGTTCCGGCAGCGACGTCCCGGCCGCACGATCGGCAGCACACCACCAGAGCTGGTGCACGTCGAACGAGCCCTGCTGGAGGCCGGCAGCGTCGGTAGTGCCGACGTCACCTGGCTGGACCAGGCGCTGCGAGCCCTGGTGCAGGCATTGGCGAGGTTCGACGGCGCTCGCCTGCCCGACGTGGTGGCGGTCTGCATGACCGACGACGTCCTGACCTTGGTACTCACCGAGCCAGCCTTGGAGGCCCCGGAGCCGTGGACGGTGGAGCCGGCCGGCACGCGCTGGTCGATCCGGCGCGACGACCCGCTGACCTACGACGAGCAGCAGCGGGCTTACTTCTTTGCACCGTTCCCCATGCTCGCGTCGGTGGGCTACACGGCCGAGGGCGAGCACTGGCTGGTCGACCTGGAACGGGTCGCGACCCTGTCCCTGTCCGGGGACGTCGAACGCTGCCTCAACCTGGCCCGGTTCCTCGCTGCCGAGCTGGCGCACAACACGTGGTCGGAAATGCTGCAGGTGACCCTGGTCGGCTTCGGCCAGGAGTTGGCTCAGATCAATCCCGACCGGCTGACCTACACCGACGACGTCGAGAAGGCGATCGCGGTGATCGACAGCCAGCTCGAGTCGGTCACCGAGGCCATGCATATCGCCGACGTCGACGTGCTGTCGGGCCGGTTGCGTGATGTGGGCGGCGACGCGTGGGCGCCCCACGTGCTGCTCATCGCCCCGGACGTGGCCAAGGACGACGCCGGGCTGGAACGACTGATGGCTGCGATCCAGCAGCAGCGCGGCCGCGGCGCGGTGGCGTTGGTGCTCATCGACGACCCGGATCTCGGGGACGCCGCCCGCTGGCAGCTGACTGTCGACGAGGCCGGCGTGCTCAGCGTCCCCGCGCTCGGACTGGAGCTGATCCCGCAGCAGGTCCCGGCCGATGAGGCCGCGCAGTTGGCGGAGTTGCTTGCGCTGGCCGCCGTCACCGGCGACCGGCCGATGCCACCGGCCCACGGGGACAAGCCTTGGGACGAGCACGCCGACGCCTGCGGCGGCCTCCGAGTCGACCCGTCCCGCGCCGCGCGGCTGCGGCCGTCGGGTGCGGCCGGAGCGGACGACGTCCCGGTGTCCGGCCTGGCAGACACCTCGCCGTGCCTGACCAACTCGGTGTTACCGCTGTCCGAGCAGACCTATCTGGACCGCGCCGCGACCACCGAGCAGGATCTGCAGGCACTGGCCCCCGCTACCGACGCGGGCATCCGCCACCAGGTCGAGGCTGCCGATCCCGCCCTCGACGCCGACCTCGCCGACTGGGCTGACCCGTCGTGTCCACGGCCGAAGTTGACCCTGCTCGGACCGGTCGAAGTGCGGGCGCAGGGCACGCTTCCCGAGCGCAACCCGCGGCGGCAGTTCTACACCGAGATCGTCGCCTACCTGGCGACCCGGCCCGGCAGCGTGACCAGCGAGCGCTACGCCACCGCGATCTGAGCCCAACGAGCCCGATGTCGTCGGCAAGACCAAGGTGCGGCAGTCGATCTCGATCGTGCGCGCATGGCTGGGCGCCAACCCGGCGACCGGTGCGGACTACCTCCCGTCCGGGGTCACCGCAGGCGGGGTCGGCCGCTACCGCATTGACGACGTCCTCATCGATGCCGAGCTGTTCCGCCGGCTGCGAGTCCGCGGGCTGGCCCGAGGTGTGGACGGGATCGCTGACCTTCAAGCTGCGCTCGACCTGGTCATCGGGCAGCCGTTCGACCTGCCCACGTCGCGACAGGGCGTGCCCGGCGGCTACAGCTGGCTGGTCGAGGAGAACTCTCGGCTGGACCACGAGTACGCCGCCATGATCGTCGATGTCGCGCACACCGTCGCGACGCACCACCTCGCCGCCGGTGAGCCCGAGCTTGCCGCGGCCGCCGCTCATGTGGCGCTGAAAGCCGGCAGCTACGAGGACGTGCCGCTGCTCGACCTGGTCGCCGCCTGCGACGCCCAAGACAACCGGGCCGAAGCCGACGCCTACGTCGCTCGCATCCTGGCCAACCACGACGCCGAGGTCGAAGAAGATCTTCCACCCAGAACCGCTGAGATCCTCTTCCGCCGTCGGTGGACCAACCGAGCCAGCTGACAAGGGCGGTCGGCGGCAGCGTGATTCCGGTGACGCCGGCGTTGCAGGCGGAGCGGCAGCGGAGCCCCGCCGTGTGAGGCGACCGGCCGGCGGTGCGATGGGTGTGTGGTGGGCGGCGACAGAGATCCCGACGGCGTGGTGTCCGGGGACGGGATCGCGTCTCGCAGGATCGTCGGGGACCACGTCGCGACGACGCGCTCCTGCCCGATGCATCGAGATCCAACTCGTTGAACAGCCCGGCCTACTACTATTCGTCGTAGTGCGCGGCAGGGGCAAGTCGAAAGGCCGCCGGGTCCGCGGACACGCGGCTCGTTCTCCTACGTCCTGGCGTCCCGCCTCGTCGCTCCAGCAGCATCACAACGCGATCCGACTACATCGCATCCGGAGGAGCACTGAGTGCACGGCACGCAATCCACTAGCGCTCAGTCTCGATGGCGCACAGTTGCGCGCTCGATCGGAGAGGTCCTGGTGACCGGGGGCCTCGTGGTGCTCCTCTTCGTCGTCTACGAGCTGTTCGTGACCGACGTGCTCACTGACCGCAGACAGGACCAGCTGAAGGACGAATTACGTCAGGGGTGGACAGCGGAGGCCGAAGTCCCTGCAGTGCCGCGCGCCAGCATCCTGGGCGACGCGTTCGCTGTTCTGCACATCCCGAGGCTGGGTGCTGACTACGAGCAGGTCGTGCTCGAGGGCACCGCCGAGGAGCAGCTGGCACAGGGGCCGGGCCACTACGAGGGGACGGCGTTGCCGGGCGAGCAGGGCAACGTGGCGCTCGCGGGTCACCGGGTCGGCAAAGGGTCGCCATTCCTGGATCTTGACCGGCTGCGTCCGGGCGACCCCATCGTCATCGAGACGGCCGACCGCTGGTTCGTCTATCGGGTACTCGGGGACCCTGCGACGGGCGACTTCACCACCGACCCGAGCGGGATTCCCGGTCAACAGATCGTCCGTCCGTCCGACGTCCAGGTGATCTCGCCGACGCCCAATGGAGCCGCGGAAGGTCCACCGAGCGGGGCATACCTGACGCTGACCACGTGTCATCCGAAGTACTCCGCGCGGCAACGGCTGATCATCCACGCCGGGCTGGAGGGCACCGGCCTGACCAAGACCGAGATGCCCGACGGCCCGCCGGCCCTGCGCGAGAGTTGAGAGGACCCGCATGTACCCGTGGATCTGGCGTCACCTGCCCGGTGGCACGGCGACCAAGGCGGTGACCGCGCTGGCTTTGGCGCTCGGGGTCTGCGCGCTGCTGCTGTTCGTCGTCTTCCCGTGGATGGAGCCGCGCCTTCCTTTCAACGACGTGACGGTGGGCGGCTGATGGCGTCCCGGCACAGACGACGACGTCAGTGGCGTGCTCACGACGCCTCCGGTCGACGACCTCCGTGAGCCCGGAGTCCCGCTTCTGCTGGTAAGGCGCGGGATGGGAGGGCGGGCGGCCTCGCGGTTCAACGGCCGTGGTGTTGTCCCGGCTGGCTGTCACCGAGCAGGCTGCTGGTGAGTCCGTGGAGTCGTTCGCGGATGTCACCGTTCCCACCCAGTGCGAGTCCCGCCATCGACACCGTCGTCGACCGGTCGTCGACAGAGCTCGACACCTGCGAGCTGGCAATTCGAGCGAAGACCCGCTCCCGGCGCACCAGCAGTGTGACCAGAAGTCCGAGCAGCATGGTGATGGCGCTGATGAGGACGGCTACCTGCCCCGGATCGTGCGACACCTGCAGGGCCGCGAACTCACGGAACCCGTCGAAGCGGACGACGGTGCCGTCCTCGAATTCCGCGCTCTCGCCGATGTCCAAGTTCGCCTCCCCGATCTGGTTCAGCGCACCGACGTCGATCTGTCGTTGGTCCAGCGTGAAGACCGACTGTGGCGCACCGCTGTCCAGCCCCAGGTAGCCGCGATAGCCGATGATGGCGACCTGCGGGTTGAGCGGCCGCGCGTCCACCGAGGTCAGGACGCCGCCCTGGATCAGGCCGGTCGGAGCGAAGAAGCCCTCGAGGGCGAACCCGTCACCGGAGCCGTCACCGAGATCCGGCAACTTCACGACCCCCTCGCTGGCGAACGTCGTGCTGTCCCGGGGCAGGAACGGTGCCGACAGCTGCTCGAAGACCTGACCGCCCGGCAGCGTCACTGTGAAAAGGGGCGTGAAGCCGTGCCCCGTCACGTACAGACGGTCCCCGTCGGAGCGGAACGGGTCGTTGACCCCGATCGTCGTCTGCTCCGTGGCCGCTCCCGGCTCTGCCTGCACCCCGATGTCGGCGGTGAAGGAGGCCGGCGTGCCGTTCGGCTCGTACGTGGCGCGGAAATCCTCCAGGTCGAAGCAGAGCGGCGTCAGGCCGTCCGGATCCACCAACGGCCCTGCGACATACCGGTCGTACTGCTGGAAGGAGTTGCAGAAGCCGTCTCCCTCGGTAACCAGGATGCTGCCTTCGTAGCCCCACAACTTGCCGCCGGCCAGCGCGACGAGCAGGGCCAAGAGCGAGACGTGGAAGACGAGGTTGCCGGTTTCCTTCACCCGACCGCGCTCGGCCGATATCTCCACACCACCGGGGATGCTGCGTCGGGACACCCGGAACCGCGCTGATCGCAGATCGGCCTCGAGCCGCTCGGCCACGGTCTCCGAGGGCAGTGGCACCGTGTTCGCAGTGTGAACCGGGAGCCGGTGCAGATGTCGAGGTACGGGCGGCGGCTCGGCCCGTAGCGCCCGCAGGTGCTCGGTGCACCGCGGCACCAGGCAGCCGATGAGCGAGATGAAGAGCAGGAGGTAGGTCGCCGAGAACCACGGGCTGGCGAAGACGTCGAACATCCACAACCTGTCGAGGACAGGCGCCAGGTCGGGATTTTCCCGGAAGTACCGGGCCACCGCGCTGGGGGTCAACGACCGCTGCGGGAAAAGCGAGCCGGGCACAGCCGCCAGCGCCAGCAGGAACAGCAGCACCACGGCCGTCCGCATGCTGGTCAACCACCGCCAACGGCGCACCAACCACAGTCCGAATCGGCGCAGCACCGAGTTCTGATGGGCAGCGATCGATGCTCGTTCGGGCTGGGTCTGCAGGTCGGTCATGCCGTCCTCGCTGCGCCCGCGCCTCGAAGAGGAGGCGTTGAACTCGTCCGGGCGCTCGAGCACCTACTCACTGCGACTCCTTCATGCAGGCTGCCTGCGCCGGCCCCAGTTTCGGCGGACCGTGTCAACGGGGTGGTCGACCGCTGGCGCTGGCGGGAGTGCCGACCTCCAACAGGTTACGAGGCGCCTTAGTAGATAGCAGCGACCGGTCATCAGGCCCACGGAGAACCGCGCAGACGACACCCATGCGGTCCACCGGTCGATGCCGCCCTACGGGCGGGATCTCCCGCTGTCAGCGCCGTCCGACGACGCTGTCTCCTCGCTCGGGGTCACTGCCTACGAGAGCACCCGGCGGATCACGGTGGGATCGCCCACTGACTGGATCTTGACGACTTCGCCCGGTTGCGGCGCGGCAATCATCTTGCCGTCACCCATGAAGATCCCCACGTGGTCGATTCCTGGCCTCTCCGGCGAGTAGTCGAAGAACAGCAGATCCCCCGGGCGGGCCTCCGCCATCGACGGGACCGCTCGTCCCGCCGTCGCCTGCTGAGAGGAGACACGGGGGAGGTCGACGCCCTGACTCTTGTAGACCAACTGTGTGAATCCGGAGCAGTCGAGACCCTTCGAGGGGTCGGTGCCGCCCCACAGGTAGGGCACTCCGAGATACTGGAGCGCCTTTCCCGTAATGGCGGACTCGCGGTCCGTTCCGGCGACCATCGGCGACGCATCGGTTGCGCCGGCGGGCGAACTCGTGGCCACAGCGGGCGGCCGCGAGGCGTCCACCACTAGACCGGCAGCGGTCGCAGCGGACATCCAGTCGGTCGCTGTCGTGCGCGGTCGCGCACCCAGTGGCGCGAGCTGCGCCTGGATCTCGGCGATGCGTGACTGCACCTGGGACAGGCCATCCATCATCAGGTCTCCCGCTGTCGTGCACCGGTTCGCAGGTCGTCGTCGAGGCAGGCGCATCTGCTGCCGGGACGAGCGGAGCTCAGCATCGACGTCACGACTAGCCAAGCTAGTAGGCGTCGATGCAGGACGCCGGCACGGCTCGCTGCCGGGACCCTTCTTTGGCCGGCCTGAAGGCGGGATCGGTGTGTCGGAGTCCGCAACGCAGGTCGCCTCACGAATGGGCGAGCGTGGATTGTCGCGACTACATGACGGGGCTCGTCGTTTCCCGATCCGATCATCGGCTCGCCTCGGGCCTCAGTGCCGAGCGAACCGAACTCCTATGTTGAATAGTAGCCTGGTCCTGGTGCGCGCCCTTCAGTCTTCACTTTGCCTAGCTCCGCGGATCCTGACGTGACTGACGAGTCGCCGCCGGCGGACCGACCGGCGGAGAAGCAGGAGCGCGGCCTGTCCCGTCGGAAGCTCTTCGGCATGGCGGGGCTCGGGACCGCGGGCGTCCTGGCGTCTGGGGCAGTCGGGGGAGTGGTCGGTCGCACGACCGCCGCGAGGCCGCCGTCTCCCGTCGTGTCGTCGTCGGCGGTGCAGGAATTCTCCGCGCCGGTCGAGTTCACCGGTACCCACCAGGCTGGCATCGTGACGCCGGCGCAGGACCGGCTCCACTTCGTCGCGTTCGACGTCGTCACCGACAGCCGTGAGGCGCTCGTGGCAATGCTGGCGTCGTGGACGGCGGTCGCCCGGCGACTGACCGCCGGTGAGATCGTCGGCCCAGAGGACAGTGGTGAGGCGCAGGGACTACCGCCGTCCGGCCTCACGCTGACCGTCGGATTCGGACCGACGCTGTTCATGACGGGCGATGGGGTCGACCGCTTCGGACTGGCGGCTCGTCGCCCGTATTCCCTGGTCGAGCTACCCGTGTTCCCAGGCGACGCGCTCGATCAATCCATCAGCGGGGGAGACCTGTGCGTCCAGGCGTGCGCCAACGACCCCCAGGTGGCGGTGCACGCCGTGCGCAACCTGGTGCGCCTGGGCGTCGGGGTGGTACGTGTGCGCTGGACCCAACTCGGGTTCGGCCGCACGTCATCCACCAGTACGGCGCAGGCGACGCCGCGCAACCTCCTCGGCTTCAAGGACGGCACGGCCAACCTCAAGGCCGAGAACGGCAGCGCACTCGAGCAGTTCGTATGGGTGGGGGAGGACGACGTCGCGTGGCTGGCCGGCGGTTCCTATCTGGTCACCCGTCGGATCCGCATGCTGATCGAGGACTGGGACCAGGTGCCCGCACCCCACCAGGAGGCGGTGATCGGACGCACGAAGACCGCGGGCGCGCCGCTGGGTCAGCGAAAGGAATTCGACCCGACCGACTTCGCGGCCGTCAGGGGTGATGGTCCGGCCATCCCGCGGGACTCGCACGTCTTCCTGTCTCATCCCACCAATTCAGGCACGGCCATGTTGCGGCGTGGGTACAGCTTCGTGGACGGCACAGACGATTCCGGCCGTCTCGATGCCGGCCTCTTCTTCATTGCCTACCAGCGCAACCCGGATACCGGCTTCGTGCAGGTGCAGCGAAACCTTGCCGCGGATGCGCTCAACCGGTTCATCCAGCACGGGTCCTCCGCCGTGTTTGCCTGCCCGCCGGGAGTTCGCGATGCCGACGACTGGTGGGGTAGGACTCTGTTCGACGCTTGACCGCATGCGCCCAGGGGCTACTGCGGTCAACGCCCGTGCAGCGGGTCGAGCGGGCGGGGTGGTCCTGCGGCGACCTGCCCCGTCTCGAAAGGCGGACCGGGACGCCGGCGGATGGTCGGTGTCGTTCCTCCCAGTGGCTCAGGTGGCGTCAGGGTCGTTCGGGCCTTGACGCTTTCCCGTGCCTGGGATGAGCTCGCTGACGTAGGGGTCGTGGCGCTTGCCCGCGTGTGCCTCGTCCTGCAGGCGCTCGACCAGGTGCGGGTAGTGCGCCTCGAACGCGGGGCGCTCCGAGCGGATCCGCGGGAGCTCCACGAAGTTGTGCCGCGGCGGCGGGGACGAGGTCGCCCACTCCAACGAGTTGCCGTAACCCCAGGGGTCGTCGCGCAGCGCGAGCTGCCCGTACTTCCAGGAGCGGACGACGTTGTAGATGAAGGGGATGACCGAGGCGCCGAGCACGAAGCTGAAGATCGTGGAGATCATGTTCAGTGTGGTGAACCCATCAGTGGGCAGATAGTCGGCATACCGGCGCGGCATCCCTTCGTTGCCCAGCCAGTGCTGGACCAGGAACGTGCCGTGGAATCCGATGAACGTGAGCCAGAACTGCAGCTTGCCCAGCCGCTCGTCCATCATTCGGCCGCACATCTTGGGGAACCAGAAGTAGATACCGGCGTAGGCGGCGAACACCACGGTGCCGAACACGACGTAGTGGAAGTGCGCCACGACGAAGTAGGAGTCGTGCACCTGCCAGTCCAGCGGCGGGGAGGCCAGCAGCACACCGGTCAGCCCACCGAGCAGGAAGGTGACCATGAAGCCGATCGAGAACAGCATCGGCGTCTCGAAGGTCATCTGACCCCGCCACATGGTGCCGATCCAGTTGAAGAACTTCAGACCGGTCGGCACGGCGATCAGGTAGGTGAGGAAGGCGAAGAAGGGCAGCAGCACCGCGCCGGTGGCGTACATGTGGTGTGCCCAGACGGCGAGGGCGAGAAAGCCGATGGCCAGGGTCGCGCCGACCATGCCCTTGTAGCCGAACAGCGGCTTGCGGGCGAAGACCGGGATGATCTCGGTGACGATGCCGAAGAACGGCAGCGCGATGATGTAGACCTCGGGGTGGCCGAAGAACCAGAAGAGGTGCTGCCACAGCATCGGCCCGCCGTTCTCGGCCGAGAAGATGAGGGACCCGAGGTTGCGATCGGCGAGCAAGGCGAGTAGCGCAGCGGTCAGGATCGGGAAGGCCAGCAGGATCATGATGCTGGTGACCAGCGTGTTCCAGGTGAAGATCGGCATCCGGAACATCGTCATGCCGGGGGCGCGGAGGCTCACGATCGTGGTGATGAAGTTGACGCCACCGAGGATCGTGCCCAGCCCGCTGACGGCCAGGCCGGTGATCCACAGGTCACCGCCCACGCCCGGGGTGTGCAGCTCGCTCGACAGTGGCGCATAGGCCGTCCAGCCGAAGTCAGGGGCCCCGCCCGGGGTGGCGACGCTGGAGACGACGATCAGGCTGCCGAAGAGGAACAGCCAGAACGACAGCGCGTTCAGCCGCGGGAACGCCACGTCGGGAGCGCCGATCTGCAGCGGCATGATCAGGTTTGCGAACGCGAAGAACAGCGGCGTCGCGAACATCAGCAGCATGATCGTGCCGTGCATGGTGAACAACTGGTTGTACTGCTCGGGGGAAGTGAACTGAAGGCCCGGCTGGGCTAGCTCGCCGCGCATCAACATGGCCATCAGGCCACCGATCATGAAGAACCCGAACGACGCGACCATGTACATCAGGCCGATGGTCTTGTGGTCGGTGGTTCGCAGCAGGCTGGTCAGTCGCGACCCCTTGGTCGGTGGCGGAGCCAGACTTGGCCGGGAAACGATCGGGGCTGGGGCGATCGTCATCGTCGCGGCTCACTTTCACGGTGGCGGGGCCGACGATCAGCTGGGGCTGCGCCCGGCGAGCTGATCGATCTTCTAAGCTGAATCGTAGAGGTATCTCCTAAGTAGGATCGTAGAAGGGGTCGGTGGGGGCGTGTCCCCTACGAGCGGCCGTCACGGTGCTTCGGCGGAGTCGCGGCGAGAGGAAGTGGGTCCATGCGACCGTTCGGAGAACTTGAGGCGGCGATCATGCGGGATCTGTGGGAGCGAGCGGAGCCTGCGACCGTCCGAGATGTGCTGGCCTCGCTCAGCACGTCCCGCAAACTCGCCTACACGACCGTGATGACGGTGATGGACAACCTGCACCGCAAGGGTCAGGTGACCCGTGAGATGAGCGGCCGGGCGTGGCTGTACCGGCCAGTGCGCACGCAGGCCCAGCACGCAGCGGCCCTGCTGCAAGACGTGCTGGCGGAGTCCGCAGATCGGCAGGAGGTGCTCATGCACTTCGTCGCCGACCTGGATTCCGACAGCGTCACCCAGCTCAGGTCGGCAGTGGAGAGCGCGCGCCGGCGCGGTCAGCAGGCTGAAGGCGGCGGACCATGATCGCCAGCCTGAGTCTGCTCTGCGTGGCGGCCGCGATCCTCCTGGTGGGTCCGCGGCTGGCATCGGCGCCCTGGGCCCGGCAGGCACCGCGCGTGGCGATCTTCGCCTGGCAGGCTCTGACCATCAGCGCGGTGATCACGGTCGTCCTCGCCGGCGTCACCCTATTGATCCCGATCACGGCGCTTGCCGGCGATCTCGGCGCAGTCGTGCACGCCTGTGCCATGAGTGTCGCGGACGCCTATGGCGAGTCGGAGTTGCTGCCGGGGAAGCTCTTCGGTGCCTTTCTGGCCGGTGCGCTCCCGATGTGGCTGCTGATCTGTGGAGTGCGCGTTCTGGGCGGTGGCTGGTGGAGTCGCCGTCAGCTACGCCGCTCTCTCAGCCTCATCACCGAGACGGACGCCGGCTTGGGCATCTCCGTCATCGAGACGCCCGCCCCTGCCGCCTTCTGCCTGCCGGGACGGTCGGCGCAGATCGTGGTCACACGGGGAGCGCTGAGCAATCTGTCCAGCTGTGAGTTGGATGGGGTGCTGGCCCACGAGGCGGCTCACCTCCGCGGCCGCCACAACCTGGCTGTGGCGCTGTCGCAGATCCTGGCGCGTGCTTTCCCTCGTGTCCGCTTGTTCCAGGTGGCCACCCGGGAGACCCGGCAGCTGATCGAGCTGCTGGCGGACGACGCGGCGCTGCAGCGGGTCGACCGGGTCAACCTGGCCTCGGCCATCGTGAGCCTTGCCGAGATGAAGGCACCTGCTGCTGCCCTGGCGATGGCTCAGGATGCGGCGGTTCTTCGTGTCTCACGCCTCCTGTCCCCGGAGCCGCCGCTGAATCCGTGGCGGTACCGCGTTGCTGTCGTCGGTGCACTGACCGTCGTCGTAGCGCCGCTGCTCATCGCCGGCTACCCCGCCGTGTGTGCCGCGCTGAGCGACATCTGCAACATTCCGTGACTGTGACCGGCAAGCAGTAGAGCCATGGTCGAGTTGCGTCGACGAACTGTGCTGCTGACAGCTCTGGCGGGGGCGGGCGCCATGGTCTTGTCCGCCTGCGGCTCGGACCCGGACGAGTCGTCCGACGACGCGCCGGCTGACGTTTCGGCCGACGGAACGGTCTCCATCGCCCCCGACGGGACCCAGGAGGTCACAGTGCTGGTGCGCGACGACTACGACTTCTACCCCGCCGCGTTCACAGTGACCGCCGGGCGGGTGCGGCTCTCCCTCATCAGCGAGGCGAAGGAGTTGACGCACAACTTCCGGTTCACGCCCGGCGCCGGGCCGGCCGAGATCGCCGAAGAGATTCCCATCCTGGCACCGGGCATGAGCGACACGATGGAGTTCACCGTGGATCAGCCCGGCGACTACCAGTTCGAGTGTTCGTTCCACGTCGCTCTGGGCCAGATCGGGACGATGGCCGTGGCTCCAGGATGACCGGACGCAGGTACGCCCGCGCCGCCGCCACTCGTCGAGGCGATTTCCTGCTCAGCCCCGCCACTCGCCAACAACGCCACTGAGGATTCATGTTCACGTCTGTTCCCCGCAATCTGGTCCTGGTTGCGGCGACGGCCCTCGCCTCGCTGCTGCTCGTCCTCAGCGGCGGTCCGGCTGCCGCCCACACCGGCCTGCAGTCCTCGACGCCTGCTGACGGAGAGACGCTGACCGCCGCTCCGGACGCGTTCAGCCTCACGTTCTCCTCGGCGATCGCCTCGGAGTTCGCCCAGGTGGCTGTCACCGGCCCGGACGGGGAGTCGGTCACCTCAGGGGAAGCTGCCATCGACGGTGCGGTCGTGTCACAGCCGGTCAGCACGAGCGGTGACGGCGCCTACGTGGTGGCGTACCGGGTTGTCTCCGATGACGGCCATCCCGTGTCCGGCCAGCTCACCTTCACCCTGACGGGCTCCGGCGGTGCGGCGACGGAGACAGCCCCGGCTCAGCCGACTCTGCCGACCACGCCCGCACCCAGCCCGGACACGGCGACCGCGGTCTCTCCGGCCGTCGACAGCGACGCAGACAGCAGCTGGGGCCTGTGGTTGCTCCTCGTCGCGGCGGGCCTGCTGTTCATCGTGGCCACGTGGCTCGCGCTGCGCCGGCGCGGCGACACCGGTGGCTGAGCCGCGCGTGGACGAGAGCTCCTCGCCGCCGGCAACGGCTCGCCGAGGCCTCCTGGTCCTCGTTTCCTCGCTGGTGGCCATCGCGGTCTGTGCGCTCACGCTGTGGGCCGGTGGCGCGGCCGCCGTCGTCTCGGTCCCCGGCATTCCAGCCCCGCCGCCGGTCGTCGCCTGGCTGGTGCCCGCCCTACGGCTGATCGCCGACGCCTCGGCGGTACTGACCGTGGGCTGCCTGCTCGGGGCCGTGGTTCTCGTGCCGGGAGACACGGTCCTGAGTACGGCCGGCTACCGATGGGTGCGGCTGGCCGGCTGGGGTGCGCTGGCCTGGTCGCTGGCCTCGCTGGCTTCGCTTCCGGTGCTGCTCGCCGATTTCCTCGGCACGGGGTTCTCGGCGATCTCGCTGCGCGGCGTCTGGAGCTTCGTCGAAAGCGTCGAGCAGGGGCGAGACCTGGCCCTGGTCGCCGCTCTTGCCGCCGTCGTGGCCATCTTCGCCCGAATCGTCTGGCGTCGGGCCGGTGCCCGGGTGCTATTCCTAGTGGCTCTGATAGCGACTGTTCCGCCCGCCTTCACCTCGCACTCCGCCGACGCGGCCGATCACGACCTCGCCGTCGCCGCCGTGGCACTACACGTACTCGGTGTGGTGCTGTGGGTCCGGTGGCTTGCTGGCGCTGATGCTCGCCGCCAGGCTCACCGGCCCGGCGCGGACCACCGCGGTCGAACGGTTCAGCCGCCTCGCCGCACCGCTGGCCGTGGTCGTCGCCGGCAGCGGCGCCGCCACCGCCTACACGCGATTCTCCAGTCCCGGCCAGGTGGTCGACACCGGCTACGGGGTCGTGCTGCTGGCGAAGGTCGTCGCCTTCGTGGGTCTGCTGGCGCTGGCCGCATGGCACCGCGGGCGGAGCCTCCCGGCGCTGCGGGCGGGTCGCCCGCGAGCGTTCCTACGATTGGCCGGCGCCGAGGTGGTCCTCTTCGCCGCCACCATCGGGCTCGCCGTCGGGCTGGCGCGCACCCCCACGCCCCCGCCCGTCCTGGACGCAGATGCAGCCGTAGCCGAGCAGCTGCTGCCTGCCGCCGGCACGGCGGCAGGGTGACCGCAGTTCTGTGAGTACTGCATAGCCCGCCCGAGTCAGGGTTGGAGACGACTGTTGACCTGTCGGCTCGCGGCGCTATCATCGGACAACGCCGATGGATGGAGCGCGCTGTGACCAGGACGACGAAAACGAGGACGACCGAGCCACCGGTCGATGAGGCCGGTGCGCTCTCGACGGCCGCGTGCCTGTTCCGCAGCCTCGGTGACCCGATGCGGCTGGCGATCATCCGCCACTTGATGCTGGGCCCGCACCGGGTCGTGGACCTCACCCGGCACCTGGACGGCCCCGCGCAGAGCTCGGTGTCCGCGGCGCTGGCCTGCCTGCGGGACTGCGGCCTCGCGGAGAGCCAGCCGCAAGGCCGGGCGTCGCTGTGGTCGCTGAGCACCCAGTCCGAGCTGCTGGAGCTGCTCGCCTCGGCCGAAAAGCTGCTGGCCGCGACCGGTGACCAAGTTGCGCTCTGCCCGGTGTACGGAACGGGAACCTCGTCGTGACCGTCGCCGCGCTCGTCCTCTACGTCATCGCCCTCGTCGTGCTCTTTGGTGTGCGCTCCTGGACCCAGCTGCGCCACACCGGGTCCACGGGGTTCGTCGGGATCTCGGGCACTCCGGCCGACGCCGGCTGGTGGGGCGGGGTGCTGTTCGTCGCAGCGATGGTGCTCGGCCTGGCCGGGCCGCTGCTGGCGGTGGCCGACGTCGTGACCGCCGACCCGCCGCTGGCGGTGCAGGTCGCCGGCCTGCTGCTGGCGCTGGCCGGGTTCGCCGCGACGCTGGCCGCGCAGACCGGCATGGGCGCCTCGTGGCGGATTGGCGTCGACCCGGGCGAGCGCACCGACCTGGTCACCGGCGGCGTGTTCGCACACGTCCGCAACCCGATCTTCACCGCCATGACCGCCGCGCAGGCCGGTGTCGTGCTGATGGCCCCGACGTGGGTGAGCGTGCTTGCGCTGATCGCGCTGGTAGCCGCAGTCCAACTTCAGGTCCGAGCTGTGGAAGAGCCGTACCTGCGCGGTGTACACGGCGCGGCCTACGACGCCTACGCGGCCCGCGCCGGCCGCTTCGTCCCCGGCATCGGCCGGCTGACCGCTCCTGCTTCCGCCGAGAGGACTCCAGCGTGACCGCCGAACCGTCGGTACTCAGCGATCAGGAGACCGACCGGCTGACCCGCCGCGGGCTGCGGCTGGCGCAGTTCACCGTCGTCTACAACGTCGCCGAAGGCGCTATCGCCATCACCACCGGGCTCCTCGCCGGGCTGGTCTCCCTCGTCGGCTTCGGCGTGGACTCCGGCATCGAGTCCCTGGCCGCCATCCTGGTGGGGCTGCGGCTGTCCGCGCGGCTGCGGCGCGGCGCCATCGATGAGGCCAAGGAGCGCCGCGCACTCAAGGCCGTGGCGATCACCTTCTTCATCCTCGCCGCGTACGTGACCGTGGAGGCGGTGCGCAGCCTGCTCGGCGACGAGGAGCCGAGCACCTCGACCGTCGGCCTGGTGCTGCTGGCCGCCTCCATCGTCATCATGCCGCTGCTGGCCGCGGCCAAGCGCCGCGTCGGGCTGGCCCTGGGCGGTGACCCGCTCATCCTCGCCGACGCGGCCGAGACCCGGATCTGCGTGTTGCTCAGCATCTCCACGCTGGCCGGCCTCGGGCTGTACGCGCTGACCGGCGCCTCATGGCTGGATCCAGTCGCTGCCCTCGTCATCGCCGTGATCGCCATCCACGAGGGCCGGGAGGCCTGGGAAGGCGAGCTCGTCGAAGACGACGACGACGACGATGACGACTGAGTCGTCGCACAGCGAGGAGGTCGTCGGTCCGGAGGTCGCCGCTGCTCCTGAGCGGTCCGAAACGGGCCGCGCCGACCGTCGGCGGACGGCTCCGACCCGCCTGGCGGTCTTCACCGGCGCGGGCGTCCTCGCGGTGGTCGACCTGGGCGCCAAGGCGGTCGCCGAGCGCGGCCTGGGAGACGGCCGCACTGTCGACCTGGGACCCCTGGCGTTGCAGTTGGCACACAACAGCGGCGCCGCCTTCAGCCTCGGCTCCGGCTTGCCGAGCTGGGTCGTGGTGACCGTCACCGGACTCCTCACGGGCGTCATCGCCGTGATCACCTGGCGGGCGGTTGCCACGACCTCCCGCCTGCTGCCCGCTGGCCTGGCCGCCGTTCTGGCTGGCGCCACGGCCAACCTGGTGGACCGGGCCGGCGACGGCCGCGTCACGGACTACCTGCACACCGGCTGGTGGCCCACGTTCAACCTGGCCGACGTCTGGATCACCACCGGTGCTGCGGTCGCCGTCCTGGCGTCCCTGCGCAGCGATCGTTCCGCCGACGAGGCCTCGAGGTCCGACGCATGAACGCCTGCGGGCTCGACGCGGCGACCGGTAGCGCCCTGGCAGCCATCGGAAGCTTCTGCGGCCGGCTCGTTCCGGTTGGTCCAACAGCTGTTCCTGTCCTTGAGGGCCACCGGTCGCGCCCGCCGGAGAAGTTTGGAGACACGCATGCCTGTCATGTCCATCGCTGAGCGGTGGTTCTGCCAGAGCCCGCCGTGGCGCTGGGTCGCCGGCCGACTGGTCCTCGGCTGGGCGTTGCAGGGAGTGCCCCTGCGGGGCGCGGTACTCGAATTGGGCGGCGGCAGCGGCGCAATGGCGGAGGAGACGATCCGGCGCCATCCCGACTGCGAGCTGACCGTCACCGATCTTGATCGGGTGATGGTGGCTGCGGCGGAACGGCGTTTCGCCAACGAGCCGCGAGTCACCGTGCGCCACGCCGATGCCACCGCCCTGCCCTTCACCGAAGGGTCATTCGACGTCGTGGTGAGCCACCTGATGCTCCATCACGTCATCCAGTGGCGGCAGGCGCTCGAAGAAGTCAGTCGCGTACTGCGACCCGGCGGTCGCTTCGTCGGCTACGACCTGGTCGCCACACCGCTGACCAAGGGGCTCCACTGGGCCGACCGATCACCTCATCAGCTGATCTTCCGCCACCAGCTCCGACCAGCCCTGTCGCAGACCGGGCTGCAGGCCGCTGAGGTCCGCACGGCGGTCGGTCGACAAGCCATGCGGTTCACCGCCACAAAGCCGTACTGAGAACGACGCGCAGCACGGTCAACGGCCTTGGTCACTGCGACCTCGGACGGTCACCGCCGCGTCCTACCGGGCGCGCCTGAACGGGGAGAGCAGCTCATGACGATCACAACCTGGGCGCTGCAGGCGGTCGGCCTGTTCGTGGCTACCAACATCGACGACATCATCGTGCTGTCCCTTTTCTACGCCCGCGGTGCCGACCGGCGCGGCACCACGGCGGCGATCCTCGCGGGGCAGTACCTCGGCTTCGGCGCCATCTTGGGCGCCGCGGTCCTCGTCGCGCTCGGCGCCCGGAGCTTCCTGCCCGAGGAGGCGATCCCGTACTTCGGACTGATCCCGCTGGTGCTGGGCCTGCTCGCCGCTTGGCGGGCATGGCGCGACGACGATGATGACGACGACGAGGGCAAGGTCGCTGGCAAGTCGGTGAGCGCGCTGACCGTCGCCGCGGTCACCTTCGCCAACGGTGGAGACAACATCGGCGTCTACGTCCCTGGTGTTCGCCACCGTCGGGCCCGCCGGCATCGTCGCCTACTGCCTCGTCTTCCTTGCCCTGGTTGTGGTGCTGGTCGTCACGGCCCGGTTCGTCGCCACCCGAAAGCCGATCGCCGAGTTCCTCGAGCGGTGGGAGCACGTGCTGTTCCCTGTGGTCCTCATCGGTCTCGGCGTCGTCATCCTCGTCGAGGGCGGAGCGTTTGGGCTGTAGCAGCGCGGGCCCCGGACGAAGTCCCTGAGCGTTGGGGGGCGGCGGATGCGTTCACCTGAGCAGTCCGCCCGTCGACTCCTTGGCACCGCCGACCCAGCGGGACACCATGAGCGCATGTTGACGCTCCCCGGTGTCGTCGCCGCCGTGCCAGGTCTGCGACGCTGCGGCTGCTGTGGAGGGGTGTACGCCCGTCGGCGAGTGCGCATGTTGGCTACGACGCCCGGAGTCGCTATCTGCTCGGGCTGCGCCCGCTCCGCGGCCGCTGCTGACCGCCAGCGATGACGGAGGAGGTTCCTGTGAAGGTGGAGCTGCTGTACTTCGACGGCTGCCCGAACTGGCAGCTGGCCGACGAGCGGCTGCGAGTTGCTCTCGCGCAGGTGGGCCGAGAAGACGTGCACGTGCAGCACCGCCAGGTCACCACCCCGGAGCAGGCGGATGCCGCCGAGTTCAGGGGTTCGCCGACGATCCTGGTGGACGGGCTGGACCCGTTCGCCGAGCCGGACGCCCCCGTCGGGCTGTCCTGCCGGGTCTTCCGTACCGAGGCCGGCCTGACAGGCGCACCCACGGTCGAGCAGCTCCGCGCCGTGCTGTCGTGAGGCTGCGCGGACGCCCTCCCTCGGCGAGCGAGGACTCGGTCACCTGTGGCTGCTGCGGACGCGAGCGGCCCCGCACAGGCGTCCACGAGCTCGGCGGAACGCCCGGCGTGCACGTCTGCTGGCGGTGTGCGCTGTGGATGGCGGCACGCATCGGCCGCGGCAGAGAGCGCAAAGGACAAAGACGGACCCCTCATCATTCCACAGCGTAGGCAGCAGAGGCTCGAGCGGAGCTTGAGCCGGTTGGCCATCGAGAAGCTCTGAGCCGTTCGAAAACTGACGGCGTCCGGGAGGCCGGGCAAGGGCCTTCTGTGGCGCCTCACGCGCCCCCGTAGACCGAGATGGCGCCGAAAATGGCAAAGCCCGCCGTCAGGAAGACTGGACCGAAGCGCGACGTCTCGCCCTCGTGCGCCTCGCCAATCATCTCTTCGACCACGACGGCGACCAGGGCGCCACCGGTCAGAGCGAGCACGGAAAGGGTGACGATCTCCGGAGCTTGGCGCAGTGCGAGGAAGCCGAGCGCGGCTCCGAGCAGGATCGGCACGGCGAAGCTGGCCGCCATGAGGATTCGTCGCCTGCGCCTAATGCCTGCGTTTCGGAGAGTCGCTACGGCGGCGAAGCCCTCCGGAACGTCGGCCGGCACCTGACCGAGCGCCAGTAGGAGTCCCAGAGCCGGGTTGAGGACGCTCGCCGTTCCGATCATGACTCCGTCGCTGAACAGGTCGATCGAGACCCCGGCGAAGATGGTCATCGGGCCCTTCTGCTGCTCGTCGCGCCCCATCCGGGCCTGCACGTAGCCGATCGCCCGATCCAGACCGATGAACAGGGCGCCGCCCACCACGAACGCGAGCAGGGGTACCCATGGCTGGCTGGCCTTCAGCGCCTCCGGCATGAGCTCGAGACCGACGACGGCGAGAACGATTCCCGCGGCGAGGTGGAGGGACAGGCTCAGGGCGCGCTCCGAGACCCGGAACATCTCCGCCAGCACACCGCCGAAGAAGTTGCCCGCCGCAGGCAGCGCAGCCAACCCGAGAACGACCAGGAAGTCACTCAGCATCCGGCTCCACTACCACCCTGTCCTGAATGCAAGCGGATGACACCGACCCGACACGCTACGATGTGAACGGATCGATCGTCTTGGCTGAGCAGAGGTAGCTGCTGGTGTCGGCTCCATGCCTTCGGGCAGCGCCACCGTGGTACCGCTCGAATCCGACGACGTCCGTGGCTCCCGCAGGGGACGGCCGCCGGAGTGTCAGTCGTGCGCCGCAAGCTCGTGTGCAGCGTGCGCAGGACTCTCCAGCTGGAACGTCGAGTGCGCGATGCTGACGTCGAAGTGCTCGGCCAGACACGCCTGCAGTTGGTCCAACACCTGCGGCGCGTGCCCGTCCTGGAAGCAGGAGTCCTCGACCACCACGTGCGCCGTCAAGACGGGCAGCTCGCTGGTGATCTGGGAAGCGTGCAAGTCGTGCACGTCCAGCACGTGCGGAACGCCCAGCAGATGCCCACGGACGTCGTCTAGGTCCAGACCCGGTGGCGTGCTCTCGAGCAGCACCGAGATGGTCTCCCGCAGCAGCTTGATCGTCCGGGGGATGATCAGCACCGCGATGAGCAACGAGGCGACGGCGTCCGCCTGCTGCCATCCGGTCAGCACGATCACGATGGCGGACACGAGGACGGCGACCGATCCTAGGGTGTCATTGAGGACCTCGAGCAACGCCGCCCGCATGTTGACGTTCGAA
The DNA here is from genome assembly GCF_016612845.1 of Blastococcus sp. TML/C7B. Lineage (NCBI taxonomy): Bacteria > Bacillati > Actinomycetota > Actinomycetes > Geodermatophilales > Geodermatophilaceae > Blastococcus > Blastococcus sp. TML/C7B. The sequence goes on along the minus strand of NZ_JAEOAA010000002.1, from coordinate 1,053,477 downwards.
CTACGGCCGCCCCTGGTGAGGATGATGATCCCGATCGCGTTGGCGACGAGGCCGACAACGCCGAAGACGAGGACCGGGGTCGTGGCGATCTCCGCCGGCTCGAACAGTCGTCCGACGCCTTCGATGAGGACGTAGGTACCCACCGCGAGCAGCGCCGCCGCCTGCAGCGTGGCCCCGAGGACCTCCGCGCGACGGTAGCCCCAGGTGCGCTTGGCTGTGGCGGGACGCATCGCCAGGGTTGCGGCAATCAGCGCGATCGCCAGCCCGGCAGCGTCGGTGAGCATGTGTGCGGCGTCTGCCAGGAGCGCCAGGCTGCCCGAGATGAGTGCACCGATCACCTCGACCACGAGGACGGTGGAGGTGAGAGCCAGGACAATCGCGAGCCTGCGACGGTGACCTGCGGCGTTCCCCGCGGTCCCTCCGTGGTCGTGCCCGTGGGAATGTCCGCCGCTCACCGGGCTACTACCGCCGTCGCCAGCCATGTCCTGCTCAGTACGTCATGGCGCGCGGGCAGCAGTGCAGCTGACGTGCCGGGTCGAGCGATCACTGGGGAACTCCGTTATTCGTGGGCTGCCGCTGGTTGACGTAGGCGGTGGTCGGCGCCAACGCGTGGGCAAGTGGCCGCCGGTAGGCCTGCGGCCGGCCGGCACGTACGCCGTTGGCGATGACGAGGACCTCCGCGAGTTCGTGCGTGACGATGACAGTGCCCAGTCCGAGGACGCCGAAGGCGGCCAGCGGGATGAGTACGACCAGGATCGCCGCCGACAGCAGCAGGCTCTGCAGCATGATTCGCCGCGCCCGACGGGCATGCGCGAGCGTCCGGGGCAACTGGCGCAAGTCCTCGCCCATCAGCGCGACGTCGGCGGCCTCGATCGCCACGTCGGTGCCCATGGCGCCCATGGCGATGCCTACGTCGGCAGTGGCCAGCGCGGGCGCATCGTTGATGCCGTCGCCGACCATCGCGACCCTGCCGTGCCGGCCCAGCTGCTCCACAAGCGCGGCCTTGTCTTCGGGACGGAGCTCGGCGTGCACCTGCTCGATCCCAGCGGCGCTGGCCAGCTGCCCGGCAGTCCGGCGGTTGTCACCGGTGAGCATGCTGATACTGATGCCCAGGCGGTGCAGTGCACGGACGGCCTCGGCAGCTTCGGGACGGAGCTCGTCGCGGATAGCGAGCGCTCCCAGCAGGCGACCGTCGAGCTCCACGAGCACCACGGTGGCTCCGGCGTCCTGGTGGGCCGTCACGACCGCGGCGAGCGGTCCGGGGTCGATGTAGCCGGGCTTGCCCAGGCGTGCCGATCGTCCGTCGATTGAGCCGGTGACGCCCTTGCCAGCCAGCGCCTGTGTGTTCGAAGCGGGCTCGACTGCAGGCTCGTCCGCCGGCCAGGCGGCCAGCACAGCTCCGGCCAGGGGGTGCTCGCTCCGCGCCTCCAGCGCCACCGCCACAGTGAGGACCCGGCGCTGGTCGTACCCGGGCAGGGCTTCGATGGCGACTACGGCAGGCCGGTTGCGGGTCAGCGTCCCGGTCTTGTCCAGCGCCACGGCGCGCACGCCGCCGAGGGCCTCCAGCGCTGCCCCACCCTTGATGAGCACGCCGGCGCGGGTAGCCGCGCCGATGGCGGCGACGACCGTGACCGGGACCGCGATCGCGAAAGCGCACGGTGAGGCAGCGACCAGCACCACCAGAGCGCGTTCGATCCATACCTGGGGGTCGCCCAGGATGCTGCCGAGGACGGCGATCGCGGTCGCAACGACGAAGACGGCAGGCACGAGCGGCCGGGCGATGCGGGCGGCCAGACGTTGTGCGGCTCCCTTGCGCTCCTGTGCCTCCTCGACGATGTGCACGACGCGGGCCAGGGAGTTGTCCGCCACCCGGGCGGTGACCACCACCTCTAGAACGCCGCCGCCGTTGACGCAGGCGGCGAAGACCTCGTCACCAGGGCCCGCCTCGGCCGGGACCGATTCCCCGGTGACGGCCGAGGTGTCGACTGCGGAGCGCCCGGTCTGCACGAGCCCGTCGGTGGCCAGCCGCTCACCGGGCTTGACCACCAGCACGTCACCGGCCACGAGCTCGGCCGGATCGACATCGAACTCGACCCCGGCGCGCAGCACCGTCGCTCGGGGCGGAACCAGATCTAACAGCGCGCGCAGCCCGCGGCGGGTCCGGGCTACCGCATAGTCCTCCAGCGCCTCGGCGAAGGAGAACAGGAACGCCAGCATCGCGGCCTCGCCGACGGCGCCCAGCGCGATCGCCCCGACCATCGCAACGGTCATCAGCGTGCCCACGCCGAGCCGACCACGCCGTAGCGCGCGGACGGTGCCGGGCACGAAAGTTGCACTGCCGCTGAGCACTGCACCGGCGGCCAGCACCGTCGACGCCATAGCGGCGGCCCCGTCGTCGGTCACCCATGCGAGAACCTGAGCGGACAGCCACAGCAACCCGGCGAGGCCCGCCCAGCTGCGCGGAACGCGACCGCCACAGCGTGGCGGCTTCCGGCTGCTCATCGCCACCCGGTGCCGGCGCCGAGCAGGTGGGGTCCCCGCAACCGTCCCCGCCCCGCGCGGGGGGCGCCAGCGTGCCTCCTGGCCGCGTCGCTGTCGGACCGCAACAGGCACAGCCGTCCCCGCAGCCTTCCGAGCCGGGCGGCGCGTCGGCGACTGCTGGGCTCAGCGCGAGCCCGAGCGAGATCGCGGTCTTGGTGCTCGTTCGCCCGGTTGTGCCGACGGCCGGGCGGCGCTCGTCGTCGCTACCGCAGCAGAGGTCGGACATGTCATGCCCCCTGACGGGCGGCCAGGCACGCACAGCCATCCCAGCCGGATCGGACGTCGCCGGGTCGGGCGGCCGACCGGGAATGACCTACGGCTTCGACCAGGGAGACCGGATGCGAACGGCGGCCGCTGCCTGTGAGCCGCTCATGCCGGCGATGGGTGCGACGAGATTCTCGGAGCATCAGCAGCAGCCCTCCGTCGCTGCGGTCGCACAGGCGTCGGGATCCACGGCCAGGACGACGCCCAGCAGATCGCCGAGGGCGTGGGTGAGCCGGGCGTCCGCCAATTCATACCGAGAGCGCCGGCCCTCGGGAACCGCCACGACCAAGCCGCACCCACGCAAGCAAGCCAGGTGGTTGGAGAGGTTCTGCCGCGTCACGCCGAGCATCTCGGCGAGCTCGGACGGGTACCCCGGCCCTTCGCGCAGCGCGAGCAGGAGACGAGTACGGGTGGGGTCGGACAGGGCGTGGCCGAAGCGGGCGAGCACTTCAGCGTGCAGCACAGGCATCACGACATCACCGTACAGCGTTCACTGAATACAGCCAATACTGTCCTTGCGGCCCATCCGGCTGCGATTCCCTCGGGACCTAATTGACGTCGACGCCTCGTTCGCGGAGCCAGGAGGCCGGATCGGCACGGCGGCCGTCGAGCCCATCCTCGAACACCTCGAAGTGCAGATGTGGCCCTGTCGACTGGCCACGATTGCCGAGCAGGGCAATGGTGTCACCGGCCCTGACGGTCTGGCCCTCATCGACCAGGATCCGCTCCATGTGGCCGTACACGGTGACATCACCGTTGTCGTGGAGGATGTACACCGCAAGTCCGAACCCTTGGGCGGACCCTGCTCTCAGTACGACGCCATCCGCCGCGGCGTACTCCGGGGTCATCATGGGCGCCGCGATGTCCAGTCCGTAGTGCATCGAGCCCCATCGGCGTCCGTAGGCGCTGGTCAGGCGTCCCTCCACGGGCATGACAGCCTTGGGTCGCGCTGCTTCCTCCCGCGCAGCACGGGAGGCGGCCAGTTCCTGGCTGCGGGCAGCCATCTGGGCTTCAGCGATCTGAGGCCGAGCGGCTTGGTCGGACAGGATGTCGAGGGGTTCTTCCGTGAAAACCACCGATCCGGCCGGACCTTCGTGGGCGTGGGCGACCGGAGTGTCCAGCCACCAGCCGCCCTCCCAGAAGCTTGCTGCCACACCGCCGACGACGATCGCACTGAGGAGGAGTCGCGGTCGCTGGCGCAGGCCGGGGGCGGGCCGGGAGTGCCGGGAGGTCGCAATCGCCGGCCTGTGCAGTCGCCCGATCACGTTCACCGTCCCAATGCTCTCGCCGTTGATTCCGAGCGATATAACAGCACACCGTGATCGAACGGTGACCTAAGCACCTTAGTAGTGGGCGTGTCCTGACCGCGCGCTCGACGGTCAGAAGGCAGAGGTGCCGAAGCCGGTGGAAGCCAGCCAGGAGCGCAGCCACACCATGATGTGGTCCCAGCCGCCGGTGACCAGCAGGATGCCGAGCAGGATGAGGAGCACGCCGCCGATCCGCATGACGGTCTGGGCGTGCCGGCGGGCCCACGACGACAGCGTGAGTGCGCGGCGGGCGCCGAGTGCGACGAGCACGAAGGGGATCCCCAGGCCGAGGCAGTAGGCGAGACCCAGAACGGCGCCCCGGGCGGCCGAGGCCTCGGTGTAGGCCAGCGTGTTGACCGCCGACAGCGTCGGCCCCAGGCACGGCGTCCACCCGAGCCCGAAGACGACGCCCAGTACGGGGGCGCCGAGGAGGCCGGCCGGAGGGCGCCGGGTGATGCGTCGCTCGCGCTGCAGCCAGTGGAGCCCGCCGAGGAAGGCCAGCCCCATGATGATGGTGACGACGCCCATGAGTCGGGTCAGCAGGGGAGCCCATTCGAGGAGCAGGCGGCCCAGGCCCCCGAAGAGTGCTCCGAAGGACACGAAGACCGCGGTGAAACCCAGTACGAAGAGCAGGGCGCCGGTGACCACTCGGCGCCGTTGACCGGGCGGTGCAGTGATGGTCGAGCCGGGACGGTCGGCCGCCGCCGTGGCCTCGCTGCGGTTGATGGCGGGTGCTGCCGGGGCGCTGGTCTGGGCGCCGGTCAGGCCGGCGACGTATGCGAGATAGCCAGGGACGAGCGGAAGCACGCACGGCGAGGCGAAGCTGATGAGGCCGACCAGTGCGGCGACTCCTGCGGCGAGCAGCAGTGAGCCGTCGCTGACGATGGTGGCGAAGGCGTCGCCGAGCTCACTCACCTCGGGGTCTCTTCGGCCAGGAGTCGATCGATCGCTCGCCGGAGGTCATCTTCCGGGACGACCGCCACGTAGACGGCGGCCACCTTCCCAGCGGGGTCGATGATGAGGGTGCTGGGCACGACGTTGGCCGGGAAGCCTCGGAAGGCCATCGCCACCTCGCCTCGTGGATCGAAGAGCGACGGGTACTCAGCTCCCACCGATTCGACGAAGGCCTGCGCCATCTGGCGGTTGTCCTTCACGTCGACGCCGAGGAACTCCACGCCCGAATCGGCAACGTCCGCATACACGGCCTGGAACTCCGGCGTCTCCACACGGCAGGGCGCACACCACGATCCCCAGAAATTGAGCACCGTGATCTCGCCGGCCAGCTCCGCCGATTCGAATGCAGTCCCGTCGAGGAGCTCTCCTGTGAAGGTCGGCGCCGATTCCCGCTCTGCCGGAGGGATTACCTCACCGAGCGGCGTGTTGCCCGCGAAGTCGAAGTCTCCCGAGCTCTCTGTGGCCGTGCTGGCGTTGGTAGCGCTCTCTCCGGAGCAGCCGGCCAGGGCGGCGGCGATCATCAGGCCGCAGAGCGCCAGAACTCCGCGACGGGATCCGATGTCAGTCAACGAGAGTGCTCCAGTACAGCCAGAACCGCTCCAGGATGGCGGCGGTGATGAAGAGGAACCACATGGTGAGCACGACACCGTGATGGACTCGTGCCCGCCCCACTGCGCGGGCGAGCCAAGGCGGCAATCGCGATGTGATTGCGGTGGCGTTGTGCAGGGTGACGTACCAGAAAATCGGAACCGTCACCGCCCAGACGACCATGCAGTACGGGCAGAGTGCGCCGATCCGGTACAGGCTGCTGAAGATCAGCCAGTGCACGAAGACGACGCCGAGGGAGACGCCGACCTGCAGGCCGCCCCAGAACCAGCCCGTCATCCGGGCGCCGGCGAGTCGGGCCGCCCCAACCGCGGCCACGACGGCGAAGCCGGCGATGCCGAGCAGGGGGTTGGGAAAACCGAAGGCCTCGGCTTGCGGGCTGGACATGATGGAGCCGCAGCTCAGGACGGGATTGAGACTGCACGTCGGCACGTAGGACGGATCAGCCAGGAGCGCGTACTTCTCGACGGCCAGGACGAAGGACGCGACGAGCCCGAGCAGCCCGCCGACCAGGAGCAGCCAAGCCAGCCCGCGCTCCGAAGGCGCCTCCCGGCCGTTCGAGCCGGAAGGCGGCGTCGAGTGCTCAGTGGGGGTGACGGTCAAGGTCGTCTCAGTCGGCGAGCGCAGCATCGATCAGTTCGATGAACTCGTCGGTGGTCTGTGCCTCGACCTTCTCCCCGTTGAGGAAGAACGTCGGTGTGCCCTCCACGCCCAGCGCGAGACCGTCCCGGCGATCCTGCAGCACCCGCTCGAGCGTGGCGGGATCGCTGACCGTGGCGTCGTATTCGGTCATGTCGAGGCCCATTCCCTCGGCGAAGCCGCGGAAGACATCCGCCTGGGAGTCCTGACGCTCGCCCCACTCCGTCTGCGTCTCGTACATGCGGTGGTACATGTCTTCGAACCGGCCCTGTTGGGCTGCGGCCTCGACCGCCACGGCTGCGTTCTCGCCGTTGGCATGGCCCGGCATCGGAAAGTAGCGGGCGACGAAGGTGACCCGCCCGTCGTAGTCGTCGCGAAGCTGCTCAACGAACGGGTAAGCGGCCTTGCAGCCCTCGCACTCGAAGTCGAGGAACTCCACCAGCGTGACCCGGTCGTCGGCGGCGGTAGAGAGTCGGTGGCTGTCTTCGCGCACGACGGGTGCGCCGCCTGCTTCGGTCGTGCCGGTGTCGTCCGCCCCGGAGTTGTTCATTCCGAGGAGGACGGCGACAGTCACGACGAAGGCCGCCACCAGCGCGGCGGAAATCTTCAGGTTGGTGCTCAACCGCTCTCCTTGTTGATCCGTCCGGCGGGTCGAGCGGCCGACCGCGGCCGTCCCGCAGGCGGAGTCGGGCGGCTGCCTGCCCGCCTCTACTCTACGAAGGTACGTAGGAGAAGCTACAGCAGCTCGCTCGTCGGTGCGGCGCTCGTGCGCGTCGCGGGTCGGCTTGCCTCGCAGCTCGCCCTCCGAGCCTGATGGCGGTATGGCGGGTGTCCCATTCAGTCGCTTCGAAAGGCATGACCGTGGGACCACATTCAGGCGGGATGATGCGGATGCCCACCGAGCCCCCGACGCTGATGCGATTGCTCACCCCGCAGTTCGACGCCACGTCGGTCGTCCCGGGCTTGGCGGTGGTGGCGCTCATCGCCTACTTGCTGGGAGTGCGCGCGCTCCGCCGGAGGGGCAGCCGGTGGCCTTGGCACCGAACTGTGAACTTCGTGGCCGGCATCGTGACCGTGTTGTTGGTCACCGCCACCCAGGTCATGGGTTACGGGATGGTGCTGTTCTCGATTCACATGCTCCAGAAGATGGTTCTGACCGTGGTCTCGGCGATGCTGCTGATGCTGGGCGCCCCGGTGTCACTAGCGATTCGTGCTCTCCCGCGCCACGGGTGGGGCGCCCTCTCGCGACGACTCCTCTTGCGGGCATTGCGCTGCAAGGTGGCCCGAGTGCTCGCGCATCCCGTCGTCACGACCGTCATCTTCGTGGGCAGCCTTTATGGCATCTACTTCACGCCCACCTTCGACTTCCTGATGCGCAGCTGGTGGGGGAACGTCGCGATGCTCCTCTTCTTCTTGGGCACCGGCCTGCTGGCATTCGGCGGAGCGTTCGCGCTCGGTCCGTGGCCACACCGTGCCTCCGCTCCCATACGCATCGCGGAGCTGGGACTGCCCGGCCCGCTGCACGCATTTTTCGCGGTGGCGCTCATGATGGCCAGCGCTCCGGTCGTCCGGACCTTCGCGAACCCGCCGGCGGGCTGGGGCATCGATGTCATGACCGATCAGCTGGCGGCCGGGAACATTGTGTGGGGCTTCGGAGAAGTGCCCAGCGTCATTGCCTTCGTCATCGTCTACCTCCAGTGGAGCCGCTCGGAGGAGACGCTCACGAAGGTGAGCGATCGTCGGGTGGATGTCGAGCTCGAGGCCTACAACGCACGCCTCCGGAGAATGGCTCAGGAGTCGCGCAGTGGATAGTCCCTCTCGACTGTGGTCCGCATATACGGCGGTATGCGCGGGCGGACGGTCGCGACCAGACGACGACGCCCCCGGCTGTGTCGACCGGCGATCAGGCGGTCGGAAGGCTTCCCTACTATCTGGCGTAGGACGTGCCCGTAGAGGCGGAGTCGTAGCGCGTGAGCGCGATGATGCGGCGGGAGGCGACGTGCGATTCCAGGACAGCCGGGTCGGTAGCGAGGCGCGGGTCGTCTGCCGGTACAGCAGAGCGGCGTGCCCGTGACAGGCTCCACGATGGCGCGGGCGTGGTCGCGCCCGCCCGATGGCGGTCGGCCGGCTGCCCGCCGCCGGGCCCACGATGGCCGGGTCGAGGCGGTGGTCTCATGGCCGGTGGCCGCTTTCCTGGCGGCGGGCGGCGGGGTGTGCCTGTGGCTGGCCTTCCCGCCGTACGGACGGTGGCCGCTCGCTGTGGGTGGCCCCTTCGCCCTCGCTCTGGCGACGCGCGGCCGTAGTGCACGGTTGGGCGCCGCGCTGGGGATGCTGCTCGGCTCCAGCTTCTTGTTCCCGTTGCTGAACTGGACCGGCGTCTTCGTCGGCGATCTTCCCTGGCTGGCGCTATCAACTTTCCAAGCCGTCTTCTACGCCGCCTTGGGGGGCGTATCGGCCCTGGTCGGTCGGCTTCCGGCGGCTCCGGTCTGGATGGCGGCGTTGTGGGTGGGGCAGGAGGCAGCCCGTTCCCGCATCCCGTTCGGGGGCTTTCCGTGGGGACGACTTGGGTTCAGTCAGGCCGACGGGCCGATGGGTTCTTTCGCCGCGTACGGCGGCGTGTCGCTGGTGACCTTCGCCGTGGCGCTCACCGGCACGCTGCTCGCCTGCGCCATCTGGCGCTCCTTGCTCTGGCGACGTGAACGCCGAGCCGGCCAGGCTCGCGCCGTCGCGTTGCTCGTCGCCGCAGCGTTACTCGTCCCGGTGGTCGGGGCGCTTGCCTGGCTACCGCTGCCCGGGTCCAGCCTGACGGCCGGCGGGCCGACGGCCACGGTCGCTGTTGTCCAGGGCAATGTGCCCCGGGCCGGCCTGGACTTCAACGCCCAACGTCGCGCAGTCCTCGACAACCACGTCCAGCAGACACTGGCGCTGGCCGACAAGGTGGCTGGCGGTGCGGCCTTGCAGCCGGACCTCGTGATCTGGCCGGAGAACTCCTCCGACATTGATCCTTACAAGAACCCGGACGCGGCAGCCGCCATCGACCGAGCGGCGCGCGCAGTAGGCGTGCCGATCCTGATCGGTGCCGTCCTGGACGGGCCCGGGGAGAAGCTGACGAACGTCGGTGTGGTCTGGGATCCGGTGGAGGGTCCTGGCGAGCGCTACGCAAAGCGGCATCCCGTGCCGTTCGGCGAGTACATGCCGGCCCGCTCGTTCTTCCGGCTGTTCAGCGATCAGGTCGATCGCCTGCGTCGGGACTTCGTCGCGGGGGACGAGCCCGGCGTGCTGGACGTCGGGGGAGTGCGGATCGGAGACCTCATCTGTTTCGAGGTGGCCTACGACGGACTGGTGTCCGACGTCGTGGACGGCGGCGCCTCGCTCCTGGTGGTGCAGACCAACAACGCGACGTTCGGCTACACCGCCGAGAGCGAGCAGCAGTTAGCGATGAGCCGCCTGCGTGCCATCGAGCACGGCCGGACGGTCATCGTCGCTGCAACGAGCGGGATCTCCGCGATCGTCGCACCCGACGGCACTGTCGTCGACCGGTCCGAACTCTTCACGCCCTATCTCTTCAGCGGCGCCATCGCCCTGCGGCAGAACACCACCCTGGCGAGCCAAATCGGCGCGGGCGCCGAGTGGGCGGCCACCGCCACGGGCCTGGCCGCGCTGCTCGCTGCCGTCGTGCTCCGCCGACGTGAGCCACCTCGGTCGAACGTGCCTTCGAGCGCTCGCGACGTGACCGTGCCACGCAATGTCCACACCCACCAGCAAGGAGCCCGATGACATCCGACCAGTTCTCTGCCCTGTCCGACTCCCTCTTCAGCGCCTCGATCATCATCTATGCCCTCGCGGCGCTCGCCTTCTGCGGCGAGCTCGCGTTCGGAAGGCGCGCCTCCCGGCCGAGTCAAGAGCTGGTCACCGTCGGCGTGGGCACTTCCCTGCCCTCCCCGGAGGACGGAGCCCAGCCGCTGGCGGCGACGTCCGGCGCGGCCGGTCGCCGCTGGGGGCTCCTGGGCGTTGGGCTCACGGGTGCCGGCGCCCTCGCCAATGCCGGTGTGCTCGTCGCCCGCAGCGCGGCGACCGGACGAGTGCCATGGGGGAACATGTACGAGTTCGCAACTGCCTCCGTACTCGCCGGCGTCATTGCCTACCTCGTGTTCGCACTTCGGGCCCCGGCGGTGCGACGCATCGGAGCCTTCGTGCTCGGGCCCGTGGTGCTCGGGCTGGTTCTCATCGGGCTCTACCTCTATGCGGAATCCGGTCCCCTGATCGCCGCCCTGCGTTCGGACTGGCTGGCCGTGCACGTCTCCGCCGCCATCATCTCGTTCGGCATCTTCATCGTCAGCGCCGTCGCCAGCGCGCTGTACCTGGTCGCGGTCCACCGCGAGAAGACGCTGGGGGACGGCGGCCGCAGGAGCGGGGGGATCGCCGACAAGCTCCCCAACGTGGCCGTGCTCGACCGGGTGGCGCACCGCACCGCGGTCTTCGGTTTCCCCGTCTGGACGTTCGCGGTCATCGCCGGCGCGATCTGGGCGGAGAGCGCCTGGGGGCGGTTCTGGGGATGGGACCCGAAGGAGACCTGGGCCTTCATCTCCTGGGCTCTGTATGCGACCTACCTGCACGCCCGAACCACCGCCGGGTGGCGAGGCCGCCCGGCTGCGTGGGTGAACCTCATCGCCTTCGCGAGCCTCGTCTTCAACCTGCTGTTCGTGAACCTCGTGTCGACCGGTCTGCACTCCTACGGCGGCGTCTCGTGAGCTACGCGCGGCCCTCGGATGTCCTCGGCGCAGGTGTTTGACCGGCAGCTTCCTGGGCCTCCGTTATGCAACCGTGACAACTAAGCAACTTCGTACTACGGTTCCGGGCGGTCCTGCCGAGCTGTGCCTCTCGACCGGAGAGCCTCGGTCGGACCCCGCCTAACTGCCCGTGCCACACGGCCGGGCGGACCGGGGATCCACCGTCCCCCTGGGGTGAATCCCGCGTGCGCGACTGCGAGCACGCGGGTAGGGCGCCTTCCCGCCCGAACCCGTCAGCTAACCCGGTAGGCGGCGAGGAAGAACGGAGATCCGCCGCCTTGGCGACGCTGCACAACCGGTCTGTCCGCACGTCCGTCGTCCCGTCCGTAGTCCACTCCGACCGACCCCGCCGAGACGGTCGAATGGGTCCCTCCGGAGTCGGATCCGCGCTCCTCCGCCACCGCCGCACCGGCTTCGTGGCCGCCACGGCAGCGCTCGTCATCGGCCTGTCGGCCGTGACGGCACTGGCTGCTCCCGCCGATGGGCAGTCGAAGGAGGCCGTCCTGAGTACTGAGGTCGAGAGGATCTCGGGGCTGGTGGCCGCGGCGGAGAAGGATCTGGAGAGATTCACCGTGGAGGCGGAGGCCGCGGCCGACGCCTCCCGCGCCGCGCAGACTGCGCTTGCAGATGCAGAGACGCAAGCCGCTGCCGCTGCCGCTGAGCTGGAGGCGACTCGCGAGGCGGTCGATGCAGCTCGGGACGGTATCGCCGCGCTCGGCCGCGATGCCTTCATGGGTGCCGACCCGCTGGGCGATGCGGCCGTGCTGCTCGACGCGGCCGGCCCTGACGAGGTGCTGGAGAGGGCCGCGATGCTCGACCTCCTGGCGAGGATCGCGCCGAGCGGCTCGAGGGGTTCGAGGTGATCCAGGGGCGACAGGAGCGCGCGGATCGGGCGGCCCAGGCTGCGGTCGCGGAGCGTGATGCGGCGGTTCGTGCCTCGGTCGAGGCGGAGACTGCAGCCCAGGCGCAGCTCGCGGCATCTCAGCATGCGTACGACGTAGCTGCTGGGCAGAAGTTCGCCCTCGACGCGCAGCTCCGCGATGCGGAGATCGAGCTGCTGGGGGCGCAGGGAGTGGCGGATCCGGCTGCCGCACGGGACGAGCAGCAGCGAGGCGAACTGGCGATGGCGCGCGCCGGCACTGCCGCGCTCGTGGCCGGCCGGGTGACCTCCTGCTATGGAAGTCGGTCTGGCGCCACGCACAACGGCGTGGACATCGCCGCTCCCATCGGTACGCCCATCTATGCACCGGATGCCGGAGTGGTGCTGGACGCGGGACCGGCGAACGGCTTCGGCCTCGCCGTCTACATCCAGCACGCGGACGGCACCATCACCGTGTACGGCCACATCAACCAGTACTTCGTGACCGCGGGGCAGACGGTCGCCGCCGGTCAGCAGATCGCCGAGGTAGGCAACCGGGGGCAGTCGACGGGCCCGCACCTGCACATCGAGACCCATCGCGGAGGGCTGTACCAGCAGCGCGTCAATCCGGCGCCGTGGCTGAGTGCTCGCGGCATCACGCTCGGTGGCGGCTGTGGTTGATCCGTAGTGACGTCCGTAGCGACGCGCGCCACCGCATCAACCTGAACCTCCACCTGACGCAGGGCTCATAGGGCAGCGAAGCGGCCCGGCGGGCACTCAGAGTGTGCAGAGGATCACCGAGCGATCAAGAAGTGTGTGGTGAAAGTGCCGCGTGTTGCCGTCGCTACTAACGGTGATAGTGGGACTCTGCTCCGGCTCATACGCACCGCCACCCTCTTCCCCAGGGAGCGAGCCATGCCCGACCACCGTTCCCGCCGGCGCGCCAGCCTGACGGATGCTGGACTGTTGCATCACCGCTGGCGCACAGCGAGCCATCCTGGCCCCCGCCGTCCGCTGCGAGCCGCACTGGTCGTTGTACTGGTAGGCGTTGCCCTCGTCGGCGCCGCGACGCCGAGTCTCGGCGCTCCTGCGCCTACCAATCCCACGGACGGCCAGATCGGTGCCGCGCGGACCGAGCAGGAAACTGCGGCGGCCGAAGTCGGCCGCATCGCCGGCCTGGTCGCGGTCGCCGAGGCCGAGCTCGAACGCGTCGGCATCGAGGCCGAAGCCGCAGGGACCGCCTACATGATCGCCGAGGAGGCGCTCCAGCAGGCGCAGGTCGTGGCTGAGCAGAGGGCGGCCGAACTACAGGCGGCGGCGGCTGCCGTCGCCGTCGCGGAAGCCCGCATCGCCCGGTTCTCCCGCGACAGCTACATGAACGGGGCGACGATCTCCAGGACGGCCGCGCTGTTGAGCTCCGAGGGACCTGGCGAACTGATCCAGCGCGCCGCTCTGCTCGACTACGTCGCAGTCAACGAGGTGGACGTTCTCGGCCAGCTCCAGGTCGCCAAGGTGACTCAGGCCAACGCCGACTCCTCCGCTCGCGCCGCCCGCGACGAGATGGCCGCCGCCGAGGAGACGGCCCAGACCGCCAAGGCGCAAGCCGATGCGCGACTGGGCGCCCAGCAAGGCGCGTTCGCTGAGGTGGCCGCGCAGAAGGCCTCCTACGAGGCGGAACTCCAGGCCGCCCAGATCAAGGTGTTGGAGTTGCAAGGCGCACGGAACGCCTATCAGCAGTGGACGGCTCAGAAGCAGGCAGAGGAGGCCGCCGCCGCTGCCGCAGCAGAACGGTCGGCCCGGGAGGTCGCCGAGGCCGCAGCTGCGGCGCGGCGCAACAGCCCCAGCGACGCCCCCGCTAGCGGGTCGTCCGGCTACACCGCACCCTTCTCCGGACGCGTCACCAGTTGCTTCGGCGCACGCTGGGGAATCTCGCACAACGGGCTGGATGTCGCGTCGCCCATCGGCACTCCGCTGTACGCGCCCATCTCGGGAACCGTCCAGCGTGCTGGGCCGGCCACGGGCTTCGGGCTGGCTGTCTACCTGCTCGGCGACGACGGCGCCGTCTACGTCTACGGGCACATCAACGACTACTTCGTGCGCACCGGGGATCGTGTGGTGGCCGGTGAGCAGATTGCGGAGGTCGGCAACAGAGGCAACTCGACCGGGCCGCACGTACATTTCGAGGTGCACCCGAACGGGGCCATGTACAGCGGAGCCTCGAACCCGGTTGCGTGGCTGAATGCTCGTGGGATCTCGGTCGGCGCCTGCGGGGGCTGACGTCCTCGCAGGCCGCTCCCTGCGAGGACGAGTCCTTGTCTCGAATCTGCTAGTCGGTCTGGAACGGCGCCGCTGCGCTTCACCTGTTCAGATACGCCAAGGCACGGAGGCGGGCGTTGTACTCCGCCAGCTCGGCGTCACCGGTGCGGTCGGCTGCCCGGTCGAGAGCCCTGCCGCGCCGCTCGTCGGAACTGGCCCAGGAGAAGAAGAGCGACCGCCAGTACCAGCACGGTGGGCAGTTCTCCGAAGGCCCAGACGATGCCGCCGGCCTCGCCCTGGTCCCGCAGCGGGTCGATGCCCCACCCGGCCGGGGGCTGGGCGAACGTGTCGACCACAAGCGAGCCGGCCAGCATGATCGCAACGCCGAAGAACGCATGGAACGGCACGGGCAGGAAGAGCTCGAGCATCCGGCCGGGGTGGCTCAGCGTTCGTGGCCAGGGGTCCTGCGCCACGATCGGCCCGAAGAACAGGATCCCGGTGACGACGAAGTGCGCCAGCATCAGCTGGTGTGCCGCGGGGCTGCTCATCAAAGCGTCGAAGAGGGGCGTGAAGTAGACGCCGTAGAGGCTTGCGAGGAACAGCGGAATCGAGAACAGCGGGTGGGCGAGAAACCGGGCCAGGCGGCTGTGCAGCCCGTTGAGGAGCAGTGCCCGCGGGACGCCGGCCGCGCCCCGGCCCCGGGGCAGGGTCCGGAGCGCCAGGGTCACCGGTGCGGCGATCAGGAGCAGTAGCGGCGTGATCAGCGAGAGGATCATGTGCTGGGTCATGTGGACGCTGAGCAGCACCATGCTGTAGCCGTTCAGCCAGGTGCCGGTGACGGCGAACAGCGACGCAGTCCCGGCGAGCCAGGAGAGGGTCCGCCACCAGGGCCACGAGACGCCCGTTCGGCGCAACCGCATGACCGCTGCCAGGTACACCACCAGCGCGACGAGGCTCAGCACTGCCAGGGCCGACGAGGCCTCCAGGTGAGGCAGGAACATTCGCCCCCACGTCGGCGGCTCGTCCGGTACCCACATCCCTGAGTGCCGCCCGTGCTCCACGGAACCTCCCTCGACGCTGATCCTCAATCTCCTAACGTGGATCGTAGACGGGGGAGAGTCGGCGTAAGGAAGTGTCGCCAGCTCCTACTAGTCTCGGTAGTGCCGGCCCAGAGATCTGGCCGGCCCCTCGAAGTCGAAGGAACGGGATGACGACCGCCTCAGGAACACGCGAGGTTCCGTTCGCTCGGGAGTCCGTGTGGCGGGCACTGACCGCCTTGACCCCGTACTGCCCGGTGTGCGACGTCTCCTACGTCTTTTCCGACGGCCCAGGGACAGAGGCGGACGCGGTGATGGGCAAGGGGACTCGCTTCGTCTGCGCGCAGGGGCGGTTGGACGGCATGCCCCCACCGCAGGGCGCGGTGAGCGGGGAAGTCGTCGAATGGGTCGCGGAGGAACGCATTGGGACCCGACTGGAGTTGGCGTCGGAGAACTGGCAGACCCGCGTCGAACTCGCTGACGCCTCGCCGGGTGCCACGCACGTCACGGTGACCGTGACCCACGATCCCCAGGGCGGCAACCGGCTGCGGCAGGTCCTGCAGCGCAGGGCGATGCAGCGGATGGTGCAGCGGACCGTGGACTCGGAGCTGGCCAAGCTGCCGGATCACGTCAGCCGGATGTCCGAGCGCCGCAGAGAGGTCGTTCCCGTCGAGCAGGGCGTTGCTGTCGTCAAGCAGGCGCCCAGTTCTGTGGAACAGGAGCGGGGCGGTTGGGTGGTTCACCTTCGGGGCGAGGTGGACGCTTCCGCCGTCAACCGGTTGGAGCTCCAGCGGCGTCTGGAGGAGTTGGCTGTTGTGGCCATCGATGTCCGCGGACTGACCTACATCGACGCCACTGCTTTTCCACACCTGCAGCGGTGGGCCAAGCGCACCTCCCGGGCCGGCGGTCGCGCGGTCATCCGAGGTGACAGCCCTTACTTCGACCAGATGCTGGGCGTCATGGGACTCACGTCGATGTTCCGGAGGGAGCCCTGACTTGGCAGCACGTCGATCCGACCGTCGCTGACATCGCCGGTCACGGTGAACGGTTCGACTCGCGGTGACCAGCGTTGTTGTGGCTCTGTCGTCCATCGTCCAATTGGCCCGTAGGCAGTCGCGACGGACGCATCTCGTAGGACGGGTTCGACGTAGGGCCGGATCCGACTCAGATAGAAGGGCCTCCTGTGACATCCCGACTGGCTCGGACGCTGACCGTCGGCCTCGCTTCGATGTTGACGGTGCTGGGGCTCGGCGTGACCGCCGCGTCAGCCCACGTGGGCATCAGCTCTCCTGACGCTACGCCCGGAGGCTTCGGGGAGGTGACCCTTCGGGTGCCCAACGAGAGCCAGACGACTTCCACCATCTCGCTGCGGGTACACATCCCGACCGAGACGCCGCTGGCATCGGTGCGGACGAAGCCGGTTCCGGGTGGACCGCGACCGTGACGCGGAGCCCGATCGATCCGCCGGTCATGTTCACGGCACCGAGGTCAGCGAAGCCGTAACGGAGATCGTCTGGACCGCCGAGCCGGGGGCGGGAATCGGCCCGGGCCAGTATCAGACCTTCTCCATCAACGGCGGTCCGTTCCCCGACGTCGACACCATCACCTTCCCGACGCTCCAGATCTACGACGACGGTGAAGAGTCCGCGTGGATCGAGCCCACGCTCGACGGCCAGCCCGAGCCCGAGAATCCCGCACCCGTGCTGACGCTCGTGGACAGCGCAGCTGACGGCGACGAGGCGGATGGGGCAGCGACCGAGGCTGCTGGCGGCGACAGCGCCGACGAGTCCGATGGCTCGGGACTGGCCGTGACCGCGCTCGTCGTCGGCGGCGCTGGGCTACTGCCCGGATCGGCGGCGTTCGTCATGGCGCTCCTGGCTCGACGGAGACACACCACGACCTGAACCGGCTGGGTCGCTGCCGCGTCACCTCCGGCGGAGCAGCCACAGCGCACCGCCGGAGGTCACGCGAGGACGACGACTTCGCGCACGGTCTTGATCAACCGTCGCAGTCGAGCCGTCGATCAAGCGTCACCCCCTGACGTGCCGCTTTCCCAATCCTGTCTGGCATACGTCACCCCTCGCCCGAAGGGACGCCGAGCCCTCCCTGGAGGCGATAGCGGTAGCGGGCGGCTGACGCGGTGAGGTGACCTGAACTGTCACCCCTGCCGAGGGTGACGGCTCGTTGAACGTCGCTGCGAAGCCTCGACGGCATCACACCGATGCCGGAGGACCGCACATGTTCTACGACCCCACCATCGTCGGCAGCTGGCCGGAGCTGGCTGCCCGCCTGGACTGCGACTGCATCCTCGTCCGCTGGGCCGCCACCGAGCCGACTCTGGCCGGGCTGAGCAGCGTCCATGACCTGCTCGCCGTCTGGGCCGCGGGCAGCCCGGACGACCGCCGCGACGCCGTTCTCGCCGCGCTCGTCCGGTTGGCCGCCGTGGACGGCGGCCGCGACGACGACGCGCTGCTGCTGACCCTTCACTTGCTCAGCGGGCTCGTGCGCACGATGGCCAGGCAGCTCGCAGACGTGAACCCCGACATTCTCGCCGTGGTCGTCGGCGAACTCGCCTGCCAGATCCGCCGCTACCCGTGGCGACGCCGGCCTCGGGCGATCGCGGCGAACCTGCGCGCCGAGACGCGGCGGGCGGTACTCGCCGAGTTGCGCCCCAGCAGCCGCTACCACCCCGACCCGGGGCGAGGTACTGACCGCTACGGGCGACCTCACTCGGATCTCATCAGCCAACGCCCGGGAGGAGGGGGAGGATCTCGACGTCGTCGACCTGCTGCAGTGGGCGGTGCGTTCAGGGGTCGACGCCGAGGACGTCGCACTGCTGATCGCCACCGAGTGCAGCCGCGACCGGCAACACCGGCGCGCCGACCAGACGGTCGCCACTGCACACGGCATCACGACGCGCACCCTGTACCGCCGGCGGAACCGCACGCTGACCGCCTTGCGCGGCATGGCTCCTCAGTACCTGGCGGCCGTCGCGTGAGCCCTCTGCTGCAGGACGTCGACGAGGCCGGCGCCGTGACGGGCGGTGTGGCCAACGGCGACGACGTCGGCCCCGACGAGCGACTGCTGTCAGTCGCGGAGATCCAGCAGGCCTTCCACGAGCTGCGTGCCCGTCGTCCGCGAGTTGCCGCAAGCAGGCTTGCGGCGCGGATGCGTCTTCACGAGCTCTCCGTGTCCGAGGCACCGGCGGGTGCACCGGTTCTATCTACGCGCCGCACAAGGCGAGACGGGGACAGCACGGCGCTCCCAGCTGGAGAGGACACGCACCGCGAGCGGTGGGCTGACAGCGGTGACAGAGCGCCGCAGCGAGGCGCGACCAGGGGTGACAGCGCGCCCGCGGCCGTCCCAGGCAGGGGTGACAGCGACGCGCTGGCAGCTGACTGGATCACGGTCGTAGCGGCACACGCCGGTGCCGGCGCCTCCACGGTGGCGCTGGCCATTAGCGACGCCGCCGCAGCCACCGACCGGCGGGTGCACCTGGTGGAGACGGCGCATCCCCGCCGGTCGGGGCTGATTGCCGCGGCGTCGGCGGAGCTGGGCACCGACGCCGCCGGCGCCTGGCGACGTGGCTCCCGCGACCGCGTCACGATCGACCGCCGCGTCGCGGACGTGGCGCCTGGCGGCTGGCCGGTCCTCCCGATCAACGAGGAACCGGCCATCACCGTCCTCGATCTCGGGCTGCCTGCTCCGCAAGACGTGGCCCGACTGGCCGCCGACCGCACGCGCGCTGTCGTCGTTTGCCGGCCGACCGTGCCGGGGGTGCGACTGACCGAACACGTGCTGAGCCAGCTCGCCGAGCAGCCGGTGGTGGTGGCCGTCGTAGGCCCGGCGCGCTGGCCCCAGGCGGTGATCGCCAACTGTGGTCCGCAGCTTCGCGACTTGCGGTCGCGGGGACAGGTGGTGCGAGTCCCGATCGACCGACGACTGCAGACCGCCGGTCTGACCGGGGACCGGTTGCCCAAGGGAGTGGAGGCCGCCGGCCGGTCGCTGGCCGTGCTGCTGATGCCAGCCGTGCCACCGCAGCCTCGGCATCGGCACCGGGCGGCAGCCTTCCAGCCTGGCGCGGCGGGGGAGGCCCGGTGACAAATCCGCGCAGAACCGCACCCGCAGCGGTACGAGCGGCCTTGGCCGTCGCGTTCATCGCTGGGGCTCTGGTCGTGCTGACCGCATGGCCGGCCACCGCGGCGTCGGTCGAGTTGACCGCGGCGGTCTGCCCTGAGGCGCCGCCGGGAGTGGAGGCCTTTGCCGATCAGGTGACGGCGTGGGTGAAGTGGGGGGTACTGGCGCTGATCGGGATCGCCGCGGTCGTGTCGTTGGGCTCGGTCCTGGTGGGCCGGATGTTCTCCCATCCGCATGCCTCGCGGTACGGGGCGATGGGCATCGCGGTGGTCGTGATGGTGGCCATCACCTACACGGTCATCCTGGTCATCCTCAGTTCGATCACCGGCAGTGGGTGCACCTGATGCGCCGCCGTCCTGACGTACATGGGAGCAGTGCGCCGGAGTGGAGCCCGGCGCGTCTTCTTGCGGTGCTCGTGGTCAGCGCGGCGGTGGCGCTGGCGGTGCTGGCCGGCCTGGTCCTGGCAGTCATCGGAGGGCTGACCGAAGAGCCTGACGAGAGCGCCCCCGCCCGTCGGGCGGCTAGCACTGCCCCGGACATGACGCGGCGCGATGCGCTGGCCGCCGCCCCGATGCCGACCGCCGAGCCCGACGATGCGCTGCCCGGGGCAGTGTCGAACCAGGCTGCCGGTGTTCTCGAGTTGCCGCGCGCCACCGGCGTGGGCCCGACGGACGTGCCCACCGGCTTCCCGCGTACTCCGGAGGGTGCGCTGGCGCAGTTGGCGGCGATCGACGTGACGGCGATGCAGAGCGGCTCGATGGACGGCGTGCGACGGGTGATCGCCGAGTGGGCCGCTCCTGGCGGGCCGACCTCAGAGACGTGGTCCGGGGTGGACGGCATGGCCAACTTGTTGTCTGCGGCGGGCCTGTCCGGTGCGGGGTCGCCGCAGCTGGCGATCGTCGTCCGTCCGGTGATGGGGCTGATCAAGGGCACGGTGGGCGAGGACTTCGCCGTGGTGTGCGTGAACTTCGAGTTCACCGTCACAGTGGAGCAGACCTCCAGGATCGCGATCGCCGACTGCCAGCGCATGGCCTGGGTCGGGGACCGGTGGGTCATCGGCCCGGGGGAGGAGCCGGCGCCGGCGCCCTCGGTCTGGCCAGGCACAGAGGCAGCCATCGCAGCCGGCTACCGGGACCTGCGCTATGTCTGAGCAGCGACGCGGAGGGCGTAGCGGCTGGGGACGCCGACTGGGAGCGGTCCTTCTCCTCTCGCTGGCGGTCTGGTCGTTGTCCACAGGTCCGGCGGCGGCCGCAGACGAGATGGTGACGGCCTTTCCGGCGGTTCCGGGGGTGGGCGGCTCGCTGCCGTGCCTGCCGATCAATCCGTTCTGCGCGGTCGGCGAAGCAGCCGGCGCGGTGGTCGAAGACGTCTGGGTCAATGCCATGTTGTCGCTGTGGGAGGCCGGGCTGTGGCTGCTGAGTTTGGCGTTCTTGGTGATCGACGCTTTGGCCACTCCGGACCTGTCCGCCGGTGGCCCGCTGGCCGCCGTCTATCCGGTGACGTTCGGCATCGGCGCGACCGTGGCCGCGCTGATGGCCATGGTCCAGCTGGGTATCGCGGCGGTGCGCCGGGACGGGCAGACGCTGGGCCGGCTGGTGATCGGACTGCTGCAGTTCGGGCTGGTCTGGGCCAGCTACGTCGGGGTGGCGGCACTGCTGGTCACCGGGGTCTCCGGACTGACCACCGCCCTGCTGCGCAGCCTGCTCGACATCGACACCCTGGCCGCCTTCGACCCGTCGATCAGCGTGAGCCGCGATCTGGTCGACGGCACGGTTGCCACCGTGCTGGGGGTCAGCTCGATCTTTCTGCTGGTGCCGGCCAGTGTGGGCTACCTGCTGCTGATGCTGGTCCGCGAGGCAGCACTGATCGTGCTGGCCGCGACCTCTGCGATCTCGGCAGGAGGACTGCTGGCGCAGACGTCGAGCACCTGGTTCTGGCGCAGCCTCCGCTGGTTCCTCGCCGCGCTGCTGGTTGCGCCCGTCGCCGTGCTCGTCCTCGGCGTCGGAGTGACCATCACCGAGGGCATCCTCACCGGAGCAGAGGAGACGAGCACCGAGGCCGCGATCGGCATGGCAGTTGTCGGCTGCCTATTGATCCTGCTCGGAGCGATCTGTCCGCTGGCGCTGTTCCGGCTCCTGGCCTTCGTCGACCCTGGCACGTCGAGTGGTGCGGCCCTGCGCTCCTCGCTGGCCGCTTCCGGCGGAGTCATGGGCGCGCTGCAGAAGGCCGGTGGCGGGCGGGCGGCCGTGGCCACCGCGACGGCGGGTGCCGCATCCGGTGGTGTGGCTGCCTCAGGCGCCGCGGCGCAGCTGGCCGGTGACCGCGCGCAGGGCGAGTCGACCGCAGACGCGGCGACCAGCGGGCGCTTCGCCGGCGCGCTGCGTGCGCTGACCACCGGCACCTCCACGGCCGGCCGATTGGCGGCGGGGGTGGCCGCCTCGGCGTCCGACGTGCTGTCGGGTGCCGGAGTCGGACACACCCACCCATACTACGGACAACCGCTGCCCACCCGGGTACCGGCGCGCGGCAGCGGCTCCGGCGGAGGGGCGGCGACCGGAGGCGGGCACGGCCGCGGGCGCCGTCCCGACGACGATGGAACACAGCCGACGGGACTGAGCGGGAATGGGCGCGCTCACCATCCCGGAGGCGCATCCACTGCGGCCTGGCCCGCCGAGCGGTTCGACGGCATCGCGCCTGACCGGCCCGGGGAGAGCGGTCCGATCGGTCCCGGCCAGGACGACGCGTGATGAACGCCGTCCGCTACGGCGACTACTCCCGCGACGTCTCCGGCTGGTTCCTCGGCATGACCGGCGCCCAACTGGCCCTCGTCACCCTCACGGGCCTACCGGCGCTGTTGGCCCTGAACGCGCAGGCATGGGGGCTGTTCGCCATCTGGCTGCCGGTGTGGGCGCTGCTGGCCGCCGTGCTGTTGGTCCCCATCCGAGGGCGGGCGGCGGGCCGCTGGTTCGCCGTCCTCTGCCTGCACGCGATCGGAGGTGCGATGGGCTGGACGGTGTTCGGCTCCCGAGCCGCGTCCGGGAAGGCAGAGGACCTGTCCGTAGGCGGACCTGCCCGGGGTGCTCGCCGGTATCCGCACTCACGACGGACCGCCTTATGGGCAGATGTTCACCCGCCCGGTAATTGTGCAGAACTCCGCGGCGCGCACGTGGGCGGCCGTGGCGCGGATCGACCATTCCGGCATAGGCCTGGCCGAGCCGGACGAGCGGGACGGGATGGGCGCCGGCCTGGCCGAGCTGTGCGAGATCGCCGCACGCACCGAACTGGTCGACACACTGGCGCTGCAGGTGCGCACGGTGCCGGACGACGGCGCCGAGCGCGCAGCGTGGGAGCAGGCGCACACGCGTGCGGACGCCGCGCCCCTAGCCGCCCGGGTGAACGCGCTGCTGGGTGCCACCCTCACTCCGGCCGCGGTGCGCACCGAGGCCTTCGTGACCGTCGTCATCGGCGAGAGCCGGATCGGCCGGGCCGCGAAGGAAAGCGGCGGCGGGGTGGACGGCCGCGCCCGGGTGCTGCACGGGGTGATGGCCGAGGTCGAGAGTGCGCTGCGCGGCCCGGTCGGCTGCACCGCAGTCACCTGGCTGGACTCGGCCGCACTCGCTGCCGCGGTGCGCACCGGCTTCGCGCCCGGCGACCGTGGCCAACTGATCGCCGCCGACCTGGCCGCCGCCAGCGGCGCCCAGCTGGCGACCGGGGTGCCGATGGCCGCCGCCGGACCCACCCAGGCTCGCGCCGAGCTACGGCACTACGTGCACGACGCCTGGGCGTCGGTCACCGACACGATCCTGCTACCCGACTCCGGGGCGGTGCTCGGCGCACTGGCCCCGGTGCTCGTGCCGACGACGGCGGGGGAGCGGCGTTGTCTGACAGTGTTCCTCGCCCCCCTGCCGCTGGACCGGGCCACCCGGCTGGTCGGACGGGAGGACATGAGTGCCACCACCGGCAACGAGCTGCGCGCCCGCATGGGCTTTCGGCAGCGGGCCCGGCAGCGACGGGACACCGAGCGGATCGGTACCGCCGACGAGAAGCTGGCCGCCGGGCGGGCGCTCGTCCGTCCCGCCGTCGCGGCCTGCGTCACCGTCCCGGCCACCTGGCCGGTGGACGAGCACGGCCGCCGGCTCGCAGCGTCGGTCCGTGCCGCCGGCTTCGTGCCGTTGCGGCTGGACCTGGCACAGGACTCCGGCTTTGCCGCCGCCGCCATTCCCCTCGGCGTCGGGCTGCCCAACCGGCGAGGACGACGGTGACCCGCCGCGGCTCCCGCCGGGGCCGGGACGTCGCCGTCCTCCTCGACGACTTCGGTCACCGGCTGCCCGCCGTCCCCGCCGTGGAGCCGGGGCCACGGGAGCGCGGGCCGTTCGTCGAGTCGGTGCCCCGCCTGGGGCCGCGTGGGCGCGGCCGGGGCCGGGCGGCGACACCGGCGCCGCTGTCGGTGTGGCGGATGACGTCGGAGCAGACGCCGGTGGTGTGGCCGCTGATCGCCAGCAGCGGGCTACCGCCTACGGGCGCCCAGATGGGCATCGACCTGCTGTCGGGCGGGGCGTTCTACTGCGATCCGGTCGGCTGGGTCACCGACGACGACATCCCGGTCACCAACCCGAACGTCGTGGTCTTCGGCAAGCCCGGCCGCGGCAAGTCCGCCACCGTCAAAGCTTTCGCGCTGCGCATGCTCGCGTACGGCTACCGCACCCTCGTCCTGGGCGACACCAAGGACGAGTACGAGCCGCTGTGCCGCGCGCTGGGCGTGGAGCCGTTCGTCATCGGCCACGGACTCTCCGCCCGGGTCAACCCACTGGCTTTCGGCCCGCTCGGTCACGGCTGGGAGCAGCTCGATGCCGCCGAGGCCCGCCGCCGCGAGGCCATCATGTTCGCCCGCTGGCTGGTGCTGATCCGCGGCCTGGTCGGCTCGCAGAACGTGCCCTTCGGCCCGGTGGAGGAGACCGCCGTCGGTGAGGCGCTGCGCCTGCTCACCGGCTACCGCAGCGGAGCCACCCGGCTGACCGAGCCCACCATCCCTCAGCTGTGGCAAGCCCTGGACGAGCCCACGGACGGCCTCGTCGCCTCGTGCCGCTACGCCGACCGGCGGCACTTCCTCGACGCCACCCGCACCCTGCGCGATGCCCTTGGCTCTCTCGTCAAGGGCTCGTTAGCCGGGTTGTTCGACGACCACACGTCGATCGAGGTCGACTGGCGCGCGCCGATCCAGTCGCTGTCGCTGTCCCGCCTCGAGCCGCTCGGTGACCAGGCCGTCGGCATCGCCTTGACCTGCCTGAACTCCTGGGGACAGGCGATGCGCGAGATCGCCGACCTAGGCGACCTGCGCATCGTCATCCGCGACGAGACCTGGCGGCAGATGCGCCTCGGTGCCGAGGCGATGAAGAGCCTGGACGCCAACCTACGGCTGTCCCGCCGCGACGCCGACGTGCAGATCCTGCTCGCGCACAAGCCCTCGGACATGCTCACCGCCGGCGACGCCTCCTCCCAGGCGGTGGCCATCGCCCGCGACCTGCTGCACCTGTGCGACGTCAAGGTGCTGCACGGCCAGGACCAGGCCGTCGCCGACGAGCTCGCCACCATGCTCGGGCTGACCCCGATCGCCCAGCGGGTGGTCACCGACTGGGCGATCGCCGGCAAGGGCCGGGCCCTCTGGCTGGTTGGCGACCGGGCGTTCAAGGTGCAGACCGTCCTCACGGCGCCCGAGCTGGCCCTGACCGACACCAACGAGGCCCTCACCGTTGGACGTCCGGCATGAGCGGGACGGCCGAAGCACTGGCGCGGGCGTACGCAAAGCGGTGGCTGTGGAAGGCCGCCGCTCCCGTCGCCGTCCCGGTGTTCGGCGTACTGACGCTGCTGCTGATCCCTCTCGCGGTTCTCGCCGCACCGGAGGCGTCGACGGCGTCGTCGTCCTGCTCGATCGGCGGCACCGGCGCCACCGTCGCCGGCACCGACCTGGACGCCGTCCAGATGGGCCACGCGCAGACCATCGTGACCGTCGCCGCAGCCCTTGGACTCGACCCGTACGCGGCCACCGTGGCGCTGGCCACCCGCCTACCAGGAGTCCCGCATCCGAATGCTGGCCAACGAGGGCAGCAGCCACGAACTCACCGCCGAACAGGCCGCGGTGACCGCCACGAGCCTGACCTATCCGCATGACGGGCTCGGCTCCGATCACGACAGCGTCAACGCCTTCCAACAGCGCTGGATCGCCGGCTGGGGCACCGTCGCTCAGCTGATGGACCCCGTCTACGCCGCCGAGACCTTCTACCGCCGGCTCGTGGCCGTACCCGACTGGCGCACCATCCCGCTCACCCAGGCCGCACAGGCCGTGCAGGTCTCGGCCCATGGAGGCGCCTACGCCCGCTGGGAGCCGCTCGCCCGCGAGCTGACGGCCGTGCTGTGGTCGGCTGCCCAGGCGACCGCGGCCGACCCGGGCGGCGCGGTGGCCGACGTCTGCCCCGGGTTGCCCGTGGCCGCCGGGTCGTGGATCCGGCCCACCGCCGGCACCGTCACCTCCGGCTACGGGAGCCGTGGGGGCGCCCTGCACGCCGGGGTCGACATCGCCGGACCCCGCGACACCCCGGTCTACGCCGCCGCCGACGGCACCGTGACCACCGCCGCCTGCACCAGCGCCTACTGCGACCGCGACGGAAGCCTGAGCCTGGCCGGCTACGGCAACCTCGTCGAACTCGACCACGGCGACGGGGTGACCACCCGCTACGCGCATTTGTCCGGCTACACCGTCATGCCCAGCCAGCGGGTGCCCGCGGGTGCGCTGATCGGTTTCCAGGGCTCCACCGGCAACAGCACCGGCGTCCACCTGCACTTCGAGGTCCGCCTCGACGGCGCGCCGATCGACCCCGTGCCCTGGCTGGTCGACCGCGGCATCGACCCGCATGCCCCCAACCCCGCCGGCTGACCGGCAGAGAGGGAAGCAGGACGTGGACAACCACCACCGACCCGGGGCCGGCGCGTGACGACGCCGTTCCGGCGCCGCGATCCGCAGCCGTTCGCCCGGGGATGGGAATTGACCGTCGCCGCAGTCGGTGGCGCTCTGATCGCCGTCGCACTGGCGGCCCTGGTCGGTCTTGGACTTGCCTCGGCGTTGTGGGGCAGTGGCTGGGTGTGGCCGCAGGGCACCGAGACGGTCACCCGCGTCCTCGGCGGGCTCCTGGACGGCGACCCCGGCCGCGGCCTGCCGCCCGACCAACTGCGTCAGGTCGCCGGGCCCATCCCGGTGTACGCGTGTGTTGCCGCCGCCGAGCTCGTCCTGCTGACCGCTGCAGTCCTCACCGCTGTCCTGGTCACCCGCTATCGACGCCCGGGCGACGCCCGCGGCGGCATGGCCACCCGCAGGGAGGCCGAGCAAGCCCTCGGGTTGCGCCAGCTCCGCGCCGGGCGATCGGTCATCCGCCCGGACCGCTACCCGTCCGGAGGCAGCCGAGGACGCCTTCATCGCCTCGTGTCCACAGGCGGCGACACGATCCGCGGGCGCACCCACAGATCCGTCCAGAGCACCACTTCCCGATCGACCTCCCCAGCACCGTCGACCCAGGCATCACCCGTCCGCACCGTGAAGGAGAACCCGCGATGAGCTCAACCGACGACGGCCTGACCCCCGATCTGCTCGCCGCCCGCGCCGAGGCTGCGGCACTGTTCGCCGCCGCTTCCCGCAACGACCAGGCGGGGCCGACAGCGCAGCTGCACTGCCTCGCTGCCGCCACCGCCTTGCGTGCGCCCAGTGGCCCGGTGCCCGCGACGGCCGACGGCACCGATCCCGACCGGCTCGTCGAGCAGGCGCTGCGCATCCTCGGCAACCTGCCTGCCGCCGATTTCGCGCACCCCGACGTCCTCGCCGCCGCCCAGCACGGCCACCGAGCGCTGCGTACGCCACGCTGATGGCCACCTCGCTCGGGCAGCTGCTCGACGCCCTCGCTGACACAGCGCGGACCACGGACGACAGCGCAGCGGCGCGCGCCGATGCAGGCACTGGGCTGGGCCACCTGGGTCGGGCGTTGGTCCACCTGCGCCGCGACGGGGTCTCCCCATTCGCCGGCGATCGCCGTGAACAGCAGGTCGCCGCCCTGGCTGCTGCCTGCACCGAGCTCGGCGTCCGGGCTCCAGCAACAGAGTCGGCGTTGACCCGGCTGGCGGCTGCCGCGGCCGACACCGTCGGCGTCCTGTATGACCACACCACCGTGACCAGCCGGTGGGCCGTCGCCACCGCCGTAGCCGAGGCAGTGACGCCGCTGGCCGAGGTGGTCGCCCACCGCCTGCCTGCCGGTCCGACGACGCAGTGGCACGCTGAGGTCGAGCGTCAGGCGGCCCTGGTCCAGCAGACCGCCGCGCTGCAGCCGCCGACCCGTGCCGACGTCGCCGTCCTCGACCGTCCCGTTCCCGGACCCGCGGTCGATGCGTCCGCCGACCCGGCACGGGTGGTCCCCGACGCCATCGGCGTCCTTCTGCAGGCCACGGCCCGAGCCAATGATCCGCCGTCGGTCACCGAGGTCCTGGCCTACACGATCGCCGCCCAGACACTCAGCTCCGCCGCGGAGCGCCTCGGCTCCACCGACGCACCACCACCCGCAGGTCAGACGACGGCGGCCGACGCCTGGCGCGCCGTCCGAGCATCCCTGCGTCCGTATGACGACGGCAGCCGTCACTTCCACCAGCACGCACCATTCGGCGTCACCGCAGCCGGTCGACTCCATGCCGCCCTCCGCTCCGCCGAACCTGACCCGGCCACCTGGACGGCGTCTCTGCGCGCATCAGTCACGTCCGCGGCCCAGCACCTGCCAACGCTCGCCACGCAGCTGCTGTACCGCACCGTCCGGTCCTGGGCGGACAATGGATCCCTGATCGCCTACGCCCGGGACGTGCCGCCGCGCGAGGAGCGGGTGGCCGCGTACCTGCGGGGATATCAGCCCGGCGGGCTGGTCCGGGTCAACGCCACCGACCTGCAACCGGTCGCCGGCGCCCTGCACAACGCCCGGCTGCTCTCCCTCGCCGTCGCCGACCGGGCGGCCGATCCGGGCGCCCGCGCGACGGTCGGCTTCCCGCGCCGGGCCTGGGCCGCGAATCGGGCGCTGCTCGACGACCCGCAGACGCCGGTCGCGCTCAGCGTGGCCATTCAGCAGGCCCACCAGCAGCTGCAGGCGGCGCGAGCCCAGCGGTCCGGGCCCAGCCGGGCACGGTGAAGGGAAGTCGGATGTTCACGTCAGGATTCGATCCGACCGACGTCGGCTGGCGGCTGGGCCGCTCCTCCCAGCCGCACGGGGTGGAACTGTGGTGCCGCTACGACCGCACGACCGGCGTCTACGGCGAGCAGGGGTCCGGCAAGACCCTCGACCTGCTCGCTCCCGCCCTGCTGGCCCACCGCGGCGCCGGGCTGGCGACGTTGACCAAGGTCGACGACCTGCTGCTGACCGCCGGGCGGCGGCAGCGGCCTTCCAGCCCCGACGAGCCGCCGCGCCCGGTCGCGGTGCTCGATCCTTTCGGCGCCGCGCCGGGACTGCCGGAGCTGGTGTGGGATCCGGTCGCCGGCTGCGTCGATCCTCGGATCGCCGAGCGACGAGCCAAGGCGTTCGCCGCCGGCACCGTCGCTGGCGCGGTCACCGGGGGCCGGCAGGACAACGCCGCCCGGTTCTACGCCGCGGAGACCGCCAAGGTGCTGCAGGGCTTTCTGCACGCGGCGGCACTCACCGGCCGCACCCTGGAGCACGTCCTGGAGTGGGTCGCCAACCCGGTCGCCGCCGAGCAGCCCGCCGAGATCCTGCAGCAGCATCCGCACGCAGCCCGGTTCTGGGACGGGCTGCTGATCGGCGCCCTGCACGGCAGTCCGGACACCGTTGGCAACACGGTGACCACGGTCCAGCAAGCGATGGCGCTGTTCTTCCAGCCGGACATCAGGGCTCGCTGCGTGCCTTCGCGCGGGCGGCCGGCGACCGATCTGGCCGACCTGATCGCCCGGCAGGGAACGGTGTACCTACTCGGGCGGGAGGACCCCTACGCCTCGGCGGCACCGCTGATGACCGCGGTTGCCGAGCATGTGCTCGACACCGCTCTGCACGTCGCCACTACCTCGCCCTACGGGCGGCTGACCCCGTCTTTCCTGGCCTGTCTCGACGAACTGCCGTCCACCACGCCGCTGCCGACCCTGCGGGTGCGAATGGCCAACGAGCGCGCGGTCGGTCTCTCGTTCATCTACGCCGCCCAGACCTGGAAACAGATGGTCGTCTCCTACGGCGAGGATGAGGCCCGCTCGCTGTTCGGGCTCACCAACAACCTCGTCATTTTCGGCGGCGGCAAGGACGTCCACTTCTACCGGGAACTGTCCGACCTGCTCGACGATGTGCGGGTCAGCCGCCGGACCGTCACCGACGGGCCCGGCGGCATGGGCACATCCCGCTCGGGCGAGGACGTGCGGGTACTGCGGCCCGGCGACATCCGTCGCATCCCTGAGCGGCACGCCCTCGTTGTCGCAGGCACCGCGCCGCCGATCATCGCCCGGTTGCGGCGCTGCCTCGACGGCAAGGACGGCCAGCAGCTCGCCACCGAGCTGGACGCCGCCCGCGCGCGAGCCAGCGGTGCCCGTGCCGACACTGTCGACGTCGAGCAGCGCACGGCTGCCGCGCTGGCCTACGCCCGCGACCACCGGCTCGGCCCGAGCCGGCACGTTGACCGGGCCGACCCGCCGGCCGCACCGCTGTCCGGGACGCGGTCCTGGTGATCGTCCTGCCGTTCCCACCGCCACCCCTCGGGGTGCTGCATGCGCTCGAGCTCCTGGGGAATGCGCGTGGAGGCGACCGCGGGGGAGTGGCCCAAGCCGGCGTCGTGGCAGACCTGGAGCGCCCCTGGGAGCCGGCCGCCTGCACCGGGGAGCTGGGAGCAGCCGTCTGGAGCTGGTGTGACGACGTCGTGGCATGGATCAATCACGAGTACGCGTGGCGGCCTGTGCAGATGGTCCCGGCCTGCTGGCCCCGCCACGCCCACATCGCCCGGGAGCTGCCGGTGCTGGCGGTGCTGCGGTGGGAGGCAGAGAGCGCAGCACAGGCCCCCAGCTGATGGAGGAATGGAACCGCTACGCCTTCCCGATGTTCTGCGAGCGCATGGCTCAAAGACTCGGGGAGAGCACCTGCCGCACCGGCCGGCACCAGGACTGGCCCGCCGAAAGCCGCTACACCGCCTCCCTCGACGCCTCCCCGCGATGATCAGCGCAGGCACCAGCGGCTCACCACAAGGGAGCGAGAGGACGGAAGCAAGGAAAAGACGTAGCCCCGGCGACATGACCAGAGGTCAGCGGTCCACCGGGGCTTTCGCGAGCACTGTACGCCAAGATGGGTTCTGATGACAACGCCGACGCCGCCTGCCGTCCCACCGGCCGGTGGCTGGGTGGAGGTCTGGCTGAGCAGCCCGCGATTCTCGGTCTACCTTGCCGCCACAGGCGCGGACCGAGACCGGGCGCTGGCCCTGTATGAGTGGAACGCCCAACTCAGCGCGGCGCTGATGCACGACCTGGCGCACGTCGAGGTCGGGTTGCGCAACGCATACGACGGCGCCTTGTCCGCCCGCTGGCCGGGTCCTCCGCACTGGACGCTGGCTGCAAACACCGTCTTCGCGCCGGTCTATCGCAGGCGCGGACGACGCCGCGTCGACGTCAACGAAAAGCCGCGGGAAAGCTTGCGCCACGCCATCGCCAACGCTGGCGGTACGGGCGCCCCGCCAGGGAAGATCGTCGCCGAGCTCATGTTCGGCTTCTGGCGCTACCTCAGCTCTGCGGCGCACGAGAAGACGCTGTGGGTGCCCGCGCTGCACCGTGCCTTCCCGTCGGGCACCGACCGTGCCCTTCATGTCGACGGCCCGGTGGGTCGCCTTCACGAACTGCGCAACCGCGTGGCCCACCACGAACCCTTGCTGTCTACCGACGTCGCCGGCCGCCTGGCCGACCTGACCGGCCTCGCCGCGCGCCTCGATCCCCAACTGGGTCAGTACCTGCAGGCCACCAGCTCGGTGCCCAAGCTGCTGACCGCTCGTCCGTAGGACGAAGGCTAGGGCCGAGCCGCGCTGATCCTATCGCGGCTCCGCCGGGTTGCAGGAGCGCCATCAGTGTCTGGACTCTCGGCGATCGCCGTGCATCACCCATCGGCGCGAATTCGCAACGCCGCGCGCGAGAACACTGAGAGCTAAAGGTTCCGTCGTCGCGATTGTTTGTGGAATCGATGGTGGTGATGATGGAGCTGGATCGGTGCCCGTCTCGGTCTCATCGTCGGGCGTTGGAGACGCGAGCTGCCTCCTGGTGAAGGAGTCGCCCATCTCGTTGAGCTCGAAGGTTTCTCGCGGTGGGTATTCTAGGCGGTCAGCCGCACGCTTCATTGTCCTGCCTACGCCGTCGACAGCTTTGGTGAGGTCTTTAATCGCCCCGCGCACATGATGTAGGGAGCCGTCCGGCGCATCCCTGGACTGCCGCCACTCTGAAATGTCGATCTGCATCTCGAGAACAGGCAGCGGACCATAAGGTCCATCACCTTCGACACAAACGGTGCGCACCTGCGGTTCCTCGGTCGAGAGCAGATCGTAGCCTGCACCGAGCGTCCATCGGATCACCCGACCTGGGGCGAGTGATCGGAGGCCGGTGGCGAGTATGCGTTGAACCTTCTCGACCTTGTCTGACTGCTGCTGGCCAGCTGGAAGGGGCGGGTCGAATGTCACCCTCACGTTGCGCGCCACAGTGGGGCCGCTATTGCCGACCACGACGTGCATCACGGTGCCTTGCTGCATGTCGGGCTGAATGTCTGCCCATACATAGGGCTGCGATGCATCTCGGGCAAGCTTACGTTGCAACTGTGTTTGCTCGCGTGCGGCAGCGACCTGCTCACGCTGAATCTGAGTTTGATCATGGGCAGCCTTCGCTTGTTTCGCCGCGGCGCGTGCCGCCCAAACAGTAAACGGCAGCGCGAAGGCCGAGATGACCAATGCGACGATGGAGATGGCGAGCATGCTGCAATCTTCCCATCACCTTTGACATGGGAGTCAACACGACTCGGCCGTATAGTCTTTGGCGATACGTTCGCGAGGCGCTGTGTCGGACTCCCCCGGAATGCTGGGTACATCGACTGCGATCCTGGTTGCTGAGCGACCCGTGCAGCCGTCCGCACCGGACGCCAGGACGTGTCCTTGAAGTCGCCGTCAGGCCAGGCCCTGACGGGTGGCAACCTCACGAGCTATCTGCTTAGGGGTCATAACCGGTGACGTGTGGTCGGCCGAGTTGGGAGGAGAGGATGTCGGCCGACGGAGGCAGCCCGCTGGACCGCTTGCGCGCTACCGGCCAGCGATCCCGATCCCGTCTCCGCTGCGGACACCTCGGAGACGGAGGGCTCCGCCACTGCGTCCCAGTCCGGCTCGGGCGGGCAGCCGGCCGGCACTACACCTGCCGGAACCCGACCATTCTTCGTTCGGGCGTGGGCGGCGTCGAACACTTCCGACAGCGCAATGTCGGGCGCGATACCGGTGCGGGTCACGACGTGGGTCAGGTGCACCGGCCAACTCGTCGACGGGACGGCAGCGATGACTTCGGCGGCGCGACGAGCGGCGTGCACTTGACCTTCGACGGTGTCCAGCCGGTCGGCGTAGACGGCGACGCGGGCGTCGATGAGCCCGCTGGCCAGGCTGGGGGAGGCCGCGAGTGCCTGACGCAGAGCGGTGGCGCCGGCCGTCTGCAGCAGCTCGGCGGGGTCCTTGCCGGCCGGGATGACGAGATGGCGGGGGTCGTCGCCGCGGGCAGTGAGCTGCCAGAAGATGCGCTGGGCGGCCTGCTGTCCGGCCCGGTCGGCGTCCGTGGCAACGATGATGCCGGACCTTCCGTCGCCGACGAATGGGCGTAGCGCCTCGGCCTGCGCATCGGTGAAGGCGGTGCCAAGTGGCGCGATGCCGACGTAGTCGCCGTCGCCCGCGAGGGTGACTGCCAGCGCGTCGAGGGGACCCTCAACGATGACCGGGACGGCGCCGGCGGCCAGTTCAGCGGCTCCTTCGGTCAGGCCGTACAGCTCGCTGCCCTTGGTGAACAGGTAGGTCTCGGCGGTGTTGAGGTACTTGGGGATGGCGTGGTCCCCGTCCTGGTCGGGGTTGCGGCGGCCGATCCAGCCGTGGATCTCCTCGCCGTCGCGGATGGCGAAGATAAGCCGGTCGCGGAAACGGTCGATGACCCGGCCGGTGGAGGCGTAGCTGCCCAGGCCGGCGGCGACGATCTCGGCGTCGGTGGCGCCGAGGCGGCGCAGGTGGCTGGTCAACGTGGTCCAACCGTCGGGTGCGTAGCCGACGGTGAACCGCTCGTCGCCGGCAAGACCGGTGCCGAGCCGGTCGACGAGGTAGGCCGGTGCCCAGGAGTCGCGGTACTTGGCGGTGAAGAAGTCGGCGGCCTGCTGGTTGAGCTCCAGGAGGCGCTCCCGGTCAACGCGAATTCCCTCTTCGTCAGCCCGGTCAGTTGCGGCTCGGTGACTCGGGTTCGCGGCCCGGCGGTCGGTTTGTGCCGAGACGTGATGCTCGTCAGCGGCCAGGGTCGTCCCCGTACAGGTCCTCATGGAGGAGTCCGGTGTCGTCGGGTTCGACAAGACTGGCCAGCCAGTCATCGTCGGCAACTCCGTCGGCTGTAGGCAGGTGTTCGAAATCGGAAGGCGGCGTCGCGGGGTTCGTGCGTGCGGCGGATGCCGGGTCGGTGAGCACGCCGACGCGCCACACCAGGGCGGTGGCCAGCTCGTCGGGGCGCAGTTGGTCGTCGTCGGGATGACCGGCGCGCAGCAGGTCATGGGCCGTGGACAGCACCTGGTCGGGCTGCCAGCCGGCGTCGCCGGCAGAGGTGACGGCGGCGACCAGCGCGGGCCAGGCTGGGTCGGCGACCACCCGCTCGGCGGCCGCTGGGCCGACGACGTCGGCCAGGACGGGGCTCCAGTCCGGGCGCAGCGCCTCGGAGACGGAGGTGCCGGTGGCGGTCATCGCGGCGGGGGAGAGCTGCCCGCACAGTCGCCACCACAGCGCGGCGGCGGGCTGCTCGTCCGGCAGGGGACGTTGGGCGGCGACGGCCTGGGTGAGCGTGGTGATGTCGATGCCGGCGCGGTCGGCGGCGGCGAGCCGCTCGGCCAGGACCGGCCAGTAGGGGTCGCCGGCGATGCGTGGGTCGATGCTGTCGACGAGCGGCGCCCAGCGCGCGGTGAGCGCGCGCCCGTCGCCGAGCAGCCGCGTGACCCGGTCGTCAAGCGCTCGCTGGGCCCGTGCGTCAGCGGCGCGCGGCAGCGCCGGGCCGGTGGGACGGCGGTCGGCGTCGTCAACGTTGTGGGCGGTGCGCCAGACGGCGAGATCGGCGACCAGCTGGGGATCGCGGTCGATGAGCGGACGCGCCCACGCGGGAGCGCTGGTGGGGGTCCAGGCGCGTGCACGGGCGGCGACGTCGACGGCCGGTGAGCTGACCTGGTCGGCGGAGTTGGCGAGGTAGGGGCCCCACTCGAGGTCGTCGCCGAGCGCCTTCGGAAGGCCGGGCAGCCACGGCAGGGGGCCGGTCTCGGCCGAGTGGCGCCCGGTGGGGTCGATACGCCAGTCCAGGACCGCAGCCACATCGCGGGCGTCGTCCAGACGTCGATCCGAGGTCAGGGCATGCCGGAGGACATCGGAGGGATCACGACCGGAGACGGCGCACAACGCCAGGTGTGCGCGCAGGACGGGGAAGGCCGCCTGCATGGTCAGGCCCGGCATCGCGGCGTCGGCGGCGGCGTCGATAGCCTCGAGCGCCTCCAGGCCCAGGCGCTCCTCTGCGGCGGTATTGAGCGCGTCGTAGTACCGGTCTGCGGCGCGAGCGAGCAGAGCGGCGGGATCGGTCAGCTCGCGGGCTTGGCTGGTGGCCGAGGTCGGTGAGCCGTCGCGAGTGAGCACACGGGTCAAGACGTCGACGGCGGTGGGCGGCAGCAGCGCGTCGCGGGTGATCACGCTGTGCGGGTCGCCGTCGCCGGCGGTCGTGAGGAAGAGGTGGTTGGCGTGCCGGCCGCGGGTCAGGGCGACGTAGAGCAGTTGGCGGGACTCCTCGCCGGTGGCGACGGTGTAGCAGGTGTCGGCGGTGAGGCCTTGTGCGCCGTGCACGGTGGTGGCGTAGCCCAAGCTGACGTAGTCGCTGACGTAGTCGGCGGGCAGGGTGAGGTGCCGTCCGGTGCGCTGGTGAACGACGTCGAGGGCGCCGGTGTCGTAACCGGCGCTGACCGTGAACCGGTCGCCGTTCTTGACCCAGTCGGTGGCGCTGATCGGGAGGGTGCGCTCGTTGCGGCGGGTGATGACCGCATCGCCGGCGGAGGCTTGTGAGGCGTCGGCGAGGGTGACCTGGGGACCGATCGCGCCGTTCTGCTGGGCGAGGCGGTCGCGGCGGGCGCGGGTGTTCAGTTCGGCGACCAACTCTCGGGTGGGCGCCAGCATGATGGCGTCGCGGCCGGCGGCGCGGTCGGCCGACCAGGCGGTGTAGGCGTCGTCGGTGACCGTCGCCAGGTCGCCGACGTGCACCCGTCCGTGATCGACGTAGTAGGCGAGGGCGGCCGGGTCGCCGTCGCGCAGCGCCAGGGACGCGGCGCCTTCGGCGTGGTCGGGAGCGCCGGTCTCGGGGTCCGTGAACCGCAGGACCTGCGAGATGGTGACTGCGCCGCGGGTGGCGGCGATGTCGCGCAACACTCCGCCGGCGCCGATCGCGGCCAGCTGCTGGTCGTCGCCGATCAGCCGGACCGACCCGCCGGCCTCGGTGACGAATGCGATCGCCCGGGCCAGGTCGGGAGTGCTGGCCATGCCGGCTTCGTCGATGACCACGAGGCTGTCCGGGCCGATGCGCTCGACCCACGGCGGGACGGCGTTGCCGGTGGCCAGTGCGTGGATCAGCTTGGCCAGGGTGTCGGTGTCGGTGCCGACTTCCTCACCCAGCACCGCGGCCGCCGCCGCCGAGGGAGCAAGGCCGACGACGTTCCCGCCGCCGGCCCGCCACGCCGCGGACAGCGCACGCAGGGCGGTGGTCTTCCCGGTGCCCGCCGGGGCCAGCGCCAGTTGCACCCGGGCGCCGGAGGTGGCCAGCTCGCGGACGAGCTGCACCTGGCCGGGGTTGAGCTCGACCCGGTTGGCGGTGGCCTCCAGCAGCGCAACGTCGACGGCCGCGGCCGGCACCACGCGCCCATCGCGTCGTCCGGCCGCGGCAAGGATGGCGCGCTCGGCGGTGAGGATCGCGGTCGAGGTGTACGGCGTCGAACCGGCCACGGTGTAGACCGAGCTGCCGTCCGAGCGGCGCAGCGCCGCAGGCTCGGTCACCGGTCCGCGGCTGCCCAACGCCGTCGACAGGGACAGCGCTCTGTCGACGACGGCGTCGATGGCTCCGTCGAGGTCGGTCAGCCGGATCGCGGCGGCGCGGGCCTGCCGCTCCGCCTCGGCGCGGACGTGGTTCACCTGCCAGATCGCGCGCGAGCTCTGCACCGTCGACAGCACGTGCTCGGCGGTCTGGTCGACCCACCTGCGAGTCGGGCGCTTCGCCTCGGGTCCGCGGCGGGGGACGAGTGCACCGCGGAGGTAGTCGCGCAGGCCGCTCTCCCCGCCCAGCACCGCCAGCGCCTCGGTGCGCCAGGCGGCGCGCTGCTCGGCGTAGGAGCGGGGCTGGTGCTTGCGCTGCCGGGTCTCAAGATTGGCCCGTTGCGCCAGGGACACGGCCTCTTTCGGCGTCGGCGGCCGCCCGTGGTCGGCCTGGAACTGCGCCGACAGCTCCGCGCGGCGGGTGTCGATCGACGCCCGACGCGACGACCAGAGGCTGGGCAGCTCGCCATCGACGCCGACGATCTCCCGAACTGGGCGCTTGCTCGGGTCGGCGTCGGGGCGGTCGGCGAAGCGGACGCCGAGCCGCTCGGTGAGCAGGGCTTGCAGGCGGGTGTTGTACCGCTCGGAGGCGATGACGTTGTTCTTGTAGAGCAGCCGACCGTCCAGCGCCAGCCACCGCCCGTCGCGGGTCTGCACCTTGTTGCTGACGGCCACGTGGGTATGCAGATCCGGGTCGCCGGCCCGCGAGTCGCGGTGGGTGAATGCCGCCGCGATCAGCCCGCGTACCTCCACCTGTGCCACTCCGTTGCGCCCCGTGCGGGTGTAGGCGGCGTGGTCCTCCAACCAGGTCAAGGCGTCCGCCACGGCGTCGGCGTGCGCCCGCTCGATGACGGCGGCAACCTCTGGCGGAGCGATCGCCCACAGCGTGGAGACGCTCTTGACCGGGCTGAACGTCAGGTCGTACCCGGCGACCGCGGTGGTCGCCTGCCGGGAGATGCGGGCCAGATGGCCGGACAGCTCGCGGGCGTCGGCGGGCGGACGGCCGTAGGTCTCGAAGAACATCGTCGTCGCCAGCTCGGTGCGGATGCGGGCTCGTTCGTCG
Organism: Blastococcus sp. TML/C7B; assembly: GCF_016612845.1. Classification (NCBI taxonomy): domain Bacteria; kingdom Bacillati; phylum Actinomycetota; class Actinomycetes; order Geodermatophilales; family Geodermatophilaceae; genus Blastococcus; species Blastococcus sp. TML/C7B. The sequence goes on along the minus strand of NZ_JAEOAA010000002.1, from coordinate 1,015,657 downwards.
GCCGGCACGGGGGCGTCGGCGGGCAGGCCGAGCGCGGTGTTGCGGTCGCGGAACGCCCCGGCCGAGCGGCGGTGGAACATGTTGGCCTGCTCGTGAATGCGGTAGGGCGCGCCCAGGCGGCTGGCCTGATCGACCTGCTGCGGGTCCTTGCCGGCGAGCTGCGCGGCGCGCTCGATCTGATCGGCGTTCGGGTGCCGCCCCTCCCCGAACAGCGCGACCATCTGCGCCTCGGTGACCCGGTCACCAACCGGAAAATCAGGCACGGCGGCAAGCCCGCGTCCCATCCAGACGCCCGGAGCCTCACCCTTCTCGGTGTAGTAATCACCCAGGTTGTCGAACCCGCGGGTGGTCGTGTCGTGCGCCGCCACCTGGCGGGTCAGATACGTGTATCCGTCCCCCGCGGTGAGCTTGTGCAGCGTCATCACGACCCGAGAGTCGCGGTCACCTCTGCCACGGTCCGGCCGCGCGAAGCATCGACAAGGGGCGGTTCGGGCCGTGATGCATGAGGTGTGTCAGGTCGCAGAGGGTGGGGTGACGCCTGCTCTGGTCGCCGGGCTGCTGGGGTGACGCTCAGGTCGGCAGCCGTGTCATGAGGCCGTGTGACGATCCGGGCGGTCGGTCAGCTGGGCGAGCGGAGGAAGCGGTGGCCAGAACGGTGGGTCGACAGGCGGCAGCACTGACGAAGGCGCGGGAGCGACGACGGGCGTTGGACGCCGCCCGCGATGAGCACGACCGTCGGGTCGAGGAGGCGACGGCGGAGGCGTTGGTGGCCCTGGAGGCGCGAAGCGAGGCGGAGCAGGCCCTGGCAGTGGCGACGGCGGCACTCGGCGAGACGCTCCGTACCTTGCTCGCCGAGGACGTGTCCGCAGAGCGAGCGGCCGCGCTGCTGGAGCTGGATCCCGCCGAGGTCCGGCGGCTGACGAAGACGACCGACCGACCGGCGGCCACAGCCAAGTGACGCGAAATCGACCGAAGTGACTCCAGTGGTCCTCCCCGTGGAGCGGACGAGGATCCGCTGTGACGGCTGGCGGAGTCGCGGCGCTTCGAGGCGGCTCAACCAGAGGTGGCGGCCAGTCCTACACGCGCTAGTAGCCTGGCTTCAGTCCTTGGGGGGGTGGCATGTCGGCGCGACGCATGTGGGCACTGCTACTGCTCGCTGCTGTCTTCAGCATGCACGGGGTCCAGTGCATGGCGACCGACGTCGCCGACCACGGGATGACCGAAGCAGGACACGTCCCGTCTGCCCTGTCCGTGCAGGCGGTGGAAATCGACTCAGCGCTCGCCGCCGCACCTCACCTGTCGCCCGCGACGATGTCTGCTGCAATGACTATGGCCGTCGCCGCCAATCTCTCTCCGGACGGTTCTCCGCCCCACGGCTCGGCCTTGATGGCGGTCTGCCTGGCCGTGGTCCTCACTGGCGTGAGTGCGCTGGCTGCGGCAACGCTGATCGGTCGAGCATCGGCATCGAGCGTTCGCGCTCGGGCTCCTTCTCCGATGTGGCACACCGGGTGGTCGAGGGTCCCTCGACCACCGGACTTGTCCGCTCTCTGTCTTCTGCGGATCTAGGCCGAATGCCCTGACCCGACTCCGCCCATAGCTCAGTCGGGTCCTGCGCGCACGCCTATGACCTACAACTGCAGGAGAATTCTGATGACTCGCACGACCGCACGACTCGTCCGCCTGGCCGGCGGACTCCTGGCAGGAACCGTCGTTCTCGCCGGCTGCTCCGGTGGGAGCGACGGCACCAGAGCTGACGACGGTGCCGATCGCAGTGCCGGCGCCACCAGCTCCGCCAGCGCGACCACCCACAACGAGGCCGACGTCGCATTCGTCCAGGGCATGCTCCCGCACCACGAGGGGGCCCTGCGCATGGCTCAGCTCGCCGACGGCCGGGCCTCCGACCCGAGGGTGATCGACCTGGCCGACCGAATCGAGGCGGCGCAGGGGCCGGAGATCGAGACGATGACCGGCTGGCTCGAGGAGTGGGGCGAGCCGCTGCCCGAGGAGGACATGGGCGGCATGGACCACGGCTCCGGCGGCATGGACATGGAAGGGATGTCCGAGGAGGACATGACGGCGCTGGACTCTTCTTCCGGCGCTGAGTTCGATCGCATGTTCCTGGACATGATGATTCCGCACCACCAGGGCGCCGTGGAGATGGCCGAGACGGAGATCGCCGACGGTTCTGATCAGGACGCCGTCGAGATGGCTCGGGAGATCGTCGAGTCGCAGACCGCTGAGATCCAGGAGATGCAGACGCTGCTGACCGAGCTGGGCGGCTGACGCCGCGACGGGTGGCGCTGTTCCGGACGCGGGACAGCGCCACTCGTCGACAGCTCTGCGCGCTCCAGGCCACCGGGCCGGAGCGCTCCCTCGTCATCAGCCGCTCCGTCTCGAAGGACCACCCCATGCGTTCTGACCTGCGTCGCCCGGCTACATCTGTTCATGCCGCTCGTCGTTCCCCGATGGCTCGAGTTCGTGGGATCGCGAGAGCGCTTTCTGTGGCGGCGGCCTCCGCGCTGCTTGTCGCGGGTTGCACCTCCTCGACCGCGCAGTCGGAGACCGAGCCGGACGGAGTGACGGCCGGCATGCTCCCCTCCAGCCATATCCACGGTGTCGCGATCGACCCAGCTGACGGGCAACTTCTCCTGGCCACGCACGACGGGCTCTTCGGAGTGGGCGATGACGGAGAGTCGACCCATATAGGGCCGGTCATCGACCTGATGGGCTTCGCTGTCCGCGGACCGGGGCATTTCCTCGCCTCCGGGCATCCCGGGCCGGACGTCGACCTGCCGGAGCCGGTCGGGCTGATCGAGTCGACGGACGGCGGCCGGACGTGGGAACCGCGATCCCGGCAGGGCGAGTCCGACTTCCATGCGCTGACGGTCAGCGATGCGGGGGTCCTCGGTTACGACGGCTCCCTCGTGCGGAGCGCCGACGGCGACGAGTGGGAGCAGCTACTGATTCCGGCGGCTCCGGCGACACTCGCCGCAGCACCGGACGGGCGGACGATCCTCGCCACCACTGAGCAGGGTCTCCTCAGCTCCGTCGACGGCGGTAGCTCCTGGGTCCGGAACGACGGTGCACCGCTCCTCCAGGTGGTCGACTGGGCCGACGACGGCATGAACGTCGCGGGCGTGGACCCGTCCGGTTCGGTGTGGACGAGCGCGGACGGAGCCGCTACCTGGCAGGCGGGGCCCAAGCTGGAATCACCCCCGCAGGCTGTGGCGGCGACCTCCTCGGCGGGGGGCTCGCTGCGGATCGCCGTCGTGACGGCCACGGCGTTGGTGGAGTCGGACGACGGCGGACTCACATTTGATGTGGTCTTGGGGGACTGAGGCGTGGCGGGATGAGTCAGCACTGGGAGCCGAACAGCTCTCTATCTGCCGCCCCGGTCGATGCCCGCCCAGGTCCTCCTCGGGTGAGTACTCGGTGCGTCGTTGCATTACACCCCCCGGGGGTATACGGTCTCATGGTGTAGGTACTGGCAGGGGGTATGCGTCGGTCGGTGTAGGAACCTGTCGGGCCACACAGGAGGCCAGCAGTCTCGCGGCTTATCCAGCGCAAGGACGACTGCCTCAGGCTCTTCGTCGGATGGAAGGGGAGGTTCGAGGCCTCCAGCCCGTGGTCGAGGCAGACGAAAGGTCCGCGAGGTGATCGAGGCCATCGCCCGCCGGGTCCGCTCCTGGAACAGGACCACCAGAATGAACATCCACGGCAATGCACGTCCATGAGGGATCGAAAGGACAATTCGAGATGAGTACCGCCACGTACAGCGTCGTCGGCATGACCTGCGGCCACTGCGTCAACTCCGTGGCCGAAGAGGTCCGCCAGGTTCCCGGCGTCACCGACGTCAGCGTCGATCTCGCCACCGGTGGACTCACCGTCAGCGCCGTGGCCGATGTGGACGACGGTGCCGTGCGCACTGCCGTTGAAGAAGCCGGGTATCAGGTAGCCGAGCCCGTCAACCTGCTCGCAGGGGCTGGAGAGCAGACGTCCGGGTGTGGCTGCGGCTGCAGCTGAAAGTCTGCGCCCGGAGGCTGTTCGTGGGGTACCGCTAGCGGCCCATCGCCGGCCCATTCCGACGTCCGCCACGCGGGCGGCGGCACCGCAGGCAGCTGACCGAAAGTGGCCTTGTGTCGGCACGACTCGGATGGCGCCCCTTCGGGAGCCGTCGCGCTGTAAGTGCCGGCCGTGGCGCAGCTCCGCGTCCTCATCATAGGCCCGAAGGTGCTCAGGGTGGTCACGGTCCCGGACGAGACCGGGACCGTGACCGCCGGCTGGAGACCCCTGCTCGAGTCGTCACCGTCAGGGACATGTGGCCGCCCTTACCGCGATCACTCCGACGCGCAGTCCCGCAGGGCCGAACCCTCGAAGTCGGGAACGCCGCGGGCCTGCGCCTCCTCGGCCGTGGCGGCCTCCCCGTTCTCCTCGATGTCCTGGATCAGCCACTCCATCTCGGCGATCTCGCGCTCCTGGGCCTTGATGATCTCGACGGCGAGCTGGCACACCCGGACGTCGGTGATGTCGGCGCGCTCGGACCGGGTGATGGCTAGCGAGTGGTGCGGGATCATCGCGTTCATCCACGCGGAGTCCTGCACGGTGGCCTGGCTGCGGTCCAGCGCGATGCCGCCGCCCAGCAGCAGGAGGCTCACCGCCACGATCGCGATGTTGCCCTTCATGTTCTTGTACATGTTGAGCATCCAGCCGAGCATGATCAACCCCATGGTGCCGCCCATGGTGACCGCCATGAACACGCGGCTCTGGCTGAACTGGACGTGGCTCCACTCCCACGTGCCGGCGAACATCGTGAAGTACATGACGACCATGGACGTCGTGATCATGGCCGCGAAGCGCAGGTACATCTTCGTCTCGTGGGACATGCCGCCGTCCTGACCGTGTTCCTTCGTCTCGTCGCTCTTCTTGGTCGCCATGGATCCGATCTCCGTCCTGGCTGTCATCGGTGGGGAGGAACTCCGCAAACCAATGACTGCATCGTCACGCGAGCCGTTCGCCGCAGCCTGCGACGTCACATGTGTGTTGTTGCAGCGGTATCGGCCGAGGCGCGAGACCGCTGCATGGGTAGATGTTGGTTGGCGTACGTCGATCGCCCGAATGCCCGTACGGTCATACGGGTAAACCGAAGAGTCGGTACCGCCGTCGGGACAGCTGGCGTTGCGATCACGACAAACTCGCCATGAGTGCCGACTTGTTCGGCATCGACCGGGCGACATCAGCCCGCGACGCCGGACGACTGGACGAAGAGCGAGCCGATCTGTGGAGGCGATGGCGTCGGGTGTCGTTGTGACCACGATGCCTTCGGCGGTCGGCGGTGGCAGCTCGACGATCAGCGCCGCTGGAGCGATGGTTCGGCCCCGGGGCGTCGTTTAGGCCGCTCTTGCCCTGGCGCCGTCGGGGCCGGCCCACCGTGCAGTGCCTGTCAGCCCAGCGAGCCGATGAGGTCTCGGCACGCCTGCTCGCAGCGCCGACAGGCCTCGGCGCAGATTCGGCAGTGCTCGTGCATCGAGGCATGGCTCTCGCACTCGTCGCCGCACGCCTTGCAGGCGGCAGCGCAGGCCTCGAGCACCGCCCGGGTGAGGTTGGCGTCGTAGCCGGTGTGCCGGGAGAGCACGCGGCCGGTGGCGTCGCAGATGTCGGCGCAGTCAGTGTTCGTGCGGATGCACTTCGTCAGCTCGGCGACCTTGTCCTCGCTGAGGCAGGCGTCGGCACAGGCGGTGCAGGCCTGGGCGCACTCGAAGCAGGCCTCGATGCAGGCCAGCAGCTTCTGCTTGTCCACCCCGCCGAGATCCTTGGGGTAGGTGTCGAGCATCTGGGCTGCCACGGTCATGGTTGCCTCCTCGGGTTGCCGGCGCCGGCTGGCTCGGATGTCGCCCGGATCGGGCGCTGACGATTCCGGCGGTACCCGCAGACCCGTACGGGTATGGGCGGCCTGGAGGTGTTTCTCGATGTCTGAACCTGACCACGCCCATCCGGTCGACCCGGAACGTGTCGCGCACGCCCGTGCCCGGCTGCCGAGCCGGGAGGAAGTCGCCCAGCTGACCAGCGTGCTGAGCCTGATGGCCGATCCCACCCGGGCCCGAGTCCTGTTCGCGCTCGACATGGTGGACGAGCTCTGTGTCGGCGATCTCGCACTGGCCCTGGAGGCCAACGAGGACGCCGTGGGGTACGCGCTCCGGTTGTTGCGCACGGCGGGACTGGTGACCAACCGGAAGCAGGGGCGCGTCGTGTTCTACCGCCTGGCCGAGGGTTTCCCCGAGCCGCTGCGGGAACACTGCCTCCGCCAGTTGGTCGTCCTTTCGGAAGCGGCGCCGGACGACGACTGACAGTTGGGTGTCGACGCTGGCACGGCTGCCAAAGGCGGGGTGATCGTCGCCGCGCGAACATCCACGACCGCCCCTACAGTCGGCCACACCCGGACGGTCGTCCGGATGATCGCTGTCGTATCCCCGGCCCGATACCGGCCGCTCCCAGCGGCATCTCCGTTGAGGGGAGGAGAGCGCCATGGTCGCGCTGCTGTCGCTGGCCGCCCTGGTCGGGGCCGGGATCGTCGGGCTGTACGCGCTGTCGGCGGCGTTGCGCACCGCCCGGGAGCCCGCCGCCGTGCTGCCGTCACGAGTCGGGCCTGCTCCCACAGCAGCACGCCGTCTCCCGCTACCACGCGCGGTGGTACGCGGTCACGGTCCTCTTCCTGGCCTTCGACATGGAGATGATCTTCATGTACCCGTGGGCGGTCGTGGTCGCGGACATGGGGACGACGGCCGTCGTCGAGATGTTCGGCTTCCTCGCCGTGCTGCTCGTCGGTGTCACGTACGTCTGGCGTGAAGGTGCGCTGCGATGGACGTGATCGCTCGGCTGCGGACCTGGGCGCTGGCGAGGCCGCGGGTGCTGCTCGTCGACGCCCCGGGCGTGACGATGCTCCGGTGGTCCGTCGAGGCCGAGTTGGACCGGCGCGGCTGGCCGTGCGCCGTGTCGCCTGCGGACACCGACTTGCTGGTCGTCCTCGGCGAACCCGGACCCGAGCTGGCAGAAGCCGTCGAGGTGCTGTGGAGCCAGGTCCTCGAGCCGCGGCACCGAGTGGACGTGCAGCGCACCGAGGACTTCGCCGTTGCTCTGGACCAGGGCCGAGCTGCGCTGGTCCGGCCGGCCGAATCAGGAACGAAGGGGGACGGCCGGCCGTCGCCGGCCTCGTTGCTCGGGAAGGACGAGAAAGAGGACGCCCAGGACGAGGGCATGGGCCAGGCCGGTCACGAGGGCATGGGCCAGGCCGGTCACGAGGGCATGGGCCAGGCCGGTCACGAGGGCATGGACCACGGCGGTGGTCACGAGGGCATGGACCACGGCGGTGAGGTGGCCGGGCTGCCGATGGCCTCGACCGGCCCGGACCGGGATGGGCTCGAACTCGACGTTCTGAAGGTGGCGCTCGGGCCGGTACTGCTGGGCTGGCCGACTGGTCTGGTGTTGCGGGCGGATCTGCAGGGTGACGTCCTCACCTCCGCAGAACTGGCCTGGCTCGACGCCGGCACCGTTTCCACCGCGCATGACCAGTCCAACTCCCAGCGGGCCGCACTCGACCGGCTCGCCCACTTCCTCGACGTGGCCGGCTGGCCGACGGCCGCCCGCGACGCACGCCGCGCCCGGGACAGGGTGGCCGAGGAAGCCAATCGAGATGAGGCGCAGCGGCTCGCCGAGGCCGTGGCGCGGCGGGTGAGCCGGTCGCGGACCTTGGCGTGGACGGCCGGAGGCATCGGGAGGCGCGGATCTGGGGGAGACGCCCTGGACCGGGTCAGGCGTTGGTGCGACATGGCGTCGGGGCAGCCGGTCGAGGACTTGCCCGCGATGTCACTGGACGGCGTCGCAGCCCTGGTGGAGGGCGCCGAGATCGGGAGCGCACGGCTGATCGTGGCCAGCCTCGACCTCAGCCCCGTGTCCGCAGTCTCGGCTCCGGAGCACCTGCATGCCTGAGCAGACTCTGGCGGAGGCGTGGGGGCTGGTCCCGGCAGTCCTTGGGATCGTGGCGGTCGGTCTGGTCCTAGGCGTCGTGGTGACGGCGGTCGACCGCGTCGTCGTCTTCGGCGCGCCTGGGGCCGCTGTCGAGCCGATCCGCTCGAGCGCGCGTCTGCTGGTCGAGCAGCGGCGGACGACTCTGGCGCCGGATCGGCTGCTGTGGCGAACCGGGTGCGTCGCTGTGCCGACACTGGCGCTGCTGTCTCTGGCGGTGGTACCCGTGGCTGGCCGAACCCTGTGGTCGACCAGCGCCGATCTCGTGTGGTTCAACGCCATGGAGGCACTGCTGTGGGCGGCGGTGTGGCTGGTCGGCTGGGGTCCGAATGCCGTCCATGCCCTGACCGGTGGATACCGATTTCTCGCCCAGGGCCTGGCCTATGAGCTGCCGCTGATGTTCGCGCTCATCACGGCTGGCCTGGGGGCCGGCTCACTGCGCACGACGGACGTCGTGGCCGCGCAGGAGAGCCTGTGGTTCGTGGTCACGATGCCGGTCGCCTTCGTGGTCTTTGTGGCCAGCGCCGCGGCCTTCGCCTTCTGGGGGCCGTTCGCCGCACCGGCCGCAGCTGACATCGCCGGCGGCATCACCTCGGAACTGTCCGGGGTGGACTCGGCTGCTGGTGGAGGCCGGTCGCGCCGTCTTCCTCGGCGCGAGCGCGGCCATGGCGGCGGCGCTGTTCCTCGGCGGCGACTCCGGCCCCTGGTTGCCCGGCCCGCTGTGGCACCTGCTGAAGACCCTGGCCGTCGTCGCTGCTCTGGTCTGGGTGGGACGACGGATGCCGGTGCTGCGGCCCGACCGCACGGTGGAGGTCGGCTGGATGGTCCTCGTCCCGCTGACGCTCCTGCAGGCGTTGGTCGTCGCCGTGCTCGTCCTGAACGGGTTCTACGCGTGAGGAGGAGCCGATGCTGAGCGACCTCTCCGGCTGGGCGATCACGGCCGTCGCCGTCCTCGGGGTCCTGTCGGTCGCCGCGGGGGTCGCCGTCTTCGTCGTCGACTCGATGGCACGGGCGACCTTCGCCCTGCTGGCGTCGTTTCTCGCCGTGGCGGGCGTCCTGCTCGCCCTCGACCTGGTCTACCTGGCCGTCGTGACGGCGCTGATGATGACGATCGAGATGGCGATCATGGCCGTCTTCATGATCATGTTCATGATGAACCCGGCCGGGCTCATGCCGATGACGATGGTGCACAACGCCAAAGGCTCGGCCGCGGTCGGCGCGGGAGTCTTCGTCCTCCTCGCGGTGGGCATCTGGACGATCGACTGGCCGACGACGAACCCGGTTCGCCCCGACGACAGCACCCGCCAGCTCGGCGAGGCGATCATGGGCAGCCACATGCTGGTCATGCTGGTGATCGGCATCGGGCTGTTCACCACGATCCTGGCCGGCACCGTTCTGGCCACCTCGCGCGGCCGTTACGACCGCCTCGGCCCGGGTCTTGACGCCGAGCACCCGGACGACCCGGTGCCCGGGGGACTGCGCCGATGACCGCCGAACTGGTGCTCCAGATCGTGCTGACCGTCGCCGCCGGCCTGATCGGCGTCGGGCTGTTCGGGGCGTTGTCCCAGCAGACGATCGTCATGGTGATGATGGGCCTCGAGCTCGTCCTCAACGGTGTGCTGTTGGCCGGGGGAGCGGCCTGGTACTTCCTCGCGCCGGAGCTCCCCGACGCCCAGATGCTGGTCGTCGTCGCCCTGGTGGTTATGGCGGTGGAGATGGCCATGGGCTTCGCCGTCACTGTCGCCTTCTATCGAGCTCGGCAGCTCGACATGATCGACATGGCGTCGGACCTGCGCGGATGAGCGCCGTCCTCGGCGCGCTGGTGCTGCTCCCCGCCCTGACCGGTGCGGGGCTGCTGGTCGCCGGTCGGCGGGCCGATCGCGCCGCCGGCCCGCTGGCCGTGGCCGTTACGGGGGTCGGCGTGGCACTGGCAGCGCTGGTGGCCGGGACCCGGCCGCGCCTGTCGGTGCCATTCCTCGGAGTCGTCGAGGGCGGGGACCTCCGCCTGGTCGTCGACGGGCTCTCCGCCGTGCTGATCGTCCTGGTCGCGGGGATCGCCCTGCTGGTCACGCTCTTCGCCGTCGCGGACCTGCCGGGGAACACGGCGCGGGCCCGCTTCTTCGGCTATCTGCTGTTGTTCGTTGCGGCCATGCTGGCGACGGTCACCGCGGCAACCTTGCCCACGCTTCTGTTGGCGTGGGAGGTCATGGGGGCGACCTCCTACGCGCTCATCGGCTACCACTGGGAAGAGCCGGGCAAGCTGGCCGCCGGCACCCGGGCGTTCGTGACAACCCGGGCCGGGGATCTCGGCCTGTACGTCGCCGCCGGGGCGGCACTGGCCGCGACCGGGAGCCTGGTGCTGGCCGATCTGGAGAGCGCCAACGGCGGCTGGGCGGACATGGCCGCCGCCGGCGTACTGGTCGCCGCGCTCGGCAAGTCGGCGCAGCTGCCCTTCTCGGCCTGGCTCTCGGCCGCGATGCAGGGGCCGAGCCCGGTGAGCGCGCTGCTGCACTCGGCCACGATGGTGGCCGCCGGTGGATACCTGCTGATCCGAATGCAGCCACTGCTCGCCGCGACCGGCTGGGCCGCAACGGCGGCGGCGTGGGCGGGGGCGTTGACCGCCCTGGTCCTGGGTGCCGTGGCCGTGGCGCAGACCGACCTCAAGCAGCTGCTCGCGGCCAGCACCGCCGCGCAGATCGGCTTCGTCGTCCTCGCCGCCGGGGTGGGGGCGACAGCCGGCGGGACGGCGCAGCTCGTCGCGCACGCCGCGGTGAAGGCCGGCCTTTTCGTCGCGGCCGCTGCCTGGCTCACCGCGCTGGGCACCAAGCAGCTAGCCGGTCTGCGGGGCGCCGCCCGCCGGTATCCGGGAATGGGAGCCGCGGCCACCGTCGCCGCCCTCGCCCTGGCCGGCGTGCCACCGCTGTCGCTGTGGGCCACCAAGGACGAGGTACTCGCCGGTGTCGACGGAACGGCCCTGCGGGTGGTGGGCCTTGCCGCCGCCGCCATCTCCGCGATCTACGCCGGTCGGATCCTGGCCGTCGTCCTCGCCAGGCCGGCGGGGGACGAGGCGTTCGACGAGGAGGAGCCGGGCACCCGGCGCGTCCCGGCCCTGACGCACGGCCGTCGCCGGCGTGCTGGCCGTGTTCGCCGCCGGGCTGGGTGTGCTCGCGCTGCCGGCCGTGGTAGAGGAATTCAAGGCGGTCCTGGACGTGGAGGGGGAGCCGTCCCCGGGGTTGGGGGAGCTGCTGCTCTCCGGGGCGCTCGCGCTGGTGGCCCTGGGGCTGACCGTCGCCGTGGTCCGGGCCCGCCCTGCCGTCATGGAGCAGCTCTCTCGGGGTCCGCTCGCCTCGTGGGCCGGGCTGGGACGGCTGCTATCGCCGCGACCGGCCATGGCAGTGGCGCGGGTGCTAGCCACCGTGGACGACAGGGTGCTGGACCGGGCGGTGATGGGTGTGGCTGTCGGCGCCCGCCGGATTGCGAGCATGGCATCACGGGCGGACGACGGCGTCCTGGACAGCGCCGTGTCGGGAGTCGCCTCGGCGACCCGACGTACTGCCGCCGGGTCCGCGCGAATCGACACCGGAGTGGTGGACGGCGCGGTCCGCGCGATGGCGACGGCGTTCCGCCACGCGGGGAGTGCCGCGCGTCGTCCGCAGACGGGGCTACTGCACCAGTACTACGCCCAGGCCGTCGTCGGCCTGGGGTTCCTGCTCGTCCTGCTGCTCGTGGTGAGGTAGTCGTGCTGCTGACCGTCGTGATCTTCCTGCCGCTGGTGGCCGCCGGCGCGCTGCTGGCCGCCCGCCGGCTCAGCGGCCGCGCCGCCATCGGGCTGTGGGTGGCGGTCTCGGCCGTCGACCTGGCGCTGGTCGGCTGGATGTGGTGGCGCTTCGAGCCCGGCGAGGGCGCCTCGGGAGTCGTCGATGGCCTGGCGTACGAGGTGGACCTGCAGTGGATCCCCACGGTCGACGCCGGCTACCGCATCGGCGTCGACGGGCTCTCCCTGCCACTGCTGGCTCTGACCGGGGTGCTGTTCCTCGCTTGCGCCATCTACTCACTCCGAGAGCCGGACCGGCCGCACACCTACGCGGCGCTGTTCCTCTTTTTGCAGACCGCCTGCCTGGGCACGTTCGCCTCGCTCGACCTCATCCTCTTCTTCGTCTTCTTTGACCTGTCCATCGTCGGGATGTACTTCGTCATCGCCGGCTGGGGACACGGCAACGCCCGGCGCAGCGCACTGAAGTTCTTCCTCTACACGTTCATCGGGTCCCTGGCGCTGCTCGTGGGCTTCATCGGGCTGTTCCTCGGCAGCGAGGAGCGGACATTCGACATGGTGGCGCTGGCGGAGAACCCGCCGCTGGCGGACTGTCCGGTCGCCGGCGGCCTGGTCCTGCTGGCGATCGGTCTCGGCCTGGCGGTGAAGACGCCGCTGTTCCCGTTCCACACCTGGCTGCCCGACGCGCACACCGACGCCCCAGCTGCCGGGAGCGCCGTCCTCGCCGGGATCCTGCTCAAGCTCGGCACCTACGGGTTCGTGCGGATCGCCATGCCGATCCTGCCCGAGGCCTGGCAGCGATGGGCCATGGTCGCCGTCGTCGTCGGGGTGATCAGCGTGCTGCGTGGGGCGCCTTCGTCGCCCTCGCCCAGATCGACGTCAAACGGATGATCGCTTACACCTCGGTCAACCACATGGGCTACGTGCTCCTCGGCCTGGGCTCGGCCGGCCTGGTCGCCTCCGCAGACGAGGGTGCCCGGACCGTGGCCACGGTCGGGGCGATGTACCAGATGGTCAGCCACGGCCTGCTCACCGGCGCACTGTTCTTGCTCAGCGGCGTGCTGTGGTCCCGCGGGCGCACCTACGCTTTCGACCGCTGGGGCGGCCTGGCGAGGCCGGCGCCAGTCTTTGCGGCGTGCCTCGCGGTCGCCGCGTTCGGCTCCCTGGGATTGCCCGGCTTCTCCGGGTTCATTGCCGAGTTCCAGGTCTTCACCGGAGCCCTGCAAGCCGCGCCCGTCGCCACAGTGCTCGCCGTCGTCGGCATCCTCGTGACCGCGGGGCTGTTCCTGCTGGCCCTGCAGCGGCTGCTCACCGGCGACACCGTCGTCCCGTCCGAGACGGACCCCGATGAGACGGGGGAGGGCCCGGCTTCGGAGCGGACCGATGGCGGGACGGCGATTGCCACCCAGCCGCGGACGGCGACCCGAATGGCGGACCTGCGCGGACACGAGGTGGCCTCGATCGTCCCGCTCCTCGTGCTCGCCCTGGTCTTCGGAGTGCTCCCGCGTGCCCTGCTGGACGTGCTGGAGCCGGCTGCCATGGCGGTGGTGGAGCTGGTGTCCCGGTGACGGGCATGTCCGGGGGCGGCGAGCGGGTGCTCGCCCTGCTTCCCGAGTTGCTGCTGCTCCTGGGCGCGGTCGGTGGCCTGCTCCTGGGCCTCTGGACGCCGCAGCACCGGCAGTGGCGGGTCCGGCTCCTGGTCACCGTCGCTTGCCTGGCCAGCGCGGTCGCTGCTGCCGTCGCGCTGCCCAAGCCGGCGGAGCGGGTGTTCGAGGGCACCTGGGTCGTCGACACCACCACCGGCGTGGTCCGCATCGTCATCGCGCTCGGTGTGGCTGTCCTCGTCTGGCTGGCATCGGCCTCGCTGGCGGGACACCCGCGCGAGACCGAGGCCTACGTCCTGATGCTGCTCGGTGGGCTCGGCAGCGTCGCGCTGGCCGCCAGCGGCGACTTGCTGCTGCTCGTCGCGGCCTATCTGCTGGCCAGCGTCCCGCTGTACGCCCTCGCCGGCTTCGCCAAGGACTCCGCAGGTGTCGAAGCGACGATGAAGTACTACCTCATGGGTGCCTTCGTCGGCGTTCTCATACTGGTCGGCGTCGCCGCCCTAGTGCTCGCCGCCGGCACGACCGGATACCTCGACCTTGCCGCGCTGCTCCCGGATGCCCCCCCGGCGCTGCTCGCGGTGGGCGTCCTCGGCGTGCTCGCCGGGGTCGCCTTCAAGGCCGGTGCCGTGCCGGTGCACTTCTGGGTTCCCGACGTCACGGCGGGCACGACCCCGCCTATGGCCGCCTACATCACCACGATTCCCAAGGTCGGCGCGGTCGCTGCCGCATTCCGGCTGCTCCCGCCGAGCCGTTCGCCGACGTCCCGCTCGACGTACCGCTCCTGGTCGCGGTCATCGCCGCGGCCAGCATGACCCTGGGCAACCTGGCGGCGTTCAACCAGACCGACGTCCTGCGACTGCTGGCCTACTCGACGGTCAGCCAGGTCGGTTACCTGTTCATGGTCGTCGCCGTCGCCGCCCGCACCGACCTCGCCGTCCCGGCCCTGGCGATCTACCTGGCCGGCTACGCGGTGACCAACATCGGCGCCTTCGCCGCCGTCGCGGCGGCCCCGGGGGCCCGCACGATCACCGACTGGGCGACCGCGATCGGACGCCACCGATGGCTCGTCGTCAGCCTCGTCGTCTGCCTGCTCGGCCTCGTTGGCACTCCACCCACGGCGGTCTTCGTCGGCAAGCTCGCTGTTTTCGCGGCGGCCTGGGATGGCGGGCTCGCGTGGCTGGTCGTCGTGGCGGCCATCAACACGGTGGCGAGCCTCTTCTACTACCTGCGTTGGATCGCTCCCGCCGCTACGGGAGTCGCCGCCAGCGAAAGCACGGCGGCGGCTGCCCGGGGGACGGAGCCGGGCACCTTCGCGGGAACGGCGCAGCGTGTCGTGATCGAGCCGGTCGTCGTTCTCCATACGGCCGCCGTCGTGTCCCTGCTTCTCGGGATCTGGTCGGGCGTCTGGCTCGCTGTCCTCCTGCCGGGCTGACTGTCCGCCACCCGGTCGCCGGAGTTCATGGCGTGCCGTACAGGGCCGCAGCCGTGCCGGCGCTGCCCCTCGACGACGATGTGCCGCACATGGTCATGCGGCGTTGATGGATGCGCGCCGGCGGGAGATGGTTCGTTTGGTGGTGGCGAGCTGCTGGGCGATGTCGCGGATGGACTTGCCGCGTTCGGTGAGGCGCCGGACGACCTCCTTTTGCTCAGCGGGGGTCAGGTGCTCGAGGCGGACGCCGTCGCCCGCGAGGGCGCGCTCGATGGCGATCTCGTCGAGGTCGTCGTCCTTCTCTACGCGTCCAGCGTGGTTTTGCGGCTCTGGGTCGGTGTCGATGTCGTCCCAGGCCAGAGGTGGCAGCCAGCCGCGTTCGGCGGCGAAGGCACGGGCGCCGTCGGCGGCGGCGTGCTGGTCGACGGTGGAGCGTGGTGGGCGCAGGTTCCACAGCTGTTCGTAGAGGTCGCTGACGTCCTGGGCGGTCTGCGCGGTGACGGAGTCGCTGAGCATGCTCCGTCGGAGCCCGGCGGAGCGTCGGCCGAGCCTGGCGGCCAGCTCGTCGTGGGGCCATCCAACGGCGATCAGGGCCTGCAGCCGTCGACGAGTGCCCGTGGCGACGACGTGACTGCGCGGCGCCCGGTTCGCCTGGTCGACGCGAACGCGCAAGACCTGGTGGGCGGTGTCGGGCCGGACGCGCTGGATGCCTGGGTGGCCGTCGCGGCCCGGGCCAGTCAGCTCGCGGACGTGGCTGGTCGAGATGCCGGCGAGCATGGCGATCTGCTCGACGCCGATGCCGGCGGCGCGTAACGCGCGGACGTGCTCGCGCACCGGGGCGGCGTCTACGAACGGCCGCCATCGGCCGAAGGTCTGCGCGCGGTGGACGGCACGGCCGGCCGCGGTGTTGGCGGCAGTGCAGGCGGTGCATCGGCAGCGGTCCTTCACGTAGGCGGCACGGGTGCCGTGCACATGCCGAGCACGCGGATGGTTGCAGTCCCGCGTCACCCGGCCCTTCGCGCGCTGGACACGGCGACGTGCGCGCTCCATGGCCTGCTGGTGCTTCGCACAAGAATGGCGCGCGTGGTGGACGTCGGCCAGGGCGTGGCTGGCGTACGTGCCGCTGTAGCCGCAGGCCGGGCATGTCCGGGTGGCGCTCATGCCCCGCCCCATGGACATCCGGCGACCGGCTGACCGGTGTGGCCACGACCGGGTACGCCGGCCCTGGCAAGGACGTCTTCGATCCAGTCGGTGCGGAGGCTGCCGGCGTCTCCGACGTGGTCGTCGAAGGCCATGGCCGTGAACTGCTGGGCGACGGCGGCCCACTCCCGGTCGGACAGGGGCCGCTCGAGGTGAGCTTCGACAGTGGGCCGGTCGACGTAAGCGATGCTGGCGCCGATGACGTCGGCCAAGTCGGTGAGCAGCCGGTGGGTGTCGCCGCCATAGCTGTCGACGAAGGCCTGCAGCACGGCGCGGCAAGCTGAGACGGCGTGGGACGGTGCCGGCGCAGGGGCTGCCGCTGTCCGTCGTCTCGGCTGACCGCACATCCCTGCTCCCGCTGGTGAGTAGTCGCTCTCACCGGGAGAAGGCGCTATTCAGAGCGGTTTAGTGACACCTCGTCGAGAGTGAGGAGAAGTCGCGGGGCATGGGAGAGATGGCTCCTCATCGGAGTGTCGGGCGAGTAGCCCGTGGAGTTGTCGTACAGGTGTGCGAGCCTCGGAGGCGTCTTGTCCATCCGCAGTTCGCTCGGAGGGAGCGGCACGGGATGCCAGGTAAGGCACGCGTACACGAACTCGCCAAGGAGTTCGGAGTCGATAGCAAGACACTGCTCGCCAAGCTCAAGGAGCTGGGCTTCTTCGTGAAGTCAGCGTCCAGCCTCGTAGAGGCGCCGGTGGCCCGACAGCTTCGGGAGTGCTTCCCGCACGCCCAACGGTCAACCTCGCCGCCAGGTCGTCCAGCTCCGCGATCAGCGGTGCAGGGGCACGCTGCGCCGTTGCCGCCCGTGAGACGGACGTCGTCTGCGCTACCACCACGGCCGCAGCCGCTGCCCGCCTTGCCGAGCCGTCGACCCAGGCGTGAGTGGTATCGCGGAACCCCGCCGGAGGGGCTCACCAAGTACCTGCTCGATCACTACGTCGTCTGGCGGCGGGATCCGGAGGGGAAGTCACCGGGTGGCTCCTGCTCCTACTTCGATGACGAGGTCCGCCAGGCGAGAGACCTCTCGGCCGAGTGGGCGCCGACTCTCTTCGATGGCCTCGAGTTCGCGGACATCGCGCGGTGGGTGAGGGAGGGTGCGCCTGCCAAGTACGCGGGCGATCTGTACCGAGCGGGCGTCCGGCCGGAGGAGCTCAGTTGGTCGTACGAGGACCGAGGCGCCGAACCCCTGAGCATGCGACTGATCCGCGGTCAGTGGACGGTGGAGATGGTCGTCAACGAGGTCGAGCGACGGCGACAACTGGGGTGACGCGGCGCTGGCCCGCCTCGCCAGCGGTGAAGCGGGCCAGCGCCGCCTTGGCGTATCACCGTCGCGGGGCCTGGCGACAGGGACTCTTTAGGCACCCAATACTCCCGTGCCCAGCCGTCACGAGCCGTCGCAGCCAACGCTTCGCACCGGCTCTGACCTGCGAATTCAGCGCTGTCCAACGCGAGCAAGCGCCTCAAGATCAAATCGCAGGGTTACTGGTTCAAGTCCAGTCGGGGGAGCACTCCGGCCCTTGGTCCCCGCGTCGAGCGGACCGAGGGCTTCGTGCTTTCCGGGGCGAGCCGTTCGATCTGTACTCGGCGCAGCTCGTATCGCTCTGTGTTCCTGCTGGTCAGAAGCCGAGAACTGTCGTACCCCCTCCGTAGCTTGGAGGCATGACATCGGGCGTCGGGATCGCGGTCGGGGTGAGCCTCGAGCCGATCGACGCCGCGCCGTGGCCCGAGGACCTCGTCGACCCGGACGCCACATCGGACGTCGAGCCGCTGGCGGCCTGGTTGCCGCGCCGGCGCACGTCCGCCGAGTCGGCGTCACTGCTCCAGCAGATCACCGCCGCTGAGGCGCAGCTGGCCGCGCTGAAGCTCGATCTGGTGCTCGACATCGCGGCGGAGCGCCCCGCACCCGCGGACCCCCGCCCCGGCGAGGCCCGCGCCGCCGACGTGGGTCCGCCGGGCACCAGCGAGTTCGCCCTCGACGAGCTGGCGCTGGTGCTCAACACGAGCCGCACGGCCGCGGTGACGCTGTTCGACCAGGGGCACGTCCTCGCCACGCGGCTGCCCGCGACCCGGGCCGAACTGGCCACCGGGCGGCTGGACTGGCCCCGGGCCCGGGCGATCGCCGCCGAACTGGGCCGCCCCGCCGATGAGACCGACCCGGTGATCGTCGCCGCGGTGGAGGCGGCCGTCCTGCCGGTCGCCACCGAGCTGTCGGTGCGGCAGCTCCGCGAACTCGTCCGGCGCGAGCTCGCCGCCCGCGACGCGGAGGCAGCCGACCGGCGGCGCGAGCAGGCGCGGAAGGCTGCGGACGTCGGCGTGCGCAACCTCGGCAACGGCATGAGCGAGCTGACCATGCTGATGCCGCACCCCGAGGCGCGCGCCTGCCGGCAGGCCCTCGACGCGCACGCCCGCGAAGCGCAGGCGGCGGGGGACCGGCGGCCGATCGGCCTGCTCCGCGTCGGCGCCGGCATCGACCTCATCCTTCGCCCGTGGCAGGAGCAGCCCGCGGTCACCGCGCACCTGACCGTGGTCGCCCCGCTCGGCGCGCTCACCGCCGGCCGCTTCCTCGCCGACGGCGCACCCCTCCCGGCGGCCTTCCGCCCGTCCGCGGGCAACCCAGCCCCGGTGGGGGAGGTCGACGGCGAGGCCGTCACCGCTGCCCACCTGCGCGAGTTGCTCCAGCAGCTCGACGCGCTCTGCCCCGGCGGGCTGCAGGCGCCCACCGGCGGCCGCCTCGACCTCGCGGTCACCGACGACGGCGGGCGCCTCCTCGCCGTCCTCGGCAGGGGAGAGCTCGATCGCCTCGCCACCCGCGGCTGCCCGAGCCACCCGGACGGCACGTGCGGCTGCCCGCTGACCGGGCCGCCTCCGGCCGTCGATCGCTACAGCCCGTCGGCGACGCAGCGGCGCTTCCTCACCACCCGCGACCGGACCTGCCGCCACCCCGGCTGCTCGGGCCGCGCCGCCTGGGCCGACCTCGACCACGTCCTCGCCCACGGTGCGGGCGGGGTGACCGACTGCTCGAACCTCTGCTGCCTCTGCCGCCGCCACCACCGGCTCAAGACCTTCGCCGAGGGCTGGGCGCACACCCTGGGCGACGACGGCGTGCTCACCGTCATCACGCCGTCCGGCGTCACCCGGATCAGCCGACCACCCGGGTGGCGCGTGCTCCGCGAGCCACCTGCCCCGCCACCGGCACCACCACCGCCGGACGAGGACCCACCGCCGTTCTGACGCGTGGCCGGACCGACCTCAGCCGGGGAGGGTCAGGTGCCGCGGGTTCGCGACCAGCAGCCGGTCGCGGACCCCGGCCCGCACCACGTCGAGCACCTCGTCCCAGCGCCCGTCGAGAGCGCCGCTGGTGATCGCGCGGCTGAGCGCCGCGTCGTCGGCACAGCCGAGCTCGTCCAGCGCGGCCCGGTGCCGGGCCCGGGCAGCACCGCCCAGCCGGAGCTCCCGCTCCACCATGGCCAGCACGTTGTCGGCGACCCGGGCGTGGAACGCGGTGCGTCCGGTGATCTCCGGCCGGACGGAGCCGGTCAGGAAGGTCCGGGTCGCGGCCACGAGCTCCGCCGCCGTCGGCCGGCCGTAGAGCTCGAGGCCGTCCTCCGGTGCCTCGGCAACGGCGTCCGACGGCTCCGCCAGGCCCAGGGCGAGCAGGACGTCAAACTCCTGCTCGCAGGCCCGGCGCCCGATCGCGGCGAACTCGACCGACGGCTCGGCGCCCGAGAGGTGACGCTCGGCCATGACCCGGCACATCAGCCCCCACCGCACGGTGGCATGCAGCTCCCACCACCGCAGCTGCTCCGCCGTCGGCCGCCACCCGGCCACCTCGGCGTAGGCGTCCAGCAGCTGCTCCCGGGTGCCCACCCCGCCGGCCGGCAGCGGCGAGCCGAAGCGCCACACCTTCGCGCAGAGCCAGCCGAGGTCCTCCAGCGGATCGCCGATGTGCACCAGCTCCCAGTCCAGGACGGCGGCCAGCCCCTCGGGCCCGATCATCAGGTTGCCCAGCCGGTAGTCGCCGTGCACCAGTGCCGTCGGGCCCGGCGCCGGCCGGTTCTCCGCCAGCCACCGCAGACCCAGTGCCAGGCCCGGCGGCGGTGGCGGCGCGTCGCCGAGGTAGTCCAGGCGCAGCCGGACGAGCGGATCGCCGGCGGCATCGACACCGGGCAGCGCGTCGAGGGGGACGGCGTGCAGCCGGGCCAGCACCGCGCCCAGCTCGGCCACCAGCCGCGGCCGGACGGCTGCGAACTGCTCGTCCCGCAGCAGCCGCCGGGGGATCGTCTCGCCCTCGACGCGGCCCATGACCAGGTAGCTGTGCCCGAGCGCGCCGCCGTCGTCCCCCACGTCGACCACCTCGGGAACCGGCACCCCCGCCCGGGCGGCCGCCGCCATGGCCACGCCCTCGACGCGCAGGGCCACGCCACCGGTGCCCGCCCCGCTGCGCAGGATCAGCTCCCGACGGGAACCGTCGGCCCCCTCCGCCGTGAACGCCCAAGTCTCCCGGCTCGCCCCGCCGGACAGCCGCGCCAGTCCGTGCACGCGCACGGCCGAGCCCGCCAGCGCGGACAGCCGGTCCGCCAGCCGGGCGGTCAGGTCCTCCACGGACGAGCCGGTCACCGCAGGAAGCCGAACAGCTGCCCGGCCACCCGCCGCATCTGGATCTCCTCGGCCCCCTCCGTGATCCGGTACCGGCGGTGGTGCCGGTAGATGTGCTCGAAGGGCAGGTGCCGGCTGTAGCCCATCCCGCCGTGCACCTGCATCGCCCGGTCGGCGGCGTCGCAGACCAGCCGGTTGGCGCGGTAGTTGCACATCGACACCCGGTGGCCGATCGAGACGGCCGGCTCGCCATGCGCGGCGAGCTCGTCCATCTCGACCGCCGTCCGCCGGATCAGCGTGCGCAGCAGCTCCGCCTCGGTGTGCAGCTCGACCAGCGGGAACTGGATCGCCTGCCGCTCGGACAGCGGCTTGCCGAAACGTGACCCGCTGCCTGGCGTACCGGACCGACTCGTCGATGCAGTACTGCGCGGCGCCCACGCCGGAGGCGGCCTGCCGGATCCGGTTCTCGTGCACGAAGGTCTGGGCCACCGCCAGCCCCTCGCCCTCGGCCCCCAGGATCGCCGAGTCGGGCACCCGCACCCCGTCGAGCTCCACCTCGCCGTGGTCGGTGGGCATGTTGAGCGTCCACCAGTAGAAGGGCACGGAGAAGCCGGGGCTGTCGGTCGGGACGAGGAAGGCGGTGATGCCGCGCGCGGCGCCCGGTTCTCCCGACGTGCGTGCGAACACGAGGTCGTGGGTCGCGGTGTGCACGCCGGTGTTCCACCGCTTGCGCCCGTCGATCACCCAGTCGCCGCCCCGACGCACCGCGGTGGTCTCCATCCAGGTGGCGTCGCTGCCGTGGTCGGGCTCGGTCAGCCCGAAGGCGAGGCCGCGGTCCCCGGCGATCAGCGGCTCGACGAACTCGGCCTTCTGCTCCGGTGTCCCGAACAGGTGCAGCAGCTGCCCGAACACCACGTTCCCCACGATGCTGTGCTCGTTCTGCAGGTCGTTGTGCAGCCCGAGCCCGCGGTGCGCCAGGTGCTCGCGGATCACTGCCATGTCGAGGTTGGAGCCGTTCCGGCCGCCGAGCTCCTCGGGCAGGCTGTAGCGGAAGAAGCCCGCGGCGTCGGCCCTGCGCCGGGCCTCCGCGAGCAGCTCCTCCCAGGCCCGGGTGGGGGTGCCCCCGGCCTCGACGTCGGTACGGGCGAACTCCCGCCGGTGGTCGAAGAACCGCATGTTGTCGTCCTGCTGCTGCAACGGCTCGATCTCCGCCTCGATGAAGCGGTCGAGCTCGCCGAGCAGGTCGGTCAGGTGCGTCGGCAGGGAGAAGTCCACATCGATCCTTCCGGGGAACCGGGAGCCGGGGAGCCGTGGGGCGATGTTGACATCGACGACGGATCTGCGCAGGCTCCGGGCATGACCCCCGTCACAGCCGGGCCCGACGTCCGCGCTGTGGGCGACGACGCGCAGCCCGTCCGGATGAGCCGTGCCGGCGACGTGGTGACGCTGACGCTGGCCAACCCGCAGCGCAAGAACGCGATGTCCCACGAGGCCTGGCTCCTGCTGCGCGACTCGCTCGTCGAGGTGGGCTCCGGCGACGCCCGGGTGCTCGTGGTGACCGGGGCCGGCGACGACTTCTGCGCCGGCGCGGACCTGTCCGCCGTGCGCGGCGGCCGGCCGCCGATGGCGAACATGGCGGAGGTCAACCAGGCCTGCCTCGCGCTGCACCGGCTGCCGATCCCCACGATCGCGCGGGTGGACGGCGTGGCCGTCGGTGCCGGCATGAACCTGGCGCTCGGGTGCGACTTCGTCATCGCCTCCACCCGCGCCCGCTTCTCCGAGATCTTCGCCAAGCGCGGGCTCTCGGTCGACTTCGGCGGCTCGTGGCTGCTCCCGCGGCTGATCGGGCTGCACCGCGCCAAGGAGCTGGTGCTGCTCGGCGACATGCTCGGCGCCGAGGAGGCCCACCGCTGGGGCCTCGTCCGCGAGGTCGTCGAGCCGGACGGGCTCGACGCCGCCGTGGACGCGCTGGCCGGCCGGTTGCTGGCCGGGCCGCCCATCGCCATGCGCCAGTCCAAGCGGATGCTCAACGACTCCTTCGAGGTCGGCCTGGAGCGCGCCCTCGAGGACGAGGCCCGCAGCCAGGAGATCAACTTCGCGACCGACGACGTGCTCGAGGCCGGCCGGGCGTTCCGCGACAAGCGCGCACCCGTCTTCCGCGGCCGCTGACCCCCACGAATCGGAGACCCCGTGACGACATCCCGCACGCCTGCCCCCGGACCGCTCACCGGACGGGTCGCGCTCGTCACCGGCGGAGGCCGGGGCATCGGGGCGGCGATCACCAGCGAGCTGGCGCTGTCCGGAGCGGCCGTCGTCCTCACCTACCGACGGGACCGCACGGCGGCCGACGCGCTCGTCGAGGAGCTCACGGGCAAGGGCGCCGCGGTCCTCGCGATCGAGGCCAGCATCGAGGACGGCGAGGCCGGCGAGCGCGCGGTCGCCGCGGCCGTGGCGGAGTTCGGGTCGCTCGGCATCCTGGTCAGCAACGCGGGCGTCGCCAGCCGGGGGAACGCCGTCGCCGACACCCCTGCCGAGGAGGTCCGCTGGCTGCTGGAGGTGCACGCGGTCGGGCCGCACCAGCTGGTGCGGGCCGCGCTGCCGCACCTGCGCGAGCAGGAGCGCTCCGACGTGGTCTTCATCAGCAGCATCGCCGCGTCCACGTTCGGCCCGCGGGGCGCGCCCTACTCGATGGGCAAGGCCGCGGTGGAGGCGCTCGCGCACACCCTCGCCCGCGAGGAGCGCGCCTCCGGCATGCGGGTGAACATCGTCGCCCCCGGCCTGGTCGACACCGAGATGGGTCGCCGGCTGGCGCAGGCCACCCGCGCCGTGTCCGACATCCACGAGCTCGACGCCCGGTCGCCCTTCGGCCGGGTCTGCGCCCCCGAGGACGTGGCGCGCACCGTGCGCTTCCTCGTCGGCCCGGAGAGCGGCTACGTCAACGATCAGCGGGTCGTCGTCAACGGGGGGACGTTCTGACCGCCGACGTCCCCGCGCTCCTCGTCGAGCGGGCCGACCGCGTCGCGACGGTGACGCTCAACCGGCCGGAGGTCCGGAACGCCCTCGATACCACCCTGCGAGCCGACCTGCGGGCGGCCATGACCGCCCTCGACGCGGACGACGGGGTCGACGTCGTCGTCCTCACCGGGGCGGATCCCGCGTTCTGCGCGGGGCTGGACCTCCGCCAGCTCGGCAGCACCGGGGAGAACCTGTCGAGCCCGACTCCGGACGACGAACTGCCCTCGTGGTTCCCGTGGGCGCCGCTGACCAAGCCGGTGATCGGCGCCGTCAACGGGGTCGCCGTCACCGGCGGCCTGGAGCTGGCGCTCAACTGCGACATCCTGATCGCCTCGGAGCGGGCCCGCTTCGCCGACACCCACGCCCGGGTCGGCGTCCTGCCCGGCTGGGGCATGTCGGTGCTGCTGCCGCTGGTGGTCGGGCGCGGGCTCGCCCGGCGGATGAGCCTCACCGGGGACTACCTCTCGGCCGAGGAGGCGCTGCGGGCGGGCCTGGTCACCGAGGTGGTCGCGCACGAGGAGCTGCTGCCGGCCGCCCGACGGGTGGCGGCCTCCATCGTGAGCAACGACCAGGCCGGCGTCCGCGCCCTGCTGCGCTCCTACCGGGACATCGAGGCCGCGCTGGTGGGCGACGGGCCGAGGATCGAGGCGGCCACCTCCGCGGCGTGGCGGGCGGGCTTCGACCCGGCGGAGGTGGCGCGTCGCCGGTCGGACGTCATCGACCGGGGCCGGGCCCAGACGACCTGACCCGCACGCACGCGGGCCCTCCTCCGGCAGTGGTGCCGGAGGAGGGCCCGCGGACGTCGCGACCCGAGCCGGGTCAGAGGCGCTCGATGATGATGGCCGGAGCCATGCCACCCGCCGCGCACATGGTGACCAGGCCGTAGCGGCCGCCGGTGCGCTCGAGCTCGTCGAGGATCGTGCCGATCAGGATCGCGCCGGTGGCGCCGATCGGGTGGCCCAGGGCGATCGAGCCGCCGTTCACGTTGACCTTGTCGCGGTCGAGCTCGAGGTCCCGGATGAACTTCTCGGCGACGACGGCGAACGCCTCGTTGATCTCCCAGAGGTCGATGTCGTCCTTGGTGAGCCCGGCCTTCGCCAGCACCTTCTTCGCCGCCGGCACCGGCGCGTTGAGCATCAGCGTCGGGTCGTCGCCGACGTTGGCGGTGGCCACGACGCGGCCGCGCGCCTTCAGGCCGTGCTCCTTCGCGTACTCGGGGGAGGCCAGCAGG
Source organism: Blastococcus sp. TML/C7B (assembly GCF_016612845.1). Lineage (NCBI taxonomy): Bacteria > Bacillati > Actinomycetota > Actinomycetes > Geodermatophilales > Geodermatophilaceae > Blastococcus > Blastococcus sp. TML/C7B. The sequence continues at coordinate 990,794 of NZ_JAEOAA010000002.1, read as the reverse complement.
ACCGCCGCGGCGCCGTCGACGACGCCGGAGGAGGTGCCCGCGTGGTGCACCGGCTGGATGTCCAGCTCCGGGTACTTCTGGTTGATCAGCCCGCGGGCGGTGTTGCCCTCCTCGTCCAGCGGGAAGTCCATGAGCTTGGTGAACGCGGGCTGGAGCGCGGCCAGGCCCTCGGCCGTCGTCTGCGGACGCGGGTACTCGTCCTTGTCCAGGACGACGTTGCCCTCGTCGTCGAGCACCGGGACCAGGCTCTTGTCGAACCGGCCCTCGGCGATGGCCACCGCGGCGCGCTGCTGGCTCTGCACGCCGAGCGCCTCCAGGTCCTCCCGGCTGATGCCCTCGAGGCTGGCGATCGCGTCGGCGCACACGCCCTGGTGCGACTGCGGGTGCACCTTCTGCAGGCGGGCGTTGCCCGAACCCATGCCGTACAGCTTCAGCCCGGCCGCCCGCTCCTCCTGGGCCAGCGCGCCGGTGCCCGACATCATCTCGGTGCCGCCGGCGACGACCAGGTCCTCCATGCCGGACATGACCTGGGCGGCCGCGAGGGCCACGGCGCTGATGCCGCCGCCGCAGAAGCGGTCGAGCGTGACGCCGGAGGCCGTGATGTCGTAGCCGGCGTCGAGCGCGGCCATCCGGCCCAGGTCGCCGCCCTGCTTGCCCTTCTGCGACGAGGTCGACCAGATGACGTCGTCGACATCGGCGGTGTCGAGGTCGTTGCGCTCCGCGATCGCCTTGAGGACCGTGGCGGCCAGGTGCTGCGGGTGCATGTGCGCCAGGGCGCCCTTGCCCACCTTGCCGGTCCCGCGCGGGGTGCGGACGGCGTCGATGATCAGTGCTTCGGACATGCAGGAACTCCTGAGGACGTTCGTTTCCCGGCAGGCACGGTGCCCGGCCGGTTCCAGCGGCTCGTCGGTCACGAGGGCGACGAGGTACGGCTTCGGTGCTCCTGCCGTGTCAGTCCACGGCGGAGGCGTACTCGTCGCGCAGCTTGCCCTTGACCATCTTCCCGGTGGGCGTGCGGGGGAGGGCCTCGCGGAAGTGGAACTCGCGCGGCACCTTGAACCCGGACAGGTGCTCGCGGGCGAAGGCGGCCAGCTCGGCGGCCAGCTCCGTCGTCGGCTCGACCCCGGGGGCCGGCTCGACGAAGGCGACCACGCGCTCGCCCATCTCGGAATCCGGGACGCCGATCACGCCGATGTCGGCGACCGCCGGGTGCAGCGTGAAGACGTTCTCGATCTCCTGCGGGTAGATGTTCACCCCGCCCGAGATGATCATGAACGACGAGCGGTCGGTCAGGTAGAGGAAGCCGTCCTCGTCCACGAAGCCGAGGTCGCCGACCGTCGTCCAGTTCGGGTGCTCGGGGTGCTCGGCGCCGCGGGACTTCTCCTCGTCACCGTGGTAGCTGAACGGCCGGCTCTCCGTCTGGGAGGCGAAGTAGACCGTGCCGATCTCGCGCGGCCCCAGCTCCGTGCCGTCCGGGCCGCAGATGTGCAGGGCGTTCGGGTCGCTGGGGCGGCCGACCGAGCCGGGGTGCTCCAGCCAGGTCGCCGAGTCGATGAACGTCGAGCCGGCGGCCTCGGTCGAGGAGTAGTACTCCATGATGATCGGGCCCAGCCAGTCGATCATCGCGCGCTTCACGTCCGGCGGGCACGGCGCGGCCGCGTGGATGACCATCTTCAGCGAGGAGAGGTCGTAGCCGCTGCGGACCTCCTCCGGCAACTTGAGCATCCGGACGAAGTGCGTCGGCACCATCTGGGTCTCGGTGACGCCGAACCGCTGGATGGCCTCGAGCACGCCCTCCGGGTCGAACTTCTCCATCATCACCACGGTCCCGCCCAGCACCTGGACCGCGGTCATGAACGCCATCGGCGCCGCGTGGTAGGCCGGTGCGGGGGAGAGGTAGACGGTGTCCTCGGTCATCCCGTACAGCAGCTGCAGCACCAGCGACATGTTGCTGGGCTGCTCGACCGACTCGCCGGTCAGCGGGCGCTTGATCCCCTTGGGTCGCCCGGTGGTGCCCGAGGAGTAGAGCATCGTGTCGCCGCGGGGCTGGTCCTCGATGGGGGCGTCGGAGGACGCGTCCCGCACCGCCTCGTAGCTCTCGTACCCGGCGAGCACCCCGCCGAAGGCCAGCCGGTGCTCGACGCCCGGCGTCTCCAGCTTGCCGGCCAGGTCGGCCAGGTTCGCCGACACGAACAGCACCCGCGCGCCGGAGTTCTCGACGATGTACTCGGCCTCGGCCGCGGTGAGGTGGCTGTTGACGAAGGTGACGTACAGCCCGATCCGGACACCGGCCCAGTAGAGCTCCAGGGCCTCGGGCACGTTGTCGGTGAGCACCACGACGGAGTCGCCCGTCGCCAGTCCGACGGTGTCGCGCAGGAAGTGCGCGGTGCGCCGGCTGTTGTCATCGAGCTGCTTGTAGGTCAACGACCGGCCGGAGCCGGACATGACGATCGCGAGCTTGTCCGGCGACTTCTGGGCCCAGGTTCCGGGGTACATGGCACGAAAGTAGAACCTGATCTACTTAGCCACAAGACCCCTCGGCGACGTGTCGTCCCCGGGGCTGCGGGAGCCCCGACGGCCTCCGGGCACGACCGAGGGCCGGGTGCCGGACGAGGTCGTCCGGCACCCGGCCCAGGGGTGCGATCGGTCAGACGCCGAGCGTGGCGGCGATCCGGTCCTGCTGGGCGGTCGGCCCGCCGAGCAGCACGTTCCCGGTGATCGCGTTGCGGTAGTACAGGTGGGCGTCGTGCTCCCAGGTGAAGCCGATGCCACCGTGCAGCAGCATCGTCTGCTTGGCGGCCTCGATGTACCCGCTGGAGGCGAGGTGACGGGCGACGGCCGCGTCCAGCGACGCGGTCTCGCTGCCCTCGGCCAGCGACTCCGACGCCTTGCGGACGGCGGCGTCGGTGAGCGCCCAGTCGGTGTAGATGTTCGCCAGCGGGTGCTTGACGCCCTGGTAGATGCCGATCGGCTGGCCGAAGCTGTAGCGGATCTTGGCGTACTCGGTCGTCATGTCCAGGCACGCCTTGGTGGCGGCGGCCTGCTCGGCGGCGAGGGCCAGGTTCGCCAGGTCGATGACCGACTCGAGGGCGGCCGCGGCGTCGCCGGCGAGCACCCGGCCCGGGGTGCCGTCGAAGGTGACCGTGGCGATGCCGCGGGTCAGGTCCAGCGCATCGACGGGGGTGATCGTCAGACCGGGGGCGTCCCGCTCCACGAGCACGATCCCGGCGGAGGTGGTGACCAGCAGGACGTCGGCGTCGTCGGCGTTGAGCACCGCCGTCTTCGTCCCGGTGACCGCGCCGTCCGAGACGGTGACGGCCGAGTCGGCCAACGCCCACTCGCGGCCGGTGCCCTCGCTGACCGCGAGCGCGCCGACGGCGGTGCCCTCGGCGAAGCGCGGCAGCCACGCCGCGCGGGCCTCCTCGTCGTCCAGGGCGAGCAGGGTGCCGGTCGCCAGCACGCTGGTGGCCAGCAGCGGCGAGGGCACCAGGCCCGCACCGAGCTCGCGCAGCGCCACGACGAGGTCGGACCACGACGCACCGGCGCCGCCGTACTGCTCGGGGATGGCCAGCCCGGCGAGGCCGAGTTCCTGGGCGAGCCGGCGCCAGACCTGCGGGTCGTAGGCGGCGTCGGACTTGATGGTCTCCCGGACGGCGGACATCGGCGCCTGACCGGAGACGAAGCGCTTGACGCTGCTGGCCAGGTCGCGCTGGTCGGCGGTGTCGATGAGGGTCACGGAGTCGCTCCTTGGGCGGACGCGGCGGTCACTTGGACAGCTTGAGCTGGTTGAAGGGGATGTTCTTGTCCACGCCGGCGTCCTTGGGCAGGCCCAGGACGCGCTCGGCGATGATGTTGCGCTGGATCTCGTTGGAGCCACCGGCGGTCGCGCCACCCGGGGCGGCCAGGATCGAGCGCGTCAGCGGGAGGGTGTCGGCGTTCTGCAGCGCCAGCTCCTCGCCGAAGATGTCCTGGACCAGGTCCGACACCCACAGCGGGAACGTCGCGCCGGCCAGCTTGGCCGCCGAGCCGCGGGCGCCGATCGGCACGCCGGCCTTGGCCTCCTGGTGCAGCACCGCGCTGTAGGAGCGCATGGCGCTCTCCTTGGCGTAGACCTGGGCCAGGGTGCGGCGGACCGAGGCGTCGCCGTCCAGACCGCGGGCGCGGACCAGCTCGACCAGCGCGTCGTAGCCCAGCGGGTTGGCGCGCGCCCGGACGCCGGTGCCGATGGTGACCCGCTCGTAGCGGAGCATCGCCACGGCCACGGACCAGCCGTTGTTGACCTCGCCGATGACGGCGTCGTCCGGCACGTGCACGTCGTCGAAGAAGACCTCGTTGAACGGCGCGTCGCCGGTGGCCACGACCAGCGGGCGCACGGTGACGCCCGGGTGGTGCAGGTCGACGATGAACATCGTGATGCCCTGGTGCTTGGGCCGGGTCGGGTCCGTGCGGACCAGGACGGCGCCGAAGTCGCTGAACTGGGCGCCGGAGGTCCACACCTTCTGGCCGTTGATCAGCCAGCCGTCCTCGACCTTCGTCGCGGAGGTCTGCAGGCTGGCCACGTCCGAGCCGCCGCTGGGCTCGGAGAACAGCTGGCTCCAGATCTCGTCACCCTTGAGCATCGGCTCGATGTGGCGCTTCTTCTGCGCCTCGGTGCCGAACTCGAGCAGCACCGGAGCGGGCATGCCGAGGCCGATGACGAACGGGCCGACCGGCATCCGGAAGTTGGCGGCCACCTCGTTGAACGCCAGCTGCTCGGCGGTGCCGAGGCCCTGGCCGCCGTACTCCTTGGGCCAGGTGATGCCGGCGAGCCCGGCCTCCCACAGACCCTTCTGGAAGGCCTTGGACTCCTCGATCGTCGCGCCGCCGCTGCTGGGCTCGTTGTCGTCGAACGGCTTGGCGTTCTGCTGGAGCCAGGCCAGCGCCTTGGCCCTGAACTCGTCGGTCGACATGGTGGTGGGTCCTTCCTGCGGGGGTGGCGGCACGGTCCCGGGAGTCGCGGAGGTCGGTGCCAGGGTGGTTCGGGAAAGTCGGGGTGCCGGGCGAGAACACGTTCTACCTAGGCGGCCCGGTCATGGTCGTATCGCGATCGGACGGCTGTCAAGCAACCGCCGCGGTCGATCAGGTGAGCAGCTTCTGCGCCGCGAACCGGATGCGTTCGTCGGCCGCGTCGGCGGTGAGCCGGCCGTTGAGCCAGTCGATCGTGCAGCCGATCCACAGCGACTCGACCATCTGCAGCGCCAGGCGCTGCCCGGCGGTCACCTCGTGGTCGGCGCCCCAGGCGGCGGCCGCGGCGATGCGCACGAAGGTGGTGTCGTGGTCGACCGGCGGGCGGGTGGTCAGGTGCGCGCCGAAGGGCACCGGCGACTGCCGCACCGAGAGCGCGGCGTGCGCGTACCCGGGGTCGTTGCGCATGGCCTGGAAGGCGCGGGCGAAGACCTCGCCCGCGCGCACCTCGGGTGTCGCCCCGCGGGGACGGCGGGTCGAGACGTCCTGGTCCAGCTTGGCGATCTCGTACCGCACGGCGGCCAGCAGCAGCTGGTTCTTCGAGGGGTAGTAGCGGTAGAGGGTGGCCAGGGCGACCTGGGCCAGCCGGGCCACCTCGCGCATCTGCACCGCCTCGTACCCGCCCTGGCCGGCGAGCTCGATGGCGGCGCGGATGATCCGCTCCACCCGGGCGGCCTGCGCCTCGGACGTGCGCCCGGACAGGCGCTCCTCGGCCAGGACGTCCTCGGTCACCGCGTCGCCGGTCATCGCGTCGTCGGCCATCGCGTCGTCGCTCATCGCGCCGTGGGCCATCGCGTCACCGCTCACGGTCGGCGGTTGCCCAGCACGAGGCTGCCGGCGGCAGCGAAGAACATGCCGACGCCCTGCACGAAGCTGGTCTCGATCCCCGGCAACTGCACGACCGCCTCGCCGCGCAACTGCCGCACGGCCTCCTGGATGGCGAACATGCCGTACATCCCGGTGTGCGTGTAGGAGAGCCCACCGCCGTTGGTGTTCATCGGGAGCCGGCCGCCCTTGGCGGTGTGGCCCTCGGCGATGAAGTCCCGCGACTCGCCGCGACCGACGAACCCGAGGTCCTCGAGCATGTAGAGGGGGAGGTGCGCGAAGGCGTCGTAGGCCATGAGGTGGTCGACGTCGGCGTGGGTGATCCCGGCGGTCGCCAGCGCCTCGGCGGAGGCCCGCTGGAAGGCAAGGAAGGAGCCGGGGTCGGCCATCTGCGAGACCATCGGCGCCTCCGCCGACTCGCCGGACCCGAGCAGGTAGACGGCCCGGTCGGCTGCCGGCAGGTCGGCGGCCCGCTCGGCGCTCATCAGCACCAGCGCACCACCGCCGTCGGTGACCACGCAGCACATGTCCTTGGAGAACGGCCAGGCGATCGGCGGCTGCTCCAGCACCGCCTCGACGGTGGTCGGCGTCCGGCGGGAGGCCCGCGGGTTGTCGACCGCCCAGGCGCGCTGCGCCACGACGACCTGCGCGAGCGCCTCGCGCTCGAGGCCGCGCTCGTGCAGGAAGCGCAGCGCCGGGACGGTGAAGGTCGAGTACGGGGTGTTCGCGCCGTAGATGGCCTCGAACTGGCCCTGCGGCGACGCCGGGTTCGGGCCGCGCCCACCCACGCCCACGCGGGACCGGCCGGACTCGCCGTGGGTCACCAGGACGACGTCGGCGGCGCCCGCGGCGATGGCGGCGGCCGCGTGGCGGACGTGCAGCATGAAGCTGCACCCGCCCACCATCGTGCCGTCGAGCCAGCGCGGGGTGATCCCGAGGTGGTGGGAGACCTCGTGCGCGAACGGGCCCGCCGTCGCGACCCCGTCGACGTCCTGCGCCGTGAGTCCGGCGTCGGCCAGCGCGTTGCGCGCGGCCTGGGCGTGCAGGTCGAGGGTGGAGATGCCGGGCAGGCTGCCGATCTCGGTGGTCTCGGAGGCGCCGACGATCGCGACCCCGCCGCCGTGCATGGACGTCGTGCTCACCGGGCCGCCTCCGCGGGGGTGAACACCGGGATCGCGTACTCGCCGCGCTGCTCGAACGTCACGCGCAGCGGCAGGTCCAGCGGCAGGTTCTCGGGGAGCGGCTCGACACCGACGACGTTCGACATCATCCGCGGGCCCTCCTCCAGCTGGACGAGGGCGATGACCAGGGGTGCGTCGGACGGCGGGAAGGTCCGGTGGTTGATCACGTAGGAGACGAGCGTCGCCCGGCCGCTGGTGACCCGCCACGCCACCTCCGCCGAGCCGCAGTGCGGGCAGAACGGGCGCGGGTAGAAGTAGTACCGGGTGCAGCTGGTGCACTGCTGCACGCGCAGCTCGCCGGCGGCCGCTCCCTCCCAGTACGGCGCCGTCTCGGGCGTCGGGAGTGGTGTCGGACCGGGCATCGGCCGTCCTTCCGCGGAGGGCTGCGAGGAGTGGCGTGCCGCACAACCAGAACAGGTTCTAGGTAAGCGTCAGCCGTGCCGCCGCCCGTTGTCAAGGAGCCCGCCGGACCCTTGCGGTCCGCGTCGGCAGGGTAGTAGAACGTGTTCTCGTAGACGCCGCCTCGCGCGGCCCGGCGATCGCCCCTCGGTGCGGGCGCCGTCCTCCCACCGAGAGGCACGACATGAGCGGCACACTCGACGGCCGGGTCGTCATCGTCACGGGCGCGGGGCGGGGCATCGGCGCCTCGATCGCCCGGCTCTTCGCCCAGCAGGGCGCCCAGCTGGTCCTCAACGACCTCGGTGCCAACCCCGACGGCACCGGCGGGGACGAGGGCCCGGCGCGCGACATCGCCGACGAGATCCTGTGCGGGCCGGCGGCGCGGCGGTGAGCGACGGCGGCGACATCGCCGACACCGCCACCGGAAAGCGGCTGGTGGACCTCGCCGTCGACACCTACGGGAAGCTCGACGTCCTGGTCAACGTCGCCGGGATCCTCCGGGACAAGATGATCTTCAACCTGGACGACGAGGACTGGGACGCCGTCATCCGCGTCCACCTGCGCGGCCACTTCTCCACGATCAAGCCGGCCGCCGCCTACTGGCGCCAGCAGCGCAACCCCGACGGCCACTACCGGATCATCAACTTCACCTCCGACTCCGCCCTGCAGGGTTCGCCGGGGCAGCCGAACTACGCGGCCGCCAAGATGGGGATCATCGGGCTGACCGCGTCGGTCGCCAACGCGCTGGGCCGGTACGGCGTGACCGCCAACGCCATCGCCCCCGGCGCCGCGACCCGGCTGACCGCGACGATCCCGCAGGACAAGAAGCTGGGCGCCGACCGGCCGGCCACCGACGACTCGCGGTCGCCGGACAACATCGCGCCGATCGTCAGCTACCTGGCCAGCGAGGCCTCCGACTGGCTGTCCGGGCGCACGCTCGGCGCGGCCGGCTACGGCGTGACGCTGTGGAACAACCCCGAGGTGCGCGCCTCGATCAGCTCCGAGGGCCCCTGGGACCCGGAGGACCTGGCGCGGCAGGTGGAGAAGGAGTTCCGCCCCCTGGCCGAGGGGCTGCACCCGTCGATCTTCATGGCCCAGGTCCCGAAGTAGGTCCGAGCACGAGCAGGCAGGAGGGGGTCCCGGTGCGCATCGGATACGGACTGCGGAGGACGGCGGTCGAGGTCGCCGAGGAGACCGCCTGGGCGCGGGAGCTCGGCTTCGACGCGCTCTCCACCTCGGAGGTCGCCTACGACCCCTTCCTGCCGCTGGCCGTCGCCGCGACGGCCTCGGGGGAGATGCGGCTGGAGACCCACATCGCTGTCGCGTTCGCCCGGAGCCCCATGGTCACGGCGAACGCGGCGCACTACCTGCACGTGCTCTCCGGTGGGCGCGCGGTGCTGGGGCTGGGCACCCAGATCAAGCCGCACATCACCCGACGGTTCGACATGCCGTGGAGCAGCAAGCCGGCCGCGCAGATGCGCGACTACATCCAGGCGCTGCAGGCGATCTGGCGGGACTGGAACCACGGCGAGCAGCTCGCGTTCCGCAGCGAGCACTACAACCACACGCTGATGACCGACATGTTCCGGCCGCAGCCGATGCCCACCGCGCCGGAGGTGCACCTCGCCGCGGTCGGCCCGGTCATGACCCGGCTGGCCGGCGAGGTCGCCGACGGGCTCATCCCGCACGCCTTCAGCACGCCCGAGTGGTTCACCGAGGTCACGCTGCCTGCTCTGCACGAGGGGCTGGAGCGGGCGGGCCGGGAGCGCTCGGACGTCGTCGTGCACTGCCCGGGGTTCGTCGTCGTCACCGGGGAGGAGGGCGCCGGCGAGGAGGAGACTCTGGCCGTCCGCCGGCAGATCGCCTTCTACGGTTCGACGCCGGCCTACGGCGACGTCCTCCGCCGCGCGGGGCGCGGCGAGCTGCACGACCGGCTGCACGCGCTGTCGGTGGGCAGCGACCCGGAGCGGTGGGCCCGCATGGGCGATCTGGTGGACGACGAGCTGCTGTCCGCGTTCTCCGTGATCGGCCCGCTCGGGCACGTCGCCGACGAACTCGCGCGGCGCTACGGTGGCGAGATCGACCAGGTGCACCTCGCGCCGCCGGCCGGCACCACCGCCGAGGACGTCGCGGAGTTCCGGCGCCGGCTGCCCTGACCGGGCTCAGCCCCAGGCGCTGGGGTCCCCGGAGGTCGGCGGCGCCATCCGGGCCTTGAGCCGGGCGTTCGGCAGCGGCGGGGCGGGCAGCCGCTGCACCGCACCGGTGTATCCCTCGACCTGCCCGAACCGGTCGGAGCCGGCCTCCCACTCCGCGCGGTAGGCGGCGATCTCCTCGTGCGAGCGGCCGAGGAAGTTCCACCACATGACCACCGGCTCGCCGAACGGCTCCCCGCCCAGCAGCATCAGCCGCGCCGGCCGGTCACCGGGGTTGGTGAGCGAGAGCCGGGTGGCACCGGGGGCGAGGTAGCCGAGCTCGGCGCGGGCCAGCTCGGCGTCGCCGACGACGACCGGGCCCTCGTCGACCAGCACGCCGTGCTCGAACTCCGGGGCGACGTCGAGCTCGACCTGCGCGCACGGCTCGAGCACCAGCTCGGCCCCCAACAGCGGGGTGTGCGTCGGCACGGGGGAGGCGGAGCCGCAGAGGGTCCCGAGCAGCACCCGGACGACGGCGCCGTCCAGCCGGAGGACCTCGGGGACGTGGTGGACGAACGACCGCGGGGCGTGCCGCGCGGACTCGGGCAGCGCCGTCCAGAGCTGGACGCCGTGCAGCACGCCCGACCCCGGGGTGGAGACCTCCGAGTGCGCGACGCCGGAGCCGCCGGTCATCAGGTTCAGCTCGCCGGGCCGCACGAGCGCGTGCGCTCCGGTGGTGTCGCGGTGCTCGATCTCGCCGCTGAACAGCCAGCTGACCGTCTGCAGGCCGGTGTGCGGATGCGGCGGCACGTCCATGCCGCCGGTGCGCGTGACGTCGTCCGGGCCGTAGTGGTCGGCGAAGCACCAGGCCCCGATGAGCGACCGCGCGCGCTGGGGCAGGGTGCGGCGCACGGTCATCGCCCGCGGTCCGCCCAGGGGCACGTCTCGGCTGGTGATGACCTCGACCTCGCTCACGCGGCAGAGCCTGGCACAGCGGGGAGCTCTCCGGTGCTGGGGCAGACTCTGCGCCGTGCCGCTCCGCCGTCCCCGCCGTGTCCTCGTGCTCGGTGGCGCCCGCTCGGGCAAGTCCTCCTACGCCGAGGGCCTGCTGGCCCGCGAGCGGGCCGTCGACTACGTCGCCTGCGGGATCCCGCCCGGTCCCGACGACCCCGAGTGGGCCGACCGCGTCGCGCTGCACCGCGCGCGCCGGCCGGCGTCCTGGCGGACGGTCGAGACGCTGGACCTGCCCGCGGTGCTCGGCCGCTCCGGCCCGCCGGTGCTCGTCGACTGCCTGACCACCTGGCTGGCCGGGCAGATGGACGCCTGCGGCGTCTGGGCCGGCGAACCCGGCGCCGACGACCGGCTGGCCGCGGTCGTCGACGAGCTGCTGGCCGCGTGGACGGGCACCCCGCGGCGGGTGGTCGCGGTCAGCAACGAGGTGGGCAACGGCATCGTCCCGGCGACCCCGTCTGGACGACGGTTCCGGGACGAGCTCGGCGTGCTCAACGCCCGGGTCGCGGGCGCGTCGACGCGGGTCTGGCTGCTGACGGCGGGGCTGCCGCAGCGGCTGCGCTGACGCCCGGTTTCGACGCGTCGGCGCTCGGGCAGGTGCGGGGCCGGTGGTCGCCCGGCCGGGGCGCCGACGGAAGGGGGATCCGTGCGCGCGATGGTCTACCGCGGCCCGTACAAGATCCGGGTCGAGGAGAAGCCGGTCCCGGCCATCGAGCACCCGAACGACGCGATCGTGCGGGTCTCCCTGGCGGCGATCTGCGGCTCCGACCTGCACCTCTACCACGGGATGATGCCGGACACCCGGATCGGCCACACGTTCGGCCACGAGTTCATCGGCGTCGTCGAGCAGGTCGGCTCGTCGGTCCAGAACCTCCAGGTCGGCGACCGGGTGATGGTGCCGTTCAACATCTTCTGCGGCAGCTGCTGGTTCTGCGCCCGCGGGCTGTTCTCCAACTGCCACAACGTGAACCCGAACGCCACCGCCGTCGGCGGCATCTACGGCTACTCGCACACCACCGGCGGTTACGACGGTGGTCAGGCGGAGTACGTGCGGGTGCCGTTCGCCGACGTCGGCCCGGTGAAGATCCCCGACTGGATGCACGACGAGGACGCCGTCCTGCTGACCGACGCCGCCGCGACCGGCTACTTCGGCGCCCAGCTGGGTGAGATCGCCGAGGGGGACACGGTGGTGGTGCTCGGCGCCGGCCCGGTCGGCCTGGTCGCCGCGCAGTCGGCCTGGCTGATGGGCGCCGGGCGGGTCATCGTCGTCGACCACCTGCAGGAGCGGCTGGAGAAGGCCCGCACCATGGCCTACGCCGAGACGCTGGACTACGACGAGTACGACGACGTCGTCGTCGAGCTGAAGAAGCAGACCGACCACCTGGGTGCCGACGTCGTCATCGAGGCGGTGGGTGCCGAGGCGGACGGGAACCTCGCCCAGCAGCTCACCGGCCCGAAGCTGAAGCTGCAGGGCGGCTCGGCCACCGCGCTGAACTGGGCGATCGACGGCGTCCGCAAGGGCGGCACCGTGGCGGTGGTCGGCGCCTACGGCCCGATCCCGAACGCGGTGAAGTTCGGCGACGCGCTGAACAAGGGCCTGACCCTGCGGATGAACCAGACCCCCGTGAAGCGGCAGTGGCCCCGGATGTTCGAGCACGTGCGCAACGGCTTCCTCACCCCTCGGGACATGGTCACCCACCGCTTCCCGCTGGAGGAGATCCCGGAGGCCTACCACGTGTTCTCCAGCAAGCTCGACGGCTGCATCAAGCCGCTGATCGTCCCCAGCGCGTCCTGATCCGACCGGAGGAGCCGTCATGAACCAGGCCGGCCGCGGGGACATCCCCAGCGCCTACGTCCGCGACAAGCGGACGCCGCCGCCCAGCAGCGACGAGCTGCGGGCCCGGATCCCCGGGTGGGGCGTCGACCTCAACCCGACCGACCGGCCCGCCTACCCAAAGCTGCAGCACCGGACCGACACCGGCGCGCACTGGGACTTCCCGGAGCGGCAGCCGGAGGAGTGGCCCCGCGAGCGCTCGGTCGAGCACGCCTTCGTCACCCCGGTCTTCGGCACCGCCCAGCCGCCGCGCGGCCTGTCCGGGGTGATCCGGAGGTACTCCTACGCCCGCTTCAGCGAGGGGCGGCTGGCGCACTGGCTGCTGCTGGTCGCGGCCGACCGGGTGGACGCCGCCGAGCACCGACTCCGCTCGTTCGCCTCGACCCGGCCCGACGTGCCGGCGACCGGGCTGCGCAGCGAGTTCACCCGTGGCGGCCTGCGGTCCCGCCGCGGACGCTCCGACGCGCGGCACCACCTGGTCGATCCGCTGGTCGTGGCCGGGCCGTGGGTCGCGGCCGCCGGTGCCGCCCTCGTCGGCCTCCGGACGCTGGCCCGCGGGCGCCGCTGAGCGCTCAGCCGTCGGCGGGGAACAGCCGGCCCAGCCCGAACCGGGTCGGCGGGCGGAAGGGCTGCCAGTCGTGCCGCGGCTGGGCGAGCCGGTCGGCGACGACCCACAGCACGGCCGGGTCGTGCCCCATGCCGAGGTGGGCCGCGTGCACCGCGACGTTCTCGCTGCGCGGGCCGGGCTGCTGGCGGCAGGCCCGCCAGTCGACGACGCCGTCCCACCGGGAGTAGACGGCGGTGCTCGGCACGGCCAGCGGAGCGGCCGGCCTGCCGCGGGCGGTCGGGTAGCCACCGAACGGCGAGCCCAGCGAGACCACCTGTCGCACCTGCCGGGGCGCCTTCCGGGCGAGGCCGCGCGCGAAGATGCCGCCCAGGCTCTGGCCGACGATGCTCACCGCGGTCCCGTGCTCGGCGGCGAGCCGGTCGAGCAGCCGCGGCAGCGCGTCGTCGAGCTCCCGCGAGGGGCCGCGGTTGCGCCCGAGGTCCCAGCCGACGACCGGGTAGCCCAGCCGGCGCAACCAGGTGCGCAGCACCGCGGTGGAGGCGTCCGACGCCATGAGGCCGGGGAGCACCAGGACGGGGTGCGGCTCGCCGCGCGGCGCCAGTTGCAGCAGCGGGAGACCGGCCGCGAAGGCGCCGGCACTGGCCAGCGCGCGGACCGGCTCGGTGGCACCCAGGAGCCCGGGCCGGCGACGGCGCGGGGGCCGCGCGGGGGGACGGGTCACCGGCTCAGTCCACCGTCGGCGGGAGGAGCCGCGGTGCGAAGACCTCGTCGATCGGCCGCGGCCCCACGTACTGCCGGCAGGTGCACGGCACCCAGCTGTGGCCGGACCACCGGCCGCGCTTGTCGAAGGTGTCCCGCCGCAGCTCGGCGTGGCAGGTGGAGGTGTCGCGGTCGTGCTGGCTGAGCGCGTGCCCGCAGCCGCACACCGGGGTGACCGGCGGAGGAGGAGCGGGCTTCCGGCGGCCCAGCCGGCCGGCGAGGAACCCGGTGGCGAGCAGGGCCCCGCCCACCAGCAGGCTGATCGGGTCCACGGCGCCCTCCTCGTGCTCGGCGGCCGTTCGACGGTAACCCGCCGGCGCCCGGGGCTGCTGCTTTCCCCCGATCGGGCGGGATTACCGCGCTGTGTTGCAGGGCACAGGAGGTGCGTGGACACGTACGCCGTAGGTTTCGCCCGCCCGGACCGCTGGTCCGGCGGGGAGCCCGCTCAGCTGTCGCACCCCTGGCACGCCGTCGAGGCGCACCGCCCGCCCGCCGAGCTGGACGGGGAGATCGAGCTCGCCGTGTGCGGGGCGATCGTCCAGGTCTGGGGTTCGCAGAAGTGGACCCGCGTCGGCGCCGGGCGCACCGCCTGCCCGACCTGCCAGCAGGTCACCGCGGTCGGCCGGACGCTCACCTCCGCCCGCTGACCGCTCCGCGGCGCCCGCGCCTCACCGCTCGGGGCGCCGCCCGCTGATCGCCGAGATCCCGGTGACCTCCCGGCCGATGATCAGCGCCTGCACCGAGTCGGTGCCCTCGAACGTGAAGATCGCCTCCATGTCGGCGTGGTGCCGCGCGACGTGGTGCTCGAGCAGGATCCCGTCGCCGCCGAGGATGTCGCGGGCGTCCGCGACGATCGCCCGCGCCTTGGCCGCGTGGTTCATCTTGGCCAGCGAGGCCATCGCCGCCGTCATCCGGCCGGCGTCGGCGAGCGTGGACAGCCGCCAGCACATCAGCTGCATCGAGGTGATCTCGGCGAGCATCCGCGCCAGCTTGTCCTGCACCAGCTGGAAGCCGGCGATGGGCTGGCCGAACTGCTCCCGCCGCAGGGCGTGCGCCAGCGCCAGCTCGTAGGAGGCCATCGCCAGCCCCAGCGCCCGCCAGGCCACGGTGTACCGGGTGCGGTCGAGCATCCGGGAGACGTCCTTGAACGAGTGGCACTCGGCCAGCTTGTTCTCCACCGGCACGCGGACGTCGGTCAGCGTGATCTCGGCCTGCCACACCGCGCGCAGCGCCGTCTTCCCGGTCATGACCGTCGCGTCGTAGCCCTCGAGCTGCCCGTCCCGCCCGCCGGTCTCGACGACGTAGCCGCCCACGGCGCCGTCCTCGCCGCGCGCCCAGATGATCACGTAGTCGGCGATCGAACCGTTGCCGATCCACTTCTTCCGCCCGTTGAGCACGAAGGAGTCGCCGTCCCGGCGGGCGGAGGTCTCCAGACCGACCGCGTCGGAGCCGTGCTCGGGCTCGGTGAGCCCGAAGGCGCCGATCTTGTCCAGCCGCGCCATCTCCGGCAGCCAGCGCCGGCGCTGCTCCTCCGAGCCGAGCACCGCGATCGACTGCATGGCCCAGGAAGCTGTGCACGCCGTTGAACGTGCCGATGCTGCCGTCGGACCGGGCGAACTCGGCGGCGACCAGGCCCGCGGCGACGTTGCTCATGCCCGGGCAGCCGTAGCCCTCGATGGTCCCTCCGACGACGCCGAGCCCGGCCAGCTTCGGCACGACCTCGAAGGGGAACTCCGCCCGGTCCCAGTACTCGTTGATGGTGGGCTCGACCTCCTGCAGGCAGAAGGCGCGCACCCGGTCGCGGATCTCCTTGTCCTCCGGGGAGAGCAGCTCGTCCAGCAGGTAGAAGTCAGGGCTCGCGGCGGTCACCTGCGGGACGCTACGACGCTTGCGGGCATGCTGCTCGTCGTGCGGATCGTGGTGGCCCCCGACTCCTTCAAGGGCAGCCTGTCCGCCGACCGCGCGGCCGACGCGATCGCCGCCGGCGTCGCCCGGGCGGTACCCGGTGCCGAGCTGGCGCTGCGCCCCGTCGCGGACGGGGGAGAGGGCACCGTCGCCGCCGCGCTGCGGGCCGGGTGGGGGCCGCGGGCGGTGGGGGTGACCGGGCCCGACGGGCGGCCGGTGGAGGCCGAGCTCGCCCTCCGGGGGACGACGGCGGTGCTGGAGCTCGCGACCGCCGCGGGGCTGGGGCTGCTCGACCGGCCAGCCCCGCTGACCGCGACCACGCGCGGGGTGGGGGAGCTCGTGCGGCACGCCCTCGACGCGGGGGCCCGGCGGATCGTGCTGGGCATCGGCGGCAG
Organism: Blastococcus sp. TML/C7B; assembly: GCF_016612845.1. Lineage (NCBI taxonomy): Bacteria > Bacillati > Actinomycetota > Actinomycetes > Geodermatophilales > Geodermatophilaceae > Blastococcus > Blastococcus sp. TML/C7B. Next base: position 974,781 of record NZ_JAEOAA010000002.1, on the reverse strand, counting down.
CGCGACCACCGACGGCGGCGCGGGCATGCTGCAGGCGCTCGGGGTGCGGCTGCTGGACGCCGCCGGCCGGGAGGTGCCGCCCGGTGGGGCAGGGCTGGCGCGCCTGGACCGGATCGACGCCTCCGCCCTGGACCCGCGCCTGGCGGGAGTGGTGCTCGTCGTCGCCTCGGACGTCGACAACCCGCTGACCGGACCGGCCGGGGCGGCGCACGTCTTCGGCCCGCAGAAGGGCGCCTCGGCCGACGACGTGCGCGCGCTGGACGCGGCGCTCGGCCGCTACGCCGTCGTCCTCGCCCGCGACCTGGGTGCCGACGTCGCGGCGACCCCGGGCGCCGGGGGAGCGGGCGGGACGGCGGCCGGTGCCCTGGCCGTCGGTGCCCGCCTGGTCTCGGGGGCCGGACTGGTGTGCGACCTCGTCGGGCTCTCCGACGCCGTGGCCGGGGCGGCGCTGGCGATCACCGGGGAGGGGTCGCTGGACGCGCAGACGCTGCGCGGCAAGGCGCCGGCGGAGGTGGCGCGGCGGGCGGCCGCGGCGGGGGTGCCCTGCCTGGCGCTCGCAGGCCGGGTGGCGCTGGGCGCCGACCAGCTCGGCGCCGCGGGGTTCGCCGCCGCGCACGCGCTCACCGAGGTCGAACCCGACGCCGGTCGCTGCCTCGCCGAGCCGGAGCGCCTGCTCGGGGAACTGGCCGCCCGGGTGGTCCCTCAGCTGGTCAGCAGCCCGCGCACGTAGGCGGCCTGGCCGAGGTGCTGGAAGTCGTCGGACAGCACGCTCACCAGCCGGACCCCGAGGGTGACCGGCGGGTCCCAGCGCTCGTCGACGACGCGGTCGAGGTCGCTGTCGGTGAGCCCGTCGAGGAACTCCGCCGTGCGCGCCGAGACCGCGGCGGCGTAGCCGACGAGCAGGTCGGCCGACGGCACGCGGACCCGGCCGACCTGCTCGGCGTCGAACCCGTAGCCGGTCTCGGAGGCGTCGAAGGGCAGGTCGAACCGGTCGGCCCAGCCGTCGGCCGTCCACACCTGCTCGTGGCCGGCGACCTCGGAGACGTGGTCGTCCTGGACGCGGACGAGGTGCCACGCCAGCCAGCCGATCGGGTTGGCGTCGGGGGCGGGTCGGGCGGCGAGGTCGTCGGCGGTCAGGCCGCCGACGGTCGCCGCCAGGGTCTCGTGGATCTGGCCGTAGGCGTACCGGAGGAGGTCGGCGCTGCGCATGGGCCGGGACCTACCCGCGCAGCCGCCGCCCTCACCCGCGGATCAGGACGGGTGGGCGCCGCCGACGGCCTCGTCGGTCGAGCCCTCGGGCTCGCTCTGCGCCTCCAGGTCGGCGGCCAGTTCGGGGGTCTCCTGCTCGAGGGCGATGTCGCGGGGCTGGGGCTCGGGAGTCGTCATGTCCCCAGCCTCACCCAGGACGCCGGGCCCGGCACGGCGAACGGTCAGGTCCTGCGGGCGACCACCGCGAAGGCGACGGCGCCGACGCCGATCTCGGCGAACAGCAGGAGCGCCAGGCACATCTCGACGGAGGCGCCGAAGGCGATCGCGATCGCGGCTATCGCGGTGAGCGGGCAGGCGGCGAGGCCGAGCACCGCCAGGGCCCGGGTGAGGACGGCGTCGTCCCGCTCGTCGCCGGTCTGCGTCCAGGCGCGCTCGAAGGTGGTGGCGCGGTCGGGGCGCCGGGACACCCGCCAAGTCATCACGGCGGCGACCACCAGGCCGAACGCGGCACCCTGCAGCAGGCCGTCGCCCATGTTGCCCGGGCCGTGCTCGCGCAGCAGCAACCCGACGGTGACGACGACCGCCAGCGTCGAGCCGGAGACCAGCAGGAACGCGGCCAGCTGCTTGCCGGTGAACTGGTCAGTCGACATGGAAGATCTCCTCGACGGTGCGGGCGAAGTGCCGGGCGATGGCGATGGCCAGGGGGAGCGAGGGGTCGTAGCGACCGGTCTCGATGGAGTTGACGGTCTGCCGGGACACCGAGAGCGCCTCCGCGAGCTCCCGCTGCGACAGGCCCGCGGCCGTGCGCAGCTCCTTGACGGTGTTCTCCATGGCTCCTCGACTGGTCAAGCGAGCTTGACACGTCAAGCGTGCTTGACTGATCCGCGCATGTCAAGGCGACTTGACTTCTGATCCGCCTTCCGGCGATCGGGTGCCACCGCTATCATCGCCGCATGACGATGAATGCACGGACGACGCAGGGACCGCCCGTCGATGAAGCGGCGGCGATGTCCACGGCCGCGAGCCTGTTCCGCAGCCTGGGAGAGCCGGCCCGCCTCGCGATCCTGCGGCACCTGGCCGGCGGTGAGCACAGGGTCGTCGAGCTGACCGAGCACCTCGGCCTCGCGCAGTCGACCGTCTCCGCGCACCTCGCCTGCCTGCGGGACTGCGGCCTGGTCGCCTCCCGGCCGGCGGGCCGGGCCACGATGTGGTCGCTCGCCCACCCCGGCGAGCTGGTGGACGTGCTGGCGTCGGCCGAGCGGCTGCTCGCGGCCACCGGCGACGCCGTCGCGCTGTGCCCCACCTCCGGTGCGGGGGTCGAGCGATGACCGTCGTCGCGCTGGTCCTGTACGTCGTGGCCCTCGTCGTGCTGTTCGGCGTCCGGTCCTGGGTGCAGCTGCGGCGGACCGGCTCGGCCGGGTTCCGCGGCATCTCCGGGACGCCCGCCGACGCGGGGTGGTGGGGCGGCGTCCTGTTCGTCGTCGCGATGGTGCTGGGGCTGGCCGGCCCGGTGCTCGCGGTGGCCGGCGCCGTGCCGGCCGATCCGCCGCTCGCCGTCGAGGTCGTCGGGCTGCTCGTGGCGCTCGCCGGCTTCGCCGCGACGTTGGCGGCGCAGACCGGCATGGGCTCGTCGTGGCGGATCGGGGTCGATCCCGGTGAGCGCACCGAACTGGTCACGTCCGGGGTGTTCGCGCTCGTGCGCAATCCGATCTTCACCGCGATGGTCACCGCGCAGCTCGGCGTCGTCCTGCTGGTGCCGACCTGGGTGAGCGCGCTGGCCCTGGTGGCCCTCGTCGTCGCGGTCCAGCTGCAGGTGCGCGCGGTCGAGGAGCCCTACCTGCGCGCCGTGCACGGCGCCGCGTACGACGGCTACGCCGCGGCGACCGGCCGGTTCGTGCCGCGAGTGGGCTGACCGGCCGGCACCCGGTCAGCCGAGCAGGGCACCGACGGCCACGACCGCGCCGACGACCGCGAGCAGCAGGAGGAGCCCGGTCACCGCGACCGGGACGACCACCCAGCGGCGCTTGAACCGCCGGCGCCGGGGGCGCGGTGCCGCCTTCCGCTCCCGCCGGTGGTCGGCCAGGTGCCGCGCCTGGTCGCGGGCGTCGCGGGCGACGGACCCGAGCAGTGAGCGGGACGCCGACGCGAGCGCGAGCAGGTCCGCGACCTCGATGCGCTCCGGCGCGTTGCCCGGCACCGGCCCGGGAGCCGGCGGGGGCGGCGGGGGAGCCGCCGGCGCCGGTGTGCGGCCGGCCGCCACCCGCGTGAGCTGGGCGCGGGCGGTGGCCGCGTCGGTGCGCTGCGCCGGGTCCTTGGTCAGCAGGCCGCGCAGCACCGGGTCCAGGGGGCCGGCCCGCAGCACCGGCGCCGGGTGCTCGGAGACGACGGCCAGCAGGGTGGCCATCGAGTCGCCGGCGTCGAACGGCGGTCGCCCCTCGACGGCCGCGTAGAGGGTCGCGCCCAGGGACCACAGGTCGACCGGTGGGCGGGGCTCGTCGCCGTGTGCCCGTTCCGGGGCCATGTAGGACGGCGAGCCGATCAGCGCGCCCTGCGTAGGTCAGGCTGGAGTCGCCGGTGGTGGTGGCGATGCCGAAGTCGGTCAGGCAGGCCGCGCCGTCCGGGCCGACCAGCACGTTGGCCGGCTTCACGTCGCGGTGCACGATGCCGAGCGCGTGCGCCGCCTCCAGGGCGTCCAGCACGTCGAGCCCGATGCGGGCCACCTCTGCCGGCGGCAGCGGGCCGCGCTCCTCGAGGATCTCCTGCAGGCTGCGGGCGGCGACGTGCTTCATCACCAGCCACGGCCTCTCGTCGGCCTCGACGACGTCGTAGACCGTGGTGACGTGCGGGTGGTCGAGCTGCCCGGCGGCGCGCGCCTCCCGCATCGTCCGCTCGTGGAGGACGGCCCGCTCCTCGTCGGTGACGTGCAGCGGGAAGGTCACCTCCTTGACCGCCACCTGGCGCTCGAGGACGAGGTCGGTGGCCAGCCAGACGGTGCCCATGCCGCCCTGGCCGAGCACGTGCTCGAGGGCGTACCGGCCGCCGAGGACGTGCGTGCGGGGTCCGGTGTCGGCGCTCATGCGGTGCTTGCTACCCAGGCCGGGCGGGCGGACGCTCGGAGCCGTGGCCGGGCATTCCACCCGTTCGTGTTCTGCGCGGTCGTACCACCCTTCGTAACCTCGTGATGTCCGAGCGTCACCACGGGGGTGAGCGCGTGGGGGATCCGTGTCGTGGTGGGTGTGGGTGCTCATCGGCTGGGCGCTGCTGGCCGCCACGGCCGCCGTCGTGCTCGGCCTGGCCATCCGGAACGCCGACCGCCGGGAGCTCGGGGACCGCGACGTGGACCCCGAGCCACCCCCGGCGGACGACGACTGAGCGGGTCAGGCGTCGCGCAGCTCCCGGCGGAGGATCTTGCCGGTCACCGTCTTGGGCAGCTCGTCCACGAGGACGACGCTGCGCGGGTACTTGTAGGCCGCCATCCGCTCCTTGCAGTGCGCGATGAGCTCCTCCTCGGTCGCCGACGTCCCGGGCTTGAGGCTGACGAACGCCTTGACCGTCTCCCCGCGCTTCTCGTCGGGGACCCCGACCACCGCCGCTTCCCGGACGGCGGGGTGCTCGGCCAGGACGTCCTCGACCTCGCGCGGCCACACCTTGTAGCCCGACGCGTTGATCATGTCCTTCTTGCGGTCGACGATGAACACCCAGCCGTCGGGGTCCATGAAGCCGACGTCGCCGCTCTTCAGCGCCCCGCCGGGCAGGTTCGCCGCCGTCTCCTCGGGCTTGCCCCAGTAGCCGGCCACCACCTGCGGGCCGTCCGCGACGATCTCGCCGATCTCGCCCAGCGGCAGGTCGTTCCCCTCGTCGTCCTGGATGCGGACGATCGTGTTCGGCGCCGGCACCCCGACCGACAGGGCGCCCGAGGTCGGGTCGACCGGTGACGGGGAGCCGAACGGCGTGACCGTCATCGGCGAGGTCGTCTCGGTCAGACCGTAGGCGTTGTGCACCTGCTTGCCGGTGGCCTCGAAGAACCCCCGCTCGGCCGTCGGCGAGATCGCCGCGCCGCCGGAGTAGATCGAGGTGAAGGACGCGAAGTGGTCCCGGGTGAACCCCGGCGCGTTGAGCAGCGCGCTGAATGCGGTGATCGCCCCGATCGTGAAGGCCGGCCGGTGCTCCAGGAGCGCGTCGAGCACCACCTGCGGCTCGAACCGGTAGGCCAGCACCAGCGGCGCCGGCGCCAGCATGCTCACCGCGATGTGCCCGATCAGGCCGGTGATGTGGAACAGCGGGGCGATGCCGAAGATGGCGCCGTCCCGGCCGGCGTGCACCCAGTCCCGGTAGACCTGCGCGGTGAAGACGACGTTGCGGTGGGTGTTCATCGCCCCCTTGGGCACCCCGGTCGTGCCCGAGGTGTAGGTCAGGAACGCGACGTCGTCGGGCGCGAGGGACACCGGGGGCGGCGCCGACCCCCGGTGCTCGGCGACGAACTCGGAGAAGTCCGTCGTGCCCTCGTGCCGCTGCCGCTCCAGGCCCGCGAACAGCCGCTGGTCGTCCCGCGTCTGGAACTCCAGCTCGCTGGTGGTGAGGACCAGCCGCACGTCGGTGTCCGGGACGACGTCCGCGGCGATCTCCGCGTACAGCGACTCGAGGGAGACCAGGACCGTCGCGCCGGAGTCCTCGAGCAGGTACGACAGCTCCCGGGCCCGGCTCATCGGGTTGATCGACACCATGACGCCGCCGGCCTTCCAGGCCGCCACCATGGAGATGACGAACTGCGGCACGTTCTGCAGGTAGACCGCCAGCCGGTCGCCCCGCTGGAAGCCCGACGCGAGCAGCCCCGCGGCCAGGCCGTCGCTGAGCTCGTCCAGCTCCTGCCGGGTGAGCACGCCGTCGAAGTAGCGCAGGGCCACCGCGGACGGATCGCGCGCCACCCCGGCGCGGAACATGGTCAGGGCGTCGTCGAACTCGATCTCGTAGTCGGCCGGCTGGTCCCCGTAGCGCGCCAGCCAGGGCCGCTCGTCGTACGCGCTCACCGGGCGGCTACTTGATGACGACGGGGTTGACCGGCGTGCCGGCGGCCTTGGCCACCTTGAGCGGCGCCGCGACGTAGAGGAACTCGTACCGCTTGTCGTCGGCGCAGTCGGCGGCCAGCTTCTCCAGGTCGGCGATCTCGGTGAGGGTGACCCCGAGGTTGCGCATGAGGGCGCTGTGCAGGACCAGGGCGACGCCGTTGTTCGGGTCGTAGGTGACCTCGTTGGCGATCGTGTCGGTGACCAGGTTGGGGATCTCCATGTCCTGGAACCACTGCACGAGCTCGGGGCTGTAGACCAGGCCGGGCTCGTTGAAGCCCTCGTAGAACGCGTCGCCCTGCTCGTGGAACAGCTGCAGGAAGTTGGTGCGGATGATCAGGATGTCGCGCTTCCGCAGCTCGACGCCCTGGGCCGCGGCGCACTGCTCCAGGTCCTCGTGGGTGAAGGTCTCGCCCTTGTCGAGGGTCTCCTTGCCGCGGAAGCGGGCCATGTCGAGCAGCACCGCGCGACCGACGATGCCGCGCTCGGCGATCGGCAGCACGCTGGCCTTCTCCAGGCCGCCGACGGTGCTGCGCGCGTCGTAGCCGTTCCAGATCTTGCCGTCGTACCAGAGGTGGCCCAGCGCGTCGTACTGCGTGGAGCCCTGCAGGTAGGCGTCGATCTTGTCGTCGGCGTAGTGCAGGCCGCCGGGGAACGCCGCGCCCTTGCCGCCCTCGTCCCAGTCGCTCTCGTCCAGGACCTGGGTGCGGACGGCGGGCGTGCGGCCGGGCCAGACGGGGTCGCCCTTCGGGTCGCCGATGAGCCGCTGGAGGGTGAACACCTTGCCCGCGCTCACCAGACGGACGGCGGCCAGCACCTGCTCCGCGCCGAGGTAGTTCAGGGCGCCGACCTCGTCGTCGTCGCCCCACTTGCCCCAGTTCGTCGGGGCGTCCTTCAGCAGCTCGGTGAGGGCGGGGGCGGTCGGGGTCGCGTCGGTCACGGGGGCCTCCTGGGCTGGGGAGCGGGTCGGTCCGGACTATTCGCCGGTGTGGTGCCGATCACAACCATCTGCCACATTCGACGCAACCGCTCCGCACCCGCCGATCGCCGAGAGGTCCGCCATGAGCACGCTCCAGCCCGCCGTCCCCGAGTCGGTCTTCACCTACGGCGCTCCCCAGCTGAAGTTCGGGACGGGCGCCTCGGACGAGATCGGTTTCGATCTCAGCCGCTACGGGGTGAAGCGGGTGCTGGTGGTCACCGACGCCGGGGTGGCCGCCACCGGGCTGCCGCAGCGGGTGGCCGACCAGATGGACACGTTCGGCATCGAGGCGCGGGTCTTCGACGGCGTGCACGTCGAGCCCACCGACCAGAGCCTGATCGCGGCGATCGAGGAGGCCCGCTCGACCGGGCCGTGGGACGCCTTCGTCGCGGTCGGGGGCGGCTCGAGCATCGACACCGCCAAGGCGATCAACCTGCTGACGACCAACCCCGGCGAGCTCATGGACTACGTCAACGTGCCGGTCGGGAAGGGGGAGGCGCCGCCGGAGCAGCTCAAGCCGCTGATCGCCGTCCCGACCACCACCGGGACGGGTGCGGAGAGCACCACGATCTGCGTGATGGACGTGATCTCCGCGCGGGTAAAGACCGGGATCAGCCACGCGCGGCTGCGGCCGACGATGGCGGTGATCGACCCGGCGCTGACGCTGACCCAGCCGCCGGGGGTGACCGCCGCCGCGGGCATGGACATCCTCTGCCACGCGCTGGAGAGCTACACCGCGCGCTGGTACACGACCTACGAGCACAAGACGCCCGAGCAGAGGGTGCCGTACTGCGGGTCCAACCCGATCTCGGACATGTGGTCGGAGAAGGCGCTGTCGCTGCTGGCCGGGTCGTTCCGGCAGGCGGTGCGGCACGGGGACGACGAGCAGGCGCGGGCGGACATGGCGATGGCGGCGACCTTCGCCGGCATGGGCTTCGGCAACGCGGGGGTGCACATCCCGCACGCCAACGCCTACCCGATCGCGGGGCAGGTGCGGGACTTCCACCCGAAGGACTACCCGGCGGGCGAGCCGATGGTGCCGCACGGGATGTCGGTGGCGCTGACCGCGCCGGAGGCCTTCCGGTTCACCTTCGACGCCTCGCCCGAGCGGCACGTCCGGGTGGCGCAGCTGCTGGCACCCGACGCCGACCGGCCCTCGGACGCCGCGGAGTTCCTGCCCACCGTGCTGGCCGAGCTGATGCGCGACATCGACATCCCGAACGGAGTCGGGGCGGTCGGGTTCTCCGAGGGGGACGTCCCCGACCTGGTCGAGGGCACGATGAAGCAGCAGCGGCTGCTGGCGACCTGCCCGAAGGAGGTCACCGAGGACGACATCGCCGGGATCTTCCGGCGCTCGATGTCGCTCTGGTGATCAGCTCGCCCGGACGACGCTCTTCGTGACCTGCGCGGCGGCGACGACCTCGCCGTCGACGGTGGCCTCCGCGCGCAGGAAGGCCACCGCGCGGCCGCGGCGCAGCACCGTGCCGGTGAGGTCGACCCGCTTGCCCGCGGCCACCGGCCGCATGAGGGAGACGGTGAGGTCGTGGGTGACCGCGTGCTCCTCGTCGGACAGCGACGGCAGCAGCGCGAGGAAGCCGGCGACGTCCATCAGCGTGTAGATCACCCCGCCGTGCAGGACGCCGACCTGGTTCTGCGCCGGCCCGTCGACCGGGAACCAGATGCCGGCGGAGGGGTCGGCGGGGTCGCGGAGCTGCATCCCGAGGAACCGGTGCAGGGGGATGTCGAGCACCGCCTGCACCCGGGCGGCGACGACGTCGGGGGAGGGCGTGCTCACGAGCCGGCCGGGGGGTCGGCAGCGGCCAGGACGGCGAGGGCCGCGTTGCCCAGCTCGGCGCCCTTCGTGCGGAAGTGCCGGGTGAAGTAGGCGACGTGCTCCTCGTGCTCGTGGAAGTGCAGCGGCGTCAGGACGCCGGAGAGCACGGGGACGCCGGTGGCGAGCTGGACCTGCATGAGCCCGCTGATGACCGCCGACGCGACGTACTCGTGCTGGTAGATGCCACCGTTCACGACGAGCCCGACCGCCGCGATGGCGTCGTACCCGCCGCTTCGCGCCAGCCGCTGGACGGTCAGCGGGATCTCGAAGGCGCCCGGCACGTGCACGACGTCCGGCGCGGGGTGCCCGGCGGCCTCGACGACCTCGCCGAAGGCCTCGACGGACCGGTCGACGATGTCGGCGTGCCAGCGGGAGGCGACGACGGCGATCCGGGCGGGGGTGGCTGACTGGGGCATGGGAACTGCCTCCGTTCCTCGTCGCTCGGCGCGGTGGGGCGGGTGGGGCTCGAACCCACGACCCAGGGATTATGAGTCCCATGCTCTGACCAGCTGAGCTACCGCCCCGTCGTCCCCAGCCTGCCAGAGAGGCCGGGATCACATCCGCGGCCCGCGCGCTGGTCGCGTCGGCGAGTCCGCCGGCCGACGCGGTGCGCGCCGTTATCGCCCTGTGACATGACCGCCCGCTGGCACTACCGTCGTCCGCGGTCCACCGGGCCCGGGCCTCGACACCGGGCGCCCCGGGCGGACCCCGCCGCACGCGCCGGCCCGACGGCCGCCGCGACCCCCGGGACCCACCGCGGTCCTGAGAGGAATGGAGAACCGTCGCGTTGGCGAGCTCGCACCGCCGGACCACCACGTCCCCGTCCCGCCGACGACGTCTGCGGACGTCCCTCGCCACGAGCGCCGTCCTCGCCGCGGCGCTCCTCGGGGCACCCGCGGCCTCGGCCGCCCCCGCCGACGACGCACGTGTCGACCAGGCCCGTGCGCAGCACGACGCCGTCGCCGCGCAGATCGCCGCGCTCGGCGCACGTGTCGCGGAGGCGGAGGACGACCTCCAGCGGATGGCGATCGAGGCGGAGGCCGCCAGCGGGGAAGCGCTCGCGGCCCAGGCCGCCCTTGACACCGCCACCCGGGAGGCCGAGGCGGCCGCCGCCGCGCTCGCGGAGGCCGAGCGGGCGGTGGGCGAGGCCGAGGAGGACGTCGCGACGGTGGGCCGCCAGGCGTACATGGGCGGCGGGCAGGACACCTTCGGCGACCTCGGCCTGCTCCTCGACGCCCGGGGCCCGGGGGAGCTGCTCCAGCAGGCCGCCACGCTGGACGTGCTCGCCGGAGGCCGCGCCGAGGTCCTCGCGGCCATGGAGGTCGTCGAGGCCGCGCAGGCGCGTGCCGAGCGCGCCGCGCAGGCGTCGGTTGCCGAACGCGACCGGGCCGCCGTCGCCGCCGCGGAGGCCCAGGCCGCCGCCGAGGCCCAGCTCTCGGGAGCCCAGGAGCGCTTCGACGCCCTGGCGGCCGAGAAGGCCGGGCTGGACCAGCAGCTGCGCGCCGCCGAGATCACGCTCCTGCAGATGCAGGGTGCCCGCGACGCGGCCGAGGCATGGGAGGCCCAGCAGCTGCGCGAGCTCGCGGCCGCCGCCGCCGCGAACGCCGTCACGACGTCCAACGTGCCCTCAGGTGCCGCGTCCCGCTCCGGCGGCGCCGCGGCGGGGGCGATGAGCGCACCGTCCGGTGCCGTGGCGCTCACGAGCGGGCGGGTCACCTCCTGCTACGGCTCCCGGTGGGGCACGCTGCACGCAGGCGTCGACATCGCCGCACCCATCGGCACGCCGGTCTACGCCCCCGAGGGTGGCGTGGTGCTCCAGGCCGGCCCGGCCAGCGGCTTCGGCCTGGCCGTCGCCCTGCAGCACCGCGACGGCACGATCACGATCTACGGCCACGTCAACCAGTTCTTCGTCAGCGCGGGCCAGAGCGTCTCCACGGGTCAGCAGATCGCCGAGGTCGGCAACCGGGGTCAGTCCACCGGCCCGCACCTGCACTTCGAGGTGCACACCGGCGGCCTGTACGCCAACCGCGTCAACCCGGCGCCCTGGCTGAGCCAGCGCGGCATCTCCCTCGGCAGCTGCTGAGCACCCGGCACGTGCCCGTACCGGACCATGGGGCGGTGCGGGCGCCGGGACGAGCTGACACCACCTGGCTGCGGGCCGCGCTGCTGGTCCTGCTGCTCGCCGCCGGGGCGGTCGTCGCGCTGACCGTCGACCTGCCGGACGTCGACGCCGTCCGCGGCCGACTGGACGGCGCCGGCGCGGTCGGCTGGGCCGCGCTCGTCGGCGCGGTCGCGCTCGTGCTCACCGCACCCGTGCCGCGCACCGCGGTCTCCGTGCTGCTCGGCGTCGTCGCCGGGTTCCTGCCCGGCCTGCTGGTGGCGCTGGGGGGCGCGATGGTCGCCGCCGTCCTCGGCTTCGGGCTGGCCCGCTGGCTCGGCCGGTCCGCGGTCACCCGGTTGGCCGGCCCGCGCCTGGACCGGCTGGACCGGCTCCTGGTCGACCGGGGGTTCGTCGCGCTGCTGGTCGGGCGGCTGATCCCCGTCGTCCCGTTCGTGGTGCTCAGCTACGGCTCGGGTCTGACCGCGATGCGGCTGCTGCCCTATGCCGCGGCCACCGCGCTCGGCATCCTCCCGAGCACCGTCGTCCAGGTCGGGGTGGGCGCCTCCGCCCCGGCGCTCGTGTCCGGCGCTACGGCGGCCGTCGCCCTGCCGCTGGCCGCGCTCGTCCTGGCCGGCGTGGTGTGGTTCCGCCGCCGCCGGGCGGGCCTCAGCCCCTCCTGAACAGCCGGCCCAGCGCGGCCGCCGGGCCGCCCATCGTGCGGGCCGCGAGCTGCAGGATCGGGCCGCCCGGGATGCCCGGCACCTTCTGGACGATCGGTGCCAGCTGCAGCAGGCCGCCGACGTCGTGCACCCGCAGCTGCCGCCGGGCCGCGGCGGGCACCGGGTTGATCCGGCCGGACGCCGCCTCGAGCAGCAGCTCCGCCGAGCCCTCCACCGCCGGGCCCTCGTGCGCGCCGGCGGGCACGGGGGAGACCCGCCACCCCTCCGGATCGGCGTCGAAGGACCAGCCGCCGTCCGGCGTCGCCAGGGTGACCCGGCCGGTGATGCCGCACGACGTGGCCAGGGCGCCGGTGACGTCGACGAGCGCCGCCAGCCCCGACTGCAGCACGTCGGCCGGCGGGGGCTCGGCGCCGCAGGAGACCAGGTCCAGCCCGTGCACGGCCAGCTCGTAGGCCTGCCCGAGGACGACGCTGAGCAGCGGGAGGCGCCCGACGACGGACACCGTCGGCGCGGTGTCGAGCTCGACCGGCGCCTCGGCCAGGTAGCGCGCCGTCGCCTCGCGGTTGCGGTGCAGGGCGGCGAGCACCTCCTCGCGCGACGCCGCCGCGTGCGCGGCGGTGATCCGCGCGTTGACCGCGTCGGGATCCGGCTGGGCCCCGGTGGCGCCGGTCCGGGCGGAGGCGACGAGGTCGGCCATCGCCGCGTGGTCGTCCCAGCAGCCCAGGTGCACGCAGATCTCGTGCGCCCGCCACCCCGGCAACCGGGACGGGCGCTCGAGGTCGATGCCCTCGGCCTGGCCGATGAAGGAGTCCCACGCCGCGAGCACCCGCGTGCGCACCTCGTCGCGGCCGGCGTCGGCCATGCCCTGGTGTCGTCCCATGACCGTTCGCCTACCCCGGGCGGGTGGCCGGCAGGCGTGCGTGAGTACCTGTCCGCGGGGAGACGTGGCTCACCCCCGGGGGTGAGGGGAGTCAAGCGACCGTCGGGGGAGGTCGACATCACCGGTGTGACCAGCGCGTTCACCGGAGATCGCCGCCGCCGCGGCGGACCGGCGGGGCCCCGCCGAGCGGGTGCCCTCCGCCGGCTCCTCGGCGTGCTGCGCGACGGGCTCTACCGTCCGCTCGCGGAGGACGACGACCGCGTCGCCTTCTGGGTGCGGCACGTGCGCTACGGCATCCTGCTCAGCGAGCTCTGCGCGCTCGCCGTCGGCGTCTACGCCCTCGTCACCGAGACCCCCGGCCGCCAGCACCCGGTGATCCTCGGCATGGCCGGCGTCGTGGTGCTCGGCTCCCCGCTGCTGCTGCTCCTGCCGCTGCCGGCGATGATGCGCGACCACCGCGGCCCCACCATGTTCTACCTCTGGACCCTCGGCACGAGCGCGGTCATCCTCACGGCGACCTGGATCGACGGGGGCGCGTCCAGCCCGCTGGACGCCATGCTGTTCCTGACCCTCACCTACATGGCCGCGGCCTACCCGCCCTACGGCGTGGTCGCCATGGGCTCGGTCATGACCGCCGGTTACGTCGTGCTCTTCGGGACGTCGGGGCTCACCACGTCGGGAGCCTTCTTCATCGCCGTCCTGGTCGCCTTCACCCTCATCTGCACGATGGCCTCGGCCAACTCCTGGGCCGCGCACGACCGGCAGGTCCTGCTCATCAGCACGCAGACGACGCTCGCCTCGACCGACCCGCTCACCGGCATCCCGAACCGCCGCACGCTGGTCGAGCGGCTCTCCGGCGCCGTCGACGCCGCCGCCTGGGGGCACCGCTCGGTGGTCTGCCTGGTCGACCTGGACGGCTTCAAGGGCGTCAACGACCGCGACGGCCACGCCGCCGGCGACGCGATGCTCAAGGCGGTCGCCTCCATCCTGGGCGGCGTCCTCCGCGAGACCGACACCGTCGCCCGGCTCGGCGGCGACGAGTTCGCCGTCCTCGCCGACGTCACCGAGACCTTCTCCGCCGAGCTGCTCGCCGAGCGGCTGCGGCAGGCGGTCGCGCTGGTCGGCTCGGGCAGCGGCGTCACCGCCAGCATCGGCGTCGCCGACGTCGTGCCAGGGGAGGACGTCGCCGAGCTCATGCACCGGGCGGACGCCGCGATGTACCGGGCCAAGGCCGACGGCGGCAACCGCTTCGCCCTGATCGCCGCCTGACCCCGGCCGCGACACGCCGCCCTGTACCGGCGGTACCACTGTCTGTTGCCGCTTTCGCCTACGCTGAGTGACCAAGCGGGACGCCCTGGCGGAGCAGCCGCGCCGAGCTCCCCGCGAGGGTGCGTTCCCGCGCCGCCGGGTGCCGCAGATCCCGGAGGACGCCCTGGACGGACGGCCATGTGTCGTGCTATGGCCGCTGACCAGCGGGAAAGCGGCCGATCCGGTCTCTCCTGTCACATCGGGCACAAGCGCCCCACTCGGGCTGGCGCGATCGGGTCACCATCGTGCAGACTGTTCGCGGGAGCCCTGCTCCGCCACTGCCGAACACAGCCAGTCACCGAATCGATGGGTCCGTAGGGGAAGACGAGACCGATCGAGTCGATGGAGGTGCCCCGTGCAGCGACGGTCAACCCAGGGTGTCGTCTTCGTGCACGCGTGCCCGAAGGCGCTCTGCCAGCACGTCGAATGGGCGCTCGAGCGCGTCGTCGGCGCGCCGGTCTCCCTGTCGTGGGACGAACAGCCCGCCGCGCACGGTGCCTACCGTGCGGAGGTGGCCTGGACCGGGGCGCCGGGAACCGGCGCCCGGCTGGTGGCTGCCCTGCGCCAGTGGCCGATGCTGCGTTTCGAGGTCACCGAGGAAGCCAGTCACGGCAACGACGGCGAGCGCATGTCGTACGTGCCCGGCCACGGTGTCTTCCGCGCGCCGACCAGCGCCAACGGCGACATCATGATCAGCGAGCAGCAGCTGCGGCACCTCGCGGCGACGGCGTCCTCCGCGGAGGCGTTCCGGCACGGGGTCGATGAGCTCCTCGGCGCCCCCTGGGACGCCGACCTGGAGGTCTACCGGCACGCCGGCGACGGCAGCCCGGTGACCTGGCTGCACCAGGTCGTCTAGACCTGACCTGGACGGGGTCGTCCGGGTGCCTGCGGGGAAGCGGCACCCGGGCGACCTCTTCCATGTGGTGCTCCGCCACCGACGGCGTCCACCCTCAGCTCCGAGCGTCCTCCCTCGTGGTGCGCGGTGGGGGAGGACGCTCGACGATCAGGTCACCTGATCGTGGCGGGGGTGGTCAGAGCGGGATGTTGCCGTGCGCCCCGCGGCCGTGCGGGGCGGCGGTGAGCGCCGCGATCAGCCGGCGCCGGGTGTGCGCGGGGTCCACGACCTCGTCGACGACGCCGATCTGCACGGCCCGGTTCACGCCGCCGGCGATCCGCTCGTGCTCCTCGGCCAGCTGCGCGTGCAGCGCCTCGCGCTCGCCGGGCTGGGCGGCGGCGAGCTTCTTGCGGTGCAGGATGCCGACGGCGGCCTTGGCGCCCATGACCGCCACCTCGGCGCCGGGCCAGGCGAACACTGCGGTGGCGCCCAGCGAGCGGGAGTTCATCGCGATGTAGGCGCCGCCGTAGGACTTGCGGGTCACCAGCGTCACGCGCGGGACCACGGCCTCGGCGAAGGCGTGCAGCAGCTTCGCGCCGCGGCGCACCACGCCGTCCCACTCCTGGCCGACGCCGGGCAGGTAGCCGGGCACGTCGACGAGCACCACGAGCGGCACCCCGAAGGCGTCGCACATCCGCACGAACCGGGCCGCCTTCTCCGCCGACGCGGAGTCCAGGCAGCCGCCGAGCCGGATCGGGTTGTTGGCGATCACCCCGACGGTGCGGCCCGACAGCCGGCCCAGCGTGGTGACGACGTTCGGGGCGAACCGCGGGTGCAGCTCCAGGCCGGGGCCGTCGAGGACGGCGCCGACCAGCGGCTTCACGTCGTAGGCCCGCTGCGGCTGCTCGGGCAGCAGTGCCTTGAGGTCGACGTCCGGCGCGTCACCGGCCGGCGCGAACGAGCCCTGCGCGGCGAGCAGGTCCACGGCGGTGCGGGCGGTCTCCAGCGCGGCGGGCTCGGAGTCGGTAACGACGTGCACGACGCCGGAGCGGCGGCCGTGGGTGTCCGGCCCGCCGAGGGTCTCCTGGTCGACGTTCTCGCCGGTCACCGAGCGGACGACGTCGGGACCGGTGACGAACACCCGCCCGGCCGGCCCCATGATCACGATGTCGGTGAGCGCCGGGCCGTAGGCCGCGCCACCGGCGGCCGCGCCCAGCACCACCGAGATCTGCGGGATGCGGCCCGAGGCCCGCACCATCGCGGCGAACACCTCGCCGACGGCGTGCAGCGCGGTCACGCCCTCGGCCAGCCGAGCGCCGCCGGAGTGCCAGATGCCGACGACCGGCACGTGCTCGCGCAGCGCGGTGTCGATCGCGTCGACGATGTGCCGGCAGCCGTCCACGCCCATCGCCCCGCCCATGACGGTGGCGTCGGTGCAGAAGGCGATCGCCCGGCTGCCCGACACCCGGCCGCGGGCGGCCAGCACCCCCGAGGTGTCCCGGGAGGCCAGCAGCTCCATCGACCCCTCGTCGAAGAACCGGGAGAGCCGGTCCTCGGGGTCGCGGGGGTCCGGCGTAGCAAGGAGCGGGGCGGCGGGCGCTGTCGTCACGGGACCTCCACGAGAGGGGTGGTGCGGGTGGATCGCGCTCGCCGTCAGGCGGTGGTGAACACCAGCGCGATGTTGTGGCCGCCGAAGCCGAAGGAGTCGTTGACCGCGGCGGTGAGGGAGGCGCGGCGGGGCTCGCCGCGCACGATGTCGAGCGCCTGCACGTTGGCGTCGTCGTCGGGGTTCTCGAGGTTGGCCGTCGCCGGCACGACCTGCTCGCGCAGCGCCAGGATGGCGAACACCGACTCCAGCGCACCGGCGGCGCCGAGCAGGTGGCCGGTCTGGCTCTTGGTGGCGCTGACCAGCACGTGGTCGCCGATGGCGGAGCGGATGGCGGCGGCCTCCGCGGTGTCGCCGACCGGCGTCGAGGTGGCGTGCGCGTTGACGTGCCCGACGTCGGCCGGGCTCAGGCCGGCGTCGCGCAGCGCCGCGGTGATGGCGCGGGCGGCGCCCTCGCCCTCGGGGTGCGGGGCGACCAGGTCGTAGCCGTCGGCGGTGCCGGCGGCGCCGGCCAGGCGGGCGTGGATGCGGGCGCCGCGGGCCTTCGCGGAGTCCTCGCGCTCCAGGACCAGCGCGGCCGCGCCCTCGCCGAGCACGAAGCCGTCGCGGGCCTTGTCGAACGGGCGGGAGGCGCGCTCGGGCTCGTCGTTGCGGGTGGACATCGCCCGCATCGCGGCGAAGCCGGCCATGGGCAGCGGGTGCACGCAGGCCTCGGTGCCGCCGACGAGGACGACGTCGGCGCGGTCGAAGCGGAGCAGGTCCCAGGCCCCAGCGGATCGCCTCGGCGCCGGAGGCGCAGGCGCTGACCGGCGCGTGCACGCCGCCCTTCGCGCCGATCGAGAGCCCGACCGCGGCGGCCGGCCCGTTGGGCATGAGCATCGGGATGGTGAAGGGGGAGACCCGCTTGGGGCCCTTCTCCTCCAGGACGTCGTCCTGACCGAGCAGGGTCAGCGCGCCGCCGATGCCGGTGCCGATGACGACCGCGATCCGCAGCGGGTCGACCCCGGCGTCACCGGCGCCGGAGTCCCGCCACGCCTCCTCGGCGGCGACGACCGCCACCTGCTGGCTGCGGTCGAGCCGGCGGGCGCGCACCCGGTCGAGCTGCTCGGCCGGGTCGGTGCTCAGCCGGGCGACCAGCTGCGCGGGGTACTCCTTGATCCAGTCGTCGGTGATGCGGCTGACCCCCGACCGTCCGGCGAGCAGCGCGTCCCAGGTGCTGGGCACGTCGCCACCCAGCGGGGTGGTGGCCCCGAGGCCGGTGACGACGACGTCGGACGTGCTCATGGCTGTTCCTCCTGGAGCTGCGGTCGGGCGACCGGGGGTCGGCTGCGTCAGCCCTGGTTCTTCTCGATGTAGCTGATGGCGTCACCGACGGTCTTGATGTTGCCGAGCTCGTCGTCGGGGATGGCGACGCCGAACTTGTCCTCGACGGCGGTGGCGATCTCGACCATCGACAGCGAGTCGACGTCGAGGTCCTCGGTGAAGGACTTCTCGGGGGTGGCGTCGGCGGGGGTCACACCGGCGACCTCCTCCAGGATCTCGGCCAGACCGGACTGGATCTCCTGGGTGCTGCTCACGCGGCGGGTCCTTTCGTCGGCCGGGACGGGGTGCCCCGGAGTTCTGTGGTGGAGCGGTTCAGGGGAGGCGGAGGACCTGGCCGGCGTAGGTCAGGCCGGCGCCGTAGCCGAGGACCAGGGCGAGGTCGCCGGACTTCGCCTCGCCGGACTCCATCAGCGCGCCGAGCGCGAGCGGGATGGAGGCGGCCGAGGTGTTGCCCGAGCGCACGATGTCGCGGGCGATCACCGTCTTCTCGTCGAAGCCGAGCTTCTTGGTCATCGACTCGATGATGCGGAGGTTGGCCTGGTGCGGCGCGAACACGTCGATGTCGGCAGGGGTGACGCCGGCCCGCTCCATCGCCTGCGCCAGCGCGTCGGTGAGCTTGGTCGTGGCCCAGCGGTACACGGCCTGGCCGGCCATCGCCATGAACCCGCTGTCGATGATCTCGATGGCGGAGTGCTGGTCGCCGTCGCTTCCCCACGCGACCGGGCCGATGCCCGGCTCGTCGGAGGCGCCGACCACGGCGGCTCCCGCGCCGTCGGCGAAGATCACCGCCGTCGACCGGTCGGTCATGTCCGTGACGTCGGTGAGCCGCTCGACGCCGATCACGACGGCGTTGCGCGCGGATCCGGCGCGGATCGCGTCGGAGACCAGGCCGAGGGAGTAGCAGAAGCCCGCGCAGCCGGCGTTGAGGTCCAGCGCGCCGGGGCGCGGGATGCCCAGGCGGTGCGCGACCTGCGGGCCGATGCCCGGGATGGGCCGGCGCAGGCTCGCGCTGGCCAGGATCACGAGGTCGATCTCGTCGGGGGCCAGCCCGCTGGCGGCGATCGCCTTGCCGCCGGCCGCGGTGGCCATCTCGACGAGGGTCTCGTCGTCGTCGGCCCAGCGCCGCTCCGCGATGCCGACCCGGCTCTGGATCCACTCGTCGCTGGTCTCCATGACTGAGGCGAGCTCGTCGTTGGTCACCCGGCGGCGGGGGCGGTAGCCGCCGAGGCCGAGGATGCGCGCGCCGGGGGCGCCGGTAGCGAGCTTGAGAGTCGTCACGCGGACACCTCCGGGTAGAGACGGGCGATCGGGTCGCCGGCGTCGACGAGGTCGCCCTCCTGCACCAGCCACTCGGCGAGCACGCCGTCGTAGGCGGCGGACACGTTGACCTCCTCGCGCCGGCCGCGGATGCAGCCCAGCGGGCTGCCGGCCGGCAGGCGGGTGCCCTCGGCGACCTCGGCCGGGCTCACCGTGCCGCGGGCGGGGGCGACGACGACGCGCCAGTCGGGCAGGTGCTCGGCCTCGGCCCGACCTCGCTCGGCGGCGATGAGCTCCCGGGCTCGGTCGAGGTCCGCCGGGCCGGAGAGGGTGAGGATCTCGACGCCGGCGCCCTTCCACTCGCGCTTGGCCAGCCCCGCCAGCGCGCCGGCCGGGGGCAGCTCGATGACGGCGGTGACGCCGAGGTCCCGCAGCGTCGCGAGGCAGGCGTCGAAGCGGACCGGGCTGGTGATCTGGCTGACCAGCCGGCGCACCGCCTCGGCGCCGGTGCTCACCGCGGCGCCGTCGCTGTTGGAGAGCAGCAGCCGGCTCGGGTCGGCCGGGCGCAGGCCGTCGACCAGCCCCTCGAGCTCCTCGCGGGCCGAGGCCATGTACGGGGTGTGGAAGGCCCCGGCGACCGACAGCGGCATGACCCGGGCCTTGGCCGGCGGGTCGGCCTTGAGTCGCGGCCAGGCCGTCGAGCGGGCCGGCCGCCACGATCTGGCCGGCGCCGTTCAGGTTGGCCGGGGCCAGGCCGTGCCGCTCGAGCACGGCCAGCACCTCGTCGGGGTCGCCGCCCAGGACGGCGGACATGCCGGTCGGCGTCTGGGCGCAGGCCGCGGCCATGGCCCGGCCGCGGACGGCGGTCAGCGCGATCGCCGCCTCGACGCTGAGCACCCCGGCGAGCGCCGCCGCGGTCAGCTCGCCGACGCTGTGGCCGGCGATCACGACGTCGCGGCCCGCCGAGGGGCTGTGCGCGACCGGGCCGGGCAGGCCGCCCAGCTCGCGGGCGACGAACAGGCTCATCGCGACGACCAGCGGCTGGGTGACCGCGGTGTCCTGGATCGCCTCGGCGTCGCCGGTGGTGCCCAGCGTCAGCAGGTCGGCGTCGGCGATGGCGCCGGCCCAGCGGAAGAACGACTCGGCCCCGGGGAGCTCCAGCCAGTCGGTGAGCATTCCGGGCTTCTGGGCTCCCTGACCGGGGGCGAGAACGGCGAGCACTCGTCCACCGTGCCAAAGACGGCGGCCCGCCGCGGTGGCGGGCGGCACGAAAGCACACGGGTGATCTTTGGAGGGTTCCCACAACGTGAGCGTGCCCAGGGGGCCGAATCACCGGGTCCGGTGGTGGAGACCACACGGAGCTGCCGGGCCTACTCCCAGAGCGAGCGCTCGCGGTCCAGGTGCGCGAGGGCCAGCGCGACCTGGAGCGTCCAGGCGCCGCGCGGATCGGTGGCGGAGAGCCCGGTCAGCTCGGCGGCCCGCTTGAGCCGGTACCGGACGGTGTTCGGGTGGACGAAGATCGCCCGGGCGCTGGCCTCGAGGTTTCCGCCGCTGCCCAGCACCGCGCGCACCGTCTCCAGCACCCCGCTGCCGGCCGCGAGCAGGGGGACGGCGACCTCGTCGCGCAGCGCCGCCCGCGCGAGCGGATCGCCGTCCAGCGCCCGCTCCGGCAGCAGCGCGTCGGCGCTGACCGGCCGCGGTGCCTCCGGCCAGGCGCGGGCCGCGCGGAGGCCGGCCAGCGCGGCCGCCGCCGACTCCCCGGCCCGGCCCAGGCCGTCGACGACCGGCCCGGAGACCACCGGGCCGGGACCGAACTCCTCGGCCACCCGCGCCACGACCGGCGGGAGCTCCTCGGGCCCGCCGAGGACGACGACCAGCTGGTCGGCGTGCACGCCGACCAGCACGTCGCTGCGCAGCGCCCGGGCCGCCCGGCGCACGGCCGCGTGCGGATCGGCGACACCCTCCGGCGTCGCCCCGACGACGACCGTCACGGGGGAGAGCGCCGACCAGCCGAGGGCGGCGGCGCGGCCGCCGATCTCCTCGGACCGCTCGCCCCGCACCAGCGCGTCGACCAGGAGCGCCTCCAGCCGGGCGTCCCAGGCGCCGCGGTTCTCCGCGAAGCTGGCGTAGACGTGCGCGGTCGCGAAGGCGACCTCGCGGCTGAACTGGAGCACGGCCAGCCGCTCAGCATCTCCTCGTCGCCGGGCTCGGCGACGGAGGTGACGTGGTCCTCGAGGGTCTCCACGGTCACCCGGATCAGATCGACGGTCTGCTTGAGCGCGACCACCCGCACCAGCTCGCGGGGGGCGGCGCCGAACACCTCGCCGGTCAGCCGCGGCGGCCGCCCGGGGTGCCGGCACCACTCGACGAGGGAGGCCAGGCCGGCCTGCGCGACGAGGGTGACCCACGAGCGCTGGTCGGCCGGCATCGTCCGGAACCAGGGCAGTTCGTCGTCCATGCGGGCGACGGCCTGGGTGGCCAGCGCCCCCGACGAGCGCTCGAGCCGCCGGAGGGTGGCCGCGCTCGGGCGGTCGGTCACCCGGCTCCTCACCGCGTCAGCGTGCCACGCGCGGGGCGTGTCGGGGAGAGTGGGGAGGTGAGCGTTCCCCCGGACGGTGGCACCACCGTCGCCCCTCCCCGTGCCCTCGCCGGCCCGCTGTCGGTCGTCGCCGCGTGCGCGGCGGTGGTGGCGCTGCTCGGGCTGGGGGTGCGCACCGGCGCGGCGTGGCAGCTGGACGTGGACACCCGGGCCAGCGAGGCGCTGTACGCCGGCGACGACCGCAGCCGCTGGCTGGACGTGCTGCTGGAGGTGCTCACCGCGCCCGGGCTGTCCGTGGTCCGGTACCTGGTGGCCGTGCCGGTGCTGATCTGGCTGGCCCGCCGCCGCGACTGGCGGGCGCTGGTCTGGGTGGTCGTGGCCGCGGTGTTCGTCCGGCACCTGACCTCGTTCCTCAAGGAGTTCTTCGGCCGGGTGCGGCCGCCGTTCGAGGAGGGCGGCGCCGGCTACGACTCGCTCAGCTTCCCGAGCGGCCACTCCTCGGGCGTGGCCGCGCTGGTCGCCATCGGGCTGGTGCTCGCCTGGCCCCGGCTCTCCGCCCCGGGACGACGCCTGTGGGGCGCGCTGGGCGCGCTGCTGGTGCTGCTCGTCGGCCTCACCCGGATGTGGCTCGGCGTCCACTACCTCTCCGACGTCGTCGGCGGCTGGGCGCTCGGGCTGGGCTGGACCCTGCTCACCGCCGTGGTCTTCGGGGTGCTGCCCCGGCGGGAGCCCGGCCGGTGAGCGCCCCGGAGCAGGACACCGTGCTCGCCCCCGACGACGGGTCGCTGGGCCCGCTGCTGCGGGTGTCCGACGACCGGCTGGGCCCGGGGGAGACCTACGGCGCGCACGAGCACGCCGCCGTCGACGTCGTCGCCGTGGTACTCGCGGGCTCGCTGCGGCACGGCTGGGGCGACCGCGCGCTCATGCGGGCCGGGGACGTCGGCGTGCTGCGCGCCGGCACCGGTTTGGTCCACGACGAGGCGGCCGGGGACGACGGCGCACGGGTGCTGCAGTGCTACCTGCGGCCGGCCGATCCGGCGTCCCCGCCGTCGCACGAGGTGCACCACGCCG
Organism: Blastococcus sp. TML/C7B; assembly: GCF_016612845.1. Lineage (NCBI taxonomy): Bacteria > Bacillati > Actinomycetota > Actinomycetes > Geodermatophilales > Geodermatophilaceae > Blastococcus > Blastococcus sp. TML/C7B. The sequence goes on along the minus strand of NZ_JAEOAA010000002.1, from coordinate 952,096 downwards.
TCGCCGGGCCGGTCGACCTGCGGCGCGCGGACGCCGCGCTGCGGGTGGTGCGGGCGGCCCCCGGCGAGGCGGTCGAGCTGCCCGCGGGACTGCTGCTCCAGGCCGGCCGGCGGACGACGGCGACCCGGCACGAGGGCGGCCCCGTCGTCGCGTCCGAGCACGTCGCGCTCGTGCTGTGGCAGCTGGAGACCGGCCGCCCGGCCTGGGCGCTCGAGCAGCCCTAGGGGCGCGGGCGGGCGGCCTGGGCGAGAGTGGGGCCATGCCGAGCACCCCCGCCGACCTGCTGTCGGCCGCGTACGAGGACGCCGACCGCACGATCGACCTGCGCCGCCGGCTGCACCGGCACCCGGAGATCGGCCTGCACCTCCCGCGCACCCAGGCGACGGTGCTCGAGGCGTTCGCGGAGCTGCCGCTGGAGGTGACCATGGGCACGCGGACCAGCTCGGTCGTGGGGGTGCTGCGCGGCGCCCGGCCCGGCCCCACCTACCTGCTGCGCGGTGACATGGACGCCCTGCCGGTGCAGGAGGACACCGGCCTGCCGTTCGCCTCCGAGGTGCCCGGCGTGATGCACGCCTGCGGGCACGACACCCACGTCGCGATGCTGGTCGGCGCCGCGCGGCTGCTCTCCGCGCGCCGCGACGAGCTGGCCGGGCAGGTCGTGTTCATGGTCCAGCCGGGGGAGGAGGGCTTCCACGGCGCCCGGTTCATGCTCGAGGAGGGGCTGCTCGACGTCGTCCCCGAGGCCCCGGTCAGCGGCGCGTTCGCGCTGCACATCTCCTCGACCTTCGCCAGCGGCAGCGTGAACGTCCGGCCCGGGCCGGTCATGGCCGCCGCCGACCAGTGGTCGATCACGCTGCGCGGCCGGGGCGGGCACGCCTCCGAGCCGCACGCCGCCGCCGACCCGATCCCCGCCGCCGCGGAGATCGTGCTGGCGCTGCAGTCGATGATCACCCGCCGCGTGGACGTGTTCGACCCCGCCGTCCTCACCGTCGCGCACCTGGAGGCCGGGTCGACGAACAACGTCATCCCGGGGTCGGCCTTCCTCGAGGGCACGATCCGCACCCTGTCGGCGCAGCGGCGGGCCGACGTCGTCGCCGCCCTGCACCGGGTCGCCGAGCACGTGGCCGCGGCCCACGACCTCGGCGTCGACGTCCACCACGAGCAGGGGTACCCGGTGACGATCAACGACGCCGGGGCGGCCGCCCGGGTGCTGGAGACCACCCGCGCGATGCTCGGCGAGCAGGCCGCCGTCCTGCTGCCCGCGCCGCTCATGGGCGCGGAGGACTTCTCCTACGTGCTGCAGGAGGTGCCGGGCGCGCTGGCCTGGCTGGGCGCGCGCCCGCCGGGCGTCGACCCGGCCGGGGCGCCGCCCAACCACTCCAACCTGGTGGTCTTCGACGAGGAGCCGCTGCCGGCGGGCGTCGCGCTGTACGCGCAGATGGCGCTCGACGCCCTCAGGTAGCCGGCGACGGGTCCGACCGCTCCTCGGCGGGAGCCGCCTGCACGTCGCGCACCTGGTACTTCTCCACGGCTTCCCGCACGCGGGCGCGGTCGACCTGCCCCTCGTCGGCCAGCGACGCGAGCGCGCGGACGACGATCGACTCGGCGTCGACGGAGAAGTGCCGGCGCAGCGCCGGGCGGGTGTCGGACAGGCCGAACCCGTCGGTGCCCAGCGACGCCAGCCCGCCGGGCACGTACGGCGCGATGAGGTCGGGGACGGCGCGCATCCAGTCCGACACCGCGACGACCGGGCCGACGGTCTCCTGCAGCCGCTCGGTCACGTAGGGGGTGCCCGGCTCCTCCTCGGGGTGCAGCAGGTTGTGCCGGGTCACCTCCTCGGCCTGGCGGCGCAGCTCGGTCCAGGAGGTCACCGACCACACGTCGGCGGAGACGCCCCAGTCCTGCGCGAGCAGCTCCTGCGCGCGCAGCGCCCACGGCACGGCGACGCCGGAGGCCAGCAGCTGCGTCTTCGGCCCGTCCCCGGCCGGCCCCTCGGCGTACCGGTACATGCCGGCCAGCAGCCCCTGCACGTCGAGGCCCTCCGGCTCGGCCGGCTGGTGGAAGGGCTCGTTGTAGACGGTGAGGTAGTAGAGGACGTCGGGGGAGCGGGTCCCGCCGAGCGGCGCGCCCGGGTCCTCGCCGTACATGCGGACCAGGGCGTCGCGGGTGATGTGCGCGACCTCGAAGCTGAACGCGGGGTCGTAGGAGACGACCGCCGGGTTGGTGGCGGCCAGGAGCAGCGAGTGGCCGTCCTCGTGCTGCAGCCCCTCGCCGTTGAGCGTCGTCCGCCCCGCGGTGGCGCCGAGCAGGAAGCCGCGGGTCATCTGGTCGGCGGCCGCCCAGATCGAGTCGCCGGTCCGCTGGAACCCGAACATCGAGTAGAAGATGTAGATCGGGATCATCGGCTCGCCGTGCGTGGCGTACGAGGTGCCGGCGGCGGTGAGCGAGGCGGTCGAGCCGGCCTCGTTGATCCCCTCGTGCAGGATCACGCCCTGCTCGGACTCCTTGTACGCCAGCATCAGCTCGCGGTCGACCGACGTGTACCGCTGCCCGCCCGGGTTGTAGATCTTGTGCGAGGAGAACAACGAGTCCAGGCCGAAGGTGCGCGCCTCGTCCGGGATGATCGGCACGAAGCGCGGGCCGAGCTCGGGGTCCTTGAGCAGCTCCTTGAGCAGGCGGACGAACGCCATAGTCGTCGCCACCTCCTGCTTGCCCGAGCCCTTGCGCAGGATGTCCAGCGCCTTGTCCTCGGGGGCCTTGAGCGTCTTGAACTCCGCGCGCCGGCGCGGCACCGCGCCGCCCAGCGCCCGGCGCCGCTCGAGCATGTACTGCATCTCGTCGGAGTCCGGGTCGGGCTTGAGGTAGGGCGGCAGGGTCTTGTCCAGCTCCGAGTCCGGGATGTCCAGGTAGAGCCGGTCGCGGAAGAGGGCGAGGTCCTCCGCGGTCAGCTTCTTCATCTGGTGGGTGGAGTTGCGGCCCTCGAAGTGGCTGCCCAGCGTCCAGCCCTTGATCGTCTTGGCGAGGATGACGGTGGGCTGGCCCTTGTGCTCCTGGGCCGCCCTGAACGCCGCGTAGACCTTGCGGTAGTCGTGGCCGCCGCGGGAGAGGTTCCAGATCTCCTTGTCGCTCATGCCCTCGACGAGCCGGCGGGTGCGCGGGTCGCGGCCGAAGAAGTGCTCGCGGACGAAGGAGCCGTCCTCGGCCTTGTAGGTCTGGTAGTCGCCGTCCGGCGTCTGGTTCATCAGGTTCACCAGGGCGCCGTCGCGGTCACCGGCCAGCAGCGGGTCCCACTCGCGGCCCCAGATCACCTTGATCACGTTCCAGCCGGCGCCGCGGAAGAACGACTCGAGCTCCTGGATCACCTTGCCGTTGCCGCGCACCGGGCCGTCGAGGCGCTGCAGGTTGCAGTTGACGACGAAGGTGAGGTTGTCCAGCTCCTCGCGGGCGGCCAGGCCGATGGTGCCCAGCGACTCCGGCTCGTCCATCTCGCCGTCGCCGAGGAACGCCCACACGTGCTGGTCGGAGGTGTCCTTGATGCCGCGGTCGTGCAGGTAGCGGTTGAAGCGCGCCTGGTAGATCGCGTTCATCCCGCCCAGGCCCATGGAGACGCTCGGGAACTCCCAGAAGTCCGGCATCAGCCGCGGGTGCGGGTAGCTGGACAGGCCGCCCCCGGGGTGGCTGACCTCCTGGCGGAAGCCGTCGAGCTGCTGCTCGGAGAGCCGGCCCTCGAGGAAGGCGCGGGCGTAGATGCCGGGGGAGGCGTGCCCCTGGAACCAGATCTGGTCGCCGCCGCCGGGGTGGTCCTTGCCGCGGAAGAAGTGGTTGAAGCCGACCTCGTACAGGGAGGCGGAGGAGGCGTAGGACGAGATGTGCCCGCCGACGCCGATCCCGGGCCGCTGCGCGCGGTGCACCATGATCGCGGCGTTCCACCGGATGTAGGCGCGGATCCGCCGCTCGACGTGCTCGTCGCCGGGGAACCACGGCTCGCGCTCGGGCGGGATGGTGTTGATGTAGTCGGTGCTGCGCAGGCCGGGGACGCCGACCTGCTGCTCCCGGCTGCGTTCGAGCAGCCGGAGCATCAGGTACCGGGCGCGTTCACGGCCGGCGTGCCCGACGACGGCGTCGAGGGAGTCGATCCACTCCTGCGTCTCGTCCGGGTCGGTGTCGGGGAGCTGGCTGGGCAGCCCGTCGGTGATGACCGCGCGGGGTGCGCCGAGGTCGCGGGCGGGGTCGCCGTCCGACTGCTGTGCGCTCATGCCCCCATCGTTCCCCCTCGGGGAGCCGGGCGTCACGTGACTGGCCCGTCGCCCGGCAAGTCCGGGGCCGCGCAGGGGTCGGTCGCGCTTGCGCCGTGGCGGTCATGCCCTACGCTTCCGCCCACGTGGCTCCCGGTTCGAACGGCCCCTGACGCACCCGCGCGGACGGCCGGCCGGCACGGCGTCACCACCCCGATCGATCAGCAGCAGGTCCACCCAGGAGGAGCAGTACGGATGAGCGTCGACAGCGCCGGCATGGCGGCCCGGTTGGGCATCAAGCCGGGCATGGTCGTGCAGGAGCTCGGCTGGGACGAGGACGCCGACGAGGACCTGCGTGACGCGATCATCGAGCTCTCCGGTGGCGAGATGGTCGACGAGGACACCGACGAGGTGGCCGACGTCGTGCTGCTCTGGTGGCGCGAGGACGACGGCGACCTGTTCGACGCCCTGACCGACGCGATCACCTCCCTCGGCGAGGAGGGCGTCGTCTGGCTGCTCGTGCCCAAGTCCGGGCGCCCCGGCCACGTCGAGCCCGGTGACGTCACCGAGGTGGCCCCCACGGCCGGTCTGCAGCAGACCAGCAGCGTCTCCGCGGCCAAGGACTGGTCGGGCATCCGCCTGGTCAGCCCGAAGACCGCCCGCAGCCGACGCTGAGGCGTACGGCACGATCGGGCGCATGAGCCTCTCCGTCGGCGACGTCGCCCCCGAGTTCAGCCTCCCCGACCAGGACAAGCAGGTCGTCTCCCTGGCCGAGCTGCGCGGCACCCCCGTGCTGCTGGTCTTCTACCCCTTCGCCTTCTCCGGCATCTGCACCGGTGAGCTGTGCCAGCTGCGCGACGAGCTGGCCAACTACACCGACGCCGGCGTGCGCGTCCTCGCGGTCAGCACCGACCCGGTGTTCAGCCTCAAGGCGTTCAAGGCGCAGGAGGGCTTCGACTTCCCGCTGCTGTCGGACTTCTGGCCGCACGGCGCCACCGCCCAGGCCTACGGCGTCTTCAACGACAAGGCCGGCATGGCCGTGCGCGGCACCTTCCTGGTCGACGCCGACGGGAAGATCGCCTTCGCCGAGGTCAACCAGCCCGGCGACGCCCGCGAGCAGTCCGGCTGGAAGGACGCCGTCTCCCAGCTCGCGGCCTGACCCGACCGGGCGCCCGGGGTCTCTACCCTGGGCGCGCGGGGCGCGTAGCTCAGCGGTAGAGCTCTCGCCTTACAAGCGAGCGGTCGCAGGTTCGAACCCTGCCGCGCCCACCAGTAAGCCGCTGACCAATGTCGGGTGGCGTTGGCTCGCCTTGGCCGGCCAAGTCCGCGACCCGCACGTCGTGCCGGTCGTCGTAGATGAGCGGAGTTCGTCCGGGGGGTTGCTCACGTTCCACGAGCTCCGTCCAGGCGGGGTCCGATCAGGGCCCTGGATCTCAGCGTCACTGTGTGGACGTCGTGAGCGCGACGTGGAAATGGCGGCGACATCCCGGCGGGACGCCCCTGCTCCGGATCGCCCCGCAGGGACATCATCGGAATCAGCTTCTCGACAGATTTCGAAGCACGGCTCCAACCGAGGATTGGGTGTATCCGGCCGATGCCGCCTTCGCCGAACATGCGAAGACGTTCATGCGCCCGATCTCTTCAGTCGATCCGCTGACCCGCCACCAGAACGGGTCCTGAATGTCTATGACCATCTTGCACTTGGTGTCGTCCGACCAGTCGTCGTAGGCGTCCCGAGCCGCGACTATGGCGTCGTCCAGAGCCTCGTAACGCTCCGGGTCCGAACGGTCCAGTTCTTCTGAAGCGTCAGCCAGGTCATTCACCGCGTCGATTCCCTCTGCCAGCGGTATCGAGCAAGAGAGCAGGTCTGTGGTTCCGGTAGGACAGATCTGGTCATTGTCCATCAGTGTCTGGCAATAGTCGGAGCAGAGGTCTTCGATCAGGTCTTCGTCCCCAGATGCCGCGACGCCCCGCGGATCTTCCGGCGCGCCCGAGGACGCGGAGCTCGACGTCTCGCTTGAGTCGGCACTGTCGGACGCGGAATCGTCAGAACTGCAACCGGCCAGCAGGCAGAGGCCAACGGCGATCAGTACAACGGCAGGTCTCATCTAGTTAACTCTCCTTCGGGGGCGATCGGCCGCAATCGGGATCGGACGCACCATAACGACCCTCGCTCTTACTGGAAGCTTCGGAACGCAACTCTGTCGCCAAAGAGAACGCCCTGAGAACGAGATGGGGAAATTTCGTAGCCGGGTGTAGCTCGCCGCGTGCATCCCGGGGGATGCCGCCGGGGTACCGCTGTGCGGTGACCGCGACCCCGGCTACCCGTCGCGCCTCGGCGCTGCGCCACGAGGCGGTGCTGCTGCTCGTCCTCGCGCTGGCGGCCGCGCCGATCGCCTACGTCGGCTACCGCGAGTTCGACATCGACGACCCGGCCACCGGGGGCGACACGGGGGACTCCGCGGCCTACGCGCGGATGGCGCTGACCGGCGACCTGGACGGCGTCCCCAAGCCGTTCCGCTACCGGGTGGTCGTGCCCTTCCTCGCCCGCGGCTGGGTGCTCGCGTTCGGCCGGCCCGAGGTCCACGACGTCCGGGTCGCCTTCGCCGTCCTGGACCTGCTGGGCCTGGCGGTGGCCGCCTGGGCGGTCTCCCTGCTGCTGCGCCGGCTGGGCCTCACCGCCGCGGAGGGGTTCACCGGCGCGCTGCTCTTCCTCGGCGCCTGGCCGGTGCTCCGCTTCGGCGGCGCGGTCCTGGTCGACGCGTGGAGCCACGCGGTGCTGACGCTGGCGGCGTGGGCGGTCGTCGCCCGCCGGAACGGGGCGCTGGTGCTCATCGCCGGCGTCGGCATGTTCGTCCGCGAGACGACGGTCTTCGCGGCCCTGCTGGTGCTGGTCCTCCCGGCGACGTGGCCGGACCGGGTCCGGCAGCTCGCCTGCTTCGCCCCCGGCGTGCTGGGCTACCTGCTGCTCCGGTTCGTCGTCGCGCCGACCGACGTCGGCTACCGGTACAACCTGGACCGGTTCGACCGGCAGGTCGCCGACGTGCTCGGCTGGTCGGGGCTGCCGTACACGCTGCGCGAGCTGGCGCTCGTGTTCGGTGCGGCCGGGCCGCTGTTCGTCCTCGGCCTGCTCCGCAACCGCCGGACCGGCGAACTGCCGCGCCGCCTGGTCTGGCTGGTGCCGGCCGCGCTGGTGATCCCGTTCCTCATCGCCAGCAACCTGGGCCGCATCTGGTTCCTGGCCTTTCCGGCCGTCATCCCGCTGGCGGTGCTGGGCCTGCGCGCCCTGCTGGGCGACGACGACGCCGCCGCTGACGCTGAGCGTCCCGCGCCGGGGTCGTAGCGGCCGGTGCCCGCCCTCAGGCGGCCGAGCCCTCCAGGGTCCCGACCGGCGAGCACGGGGTGGCCTCGGCCGGCTTCGGGAATACCGGGCGGAGGAAGCGCGGCGCCTGGAACGGCGTCCACGAGCCCTCCGGCTGGGCCAGCCGGTCGGCGACGGCCCAGAGCGCCGCCGGGTGGTGCCCCAGGCCCAGGTGGCTGGCGGTGACGGCGATGTTCTCGCAGCGCTCGCCCGGGGTGTTCAGGCAGGTCTGCCAGTGCACGATGCCGTCGTAGTGCGAGTAGATCGAGGTGGCCGGCACCGGCAGCGGCTCGTTCTCCGGCTCCAGCGGCAGCGTGCGCTGCTCGACGTGCAGGTGTGAGTACCGGTCGAACACCTTGGCGGCGCGGGTCTGGCTGAACTTCGTCAGCCGGAACGGGCTGCCCAGGGTGAGGACCTGGCGGACCTGGTCGGGGGAGCGGCGGGCGAGGTCGCGGGCGAAGATGCCGCCCAGGCTCCAGCCGATGAGCGTCACCGGGCGGCGGTAGCGGCCGTGCAGGTAGTCGAGCTTGTCGCGCAGGCCGTTGACGCACAGCGCGGTCGGGCCGATGTTGCGGCCCAGGCCCCAGCCGTGCACGCGGTAGTCCAGCCGGCGGAGCGTGCTGCGCAACGCGGTGGTCGAGACGTCGTCGGCCAGCAGGCCGGGCAGCACGAGCACCGGGTGCCCGTCGCCCTTGGGCAGCCGCTGCGTCAGCGGCCGCGCCGCCAGGTAGAGACCGAAGTCGGCGACCGCGCGACCGGGCTCGCTCAGGTAGAGCGGCAGCGCCGGTCCGTCGTCCTGCTGTCGTGCCACGCCGACCTCCCGTGTTACGTCCTTGGTACGGGCCAGTACCAATCTGCGGCCTGGCTCACACACCGCTTCCCGAACACGCTGGCGGATGTTGCCAGAATGTGTCCTGGGTCACGGCAGACGCTTCCGTTCCGGTCCACCGCGACGGTTGCCCGGGCGCCGGGGGGCCGCCCGTGCCACCGTTGCGGCCGACAGCGGCGGGACGAGAGGGCGGTCGGCAGTGGCGGCGGAGCAGCAGATTCCGGGGGAGAGCCGGACGGTCGACCTGGATGGCCCGGTCCACTACGTCGACTTCGGCGGTCCGGACGGCGGTCCGCGCGTCGTCCTCGTCCACGGCCTGGGTGGCTCGCACCTCAACTGGGACACCTTCGCCCCGCTGCTGCTGCCGCACGCGAGGGTGCTGGCGATCGACCTGCCCGGGTTCGGCCGCAGCGAGCCCGGCGGCCGGCGCGCGACCGTGCACGCCAACGTCGAGGTGCTGCACCGGTTCCTGCAGGAGGTCGCCGGCGAGCCTGCCGTGCTGGTGGGCAACTCGATGGGCGGGATGATCTCGATCCTCGAGCAGGCCGCCCACCCCGAGGCGGTGCGCGGCCTGGTGCTGCTGGACCCCGCGATCCCCGGCCCGCGGCGGGCGCTGGACCCGCTGGTCGCCGTCACCTTCGCGCTGTACGCGATGCCGGTGGTGGGGGAGCGATTCCTCTGGCTGCGCCGCGCGCGGCAGACGCCGCTGCAGCGGGTGCGGGAGATGCTGCGCCTGGTCGGCGTCGACCCGGACACGCTGCCGTCGGCGGTCATCGACCGCTCGGTGGTGCTGCTGGAGGAGCGCGAGGACCACGCCGGTATGGACCGCGCCTACCTGGCCGCGGCGCGCTCGCTGCTGGCCCAGCTGGCCGACCCGCGGCGTTACCGGCGGGCGATGGAGCGGGTCGGCGGACCGGTGCTGCTGGTGCACGGCGATCTCGACCGGCTCATCCCGGTGCAGGCCGCCCGCGACGTCGCCCGGCGGCACCCGGACTGGCGCTACGTGGAGATGGAGGGGGTCGGGCACGTGCCCCAGCTGCAGTGCCCTGAGCGGCTCGCCGCCGAGGTGCTGCCGTGGCTGGCCGGGCTCGCGGAGGCCCGCGCCGGGGCGTGATGGGCCCGGCTCAGCCCTGGTCGCGGAGGGTGTCGCGCAGCGCCTCGAGCCCGGTGTAGCGCGGCCGCCAACCGAGCTCTTCGCGGGCGCGGGTGGTGTCCATCAGGGCCGGCCGGGAGGCGGCCTCGACCCACTCGGCCACCGGCGGCAGGAACGGCAGCCGGGAGATCGCCCGGGCGGCGACCTGCCCGGGGCCGGCCGCGAGCCGGATGGGCAGCGCGCCGAACTCGCGGGCGACGTCGGCGGCGGTGACGACGCCCTCGCCGGCGATGTTGTACGCACCCGGCGGGCCGGCGCCGACGACGCACAGCTGCAGCGCGCGGCCGACGTCCTCCTCGTGGACGAGCTGCATCGGGTGCTCGGGCACCGGGAGCGGGATCGGCAGGGGGAGCCTTCGCGGGCGGCCGAGCAGCCGGCGGCCCAGCGGCGCGAGCGGCCCCGGCAGCACGTCCTTGGCGCCCAGGGCGTTCGGGCCCAGGACGACGGGCGGCCGCAGGAGGTACAGCGCGAGCTGGGGCGCGGCCTGCGCCTCGTGCTGCAGCAGCTCCTCCAGCTCGGCCTTCTCCTGGGCGTAGAACAGCCGGGCCGCCGGGCGCACCGGCCAGTCCTCGTCGATCAGCTCCGGGTTGTCGGCGTGGAAGCCGTAGGCGGCCACGGAGGAGGCGTAGACGAACCGGCGGGCGCCGGCCGCCGCGGCGGCGCGGAAGACGTTGAGCGTGCCCTCGACGTTGATCGCGCGGATCGTCTCGCGCGACGCGTTGCCGGCGATCAGGAAGGCCAGGTGCACGACGACGTCGGCGCCGGCGAACGCGTCGCGCAGCGCGTCGGGGTCCCGGACGTCGCCCTGCCGGTACTCCATCTTCGACCAGCCGCGCGCCGCCGGATCGAACGGCCGACGGGCCAGCCCGATGACGCGGGCGATCCGGTCGTCGTCCTCGAGCAGCGGGACCAGCCCGGCGCCGAAGGTGCCGGTGGGCCCGGTGACGGCGACCGTGAGCCCGGCCGGCGTCACCGCGCCGCCGGCTGGGGCACCTCGGACCGGGGCACCCCGGGGGTGCTCTGCTCGGCGCGGGCGAGCTCCAGCAGCTCCTCGATGCCGCGGCGGATGCCGCCGGAGAGCACGTCGACGTCGGCGAAGGCGTCGAAGTCGGCGTTGATCCCGAAGGTCATCGTCTTCTGGTAGCTGAAGATCCCGATGGAGCAGCGCGTGCCGCCGGCGATGGGCACGTACGCGTACGCCGAGCACATCCGCCGCCCCAGGACGTACAGCGGGATCGGCGGGCCGGGCACGTTCGTCGTCACCGCCTGGCACCACACCTGACCGGCCGTCAGGGCGGCCCGCACCCCGAGCGAGAGCAGCGTGGGCGCGACGAAGTCCCCCATCGCGATGATCGAGGGGACGTCGACCGCCTGCATCGCCTTCTTGTACTCGTCCATCTGCCCGCGGATCGAGTCCAGCCGGGAGCGCGGGTCGGGGTCGCCCACGGGCAGGTCGACGAAGACGCAGGAGACCGCGTTGTTCAGGGTGCCGCGCTGGCTGTCGGCGCGCACCGACACCGGCACCATCGTGCGCACGACCAGCTTCTCGGACGTGAGCTCCCCGCGGCCCTGCAGGAGGTCGCGGAAGCCGGCGGTGATCGAGGTGAGGACGACGTCGTTGACCGTGCCACCCAGCGCCGTGCGCACCTCCTTGAGCTCGGCGAAGTCGGTGGAGGTCCACGCCCAGCGACGGTGCGGGCCGATCGGCCCGTTGAGGGAGCGGGCCGTGGGCACCAGCGCCTGCTTGGCCAGGGACGGCAGCGTGGAGGCGACCGTCCTCCCCGAGTCGAGGACCTGCTTGGCCAGCCGTCCGGCGGCCCCGCTCCCGGGCATCGAGGTCAGCTGCCGCAAGGGGTGCGCGACGGCCTCGGCCACGGCGCCGGCCACCATGCCTGCGCTGGTCGGTGTGCGCTGCGGCGACCAGTCGCGCGGCTCGTCGTGGGTCGCGTCGGGGGAGAGGTCGAACATCAGCTGCATGAGGTCGGTGCCGGCGACGCCGTCGACCATGCAGTGGTGGACCTTGGAGATGATCGCCCAGCGGTCGTCGGCCAGACCCTCGATCAGGTAGAGCTCCCACAGCGGCTTGGACATGTCCAGGCGCTGGCCGAGCACGCGGCCGGCGAGGTTGCGCAGCTGCTCGTCGCCGCCCGGGCGCGGGACGGCGGTGTGCCGGACGTGGTACAGGATCTGGAAGTGCGGATCGTCGACCCACATCGGCCGGCCCAGCTGCAGGGGCACCTCGCGCACCCGCTGCCGGTACCGCGGCACGAGGGGCAGCTTGCTGAGCAGCAGCCGGACGACGTCGCCGTAGCTCGGTGCCGGACCGTCGAAGACGGCCACGGACCCGACGTGCATGGGCGTGTTCTCGCTCTCGGCGAAGTAGAAGCCGCTGTCGAGAGCGCTCATCCGGTCCACGTTCTGCTCCTCGCCGCCCCTCGGACCGCTGCTGGGGCGAGGGGCCCGTCACGTCGTCGCTGGCCGCCGAAAGTAGGCGTGTCGCCTGGTTCACCGCAACAGCGTCGCCGTGACCGGGGCCACAGTCGCATGCCCCGCGCCGAAGCGCTCTAACCAGCGGCGCGGTCCCCGTCGGCAGCGGTCCGATCACCGGCGGCGCCGCCCGGGGGCGGTGGCGCGGACCAGGCGGCGGGCGGTGTCCACCTCGCGGGCGATGGGGGCGAGCACGCCATCGGCGAGGAGCTCGGCGTCGTCGTCGGCGGGGGTGCGGACGTCGTCCTCCAGCTGCCGGATCGCGCGGCGGAGCACCGCGACCTGGTCGAGGTCGGGCTCCGGCTGGCCCCCGCGGGTGGCGATGACCGCCTCGGTGACGGAGTCCGAGGTGCGCTCCAGCGCGACGATCACCGGCCACCAGGCGGCGGCGCGGGTGCTGATCGGCGGAGGCTCGGCCAGCCGGCGCTGCAGCTGGGTCTGCAGCTCGGTGAGCGTCCGGTAGGTGCGCCGGCGGGCGCGGCGGCGCTCGGCCGGGCCGCCGGTGAAGGTCGGCCTCGACGAAGCCGTCGAGCGCGATCGTCGTGTCGTGCAGGGCCTGGTCCAGCGGCGCACGCCAGGTCTGCGGCCAGAGCAGGTAGCCGAACACCAGCACGATCGCGCAGCCGATCAGGGTGTCGACCAGCCGTTCGCCGACCAGGCCGGCGCTGTGCGGCAGCGTCAGGTCCAGCATCAGCAGGATCACCGGCGTCTGGAACACCGAGAACAGCCCGAAGTTGGCCGCCCGCGCCCACGGCAGCAGCCCGGCGAGCAGCCCCATCGCGAGCAGCAGCCAGGGGCTGCCGCCCAGCACCGCCAGCAGGGCCGAGCCGATGAGGACGCCGAGCAGGGTGCCCGCCCCGCGCTGCACCGCGCGGCCGAACACCGAGCCGAAGTCCGGTTTGAGCACGATCGCGACGGTCAGCAGCACCCAGTACGGCCGGGCCGACGGCAGCAGCTGGCGGGCCACCTCGGCCACGGACATGCACAGCGCCAGCCGCACGGCGAAGGCGCGGCTCTCCGCGCTGGCGACGGTGCGGTCGACCAGGTCCCGCACCCGGTCGCCGGTGGTGGTCAGCGGCCGGACGGCGGCCGCGCCGGCGCGCTCCTCGGGGTCGCCGACGACGTTCCACACCAGCCGGACGGCGTGCCGCACCGCCCGCGCCGTGTGGTGCCCGTCGTCGAGCGGGGGCGGCCGCTCGCCGGGGAGCTCGCGCTCGCCGCGGAGCGCGGCGGCCAGGTCGCGGACGGCGGTCACATCGGCCGCGTCGACCGCCGCACGGGCGCGGGCGGCCGCCACCGCCGCCTCCACCAGCGGCGCCGCGGAGTTGAGCACGCCGGCCAGCTCGGAGAGCTCCTTCACCCGGCCCGCGTGGTGGCTGCGGCTGCGGATGACCCGGTCGTAGGCGGCGTTGAGCGCGGTCGTGAGGTCGCGGCGGGCGGCCTCGGAGCGCGGGGTGTCCTCGGCCTCGAGCAGCTCGGCGATGCGGGTGAAGACAGCGGCGACGGCGACGCCGGTCGGGGTCGCCGACCTCGGTGCGGGCCTGCAGCAGCGTCGTGAGGGTCGCCCAGGCGGCGCCCAGCAGGAAGAAGGCGATCTCCCGGTGCCAGGGCAGCGAGGTCAGGAAGCCCGACGACAGCGCGGTGTAGACCAGCAGCTGGAGCGAGCCGAGGGACATCGTCGCGTTGATCCGGCTGATCTGCGCCGCCACGACCGAGAGCAGCGCGATCACCACGACCGGCCCCCAGCCGCCGCCGGCCGCCAGGCTGCCGACCACCAGGCCGAGCGCGCCGAACGCCGTCGCGGTGACGATCCGTCGCAGCTTGTCGCGCAGCGGCGAGGCCTGCGGCGCCAGGGTGGCCACCAGCGCACCCATCGTGCCGAAGGTGCCGGCGCTCAGCGTGGGGCCCGCCTCGATGCCGCCTTCGACGACGACGGCGAGGGCGAGCGGCGCAGGGATCGCCACCGCGAAGCGGACGACGTCCCGCCACGGGACGGCAGGGCGCCCGGTGCGGACCAGCTCCTCGAGCCAGGCCGGGGCGTGCAGGCTCCTGCTCCGTCCCGCCTCGGCGCCCACGACCGAAGCTTGTCACCGCCCGGCCCGGCTCTCCTGCCGACGCCGGCGGACCGGCGCGCTCACCTACAGTCCCGGACGTGACGGTGCAGCTCGGCGAGGTGATCGCGGCCCTCGAGACCCGCTACGACCCGGCCCTGGCCGAGGCCTGGGACGCCGTCGGCCTGGTGTGCGGTGACCGGTCCGAACCGGTGGACCGGGTGCTGTTCGCCGTCGACCCGACGGCCGCCGTCGTCGACGAGGTGATCGCGACCGGCGCCGCCCTGCTGGTCACCCACCACCCGCTGTACCTCACCCCCGTGCACGGCGTGCCCGCCGACGACCCGAAGGGCCGGCTCGTGCACCGCCTGGTGCGTGCCGGCGCCGGGCTCTTCGTCGCGCACACCAACGCCGACCGGGCGCCGGGCACGGGGGTCAACGCGGCGCTCGCCGACGTCCTCGGGCTGACCGGGGCGGTGCCGCTGGAGCCGGCGCCGGGCGTGCCCGGCGCGGGCCTGGGTCGGGTGGGGGAGCTCCCCGCGCCGCTGGATCTGCGCGGCTTCGCCGACCTCGTGGCCCGCGTGCTGCCGGCCACCGCCGGGGGTGTGCGCGTGGCCGGCGACCTCGACCGGCCGGTCCGGCGGGTGGCGGTCTGCGGCGGCAGCGGGGGCTCGCTGCTGGCCGCGGCTGCGGCCGCCGGTGCCGACGTGCTGCTGACCAGCGATCTCAGGCACCACCCGGTCTCCGACGCGCGCGAGGTAGTGGGCCCGGCGCTGTGCGACGTCGCTCACTTCGCCAGCGAGTGGCCGTGGCTCCCGGTCGCCGCGGCGGCGCTCCGCCGCGACCTCGGCGGAGCGGTGGAGGTGGACGTCTCCGCGGTGCGCACCGATCCGTGGACGCACGCGGTGGGGCAGGCACCGGACGGCAGCGGGACCACGCGCGCGCACCGGTAGGTTGGCTCCCGTGAAGGTGGACCATTTCGAGCAGCAGAAGCTGCTGGAGCTCGCGGCCGAGGACGTCGCGCTGACCCAGCTGGCACATCGCAGGCGGACGCTGCCGGAGGTCGCGGCGGTCGAGGCCGCCGAGGAGACCGAGCGCGAGCTCTCCGCCGACGTCGTCCGCGCCGAGACCGAGGTCAAGGACCTCGGTCGCGAGGTCCGGCGGCTGGAGTCCGATGTCGACACGGTGCGGCAGCGCGCGGCCAAGGACCAGCAGCGGCTGGACTCCGGCAGCGCGACGCCCAAGGAGATGACCAACCTCCAGCACGAGCTGGAGTCGCTGGGACGCCGGCAGGCCGACCTCGAGGACCAGCAGCTGGAGCTCATGGAGCGGCTGGAGGCGGCCGAGGCCACGCTCACCGCTGCCCAGCAGGGCCTGGTCGAGGCGCGGGAGGCGCGGGAGCGCGCCGAGCAGCTGCGCGACGAGGCCCTCGCCGACATCGCCGACGGCACCGGCCGGCACGAGTCGGCCCGGGCCGCCGTCGCCGGTGGCATCTCGGCGCCGTTGCTGTCGCTGTACGACCGCATCCGCAGCCAGACCGGCACCACCGGTGCGGCGATGCTCCAGGCGCGGGCGTGCCAGGGTTGCCGGCTCGAGCTCTACGGCAACCAGCTGGCCGCCGTCCGCAACGCCGATCCGCACGAGGTGCTGCGCTGCGAGAACTGCGGCCGGATCCTGGTGCGCACGGCCGAGTCCGGCCTGTGACCCGCTTCGTCGTCGAGGCCGACGGCGGGTCGCGGGGCAACCCCGGGCCGGCGGGCTACGGCGCGCTGGTGCGCGATGCCGAGACCGGCCGGGTGCTCGCCGAGCGCGCCGCCTCGGTGGGGCGGGCCACCAACAACGTCGCCGAGTACGGCGGCCTGGTCGCCGGGCTCCAGGCCGCGCTGGACCTGGACGCCTCCGCGGACGTCGAGGTCCGGATGGACTCCAAGCTCGTCGTCGAGCAGATGTCGGGCCGCTGGCAGATCAAGCACCCCGACATGCGGCAGCTCGCGCAGCAGGCGCGCGCGATCGCCGGGCGGCTGGGCAGCGTCCGCTACACGTGGGTGCCCCGGGCGCAGAACGGCGCGGCCGACGCCCTGGCCAACAGCGCGATGGACGGCAAGCCGGTGCACCGCGACGCCGCCGCCGAGCCCTCGGTCACCGAGAGCGACGTCCAGCCGGAGGAGCCGCGCACCGTGGTCACCACGGTGACCCACCTGCTGCGCCACGGGCAGACCGAACACACCCCCGAGCGCCGTTACAGCGGCCGCAACGACCTGCCGCTGTCCCGCACCGGCCGCGCCGAGGCCGAGGCGGCCGCCGCCCGGGTGGCCGAGCTCGGCATCGAGGTGATCGTGGCCTCGCCGCTGCGCCGCACCCGCGAGACCGCAGAGATCGTCGGCCGCGTGCTGGGCCTGCCGGTCGAGCTCGACGACGACCTGGTCGAGCTCGACTTCGGCGACCTCGAGGGGCTCACCGGTGCCGAGGCGCTGGAGAAGCACCCGCTGGCGGTCCGCCGGTTCATGTCCGACCTGACCGTCGCCGCGCCGGGCGGGGAGTCGATCGCCGACGTCAGCGCCCGCGTGGCACGCGCCCGGCGGAGGGTCCTCGACCGGTGCGCCGGGCGGTCGGTGCTGCTGGTCAGCCACGTGACCCCGATCAAGCTGATGCTGGCCGCGGGCCTCGGCGCCGGGGACGACGTCGTCCACCGGGTGTACCTGCAGGCGGCGTCGCTGTGCACCGTCGCCTGGTCCTCGGACGGCCGGACGTCGGTGCGCCTGGTGAACGACACCGCGCACCTGCGCTGAGCCGGCGGCGCCGCCCGGCGTCCACACCGGGTGTCGACCGCCGGGCCCGACGACGGCGCCAGGCCCGGCGGGACAGCCGGGGGGCGCTCGGTGCGAGGTCACGGCGCCCGGGGGTGAGGCTCGCGAACCGAGTCCGTGAGCGTTCAACGATGGCGCGGATTCTAAGCACGCCGCCGGGGGCTCCTGGGGGCCACGTTCCGGCACCGCGCGGGACCGGTGGGACCGTCAGCGGGAGGGGGACGCCGGGACCACCTCGCGGTCGAGCAGCCAGCGCTCGAGCAGCGGCGCCGGCAGCGCGGGGGAGTGCAGGTAGCCCTGGCTGACGTCGCAACCCAGGGCGTGCAGCCGGGCCAGCGTGCGGTCGTCCTCGACGCCCTCGGCGACCACCCGCAGCCCGAGCCGGTGGGCCAGGTCGACCGTGCCGGCGATGATCGCCGCGGTGCGCTCGTCGGTGCACAGGTCGGCGGTGAACGACCGGTCCAGCTTCAGCTCGGTGACCGGTAGGTCGCGCAGGTAGGCCAGCGACGAGTAGCCGGTGCCGAAGTCGTCGATGCTGACGGCGACGCCGAGCGCGGTGAGGCCGGCCAAGACCGCGAGGCTGCGCTCGGGGTCGGTGAGCAGCACGCTCTCGGTCACCTCGAGCACGAGCGACGCCGGCGGGACGGCATGCCGGGTCAGGAGCTCGGCCAGCCGGCCCGGGAGGCCGGTGTCGAGCAGGTTGCTGGCCGACAAGTTGACCGAGATCCGCAGGTCCAGGCCGCGACCGCGCCAGTCGGCGAGCTGGGCGATCGCGCACTGCAGGACGCGCTCGGTGAGCGGCCCCATCAGCCCGTGCACCTCGGCCAGGGGCAGGAACTCCGCCGGCGGGATCAGCCCGCGCTCGGGGTGCACCCAGCGGAGCAGGCACTCCACGCCCACCACGCGGCTGTCGGCGACGTCGAGCTGCGGCTGGTGGTGCAGCACCAGCTCGTCGGTGGTGAGCGCCGTCCGCAGCTGCTCGACCAGGGCGAGGTGCCCGCTGCTGTCGGAGTGGACAGCGGAGTCGTACCGGGCGACGCCGCGGCCGGAGCGCTTGGCGTCGTACATGGCGACGTCGGCCCGCCGCAGCAGCTGGGCCGGCTGCCGGACGGCGGCGGTGCTGCTGGTGACGCCGATGCTCGCCGAGCAGTGCACGAACATGCCGTCGACCGGGAAGGGCTCGGCGAGCTGCTCGTGCAGCCGCTCGCCGAGGGCGAGCGCCGCCGCCCGGACATCACCGTCCGGGTCCAGCACGGCGACGACGGCGAACTCGTCGCCGCCCAGCCGGCCGAGCAGGTCACCCGCCCGCAGTGCCGGGGACAGCCGCTGGGCCACCTGGCGCAGCAGGTCGTCGCCGGCCGCGTGGCCGAGGGCGTCGTTGACCTCCTTGAACTTGTCGACGTCGAGGAGGGCCAGGGCGACCGGCGTCCCCTCGGCGGTGAGCTCGGAGATGCGCCGCAGCACCGCGCGGCGGTTGGCCAGCCCGGTCAGGTCGTCGGTGAGCGCCTCGCGGCGGGTGGCGGCCAGCTGGGCCAGCTCGCTGACGTTGACCGCCATCCGCACGCCCGCGCCGATGGCGGCGAGGGCGGCGCACCCGACGGCGACGGCCGGCCCGCCGGTCAGCGCGGCCACCAGGAGGATCGCGACGGAGGCCAGGATGACGACGAACGCACCGATGGTGGCCGCGGCCGGGTCGGCGGGCTGGGGTGCCGAGCCGCGCGAGCGCAGGGTGGCCGCCACGGCCACGCAGACCACGACCAGGGGGTGGACGACCGGCGTCCAGCCGCCCTGCACACCGGTGACCAGCGTGCTCACGGCGCCGACCACCCAGAGGCCCTGCGAGGCGGCCAGCAGCCAGGTGCGCGGATCGCGCCCCAGGCCGCCCAGCGACGGCAGGGTCAGCGCCGTCCCGAGGAGCACGAAGCTCACCGCGAACTGGGCGAAGACCGCCTGGAGCGCCCAGCCGGGCAGCTCGGCCAGCGGTCCGCTGCCGGCGTCGACGGTGAGGTTGAGCAGCGCGTCGACCGCGAGGACCGCGGAGAACCCGTTCAGCGCGTCGTTGGGATCGGCGGTGCTCGTGCTGTGCCGGTTCCACCGCACCAGCGCGCCGTACCAGAACGGGAAGACCGCGGCGCCGCTCCAGGCCAGCGGGACCATGGCCACCGACCGGGTGGCCGGGACGAGGTGGAGCACGACGGCCGACGTGACGGCGGCGAAGAAGACGGCGGCGCCTAGGGCCAGCCGGGCCCAGACCGCGCGCTCGCTGCCGATGGTCCAGGCCCGCCAGGTGAGCAGGCCGGTGAGCAGCAGGTGCAGCAGCGCCAGGAGCGCGACCCCCACCAGCGGGCCGGGTGCCCCCGGGCGGGCGAGGCGCAGCAGCGCCGGGATCAGGCACAGGACGGCGGCCAGCACGAGGAGGCCCAGCAGCCACCGGGGCGCGCCGGGCAGCAGCCGCGAGCGCACGGGACCGTCCACGAGCGTGACATCGGCCTGCACGGGTCCCGGGTGAACGCCCGCCACCGCGGATCACCCCTCGGGGTCAGCTCCGCAGCCGGCGCCCGCGGGGGGTCAGTTCCGGAGGAACAGGTACACCGACACCGCGACGCCGAAGCCCACGATCAGCACCCGCAGGGCGGTGGCGGGGATCCGCGTCGCGATCCGCGCCCCCAGGAACCCACCGAGCAGGCTGGCCGGCGCGGCGACGGCGACGACGCCCCAGTGCACCTCGCCGAAGACGCCGAAGATCAGCAGCGAGACCGTGGCGGTGACGGCGGACAGGGCCGACTTGAGCGCGTTGGCCAGCTGCAGCCGGCTGAGCGCCAGCCCCAGCACGCCGACGAGGATCACGCCGAGCGCGCCGCCGAAGTAGCCGCCGTAGGTGGTGGCCACGAACAGCGCCGCGTAGAGCCAGCGCGGGTCGCGCGCAGCCGCGCCGTCGGCCTGCTGCTGCCTCAACCGGCGGGTGAGCAGCGGCTGGAGGGCCAGCAGCGAGCTGGCGAGCAGCACGAGCACCGGGACGACGACGTCGAAGGCCTCGGACGGCGTCGTCAGCAGCAGCACGCTGCCCGTCGTCCCGCCGAGGACGGCGACCGCGCCCAGCCGCAGCAGCCGCGAGCGCTGGCCGGTGTACTCGGACCGGAAGCCGGCGACCCCGCCGAGGTAGCCGGGCCACTGGACCACCGAGTTGGTCACGTTGGCCTCGACGGTGCCCAGGCCGAGCGCGACCAGCGTCGGGAAGAGGATGAGCGAGCCGCCCCCGGCGATCGAGTTGACGCCGCCGGCGAGGAAGGCCACGGCAGCGGCGATGACCAGGTCGGCGGCGGACACGGCGGGAAACCTACGGTGAGCTCACGGGCACCCGGAGCGAGGGGTCGGTGGCGCCGGGGAGGGGTGCGCCGCAGTGCCCGTGTGGACGGATCGCCGGAGGGGTGCTGGTCGAGGGGAAGTTGTCGGTGGTCGCATGCACCCTGGTCGCCATGCGCAAGTGGCTCCCGCTGACGGCGATCTGCATCGGCACCTTCATGCTCCTGGTCGACGTCACCATCGTGAACGTCGCCCTGCCCGACATCGCCCGCGACCTGGGCACCAGCTTCGCCCAGCTGCAGTGGGTCGTCGACGTGTACGCGCTGGCCCTGGCCGCGCTGGTGCTCGGCGCCGGTTCGCTGGCCGACCTCTACGGGCGCCGGCGGCTCTACCTGATCGGCCTGGTCGTCTTCGCGCTGTCGTCGCTCGCCTGCGGCCTGGCACCCGACGCCGGCTGGCTGATCGCCGCCCGCGGCGTGCAGGGCGTCGGTGGCGCGATCATGTTCGCCACCACGATCGCGCTGATCAACACCAGCTACGAGGGCCGGGACCGCGGCACGGCCTTCGGCATCTGGGGTGCCGTCCTCGGTGCCGCCGCCGCCCTCGGGCCCATCCTGGGCGGCGCGCTGACCGAGCTCGACTGGCGCTGGATCTTCTACGTCAACCTGCCGGTCACCGTGCTGGCCGTCGTCATGACGCTGGTCGCCGTCCAGGAGGCGCGCCAGCCGGGTGCGCCGCGGCCCGACGTGCCGGGCATCGCGCTGTTCTCCCTCGGAGCCGGCGCGGTGGTCTACGGGCTGGTGCGCGCGGCCGCCGAGGGCTGGGCCACCGGCACGTCGTGGGGCCCGGTCGTGGGCGGCCTCGCGGTGCTCGTCCTCTGGGTGCTGGTCGAGCTGCGCCGTCCCGCGCCGATGCTCGACGTCCGCCTGTTCGCCGGCCGCTCGTTCAGCGGCATCATGCTGGCCGCCTTCGTGCTCAACGGCGCGGCGTTCGCGCTGCTGGTCTACACCTCGCTGTGGCTGCAGTCGATCGGCGGGCTCTCGCCGCTGCAGGCCGGGTGCGTGTTCATCCCCCTGTCGGTCGTGAGCTTCGTGGCGGCCGCCGCCGGTGGCCGCTTCCTGCAGACCCAGCCGCCCCGCTTCGTGCTCGGCGGCGGGCTGCTGCTGATCGGGGCCGGCTGCCTGCTGATGACCCTGGTCGACGCCGACTCGACCTGGCGCGTTCTCGTCGCGGGCCTCGCCGTGCTCGGCCTGGGCGTGGGTGTCGCCAACCCGACGCTGGCGTCGGCCGCGCTGGCCGCCGTTCCGCGCGAGCGCAGCGGCATGGCCTCGGGCGCGGTGAACACCGCCCGCCAGATCGGGTTCGCCGTCGGCGTCTCGGTGCTGGGCACCGTCTTCGCCACCGGGGCCTCGAGCGCGCTGCGCGACGCCGGCAGCCCCGACCCGTCGGGCCTGGCCACGGCGCTCTCGGCCGGCCAGGCGCCGGTGATCCTCGGCGAGGCCGAGCCGCAGGCCCGAGCGGGGCTCGCCGAGACGCTGGCCGGCGGGTACGCCGCCGGCCTGGACGGGGTGTTCCTCGCCGCCGGGCTGTCCGCGCTCGCCGGCGGCGTGCTGGTGCTGCTGCTCGTGCGGGCGGCGCCCCCGGGTGCGGCCACCCCGCCGGCGCGCGCACCGGAGGCCGCCGCCGCGCACTGACGCGCGGGCCTCGTCGCTACGGCCGCTGGTGGGCCGGTCCGGCGTGGGGCGCTGGCGTCACTGGAGGACTGTGACCTCGTTCCCCGCGTCCGCGTCGCACTGGGCGGCCTGGTCCTGGAGGTCGGACACGAGGACGGCAACGTTGACGTCGCAGATGTTCGCGGCGAGCGCGATCGGGATCGCGACCGTGATGTCCTCCAGGTTCAGGTTGACGAGCCCCTCCTGGCGGCCGGGGCCGTCGCCTGCGTTCTGCGTGATCTCCAGCCCGTTGCTGACATTCGCGTCGCAGTCGGCCGCGCGGTCCCGCAGCGTGTCCACCAGCACCGCGACGTTGAGGTCGCAGACGTTCGCCGCCACGCCCACGGGTACGAGGACGGCGACGTCGGTGACGTTGACGTTGACCAGGCCGTTCTGCTGCGGCGCAGCGGCGGCCGGGCCGGCCAGGGCGATCGTGGACGTGGCGAGCGCTGCGGCCGCGCCGACCAGGGATCGAGTGCGCATGGTCTCTCCAGGTGACGTTGATCCGATGTGGTGTGCCTCGAGGCCCTCACGGGGCTTCACGGATGACACGCGGCGGCCGCGGACGGATGACGCGGACCGCCGCCGCCCCCCGCGGGGTCAGGGTGGGGGACGACGGCGGCCGCACGAGGGAGACGTGCGTCGCGGCGGTGCATGACGGGACCGGGCTCCGCGTCATGCGGTGGACGCCGGTGCGTCCGGGCCGGTTCGGCCGCGGGTCCGGGGCGCGCGGCGGCAAGCGAGCCGGCGCATCCGCGTCATGCGCCCGGCCCGAGCGCGTCCTCATCCGTGCACGGGGAGACGAATCGGATGTGAGGACCGCGATGACCGCCGATCAGGAGCTCTGGATGGAGTCGGTGACGGCCGAGAACCGCTCGGCACGGCGACGGGCGCAGTTGCGCCGGTTGCTCTGGATGCAGCGGGCGGCCGAGCACCTGGCGACCGCGCAGTTCCTCGAGCGGCAGGCGGACCACGCCGCCACCCCGGTGCTCGGGTCGTTGCTGCGCGAACGGGCGGCCGAGCGGCGGTGGTGGGGTGAGCAGCTCCGCTCGGGGCCCACGGGGTGAGGTCGGCCCCGTGGCCGTTCCCGGAGCGGAGACGTCGTGGCGTCGCGGGCGGTAACGTCCGCGCATGTCCGCCGCGGGGTCGGCCGGCTCTCCGGGCGAGGGAGTCGAACCGGCGCAGTTCGCCGAGCTGATACCGCTCGTCCGGCGGGTCGTCGCGGCCCGGGTCCCCGACCGCGCCACCGTCGACGACCTCGTGCAGGAGACCCTGACGCGGGTGCTCGCCGCGGTCGGGCGGATCGGGCCAGGGATGCTCGAGCCCTACGCGATCGTGACGGCCAGGAACGTCGTCGCCTCGCTGTGGCGCGACCAGGACCGGGACCGGCGCAACCAGCACCGGGTCGTGGACCTCCGCCCGTCCGAGGCGCTGGACGAGGAGCTCCTGGCCGACGAGGACCGAACGGCGGTCGGCGAGGCGCTGGCCCGCCTCACCGACCAGGAGCGGGCGACCCTGCTGGCCCACGAGGTGTCCGGGCAGGACACCCGCTCGCTCGCCGCGGAGCTCGGGTCCACCGCCGGCGCGGTCGCCGCCCAGCTCAACCGCAGTCGCGCCCGGCTCCGGGTCGAGTACCTGCTGGCGGCCGAGCACGCAGAACCCCCGACGGACCGGTGCCGGCCGGTGCTGCTGGCGCTCTCGGGCGGCGACCGCCGTCGCCAGGCGGAGGTGGACGCGGCCCGGCACCTGCTGGAGTGCGACTTCTGCGCGCAGATCAGCGGGCCGCTGATCGACCGGGGGCGGTGGCGCACCGACGTCGTCCGCGTCCCCGTGCAGGCCGACGCCGACGTCGTCGCCGCCCGGCAGGCGGTCCGCGAGGTGGCCGCCCGGATCGGGTTCGCTGCGACCGACCAGACGGCCATCGCCACCGCGGTCTCGGAGGTGACGCGCAACGTCGTGAAGTTCGCCGACACCGGCGAGGTGGAGATCGGGACGCTGGAGGAACCCCGGCGGGGCGTCCGCGTCGTCGTGCGGGACGCCGGACCCGGCATCCCCGACGTCGAGCAGGCGATGCGCGACGGCTACAGCACGTACGAGGGCCTCGGCCTGGGCCTGCCGGGAGCCCGGCGGCTGATGGACGAGTTCGCGATCGAGTCGGACGTGGGTCGCGGCACCACCGTGACCATGACGAAGTGGGTGGGAGTGCGATGACCGGCAACCAGGACGACAGCACGAGCCAGGGATCCTGGAGCGGACCGCCCGAGTCGCAGCACGGTGACGACCAGGGCCTGCTGCCCGAGCTGGTCGCGCACCTGCGCGAGCACCGCACCCGCCTGCGGCAGGAGTGGACCGCACGGATCGGCGAGGCGCACCTGCTCCAGGCGATGACCAGCCAGGAGGTGGCGGCGGAGACCACGTCGGTCTACGACAACTACGTCGAGGTGCTGGAGACCGGCAGCGTGGAGGCGCTGCAGCACTACGCGCGCGACCTCTCGGAACGGATCATCCCGCGGGGCGTCGAGACCAACGAGGTCGTCGGGATCGTCCTGCTCCTGCGCGACGTGCTGGCCCGGTCGCTGTTCGAGAAGTACCAGCGCGACTTCGGTCTCCTCAACCGCGTGCTGGACGCCTACGAACCCGCGGCCAACCGCATCGCCAACACCGTGGCGGTGAGCTTCGTCGACGAGCGCGAGCGCGTCATCCGGCAGCAGCAGGACGCGATCCTGGAGCTGTCGACACCGGTCCTGCCCGTCCGCGAGCGGCTGCTCATCCTGCCGATCATCGGCGTGCTCGACAGCGAACGGGCCAGGCAGCTCACCGTGCAGCTGCTCACCGGCATCCGCACGCACCGCGCCAAGGTGGTCGTCATCGACATCACGGGGGTCCCGACGATCGACGGCACGGTGGCCAACCACCTGGTGCAGACCGTCGACGCCTCCCGCCTCATGGGTGCCGAGGTGATCATCACCGGCCTCTCGCCCGACATCGCCCAGACGCTGGTGACCATCGGGGTCGACCTCAGCAAGATGGACACCGTCGGGGATCTGCAGGGCGGCCTCGAGGAGGCCGAGCGGATGCTCGGGTACACGACGCAGCGCCCTGACGGCGCCTCGGGCCCATGACCTCCGGGCCGCGGCTGTTCTCGGTCCTCAAGCAGGGGTCGACGCTGATCGCGTCGGTCCACACCGCATTGGACGACTCGCAGCTGGAGCGCTTCCGGGCGGACCTCGTCGACCGCATCGGCCGCGACCGCGCGCGGGGGGTGATCATCGACGTCGCGGCGCTGGACGTGCTGGACTCCTTCGCCACCCGCATGCTGCGCGACATCGCGGACATGGCCAGGCTGCGGGGGGCGCGGACGGTGATCGTCGGCATCCAGCCCGACGTCGCCTTCGTCATCGTCCGGCTGGGCATGGACACCGGTTCCCTGGTCACGGCGCTCGATCTGGAGGAGGGGCTGGAGTACCTGGCCACCCCTGCCGCGCCGCCGGCTCCGCGCCGGTGACGCGCATCGAGGAGCTCCGCCGCGACCACCGCGCGGCGTTCCTCCGCCACCTGGGCAGCCCGCGCGAGGCGGCGCTGCACGCGGGCTACGAGCTGGGCCGGTCCGCGCTCGCCGCGGACGTGAGCCTGCTGGAGGTGGTCCGGATCCACCACGAGGTCCTCGTCGAGGTGCTGCGGGACACCCCGCTGGACGAGGTGCCGTCGGTGGCGGAGGCCGCCTCGGACTTCGTGCTCGAGCTGGTCGCCAGCTACGACATGTCGCAGCGCCGGTCCCCGGACGGCCGGGGCCGCCCGCGCTAGGCGTGCGGCGCGCGGGCGGGCCTCGTCACGTCGGGCTCGCGGGGCGAGACTCTGCGCATGCCTTCCGCACCGATGCCCGACGACTGGCAGCGCGCGCTCGTCATCGCGGCGCATCCCGACGACATCGAGTACGGGCTGGCGGCCGCCGTCGCGGTCTGGACGGGGGCCGGCAAGGAGGTGCACTACCTGCTGGCCACCCGCGGCGAGGCCGGGATGGAGGGGGTGCCGCCGGCGGAGGCCGGTCCGCTGCGCGAGGACGAGGAGCGGCGCTCGGCAGCCGTCGTCGGGGTGCGCGAGGTGGAGTTCCTCGACCACCGCGACGGCACCCTGGTCGACCGGCCCCGAGCTGCGCCGCGACCTGGCCGCGGCGATCCGGCGGCACCGCCCCGAGCTCGTCGTCACCGGGTACTTCGGCGCGACCTGGACCCCGCCCGGCGTCTCGCCCGCGTACGTGAACTCCGCCGACCACCGGGCGCTCGGGCAGTCGGTGATCGACGCGGTCGCCGACGCCGCCAACGAGTGGATCTTCCCGGACCTGGCAGAGGAGCGCTGGACCGGCGTCCAGTACATCGCGGTGGGGGAGATGACCGATCCGCCGCACGAGGTGGACGTCAGCTCGACCGTGGAACTCGCCGTCGCCTCGCTCACCGAGCACCGGCGCTACCTCGAGCTGCTGTCCGACCAGCCGGTGGAGGAGCAGGCCCGCCAGGTCGTCGACATGGGCACGCTGAAGGACGACGGCGGGCGCCGGGTCGGCTTCCGGCTCTACTGGGGCTGATCGCGCGGTCTAGAGTGCTCGGCACGACGGACGAGTCGGCTGGGCGGTCGCGTCGGCGGGGGAGACCCCGTCGCCGAGGAACGTCCGGGCTCCACAGGGCAGGGTGGTCGCCAACAGCGACCCGGGGTGACCCGCGGGACAGTGCCACAGAGAACAGACCGCCAGCGGTGCCTCTCCGGAGGTGCGGCTGGTAAGGGTGAAACGGCGGTGTAAGAGACCACCGCGCACCGGGTGACCGGTGCGGCTCGGTAAACCCCACCCGGAGCAAGGTCAAGAAGGGACGACGGTTCGCCGGCGTCCTGCGCAGGCGTTCGAGGGCGGCCCGCCCGAGCCTGCGGGTAGACCGCTCGAGCCTGCCGGCAACGGCAGGCCTAGATGGATGACCGCCCATCGGGAGGCCGTGAGGCACCCGTGGACAGAACCCGGCGTACAGGCCGACTCGTCCGTCGCCCACCCCTGACCTGCACTTATGCCGTCAGAGGCTGGCGTCAGTCCGCACAGAGTCCGCAACTCGGCGGAGAACAGAGTCGACGGCGACCCTCGTCCGGTCGTCGGAGTCAGGCCAGAGATGGCTGTAGGTGTCGAGCGTCTCGGCGGCGCTGGCGTGCCCGAGCCGGGCCTGGACGGTCTTCACCGACTCCCCATGCCGGATGAGCAGGCTCGCGTAGAAATGGCGCAGGGAGTGCATGGTGACGCCGCTGAGGCCGGCCCGCTTCAGCGCCGGGCGCCAGATCCGCTCGGAGAACGCCGTGCGGCGGATCGGGTCGCCGAGCTCGGTGGTGAAGAGGAACTCGTCGGCCGGCCAGGTGGCGAGGTGGACCGCCAGGGCGTCGACGACGACCTGGGGGAGGGGGACCACCCGGACGGACGCCTGGGTCTTGGGCGGCGCGAGGTAGGGCGCACGGTCCGGCATGGTGATCAGCTGCCGGTCGACGGTGAGCTGCCGGCGCAGGAAGTCGATGCGGTCCATCGTGAGACCGAACATCTCGCCCTGGCGGAGCCCCGTGCCCGCCGCGAGGGTGACCAACGCCCGGTACCTCTCCGGCATGGCCTCGGTCAGCGCCTCCACCGCCTTGAGCGTCATCGGTTCGATGCGTTGCCGGTGGACCTTCGGCAGCTTCGTGCCCTCGCACGGCGAGGCGACGATCCGCCGATCGCGGACGGCGGCCTTGAAGATCCCCGCGAGGATCCGGTGGATCACTCCCACGGTCGCTGGTGCGAGGTCCAAGGACAGCTGCTTGACGAGGGACTGGACGTCGCTGGGCAGCACCGAGCCGAGCCGCTTGTCCCCGAGCCGGGGGTAGACGTGGCGGCGCAGCATCGTCTCGACGTGGGCCGCGGTGGTCGGCCGGTGCACCTGCGTGGCGCGCCACCGTTCGGCGTACTCGCGGAAGGTCACCCGACCGGCCGCGGGGTCGACGTACTGACCGGTGACCATCGCGGCGGTCATCTCGTCGAGCCACCGCTGGGCGTCGACCTTCCGCTTGAAGTGCCGGGCGTGCTCCTTGCCGGACGCGTCACGGAACCGCGGCCGGAACGTTCCGTCGGGCCGTCTGGCGATCGACGCCATCGCTTCATCGCCTCGCTCTCATGCTCGTCGTTCTCCCGCGGCGACCCGCTCCTCGAGTGCCTCGCGGGCCAGCTGGGAGACGGACTTGCCCTCCCGGGCGGCGATCTCAGCGGCCCGGTCGCGGGTGCCGGGAGCGATCCGGAAGGTGATGCGGGGTGAGGCGGCAGCGTCGCCGGTCAGGGACGGTCGCCCGACGCGGCGGCGGACCTCGTCGACGATCTCGGCCGCTCTGTCCTCGGTCAGTCGGCTTCCGTCGGCCAGCCGAACGTCCTCGGCGTCGAGGTCGACGTCGGGGCCAATGGGCGTGGTGGGGGTGACGTTGGGCGGGATGCGGTCGGCCATGGGGATCATCCTCGGAGCTGGGTGGGCATGACGTGGATGACGAGCAGGTACGGCTGCGCGGCGTCGGCCGGCTGGACCTCGAGCGCGATGATCTCCGGCTCGCGCCCTCGTTCATCGGGTCCGATGTAGAGCCAGGCATGGGCGCCGCTGCTGGTGCTGACCGGCGTGGGGTCGGTCGTGGCCAGCACATGCCGGGCGGAGGCCCGGCCGATGCGGTGCCTCCTCGCCGACTGGGTGAACCGAACCTCCCTGCGGCCAGTATTGTCCGACATAATGGCTCCGGTCAAGAGCGGCCGGTGTCGGCTTGCCGGCGTTGGGCGTCGAT
The DNA here is from genome assembly GCF_016612845.1 of Blastococcus sp. TML/C7B. Taxonomy (NCBI): domain Bacteria; kingdom Bacillati; phylum Actinomycetota; class Actinomycetes; order Geodermatophilales; family Geodermatophilaceae; genus Blastococcus; species Blastococcus sp. TML/C7B. The sequence continues at coordinate 923,339 of NZ_JAEOAA010000002.1, read as the reverse complement.
CCAGGAGTGCAGCTCGTCGCGGCGGTAGAGAACACGGCGGCCGAGTCGGAAGCTGCGCGGGCCGGTGCCCAGGTGGCGCCAGTACCGGAGCGTGGCGACGGGGGCGCGCAGCAGCTGGGCGGCCTCGGCGATGGTGAGCAACTCGGACGCGAGCTCGGCGGTGTGCTCAGGGCTGGGAGTCTGGTCGGGCATGGCTGTCTCCGGGGCTCGAGGGGTGTGGGCGGGGATTCACCTGTAGAAGGCGTCGTTTCGCGGCCATTGGTGACAGTCCACAGCCAACCTCTCCGGTCTTTCTCCGGATTTCCTCCCGCAGGCTGCCGTGCCCACGATCCGGTACGAGCGGCGCCCGAGGTCAGCGTCCGATTTCGGGGCCGGCGCCGGTGGACCGCAACCGGTAGAGGACCGGCTCCGGCGGACGCATGCTGCCCGTCGGGTCCGGTGGGGATGCCGCGGAGGCTGCCGTCCGGCGGGCGGCGCGTTCAGCGTCGTGGCCGACGCGCCAGGCGTCGCGCTCCTGGGCCAACCTGTCGGCCGGTTGGGTGAAAACGGCCGGCTCGGCGGTGAGATGGGCGATGCGTGCCCGGGCGGCGGTGAGCTCCTGCCGGGTGGCGGCGATGCCTAGGTCCAGCTCGGCGAGCCGGGCCTCGGGCTCGGGGGTCCAGGCGGCCGGTTCCAATCCCCGGAGTCGCCGGTCGCGTTGGCGGTGGGCCTCGGCCAGCGCGGACCGGGCCTGCGCGTGCTGCTGCCGGGCGGTGTCCGCTTCCCCGCGCAGGGCGGCGTGCTCGGGGTGGGCCTCTTCTGCCTCCTTCCGGGCGGAGGTCGTCGAGCGCAGCCCACAGCGCGGGCCGGTCGTCGAACCAGCCGGCCAGGCGCACGAGCTCCTTCGCATCGCTGGGCAGGGAGGGAACGTGGGTGCGCCACCGGTCGGCCCAGTCGGCGAGCCGCTCGCCGGCGCGGGCGACCGCGCCCCGGCGCAGCCCGAACCGGCCGGCCCCGTCGAGCACGACCTTCGCCGCCGCGCGGACGGCGCCACGTTCGCCGTCCCAGGAGCCCAGCAGTCTGTCGCGGATCCGGTCGGCGTCGGTGGCGACCGCGGCCGCGCTGGCCTGGGCCCGCTGGTGGGCCTGCTGGGCGGCGATCGCCGCCCGCTCTCGGGCGGCCTCCAGCCTCGCGAGTTCGCCGGCGTGGGGAGCTTCGAGCGTGACCACCTCCCGTAGCTGGTCGCGCTGCGCCTGGTAGAAGTCCAGCCGATCCAGGCAGTTCTGCTCGACGGTCCACGCCCGGTGCAGGTCGGCCACGACCCGCTCCGGCGGACGGGGCGGGGAGTAGCGGGCGGCCTCGGCGGCGGCCTGTTCGGCGGCATGGGCGGGGCCGAGGTCGGCGCGGTCACGGGCGAAGACGGCGACCCAGTGCTCCCGCGCCTCCCCCGCGTCGGCGGAGACGAGGTGGGCGCTGTTGGCCTCGCGTCCTCGGGTCATCCCGACGTACGCCGACGCGGCGCCGGTGTGCTCCCCGACCACCAGGTGCGCGGCGGTGACGGTGTCGCCCTGGACGCCGTGGGCGGTGGTGGCGTAGGCGAGCTCGACGTGCGCGGTGACGTAGTCCGCGGGCAGTACCCGGGTCCCTGGACCGTCGGGGGTGACACCGCCGGACCCGTCATCGGGGACGGTGCCGGTGGGGGTGACAGCGACGAGCAGTCCGCCGCGGCGGCCGACGGCGGTGACGACCCAGACGTCGCGGTTGGCGACGTCGAGATGACGGTCGTTGCGCCGGGTGGCGATCCGGTCCCCGGCGCCGATCCGCTCCCCGGCCCCGGTAACGACCACCGTCCGGTCATCGACCCGGCCGGCGGCCACCAGCCGTTCCCGGATGGCATTGTTGAGTTCGGCGGCCTGCTCGCGGGTGTCCACCACCACGGCCACCCGGCGGCATTCGGCATAGGACTCGGCGACGGTGGCGGCCAGCGTGTCCTGCAGCGCGGCGGCGTCGGGGTGCAGCTGGATCTGGCCGCGGGCGAGGAGGGCGTCGAAGACGGCGCCGGGGTCCTCGCCGGTGCGCATGGCCAGGGTCAGCTCGGCGTAGCCGGTGTCGGGTGTCGTGCGACCCTGCTCGTCGGTTCGGGTGAAGCGGTGCACCGCGTCGAGTGTCAGGTGCGCGGCGGGGTCGGCCTGGGCGATGGCGAGATCCAGGACGCCGCCGCGGCCGACCGCGGACAGCTGGTGCCGGTCGCCGAGCAACGCCACCCGGACCTGGCACTCGTCGGCGACAGTCAGCAGGGCGCGGGCGGTGTCCTGATCGAGCATCCCGGCCTCGTCCACCAGCAACAGATCCCCGGGCCGCAGCCGCGCGGCCTCGCTCGGCCCGGCGTAGACCCGGCCGGTCGCCGGGTCGAGCTCGCCGACGGTGAGCCGGGTCCAACGCCCCTCGTCGTTCCAGCGCCAACCGTGCTGGAAGGCCAGAGACGCCGCCGACCCGGCGGCCGCCCCCACCTCACCGGCGGCCACCTTGGCCGCCTTGCGCGTGGGAGTGACCACCACCAGCCGGCGGCCCCGCGCCTCGAGCAGGCCGCGGGTGGCGGCCAGCGTGGTCGTCTTGCCCGCCCCGGCGGCGCCCTCGACCACCACCAGGGGCCGGTCGCCGGAGAGCGCGACGACCGCCGCGGCCTGGCCGACATCCAGCCGGCCGGCGGGTGCAGCGCGCTCGACCGGGACCGCAGGGCCGGTGTCAGGTACGGCGCGAGCGGCGAGCCGGGTGGTCAGGTCGGTCTCGACGTCGAGGACCGTTCGCGAGGTCCAGGCGCGGATGTGCTCCGGTACCCCGTCGCGGTCCAGCAACGGCATGCAGTGGTCCATCGCGCGGGCGGTGAGATCCTCGGCCAGTTCGATGCGCACCGCGGCGTCGGCGACGACGCCTTCGGCGGCGATCAGCCGCTCGGCCTCGCCCCGGATGTCGGCGGCGTTCCACGCCGACCGGCCGGCCGCGAGCCGGGCCAGTACCCGGTCCACCGCCTGCTCGCGGTCGAGCGCGCCGATCGGGCTTGGGGCCAGGTCGACCGGGCCGACCGGGTCGCGGTAGCCGAGGGCAAACAGCTCGGCCCGCCAGCGCGCCTCCAGCCTGACCCCGGGCTGGGCGGTGACCTTGTCCGGGCGGCCGTCGGCCCACGCCCGAGCGTCCCAGGATCCGCGCAGCCCCGGCCCGGGGGATTCGCCGGGGTGCGCCGCGGTCCATTCCCGTTCGTAGCGGTCCACATTCCGGGCGATCTGCGCGTGCCGTGCGCTGAACGGGCCCGCGTAGTCGGCGACCTCCTGAATTTCTCCCGTAGCGCCCTTCCGGTAGCCGTGCGCGGCGAAGGCGGCGTTCAATTCCGGGTCGCACGCCATCGCGGCGTGCCCGATCCCGTTGATCGCGCCCAGGAAATCGCGGATACCGACGGTGTGCAAACCGCGCCACTTCCCGGCCGCGAAAACCCGGGACAGCAGCTGCAGGTGCAGATGCCAGTGCGGGTCCTCCGCGCGGGAGGTGTAGTGCCGCACCGTGGCCGCCTCCAACACCTCCAGCGGTACCTGCACCTGGCCGCCGCGCGGCCCGACCCGGGTGGTGGCGTGCTGGGAGAGCCAGGCGATGATCTGCCCTGCCGCCCGGTCCTGCGCCGCCTCGTACGCCCGAGCGATCTCCGGGTGCAACGCGGCGGCCAGCGACCAGGTTTTCGGGCCGTTGACCACCACCTCGGCGAACCGCACCGCATGCTCGTCGCCGCGCAGCTGCCCCCTCGGCTCACCCGTCTCCGGGTCGCGGCCGGCCACCCACGTCTCGTAGCTGTCGCCGGTCAAAGGCGCCAGCTCGGTCACGCGACCGGCGGTGGCGGTGAAGCGGCGAGCCACCCCAGTGCCCTCGGTGAGGTAGTAGTCGTCCGCCCGGCCCCGGTCGGCCTCCACGTAGTGCCGGGCAGCCGCTGGCGCGCCGGCGTAGATCTTGATTCCGCCGTGCATTTTCAACGCCACCCGACAATAGCCAACGAGTCACCCCTAGAAACGCCACTGGGCCCCGCGAAGCGGGGCCCGAGCTACCTCAAAAGGTAGCATTCGTGCCGCTATTAGGTGAAGGCCTGAGCTTGCACGGAAAAGGCCGGAGTGGCGGGCGTAAAGTCGTCGCGGGCGCCATGGCGTTGGCCGTTTACGGCGATCGTCGATTGCGAGCAGGTCGCGTTCTTCCCGGCTACAGGGCTGATGACGATCAGCTCCGCGATGCACCGGCTCCCGTCACGCGGCCCCCTGCGACACGGTGGCGTGGATGTTGAGCGGCTGACAGACGACGAGGCTGCCACCGTCCAGCAGGGCATCCCGGTTGTCCTCCCCATGCGGGAAAATTCACCGGGCGGGTCTTAAGGGACGGCGGACGAGGGGCACCTGCTGTGTCCTGCGGTGTTCCCAGTAGGGGTTCCGGCTTCGGGACGGTCGACTCGAGTCGTGGGGGACCACCATGCGTGGCCGCGCGCAGTTGATGCTGCCGGTTAGCGTGTCCGCCGTGGAGTTCGATGCCGAGGCACCTGTGGCCTACCTAGGCGGCGACGACGTCATCGACGTGGAGCACCCCAAGGTGCAGGAACTCGTCATGCACCTGGCCGGGCAGGCGCCGGCCCCGGTCGAGTACGCCCGCAGCGCCTTTACATGGGTTCGCGACAACATCCGCCACTCCCTGGACGCCCAGGACTCCCGCGTGACCATCACGGCATCGCAGACCCTGCACGAGGGCGTGGGCCTCTGCTTTGCCAAGGCCCATCTGCTGGCCGCTCTCCTGCGCGCCCGTGGGATCCCCACTGGTCTGTGCTACCAGCGCCTCGCCGACGGAACCGGTTACTGCGTACACGGGCTGATCGCGGTGCACGTGGAGGGCGTCTGGCACCGGCAGGATCCTCGCGGCAACAAGCCCGGCGTGGACGCCCAGTTTGACCTCACCCAGGAGCGGCTCGCCTGGCCCGTCGATGTTGATATGGGTGAGGTGGACTATCCGCAGATCTTCACCGCCCCGCACCCCAAGGTCTTGGCCAGCCTCCGCGGGGCCGACGATGCCTTGGCCCTGTGCGACGGCGGGCTCCCCACCCAGTTGTAGGACCAGCTGGCAACCAGTGGACGAGCCGCCGCAGCCAGCTCGCTCCGTGGCAGTCCGGTGGGCTCGGACAGGTGACGCGCGAAGGCCGACCAACTAGCCCGTCCCCCGGAAGCGAAACCCTCAGCGGTCGCTCTCGTCAGGTGAGGAGACATCCGGCTTGGTGTCCCAGAGGGGATCCCGCTGGGACCATCTTCGGCCCAGGCGGCAGCTTGGCGGACTGGGGCCGTAGTGGGCGAAGGGCGTGCCGCCCGGAGGTCATGGTCTGGGTGACCGTGAGTGCAGCCGGGGTGATCTGCTGGGAGGAGCGGAACCCGGCACTGGTCGACCGGGTTCCGCTCCTGTCGCCGCCCGCCGGTATCGGCGGTTCTTGGCGATGTCCAGCTAGTGATCTGACGGTGGCGCCTCCACGGCAACCGCGTCAGTCTCGAGGGGCACGGAGTCCAACGGGTGCTCGCTTTCGTCTCGTGCCAGGCGACCAGCGGTCACGGCGACGACCGCGGCGAAGGCCGGGACGGCCGCCGCGAAAAGGAAGATGACCGGTATCGGGACGACTGTCGCCAGCGGCCCGGCGAGGGCGATCGACAGTGGCATGAGGGCGATGGAGACGAAGAAGTCCAGGCTGGCGACGCGCCCGATCATGTGCGGAGGCACGCGGCGCTGCAGCAGCGTGCCCCAGATGACCATGCCGGCGCCGGTCGAGGCTCCGATAACGTAACAGGCAGGCCAGCAGCAGCCAGAAGGCGCTGGTGAGACCGACGAGCGCCAGCGGCAGGGTTCCGGCTCCCCAGAGCAACACCATGGTGGTGAGGTAGCGGCGCGGCAGACGCAGTGAGGACATCACCAGCGATCCGGCGGCACCGCCGACGCCGTAGGCGGCCAGCAACAGGCCGAAGGCCTGCTCCCCGTTGGAGAACTCCTCCCGGACCCGGAACGGCAGGAGCACCTCCAGCGGCCCCATGATCGCCAGCGTCATGACCGAGGCGAACAGCAGCGTCCACAGCAGCCATCGAGTGCGTACGACAAACGTGACGCCGTCGCGGAGCTCGGTGAGCAGCCGCGGGCGTGGCGTGGCGTCTCCGGCCGTCGGGGGCAGGTCGTGCCGTGTGCTCAGCAGGAGCGTGCAGCTCAGGGCGACGGCGGACAGCACCGCGGCGACGAGGGCGCCGACTCCGGGCATGGTGGCGCCGACGACCGCTCCGCCCAGGGCGGGGCCGAGGCCTTGCTGCATGGTCGGGCGGAGCGCTCCTTCCAGGCCGTTGGCAGCCAGCAGTTCCTCGCCCGGCAGCACCTGGGGAAGGTAGGCGCTGTAGGCCGGGAAGGTGAACGCGCTGCCGGCGCCCAGCAGGGCCGAGGCGAGCGCAAGGTGCCACAAGCCCACCGCTCCGCTCAGGGAGAGCGCGGCGACGGCGCTGAGGGTGAGCGTGTTGAGCAGTTGGACAGCCACGAGCACCATGCGGCGGGGATACCGGTCGGCGGCGACGCCACCGACCACGGCGAAGGCCAGCAGGCCGGCGCTGAGGCAGGCACCGACCGCAGACAACGCCTGGGGGCGGTCGTCGATGGCCAGTACCTGGAAGACCATCACGATGGTCCACATGCCGATGGCGCACAGGGACGTGGCGAGGAAGCCGAACAGCAGCCGGTAGTCGCGGTGGCGCAGCGGACGTAGTGCGCGCCAGCCGGCCAGCCGGCCGGGCCCTTCTGCGGTCGGGAGCGGCTGGTGGTCGGTGAGGGGATCGGGAGAAGTCATGAGGCGAGTCCTTCGCATTGTTCGGGGGAAGAAGGGGACGTGGTCTCGATCGCCAGGCGGGGCCAGGCGTCGAGGTCGTGTTGCAGCTGCCGGTCATGGGTGGCGACGACTACGGCCGCGTCGGTGGCCTGAAGGGCCTCGGTGAGCTCGTCGACCAGAGCGATCGACAGGTGGTTGGTCGGCTCGTCGAGAAGCAGCACCTGAGGGCGGCTCGCCAGCGCGAGCGCCAGGTCCAGCCGCCGCTGCTGACCCATTGACAGGTCCCCGACCGGCCGGCGCAGGTCAGCTGAGCGGAACAGCCCCAGACCTGACAGCGAGACGGCCGCGCCGCCGCCCCCGACGCCGGTCTGCACCAGGTGCTGTATGTGCGCGGCGAAGACCTCTGCCGCCGTTCGGGTGTCCGCGCGCGGGGACTCCTGACGCAGCAGGCGCACGCGGGCGGCCAATGAGCGATGGACCCGGCCCCGCGGTGGGCGGTAGCTCGCCGGCGAGAACCGCCAGCAGGGTGGACTTCCCGGCACCGTTGGGGCCGGTGATCACCAGCCGCGAGCCGGACTGGACCTCCACGCTGACCGAGTGCGGCAGCCGACCGGTAACCCGGACGTCGTCCGCCCGCAGCAGAACGACACCCGGCCGGCCCGGCAGTGGCGGCATGCGGAAGCGAAGCGGCGGCTCCGGTGCATCCACCACGTGGCGCCGCAGCTCCTCCTGGCGGCGGTGCACCGCGCGCACCAATCCCGGGGCTCGGGTGGCCCGCTGGTGCTTGCCGGTGCCCTTGTCCGGCCGCCAGCCGGTCTGCAACCGGTGCTGCGCCTGAGAGAGGTCGTGGGCCAGGCGGGCCTGCTCGGCCTGCTGCTCGTCGAACTCCACCTGCCAGCGCGCGACCTCGGCGCGGCGTCTGGCCTGGTAGCCGGCGAAGCCGTCTCCGTAGACACGAGGGCGGCCGTCCTGGCTAGGGTCCAGGTCGAGAACCGACGTGGCGACGTCGGACAGCAACGCCCGGTCGTGGCTGACCACGACTACCCCGCCCGGATGACTGCGCAGCCGGTCGGTGAGGAACGCCAGGCCGGCCGCGTCGAGGTGGTTGGTGGGCTCATCCAGTAGCAGGAAGTCATGCCCCGCGCCGAGCAAGCAGGCCAGCCGAACCCGGTAGCGCTGCCCCACTGACAGCTCCGCCAGCCGTCGAGAACGGTCGGTCACCGCCCCCAGAGCCTCCAAGGCCACGTCGACCCGACGGTCGGCGTCCCAGGCATCCAGCACCTCGGCGGCGGCCAGCGCCGTGGCGTACTGCTCCTCCGCGCCGGGTGACCCGTCGGCCAAGGCGGCGGAACTCACCTCGAGCGTTCGCAGCGCCGACCGTGCTGCGGCCAGCTCATTCTCGACCGCGTCGGCGACGGTGGCGCCGTCGTCGGCCCGCAGTTCCTGCTCGGCCACCCCGATAGTGCCGATGAGGTGCACGGACCCGGCGTCGGGCGGCAGGGTCCCGGCCAGGACATGCAGCAGGGTCGACTTGCCGCGGCCGTTCTCGCCGACCACACCCCACCGGTTTCCTGGGGCCACGGTCAGCGAGACCCCGTCGAGGACGAGGTGCCCGCCGCGTTGAATGCGTACTTCTTGAACTGACAGTTGCGCCTGCGCGCGCGCAGGCAAAGATTTCGTGATCGTCACTGTTCCTCCGGACGGAGGCACACCCAAGCCCTGAAGAGGGAGAAGGGGGTGTGCTTCGTACTGACCCGGCCGCCCAGGCAGCCGATGACAGGTCAGGACGACCCGCGGACTCGCTCAACAGCGAGGCGGGGCCGTCCGAAGGTTGGTCAGAGGAACAGCAACTGAGGCACGGAAGCACCCTAGGCAGCGGGACAAGCGCTGGCAAACGCATTCCCCCCGAAGTGGTCGATCCGCTCCTCCCCTTTCTGGCATCGCGGCGGCAGGCGTGGGACAGCCAGTGCGCTTCGACGTGCTATCGCTCGAACGGCAGGCAACTTGCGGCCTCCCGATGCCACACCGTCACGACAGCAGGTTCTCCGCGGTAGCCGCGCCCGGCGGATCGGCGATGTCCCGTGACCTCCTGCCGAGGTGTCAAGCCGACGGGCCGGTCAGTCCCCGAACGCGCGAAGTGTCCGGGTGACGTGTGCGCGGACCCAGTCCGGGTCGATCGGCTTGGTCCTCAACAGCCATCGGTGGAACACCGGCCCGTAGAGCAGCTCTGCAGCGGCCTCGGCGTCCTCGACACCTCCCCGCGCGATCCGCCGCTCGACAGCCCGGAATTGCGGCTCCAGCAGACGGACGCGGAGCTGCTCAGCGAGATTCTCCCGGGTCTGGATCTCTGCGGTCACCGCACGCAACAACCGATCGGTCGCCGGATTGGTCATTTCCTCGGCCGTGGTCAGAAGAAGGTTTTCCAGATCGCGGGCCAGGTCTCCCGTGTCCGGGACGTCGATCTCGCCGTCCTCGTCGGTGCTGCGGGCCAGCAGCGCATCGAAAAGGATCGCCGCCGTCGAGGGCCAGGACCGGTACAGAGTCTGCTTGCTCAGCCGGGCCCGCGCCGCTATGCCTTCCATCGTCACAGCCGCGTAACCGCCCTCGGCAACGAGCGCGAGGACGGCATCGTGAACGCGAGCGACCGTACGGGCTCGTGCCACGAACCCACCATAGCAAACGAGACGGTCCGTCCAGTTCTGGTTATGGTGGGCGCATGACTACGGAACTGACCTGGCTGGTGACCGGTGCGAGCCGGGGACTGGGGCAGGCGCTGACCACCGCAGCGCTGGAGGCGGGGCACCGAGTCCTGGCCACCGTCCGGGGCGAGCACTCGCTCCCGTCACACGAGAGACTTCTCGTGCATCGACTGGACGTCCGCGACCGCGACGGCGCGCACGCCGCCGTCGCTCGCGCACAGGACCACTTCGGACGTCTCGACGTCCTGGTGAACAACGCAGGCTATGGACTGGTCGGCGCGGTTGAGGAAGTGGCCGAGGAGGAAGCCCGGCAGATCATCGACACGGATCTGCTGGGAGCGCTCTGGCTCACGCAGGCCGCCCTGCCGGTGATGCGCGCCCAGGGCGCTGGCCACATCGTGCAGATCTCCACCGTCGGTGCCGTCGGCACGATGCCGACCCTGGGGCTATACAACGCGGCCAAATGGGGGCTGGAGGGCTTCAGCGAAGCGCTCGCCGCGGAGGTGAGCCGGTTCGGCATACGCGTGACCATCGCCGAGATCGGCGGAATCGACACCGACTGGGCCACGGGCAGCATGCAGTTCGCCGCCCCCATCCCCGCCTATGACGAACTACGTAACGAGCTGTTCGGGAGCCCTGTCGTCCCGTGGCCGAGCACCGGCGGGACCGGAGGCGGCACACCGCCCCAGGAGGTAGCGACAGCGATCCTGCGACATGTCACCGACCCGCAGGACGACCGCCTTCGGCTAGTCGTCGGCGACGATGCAGCCGAGCAGGTGCTCGCAGCCCTCCGACTGCGCCACGTCGACTACCAGCGCGATGAACGATTCCACGGGGCCTTCTGACGGGCCGAGGACCGCTGCGTAGCCGGCCGCGGTGGTTGAGGCAGTCCGCGATGATGAAGCGACCGCTCGGATGAGGAAGTGATGACGACGCGACCGACCCTGTACCTGACCGTGGGACTGCCAGGCACCGGGAAGACCACAGAGGCGCGGCGCATCGAGGCCGAGGAGAAGGCGCTCCGCCTCACGAAGGACGAGTGGGTCAAGGCCCTCTACGGGCTCGCGAACCCGCCGTCGGCCTCGGACGTGATCGAGGGACGGCTCATCGAGATCGGACTGCGCGCACTCGCGCTCGGCATCAACGTGGTCATCGATTTCGGACTCTGGAGCCGAGAGGAGCGCTCCGCTCTACGCCAGGCAGCGGCCGACCTGGGTGCGGCGGTGGAGATGCGTTACTGCGAACTCACACCGTCTGAGCAGAGGCGCCGGCTTGACCGGCGCCAAGCGGAAGAGCCGCACACGACATGGCACATGTCCGACGAAGAGCTCGCAACGTGGGCTGCCGTCATTGACGTCCCGACGCCAGCGGAGCTGGACGGCAGCGAAGGTGTCAGCGATCCACCGGAAGGGTTCACGACGTGGGACGAGTGGCGCAGGCATCGCTGGCCTCCGTCGATCTTCTGACCCCAGGGTCACAGGCCGCCGCGTTACCAGCCGACGGTGCGCGAGCATTCGTCGTCCGTCCCGTCTTGGTGGTGTATTTCCTTGTGCGGGGCCCACAAGCGGATCCCCTTGTGGTGACGGTGGGCCGAGCCGCCGCCTGTCCCTGAAGGCGGCGGCGGAGGGCGACAGGGGCGCCCCTGATGACCCAGCAGGACGCGTGCCTCGTGTCAGGCAGCGCCGCGGTGCCCGGCTGGGAGGACCTGTCAGCGGAGCCGGTTACGGTCGCATCATGGCGTTTGACGCGCACGTCCTTCGAGTTCTTATCGCCTCGCCGGGCGACACGACCGAGGAGCGCGACGCGGTCGAGCGCAGCCTTCATGGCTGGAACGCCTCACGGGCCGAGCGCGAGCAAGTGCTCCTGCTGCCCGCCCGGTGGGAGACCGACGCAGTACCCCGCCTGGGCGGCTCCGGGCAGAGCGTCATCAACGAGCAGTTGGTCGACCGGGCGGACATCATCATCGCGCTCTTCGACTCCCGCCTTGGCCAGGCCACCGAGGAGGCGGTCTCCGGCACCGCGGAGGAGATCAAGAGGGCCCACGAGGCGGGCAAGCCGGTGCACGTCTACTTCTCGGAGGAGCCTCTCCCGCGAAACGTAGACGAGAAGCAGTTGACAGCCCTGCGCAGGTTCCAGGCGTCGCTGGAGTCCCAGGGCTTGTTGGGCCGTTACGCCAACCCCGAGGACCTCGGCTTCCAGGTCAGGAACGCCGTCGAGCATGACCTGGAGCACCTGAGCCTGGGGGCGGTGGTGCCCAGGCGCCCGGCCGAGGAGCACGCCATCCTCCGCGCCACCTACGAGTTCGAGCGCGAGCCCGAAACAGACAGGCAGGGCCGGACCAGGCTCAAGACGCGGCGCGAGCGGATCCGGATCACTAACCATGGCTCGGTCACCGCCGAGAAGGTCACCATCGCCCTGGAGTCGCTGGGCGACAGCAACGCGCCCATCCTCCATGGAGCCGAGGTCCAGCCCGACATCATCGCGACGAGTTACTACGACTATCCGGTGATCACCTACGCGGGTTCCGGCAGCGTGAACGTCGTCCTCACCTGGCACGAGGGCGACGCCGAGCAGACGGTTACCCAGGCACTCGTGGTCTGACCCGACCCGGGCCACCGGTAACTCGCCCGGTCTGCTGCGCCACCTGAATCCGTGGCCGACCTCCCACTTGGAGGTAGGTCATCAGCGCGTCACGCGCCGCAGTACTCAGCAGCATCCATCCTCGGGCAGTGCTGCCATCTGAAGCGGAATCGGTCCGCAGCGGGATCGGCGACCGGTGCCCCGGAAACTGACGTGTTACGCCCATCTCGGAAGGATCCGGCGGGGTGCCCCGACGCCTGCTGGCTGCCGGCACGACCGGCCACCCGCACCGGAGGCATCTGTTTTGGCGTCCGACTGCTTTCGAGTCATTGGTGGTCGGCCTCAATTTCCGAGTCTGCAACTCCTCTCATTCGATCAACGAAGTCCGCATACAGGTCTGGATGCGCACGGCGCAGAACCTTCCAGTGGAGGTCTTGAACCGAGTCGATGGCGTCAGGCACGGAGGCGTCCTGCTGGCGAGTGTGGTCTTCGATAAGGTGCATCTCGATCGACTGCGCCGCCTTACGAACGAACGAGTCGATGCCCTCGGCGGGGATCGAAAGCGGCGTCAGGATGGTGTCTCCGAGGCGATCAACGTAGAAGCCGGCCTGCTTGTCCGCGTTGCGCCTTCGGGCAGCTTCTTCGAAGGTGACCAAGTCCGCTGGGAAGTAATACTCCTCGCGACGGCTGGCGTCCCAGAACCCGCTGAGACCGGAGGTAAACTGTTCAGCAGCCTGCAGTTTCTGCAAGTGGGGGAGCCGTCGGGTGCTCATCTCTGGGGGAAGCAAGATGGGGCCCGACGGAGACGGGGGTTGGCCGTACAGGCCCAGTGGCCGGCTCCACTCATATTGGGCCGCCTCGTAAAGCCATAATGCCTTGGCCAACTCCTCCATGGCCAGCACCAGCAGCGCTTGCGCCCTACCGGCGCTGGCGTGTGCCGCGAGGATCGCGCCATCTTCCAGCAGCGCGCAGGCGTTGGCCACCAGCGTCTTCCACCACCGCCGGGCGAATTCGGGGCTGACTTCCTCTACCTGCTCCTCTTGTGCCATCAACGTCCAGCATGCTCTCCCGCGGAGCTCGCCGGGCACGTCGTCAACCGCGCAGACTGATGCGGTGTCCCAGGGAAGGATCCGCTTGAGCGCGTCCGGCGCGGCGATCCTCTTGCGGTGATCACCTGACCGGCATACTCGGCGCTTCGTACGGCTTGAAGGTCCCCGACGCCCATCCACACAGTTCTGGTCGCTTTCCACAACCGACCCCCATCCGGCTGCGGCGGGTCGGGTGAAGGGTGGGCCGCAGGCCCATCCCGCAGGGACGCGGAGCGCCCTTCGGGCGAACCCGTCGCAGCCGGCATCCTGAACCGGCTGTGGAGCGGCGCCGTCGTCCCGACACGGTCCGGGTGGGGCCACCCCGATCGTGCGCCCTGAGTCCGCACCCAGTCCGCAAATAGTCCGCAACTCAGCCGAATCTGGCCGTTACCAACCAGTAGCCTTCAACGGAAAATCCGCAGGTCAACCCCCATATTCGACGAAGTCCATGATCAGTCCAACACCGGCGAACTGTGCCCGGCGTACAGGCCGACTCGTCCGTCGCCCCGCCCCGCCCGGGGTCGGTCGACCCTGGTCCAGGGGAGGCGGCCGGCGCTAGCGTCGGCCGTCCCACGGGGGCCGACGGTGGCGACGGGAGGCTCGCCGTGTTCGTCCAACTCATCCAGGGCAGGACGTCGGACGCCGAGGGGTTGCGCGCGGCGATCGACGGGTGGCGCCGGGACCTGGCGCCCGGCGCGATCGGCTGGCTCGGCAGCACCGGCGGGGTCACCGACGACGGCCGGTTCTTCGCGCTGGCGCGCTTCGAGTCGGCCGAGGCCGCGGCCAGGAACTCCGAGCGGCCGGCGCAGGACCGCTGGTGGCGGGACACCGAGCGGCTGCTCGACGGGGAGGCCGACTTCGCCGAGAGCGAGGACGTCCAGGTCGAGCGGGTCGGCGACATGGACGCGGCCGGTTTCGTCCAGGTCATGCGCGGTCGGGTGACCGACCGGGCGCGGGCCCGCGAGCTCGTCGCCCAGCTCTCCACCGGTGAGATGGCCCGGCTGCGCCCGGAGATCCTGGGCAGCGTCCTGGTCAACCACGGCGCCGACGGCTGGACGCAGACCATCTACTTCACCTCCGAGGCCGCAGCCCGCGAGGGCGAGCGCATCGAGCCGCCCGAGGAGGTCCGGGCCGTGCTCGAGGAGCTGATGGCGCTCGGCGACGGCCCGCCCGAGTTCCTCGACCTGCGGCAGCCGATCCTGCACGCGCCGTCCCCCGAGACGGACCTGCCCGGGCCCCGGGCGTCGGCCGAGAGGGCCGAGGAGGCCACCCGCACGAGCTGACCCGGGCCGGCTGGTCGCCCCACTCCGCGAGATCTGCACAGTCGGGCCCCCAGGACGCTCGAAAGCCCCGAGTGTGCAGATCTCGCGGATCAGGGGGCGAAGGTGGCGCGCACCAGATCGCGCAGGTGCTCGTCGGGGATGCCGGCGGCCTCGGTGTGCGGCAGCTTGAGCGTGCCGCGCTCGCCGCACAGGTGCGGGTGGCGATCGCAGAAGCCACCGCTGCGGTCCGCGCTCCACCCGTAGAGCGACAGCCCGTGCTTCCACACGCCGACGTGCAGCCGTCGCTCGCCCACCACGAAGGTCGGCATCCGGTAGGCCCAGGTGACCGTCGCCTCCGGGTGCTCGGCGCGGAGGAGCGCGGCGAACCGGTCGAACAGCGCACGCCCGGCCGGGTCCAGGGCGTCCACGTAGTCGCGCACGGCCTGGTCGGGGGAGTTCATGCGCCCACTGTGGCGCAGCCGGGGCCGCCGGGGAGCCTCCCGGACGCCGGGCAGCCGCTGTGCCAGGGTGGCCGCCGTGTCCGTGCTCCCCGCCGTCGTCCTCGGCGTCGCCGGCGTCGGGATCGGGACGGCGGTGGACCGCGCTGCGGCGCGCTACCCCTGGCCGAGCCGGCCGAGCGCGGCCGGCCTGCTCGGCCCCGGACCGCGAACCTCCCGCCCGCCGGTCGTGGAGGTCATCGCCGCCGCGCTGCTCGCGGTGATCGGGCTGCGCTTCGGCTGGTCACCGGAGCTGCCGGCCTACGCGTGGTTCGCCGCCGTCGGCCTGCTGCTCGCCCTCGTCGACCTGCGCGTGAAGCTGCTGCCCAACCGCATCCTGCTGCCCGCGACCGTCGTCGCGGTCGCCCTCCTCACCCTCGCGGCCGTGCTCGACGACGCCTGGCCGGACCTGTGGCGCGCCCTGCTCGCAGGCGCTGCGAGCTTCGCAGTCCTGCTCGTCATGGCGCTGCTCGCGCCGACCGGGCTGGGCATGGGCGACGTCAAGCTCGCGGGCCTGCTCGGGCTGGTGCTCGGCTGGTTCGGCTGGCCGGCCGTGCTCCTCGGATTCCTGCTCGGCTTCCTGGTCCAGGCGGTGCTCGGCCTGGCCCTCCTCGCCGTGCGGCGGGCCGACCGCGGCACCGAGCTGCCCTTCGGCCCCGCCCTGCTCGCCGGCACCGTCGTGGCGGTACTCCTGTCGGGGGACTGGGCCGGCCTGTAGGCGTTTCCGCACGCTCAGTGATCACGTTCGGTCACCGGAACGGGCGACGCAGTGTCACCGGTTCGGGCTCCTCGGTGGGGCCGCGACGGCCCCGAGCGCCCGTTCGGTGGTCCCCCCTCCGAGTGACGACGTCGGCCCAACCCCTCGTCGTGCGGCCGGCGGCCCCCGATCTTGGGGAAGCCGCGACCCCGGTCACCACGGCCCGACAAGTCGACGGCGGACCTCCTAGGAGATCACCGTGATCAACCCGTTCATCGCTCTGCAGCTGCTCGCCTCGATGGCCGAGGACCGCATCGCCGAGTTCAAGGCGAACGAGAAGGGCGCGACCGCGGTCGAGTACGCGCTGATCGTCGGCGCCGTCGCCGCCGTCATCGTCACCGCGATGGTCGCGTTCAAGGGCAAGCTCGAGGGCCTGTTCAACAGCATCAACGTCGGTGGCTCCGGCTCCACCACCGCGCCCTGACGTAGCGCCCTCGGGTCGTGGTCGGCGGCGTGCCCGCCCCCGTGCGAGCACGCCGCCCCACGCCCCCGCGCCGCCGCCCCCTGTCCCCGGGCCGGCGCAGCCCCCTCCGCCCCGCACCCCACCCAGCACAGGAAGGAGCCCGCGAGGTGTCCAGCCAGAACCGCACGCACGTGCCCCGGCCGGCGCCGGGTCGCCGCCCGCCTGCTCGGCGAGCGCGGTGCCGCCGCGGTCGAGTTCGCGCTCGTCGCGCCGGTGCTCCTGCTGCTGCTCTTCGGCATCATCGAGTTCAGCAAGGCCTTCAACAACCAGGCGACGCTCTCGTCGGCCGCCCGCGAGGGCGCCCGGTCGATGGCGCTCGGCCACACCGTGGCCGAGGCCCGTGCCGCCGTCCGAGCGACGCTGCCGGCCGGGTTCACCCTGCCCGACTCGCAGATCACCATGTCGCTGCCGTCGTGCACCACCGCCACCGGGACCAACCCGACCGTGACGGTGACCGTCCGCTATCGCCAGAACGTCGTCGCGGGTCTCGTCCGCGGCGCCGGCTTCGACCTCACCGGCAAGGCGGCCATGCGATGCGGCGGCTGACCCTGCGCACCCGCCTGGGCGACGAGCGCGGCGCCGTCGGCGTCATGGTCGCCCTCCTGCTCGTCCCGCTCCTCGGCTTCGCCGCCATCGCCGTCGACCTGTCGGCCGTCCAGTCCGAGCGCGCCCAGCTGCGCAACGGCACCGACGCCGCCGCCCTGGCCGTCGCCACCGACTGCGCCTGGCGGCCCGACTGCGGCGACGAGCTCGGCACCGCGACCGCGCTCGTCTCCGGCAACTCCGGCCAGGCCGGCGCGACCGTGTCGACGCCGACCGTGCAGCTCGGCCCCGTCGGCTCTCAGGGGCAGTCGGTCACGGTGACGGCGACCGCCCAGCAGAAGCACTGGTTCGCGCCGGTGCTGGGTCGCAACGCCTCCACGGTCTCCGCCGCTTCCACGGCGGCGTGGAGCGGTACGAGCCGGGCCACGGCGAAGCTCCCCCTGGCCATCGGGCGGTGCGAGTACGACAAGCACCGCTCGCGGCCCAGCGTGTCGATGGAGGCGAGCAACTCCGGCTGCACCGGCGCGGGGCAGGCGAACATGCGGTTCGTCTGGCTGGCCACCGACTCCGGCTCCGTGTGCCAGACCACTGCCAGCGTCGGCGCTCAGGTTGCTCGGTCGGCCGGCGGCGCCACGAGCATGCCCAGCGCCTGCGCGAACCAGAGCCAGTACCTGTTCGACCTCGTCGGCACCACGGTCCTCCTGCCGGTCGTCGACGACAGCCAGGGGTCGGCGACCAGCTATCGGGTGTACGGCTTCGCCGCCTTCAAGGTGTCCGGCTACGACCTCGGCACCGGCAAGAGCTGGGCGCAGATGAGCTGGTTCGAGCGGCTTCTCGCCATCATCGACTTCCTCATCCGGCTCTTCACGGGTCAGGGCGGCGGCAGCGAGAAGGGCCTCGTCGTCGAGGGCTCCCTCACCACCCACGTCCAGCTCTCGGACGCACGAATCCAGACATCGGCTCCCGACCTGGGTGCCCGGTCCGTCTTCCTCACGGAACAACGGTGATTGCCATGCAACGTCGAGTCCTCGCCGCGATCGCGGCCTTCGCGCTGGCCCTGGTCGGTGCGTTCCTGCTCATCAGCTACGTCAGCAGCGCCGACGACCGGGCCCGGGCCGACGAGCAGACCATCCAGGTCCTCGTCGCCCAGGCGCCGATCCCCAAGGGCACGCCGGCCAACCAGCTCGAGGCCAAGGTGGCGCTCCTGGACGTGCCGGTCCGGCTCGTGCCGGACGCCGAAGGCGCGATCACCGACCTCGCCGAGCTGGGTGACACCCCGTCCGCGACCGCGATGCTGCCGGGCGACCAGCTGACGAAGGCCCGGTTCGCCGGCGACGACGCCGTGGGGCAGACGAGGGACGACGGCCGCGAGGCGGTCAGCGTGACCCTCGACGTCCAGCGGGCCGTCGGCGGCAGCCTCGACGAGGGCGACCGCGTCGCGGTCTACCTGACCCGCACCGCCCCGGACGGCGTGAGCACCAGCGAGCGCCTCTACGAGGACGTCGAGGTGACCCGCGTGAGCGAGGTCGAGGCCTCGGGCGTCAACGGCGGCGCCGTGACGGTCACCCTCGCCCTCACCCCCGAGCAGGCCGGCGCCGTCGTCGCCGGCATGTACGACAACGCCCTGTGGCTGTCGATGGTCGACGCCACCTCCACCTCCGGGAGCGACAAGTGAGCCAGGTCCTGATCATCGGCGCGGACACCGCGCTCGAGCAGCAGTTCGCCCGGGCCACCGACGGCGACCTGGTCCAGCTCACCGTCGAGCACCTCGACGTCCACGGCGGGCTGCTGGCCCGCATGGAGGAGGCCGGCTTCCCCAACGTCGTCGTCCTCGGCTCCGACGTGGCGCTGGAGCGGGCCCTCGAGCTCGCCCAGGCGGTCGACCTGAGCCGCCCGGCGACCAGCGTCGTCATCGTCGCCCGGGCCGACGCCGACCTGTGGGTGACGGCGATGCGTGCCGGCGTGCGCGACGTCCTCGCCCCCGACGCGGGCCTGCCGGAGGTCACCGCCGTCCTGGAGCGCGCCGACGAGCGCGCCCAGACCCGGCTGCAGGCGACCCTGCAGGAGACCTCGCGGGTGCCCGACCACCGGCTGATCGTCGTCGCCTCGCCCAAGGGCGGGGTCGGCAAGACCACCGTCTCGACCAACCTGTCCGTGGGTCTGGCGCAGTCGGGCCTGGGCTCGACCGTGCTGGTCGACCTGGACATGCAGTTCGGCGACGTCGCCAGCGCCCTGGCGCTCGCCCCGGACTACACCCTGCCGGACACCGTGCACGGCGCGGCCAGCACCGACCCGCTGGTGCTCAAGACCTTCCTCAGCCGGCACCCCAGCGGGCTGTACGTCGTGGCCGGCAGTGACTCGCCGGCCTCCGGCGACGCGGTCTCCGCCGAGCAGGTCGCCCGGCTGCTGGAGACGCTGAGCCACGAGTTCCGGCACGTCGTCGTGGACACCGCCCCCGGCCTGTCCGACCACACGCTCGTCGCCCTCGAGCGCGCCACCGACCTGGTGCTCATGAGCAGCATGGACGTCCCCGGCGTGCGCGGGCTGCGCAAGGAGCTCGACGTGCTGCGCGAGCTGGACCTGGTGCCGGACCCAGCTGCACCTGCTGCTCAACATGTCCGACCCGGCCGGCGGCCTCTCGCTGGCCGACGTCGAGAAGGCCGTCGGCGCGCCGCTGGACGTCGTGCTGCCGCGCAACTCGGCGGTCACGCTGTCCACGAACACCGGCGTCCCGCTGCTCCAGGAGAGCAACCGCGACCCGGTCAGCCGCGGGCTGCGCCAGCTGCTGGGCCGCTTCCTGCCCGCCACCGAGGAGCGCGCCACCGGGCTGCTCGGCCGGCTGCCCTTCCGGGCGGGCTCGCGGTGAGCCTCACCGAGCGCCTCGCCGAGGCGCGCGGGGAGCAGGCGCTGGGTGCCGACCCGGTCCGGCTGGCCCGCGAGGCGGCGGCCGAGGAGGCGCGCAGCCTGGCGGCCCGCGTCGAGACGACCGCGAAGAAGCGCGGCGACGGCGACGTCGTCCGCCCGGCGACCGAGGTCGGCTCGCCGGGGGAGGGGCTCAACCGGCTCCGCGAGCGCGCCACCGTGGCGCTGTTCAACCGGCTGGGCGCCAAGCTCAACGACCCGGACCTGCCCGAGGAGCAGCTGCACGGCCTCGTGCGCGCCGAGCTGCAGCGGGTGCTCGCCAACGAGCAGACGCCGCTCTCGGCCGAGGACCGCACCCGGCTCACCGCCGACGTCACCGCCGAGGTGCTCGGGCACGGGCCGCTTCAGCCGCTGCTGGACGACCCGACGGTCAGCGAGATCATGGTCAACGGACCGGACATGGTCTACGTCGAGCGGGCCGGCAAGCTCACCCGCTCGACGGTCACCTTCGCCTCCGAGGACCACCTGCGCCGGGTCATCGAGCGGATCGTCTCCCGCGTGGGGCGCCGCATCGACGAGTCCTCGCCCCTGGTGGACGCCCGCCTGGCCGACGGCTCGCGCGTCAACGCGATCATCCCGCCGCTGGCGTTCGGCGGCTCGTCGCTGACCATCCGGAAGTTCGCCCGCAAGCCCTTCCAGGTCAGCGACCTGGTCGCCTTCGGGACGATGTCGCCGGAGATGGCCGAGCTGCTGCGCGCCTGCGTCGAGGCCCGCCTCAACATCATCGTGTCCGGTGGTACCGGCACCGGTAAGACCACGCTGCTCAACGTGCTGTCCTCGTTCATCCCCGCCAACGAGCGGATCATCACGATCGAGGACGCCGTCGAGCTGCAGCTGCAGCAGGAGCACGTGGTCCGGCTGGAGTCCCGCCCGGCCAACATCGAGGGCAAGGGCGCCGTCGGCATCCGCGACCTGGTGCGCAACTCGCTGCGCATGCGGCCCGACCGCATCGTCGTCGGCGAGGTCCGCGGCGGCGAGAGCCTGGACATGCTGCAGGCGATGAACACCGGCCACGACGGCTCGCTGTCCACGGTGCACGCCAACTCGCCGCGCGACGCGGTGTCCCGCCTGGAGACCCTCGTGCTGATGGCGGGCATGGACCTGCCGCTGCGCGCGGTCCGGGAGCAGGTCGCCTCGGCCGTGGACGTGATCGTCCAGATCAGCCGGCTGCGCGACGGCACCCGCCGGGTCACCCACGTGACCGAGGTGCAGGGCCTGGAGGGGGAGACGGTGACCCTCCAGGACGCCTTCCTCTTCGACTACTCGGCCGGCACCGACCTCAACGGCCGGTTCCTCGGCAAGGCCGTCCCCACCGGCGTGCGGCCCCGCTTCGCGGAGAAGTTCGCCGACCTCGGGATCTCCCTGTCGCCGCGCGTCTTCGGCGCCGGCACGGAGCGGCCGCGGGTGCGGGGGAACGCCTGATGGACCCCGTCGTGCTCCTCGGGGTGACCGCCCTGGTCGCGGCCCTGACCCTCTCGGTCGGGCTCGTGGCCGGGGGTGGTCGCGCCCGCGTGCCGCTGGTCCGCCTGGACCCGGCCGCTGCGCCCGCCTCCACCCGGCTGGCCGGTGCGCTCGACGACGCCACCGCGGTGGCCGACCGGCTGCTCAAGCGGCTCGGTCGCCAGCACCTGCTGGAGACGGCGCTGGAGCGGGCCGGCATCACCCGCCGGCCGGCGGAGGTCGTCGTCCTCACCGCCGTCGGCAGCCTCGTGGCCATGATGGTCGGCGGCGTGCTGGGCGGCCCGGCGCTCGCCGTGCTGCTCGCGCTGCTCGCGCCGCTGGTCGCCAAGGTCGTCGTCGGCCGCTACCGCAGCCGCCGGCAGGCCGCGTTCGTCGACCAGCTCGACGACACGTTGCACCTCATGTCCAGCAGCCTGCGGGCCGGGCACAGCGTGCTGCGCGCGGTGGACGCCGTCTCCCGGGACGCGCAGTCGCCCACGGCGGAGGAGTTCGCCCGCGTGGTCAACGAGACCCGCGTCGGGCGCGACATCAACCTCGCCCTGGAGGAGGTCGCCGAGCGCACCGGCAGCGAGGACTTCGCCTGGGTCGTGCAGGCCATCGCCATCCACCGCGAGGTCGGCGGCAACCTGGCCGAGGTGCTGGACCGCGTGAGCACCACCATCCGCGAGCGCAACCAGATCCGCCGCCACGCCGAGGCGCTGTCGGCCGAGGGGCCGGCTCTCCGGCATCGTCCTCATGTCGATGCCGTTCGCGCTGTTCCTGCTGCTCAGCCTCGTCTCGCCGGACTACACCGCGGTGCTCACCGGCACCGGCTCCGGCCGGGTGCTGCTCGTCGCGGCCATCTCCCTGCTGACCATCGGCGCCCTGTGGCTCCGCAAGACGGTGAAGGTGACGTTCTGATGCCCACCACGGTGCTCGTCGGCGTGCTGCTCGTCGTGGCGCCCGCCGGCTACCTGCTGTCGGTCGCGTTCGGCACCTCGGGCCGCACCCTGGCCATCGCCCGCCGCAACCTCACCCGCGGCCTCGGCGCCCGGGTCATCGAGGTCGGCTCGCTGGAGTCCCGCGGCACCGGCCTGGACGCGCTGCTGCGCGTGCTGACTCCGGACCGTGCGGCGGCGCGCATGCGCCGGCTCATCGAGCTGGCCGGCTTCGCCGGCGGCCGCAGCATGAGCCGCGCCCTGTGGGCCAAGCTGGTCGGCGGCGCGACCGGCGCCGTCGTCGGGTTGCTGCTGCTGGCGGCCTCGCCCGGCCTCTTCTCCCTCGTGGTCACGGCCGGCCTGGCCGCCGGCGGGTACCTCGTGCCCGACGCGATCGTGTGGGGCCGCGGCAAGGAGCGCCAGGAGGCGATCCGCAACGAGCTGCCCGACACCCTGGACCAGATGACGATCGCCGTGGAGGCCGGGCTCGGCTTCGACGCCGCGCTGGCCCGCGCCGCTGCCAACGGCAAGGGCGCGCTGGCCGAGGAGCTCAGCCGCACGCTGCACGACGTCACCGTCGGCCGCCCGCGCCGGGAGGCCTACAACGCCCTCGCCCGGCGCACCGACGTGGAGGACCTGCGCCGCTTCGTCGCCGCGGTCAACCAGGCCGACTCCTACGGCATCGCCATCTCCGACGTGCTGCGGGCGCAGGCGGAGGACCTCCGCGACAAGCGCAAGCAGCGGGCCGAGAAGAAGGCCATGGAGATCCCGGTCAAGGTGGTCTTCCCGCTGATGGTCTGCATCCTCCCGGCGCTGATGATCGTCGTCGTCGGGCCCGCGGTCATGGACCTCGTCCGCGTGCTCTGACGGTCAGCTGCGGGGTTGGGCGGGGTTGGTCGGGTCGCCGTGCGACGGCGGGTTGACCGGCGGGCCGGAGGTCGCCTCGGAGGCCTTGGACCCGCCCTCGGGCGCGGCCGGCGCGTCGGCACCGCTGGCCGACGGATCGCCGCCGGAGGGCTGCGCCCCGTTCCTCAGGCTGCTCAGCCGGCTCTCCATGACGCGGACGACCTGGAACCGGTTCCCGTGCGCCTTCTCGTAGTCGAGCAGCGTGGTCAGGTCCTCGACGCCCAGGCTCCGGATGCGGGTGGTCAGCGAACCCACGGGCAGGTGGTCGTAGTCCTTCAGCGGCAGATCGCGCTCGGGCACGTCTCGTCCTCTCGGCAGGTGCTCGTCCTCGGTCCCGGTCGGCCTACCCCCGGGCCCGGGATCCGACACGGGTGTGGGCCGGCGGCCGGTGGGTAGGCGGCTCCCAGGCGTCCCCGACGCACCCGCACCGGAGGAGGAGTCCCCGTGACCGACCCGCACCAGCCCGCGCCCACCGAGCAGCAGCGGTTCTGATGGCCACGCAGAAGCAGCCCAGCGCCGAGGCCCTCGACAACGTCACCGAGGGCAACATCGCCAGCCGTGCCGAGCTCCTCCCCGAGGAGGCACCGCTGCAGGGCAGCGGCATGGAGCAGGTCGCCGCCGAGCTCATCCTCGCCGAGTCGGAGGAGCGCACGGTCCACGCCGACCCCGACGACGCCCAGGGCGGCCACCGCCAGTCGTCCGACACCGCCGACCTGCCCTGACCTTCTTCGCCGGCTTCGCGGAGTCGCGGGTCGACGTCGGCGACGGCGTCGTCCTCCGGCTCCGCGCCGGCGGATCCGGCCCGCCGGTGGTGCTCCTGCGCGGACACCCGCGGACGCACACCACCTGGCACCGGGTCGCGCCGCTCCTGGTCGCGGCGGGGCGCACCGTCGTCTGCCCCGATCTCCGCGGCTACGGCCGTTCCTCCAGGCCGGCGACCAGCCCGGACCACGCGCCCTACTCGAAGCGCGCCATGGCCCGCGACGTCGTCGCGCTCATGCGCGCGCTCGGGCACGAGCGGTTCGCCGTCGTGCCGCTTGGTGGCACTGGTTCTTCTACGCCCAGCCGGGCAAGCCGGAGCGGGCCATCTGCGCCGATCCCGAGGCCTGGGACGGCTCGCTGGCGCCCGGGCGGGCCGCGGCGATGGGGGAGGAGAACCACGCCGACCACCTGGCCGCGATCCGCGACCCGGCCACCGTCCACGCGATGGTCGAGGACTACCGGGCCGGGCTCGGCGTCGACCGCGCCGCCGAGGAGGCCGACCGGGCGGCGGGGCGCCGGGTCGGTTGCCCCACGCTGGTGCTCTGGTCGGCGCGCGACGACCTCGCGGACCTGCACGGCGACCCGCGGGAGATCTGGGCGGGCTGGACGAGCGACCTGCGCGGGGGAGGCCCCATCGACAGCGGCCACCACATGGCGGAGGAGGCCCCCGACCGGCTGGCCGCGGAACTGATCCCGTTCCTGTCGGCTGAGCCGATGTGATCTTGGGCCCGTCCCGGGGTAGGGGGAGGCCCAGCACGCGAGGAGGAGAGGTCATGCCGAAGACCACCACGAAGGGCGACGCCAAGAAGTCGGAGCTGCCCAGCACGCTGCAGCGCTCGCCGAAGAAGGCGCAGCGCACGTTCGCCAAGGCGCACGACTCCGCGGTCGACGAGTACGGCGACGAGCGGAGGGCCAACCAGGTCGCCTGGGCGGCGGTCAAGCACTCCTTCGAGAAGGTGGGTGACCGCTGGGCGCCCAAGGAGGGCGGCAAGAAGGGCCCCTCCGACGAGCAGGCCAAGGGCGGCCGGAACACGCGCAAGGCGACCAAGGGCGGCGTCGACGCGAACGCGACGAAGGACCACCTCAAGGCGATCGCGAAGAAGCTGGACATCTCCGGGCGCTCGACGATGAAGAAGAAGGAGCTCGTCGACGCCATCCAGAAGGCCAGCACGAAGAAGACCGCGGACGCGCGGAAGAAGAAGAGCGCGAAGAAGTAGCGGCGCGGTCCCGGCCGGTCTCAGCCGGCCGGGACCAGCACCAGCGCGGTCTGCCGCGGGCCGAGGTACCGCACGCCGGCACCGGTGAGCGCGATGCCCTGCTCGAGGCCCATGCGGACGCACTGCCCGCCCCACTCGGGCACCGGGCCGCGGACGGCGAGCTCGAGCGCGTAGGCGGTGTCGGGGTGCACGCGGTGCTCGCCCGGCCCGGGGACGCCGCCCTGCTCGTCCCACTGCCCGATCGCGGGCCCCGCGCCGTGCCCGTGGACACCGACCGGGTGGGAGTAGACGTCGACATCGATGCCCGCCCGGGTCGCCGCAGCGCGGGCCGCCGAGAGCACCTCGTTGCCGGTGCGGCCGGGCCGCAGCTCGGCGACGGTGAGGTCCTGCATCCGGTTGCCGGCGGCGAGCAGCGCGCGCAGCCCCTCCGGTGCGGCGTCCTCGCCCGGCTGCAGCACGTAGGCGTTGTGCTGGGTGTCGGTGCGCAGCCCCAGGCTGCTCAGCCCGACGTCGCAGTGCACGAGGTCGCCCGGCTCGACGACGGCGTCGAACGGGACCGCCGGCAGCAGCGCCCCGCCCTGGTCGACCAGCGGCACCCCCGCGCGCTGCAGGGTGACCGACGGGTGGAACCACGGCTCGACGCCGAGGTCGTGCAGCCGCTGGCGCAGCCACCAGGCGACGTCGACAGCGGTCGAGACGCCGGGGGTGACGGCGGTGGCGAACGCCTCGGCGACGACCTCGGCGATGAGCCCATGGAGCGCGTGCAGCGCCTCGATCTCCTCCGGGAGGCGGGTCTCGAGCCAGGCGACCACGAGCGCCTCGGCCGGCACGAGGCGGTCGGCGTACGGGCCCAGCGCGGCGACCAGCCGGCCGTGCTCGCCGTGCGACAGGCCGTCGGCCAGCGCGAAGTCGGCGGAGACGTCGATGCCGATGCGCGCCGGTCGGGCCTGCTCGACGAAGCGGCGGACGACGTCCCACTCGCTGCCCGCCGGACCCTCGCCGGGCTCGGCGGGGAGGAACTGCCCCACGGGGTAGCGGGACACGGCGACGGGGGTCACGCCGTCGTCGCTGCGGTGCAGCAGGAGGACGGTGCGGCGGCGCGCCGACAGCCAGGTTGCCGGCAGCAGGGTCGCGAGGACCGGGTCCTCGTTGTACTCGCGGCCGGCCACGATCCACAGGTCGATGCCGGTGCGGTCCATGAGCTCGGGCAGCAGGTCGCGCAGCCGCTCGCTCAGCCACCGGTCGCGCACGCCGGCCTGGGCGCGCAACGGCAGGGGCGCCGTCCGCGTCGGGTCGGGCGCGAGGAGCGACATGCCCCTAGCGAAACAGAAGTTGGTGGAACCTACCGGTCGAGCACCCGGTCGCCGCCCCCGTCGTCGGGCAGGAGGGCGGCACGGGGGAGCGGAACGGCGGCGGCCACCCGGTCACGGCCGGCGCGCTTGGCGGCGTACATCGCGGTGTCCGCGCGCGCGACCAGCCGCCACAGCGCCGCCGCCGGGTCGTCGGGGACCTCCGGAGCGGCCACCGCCAGGCCGACGGAGGCGGTCGCGGCGTGCCCGCCGGTGCCGCGCGCCCGGGCGACCGCGAGGCGTAGCCGCTCGGCCAGCCCCTGCGCCTCGTCCGGCGCCCCGACCGTGCCCAGGACGACGAGCTCCTCGCCGCCGGTGCGCGCGAGCACGTCGGTGGGCCGGACCGTGGCGGTCAGGGCCCGGGCCACCGCGCCGAGGACGTCGTCGCCGGCGGCGTGGCCGAACTCGTCGTTGAGCCGCTTGAAGTGGTCGAGGTCGAGCACGACGGCGCACAGCAGGCCGCTCTCGCGGCGGGCGTGCGCCCACAGCCGCGACGCCTCCTCGTCCAGGTACCGGCGGTTGAACAGGCCGGTGAGCGGGTCCTGCCGGCTGAGCGTCTTCGGTGGCCTCGAGCAGCCGCTGCACCCGCCGGCGGAGCAGGAAGATCGCCGCGGAGGCGGCGTTCAGCATGGCGGCGCTGACCCCGACCTGGAGCAGGAGGCCGGCGGCGCTGTCGTAGCTCGGCCACAGCGCGGCCAGGCACACGGCGACGATCACGACCATGTGCACGGCCAGGGGGCGCGGGCGCAGGAACCACGCGGCGGCCAGCGCCGGGAACAGCAGCATCAGCGGGGTGGCGTAGCGCAGCGGGTCCTCGATGCAGAGGACGACGACCAGGTGCATCAGGTCGCCCAGCAGCACCAGGCCGAGGGTGTACCGCTGGCCCACCCGGCCGCGGACGGCGAGGTGCCCCGCCCGCGCGAGCAGCAGCAGCATCGTCGACCCGTAGGCCCAGCGCGCGGCGCCGTCGTGCAGCACGCCCTCGACGAGCAGGTTGACCGAGCCCATGACCGCGCCCAGCGACAGCAGCGCGGCGAGGGAGAGAGCGGCGACCCGACGGTCGAGGCCGGACGGCGTGGACCGCGCCGGCAGGCCCGTGCCGGGCAGGGGAGGCGGAGGGGCGACGCCGGTCACAGCTGCAGGATGCCTCATCCCGGTGACATTCCGAACACGGAGCGACACGGCACCGCGGCGGCCGCCCGATCGGGCCGCCGCGCAGGCGGCCCGAGCGGGGCGCGCCGCTCGGTGCCAGCATGGGGGCCCGACGAGCACGAGGAGGCACGCATGGCCGGGGGGCCCTGGTTCTACTGCCTGAAGCACGACACCGTCGAACCGCGCGACGGGTGCGCCGAGCGGCACCGGCTCGGCCCGTACGAGACCCGCGAGCAGGCCGAGCACGCGCTGAGCTCGGTGGCCGAGCGGGAGAAGCAGATCACCGAGGAGGACCGCGCCTGGGAGGGCGACTGACAGGGACGCACGTCGTCCCTGGATGATCGGTGCAGGAGCCGGGCCGTCCGGTGCCGCGGAAGGGGCTGACGTGACCGAAGGTCGTGCGGTGGAGGAACTGGTCGTCGGGATCATCGGGGGCACCGGGCCGCAGGGCCGCGGGCTCGGCGTTCGCCTGGCCGCCGCCGGGCAGCGCATCCTGCTCGGTTCGCGGGACGCCGAGCGCGCCGCGGAGGTGGCCTCCGACGTCGCCGCCCGCGCGACCACCGCGTCCGCCGGCGCCGAGGTGTCGGTGCAGGGCGGGTCGAACGCCGACGTCGCCGGCGCCGCCGACCTGGTGATCATCGCCGTCCCGTTCGACGGGCACGCCGCGACGGTCGCCGAGCTGGCCGCGCCGCTGGCCGGGAAGATCGTCGTCGACTGCGTCGTCCCCATGGGCTTCGACGAGCTGGGCGCCTACGTGCTCGACGTCCCGGAGGGCAGCGTCGCGCAGCAGGCGGCCACGCTGCTGCCCGACTCGCACGTGGTCGGCGCGTTCCACCACCTCTCGGCCCGGCTGCTGGAGGACCTCTCCAAGCCGACCATCGACGGCGACGTCATGGTCGTGGGCGATGACCGCACCTCCATGGACACCGTGCAGGCGCTCGCCGGCCGGCTGCCCGGCATGCGCGGCGTCTACGCCGGCCGGCTGCGCAACGCCCGCCAGGTCGAGGCGCTGACGGTCAACCTGGTCTCGGTCAACCGCCGCTACAAGGTGCACGCCGGCATCCGCGTCACCGACGTCTGACCCGGGTCGCCCCGCTCACTCTGCGGGCGCATTCCGGACGGTGCCGACGCGATCGCGCCCGCACCGTCCGGAACCCGCCCGCAGAGTGGCCGCACGGTCCTGTCCACAGGGCGAGCCGCCGTCCACCGATGACGCCGGCACCTCCGACGCGGGGCGACCGGCACCCACGCTGACGGCATGCAGACGTGGGACGTGCCGGACCTGCTCCTCCGCGGTGCCGCGCTCGAGGCCGGCTGGAGCGACGACGAGCTGCAGCGCGAGGTCGGCCGCGGGCAGCTGGCCCGGCTGCGACCCGGGGCCTACCTGCCCGTCGACCAGCCACCCGATGTCCGGCCGGACGGCACCGGCGGCTGGTCGCGGCCACTCTCGCCGCGCTGCGCCGTCCCGCGGTGGTCAGCCACCAGTCCGCCGCGGTGCTGCACGGGTTGCCCCTCTGGGGCGTCCGGCTCGACCGCGTGCACGTGACCCGCCGTCCGCCCGCCTCGGCGCACGTCGGCCGGCACCTGCACTGCCACGTCGCCCGCCTCCCCGACGACGACGTCGTCCTGGTGGGTGGGGTGGCG
Organism: Blastococcus sp. TML/C7B; assembly: GCF_016612845.1. Taxonomy (NCBI): domain Bacteria; kingdom Bacillati; phylum Actinomycetota; class Actinomycetes; order Geodermatophilales; family Geodermatophilaceae; genus Blastococcus; species Blastococcus sp. TML/C7B. The sequence continues at coordinate 894,282 of NZ_JAEOAA010000002.1, read as the reverse complement.
GTCACGAGCCCGCTGCGCACCGTGCTCGACCTCGCCCGGTCGCTCCCGTTCGAGCCGGCGGTCGTGCTGCTCGACGCGGCGCTGCACGAGCACGTGGTCGGGCCCACCGAGCTGGAGCAGGGGGTGGCCGGGCTCGGGCGTGCGCCGGGGACGCGGGCGGCGACCCGGGCGGTCCGGTTCGCCGACGCCCGCAGCGACAGCGTGGGGGAGAGCCGCAGCCGGGTGGTGCTGCACCGGGTGGGGCTCGGCCCGTCGACGCTGCAGCTCGAGGTGCGGACACCGCGCGGCGCCCTGGTGGGCCGGAGCGACTTCGGCTGGGAGAAGGAGGGCGTGCTCGGGGAGTTCGACGGGCGGGTCAAGTACGGCCGGCTCCTGCGCCCGGGGCAGTCGCCGGGCGACGCCGTCTTCGAGGAGAAGCGCCGCGAGGACGCGCTGCGGGACGAGGGCTGGGGCGTCGTCCGGTGGACGTGGGACGAACTGGTGCCCGGCGTCCTGGGGCCGCGGGTCCGGCGCGCCCTGGAGCGCGGCCGCCGCCGTCCGGGCTGACTCTGCGGGCGGATTCCGGACGGTGCCGACGCGATCGCGCCCGCACCGTCCGGAACGTGCCCGCAGAGTGGGGAGGGCTACTCGAAGGAGTGCTCCGGGCCGGGGAAGACGCCGCCGCGCACCTCGTCGGCGTACTCCCGGGCGGCGCGCAGCAGCTCACCGCGCAGGTCGGCGTACTTCTTCACGAACTTCGGCACCCGCCCGCTGTTGAGCCCGGCCATGTCCGGCCACACGAGCACCTGGGCGTCGCAGTCCACGCCGGCGCCGATGCCGACGGTCGGGATGGCCAGCTCGCGCGTCACCTCGGCGGCGAGCGCGGCCGGCACCATCTCCAGGACGACGGCGAAGGCGCCCGCCTCCTGCACGGCCCGGGCGTCGGCGAGCAGCTGCTCGGCACCCGCCCCGCGGCCCTGCACCCGGAACCCGCCGAGGGCGTGCTCGCTCTGCGGCGTGAACCCGATGTGCGCCATGACCGGGATCCCCGAGTCGTGCAGCAGCTTGATCTGCGGTGCGACCCGGACGCCGCCCTCGAGCTTGACGGCCTGCGCGCCGCCCTCCTTCATCAGCCGCACGGCGGTCTCGAAGGCCTGCTGCGGGCCGGACTCGTAGGAGCCGAAGGGCAGGTCGGCCACGATCAGCGACCGCTTCGTCGACCGGGTCACGGCCTTGGTGAGCAGCAGCATGTCCTCGACGGTCACCTGCACCGTGCTGGTGTGCCCGAGGACGACGTTCCCGGCGGAGTCACCGACGAGCATCACCGGGATGCCGGCCTCCTCGAAGATGGCCGCGCTGTAGGTGTCGTAGGCGGTGAGCATGGCCCACTTCTCGCCACGCTCCTTGGCCTGCTGCAGGTGGTGCACCCGCACCCGGGCCGTGGTCTTCCCGCCGTACAGCGGCGACTCCGTCATGCCTGAGCTCCTTCGCGCACGGTGGGCAGCGTCTCCCGCCACCGGTTGGTCACGGGCAGCCGCCGGTCGCGGCCGAACGCCTTGAGGCTGATCTTGGTGCCGGGGGCCGACTGCCGGCGCTTGAACTCGGCGGTGTCGACGAGCCGGAGCACCCGCGCCACCACCTCGGGGTCGTGGCCACGCTCGAGCAGCTCGGCCATGCCGAGGTCGCGGTCGACGTAGTCGGCGATGACGGCGTCGAGCACCTCGTAGGAGGGCAGCGAGTCGCTGTCCTGCTGGCCGGGTGCGAGCTCGGCCGACGGCGGCTTGTCGATGGAGTTCTGCGGGATGGGCTCGGTCTCGCCCCGCTCCCGCGCGGAGGCGTTGCGCCAGCGGGCGAGGTCCCACACCAGGGTCTTCGGCACGTCCTTGATCGGGGCGAACCCGCCGGCGGCGTCCCCGTAGAGCGTGGAGTAGCCGACGGCCACCTCGCTCTTGTTCGACGTCGCCAGCAGCAGGTGCCCGTGCTGGTTGGACAGCCCCATGAGCAGCGTCCCGCGAACCCGGGCCTGCAGGTTCTCCGCGGCGACGCCGGACAGCTCCACCGACGCCTCGTACGCGTCGACCATCGGCGCGATCGGGACGACGGAGTAGTGCATGCCCAGCCGGCGTGCGGAGTCCTCGGCGTCGGACAGCGAGTGCTCGCTGGACCACTTCGACGGCAGCCCGACCCCGTGCACCCGGTCGGCGCCCAGCGCGTCGACCGCCAGGGCCGCGACCAGGGCCGAGTCGATGCCGCCGGACATGCCGAGCACGACCGAGGGCATGCCGGTTCTTGTCGATGAAGTCGCGCAGCCCCAGGACGAGTGCCCGCCACACCTCCTCGGCGTCGCTGAGCGGCTCGACGACGGTCGCGTGCCGCCGCTCGAACGCGGCGACCGGCTCCTCGGAGACGACGTGCCGGGTGACCGTCATCGGGCCGATCCGGCCCTCGCGCCGCTCGGGCACCGACGAAGGGTCGAGGTCCAGGTCGATCGTCGCCAGGTGCTCGACGAACTGGGGGGAGCGGGCCAGCAGCGTGCCGTCGGCGGCGACCGCCATCGAATCGCCGTCGAAGACCAGCTCGTCCTGCCCGCCGACCTGGTTGCAGTACAGGACGGTCGCCCGCGCCTCGGCCGCGCGCCGGCGGACCAGCGGCAGCCGCAGGTCGTCCTTGGCCCGTTCGTAGGGGGAGGCGTTGGGGGAGACGACCAGGTCGACGCCGGCCTGGCCGGCGACCCCGCACGGCCCGCCCTCGACCCAGAGGTCCTCGCAGATCGTCAGCGCGACGTCGACACCGTGCAGCCGCACGACCGGCAGCTCGGTGCCGGGCACGAAGTAGCGCGCCTCGTCGAAGACGCCGTAGTTGGGCAGGTGCCGCTTGTAGTAGCGGACGACGACCTCGCCCCCGAACAGCAGCGCGGCGGCGTTGCGGGGCGCACCGCGGCGCGGGTTGGCATCGCCGGGCCGGTCGTCGTCGGTCGGCGGCTGGTCGACCGGTGCCGGCCCGCTGCCCTCGGTGTGCGCGAGGTAGCCGACGACGACGGCGATGCCGCCGAGGCCCCGGTCGGCCAGCGCGGCGGCCAGCTCCACCAGCCCGCGCTCGCTGGCGCGGGCGAAGGACTCGCGCAGGACGAGGTCCTCGGGCGGGTAGCCGGTCAGCGTCATCTCGGGGAACACCACGAGGTGCGCGTTCTCGGCGGCCGCCCGCGCGGTCCACCGCACCACGAGCTCGCTGTTGCCCTCGAGGTCACCGACGCGGGTGTCCACCTGCGCCATCGCCACCCGGAGCTGCACCGGTCCTTGATCGCTCACGGCGCACAGTCTGGTCTCGGACGTGCGACGGGGGCCAGGCGGGCCGTCCGCCGGGTGGGGAAGCGCGGGCCCGCGTGGCGTGCCGGGTGTCCTACGCCCCCCGTTGGGGGCAGGGTGGCGGCACGTCACATCCCGGAAACGAGCGGACGAGAGCATGGCGAGCATGGATCGACAGCAGGAGTTCGTCCTGCGCACCCTGGAAGAGCGCGACATCCGGTTCGTCCGGCTGTGGTTCACCGACGTCTCGGGCTACCTCAAGGCCGTCGCGGTGGCGCCGGCCGAGATCGAGGCGGCGTTCGCCGAGGGCATCGGCTTCGACGGGTCGGCGATCGAGGGCTTCGCCCGCGTCTACGAATCCGACATGCTCGCCAAGCCCGACCCGGGCACCTTCCAGGTGATGCCCGGGCGCGACGGCCGGCCCAGCGACACCGCGCGGATGTTCTGCGACATCACGCTGCCCGACGGCTCGCCGTCCTGGTGCCGACCCCCGGCACGTGCTGCGCCGGGCGCTGGCCAAGGCCGCGGACATGGGGTTCACCTTCTACACGCACCCCGAGATCGAGTTCTTCCTGCTCAAGGACCTGCCGACCGACGGCACGGCCCCCGAGCCGGCCGACACCGGCGGCTACTTCGACCTCTCCACGCACAACGTGGCCCACGACTTCCGCCGCGAGGCGGTGTTCGCGCTCGAGGCGATGGGCATCTCGGTCGAGTTCAGCCACCACGAGGTCGCTCCCGGCCAGCAGGAGATCGACCTGCGCTACGCCGACGCGCTGTCGATGGCGGACAACATCATGACGCTGCGGCACGTCGTCCGGGAGGTGGCGCTGGGTCAGGGCGTGCACGCCACGTTCATGCCCAAGCCGTTCACCGAGCTCGCGGGCTCCGCGATGCACACGCACTTCTCGCTCTTCGAGGGCGACCGCAACGCCTTCTACGACGCCGCCGACCCGATCCGGCTGTCGACGACGGCCAAGCAGTTCATCGCCGGCCTGCTCACCCACGCGCGCGAGGTCACCGCCGTCACCAACCAGACGGTCAACTCCTACCGGCGGCTGCTGGCCGGCACCGAGGCGCCGACGGCGGCCACCTGGGGCCGGGCCAACCGCTCGGCGCTGGTGCGGCTGCCCGAGTACAAGCCGAGCAAGGCGCAGTCGGCCCGCGTGGAGGTCCGGTCGCCGGACTCCGCCTGCAACCCGTACCTGACCTTCGCGGTCCTGCTCGCCGCCGGGCTCAAGGGCATCGAGAAGGGCTACGAGCTGCCGCCCGAGGCCGAGGACGACGTCTGGTCGCTCACCGACACCGAGCGCCGCGCGGCCGGCTACGAGGACCTGCCGGTCTCCCTCGGCGAGGCGCTGACCGCCATGCAGAGCAGCGAGCTGGTCGCCGAGACCCTCGGCGAGCACGTCTTCGAGTTCTTCCTGCGCAACAAGTGGGAGGAGTTCAACTCCTACCGGCGCAACGTGACGCCGTTCGAGCTGCAGCGCTACCTGCCGGGTCTCTGAGCGGGCCGGCGCCGTCGGGGCCGGTCAGCGGACCGCGACCTCCCCGACGGCGCCGAAGGTCAGGCACGCGCCGAACCCGTCGGTCCCGCTGGCCACCCGCACCGCGGGCACCGGCCCCTCCAGCCGGACGAACACCCGGCCGAAGCCGGCCGTCACCGGCGCCCGTACGACCGCGCCACCGCCCTCGGCGGCGACCTCGAGGACGCCGTCCTGGTTGGCGATGTAGTCCAGCTGCACCGTCCACACCCAGCCCGGCAGCGCGGCCCCGAGCGGCAGCGTCGCCGGTGCCCCCGGCAGCATCGGGTGGCCGCAGAGCGGGTCCGGTCCGGGCAGCACCGGGACGGCGGGCACGAGGACGGCGGGCACGAGGCGGCCGGCGCCGTCGAGCAGCTGCAGCTCGGTCGTCCAGGCGGCGAACGGCGGGCGGTCGGGCAGCGCGGCCAGCAGGCCGTGCAGCGAGTGGGCCGGCGGGGCCATGCCCGCCGTGACGAGCAGCGGGAGCGCCTGGTCCAGCAGAGGGGTGCGGCCGGCCGCGGCGAGCGAGGCCCGGGCGGTGGACAGGTACTCCCCGGTGCGGTTGCCCTGCCAGGCCTCGGCGTGGTCCACCGTCGAGCGCACCCCGCTCGCGACGAACGCCGCGGTCAGCACCCCGGTCAGCACGGCCGCGGTCACCGCGGGCCGGCGGATCCGGGGCGGCCGGTCGAACCGGCCCGGCGCGAACACGTCGCGGAGCGGCAGGGTGAGCAGCAGCGCACCGGCGATCGGCAGCACGACGGCATCGGCGGCGAAGTAGCGGTAGGCCAGCGGCACGACCTCCCCCAGGCCCAGGGAGGCCCGGCCGATCGCCGCCATCAGCAGCCCGGCGAGGACGGCGCCGGCGGTCATGGACCAGACCGTCACGGCGCCGCGCAGCCGCACGGCGGTCCAGGCGAAGGCCCCGGCGAGGACCACGCAGCCGGCCACCGTCGCCCGGTGCGGAGGGTTGGAGAGGGGGGAGCCGGCGTCCAGGAGGACCCAGTCCCAGGGCCCGCCGACCACCGCGGGCGCGATCGCGCGCAGACCGGTCGTGAGCGTGGCGACGACGTCGTCGGTGCTGCCGGCGCTCACGGGCGAGTGCTCGCGCGTGAGCAGGTAGGTCACCGCCCACACCAGGACGACGACGGCGGTGCCCGCCCACAGCGCCCGGGCCTGGCGCACCGCGGCCGCCACGGGATGGCGCGCGCCGTCGCGCAGGAGCACCACGACCACGACGACGAACGCGATGGGCGGCAGCAGCACCGCCTTGAGGTAGAACGCGAACGCGAAGGCGAGCGCCGCGGTGCCGCTCACGGCGTGCCGCCGCCGTCCGGTCTGCGCGTACCGCACGGCGGCCGCGACGTACCAGGCCAGCCCGATCTGCAGCGGGAGCGAGTTCAGCGCCGCCGCCCACCAGGTGGCCGCGCCCAGCGCCACCGGCGTGAACAACCCGAAGGTCAGGGGCACCAGCAGCACCGGCCGGTCCCCGACCAGCACCCACAGCACGCGCAGCAGGGCGAGGGAGGCCAGCGCCTGCAGCAGCACGAGGGAGACCGCGGCCGGCCACCACTCCAGCGGCGCGGCCCGCTCGGCGAGGCCGGCGACGAGGAAGCTGCCCGGCATGAGGTGGCCGTCGTAGTCCTGGAGCAGGAGCTCGCGCGAGAACAGCGGGAGCCGGTCGGAGAGCAGCTGCAGGTGCAGGTCGTCGCCGTAGAAGCTCCGCTGCGCGAACACCCACGTGCGCAGTCCCAGCTGGGCGGCGACCAGCAGCAGCGCGACCGGCAGCACCGACCGGGCGCGCCGCGGCATGACCGCGGCCGACGGCGGCCGTGCGACGGAGCCCGGGACCGCCCGGACCGGCATGGTGTCCACGGTGCCCCTCCCCGCCGGCGGCTTCCGGAGTTTAGGCCCGCCGCGGTGCCGGAGGGGGTCGGGAACGCACCCGTCCGAGCGGGGCCCGAGGGGATGCGCCGCTAATCTCGACCGCGTGGCCAGCCTCCTCGTCGTCGTCCCGAGCGAGACCGACCCGCCCGCCCGGCTGGGGGAGTGGCTGGCCGCGGCCGGCCTGACCCTCGACGAGCGGTACCTCGACCGCGGGGACGCGCTGCCCGGCACGCTGGACGGGCACGACGGGCTGCTCGTCCTGGGCGGCCCGCAGTCGGCGACCGACGACGAGGCCACCAGCCCCGAGCTCGTCGGACTGCGCGCGCTCCTGCGGCAGGCGATCGACGACGACACGCCCAGCCTCGCGGTCTGCCTGGGTGCCCAGCTGCTCGCCGACGTCGGTGGGGGCGCGGTCCGGCGCGGCACCGAGGGCCCCGAGGTCGGCGCGGCCCTGGTCGCCAAGCGGGACGCCGCCTACGCCGACCCGGTCTTCGGGCCGCTGCCGCTCACCCCCGACGTCGTCGAGTGGCACCACGACGAGATCGCCGCGCTGCCGCCGGGCGCCACGCTGCTGGCCAGCAACGCGCACTACGAGAACCAGGCCTTCCGCGTGGGCGAGGCGGTCTACGGCCTGCAGTTCCACATCGAGACGACGCCGGACATGGTGCGGGCCTGGGCGGCGGCCGACCGCTCCGGGGTGGCGGCGGCACCGGTGGACGCCGAGACGCTCTGCGCCCGCTCCGACGCCGTGCACGACGACCTCGCCGAGACGTGGGCACCGTTCGCCGCGCGCTTCGCCGACCTGGTGCGGGCGCACGCCCCGCAGGCGGGCTGAGCCCGTGGGACCCGAGCTGGAGATCCCGCGTCGCGCCGTCGTCCGGCTGGTGCGGTTCGGCTTCGAGGACGGCGAGCGGGCCGCCCGCGTGCTCTCCCACCCCGACCTGGGGCTGTGGGACCTGGAGCGCAACGAGCCCGCCGACCCCGAGGCCGGTCCCGTCGTCGCGGCGCTGGCCCGCGCCGGCGACCCCGACCTCGCCGCCCGCTCGCTGCACCGCCTGGTGGAGGCGCTCGACGAGGCCGACCCGCACGGGGAGTCGGCCGCGTCCCTGCTGGCCCGGCTGCGCGGCTCGGGGCTGCTGCGCAGCCGGCTGCTCGCGGTGCTGGGCGCCAGCTCCGGTCTCGCCGACCACCTCGCCGCGCACCCCGACGACTGGACGGTCCTCGACGCCGACGACTCCGGGCAGGCGCGGCCGACGCCCGCCGCGCTGGAGCAGCAGATGCTCACCGCGGTCGGCGCGGACCCCGACGACCCGCCGTGGGGCGTGCGGCTGGGGAAGGGCGCGCCCGACGCCGACCCCGCCCGGGTGGCCGCGCTGCGGCTGGCCTACCGGCGGGCGATCCTCTCCCTGGCCGGCCGCGACCTGGGCGACAACCTGGCTGCCGAGGAGGTCGCCGCCGAGCTCGCCGACATCGCCGCGGCGGTGCTCACCGCGGGGCTGGCGCTCGCCGTCGCCGAGCAGCCGGCCGACGCCGCGGCCTGCCGGCTCTCGGTCATCGCGCTGGGCAAGACCGGCGGCCGCGAGCTCAACTACGTGAGCGACGTCGACGTCGTCTTCGTCGGCGAGCCGGTGGACCCCGAGGACTCCGAGAGCGCCGCCCTGGGCAGCGCCACCCGGGTGGCCGCTGCCCTCATGCGGATCTGCCGCGAGGCGGCCTGGGAGGTCGACGCCGCGCTGCGCCCCGAGGGCAAGGCCGGGGTGCTGGTGCGCACGGTCGCCGGGCACTCGGCCTACTACGAGCAGTGGGCCAGCACGTGGGAGTTCCAGGCGCTGCTCAAGATGCGCCCGGTGGCCGGCGACCCCGACCTCGGGCGGGCCTACGTCGACGCGCTGTGGCCCATGGTGTGGCGCGCCGGTGACCGCCCCGGGTTCGTCGGCGAGGTGCAGGCCATGCGCCGCCGGGTGGAGGAGAACATCCCGCCCGCGCAGGCCGACCGCGAGCTGAAGCTGGGCCGCGGCGGGCTGCGCGACGTCGAGTTCGCCGTCCAGCTGCTCCAGCTGGTGCACGGCCGGGCCGACGCCTCGCTGCGGGCGGGCGGCACCCTGCCGGCGCTCATGGCGCTGTCGTCGGGGGGCTACGTCGGGCGGGACGACGCGGTCACCCTCATCGCCTCCTACCGGTTCCTGCGCACCGTCGAGCACCGGCTCCAGCTGCTCCGGCTGCGGCGCACCCACCTGCTGCCCACCGACGAGCAGCAGCTGCGCTGGCTGGCCCGGTCGCTGGGCTACAAGCCGGACGCGCGCGGCGGGGCGGTCGACGTCCTGCAGGCCGAGCTGAACCTGCACACCCGCGAGGTCCGCCGGCTGCACGAGAAGCTCTTCTACCGCCCGCTGCTGTCGGCGGTGGCCCGCGTCCCCGGCGAGCGGCTGCAGCTGGGCTCGAAGGCCGCCGGCGACTGGCTGCGCGCGCTCGGCTTCGGTGACCCCGACGCCGCGCTGCGGCACCTCGCGGCGCTCACCGGCGGGGTCTCCCGCTCGGCGTCCATGCAGAAGTACCTGCTGCCGGTGCTGCTGCAAGACCTTCGCCTCCTGCCCGAACCCGGACGCCGGGCTGCTCGCCTACCGGCAGGTCAGCGAGGCGCTGGGTGGCAACCAGTGGTTCCTGCGGCTGCTGCGCGACGAGGGCCAGGTCGCCGAGCGGCTGGCCCACCTGCTGGGGTCCAGCCAGTACGTCGCCGGCCTGCTGACCCGCACGCCCGAGGCGCTGCGGCTGCTCGCCGACGACGCCGAGCTCGAGCCGCGCGGGGTCGCCGCGCTGACCAGGGCGTGGGGCCTGGCCGCCGCGCGCGCCGGTGATCCGCAGGGCGGCATCCGGGTGCTGCGCGGGCTGCGCCGCCAGGAGCTGCTGCGGATCGCCTGCGCGGACCTCCTGGGCCGGCTCGACGTGCTGCGGGTGGGGGAGGCGCTGACCGACGTCGCCGTCGCCACCCTGCGGACCGGTCTGGACGTCGCCCTGCGCGCGCACGCCCTCGAGAGCGGCACCTCGGTCGACCAGCTGCCCGTGGACGTCGCGGTCATCGGCATGGGCCGGCTCGGCGGCGGCGAGATGGGCTACGGCTCGGACGCCGACGTCCTCTTCGTGCACCGCCCGCGGGCGGGTGCGGAGGAGGCCGCCGCGACGGCGACGGCCAACGCCGTGGCGCACACCCTGCGGAGGCTGCTCGGCGAGCCCGGACCGGACCCCGCGTTCGAGATCGACGCGGACCTGCGGCCCGAGGGCCGGCAGGGCGCGATGGCCCGCAGCCTGTCGGCGTTCCGCGAGTACTACGAGCGCTGGGTGTCGCTGTGGGAGGTGCAGGCGCTGCTGCGGGCGACGCCGGTCGCCGGCGACGAGGAGCTGGGTGCGGCGTTCGTCGAGCTCATCGACCCGATCCGCTACCCCGAGGGCGGCCTGGCCGCCGACCAGGTGGCCGAGATCCGCCGGATCAAGGCCCGCGTGGAGCGCGAGCGGCTGCCGCGCGGCGCCGACCCCGCGACGCACACCAAGCTGGGCCGCGGCGGGCTGGCCGACGTCGAGTGGACCGTGCAGCTGCTGCAGCTGCAGCACGGCGGCGAGCTGCCGGGCCTGCGCGTCCGGTCGACCGTGGAGGGGCTGGCCGCGGCCTCGGACGCGGAACTGGTGACCGCCGAGGACGCCGAGGCGCTGCGCGCGGCGTGGGAGCTGGCGACGCGAGCGCGCAACGCGGTCTTCCTCGTCCGCGGGCGGCCCAGCGACCAGCTGCCGCGGCCGGGGCTCGAGCTGGAAGGCGTGGCGCGGGCGTGCGGCTACGGCGCCGAGACCCAGCCCGGGCAGTTCCTCGACGAGTACCACCGGACCACCCGGCGCGCCCGCACCGTGGTCGAGCACGTCTTCTACGGGCAGGCCGGCGAGGGCTGACCGCGCCGGCTCCCGGTGTCCCCCGGTCAGGTGACCGCGAACCCGGAGCTCGCGACGAGGGCCACGCGGCCGTTCCGCGTGGCACGCTCCCGGGATGCGCGACGGGGTGGCGACGGAGGACCGGCGTGCCCGGCAGGCGGACCCGCTGCTCGTCGGCGGCCTCGTCCTCGTCGCGCTGCAGACCGTCGTGCGCGCGGTCCTGGTCCTGGGCTCGAGCCTGTGGCAGGACGACCTGTTCCACCTGAGCATGTTCCAGCGGTGGGGGTTGTCACGCGAGTTCCTGGTGCGGGAGCACAACGGCCACCTGGAGATCGGGCCGAACCTCGTCTACGCCGTCCTCGGCAGTGACCCCGGGCTCTCCTTCGTCCCGGCGGCGCTGCTCCTGCTGGCACTCCAGCTGACCGCGTCCTGCCTGCTGCTGGTGGTGCTGCGGCTCCTGTTCGGCCGGTCCCCGTGGGTCCTCGTGCCGTTCACCGTCTACCTCTTCACGCCCCTGGCGCTGCCGTCGGCGACCTGGCTGGCGGCGGGGCTGGAGGCGCTGCCGCTGCAGATCGCCCTGTTCACGGTGCTGATCGGCGGCGTCCGGGCCTACCGTGAGCGCTCCTGGCGCTGGGCCGCGCTCTCGGCCGTCGGCACGGCGACGGGGCTGCTGTTCTGGGAGAAGGCGGTGCTCGTCCTGCCCGCCCTCGTCGCCGTCCTGGTGCTCGTCGAGGAGGCCGGCACCCCGTGGTGGGAGAGCCTGCGCCGGGTCGCGCGCTCCTGGCCCTACCTCCTGCCGCACGCGCTCCTGGTCGCCGGCTACGTGCCGTTCTACCTGTCCGTCGTGGGCCGGTCCGAGCTGGCACCCGAGCCGGGAGCCGTGCTCTCCACGACCGCCGAGACGGTCTTCTCCATGCTGCTGCCCGGGCTGGTCGGTGGCCCGTGGACGGCGGAGGGCGCCGACGACACCGTGGCGGCGGACGCCGGCACGGTCCGGGCGGTGCTCGTCGCCGTGCTCGTGGCCGTCGTCGTCGCGGTCAGCATCTGGTTGCGGAGGGGGCGCGCGGTCAAGGCGTGGCTGCTGGTCGCCGGCTACCTGGCGGTGGACATCGCGCTGGTCCAGCTCACCCGCGCATCCGACCTGGCCATCGCCGCGCGCGACCCCCGGTACATCACCGACGCCATCCCGGTGGTCGTCCTGGGCTGCTGCGCGGCGTTCAGCGGGCCGCGGCGGGCGTCCACCGCACCGGCGTGGACCGGTCGGCTCGCCGGACGGGCGCTCCCGGCCGTGGCGGTGAGCGCGCTGCTCGTCGTCAGCTCGCTGGGCAGCAGCGCGCTGATCGTCGACGAGTTGCAGCACACCCGCGCGGCCACCTTCGTGTCCGACGTGCTGGAGACGATGGACGCCCGGCCGGAGGTGTCGGTGGTGAGCACGCTCCCGCCGGTGCACGTCACGATCTTCGAGTCCTTCGACCTCGACGCGACCCTCCGCACCGTCGGCGAGCCACGCCCCTTCGACCGGCCGGCGACCGAGATGGGGATGTTCGACCAGGACGCCGTCCTGCGCCCGATCACGCTGCTGGAGCCGATCCTGGAGGCGTCGGGACCGGTTCCGGGCTGCGGCTGGCCGCTGCCCGCCGGTGGCCAGGTGCTCGGCGACGTCCCGATCTGGTTCGGCCTCCAGGTGCTCCGGTTCGGCTACGACAGCCCGGCGGAGGTCACGGTGCACCTGGCGGTGGGGGACGACCGGCAGGACGTGACGGTCCCCGCCGGCACCGGCCGGGTCATGTTCGTCGTCACGGGTCAGCAGGGGCCGGTCGCGGTCCGGGCGTCGGGTGCCCCGGCCGGCACCGTCTGCGTCGACGACGTCGTCGTCGGCACGCCGTGGCCCGAGGGGCTGAGCGGGAACTAGTCCGTGCGCCGGGCCGCGAGCTCCTCGAGCGCCCGCGGGCCCCGGGCCAGCCGCGCCAGGCGCACGCGGCCGGTCACGGAGGCCGGTCCGGCGGCGTCGCCGGTCGCGATGCGGTCGAGGGCCGCGGCCAGGGGACCGAGGGCGGTGCGCGCGCCCGCGGCGGACGCGGAGCGGGCCGAGGCGGCCAGGACCGCGGCGAACGCCCGCGCGCTCGCCCCCCAGGCCAGCGAGGCGGCGTGCCGGGCAGCGGCGGCGCCCATCGCCTCCCGCGTGCTGCGGTCCTCGAGCAGCTGCGCGGTGGCGGTCACCATCTCCTCGAGGTCGTCGACCAGGACGCCGCTGACGCCGTCCACGACCGATTCGCGCAGACCGCCGGCGGACCGGTAGCCGACGGTCGGCACCCGGTGCCCGCCGGCCTCGTTGACCACCAGGCACCACCCCTCCTTGACCGAGGGGACCAGGTGCACCCAGGCCGAGGCGAGCCGCTCGTGCTTGGTCTGCTCGTCGACGAACCCGGCGAAGGTCACCCGGTCGGTCACCCCGAGGCGCTCGGCCTCGGCGCGCAGCTCCGGCTCGCACCAGCCCTCACCGACCACGGTGAGGGTCAGGTCCGGCCAGCGGTCGGCGAGCCGGGCGAGCACCGCCAGCGCGTGCTCGACCCGTTTGTGCGGCACGAGCCGGGCGACGACGAGCAGTTCCGGTGCGGGCGAGCGCGCGGACCGGACGGCGGGGGTCGGTTCGACACCGACCGGGACGATGTCGATCCGGGCGGCGTCGATCCCGAGCTCGACGAGCTCGGTGCGGGTGGCCTCGGAGACGGTGACGTACCGGGCCCGGCGGTAGAGGCGTGGTGCGAGGACCGACTCGATCCACCAGCCGAGCCGGCCGCCGACGCGGCCGAAGACGATCGGCCACTGCTCGCGGTGCACGTGGTGCACCAGCACCGTCACGGGCGCCCGGGTGACCAGCGTGCTGCCGAACGGGATGCCGTTCTGCACGTCCACCACCAGCCGCGGGCGGTGGCGCAGGACGTGGGACAGGGCCCGGGGGTAGACGGTCAGCCGGCCGCCGCGACGCACGATCCGGACGCCGTTCACGACCTCCTCGGCCGGAGCGCGCCCGTGCGCGGCGCAGAGCAGCGACACGCGCAGGCCGGCCGCGGCGAGGCCCTCCGCGATGCGGTGGACGTACCGCTCGGAGCCACCGCCCTCCGGATGGCTGAGGTCGCGCCAGTTCACGAAGAGCACGTCGGTGTCCTCGGAGGCCCTGAGCATTCGCGGCACGGTAATGGAAGAGAGCGCGTTGTCGAGCCGACGGTTATGTCTTTTCTCGGTACGGAATCCCGCATCCCCGAATGGGTGGCGCATCCATTGACTGAGAGCAATTGTGCGCTCACGCGGGGTGCACATTTCGCCCGCCTTCCGAGCTGCCGGGAATGCGCGCTGGTCAGGAGGGTGACGAAGGGTTCCCGCGCGCAGCGCCGCGTGATACGAACCCGACGTCGATGCGTCACGGGACCGGTCGGAATGGCTGCCGGGGTCCGGACAATTGCCGGACGGGCGCCCACGTGACCGTTCCACCAAGGGGAGCCGCATGGGGGCACGGGGAGCCGGGCGGGCCGTCGCCGTGCTCGGTGGCGTCGTGCTCGCCGTGGGTCTGCCGGCGTCGGCGGCGTCGGGGTCGCGGATGCCGCTGCTCCCCGTGGAGGAGGCGTACGAGACGGTCGTCGAGGGCTCCGACGTCACGCTGCTGGACCCCGTGACCTTCGAGCAGCGCACCGGCGTGGACGTGTCGGTGGAGGTCCGGGTCCACGACGACGCCGAGGCCGGGCAGGTGGACGACGACACCGCCGTGCGGGTGTCGGAGACGACGGCCCGCACCGCGGAGGGGACGCTGCTCTCGACGACGACCACGACGGCCTGCCTCGACCGGCGCACGCGGGAGGCCGTCGACTGCCCGGTGGAGGCGGTGGACGGCCGGCGCGTGGACGTGCGGGGGCTGACCCTCGCCTTCCCGCCCGGGGCCGCCGCCCAGGACCGGATGATGTGGGACGACACGGCGGAGGCCTCCTTCCCCGTCCGGCTGCTCGGCACCGAGCGCTTCCACGGGCTCGAGGTCCAGCGGTTCGAGCACCGCGTCCCCGAGCAGGTGCTCCGCGCGGTCACCGTGCCCGGGTTGCTCGTCGGCTCCCCGGAGGCGACGGCGCCGGCCGACGTCCTGTACGGGACGACTCGGTTCCTGCTCGTCGAACCGGTCAGCGGGGTCGTCGTGGCGAGCGAGGACATCCGGCTGACCCGGCTGCGGGGAGCCGACGGCACCCCCGGCGCGGTGCTGCTCGGCGGGGCGTTCGCCTCGTCGGAGGAGAGCGACGCCGACGCCGTGGCCCGCGCGCGGGCGGCGATCGGGCAGCAGGACGGCGCTGACGGGGTCCTCTCCTGGGCGGCGGCGGGCACGGGGGTGGCGCTGCTGGGCCTGGGCGGGCTGCTCGTCGCCCGCGGGCGTGCACTGCCGGCCGGACAGGTACCGGGCGGGGCCCTCGGGCACCCCGTCCCGGTGTCCTGAGCGGCGGCTCCCGCGACATGGCGACGATCCCCCTCGACGAGGTCACCGCACCGGCCGTGCCGGTCCCCGCCCCTCCGGCGGATCGGGCCGGGCGGGTGCGCCCGGGGGCGGGGGCGCTGCTCGTCCGGTTCCGGTCGGCGCTGGTCTGCCTCGGCTTCGTGGTCCTGGCGGTGCTGCAGGAGCCGGGGCAGGTGGTCGGCGACACCAAGCTCGACCTGGCGGTGGACCCCGTCGACTTCCTCCACCGCGCGTTGACGCTGTGGGAGCCGGAGGGCGCGGCCGGGCAGCTGCAGAACCAGGCCTACGGCTACTTCTTCCCGATGGGCCCCTTCTTCGCCGCCGGTCGGCTGATCGGCCTGCCGCCCTGGCTGGTCCAGCGGCTCTGGCTGGCGCTGCTGCTGAGCGTCGCCTACCTGGGCGTGGTCGTCCTGGCCCGCCGGTTGAGGATCGGGACGCCGGCGACCGCGGTGCTCGCCGGCGTCGCGTACGCCTGCGCCCCCCGGATGATCACGTCGCTGGGGGCCCACTCGGTCGAGATGGTGCCGATGGCGCTGGCGCCGTGGGTGGTGGTGCCGCTGGCCGGGATCGCCCTGCACGGCTCGGCCCGGCGCGCCGCGCTGCGATCGGGCCTGGCGGTGTTCTGCATCGGCGGGGTGAACGCCGTCGCCACGGCCGCCGCGCTGCCGCTGGCCGCGCTGTTCGTCCTGACCCGGCCGGCGGGGCCGCTGCGGCGCCGGCTGATGGCCTGGTGGGTCGTGGCGGTGGGCCTGGCGACCGCCTGGTGGGTCGGGCCGTTGCTGCTCCTGGGCCGGTACAGCCCGCGCTTCCTGGACTACATCGAGACAGCTGCGTCGACCACCGCGCCGACCGACGTCCTCAGCGTGCTGCGTGGCACCTCGCACTGGCTGGCGCCGCTGCGCACCTCGGCCGGGCCGGTCTGGCCGGCGGGGTGGTCGCTGGTGGGCGACGCGATCCCGGCCGGGGCCACGGTGGTCCTGGCCGCGGCGGGGCTGGTCGCGCTGTGCCGGCGTGACCTGCCCGAGCGCCGCTGGCTGGTGCTGGCGGTGGTGGCGGGGACGGCCCTGGTGTCGATGGGCCACCTGGCCTCGGTCGACGGGGCGGCGGCGGGGTGGCTGCACGAGGCCCTGGACGGACCGCTGGCCCCGCTGCGGAACGTGCACAAGTTCGACCCGCTGCTGCGGCTGCCCCTGGTGCTCGGCCTGGCGCACCTCGCGGCGGTGCTGGTGCGGTGGCCGGGCCGGGGCGCCGGGCCGGGATTGGGCGCCCGCTCGGCGGCCGCCGCGAGGTGGACGTCGCGGGCGCTCGTGGCCGGGCTCGTGCTGGCCCTGGTGGCCACCGTGTCACCCGCTCTCGCCGGACGTCTGGTCCCGCCGACGGGCTTCGAGGACGTGCCCGACCACTGGCGCGAGGCGGCGGAGTTCCTGGCCGCCGAGCAGCCCAGCGGCCGGGCGCTGCTGGTGCCCGGCTCCTCGTTCCCCACCTACGCGTGGGGGTCGGCCACCGACGAGCCGATCCAGGCCCTCGCGGAGTCGCCGTGGGACGTCCGCAACCAGATCCCGCTGACACCCGCGGGGCACATCCGGGTGCTCGACGCGGTCGAGGCGAGGCTGTCCCGGGGGGAGGGGTCGGCCGGACTGGCGCCCTACCTCGCCCGCGCCGGCTTCTCCCACCTGGTGCTGCGCAACGACCTCGATCCCGGTTCGTCGGGTGCGACGCGTCCCCTGCTGGTCCGGCAGGCGCTGGCCAACTCGCCGGGCATCACCGAGGTCGCCGAGTTCGGGCCGGTCCAGGGCGAGGAGGTGTCCGACCGGGGGGTCGTGGTCGACGCCGGGCTGGTCGAGCCGGCGCCCGCGATCCAGGTCTACGCGGTGGCCGACGTGGCGCCACCGGCCTGGACGGCACCGCTGTCCTCGGTGGTCGGCGTCCACGGCGGTCCCGACGCGGTGCTCGCGCTGGAGGACCGCGGCCTGGTGACCGACCGCCCGACGGTGACCGCGGGGGAGCTGGACGTGCCGGCGGGCCCGGTGATGCTCAGCGACGCGTGGGTCCGCCGGGAACGCAACTTCGGCCGCATCTCCGGCGCGACCTCGGCCGGCCTGGGCGTGTGGGACCCGCTGCGGCTGGACGCACCGGCGCGCGACTACACGGTGCCCGGGCTGAGCGGCGCCGAGTCCACCGTCGCCTACTTCAACGGGCACATCAGCGCCTCCAGCTCGGCGTCGGACGCGGACGGCTTCCAGGCCCCCCAGCTCGACGCCCAGCCGTGGTCGGCGCTGGACCGCAACCTGCTCACGGCCTGGCAGCCGGCGCCGTGGGCCGGTGCCTCCGCGCCGTCGTGGTGGCGGCTGACCACGACGGAGCCGTTCACCGCCACGGGCATCATCGTCCGGCTCGGCCGGCCGCTGGACGGTGCCCGCCCCGACCGGTTGCGGCTGACCACGGACGCCGGCGAGGTGACCGTGCCGGTGGCCGACACCGGGGAGGCCCAGATCCTCCCGCTGCCGGGCGGGGCGACCCGCTCGCTGACCATCAGCACGGTCGTCGACGAGGCGGACGGCACCCACGGCGCCGGCCTCTCGCTCGCCGAGGTGGCCATCCCCGGGGTCACCATCCAGCGGACCGTCGTCGCCCCCGGCATCGAGGAGCCGGTGCAGGTCTACGCCTTCGACGTCTCGGCGGGCACCTCCGGCTGCGTCGTCGACACCGGGGGCGCGCCCCGGTGCGCCGCCACCCTGGCCGACGCGGCCGAGGAGAGCCTGATCCTGGACCGGGTGTTCGAGACCGCCGGCGCCTCCGACCACTCGGTCGCCGTGACCGGGCTGCCCCGGCTGGGGCCGGAGCTGGATGCGCTGCTCGCCCAGGTGCGCGGCGGCCCACGCGCGGAGTCCGGCAGCGCGGTGTGGGACCCGCGGGCCAGCCCCGGGGCCGCCGTCGACGGCGACCCGCGGACCACGTGGCTGGGCGGGGTCGACGGCAGCCGGCCCACGCTGACGCTGACCTTCCCCGAGCCCCGCACGGTGGACCGGCTGCGCGTCGTCACCGACCCCGGCGCCCCGGTCTCGGTCGCGCGGGCGGTGACCGTCGACATCGGTGGCCTGCGCCGCACCCTCGAGCTGGACGCCGACGGCAGCACGCGGTTCGCGCCGGTGGTGACCGACCGCGTGTCGGTGACCCTCGAGATGCCCGACGTCCGGACGACGTACGACCCGCGCAACCGGTGGGACGTCGAGCTGGGGATCGGGGTCAGCGAGCTCGAGGTCGGCGGGCCCAACCCGGCGGCGGCCGCGGACGCGCCGGTCGAGTTCCCGTGCGGGACCGGGCCCGACGTGCAGCTGGACGGGGTGGTGCTGCAGACGGCCGCGACCACGACGCTCGGCGCGCTGCTGGCGGTCCGCCCCATCCCGCTGCGGATCTGCGGGGACGCCCCTGACGTGGTCGCCCTCGACGACGGGGAGCACCGGCTCCAGGCCCGCGCCGGCCGGCTGCTCACGGCGCAGTCGGTCACGGTCACGCGGGCCGACGGCGCGGACGAACCGGCGCCCGACGGCCGGACGGCTGTCGAGCGGACCCGCTGGGACGCCGAGCACCGCGAGGTGCGGGTCGGCGACCGGAGCGAACCGGAGCTGCTGGTGGTCCCGGAGAACGCCAATCCGGGCTGGGTGGCCCGGCTGTCGGGCACCGAGCTCCGCGCCGTGACGGTCGACGGGTGGATGCAGGGCTACCTGCTGCCGGAGGGCCCCGGCGGAACCGTCCGGTTGGACTTCGCGCCCGCCGCGGACTACGACCGGGCGCTGCTCGTCGGCGCCGTGGCGGTGCTGCTGCTCGTGCTGCTCTGCCTCCTCCCGGCCCGCCCGGTGGTCGTCCCTGCCGGCGGACGGCGCCGGTCGAGCGTCTCGACGGCGTGGACCGGTGCCACGCTGGTGGCCCTGGTCGCGCTGGGGATGGCGCTGGTCGGGGGCGCGGTCGGCGTCGTCCTGCTCGCCCTCCTCTGGGCGGTGGGCCGGAGAGCCGGGGCGCGCGCGGCCGCCGTCCTCGGCGCCGTGGCCGCGGGCGCACTCCTCACCGCCGGCCTCCTGCTCCTGGTCGTGCCCGACGGCACCGGAACGGCCCGGCAGGTGCTGGCGATCACGGCGCTGGCCGCCGCGGCGGCGGGCGTGCTCCCGGTCCGCGGACTGCGGCGGCTGGGGCAGGGCCGGGTCGGGACGGCGGTACGCCGGGTGGGCCGGCTCGGGGCGGGAGCGCTGCGCCGGGTGGGCCGGCTCGGGGCGGTCGCGCGGCGCCGGGTGGCGCGGCTCCTCCCCGCCAGATCGAGGACCTGAGAAACCTGCCGGAACCGGGCAGCAACTCCTGTCCTCGTGGGCTCCGCGGGGCCATCCTGGGCGCGCCCGCAGAGGCCGACCCCGGAGGTCCCGCCGTGCCACCGACGCTTCCCCGTTCGCTGGTCGCCGAGTTCCTCGGCACCGCCCTGCTCGTGTTCCTCGCCGTCGGTGCGGCGGTGGGCGGCATCGACAGCATCGGCGCCCTCGGCGTGGCGCTGGCCTTCGGCCTCACCCTGCTCGCGCTCGCCTATGCGATCGGGCCGGTCTCCGGCTGCCACATCAACCCGGCGGTCACCCTCGGCGTGCTGCTGTCCGGCGGGATGACCGCGGCCGAGGCCGGGGCCTACTGGGTCGTCCAGTTCGCCGGCGGCATCGCCGGCGCCGCGCTGCTCCAGCTGCTCACCAGCGACTTCGGCGAGGTCACCGACCAGACCGGCGTGCTCGGCGCCAACGACTGGGGCGCCACCATCAGCGGCGGCGGGGCGTTCCTGCTCGAGGTGCTGCTGACCTTCGTGCTCGTCGCGGTGGTCCTGCTGGTGACCGGCAAGGCCGCGGCGCCGGGCTTCGCCGGGCTGGCCATCGGCCTCACCCTCGCCGCCGTGCACCTGATCGGCATCCCGCTGGACGGCACCTCGGTCAACCCGGCGCGGTCGCTCGGCCCGGCGCTGTTCGCCGGCGGCGACCCGCTGGCCCACGTCTGGCTGTTCATCGTCGCCCCGCTGGTCGGCGCGGTGATCGCCGTCGGCGCCGTCCGCTTCCTGGCGCCCCCGACGCTCACCCCCGCCCAGGCCGAGGCCGGTACCGACGAGACCGGCGTCCAGCTGCCCGAGGAGCAGACCGGCCGGCGGAGCTGAGCCGTCCCCCGTGCGGGTCGCGCCGCCCGCCCGGGCGTGTGACCGCCGCGGGGGCGGGGCAGAGTGGGGGAGTGCCGAGCCCCCAGTCCGCCGAGTCCGACCTGCCCGACGACGTCGAACCGGGCGCCGACGACGCCGAGGGCGCGACGATCACTCCCTACCGCGACGGGCCGCTGATCGTGCGCGGCGACTTCCGGCTGCTCGACCAGGACGGCGGGGAGATCGACCCGGGGCGCCGCACGATCGCGCTGTGCCGGTGCGGCAAGTCCGGGATCAAGCCGTTCTGCGACGGCACGCACAAGCGGGCCGGCTTCTCCGCGCCCAGCGCACCGAGCCGACCCCGCCCCGCCGCCCAGCTCCGGGCGGAGCCGGACGTCCCGGCCTGACCGGACGTCCCGGCCTGACCGGGCGGCCCGGCCGGCTCAGGCGGCCAGCGAGGGCTCGCGGCGGAGGGCCGACCGGCCCGCCTCCCACGCGCCGAGCAGGTGACAGGGCGGCGACGCCGTCCATCGCCAGGGAGCAGCGCGCCCCGAACAGCACGTCCTCGGTGAGGGCGGGGTTCTCCGCGACGAAGGACCCGCACATGTCCACCGAGGCGATCTGCTCGTGCACCGCGTCGGCCTCGACGTGCTCGTCGTAGAAGACCGACGTCGACGGGCCGTAGCCCAGCCGGCGCAGCCCCGCGGCGTAGCGGCGGCTGGGCTCCGACGAGGTCATCTCGACCGTGGCCAGGTGACCGAGCGCCGCGCCGCGCCACCGCCGGTGCAGGCCGAACAGCGACATCGTGTTGACGTTGGCGAAGGCGACGGCGGGTGCGTCCTCCCACAGCGCGCCGTAGCCGGCGTCCAGGTCGAGGTCGCGCATCAGGCCGGCGAACAGCTCGCTGTGCATGCGGGCGGCCGATCCGCCGCCGTACTCGTCGGCCTGGATCTCGACCATCGCGGCCTTCGTCCGGCCGGAGAGCCGCGGCACGGCGAACGTGTGCGGGTCGGCCTCCTTGAGGTGGTAGACCGACCGCAGCACCAGGTACTCCCGCCACTGCTCGAGGCTGCCCTCGCGGGCCATGAACCTCGACAGCGACGGGCCGTCGTCCTCGGTGATGGCCCGGGTCAGCTGCACGTCGATCGGCTCGTCGGTGACCGGCACCGGCCCGACCAGGTGCCGCAGCGCGGCCAGGTGCCGGCGCTCCAGCCCGGCACGGAGCCCCAACAGCTGCGGATCCCACTCCCACGCGTCGTCGACCTCGTCGAAACCGCGGTAGTGCAGCTCGTAGCAGACCGCCAGCGACAGCTGCAGGTCCTCGTCGGCGAACGCGCCGGCCGGGTCGTCGGCCAGCCGGTCGGCGGCCGTCACGGTCCCGGCGGAGAGCGCGGAGCCGGAGGCCAGGTCGCGGACGAGGGACTCGCTGAGGGGACCGCGGGCAGCAGGCAGGTGCATGAGGTCGACCATGCCCAGGACCAGCGCGATCGAAGCCTTGCTGCATGTGATGTCCCCCGTGGGTAGGACCCCGCCATGCCTGAGCTCAGCGCGCGCGTCGTCGTCGTCACCGGAGGGAGCGCCGGCATCGGCCGCGCCACCGTGGAGCGGCTGGTCCTCGGTGGTGCGCGGGTGGTGACCTGCGCCCGGGACGGCGACCGGCTCGCGGACGCCGTCGGTGCCCTGCCCGGCGTGACCTCCGTGACCGCAGACGTGGCCGACGCCGCCGACCGGGTCCGACTGGTCGAGGCGGTGCTCTCCGAGCACGGCCGGCTCGACGGCGTCGTCCTCAACGCGGGGCTGGGCTGGGCCGGGCTGGTCGAGGAGATGCCGGGGGAGGTGGTCGAAGGCATCGTCGCGCTCAACCTCACCGGCGCCGTCGAGCTGACCCGGCTGGCGTTGCCGCACCTGCTCGCCGCCGCGCGCGAGCGGGGGAGGGCCGACGTCGTCGCGGTCTCCTCGGTCGCCGCCTGGGCGCAGGTGCCTCCGCTGACCGTCTACTCGGCGACGAAGGCCGGGCTCGCGGGGTTCGTGAAGGGGCTGCGCCGCGAGGTGACCGCCCGCGGTGTGCGGGTGCACACGGTGAACCCGTTCTTCGTCGAGACCGAGTGGCTCGCCCGCGGCCACGGGCACGCGCCGGTCTCCGACACCGACGCCGAGGGCCGGCTGTCCCGTGGCATCGCGCCCGGGCGGGTGGCGGACCGGATCGCGGACTGCCTCACCGCGCCGCGGTCGCGCACGATCTCGGTGCCGCGGTGGGCCGGCGCCGCCCGGCTGGGCGAGGTGACGCCGGTCAACCGGGTGCTCGACGCGGTGCTCTCCCGGCAGGCGGGCCGCATCCGCGCCGCCGCCCGGTCCGCGGTCGAGCGGCGCACCGGCTGAGCCGCCCCACCTACGATCCGGGCGTGCGGCCCTTCCTCCTGCTCTCCACCCGGCCCGAGGACGACGCCGCCGACGACGAGTACGCGGGCTTCCTGCGCGCGACCGGTCTGGCCGAGCACCGGCTGCACCGCATCCGCGTCGAGGCCGGGCCGCTGCCCGAGCTCGACCTGGACGGGTACGCCGGCCTCCTGCTCGGCGGCAGCCCGTTCAACGCCAGCGACCCGGAGCCGGCGAAGAGCGACGTCCAGCGCCGGGTGGAGCGCGACCTGGCCCGGCTGCTGGACGACGTCGTCGCCCGGGACGTCCCGTTCCTCGGCGCCTGCTACGGCATCGGGACCCTCGGCGTCCACCAGGGCGGCGTCGTCGACCGCACCTACGGGGAGCCGATCTCCGCCGTGCGGGTGCAGCTCACCGGCGCCGGCCGCGCCGATCCGCTGCTCGCCGGCATGCCCGCGTCGTTCGACGCCTTCGTCGGGCACAAGGAGGCGTGCCGCGTGCTGCCGCCGTCCGCGACGCTGCTGGCCGGCTCCGCTGGCTGCCCGGTGCAGATGTTCCGCGTCGGGCGCAACGTCTACGCCACCCAGTTCCACCCGGAGCTCGACGTCGCGGGGCTGGTCACCCGCATCCACGTCTACCGCGACGCCGGCTACTTCCCGCCGTCCGAGCTCGAGGAGCTCGTCGCCCGCGTCACCCCTGCCGTCGTCACCGAGCCGGCCCGCATCCTCGCCGCCTTCGCCGACCGCTACGCCTGACGGTTCGTGCACTCACCGTCGTCCGGGCGCCGGGATGACCGCGGTTCGTGCACACACCGCGGCCGGTCCGGCGGCCCTGCGAAATCGGCGCGAGATCGGATCGGTCCCGGTCTAGGGTGCCTCCTCATGCCCGAGACCGACGACGTCCTGACCTGCGATCTCTGCGGGGGCGCTCTCGACGCCGAGGACTGGGCCGCGACTGAGCTCCGCGTGGAGGTGTCCCGCGAGGAGGATGGCGAACTCCGCTACTGGGTAGCCGACTTCTGCACCCAGGAGCACGCGGCGGAGTGGTTCCGTCGTCCGCTGCCGTCGCCGCAGCCCCCGGCGCCGATCGAGCAGTCACCCTGGCGAGACCGGGCGGAGGCCGCCGGCTGCTTCGGAGCGTTGACGGCGGTCCTGCTGCTCGTCGTCGTGGGCGCCTGGAACGTGGTCGAGTGGGCGCTCGACCTCCTCTGAGCCGCCGATGGTTCGTGCACGAACCGTCGTCCGGACGGCGGGATGACCGCGGTTCGTGCACGAACCGCGTGCCCCGATCGGGCGGGGCGGGCTAGTCCAGAGCCAGCTGGACGTCGGTGTAGCTCGCGCTGACGTACACGTCGACCACGTCCTCCGGGGCCATGCTCCGCAGCGCGAACAGCTGCGACCCCTTCGCGCGGGGCTTCAGGTCGCCGAGCTGGGCATCGCTCAACTGCATGTTCAGGTCACCACCGGTCGCGCTGTACGCGTCGGGGTCGACGTCGTCGGTCTCGTTGAGCAGCCCGACGAGGTCCTCGAGCTCGACCTGCGTCCCGTCCTTCCCGACCACCGTCACGCCTCCGAGGTAGGTCTCCTCGGTGCTGTTGTTCGTCAGCTCCACCTGGACGAGCGTGACGTCGGCAAAGCGGCCCGCCGACGGCCTGGAGATAGGCCGCTACGTCGCTCGCGAGCGGAGCAGTGGCCGGCGCCGGCAGAGCCAGCGCGATCTCGACACCGTCCTCCGTCGTCCCGCTGTAGGCGCCCGGGCCACCCGTGTTGAGCGAGCTCGACGGCGAGTCGGCGGGGGTCTCCGAGGCGACCGGCGCGTCCTTCGCGACCAGGTGCGCCTTCTCGAGCTTCTCGAAGCCGGCGTCCATCGCCGCGCGGAGCGCCGGGACGTCGGCCTCCCCGAGGCCGCCGACGAAGACGCTGTGCATGTTGTGGCCCAGACGGTTGAAGCCGAGGGCGAACTCGATCGGGAACGCCGAGACCTGCCCCCTCATGCGGATGCCCAGGGTGTCGTCACCGTGCTCGGGCACGTCCAGCGTGCTGATCGAGAGCGTCACCGGGACCCCGTCGGCGGAGAACGTCAGCTCGTCGCAGTCGTCGATGATGCCCTTGAGCTCGTCGAGCGCGTCGGCAAGGGCGTCCTCGTCCTCGTTCGAGCTCACGGACTGGCTCAGGGAGGAGATGGCCTCCTCGCCGGCGTCGAAGCTCCGCTCCACCTCGGCGACGACGTCGCTGTCGTCGTCGTCGCCGATGCCGGCCTCGAGCGCGGCGGCGCACTCGGACGTGCCGAAGTCGGTGTCGTCCTCCTCCTCGTCATCGGTGGAGGAGCTGAGCACGTACCCCTCGGGGAGGTCGGCCGGGCTGAGGAGCACGGTCGACAGCTGCCCCGCCGTCAGGACGTCGCCGGGGCTGGACTCCTGTCCGGCGGCTCCTGATTCCGTGGTCGTACCGCCGTCGGAGCTGGAACCGCCGCAGGCGGTCAGGGTCACGGCCAGGACCACTGCCGCGGCTGCGCGACCACTGTGGACGGACAGCGCAGCGCTCGATCCGAGCGACAGGCGTCGGACGCCGCGAGGCCGCCCGACGGAGTTCGGCGAAGCCGCCACGCGCTTGCTCAGTGTTCGCATGCGCCTAGGTTCGGCAGTGCCGACCGACGGGTTCACCTGAGAGCCGCTTGCGAAACGGGACTGGCCCCATCCGCATCAGTCGCCCCGGGGTCGATGGGCACGTCCGGGCCTTCGCGCAACCACTGGGCGAGCGTGCACTTGTCGGGGCCTCGACAGCGGGATGACCCCGGCAACTGCACGATCGGGAGCCGCGGCAGAGCCTGGGCGCACCGCGGCCCCCGTCCTGGCGGGCAGGACGGGGGCCGCGGCGTGCGACGGGACGCAGATGCCAGGCGACTCAGATGTCGTAGTACATCGCGAACTCGTGCGGGTGCGGGCGCAGGCGGATCGGGTCGATCTCGTTGGCCCGCTTGTAGTCGATCCACGTCTCGATCAGGTCGGGCGTGAAGACCCCGCCGTCGATCAGGTACTCGTGGTCGGCCTCGAGGTTGTCCAGCGCGGCGTCCAGCGACGCGGGGACCTTCTCGATGCCCAGGGCCTCCTCGGGCGGCAGCTCGTAGAGGTCCTTGTCGACCGGCGCCGGCGGCTCGATCTTGTTCTTCACGCCGTCGAGGCCGGCCATCAGCATCGCCGAGAAGGCGAGGTAGGGGTTGGCCGACGGGTCGGGCACGCGGAACTCGATGCGCTTGGCCTTCGGGCTGTCACCGGAGATCGGGATGCGCAGGCACGCCGAGCGGTTGCGGGCCGAGTAGACCAGGTTGATCGGGGCCTCGTAGCCCGGCACCAGGCGGTGGTAGCTGTTGACCGTCGGGTTGGTGAAGGCCAGCAGCGACGGGGCGTGCGCGAGCAGGCCGCCGATGTAGTGGCGGGCCATGTCGGACAGACCCGCGTAGCCGGTCTCGGCGTGGAAGAGCGGCTGCCCGTCCTTCCAGAGGCTCTGGTGGCAGTGCATGCCCGAGCCGTTGTCGCCGAACAGCGGCTTGGGCATGAAGGTCGCGGTCTTGCCGGCGGCCCAGGCGGTGTTCTTGATGATGTACTTGAACAGCATCAGGCTGTCGGCCGAGCGCAGCATGGGTGTCGAACTTGTAGTTGATCTCGGCCTGCCCGCCGGTGCCCACCTCGTGGTGGCCGCGCTCGAGCTGGAGGCCCGCCTTGGTCAGGTTGACCATCATGTCCGAGCGCAGATCGCTCTGCTGGTCGTAGGGCTCGACCGGGAAGTAGCCGCCCTTGGGGCGGGCCTTGTAGCCGCGGTTCGGGCTGCCGTCGAGCTCGGTGGCCGCACCCGAGCGCCAGGAGCCCTCCTCGGACTCGATGTGGTAGTAGCCCTCGTTGATCGAGGTGTCGTACCGGACCGAGTCGAAGACGTAGAACTCGGCCTCGGGCCCGAAGTAGGCGGTGTCGGCGATGCCGCTGGAGGCGAGGTACGCCTCGGCCTTCTTCGCGACGTTGCGCGGGTCGCGGCTGTAGGCCTCGCGCGTGATCGGGTCGTGGATGAAGAAGTTGACGTTCAGCGTCTTGTGCTTGCGGAACGGGTCCACGAAGGCGCTGTTGGCGTCGGGCAGCAGCAGCATGTCCGACTCGTTGATCGCCTGGAACCCGCGGATCGACGACCCGTCGAAGCCCAGACCGTCGGAGAACGTGTCCTCACCGAAGGTCGACGCCGGGATGGTGAAGTGCTGCATGACGCCGGGCAGGTCGCAGAAGCGCACGTCGACGAACTCGACGTCGTTGTCGCGGATGTAGCTGGCGACCTCGTCGGGACTGTTGAACATCGATCCTCCGGGTTTGTGGACGGCCGAACGAGAAGCTACGAGGGCGGAGTTGCCCCGCCGTGTCCCGAGTGTTTCGGGGCGGTAACAACGCGGCCCGGCGTGTCGGGCTCCCGTCCGGCGCGTTCCAGGGGTGCTTCGAGCCAGGTTCTAGGCTGGCAGTCATGGGCAGGGACGTGCAGCCACCTTCTCAGGAGCGACGGCGGGGCGCCTCCCTGGGGCTCCCGGCCGACGGCGCCGGCTCGCTGGCGGCGTTCAGCACGCGGATCGGCGCCTTCCTGATCGACTCGCTGGCCGCGGCCCTGGTGGCGGGGCTGTTCACCGCTCCCGAGCTGCCCGGCAACTGGAGCCTGGTGTCGTTCGCGGCGCTCACCGTCGTGTTCCTCGTGGTCGCGGGCCAGACCCCCGGCATGCGGCTGCTCGGCCTGCGGCTGGCCCACCCGCGGCCCGGGCAGCGGCTCGACCTGTGGCGCGCCGTCGTCCGCACCGCGCTGCTCGTGCTGCTGGTGCCTGCCCTGCTCGTCGACGCCGACGGCCGCGGCCTGCACGACCGGCTCACCGGCACGGCCGTCGTCCGCGACCGGGCGTAGCACCCGGCCGCGGACGACGGCGGCCCCGCGTCAGGGCTGCTGCGCCGGCTCCAGCTCCGCCCCGAGGTGGAGGTGGTGCTCCTGCTCGGCGTGCCCACGCGGCTGGTGCGCCAGCGCCGAGGGGTTCTCGTAGGCGCTCTCCGCGTGCAGCGCGGTGTCCAGGCCCTGGCGCTCCTGCTCCGGGGTGACCCGGATGCCCACGGTCCGGTCGAGGACCTTGGCCAGCAGGAAGGTCAGCGTGAACGTCCACGCGCAGGTGGCCAGCAGCGCGAGGGCCTGCTTGCCGAGGAGCCCGGCGCCGCCGCCGTAGAGGAGGCCGGCCACGCCGGTGGGGGCGTCGGGGTGCGCGATGAGGCCGATGGCCAGCGCGCCGACGATGCCGCCGACCAGGTGCAGCGCGACGACGTCGAGGGCGTCGTCGTAGCCGAAGCGGTGCTTGAGCAGGACGGCGAAGTAGCAGACGACGCCGGCGGCCACGCCGATGGCCATCGCCCCGACCGGGGAGACCGTGCCGCACGACGGGGTGATCGCGACCAGCGCGGCGATCGCGCCGGAGCAGGCGCCCAGCGTGGTGGCGTGCCCGTCGCGGACCTTCTCGACGACCAGCCAGGCGCAGGCGCCGGCGCAGGCGGCGGCGAGGGTGTTGAAGATGGCGACGGCGGCGTCGTTGTCCGCGGCGCCGAGCGCCGAGCCGTCGAAGCCCAGCCAGCCGGTGAGCAGCAGCCCGACGCCGACGACGACGAAGGGCAGGTTGTGCGCCTTGGGCTGCACCGGCCACGTCCGGCGCTTGCCGAGCACGATCGCCAGGGCCAGCGCCGCGATGCCGGAGTTGACGTGGATGGGCGTGGAGCCGGCGTAGTCGACGGCGCCGAGCACGTTGGCCAGCCAGCCGCCGGTGGTGCTGCCGTCCTCGGCGTCGAACGCGAAGGTCCAGTGCGCGACGGGCAGGTAGCAGAGCACGACCCAGAGGCCGGCGAACACCATCCAGGCGCCGAACTTCATCCGGTCGGCCGCCGCGCCGGCGATGATGCCGATGGTCAGCCCGGCGAAGCTCAGGTGGATGGCGGCCAGCCCCAGCGGGGGCAGCCCGTCGGCGTCGTCGGGGGAGAGCAGCTGGCCCAGGCCGGCGAACTCCAGCGGGTTGCCCAGCAGGCCGGCGCCGCCGAGGGAGTCGCCGAAGACGGCGGAGTAGCCGACGGCGACCCAGGTGAACGCGGTCAGGGCGAAGGCGCCGAAGACCATCATCATCATGTTCGTCGTCGTCCGGCGGGAGACCATCCCGCCGTAGAAGAGGACGAGGCCGGGCAGCATGAGGACGACCGCGATGATCGCGGTCAGCAGCCATGCCGTGTTGCCGGTCGTGGTCGGATCCATGTGCGCCTCCAGGGGGACGGCCGGGGCGCACCGACACCTTCGATGCGCTATCGGAAGTCTGCGGAGGCGTCGTTCCGATGCGTTATCGAATTCGTGTCGCGCAGGTTACGGTTCGTCCCCCGCCGCCAGGGCCGCCCGCTCGACCTCGGCCGAGCGGGCCGGATCGGCGAGCAGCGCGCGCACCGCGGTCCGCGCGGCGAGCTGCGCCGCGGCCGCGGGGTCGGGGAGCACCGCACCTCGGCCGGCGTCGTCCGGCGTCGGCGTCCGGAACCGGTGCTGCACCCCCTCGGTCTGCGCGAGGCAGGCCGTCACCGCGGCGCGCGGGTCGCCCGCGAGGAAGTCGCCGGATGTCATCCCGGCCGCGACGATCCGCTCGAGCTCGGCGCGCAGCTGCCCGTAGTCGGCCAGGATCTCGGCGAACGAGTCCGGCTGCGCGTGCGCGGCCCGCTCGAGGTCGTAGAAGTCCAGCGCGCCGCGGCACATCTGCAGCACGTCGGCGTGCAGGACGGCGTACAGGTGCACCGGCGGGGGAGTGGCGGCCGCGGCCAGCCGGCGGGCCACCTCCAGCGACTCGCGGTTGGCGCCGGTCAGCGCCAGCAGCAGGTCCTCCTTGGAGCGGAACCAGTAGTAGACCGACGACTGGCCCAGCCCGACCGACCGGGCGATCTCCGACATGGTCGTCGCCGCGTAGCCGCGGTCGGCGAACAGCCGTGCCGCGGACTCGAGGATCTCCTGCCGCGGGTCGCCGGCGGGGGCGACGCCGGTGCGCCGCGGGCGCCCGAGGGTGCGGGGGCGTTCCGGGGTGCCGGAGCGCGGGGGAGAGGTCGGGGAGTCGGCCATGGGCGGAAGTTAACACGACCGACACCGTTTCGATGCGGCATCGGAATGCGCGGACGGCACCTTTCGACATGACATCGAAAGCCCCGCCAGGAGGAACCATGACCATCACCACCGGCACCAGCACGCAGCGCGACGCGCAGGACGTCGAGGCGGTCCGCGCCCGGCTGGAGGCCGCCGGCGTCCGGTACGCCCTGGCCGGCTTCAGCGACCTGCACGGCCGGCTCAAGGGCAAGGTCGTGCCGCTGGCCCACCTCGGGAACATGGCGGCGGGCTCCGAGCTGTTCACCGGCGCGGCGCTGGACGGCGTCCCGCAGCACATCAACGACGAGGAGGTCTCGGCGCACCCGGACCTGGCGCGCGGCTTCCAGCTGCCGTGGAAGCGCGACGTCGCCTACTTCCCGTCCACCCTCTACACCGGGGGCGAGCCGTTCGAGGCCGGGGCCCGCTGGATCCTGCAGCGCCAGATCGCCGCCGCCGCCGAGCTCGGGTTCACCTTCAACCTCGGCATCGAGACCGAGTTCTTCGTCCTCAAGGACGGCGCGGACGGCCCCGAGGAGGTCTCCGACCGGGACACTGCGGCCAAGCCCTGCTACGACCTGACGACGACGCTGGACAACTTCGGCTGGCTCACCGAGCTGGTCGAGGCGATGGACGAGCTGGGCTGGGGCGTCTACTCCTTCGACCACGAGGACGCCCGCGGCCAGTTCGAGATCGACTTCGGCTACGCCGACGCGCTCACCTCCGCCGACCGGGTCAGCTTCTTCCGCATGATGGCCGGCGAGATCGCCCGCAAGCACGGCTACTTCGCCTCGTTCATGGCCAAGCCGTTCGCCGACCGGACCGGGTCCGGCGCGCACTTCAACATGTCGCTGGCCGACGTCACCACCGGCGTCAACCTGTTCGCGGAGGGCGAGGACCCCAAGGGCGCCGGGGTCACCGAGCTCGGCTACGCGTTCATCGCCGGGATCCTGCGGCACGCCAAGGCCATCAGCGCGGTCATCGCGCCGACGGTCAACAGCTACAAGCGGCTGGTCCGCAAGGGCTCGATGTCCGGCTCCACCTGGGCACCGGTGTTCGTCAGCTACGGCGACAACAACCGCACGAACATGGTGCGCATCCCGCTGGCCGGCGGCCGGGTCGAGTGCCGCGCCGCCGACATCTCCTGCAACCCCTACCTGGGCGCGGCGATGATCCTCGCCGCCGGGCTCGAGGGGGTCCGGGAGCACCTGGACCCGGGCGCGCCGCACCGCGAGAACATGTACGAGTACACCGACGCCCAGATCGCCGAGCTGGGCATCGACCTGCTGCCCCGCGACCTCTCCGGCGCGATCGACGCCTTCGAGGCCGACGCGCTGTCCCGCGAGGTGTTCGGCCCGGCGCTCTACGACTCGTTCATCGATTACAAGCGTGGCGAGTGGGAGTCCTACCAGTCGCACATCTCCGCCTGGGAGACGGAGCGCTACCTGAAGTTCTTCTGATGGCCGCGTCGTTCGACCTCGGCAGGTTCGCGCTGGAGTCCGGCGCGGACCTGCCGGCCCGGCTCGGCTACACCACCCACGGCACGCTGGCGCCGGACGGCGGCAACGCCGTCCTGGTGCCCAGCTACTACACCGGCACCTCGGCCAGCTACGCGCCCTGGATCGGCCCGGGCGGGGTGCTGGACACCGACGAGCTGTTCGTCGTCGCGGTGGACATGCTCGGCAACGGCGTCTCGACCTCGCCGTCGAACGCCCCGCCGGAGGTGGCGGGGCCGGACTTCCCGCTGGTGACGGTGCGCGACCAGGTGCGGGCCCAGCGGCTGCTCCTCGACGCGCTCGGGGTCGGCCGGCTGCGGCTGGTCGTCGGGTGGTCGATGGGGGCGATGCAGGCCTACGAGTGGGCGGTCACGCACCCGGACGACGTCGACGCGCTGCTCCCGATCTGCGGCGCAGCCCGCTGCTCCCCGCACAACGCGGTCTTCCTCGAGGGGGTGCGGGCGGCGCTGCTGGCCGACCCCGAGTTCCGCGGCGGGCGGTACGCCGCACCCCCGCGGGCCGGGCTGGCGGCGTTCGGCCGGGTGTACGCCGGCTGGGCCTACTCGCGGGAGTTCTTCGCCGCGGGCACCCACCGGGAGCTGGGCTACCCGACCGTGCAGTCGGTCCTGGACGGCTGGGCCGACGACCACGCCGCCATGGACGCCAACGACCTGCTGGCGATGATGGCCACCTGGCTCAGCGGGGACGTCGGCCGGGACCGGCCCGGCGGGTACGACGCCGCGCTGCGCTCGGTGCGGGCGCGCACGATCGTGCTGCCGTCGACCACCGACGCGTACTTCACCCTCGCCGACGCGGAGGTGGAGGCATCGCTCGTACCGGGGGCGGAACTGCGGCCGCTGCGCTCGGACCTGGGGCACGTGGCCGGTCGCCCGGGCGTCCGGGCGGCGGAGACCGCGGAGATCGCCCGGGCGGTGCGGGACCTGCTCGCCGGCTGACCTCGGGAATGCGGTGGACCGGCGGTGCGGCCGGCCGCAGACTGCCGGGCGTGATCGTCCGCCGCGAGCTGCCCGCCGACGCCGACGCCGTCCGCGCGGTGCACCGCGCCGCCTTCGCCCGGGACCCGGCCACGGGGGCGGACCGCGCCCCGGCCGACGTCGTCGAGCCGGGGCTGGTCGACGAGCTCCGCCTCGACACCGGCTTCCTGCCCGCGCTCTCGCTCGTCGCCGAGGTGGACGGCGTCGTCGTCGGGCACGTGATCGCCACCCGTGGGCACCTGGACCCCGGCGACGCGCCGGCTCTCGGGCTCGGCCCGCTCGGGGTGCTGCCGGGGATGCAGGGGCGCGGTGTCGGCACCGTGCTGGTGCACGCCCTGCTCGCCGTCGCGGAGGCCGCGGGGGAACAGCTGGTCGCGCTGCTGGGCGAGCCGGCCTACTACCGCCGGTTCGGCTTCCGGCCGGCCGCGGAGTTCGGCGTCACCGCGCCGGAGCCGGCGTGGGGCGGCTACTTCCAGGCCCGGCTGCTCGGTGGTTCGGCGACGGTCGGGGGTGCCTTCCGCTACGCGGCCCCCTTCGACCGGCTCTGAACGCGGGGCCCTGAACGCGGGGCCCCGAACACGCAGGAGGCCCCGTCCGGAACCGGACGGGGCCTCCTGCGGGAGCGAATGGATCAGCGGCGGCGCACCTGGCGCTGGCTGATCGACATCTGCCGGCCGCCGGGCAGCGGACCGCCGGGCACGGGCATCTTCGGGCCGCCGAGCGCGCTCAGCCGGCGGCCGAGGGTGTTGAGCTCGCCGGCGCTGAGGTTGCGCGGCAGCTTCATGACGTGGGCGCTGAGCTTCGGCAGCGGCACCTGACCCTCCCCGTCGCCGACGAGGATGTCGTAGATCGGGGTGTCGCCGACGAGGCGCGCGACCTTCTTCTTCTCCTGCGCGAGCAGGTTGCGCACGCGGGCGGGGGAGCCCTCGGCGACCAGGATCACCCCGGGCCGGCCCAGCACGCGGTGGACGGCGTCCAGCTGCGTGGTCCCGGCGACGCCGGAGGTCACCCGCCAGTCACCGCGCAGGCCCTCGAGCACCCAGGCGGCAGCGCCGGGCTGGCCCTCCACCTGGCGGTACGCCGACCCCTGCGCGCGCCGGCCGAAGACGATGAGCGCGGCGAGCAGGCCGAAGAGCACGGCCAGCGGGATGAAGACCAACGGCAGGCCGATCAGGATGCCGATCAGCTCGATGACGGCGCCGACCGCCACGAAGGTGATGAGCAGGATCCACGGCAGCTTCGGGTCGTTCTTCGCGGTCATCGAGTACGCCTGCTTGATCATGCGGGCGTTCGTGCCGAGCTTCTTCAGCCGGCCGACCTTGGGGTTGCCCTTCTTGTCCAGCTTCGGCGCCGTGGCGGCGGTCGAACCGGACGAGGGCTTGCTGCGTGCCATGCCCCCAGGATAGGGGCCGGGGAGATCAGACCTGGGGAGCGAGCCCGCGGGCGGCCACGGCCTGCTGGTAGAGCCGCCCGGCGCGGTACGAGCTGCGCACCAGCGGGCCGGCGAGCACGCCCGGGAAGCCGATCGCCTCGGCGTCGGCCTGCAACTGCACGAACTCGTCGGGCTTGACCCAGCGGACGACGGGGTGGTGCCGCGGCGACGGGCGGAGGTACTGGGTGATCGTGAGCAGGTCGCACCCGGCGTCGTGCAGCGCCTGCATCGTCTCCACGACCTCCTCGGGCTCCTCGCCCATGCCGAGGATGAGGTTGGACTTGGTCACCAGGCCGGCCTCGCGGGCCGCGGTGATGACGGCGAGCGACCGCTCGAAGCGGAAGCCCGGGCGGATGCGCTTGAAGATCCGCGGCACCGTCTCGACGTTGTGCGCGAGCACCTCGGGGCGGGAGGAGAAGACCTCGGCCAGCTGCGCCGGGTCGGCGTTGAAGTCGGGGATGAGCAGCTCGACGCCGCAGCCGGGGAGCTGGGCGTGGATCTGGCGGACGGTCTCGGCGTACAGCCACGCGCCGCCGTCGGGCAGGTCGTCGCGGGCGACGCCGGTGACCGTGGCGTACCTCAGGCCCATGGTGGCGACGCTCTCGGCGACCCGGCGGGGCTCGTCGGCGTCGAAGTCCGCGGGCTTGCCCGTGTCGATCTGGCAGAAGTCGCAACGCCGGGTGCACTGGTCGCCACCGATGAGGAAGGTGGCCTCGCGGTCCTCCCAGCACTCGTAGATGTTGGGGCAGCCCGCCTCCTCGCACACCGTGTGCAGGCCCTCGCGGCGGACCAGCGACTTCAGCTCGGTGTATTCCGGGCCGGTCTTCAGCCGGGTCTTGATCCACTCGGGCTTGCGCTCGATCGGCACCTGGCTGTTGCGGACCTCGAGCCGCAGCAGCTTGCGGCCGGCCGGCGCGGTGGTGGAGTCCTGGGCGGGGACCGGGGGCGCCGTCTCGCTCATGATCCCCACCGTACGCCGGGAAAGGCCGCAGCCCCCGTCGCGGAGGCGACGGGGGCTGCGACGTGGAGCACGGACGGGCAGGTCAGACGGGGTTGCCCTGCGGACCGGCGGTCGGGCCCTCGTCGGCGTTGCCGCCGCTGGTGAAGGGCTGCGGCGCGTCGGTGCCGTTGACGGTCTCGTCGTCGGGGCCGTCGCCGTCCACGAGCTGCGCGTCCCGGACGCCCATGTCGGACTCGTTCGGGGAGGCGTCGCCGGACTGGTCGGCGGTGGAGACGGTCTTGCCGGAGTTCTCGGAGCTGGGCACGGGGTCCTCTCGGTAGCTGGGAACCGGGCCGTCGCCGGCGGGCGCGGGGGTCCAGTCGTCGTCCTTCCTGCGGCGGAGGGCGACGAAGGCCGCGGTACCCAGCAGGAGCGCGCCGAACACCCAGGTCCAGCGGCGGCGCGGCTCGGGCTCGACGCCGGCCTTCCGCTTGACCGTCTTCGCGGTGGCGAGCGCGGCCTTCTCGAACTCGCGGTGCTTGCGTCCGGCGTTCTTGCGGGCCTTCTTCGCGACCTTGCGCGCCTTGCGGCCGGAGGACTCCGCCGCGGCGGCGAGCTCGGCCCGGCGTGCGTCGAGCTCGCTGCGCGCGCTGTCCACGCCGGCGACCAGCGTCTCGCGGGCGCTCTCCAGAGCCGGGGCCACCGCACCGCGGGCCGCGGCCACCTTGGGGGTGGCGTAGGCGAGTGCGGCGACCTGGGCGGCCTCGAGCCGCGGGACGACGTCGTCCTTGAGCGTCTTCTGCGCCGCCTCGACGCGGGGGGCGAGGTCGGCGGCGGCCCTGGCCGCGGCGACCTGGGCGGCGCTCACCGCCGAGGCGACCCGGGGCGCGGCGGCCTCGCGGGCCGCCTCCACCCGGGGTGCGAGGTCGGCGGCGGCCTTCGCGGCGGCCGCCTGGGCGGCGTCGAGCCGCGGGGCCAGCGCGGTGCGGGCGGCCTCGACCCTGGGCGCGAGGGTGTCACGGGCGGTGGCCACGGCCGGGGCGGCGGCGGCGACCGCGGCCGCCACCTTGGGGACGACGGCCTCGCGGGCCGCCTCGTATGCGGGTGCGGCGGCCTCGCGGGCAGCCGCCACCCGGGGGCTCACCTGCTCTGCGGCGAGCCGGCCTGCCTGGGTGGCCGCCACACCGAGGTGGGTGAAGCCCTCCTGCAGTTCGGCGCCGATGACCTGACCGCGCGTCTTCTTGCGGAACACGAGCTGCACCTCCGAGTTGATCGCTTGGCGATCATCCTGCCCGGTCGGGCCGCTGCGCACACCCCCAGCGGCGAGGTGGGGGCGCGGAGCACGGCGGGTGTGGCTAGCGTCGCACCGTGCAGCTCCGCATCTTCACCGAACCGCAGATGGGCGCCACCTACGACGACCTGCTCGCCGTGGCGCGGCGCACCGAGGAGACCGGTTTCGACGCCTTCTTCCGGTCCGACCACTACCTGACCATGGGTGGGGACGGGCTCCCCGGTCCGACCGATGCGTGGCTGACCCTCGCCGGGCTGGCCCGCGAGACCAGCCGCATCCGGCTCGGCACGCTCATGACGGCGGGCACCTTCCGGCTGCCCGGGCCGCTGGCGATCTCCGTGGCGCAGGTCGACCAGATGAGCGGTGGCCGCGTGGAGCTGGGCATCGGCGCGGGCTGGTTCGAGCGCGAGCACACCGCCTACGGCATCCCGTTCCCGTCGCTGGGCGAGCGGTTCGACCGGTTCGAGGAGCAGCTGGCGATCATCAGCGGGCTGTGGGGCACCCCGCCGGGGGAGACGTTCGACTTCACCGGTCAGCACTACCGGGTGAGCGGCTCGCCGGCGCTGCCCAAGCCGGTGCAGGACGGCGGCATCCCGATCCTCGTCGGCGGCGGCGGGAAGAAGCGCACGCCCCGGCTGGCCGCGCGCTACGCCGCCGAGTTCAACGTGCCGTTCATGTCGGCCGAGGACAACGCGCGGCTGTTCGGCGGCGTGCGGGAGGCCTGCGACGAGGCCGGCCGCGACCCGTCGTCCCTGGTGTGCAGCTCGGCCCTCGTGCTGTGCGTGGGGAAGGACGAGGCGGAGATCGCCCGCCGGGCGGCCGCGATCGGGCGCGAGGTCGACGAGCTGCGGGCCCACGGCGTGGCCGGGACACCCGCCGAGGCGGTCGACGTCCTGGGCCGCTACGCCGAGGCGGGCGCCCAGCGGGTCTACCTGCAGGTGCTCGACCTGGCCGACCTCGACCACTTGGACCTGGTGGCCTCGGAGGTCGCGCCGCAGCTCTGAGTCCGGCGCTCCGCTTCGAGGCAGGGGCCGCGCGGTAGCA
Source organism: Blastococcus sp. TML/C7B (assembly GCF_016612845.1). Lineage (NCBI taxonomy): Bacteria > Bacillati > Actinomycetota > Actinomycetes > Geodermatophilales > Geodermatophilaceae > Blastococcus > Blastococcus sp. TML/C7B. Next base: position 857,298 of record NZ_JAEOAA010000002.1, on the reverse strand, counting down.
TCGGCGCCGTGACCGGCGGGCTCCTGCTTCCCCTGCCGTGCTGATCTGACGACAGCGGACAGCACGGCGGCCCCTCCTGCGTGAGGGGCTTTTTCATGCCCGTCGGCGAACGAGACCAGGAGCACGAACGATGAGCCAGACGGCCGACCAGCCCAACGTCGAGCAGGCGGCGGGGGACATCCCCCCGCACCGCTACACGCCCGCGCTGGCCCAGCAGATCGAGCTCTCGTGGCAGGACCGCTGGGAGGCCGAGGGCACCTTCCACACGCCCAACCCCACCGGCCGGCTGAGCGAGGGCTTCGAGCGGGTCGCCGATCGCCCGAAGTTCTTCGCGATGGACATGTTCCCGTACCCCTCGGGCGCGGGCCTGCACGTCGGACACCCGCTGGGCTACCTGGGCACCGACGTCACCAGCCGGTTCCGCCGGATGGACGGCGACAACGTGCTGCACCCGATGGGCTACGACGCCTTCGGCCTGCCCGCCGAGCAGTACGCCGTGCAGACCGGGCAGCACCCCCGGGTCACCACCGAGGCCAACATCGCCGCGATCAGCGCGCAGCTGCGGCGGCTGGGCGTGGACCACGACCAGCGGCGCACCTTCGCCACGATCGACCCGGGCTACTACAAGTGGACCCAGTGGATCTTCCTGCAGATCTTCGGGTCCTGGTTCGATGAGGACGCCGGCAAGGCCCGCCCGATCGAGGATCTGGTCGCCGAGCTCGACGCCGGCACCCGGGAGCCCGCCGCCGGCACCAACCCGACCGGCCGCCCGTGGGCGGAGCTGGACGCGCGCGAGAAGAAGGTCGTCGTCGACGGCCACCGGCTGGCCTACCTGAACGAGGCCCCGGTGAACTGGTGCCCCGGCCTGGGCACCGTGCTCTCCAACGAGGAGGTCACCGCCGACGGGCGCTCCGAGCGCGGCAACTTCCCGGTGTTCCGGCGCCCCCTCAAGCAGTGGATGATGCGGATCACCGCCTACGCCGACCGGTTGCTGGCCGACCTGGACCGGCTGGACTGGTCGGAGTCGCTGAAGCTGATGCAGCGCAACTGGATCGGCCGCTCGACCGGGGCGAGGATCCGGTTCGCCGGTGGGGCGGGTGGGGGCGACACGGCCTCGGGCGAGACCATCGAGGTCTTCACCACCCGGCCGGACACGCTGTTCGGCGCGACCTACGTGGTGCTGGCGCCCGAGCACCCGCTGGTCGAGGCCCTCACTGCGGGCGCGTGGCCCGACGGCACCGACCCGCGGTGGACCGGTGGCGCGGCCACCCCGGCCGAAGCCGATGCGCGAGTACCAGCGGCAGGCCTCCCGCCGTTCCGAGCTGGACCGCCAGGACGCCGGGCGCGAGAAGACCGGCGTCTGGCTGGGCGTACACGCGGTCAACCCGGTGAACGGCCGCGAGCTGCCGGTGTTCATCGCCGACTACGTGCTCACCGGCTACGGCACCGGCGCGATCATGGCGGTGCCCGGCGAGGACACCCGCGACTTCGAGTTCGCCGAGACCTTCGGGCTGCCCGTCGTCCGCACCGTGCAGCCGCCGGCCGGCTTCGAGGGCGGCGCGTACACCGGCGCCGGACCGATGATCAACTCGGCGAACGACGAGATCTCGCTCGACGGGTTGGAGAAGACCGAGGCGATCGAGCGGATCACCGCCTGGCTGGTGGCCCGTGGCGCCGGCGAGGCCACCACCACGTACAAACTGCGGGACTGGCTGTTCAGCCGGCAGCGCTACTGGGGCGAGCCGTTCCCGATCGTCTACGACGAGGACGACCGCCCGGTCGCCGTCCCGACGTCGATGCTGCCGGTGCTGCTGCCCGAGGTCGACGACTACTCGCCCAAGACGTTCGCCGACGACGACGCCGACTCCGCCCCCGAGCCGCCGCTGTCCCGCGCCACCGACTGGACGACGGTCGAGCTGGACCTGGGCGAGGGCCTGAAGAAGTACCGCCGCGAGACCAACACGATGCCCAACTGGGCCGGGTCGTGCTGGTACTACCTGCGCTACCTGGACCCGGGCGACGACGAGCGCATGGTCGACCCCGAGCTGGAGCGGTACTGGATGGGCCCGCGCTCCGAGGGCGACACCGGCGGCGTCGACCTGTACGTCGGCGGCGTCGAGCACGCGGTGCTGCACCTGCTGTACGCCCGCTTCTGGCACAAGGTGCTGCACGACCTCGGCCACGTGTCCAGCGAGGAGCCGTTCCGCCGGCTGGTGAACCAGGGCTACATCTCCGCCTACGCCTACACCGACGAGCGGGGCTTCTACGTGCCCGCCGCCGAGGTCGTGGAGAAGGACGGCCAGTTCCTGTACGAGGGCAAGCCGGTCAACCGCGAGTACGGGAAGATCGGCAAGAGCCTCAAGAACATGGTCACGCCGGACGAGATGATCGGCGCGTACGGCGCCGACACCTTCCGCGTCTACGAGATGTCCACCGGCCCGCTGGAGCAGTCGCGGCCGTGGGAGACCAAGGCCGTGGTCGGCTCGCAGCGGCTGCTGCAGCGGATCTGGCGGGTCGTCGTCGACGAGGTCTCCGGCGCCGTCCGGGCCACCGCCGACGTGGAGCCCGCGGAGGAGACGCTGCGCGCGCTGCACAAGGCGATCGACGGCGTGCGCGACGGCTACGCGACGCTGCGGTTCAACATCGCGATCGCCCGGATCACCGAGCTGACCAACCACCTCACCCAGGCCTACGGCGCGTCGTCGCCGGTGCCGCGGTCGGTGGCCGAGCAGCTGGTGCTCATGGTGGCGCCGCTGGCCCCGCACCTGGGCGAGGAGCTGTGGTCGCGGCTCGGCGGCGAGGGCTCGGTGGCCTGGGCGCCGTTCCCGACCGCCGACCCGCGCTGGCTGGTCGAGGACACCGTGCAGGTCGCCGTCCAGGTCAACGGCAAGGTCCGGTCGCAGGTGACCGTGCCGGCCGACGCCGACGCCGCCGCGCTGGAGGCCGCCGCCCGCGCCGACGAGAAGATCGCCGGCCACCTCGAGGGCGCGACGATCCGCCGCGTCGTCGCCGTCCCCGGCCGGCTGGTCAACTTCGTCCTCGGCTGAAAAGCGGTTGTCGGGGCCGGTAGAACGGTCGGGTGAGCACCTCTCCCGTCCGCCTGGTCGAGGTCGGGCCCGGCGACGCCGCCTTCCCCGCGTGGTGCGCGGTGTGGGCGGCGGCCGAGCTCGCCGACCGCCCGGACGAGGCGCCCCGCCCGGTCAGCGAGCACGTGGTCCTGGGCCGGCAGCTGGCCGAGCCCGGGACGTCGAAGGACGGCACGCACCGCGCCGCCGTCCTGGGGGACGACGTCGTCGGCGCGCTGCGGCTCATCCACCCGGTGCGGGACAACACCACGGTGACCTTCGTCGACCTGGCCGTGCACCCGGACCACCGCCGCCGCGGCGTGGGCCGGGCGCTGCTCGCCGAGGCGCTCGCGCTGGCCGCCGACGCGGGCCGCACCGAGCTGATCACCGAGGTGGACGAGCCCGGTCCGGACGCACCCGGCCGGCTGTTCGCGCAGCGGGCCGGCTGGACCTGCGCCCTGCTGGAGACCCGCCGTGACCTGGTCCTCCCGGCCGACGAGGGCCGGCTGGCCGCGGTGGAGGCGGAGGCGTGGCAGGCTTCGCGCGGCTACGAGGTGGTCACCTGGCGGGACCACGTCCCCGACGCGCTGCTGGCCGACCGGGCGCTGCTCGAGGAGCGGATGAGCACCGACGCCCCGCACGGCGAACTGCCCGTGGAGGAGGAGCGCTGGGACGCCGCGCGGATCCGGGAGACCGAGGAGCTCAACGTGGCCCGCGGCCGCGCGGTGCTCTCCGCCGGGGCGGTGCGCGACGGCCGGCTGGTCGCCTTCACCGACCTGCACGTCTCGCTCGGCCGGGTCGAGCACGCCCGGCAGGGGGCCACGCTGGTGCTACGCGAGCACCGCGGCCACCGGCTCGGCGCGCTGGTCAAGGCGGCAGTGCTCCGCGACCACGCGACGGCGTTCCCGGGCACGCGGCGGATCAGCACCTACAACCTCGAGGGCAACGCGCCGATGGTCGCGGTCAACGAGTCGCTCGGCTTCGTCCCCGCCGGGCAGCTCTCGATGTGGTCGCTGCGCCGTGACGTGCTGGGCGCGCCGTGACCGGGGAGGTCAGGCGGCGGACGCGGGCACGCCGGCCAGCACGGCCCGCATCGCTGCCTCGACCGGGTCGAGCGCCGCGGCCACCGTCACGTCGCGGCCCAGCTCGGCCGACAGCGAGGTGACACCGGCGTCGGGGATGCCGCACGGCACGATCGCCCCGAACGCACCCAGGTCGGGATCGCAGTTGAGTGCGAAGCCGTGCATGGTGACCCCGCGCGCGACCCGGATGCCGATGGCCGCCACCTTGCGCTCCGGCCGGTAGCCCTGGCCGGGCTCGTCGGCGGGTAGCCAGACGCCGCTGCGGCCCTCCACGCGGCCGGCGGTCACGCCGAACCCGGCGCAGACGTCGATGAGCGCGCCCTCCAGCCGGCGGACGTAGGCGACCACGTCCACCGGGTCGGGCAGCGCCACGATCGGGTAGCCGACCAGCTGCCCGGGGCCGTGCCAGGTGATCTTGCCGCCCCGGTCGACGTCGACCACGGGAGTGCCGTCGGCCGGGCGCTCGTGGGCCTCGGTGCGCTTGCCGGCGGTGTAGACCGACGGGTGCTCCAGCAGCAGCAGCGTGTCCGGGCCCTCGCCGGCCACCCGCCGCGCGTGCACCTCGCGCTGCATCTCCCACGCCTGCTCGTACGGGACGACGCCCGCCCGGATCACCTGGAGCTCGGTCACGGGCCCAGCCTAGGCCCGCAGCCGGCGCAGCACCGCCCGCGCGGCACGGGCGCCGCTCGCCAGGGCGCCCTGGATGGAGGGGGTGTCCCGGTGGTCACCGCAGACGAACACGCCGTCGCCCAGGTCGACCGCGCGCCGCAGGTCCAGCGGCGGCACGGCGGCCGGCTGCGCGTGCGGCACGGTCACGCTGGTCAGGTGGTCCAGGTCGGCGGCGGCGACCCCGTGCGCCTGCGCGACCTCCCCGCGGACGTCGGCCTCCCGGGTGGGGGCGAGCGTGGAGCTGGCCACCAGGGCGCGGCCGTCCGGGGCGTACCGCGGCTGGGCGTCGGTGAGGACGACGCTGTTCACCAGCTGCCCGCCGGGCCGGCCGAGGACCAGCAGCGGCTCGTCCCACGGCGAGGCGGGCAGCACGTGCAGGTGCGTGGTGACCTGGCGTGGAGCCGAGGCGGTCACGCCCGGCAGCAGGCCCGCGGCCGCCGTCGGGTCGGTGGCGACGACGACGGCGTACCGCGGCGATCGGCCCGGCCGCGGTGTCGACGGCCCCGCTCCGGACGGCGGTGACCGGGCAGCCCAGGTGCAGCGCCCCCGCCGGCAGCCGTCCGGCCAGCTGCTCGCCCACCGACTGCATCCCGCGGGCGGGCAGCCCGATGCGGCCGCGCACGAAGCTGCGCCACAGCAGGTCCAGGTAGCGGCTCGAGGTGTCCAGCCGGTCCTCGAGCAGGACGCCGGCGAGGAAGGGGCGGAGGAAGCGCTCGAGCACCGCACAGCCCAGGCCGGCCCGCTGCAGCGCCTCGGCGGCGGTGCGTTCCGGCGCGGCGAGCAGCCGCGGCACGGGGAGGTAGCCCGCGCGCAGCGAGAACGCGGCCAGCGCCGCCTTCTCCCGCAGCGAGCCGATCGGGGCGGTCGCCGTCGCCGGCAGGGCCGCGGGCCGGCTACGCGGGTCGACGACGGCGTGCGCCCGGCCGTCGACCCACACCCGCGCGCCGGTGAGGAACCAGCCGAGGTCCAGCGACGGCAGGTCGAGGTCGGCCACCCGCGGGTAGCCGGTGTTGAGCACCTGGAAGCCGCGGTCGACGACGAACCCGTCGATCCGCTCGGTCGTCAGCCGGCCGCCGGCGTGCTCCGCGGCCTCGACGACGTGCACGTCGCACCCGGCCGCGGCCAGCCGGGTGGCCGCGGCGAGCCCGGCCAACCCGGCACCGACGACCACGACCTCCGCACGCGCCGGCACCGTCACCGCCCCAACCTAGCCAGCGGAGCGCCCGTCCACCTGTGGACGACGGGAACGGCGAGGGCGCCGGAACGCCTACGGTCCCTGGGCATGCCCGCACCCGTCCCCGCGCCACCCGTGGTCCCCGGCTACACCTGCGAGGAGCTGCTGGGCCGCGGCAGCACCGGCGAGGTGTGGCGCGCCGCGCCCCGCCGCGGCGGACCGTCGGTGGCGGTCAAGGTGCTGGTCGAGGGCGATCCGCAGCGGCAGGCGCGCGAGGCCGCGCTGCTGGGCGAGCTGGACCACCCGCACCTGGTGCGGCTGGTCGAGGTGGTGCACCAGCCGCGGCGAGGGGGCGCGCCCCGGGTCGCCCTGGTCCTCGACCTGCTCGAGGGGGGCAGCCTCGCCGACCTGCTGGCCGCGCGCGGCCGGCTCGACGCGGGGGAGGTGGTGACGGTGTGCGCGCCGGTCGCCGCCGCGCTGGCGCACGTGCACTCCCACGGCGTCGTCCACGGCGACCTGTCGCCGGGCAACGTCGTCTTCACCGCGGAGGGCCGGCCGGTCCTCACCGACCTGGGTGTCGCGCGCATCCTCGGCGAGACGGCGGCCGCGGCGGTCACCCCCGCCTACGTCGACCCGGCGGTGGCCCGCGGCGCGGCACCCGGCCCGGCGTCGGACGTGTTCGGCGTGGCGGCCGCCGCGTTCCACGCCCTCACCGGCATCGCGCCGTGGAACGCGGCCACCCCCGGCGACACGCTGGCCGTCGCCGCGCACGGGCAGCTGCCCGACCTCGCCGAGCTGGCACCCGAGGCCCCGCCCGCGCTCCTGGAGGTGGTCCGCCGGGGGCTGGCGGCCGATCCCCACGAGCGGGGCTCGGCCGCCGCGTTCGCCCTCGACCTCCGGCACGCCTGCCGGCCGCAACCGGTGGCGCTCACGGCGGCCGCTGCGGCGCGGCGCGATGCGGCGCCGCAGGCCGAGCTCACGCACGTCGTGCCGGGCCGGACGCCCCGCCCGGCGCCGGTCGTCGTCCCGCCGGCCGGCCGGTTCGCGCGGTGGCGCGCACTGCTCGGTGACCTCTGGCCGGCCCGGCCGCGGCGGGCTGCTGCCGGTGCCGCGGTGCTCGTCCTCGCCGTCGCGCTCACCGGCTGGCTGGTCGTCCGCTGGGGGAGCGGGGAAGCCGGGCCGGGGACGGCGGTGGCGGCCGCCACCGCACCGGCCGGGCCGGCACCTGAGGCGTCGGTCCCTGCCCAGTCGCCGCCGGCCGAGCCCGAGCCCGCGCCCGAGCCCGCGCCCGCCGAGCCGCTTCCCGCCGACCCGGTCACCGCCGCGGACTGGGCGGCGCTGGTCGAGCGCCTGTACGCGGTGCGGGCGGAGGCGTTCACCTCGGCCGAGGTGGAGCCGCTGGCCGGCGTCTGGGTCGACGGCAGCCCGCAGGCCGCCGCCGACGCCGAGCACGCCCGGGCGCTGGACGCGGCGGGGGAGCGGCTGCGCGGCTTCGCGCCGACGGTCGCCGACGTCGTGGTCGGGACGCTGACGCCCGACCGGGCGGAGCTGCGGCTCACCGACGGCTGGCCCGGCTACGAGGTGGTCGCGGCGGAGCGCCCCGACGGGCCGGCGTTGCGCACCGCACCGGCGCGGCCGCCGGCACCGGCACGCGTCGTGCTGGTCCGGACCGCTGACGGCTGGCGGATCGAGCGCGCCGAGCGGCTGGGCTGAGCGATGCGGCTCAGCCCTTCCCGAGCGCCGTGCGGAGGGTCTTGTCCAGGTCGGTGTCGGCGAACACGTAGCCGGACTCGAGCAGCCTCGCGGGCACCGCCCGCTGCCCGCCGATGACGCTGGCGCGGCCGAATTCCCCGAGCCCCGTGGACACGGCGAAGGCGGGCACCGGCAGCGGGGTGGGCCGGGAGAGCACCCGGCCCATCACCTCGGTGAACTCGGCGTTGGTCACCGGCGCGGGCGCGGCGAGGTTGACCGGCCCGGAGACGTCGGCGGTGAGCAGGTGCCGGATCGCGCCGATCTCGTCGTCCAGGCTGATCCACGGCCAGTACTGCTTCCCGGAGCCCATCCGGCCGCCCAGCCCGAGCCGGAACACCAGCCCGAGGACCTTGATGAGCATGGCGTCGGGACCGAGCACCAGACCGGTCCGCAGCAGCACGACCCGCACGCCGGCGTCGGCGGCCGCGGCGGTGGCGGCCTCCCACCGGACGCACAGCTGGGCGAGGAAGTCCGACCCGGGCGGCGCGTCCTCGCGGATCTCCGCCGGCCCGGTGTCGCCGTAGTAGCCGATGCCCGAGGCGTTGAGCAGCACCCGCGGGCGGGAGGGGTCCTCGGCCACGGCGTCGGCCAGCGCCTGGCTGATGGTGGCCGTGGCGTCCAGCCGGCTGTTCACCAGCTCGTGCCGGTAGCCACGGGTCCAGGGACGCGGCCGGATCGGGGCCCCGGCGAGGTTGATCACCGCGTTCACGTCGCGCAGCAACGCGGGGTCGATGCGCCGGTGCTGGGGGTCCCAGCGGTGCTCCTCGGCCGTGCGCGGGGTGCGGCGGACCAGCTGCACCACCTCGTGACCGTCGGCGCGCAGGGCGGGCACCAGGGCGCCACCGATCAGGCCGGAGGCCCCGGCCACGGCGATCTTCACGAGCTACCTCCTTCGGTCCCCCCGGACGCGATCAGGGCCCCGGCTGCTGCCGGGACCCTGATCGAGGTGCTGTCAGGCGAGACCGAGCTCGCCCTGGAACTGCCCGGATTCCAGCCGTTCCTTCACCGTGGTGAGGAAGCGGGCGGCGTCGGCGCCGTCGACGATGCGGTGGTCGTAGGTCAGGGCCAGGTAGACCATCGACCGGACGGCGATGACCTCCCCGAGCTCCGGGTCCTCCAGGACGACCGGCCGCTTGACCACCGAGCCGACGCCGAGGATGGCGACCTGGGGCTGGTTGATGATCGGGGTGTCGAACAGGGCCCCGCGGCTGCCGGTGTTGGTCAGCGTGAAGGTGCCGCCGCCCAGCTCGTCGGGGGTGACCTTGTTCGACCGGGTGCGCTCGGCCAGGTCGGCGATCTTGCGCGCGATCCCGCCCAGGCTCAGGTCGCCGGCGTCGTGGATGACCGGCACCAGCAGCCCGCGCTCGGTGTCCACCGCGATGCCGAGGTTCTCGGCGTCGTGGTAGGTGACCGTGCCGGCCTCCTGGTCGATCGAGGAGTTCACCGACGGGTGCGCCTTGAGCGCCTCGACGGCGGCCTTGGCGAAGAACGGCAGGAACGACAGCTTGACCCCCTCGCGGGCCTCGAAGTCGGCCTTGGCCTGCTGGCGCAGGTGGGCGATCCGGGTGACGTCGGCCTCGAGGACCGTCGTCAGCTGGGCGCTGACTTGCAGCGACTCGACCATCCGCTTGGCGATGACCGTGCGCAGGCGGGACATCTTCTCCGTGCGTCCGCGCAGCGAGGTGTCGGGCGTGGCGGCCGGCGACGGGGTCCGCGTGCCACCGGCGGCCGGAGCGGCGGGAGCCGGCGCGGACGCCTTCTCCGCCGCGGCGAGGACGTCCTGCTTGCGGATCCGCCCGCCGACACCGCTGCCGGTGACCGAGCCGAGGTCGACGCCGCGCTCGGCGGCGAGCCGGCGCACCAGCGGGGTCACGTAGCTGCCGCCGTCCCCGCCCGCGGACTGCCCGGCCGGCGCCTGCGGCGCGACCTGCGGGGCGGGCTGCGAGGTGGGGGAGGCGGCCGGCTGGGCGCCGCTGGCGCCGTAGTCGCCACCGGGCTGGGTGGTTGTGGTCGCCGCGGGCTTGGCCTCGGGGGCGGCCTGCGGCTTCTCCTCGGCGGGCGCCTGCTGCGGCGCCTCCTGGGCCGGCGCTTCCTGCTGGGGGGCCTCCTGCTGCTGGGGGGCTTCCTGCGCGGGCGCGGCCGGGGCCGGCGCGGACCCGCCGGCCGAGCCGGTGCCGATGACGGCCAGCTGCGCGCCGACGTCGACGGTCTCGTCCTCGTTCACCGTGATCTCGAGCAGCGTGCCGCTGACCGGCGCCGGGATCTCGGTGTCGACCTTGTCGGTGGACACCTCGAGCAGCGGCTCGTCGGCGGTGATCTCGTCGCCCACGGCCTTGAGCCAGCGGGTGACGGTGCCCTCGGTGACGCTCTCGCCGAGCGCCGGCATGGTCACCGGGGTGCCCTCGCCGCCACCGCCACCGCCGGCCGGGGATGCCGGGGGCTCCTCCTGCTGCTGCTGCGGGGCGGGCTGCTCGGCGGCCGGCTCGGGAGCGGCGTCCTCGACCTGCTGGTCGGGGGTCTGCGGCGTCTCGGCGTCCTCGGCCGACGCGGAGGCGGCGTCGCCACCCCCGGCCTGCCCGCCGCCGTCGCCGTCCCCACCGATGACGGCGAGCTCCGCGCCGACGTCGACGGTCTCGTCCTCGGCGACGAGGATCTTGGTCAGGATGCCCGCTGCGGGCGAGGGGATCTCGGTGTCGACCTTGTCGGTCGACACCTCGAGGAGGGGCTCGTCGACCTCGACCTGGTCACCCTCCTGCTTGAGCCATCGGGTGACCGTGCCCTCGGTGACGCTCTCGCCCAGGGCGGGCATGGTGACGGACGTCGGCATCGGGGCAGGACTCCTTCGTGGCGCGGGGCAGGTGGGGTGTGCGGGTCAGCCGTGGACGTGCAGCGGCTTGCCGGCGAGGGCCAGGTGGGCCTCGCCCAGCGCCTCGCTCTGGGTCGGGTGCGGGTGGATGAGGCTGGCGACGTCGTCGGCCTCGGCCTCCCAGTTGTAGATGAGCTGGGCCTCGGCGATGAGCTCGCCGACCCGGCTGCCGACCATGTGGATGCCGACGACGGGGCCGTCCGGCGCCTGGATGAGCTTCACGGCCCCGGTGGTCTTGAGGATCTGGCTGCGGCCGTTGCCGGCGAGGTCGTAGGTGAGGGTCTTCACCTCGCCGTAGCGCTCCTTGGCCTGCGCCTCGGTGAGCCCGACGGAGGCGACCTCGGGGTCGGAGTAGGTGATCCGCGGGACGCCGGCGTAGTCGATGGGGGCGGGGTTCAGCCCGGCGACCTTCTCGGCGACGAGGATGCCCTCGCCGAAGCCGACGTGGGCCAGCTGCAGCGTCGGGATGAGGTCGCCGACGGCGGAGACGGTCGGCACGTTGGTCGAGCAGTACTCGTCGACGAGGACGTAGCCGCGGTCCATCTGGACGCCGGCCTCCTCGTAGCCGAGGCCCTGGCTGACCGGCCCGCGACCGACGGCGACGAGCAGCAGCTCGGCCTCGATCTCCTTGCCGTTCTCCAGGGAGACCTTGACGCCGTTCTCGGTGTGCTGGACGCCGGAGAAGCGGCTGCCGAGCTCGTAGCCGATCTTGCGACGGCGGAACGCGCGCTCGAGCAGCTTCGAGGAGGACTCGTCCTCGAGCGGGACCAGGTGGGGGAGCGCCTCGACGATGGTGACGTCGACGCCGAAGGACTTCCAGGCGCTGGCGAACTCGCAGCCGATGACGCCGCCGCCGAGGATGATCGCCGAGGCCGGGACCCGGTCCAGGTTGAGGGCGTGGTCGCTGGTGATGACCTTGGTGCCGTCGATCTCCAGGCCGGGCAGGCTGCGGGCGTAGGAGCCGGTGGCCAGCAGGATGTGCTTGCCCTCGTAGCTCTGGCCGTTCACCTCGACGGTGGTCGGGGAGGTGAGCCGCCCCTCGCCCTCGACGTAGGTGATCTTGCGGGCCTTCACCAGGCCCTGCAGCCCCTTGTAGAGCTTGGCGATGACGCCGTCCTTGTAGCTGTTGACGCCGTCCATGTCGATGCCGGCCAGCGACGTCTTGACGCCGAACTGCTCGCCCTCGCGGGCCAGGTCGGCGACCTCGCCGGCGTGCAGCAGGGCCTTGGTCGGGATGCAGCCGCGGTGCAGGCAGGTGCCGCCGACCTTGTCCTTCTCGATGAGGACGACGTTCAGGCCGAGCTCGGAGGCCCGGAACGCCGCGGCGTAACCACCCGAGCCACCGCCGAGGATGACCAGGTCGGCGGGGGACGTCGGTGCGCTCACGTGTTCTGCTCCTCAAGTGCGGTGTCTGGTCCCGCTCGAGCGGGCGGGGCCTCGTGCCCATCCTGCCACTCCGGGAACGACCCGGCCGGGAGCGCCGTTGCCCTGCCGAGCGTGCCGGTGATCACCGGGGTCGACGAGCGCGCCTCCGACGACGGGAGAAGTGCCATGGGGCTGTTCGACCGGCTGCGCGGCCGGGGGCGTCGCGGCCCCTCCCGGCCCGGCGGCGACGGGCGGCGGAGCACCCTCGACCGCGGCTCGCACCGCACCGACCTGGCCCACCTGGAGCAGTTCGTCGCCTCGCGTCGCGGCGTCGAGGGCTACGTCGAGCCGCGGACGGCGGTCACCGAGACGACGATCGTGCTGGTGGCGGCCGACGGCGAGTGGACGCGCCGGCGCATCGACGGCCCCGACGTCGCCCGCAAGCTCTCCCGCGACCTCGCGATCCCGGTCTACGACGCCCAGGTCACCGGGTACCCCCAGCGCATGCGCGACTGGAGCGCCCGCCAGAAGGGGCTGTGACCGCCGTCCTCCCTCACCGTGGAGCGTCCTCCCTCGTGGTGCACGGTGAGGGAGGACGCTCGACGATCAGGTCACCTGATCCCAGCGCGGGGATCAGTCGGCGATGAGGGCCTCGATCGTCGCCAGCAGGGTGCGGACCGGGACGCCGGTGCCGCCCTTGGGCGTGTAGCCCCACGGGCCGCCGGTGTTGTAGCTGGGGCCGGCGATGTCGATGTGCGCCCAGGGCAGGTCGGCGGGCACGAACTCCTTGAGGAAGTGGCCGCCCACCAGCATCCCGCCGAGGCGGTCGGTGTTGGCGTTGGTGAAGTCGGCCACCGGGGAGTCCAGCCCGCGGCGCAGCTCGGCCGGCAGCGGCATCGGCCACATCGACTCGCCGGCGCGGCGCGAGGCCTCGACGACGGTGTCGCGCAGGTCGTCGCTGCCCATGACGCCGGAGGTCCGCGAGCCGAGCGCGACCATCTGGGCGCCGGTGAGCGTGGAGGTCTCCAGCAGTGCGTCGGGCCGGTCCTCGGCCGCGCGGGCGATCGCGTCGGCGAGGACCACGCGGCCCTCGGCGTCGGTGTTGGTGATCTCCGCCTTCTTGCCGTTGCGGAAGGTCACGACGTCGGCCGGGCGGTAGGCGGTGCCGCTGGGCAGGTTCTCGGCCATCGGCACGGTCGCGGTGACCTCGACGGGCAGCCCGAGCTCGGCGACCAGGCAGACGGTGGCGATCACGGCCGCGGCGCCGGCCATGTCGCTCTTCATGTCCTCCATCTTGGCGGCGGGCTTGATCGAGATGCCGCCGCTGTCGAAGGTGATGCCCTTGCCGACCAGCGCGATCTTCGTGCGCGCGCCCTTGCCCCGGTAGGTCAGCCGGAGCAGCCGCGGCTTGCGGGTGGAGCCCGAGCCGACGGCGAGGATGCCGCCGTAGCCGCCCGCGGCCAGCTCGTCCTCGTCCAGGATCTCCGAGCTCAGCCCGTGCTTCTTCCCGGCGGCGGCGCCGCGGGCGGCCAGCTCGGCGGGGTAGAGGTCGTTGGGCGGGGTGTTCACCAGGTCGCGGACGAGCGCGACGGCGTCGGCGACGGCGCGGGACCGGCGCAGCGCCTTCTCGGCGTCGGAGGCGCCCGGGACGACGACGGTGATCTCCTGCGGCGGCAGCGGCCGGTTCGCGGGCAGGTCGGACTTGTAGGCGGTGAACTCGTAGGCACCCAGCAGCGACCCCTCGCCGACGGCGTGCAGCCGCTCGGCGTCGGGTGCACCGCCCACGGCGGCCAGCAGGCTGACGACCGACCGGCGCCCGGCGAGCGCTCGGCTGGCCGCACCCGCGGCGCGGCGCACCGACTCGGCGGAGTAGCTGCCGGACGCGTCGGGCGCGCCGAGGCCGGTGACGGCGACCACGGGGAAGGGGCCCTGGCCGAACGAGGGCAGGCGGGTGACCTCGTCCTCGCCACCGCGGGCGCCGAGGTCGGCCAGCGCGGCGAACAGCCGGCCGCCGAGCAGCCGGTCCACCGCCTCCGCGCCGGGCGTGGGCAGCGGCCCGTCGGGGCCCTTGCCGACCGCGACGACGACCGCGTCGGCGGAGAGCTTCTCGAGGGGCTGGTCGGTGGCGGAGATCGTCGGCGGCACGTCCGCATCCTAGGAGCGCGCACTACGTTGGGCCGCGTGAGCCCGCTGACCTCGCCCCTGCACGACCGCCACGTCGCCGCCGGCGCCAAGCTCGCCGACTTCGGCGGCTGGTCGATGCCGATCGAGTACGCCGGCGGGGGAGTCCTCGCCGAGCACGCCGCGGTGCGGGAGGGCGTCGGGCTCTTCGACGTCTCCCACCTGGGCACCGGGACGGTGCGCGGCCCGGGCGCGGCGGCGTTCGTCGACTCCTGCCTGACCAACGACCTGGGCCGCATCGGGCCGGGGCAGGCGCAGTACACGCTGTGCTGCCTGCCCGACGGCGATCCGCGCGCCGGCGGCGTCGTCGACGACCTGATCGTCTACCTGCACGGCCCCGACGACGTGCTGCTGGTGCCCAACGCCGCGAACGCCGCCGACGTCCTGGCCCGGCTGGCCGCGGAGGCCCCCGCCGGCGTGGTGGTCGAGAACCGGCACGAGCAGGTCGCCGTCCTCGCCGTCCAGGGCCCGCGCTCGCTGCAGGTGCTCGAGCTGCTCGGTCTCCCGGGCGAGCTCTCCTACATGTCGTTCGTGACCGGGACCGGCGCCGGCGGGGCCGAGGTGACCGTCTGCCGCACCGGGTACACCGGCGAGCACGGCTACGAGGTGCTGGTCGAGGCGGACCGGGCCGGTGAGCTGTGGGACGCGCTGCTGGAGGCCGGCCAGGACCTCGGCATCCGGCCCTGCGGCCTCGGCGCCCGCGACACGCTGCGCACAGAGATGGGCTACCCCCTGCACGGGCACGAGCTCTCGCCCGACATCACCCCGGTGCAGGCGCGGGCCGGCTGGGCCGTGGGCTGGAAGAAGCCCGCGTTCTGGGGCCGGGAGGCGCTGCTCGCCGAGCGGGAGGCCGGGCCCGCCCGGCAGCTGTGGGGGCTGCGGGCCACCGGTCGCGGCATCCCGCGGGCCGGGATGGCGGTGCTCGACACCGCCGGCGCGCGGGTCGGCGAGACCACCAGCGGCACCTTCTCGCCGACGCTGAAGACCGGCATCGCCCTGGCGCTCCTCGACACCGCGGCCGGGATCGCCGAGGGCGCCGAGCTCGCCGTCGACGTCCGCGGCCGGCCGCAGCCGGTGCAGGTCGTCAAGCCGCCGTTCGTGCCCTCGCACGTGCGCTGAGCACGGGCGCCGCCGATCAGGGGGCGGCGTTCTTGCGGGTCGGGTCGCTGTCGCCCTTCTCCGGCTCCGGCTTGTCGGGCAGCGTGTCGGCGACGACGGCGCCCCGGACACCCATGGGTTCCGGGTCGCCGCCGGTGGTGTCGACGGCGGTCTGGTGCTCGGTCTCGGCGTTGATCTCCGCGCCGAGCAGGACCAGGTAGCAGGTCAGGTACAGCCACAGCATCAGGACGATGACGCCGGCGATCGCGCCGTAGGTCTTGTCGTAGGACCCGAAGTTGTTCACGTACAGGGTGAACCCGAGGCTCACCAGCGCCCAGACGACGGTGACCACGATCGAGCCGAGGCTCACCCAGCGGAAGCGCGGCGCGTCCCGGTCCGGTGCGACCCGGTAGAGGATGGCGAGCGAGCCCGCGACGACGGCGAGCAGCCCCACCCAGCGGGCGACCTCGGCGAGGACGGTGCCCAGCCCGCCGAGGGGGAGCGCGTCGAGCACGATCGGCACGACGGCGACCAGGCCGATGGTGAGGACGACGAAGACGACGGCGCCGAGGGTGAGCGCGACCGACAGCGCCCGCAGCTTCACGAAGTTGCGGGTCTCCACCTCGTCGTAGGCGATGTTGACCGCCTTGACCAGGTTGTTCACCCCGCCCGAGGCGCTCCAGAGCGCGGCGACGATGGAGATGATCAGGCTGAGCGTGAGCGCTCCGCCGGCGTTCTCCGTCACCGCCGTCACCTGGTCGCTGATCAGGCTCTGCGCCTCGGTCGGCAGCCCCGCGGTGAGCTCCTCCACCTGTTCCGCGGCCTGCTCGGGGGAGGCGACCAGCCCGTAGATGGAGATCAGCGCGATGAGCGCCGGGAAGATCGCCAGGAATCCGAAGAACGCCACGCCACCGGCGATGATCGGCATGTTGTCGGCATTGTTCTCCGCCCAGGCGCGCTTGACGATCTGCTTCCACCCGCGCAGCGGGATCCCGGTCGGCGACGCCGCGTCGATTCCGGGCATGCGGTCCGGCGCCGGCGTGTCGGGGGGCAGCCGGTCCGGCTCATCCGCTGGCGGCGCCGCCGCCGCCGCCTTCGCCGCCGCGGCCCGGCGGGCGGCCTTCTCCTCGACCCGCTGACGGATCCGGTCGACGGAGCTCTCGCGCGCCCCTGTGCCGGTCATCTGCCGCCCCTCAGTCGCCGGGCCAGCTGCCGGTCAGCTTCGTGAAGCCCTGGGCGCCGGCGCGGTCGATGGCGGCCTTCGTCGCGGCGAAGATCGCGCCCTGGATGGCCGCGGCGATCACGACCTCCTTCATCGGGTACTCGCTCTGCAGCGCGCTGGGGGCGTCGTCCTCGTTCGCGATCGCCTTCCACAGCTGCTTGAAGACGATCCCGCTCAGGGTTCCGGCCAGGATGCCGCCGATCAGGCCGATGGGCCGGTAGGCGAGCTTCGCTCCCTTGCTCAACGCTTCCTCCTCGCTCCGCTGCGCCGGCGGCGCAGGACGATCAGTCCGACCACGAGCCCGACCAGGGCGACGCCGGCGCCGATGACGGCCGGCGGGCTCTCCCGGTAGGTCTCGACGGCAGTGTCCCTGGTGCGGGCGGCCCGCTCGCGGGCGCGTGCCGGGACGTCCAGCCGGTTGCTGAGCGCGTCGACCGTGCGGCCCAGCTCCGCTCGGGTCGCGTCGATCTCGGCCCGCAGCGCGGCGACGTCGCCGGTCCCGTTCGGCGAGCTCACCGCGACAGCCCCTGCTTGACCGCGGCGATGTCGGCCTGGACGCCGGCGATGGCCTGCGTCGGCACCGGCGGGCCGGCCTTCTCGACGTCCTTCTTGCCGATCAGCGCGAGCACGCCGGCGACGGCGAGCAGCACGACGGCGACGACGAGCGCGGCCAGCCAGGCCGGGAGCACCAGGTCCAGCGCCAGGACGGCGGTGGCCACGAGCACCGCCAGGCCCAGGACGGCGAACAGCCCCGCCCCGCCGAACAGCCCGGCGCCGACGCCGAGCCGCTTGGCCTTCTGGGTGACCTCGGCCTGCGCCAGCCGGGCCTCGTCGCGGACGAGCCGGCTCACCTGCTCGGTGAGCTGGCTGATCAGCTGACCGGTCGAGGCCGTGGCCGGATCGGCCGGTGGGGGAGCTGCGGTCATGGGTCCTCCGCTCGGGTGCAGTCGGTGGACTGCCATGCCCGGGCGGCGACCCCGGTAACCCGGGGGAAGATCACGTTCCCGCGTCGGCGCACTAGCCTGCGGGGATGAGCTGGCACTGGCGCCTGGAGGACCCCTCGGGGGCGACCGTCGACCCGTCGTCCCTCGGCGTGGAGGTCCCCGCTTCCGAGAACCAGGGCGACGCCGAGTCCTGGCTGGGCGAGACCTGGCGGGACCTCCTCGACCGGGGGGTGGCCACGGTGACCCTCTTCGAGGACGACCGGAAGGTCTACGGCCCGATGGGCCTGGCGGCCCCGTAGGCCGCCAGGCCCGTCCGCGTGCGAGGCGTCAGCCGCGCGAGACCTTGCCCGGGTCGCGCTCGACGACGTCGCCGAGCGCGGCGTCGATGCGGGCCAGGACGTCGGCGTCCAGCGTCACGCCGGCGGCCTTGACGTTGTCCCGCACCTGCTCCGGGCGGCTCGCGCCGATGATCGCCGCGGCCACGTTGGGGTTCTGCAGCACCCAGGCCACGGCCAGCTGGGCCATCGACAGGCCGAGGTCGGCCGCGATCGGCACGAGGTCCTGCACGCGGGTGAGCAGCTCCTCGTTGCGGAGGAAGCGCCGCATCGACCCGCCGGCCTCCGCGTGGCCGCCCCGGGAGTCCGGCGGCGGCTGCTGACCGGGCAGGTACTTGCCGGTGAGGATGCCCTGGGCCAGCGGCGACCAGACGATCTGGGAGAGGCCGTGCTTCTCCGACGTCGGCACGACCTCGTCCTCGATGACCCGCCACAGCATCGAGTACTGCGGCTGGTTGGAGATCAGCTGGATGCCCAGCTCCCGGGCGAGCTCGGCGCCCGCGGCGATCTCATCGGCGTTCCACTCGGAGACGCCGATGTAGAGGACCTTGCCCTGCCGCACCAGGTCGGCGAAGGCGGTCATCGTCTCCTCGAGCGGGACCGAGGAGTCGTAGCGGTGCGCCTGGTACAGGTCGACGTAGTCGGTCTGCAGCCGCCGCAGCGAGGCGGTGCAGCTCTCCATGATGTGCTTGCGGGACAGCCCGCGGTCGTTCTGCCCGGGACCGGTCGGCCAGTAGACCTTGGTGAAGATCTCCAGGCCCTCGCGGCGCTGACCGGACAGCGCCCGGCCGAGCACGGACTCGGCCTTGGTGCCGGCGTAGACGTCCGCGGTGTCGAAGGTCGTGATGCCTTCCTCGAGGGCGGCCTGCACGCAGGCGTGCGCGGCGTCCTCCTCGACCTGGCTGCCGTGGGTGAGCCAGTTGCCGTAGGCGATCTCGGAGATGGTCAGGCCGGAGCGGCCGAGGCGTCGGAATTCCATGATCGCCGACGGTAGGCCTCCGCCCGCAGTTCCGCGCCGTCGGGCAGCAGGCGGGCTCCGTGCCGGGCCAGCCGGGCGGCCAGCTCCGGGGCGGGCGGGTTGTGGTGCCCCAGGTGGACGGCGACGACGTCGGTGCCCGCGGTGACCGCCCCGACGGCGCGCAGCCGGTCCAGCTGCGCCGGGAACGAGGCGAGGTCCAGGTGCCGGGTGCCGTGGTCGAGCCGGTCGCCGAAGGTCTGCTCGAGCAGGACGACGTCGAACGCGGCGTCGGTGAGGTCGGTGACGGCGGCGTCGGGCAGGGGGCCGGTGTCGGTGGCGTAGAGCAGCCGCCCGCCGTCCGGTGCGGTGACGTCGTAGAGCACCGTCGGCACCTCGTGGTCGGCCGGCAGCACGCGGACGGCGTACCCGCGGCGGCGCAGCGTCGCGCCGGGGGCGACCTCGACCAGCTCCACCGGCGCGTCCGGCGCGAGCCACGGGCGGCAGGTCTCGAGGACCTCCGGGGGGCCGACGACGGCGAGCGGCTCGTCGGGAAGCGCCCAGTGCCGCCACAGCAGGGCGAAGGGCGCGCAGTGGTCGGGGTGCGCGTGGGTCACCAGGACGGTGTGCACGCCGGCCAGCGAGACGCCGTCGGGCGGTAGCGCGGGGGAGAGGTCGAGCAGCACACCGCCGTCCACGAGGACCGAGGTCTGCCGACGGGACTCACCGCGCGAGCGGGCGTCCGCGCACGAGGCGCAGGAGCACCAGGGGTTCGGCCAGCCGTCGGCCGCGCCGGTGCCCAGCAGCCGGACGTGCACGGAGCCCGGCGGTCAGACGTCGGCGCCGAGCGGGACCTCGGGCTTGGGGAACCGCCAGCGGCGGATCATCGTCGCGCGGCTGATGCCGTACCAGGAGGCGCCGCGGGTCTTGGTCCCCGCCGGGAAGCGCTCGGCCAGCGCGCGCTTGATCTTCCGGTTCAGCACGACCGAGTCGACGATCAGCAGCAGGAAGAAGCCGAACAGCAGGAAGCTGGCGTAGCCGCGCACCGCGGCGCTGGGCACGAAGGTGCCGATCAGGGCGACGCCGGCGATGGCGAGGAACCAGCTGCCGACGTTGCGCCGGGAGTCGACGAGGTCGCGCACCAGCTTGCGGACCGGGCCGCGGTCGCGGGCGGGCAGGTAGGCGTCGTCACCGCGGGCGGCGGCCTGGCGGACGTCCGCGCGCTTGGCGGCCTGCTGCTCGCGCATCCGGCGGTAGGCCTCCTTGCGCGTGGTCGGCGGAGGCGGCGGCGGGCCGGGACGGCGGCCCTGCGCCTCGCTGCGGCGCGGGGTGGGGCGGCCCTTGCCCGCGGCCTTCACCAGGTGCGCGGTGTGCTCGCTCGAGTCGGCCGAGGTGGCGGTGGCGGTCGTCTCGGCGGCGGTGCGGCGGCCGGGCAGGCGGAGCTTCACGGGTCAGGAGTCTACGTGGACCCCTGCGACGGCTCGGGAAACGTCGGCGAGCGCCGTACAGTGGAAGAAGCTCCGCCACGGCGGCGTTGGTCCGCCGCAGATGGTGCGCAGCGGACACCTCGGATGGAGGAGGACACGGATATGACGGTGCAGGACACCACGACCCTCGACGGTGGTGCGGCCGGATCCACGGGCGTGCTGCTCAGCGACCCGGCGGCCGCCAAGGTCAAGGCACTGCTGGACCAGGAGGGCCGCGACGACCTGCGTCTGCGCATCGCCGTCCAGCCCGGTGGGTGCTCGGGCCTGCGGTACCAGCTGTTCTTCGACGAGCGGTACCTCGACGGCGACCAGACCTACGAGTTCGGTGGCGTCGAGGTCATCGTCGACCGCATGAGCGGCCCCTACCTCGGTGGCGCCACGATCGACTTCGTCGACTCGATCGAGAAGCAGGGCTTCACGATCGACAACCCCAACGCCGGCAGCTCCTGCGCC
This sequence comes from Blastococcus sp. TML/C7B, assembly GCF_016612845.1. Taxonomy (NCBI): domain Bacteria; kingdom Bacillati; phylum Actinomycetota; class Actinomycetes; order Geodermatophilales; family Geodermatophilaceae; genus Blastococcus; species Blastococcus sp. TML/C7B. Next base: position 836,650 of record NZ_JAEOAA010000002.1, on the reverse strand, counting down.
TGCGGGGACAGCTTCAGCTGATCCACCAGCGTTGAACCAGTGAGGCCCGGAACCGATGCGGTTCCGGGCCTCACTGGTTCATGCGGTCACAGCCGGACGGGGTAGACCGTCTGCGGGATCTCGGGGCGGATGCGGGCCCTCGACGAAGATGCCGTGCCAGATCATGAAGACCAGCAGCGTCCAGAGCTTGCGGGAGTGGTCGACGGCCGAGCCGTTGCGCTGGTTCACCCGGTGCGCGGCCAGCATCGCCAGGACCTGCTTCTTGTCCAGCCACTCGTCGGTGTGGCTCGCCTCGATCACCGAGCGCGCCCAGTCGTGCAGGTCCTCGGCCAGCCAGTGCCGGGTGGGCACGGGGAAGCCGAGCTTGCGGCGGTTCAGCACGTGCGCGGGGACGATCTGCTCCAGCGCCCGGCGCAGCGCGTACTTCGTCGTCTCCTTGGTCACCCGCTGGTCGACCGGGAGGGTGCTGGCGACCCTGAAGACCTCGGGGTCGAGGAACGGGACGCGCAGCTCCAGCGAGTTGGCCATCGTCATCTTGTCGGCCTTGACCAGGATGTCGCCGCGCAGCCAGGTGAACAGGTCGACGTACTGCATGGCGGTGACGTCGTCGTAGCCGGCCGCGCGGGTGCGCTGGTACAGCTCGCGGGTCACGGTGACGTGCGACTGGTCCCGGTCGTGGGTGCGCAGGAAGCCCAGCTCGTCGTCCCGGAAGAGCCGGGCGTTGCCGTAGTAGCGCTCCTCGAGCGGGATCGACCCACGGCGCAGCAGGTCCTTGCCGCGCATGCCGTCGGGCAGGCGGGTCGACAGCGCACCGAGCGCGCGGAGGATGCCGCGGGGCAGCTTCTCGAACGCCGCCAGAGACAGTGGCTCGCGGTAGATGTTGTAGCCGCCGAACAGCTCGTCGGCGCCCTCGCCGGAGAGCACCACCTTCACGTGCTTCCGCGCCTCGCGGGCGATGAAGTACAGCGGGACGAGCGCCGGGTCGGCGACCGGGTCGTCGAGGTACCAGACCACCAGCGGGATGGCGTCGGCGAACTCCTCGGGGGTGACCACCTTGGTGATGTGCTCGACGCCGATCGCGGCCGCCGACTCGGCGGCGACGTCGATCTCGGAGAACCCCTGCCGCTCGAACCCGGTGGTGAAGGTGAGCAGCTTGGGGTTGTAGCGCTTCGCGAGCGCGGCGATGGCGGTGGAGTCGATGCCCCCGGAGAGGAACGACCCCACCGTGACGTCGGCGCGCATGTGCACCCGCACGGAGTCGTCGAGGACGTCGGCGATGCGGTCGTACAGGGCCTGCTGCTCGTCCCTCGCGACCGGCCGGATCGGGAAGGTCGGGTGGAAGTAGCGCGCCGTCGTCAGCTCGCCGTCGGCGACGGTGAAGCGGGTGCCGCTCTCGATCCGCCGGATCCCGCGGTGCAGGGTCGCGGGCTCGGGGACGTACTGCAGGGTCAGGTAGTGCTGGAGGGAGGCGGGGTCGACGCCGCCGGACGCCTCGCTGCCCCCGAGCAGCTCCAGCAGCGCCTTCTTCTCGGAGGAGAAGGCGACGGCGCCGTCGGCGAGGCGGGTCACGAACAGCGGCTTGATGCCGAAGGGGTCCCGGGCGCCGAACACCGTCTTCTCCTGGGTGTCCCAGATGAGGAAGGCGAACATGCCGCGCAGCCGGTGGACGACGTCCTCGCCCCACACGTGGTAGCCGGCGACGATCGCCTCGGTGTCGCCCTCGGTGGCGAACGTGGCCCCGGCCGCCGCGAGCTCCTCGCGGAGCTCGACGTAGTTGTAGATCTCGCCGTTGAAGACGATCCGGTAGCGGCCGTCGGCGTAGGCCATCGGCTGGTGGCTGTGCTCGATGTCGATGAACGACAGCCGGTTGAAGCCGAACACCGCCGAGCCGTCCCACCACTGCTCGGTCTCGTCGGGGCCCCGGTGGCGCAGGCAGTGCTGGGCCGAGCGCACCGCCGCGACCGTGCCGTCGTCGACGCGGTCGGCGTCGGTGGAGAAGTAGGCGAGCAGGCCGCACATCAGGCGCAGGTCTCCCGGGGGATCGCAGGGGGAAGGGCGGGCCGGTGGGTCAGACCTGCTGGCCGGCGCGCATCCTCGCCGTCGCGCGGCGCTCGGCGACGAAGGAGAGGACCGGAACCGTGCCGGCGATGACTGTGAGCAGGAAACCCTTGAGGGTCCACTTCGCGCGCAGCGCGAGGTCGACCGCCGACAGGAAGAACAGGCCGTAGAGCCAGCCGTGGGCGGTGCCCAGGACGGTGGACGGCCCGGGGACGTCGGCCAGGTGGTTGAGCGGCACCGCGACGAAGATCAGCGCGATGAGCAGGACGCCGACCACGGTGGCCATGACCCGGTAGCGCAGCAGGGCTTGGGCGATGGCCTCGGCCGAGGTGCGGGAGGAGGCTGTGCGCTCACTGGCCATGACTGGCCCGCTGCCCGAGGGCCTTCTCGTTGAGCTCGGCGAGGTGGGCGTTGTAGGCGGCCAGCTCCGGGTCGCCGGTGGTGTCGATCCGCGGCCGCTGGTAGAGGACCACGGCGTTGCCGGGGACGTCGTCGTCCGGGTCGCGGTGCAGCTCCTCGCGCGCCATGCGGACGTAGAACCACAGCCCCATCACGCCGTAGAGCGGCCATTGCAGCGCGTAGCTCCAGTTGACCGCGCCACCGCCGTCCTCGGCCTTGGAGAGCTGCCAGTACCCGAGGAACCAGGTGGCGACGAAGAGCGCGGCCACCAACAGGTGGAGGAGCACCCACTTGGGGGTCAGCAGGCGGTACCACACGCCACGACTCTAACCACCCGCCCGATCCGGCGGCCGCGGCGCGGGCGCGTGATGGGCCACAGCAGTCGCGACCCGCCGGGCCGGGGTCTCCGGTGGCCGGCCGCCGAGCGCCGTCGGCTAGTCTCGGCACACACTGAGATCGGCGTGGACGCCGCCTGCCGAGACCGGCCGGCGGACCCGCTGGGAGGACCGTCCGGGCGCTCCGGACGGAGGACGAGGAGGCAACGAGCAGTGGCTCGAGGCAGCAGGCTCGCGCGGCTGGCCGCGCTCGGTCTCCTGGGGGTGTTGACCCTCACCGGGTGCGACATGCCCAACAACGAGTTCTGGCGGTTCGGCTGGCCCGAGGGCGTCACCGACGAAGCCGAGTCGATGCGCGAGCTGTGGACCGGCTCGGTCATCGCGGCGCTGATCGTCGGCTTCCTGGTCTGGGGGCTGATCCTCTACTCGGTCGTCGCCCACCGGAAGCGCAGTGACGAGCTCCCGCGGCAGACGGCCTACAACCTGCCGCTGGAGATCGCCTACACGATCGCGCCGTTCTTGATCATCGCGGCGCTGTTCTTCTTCACCGTGGTGACGCAGAACGAGGTGAAGGAGCGCAGCGACAACCCGGACGAGACGATCGCGGTCAACGCCTTCAAGTGGAACTGGCAGTTCGTCTATCCGGAGACCACGGGCACCGACGGCGAACCGGTCAACACCATCGGCACCAGCGAGGAGATCCCGATCCTGGTCCTGCCGACCGATCGGACGATCCGCTTCGAGGTCGCCTCCGCCGACGTCATCCACTCGTTCTGGGTGCCGGAGTTCCTGTTCAAGCTCGACGTCATCCCGGGCAACGAGAACGGCCGGGACAACGTCTTCGAGGTGACCGTCCGAGAGGAGGGCGCCTACGTGGGCCGCTGTGCCGAGCTGTGCGGGACCTACCACGCATACATGAACTTCGAGGTGCGCGCCGTCTCCGGTGACGACTACGACGCCTACCTCGCCGCGCGCGAGGAGGGCCTGGACACCTTCGAGGCCCTCGAGGAGATCGGCCAGCCGGGGTCCTCGTCGACCACCACGCCCCTGGAGCTCTTCCAGGCCAAGAACGACAACCAGCAGCAGTCGAGCAATGGCTGACCGCTGCACGGCCGGCACCGGCACGACGCCTGAGGAGGCACGACCGTGAAGGTCGAGGCGCTGATCTTCAACATCATCGCGATCTTCTGCATCGGTGCAGGAATCGTCTACGGGGTGTGGGCGAGGGAGCCGATCGGCACTACCGCGCTGATCCTCTCCGCCGGCCTGACCGGCATGGTCGGCATGTTCTTCTGGTTCGTGTCGCGGCGCATCGACGCCCGCCCCGAGGACCGCAAGGACGCCGAGATGGCCGACGGCGCCGGCGAGCTGGGCTTCTTCAGCCCGGCCAGCTACTGGCCGCTCGCCGTCGCCCTGTCGGTCGGTCTGGCCGCCCTGGGCCTGGCGTTCTGGTACTACTGGCTGATGGCGATGGGTGCCGCCGCGATCCTCATCGCGGTCGGCGGCCTGCTCTTCGAGTACTACGTGGGGCAGAACGCCACGCAGAGCTGAGCACCACCCGAGCCCGAGGGCCCCTTCCGCTGCGGCGGGAGGGGCCCTCGGCCGTTGGAGGCCCGACCCTGTGCCCGCGCGGGGCGCACGCTGTCCCTGAGGCGGCCATCCGGCGGGGTGATCTGGCCGCCGGGGGGACGACGTACCGGCGGTCGCGAACGGGCCTGCGCTGAGGGACGCCCACTCTGCGCGCGGGATGCCGACGACGCGCCCTCGATCGCGCCCGCACCGTCCGGGAGTCACGCGCAACGTGACCGCGGTGCAGAGCACGATCGGGTGGATGGCAGGCAGCGTCAGCCGGCCGACACAGCTCCCAGCCCCCTCCTGCGCCGACGTGACTCCTGCCCCTGGTCGCCCTCTCGCGTGGCGCTGGTCGGCTCCGGAGCCGGAGCGTGGGCCTGGACCAGGCCGCGCGCTGGGCCCATGCACCGCGGGTCTCCTCAGCCAGGATCGCCAGCAGGTTGGCGTTCGCCTCGGAGTAGCGGACCGCGCGGTGTACACCTGGCTTCGGCTGCCTCGCGCTCATCGGTGAGCTCGTGGTGCTTCTCGGATGGTGGCGGAGCACTCGCGGGTCGAACCGACCCTGGGGTGGCCAGCCGCCCGTGGTGCGCCCGTGAGGGTCAGCGCGCACTCGGATCCGACAGCGGCCTGCGGACGCCAGGACGGTCGCCGGGCCACGCCCACCGAGGCGGAGCGGCTGATGCGGGTGCGGTGGAGGGGCGCCCACTCCGCGCGCCGGGTACCGACGATGCGGGCGCGATCGCGTCGGCAACGTCCGGACGTCGCCCGCACTCCGGTCCCCGGAGCAGCTGCAACGGCGAGGTCCCATGGGCGTGGCAGGTGCCTCCACGAGCCGTCGGGGGGCGAGCCCACTCTGCGCGCGGGCGATCGAGGCAGCTGGCGACGCCGTCCCTGAGACGGCCATTCGGCAAGCGGTTCTGGCCGCCTGAGGGACGACGTACGCGTGGCGGGGGAGGGGCCCACCCGCCCCCGACATGCAGCAGGGCCCCGGTGGAGATCCACCGGGGCCCTGCTGGACGGGCTGTGCGAGGTCAGTCGCGCGGCTCCTGCGGGCGGCCACCCTCGGAGGGCCGTCCGGAGGACGTCAGCTCGCGGGCCTCGTCGGCAGCGGCGAGACCGCGGCCCTCGCGACCCTGCTCGAGCTCCACCTGCGACGGCTCCTCGATCGGCTTGAAGAAGCCCCGGACCGCGCGGCGGGCGCCACCGATCTGGTTCATCTTCTTCGGCACCGGAGCACCGCCGTAGGCGAGCACGCCGTGGCCGTGGTCGTCGACCGGGCCGAGCGGCTGGTGCACCTCGATGAACTCACCGTGGGGCAGCCGGCGGATGACACCGGTCTCGATGCCGTGCTCGAGCACCTCGCGGTCGTGCATCTGGAGACCCAGGCAGATCCGGTAGGTGATCGCGTAGACGATCGGCGGGAGGACGACGACGCCCAGCCGGCCGAACCACGTCATGGCGTTCAGGCTCACGTCGAACTTGTCCGCGAAGACGTCGTTGCCACCGGAGAGCATGAGCACGCCGTAGAACGTCAGCCCCATCATGCCGAGCGAGGTGCGCACGGGAACGTCGCGCGGACGCTGCAGCAGGTGGTGCGACGCCGTGTCGCCGGACAGCTTCCGCTCGATCACCGGGTACAGCGCCAGCACGGTGAACATCGCACCGGCCACCACGACCGTCGGCCAGAACAGCGCCGGGATCGTGTAGTCGCCCGGCAGGTTGATGTCCCATGCCGGGAAGATCCGGGTCGAGCCGTCCAGGAAGAGGATGTACCAGTCCGGCTGCGACGCGGCCGAGACCTGGGCCGGGTTGTACGGGCCCCACAGCCAGAACGGGTTGATCTGCACCAGCCCACCGAGCGCGGCGACCACGCCGAACACGATGAACAGCAGGCCGGTCGCCTTCGCCGCGAACGTCGGGAAGAGCCGGTTGCCGACCACGTTGTGCTCGGTGCGGCCCGGTCCGGGGAACTGCGCGTGCTTCTGCTTGACGAGCAGCAGCAGGTGCACCGCGATCAGGGCCAGCAAGATCGCCGGGATGATCAGGACGTGCGCGATGTAGAAGCGCCCGATGATCAGCTCGCCGACGAAGTCACCGCCGAACACCGCCCAGTGCGCCCACGTCCCGATGACCGGGACGGACAGGATGATCGCGCTGATGATGCGGAGCCCGGTGCCCGAGAGCAGGTCGTCGGGGAGGGTGTAGCCGGTGACGCCCATGAGCAGCGCGAGCACCAGCATGACCACGCCGATGATCCAGTTCGTCTCCCGGGGACGGCGGAAGGCGCCGGTGAAGAAGACGCGGAGCAGGTGCACGACGATCGACGCCACGAACAGCAGCGCGGCCCAGTGGTGGACCTGGCGCATGAACAGGCCGCCGCGGACGTCGAAGGACAGGTTCAGCGCCGAGTCGTACGCCGCCGACATCTCCACGCCGCGCAGGGGCGCGTAGGACCCGTCGTAGACGACCTCACGCATGGATGCGTCGAAGAAGAACGTCAGATACGTGCCCGAGATCAGCGCGATGATGAACGAGTAGAGCGCGATCTCGCCCAGCAGGAACGACCAGTGGTCGGGGAACACCTTGTTCAGGGTGCGACGGAGCGGGCCGGCGACGATCAGCCGGTCGTCGATCTCCGTCGCGGTCTTGCCCAGCCGGGTGGTCGGAGCCCCCGGGGCCGTGGCCGTAGCTGCCATCAGATGCGCTCCCGATTCCAGTACGTGGGGCCGACTGCCTCAGGGTAGTCGCCGCGGGCGACGAAGTAGCCCTCCTCGTCGACCGTGATGGGCAGCTGCGGCAGGGATCGCGTGGCCGGCCCGAAGATGGGCTTGGCCCCCTGGGTGACGTCGAACTGCGACTGGTGGCACGGGCAGAGGATCCGGCTGGTCTCCTGCTCGTACAGCGACACCGGGCAGCCGGCGTGCGTGCAGATCTTGGAGTACGCGACGTAGTCGCCGTAGCCGAAGTCGTCCTGTCCCTCGCGCGGCGCGTTCTGCTCGAGCTGGGCCGGGCGCAGGCGGATGAGCATGGTGGCCGCGTCGGACTGCCGGTTGCCGCCGGGGACGGCCGGGAAGACCGTCTCCAGGGAGCCGGGCTCCTGGTCGCCGGGACGGATCGGGCTGCCGTCGTCGCGGACGAGGCGGACGCCCTCGGCCCACGAGGTGCGGCCGAGCGGGTTGCCGGTGTTCGGGTTCTTGATCAGCCCGCCCAGCGGCATCAGCAGCATGAGACCCAGACCGCCGCCCATGAAGCCCAGCGACCGGGTGATCAGCTTGCGGCGGGCGAGGCCGCTGTTGTGCAGGCCGCCGACCAGCGTGGCGCCGGTGGTGACGCGGTCGAAGTGCGAGCCGTCGTGCTTGTCCTGCACGGCGGTCTCGTGCGGGAGCAGCTTCTTGCTGAACAGCACCAGGCCGACGCCGACCAGCGAGAACGCCAGGCCCATCGTGGCGCCGAGCAGCGGGGTGAACAGCGCGCTCCAGCCCGTGTCGCCGCTGACCCACTGCCAGTCGGGGAAGAACCAGCCCGAACCCACGTAGACCACGACGAAGGCGAAAGCGGCCACGCCGGCCAGCGCGAAGGTCAGGCCGACCTGGCGGACGGCGCGACGCTCCATCGGGGACCCGGGCTCGGGGCCGGGGTCGACGTGCAGGACCTGCACGCCGTCGTAGCGGGCGCCCAGGCGGTCCAGCTCCTCCCGCGGCATCGCCGCGAGCTGCTCCGGGGTGTACTCGTCGTCCGGGCCGCCGTGCAGCGGGCCGGGCGTGTCCGCGCCACCGGTCGAACCGGGGCGGGTGTCGTGCGTGGTCACGCCTTGCTCCCCATCCAGAAGATGCCGAACATCAGGACGCCGATCCCGACGACCCAGATGACCAGGCCTTCGGCGACGGGGCCGACGCGACCGATGCCGGCGCCGCCCGGGTCGGCCTGCTCGCCGATCGTCTGCACGTAGTTGACGATGGCGCGCTTCTCCTCGGGCGTCAGCTGGTTGTCGCCGAAGACCGGCATGTTCTCCGGTCCGGTCAGCATCGCCGTGTAGATCTCGAGGTCGTTCGAGTCGGTGAGGCTCGGCGCCGCCTTGCCGGAGGAGAGCGCACCGCCCTCGCCGACGAAGTTGTGGCAGGAGGCGCAGTTCAGCCGGAACAGCTCGCCGCCCTCGGCGACGTCGCCGTCGCGGAGGTCGCCCGAGGGGAGGGTCGGGCCGCCGCCGTTGGCCTGGACGTAGGCCATCAGCTGGTCGATCTCCTCGTCGGAGAAGACCGCGGGCTTGTCGGCGGCGTCGGCCTCCTGGCGCACGAGCGGCATGCGCCCGGTGTGCACCTGGAAGTAGACGGACGCCTCGCCGACGCCGATGAGCGAGGGCCCGCGGTTGGGCACGCCCTCCAGGTTGGCGCCGTGGCAGCTGATGCAGCTGCGGTCGTACAGCTCGCGGCCGGCCGCCTCGGCGGCGCTCTCGGTGCCCTCGGCCGGCGCCGCCTGGGCGGGGCTGAAGACCGAGTACAGCGCGCCGGTGAGAACCAGGCCGGCCATCAGGCCGGCGACGTTGGCGACGCGACGGCGGTGCTTGCTGCGCCGCCGCGCGCGGGCGCGGGCGACGGGCGTGGTCGCGGTGTCGACGACGGCCGAGGCGGCGTCGGACTGCGGGTTCGTGGTGGACACCGTTCCCCTAGCGGATCAGGTAGATCGTGGCGAAGAGCCCGACCCACACGACGTCGACGAAGTGCCAGTAGTAGGAGACCACGATGGCCGCGGTCGCCTGCGCCGGCGTGAAGCGGCCCATGGTGGACCGGATGAGGAGGTAGACGAACGCGACGAGACCACCGATGACGTGCAGCGCGTGGAACCCGGTGGTGATGTAGAACACCGAGCCGTACGTGGACGACGAGATGGACGTGCCGTGCTCGGTCACCAGGACGCGGTACTCGTTCATCTGGGCCACGACGAAGATCAGGCCCATCACGAAGGTGATCGTGAACCAGCGCCGGAGTCCGTAGACGTTGCCGCTCTCGGCCGCGAAGACGCCGAACTGGCAGGTGAACGAGGACGCGACGAGGATCAGGGTGAAGAACGTCGCGTACGGCAGGTTCAGCTCTGTCGGCTCGGGCGGCCAGCCTTCGGCGCCGGCCCGGGAACGGGCGGTGAAGTACATGGCGAACAGGCCGGCGAAGAACATCAGCTCGCTGGAGAGCCAGATGATCGTGCCGACGCTGACCATGTTCGGTCGGGTCAGGGAGTGCACCCGCGAGGTGTCGAAGGTGCTGCTCGCCACGGGGGCCGTTGTCACCCGGCCATCATGGCATCGGCCCCCTCCGGTGACGACCTCGGGTCGTCCCGGCGTGGCGCACCGGCTGCTCGCCCCGCGTCGGGCGGGCGCCGTCCTTCCCTGCGGACGACGGCCGAACCACTAGGCTCGCCCGCGTGAGCCCAGCCGGAACCCCCGACGCACCGGCCACCGTGCTGGTCTACAGCTCCCGCCCCGAGATCCGCGAGGCCGTGCGCACCGCGGTCGGGCGGCGTCCCGCCCCGGACGTCGGCCCGCTCTCCTGGGTCGAGTGCGCCACCGGCGACGAGGTCGTCGCCGCCGTGGACGGCGGGGGCGTCTCGCTGTGCATCCTCGACGGCGAGGCGCAGCCGACCGGTGGCCTGGCCCTGGCCCGCCAGCTGGAGCAGGAGGTGCCCGACCGCCCGGCCGTGTGCGTCCTGATCGCCCGTCAACCCGACCGCTGGCTCGCGCACTGGTCCCGGGCCGAGGGCACGCTCCCGCTGCAGGTCGACCCGCTCACCGCTCCGGGGCTCGTCGCGGACCTGCTGCGCAGCGCCGCACGCCGTCCCGCGGTCCGGTGACCGGGCGGTGACCGCCGCTCCCGCGGCCCGGCCGTCCTGGCCGGGCCTGCTCAACCGCCTGCTCGCGCACCAGGACCTCACGGCCGACGACACGGCCTGGGCCATGCGCGAGGTGATGACCGGTGAGGCGACGCCGGCGCAGGTCGCAGGCTTCGCCGTGGCGCTGCGCGCCAAGGGCGCCTCGGCGCAGGAGGTCTCCGGCCTCGCCGCGGAGATGCTCGCCCAGGCGACGCCGGTCGCGCTGCCGCTGGACTGCGTCGACATCGTCGGCACCGGCGGCGACGGCGCGCACACGGTGAACATCTCGTCGATGGCCTCGGTGGTCGTCGCCGCGGCAGGGGCGCCGGTCGCGAAGCACGGCGGGCGCGCCGCGTCGTCGTCGTCCGGGGCGGCCGACGTGCTCGAGGAGCTCGGTGTCGTCATCGACCTGACCGGCAGCCGGGGTCGCCCGCTGCGTGCAGGAGGCCGGCATCGGGTTCTTCTTCGCGCCGGTCTTCCACCCCGGGATGCGGCACGCGGGGGCGCCACGGCGCGAGCTCGGCATCGCCACCGTCTTCAACTTCCTCGGCCCGCTCACCAACCCCGCCCGCCCGGTCGCGGCCGCCATCGGCTGCGCCGACCGGGCCATGGCGCCCGTGCTCGCCGAGGTGCTGGCCGCCCGGGGGGCCCGGGCGGTGGTGTTCCGCGGGGACGACGGGCTCGACGAGCTGACGACGGCGACGACGTCCTCGGCCTGGGTGGTGCGGGACGGCGCCGTCGTCCCCGACCGGGTCGATCCCACGGCGCTGGGGATCCCGGCCTCCGGGCCCGATGCGCTGCGTGGTGGGTCGCCGGCCTTCAACGCCGACGTGTTCCGCCGGGTCATGGAGGGCGAGCGCGGGCCGGTGCGCGACGCGGTGCTGCTCAACGCCGCGGCGGCGCTGGCTGCCTTCGACGAGCACGCGACCGGGCTGCAGGAGTCGCTGGCCGCAGGGCTGGAGCGCGCCGCCGCGGCAGTCGACGACGGCCGGGCGGCCGACCAGCTGGCGCGCTGGGTCGCGGTCAGCCGGTCGGTGCGGGACGGCCGCTGACGCGGTGCGGCGGGGTCAGTCCGCGGACTCGAACCCGATCGCGAAGGCGGCCTCGAGGTCGTGCCGCGAGTAGGCGCGGAAGGCGATGTGCGTCTCGGTCTCGAGCACGCCGGGCACCTTGTTGATCCGCCCGGCGATCACCTCGGCGACCTGCTCGAACTCCCGGACGCGGACGAGGGCGATGAGGTCGACCTCGCCGGCGGTCGAGTAGACCTCGCTGACCCCGTCGAGGTCGGCGATCGCGGCGGCCACCTCGGGGATCGAGTCGGTGGCGGCGTCGATCATCACGATGGCGGTGATCACGCCGGCGATGCTAGCCGGGGCCGGCCGGCTGCGCCCACGCCCGCGGTGATCCGGTCCGGGCGCGCCCGCGTGCCGAGCGAGCGGCCGTCGGCGAACGGGTCGCGCCCGGCGCTGCTGCCGTCGGCCAGCGCGAGGAACCGGCTGAACGCGCCCGTGCCCGGGGCCGGGCAGGCGAGGGTGCCGTCGAGCTCGACCAGCCGCGTGCCGGGCTTCTCCATCCAGCGGAGCACCAGCTCGGTCTCGTCGACCGACGCCGCGATCTCCCCGTCGGGACCCAGCAGCGTCTCGGCGGTGCTCAGCAGGCCGGCCAGCGTGCCGCGGACCGAGCTGCCCCGCGGCGCCACCCCGGCCGAGACCAGCCGGCCGCGGCGGACGACGGACAGCTCCCAGCCACCCGCGCCGTCCGGGCGGGCCAGCACCAGCTCCGGGACGGCGGCGAGGGACTCCAGCCGCTGGCGCCGCCGCACCGCGCGCAGCAGCACGGCGACGCGGTCGCGCAGGACGGCGGCGTCCTCGTAGCGCTCCTCGGCGGCGAGCCGCTCGACGCGGTCGAGCAGCGGCGCGACGAGCGCACCGGGGTCGCAGGCCACCGCGGCCCGCAGGACCGCGGCGATGTCGGCGTAGGCGGCGACGGACTGCGCGCCGGTGCACGGGGCGCCGCAGCGGCCCATGTCGAACAGCGCGCAGGCCGACCCCGCCGGGGCCCGCGCGGAGATGCGGGGGGTGCACTGCCGCAGCGGCAGCGACTCGTGCACCGCCGTGACCGCGGCGTCGGCGGCCCGCCGGTCGGGGAAGGGGCCGAGGAACACCCCGGCGCCGGGGCGCACCCGGCGCACCACCGAGAGCCGGGGGAAGGGCTCGTCGGTCAGCCGCACCCACAGCGCGCGCTCCGGGAACCGCGAGCGCCGGTTGTAGCGCGGTTTGTGCTCGGCGATCAGCCGCAGCTCCCGGACCGCGGCCTCCAGGGCGTGCGCGCAGGGGATGGCATCCACCCGCGTGGCCAGGGCGACCATCTCGGTGATCCGGCTGCGTTGCTCGCCGGAGGTGAAGTAGCTGCGGACCCGCGTGCGCAGGTCGGTGGAGGTGCCCACGTAGAGCGGCTCGTCGCGCGGCCCGCGGAACAGGTAGACCCCCGGGCCGTGCGGGACGGAATCGGCCAGGTGCCGCTTCCGCCGGCGCTCCGGGTCGATCTGGCGGGTGAGCCCGGTGAGCTCCTCCAGCGACGAGACGCCCAGCGGGCCGAGGCGCTCGAAGAGGCCGTGCAGCACGTCCACGGTGGCGCGGGCGTCGTCCAGCGCGCGGTGCGTCGGCGAGGTCGTGGCCGAGAAGAACGGCGCGAGGGTGGCCAGCTTGCAGTTGGGCACCTCGTCGCGGGTCAGCAGCCGGCGGGCGAGCACCGCGGTGTCGACCGAGGCCGCCGCCGGCCAGTGGATGCCGGTCTCGGCGCAGGCCGCCTTGAGGAACCCCAGGTCGAACGGGGCGTTGTGCGCGACCAGCACCGCCCCGCGGGCGAACTCGAGGAAGGCCGGCAGCACCGTCGCGATGCGGGGTGCGGCCATGACCATCGACGTCGTGATCCCGGTGAGGACGCTGATGTAGGGCGGGATCTCGCGGCCCGGGTCGACCAGGGTCTGGAACTCGCCCAGCACCACGCCGCCGCGGACCTTGACCGCGCCGATCTCGGTGATCGCGCTGTCCTTCGGGGAGCCGCCGGTCGTCTCCAGGTCGACCACGACGAAGGTGACCTCGGCCAGGGGCGTGCCCAGTTCCTCGATCGTGCCCTGCACGTAGCGCGGGAGGGTGGGGGAGGAGCTCACGAGGCGGACGGTAGGTCGGGGTGCTGACAGTCCCGGGGTGCCGCGCCGACCCTGCGGGTCGCGGGTAGTCACCGGCGCGGTCGCCCGGCCGGGCGAACCTGCCCCCTCACCTGGCGGTTCTCCGGGAGGCGGGACACCATTCCAGCGGTGGGCGACGCCGCCCCGATCCGCAGAGGTGGTCCGATGTCCCCGCGCTCCCCGTGGCGCCCCGGTGCGCCCACGGCGCGTCGCGGCGCCCGTCGGGCGTCCCTGCTGCTGGCCCCGCTCGCCGTCCTCGCCCTCCAGGGCACCGCGGCGCCCGCGGCGGCCGCGCCCAGCGACCAGCCGGGCGGTACGTCCGGCGTGCTCGACAGCCGCGCGCTGGACGCCCTCCAGCAGCGCGCCGCCGAGGTGCAGGGCGGGCTGCAGGAGCAGCAGAGCGCGGTGGACGCCGCCCGCGACGCCCTGGCCGAGGCCGAGCGCGCCGTCGCCGACGCCGAGGCCGTCCTCGGCGGTGCGGAGGGCGAGCTGGCCGGCTACCGGCAGGAGGTCGCGCGGTACGCCGCCGCGGTGTACCGGGACGGCGGGTCCCTGACGCCCCTCACGCTGCTGCTCAGCGGCAGCGACCCCGGCGAGGTGGTCGCGGCGATGAGCTTCCTCGACGTGGTCGACCGGCACGCGGCCTCGGTCATCGGCACCGCGGAGGCCCAGCGCCGGGCGGCCGACGAACGGCAGCAGGCCGCGGAGGAGGCCCTCGCGCGGGCGCGGGCGCGCGCGGAGGAGGTCGGTGCCCGGGCCGCCGAGCTCGAGGCCGCGGCGTCGGCGGTGACCGACGAGCTGGACGCCGCGCTCGGCGCGGTGGACCGCCAGCTGGCCCAGCTGCAGCGGGAGCAGGTCGAGGTCAACCAGCGGACGGCGGCGAGCTGGCGGGCGTACACCGATCAGCTGGCCGCAGCCGGGATCGCGCCTCCGCCGGCCGCCGCGCTGCGCGACCCGGCGGCGGGGCTGCCCGAGCGGCTCGTGCCGGTCGGCGCCGCGGGAGGGGGTGCGCAGCCGGTCGCGGCACAGCTCCCCGGCCAGCCCACCTCGCTCCTGGTGCTGCCGGCGGAGACGGTGAGCGCGGTGAGCGCCGCGATGGAGGCGCTGGGTCTGCCCTACGCGCCGGGGACGTCCGGCCCTGAGTCCTGGAGCTGCGGCTCGCTGGTCCAGTCGGTCTACGGGCGGTCGGGGATCGCCCTGCCCGCGGACCAGGCGGGGCTGTCTCGCCGTCACCACGCCGGTCGCGCCGGCCGACGTGCTGCCCGGCGACCTGGTCTTCCTCGGGACGGCGGAGTCGGGGCTGGGCCACGTCGGGCTCGCGCTGGACGCGCGGACCATGCTGGCGGCCGACGCCCGTGCCGGCGCCGTCGTCGTGCGCACGCTGCCTGCCGACCAGGTGATCGGGGTGGGGCGGCCCAGCCTGGCCCAGCGCGCACCGGTGGCGGCACCGGGGCCGGTCGGGGGTGCGCTGCGCACGGAGTGCGGCAACCCCGTCTACCCCCCGAGCTTCGACGGTGCGCGGCAGTGGGGCGGCTACCCGAACGGCCTGATCCCACCGAGCGCGATGTGCCCGCTGGGGGTCGGTGGCCACTCGCTGCGCTGCGACGCGGCGGCCGCCTACCGGGCGATGTCGGCGGCCTACGCCGCCGCGTTCGGCGGGCCGATCTGCATCACCGACTCCTACCGCACGTACGCGAGCCAGGTGACGCTGTACGGCGAGAAGCCCGCGCTGGCCGCCGTCCCCGGCACGAGCAACCACGGGTGGGGGCTGGCCGTAGACCTCTGCGGCGGCATCCAGACGTTCGGCACGCCGCAGTACGCGTGGATGGTGGCCAACGCCGGCCGGTTCGGCTTCCTGCACCCGACGTGGGCCGACCCGGGCAACGGCCGCGAGGAGCCCTGGCACTGGGAGTACGCGGGCAGCTGAGCGCCGGGCGGAATTGTCGGTGGCCGCTCCTACGGTGCGCGTGACTCACGGAGGAGAGACATGCTCATCGACTGCGACACCTGCACGCTCCGCGGCACCGGCTGCGCCGACTGCGTCGTCACTGTGCTGCTCGGCGCCCCGCCCGGCTGGCAGGGGGTGGACCCGGTGGTGGTGCCCATGGCGGCGCGCCCCCGCGTGGCCGAGCCCGAGCCCGCCGCGGAGGACGTCGTGCTGCCGCCGCCCGGTGTCGTCGTCGAGTTCGACGACGTCGAGCGACGCGCCGTGCGGGCACTGGCGGAGTACGGCCTCGTGCCACCGCTGCGGCACCGAGGCGCCCCGGGGGCCGGGCGGGACGGTGCGCGCCCCGGCCGGCGGACCGGCTGAGGGACATCTCACCCCTTGCTCTCGCAGCGGAGCGTGCTTGTACCCCTACGGAACGGGGTTGCCGGGAAGGCGCGCGGGCGCGATCGCGATGTTCGTCACATCTGCGGCGCCCAGCTGCATTTGTCACGGCAACATCACGACCGTAGGGTCGTCGCGTCCGACCGGGTGGTCGTCATCCGCACAAGGGGTGGCCTCGGCCGGGCACCGCCGAATCGCCGTACGACGTCCCGCGTGGTCGTCCGAGGTGAACCGGGGACCCACCGCAGTCCTGGGGTGAGTTCCCCTGCAGGGCCGGTCCGCCGGTGAGCAGGGGATAGGGCCAGTCTTCCCCGCCCGAACCCGTCAGCTAACTCGGTAGGCGGATCGAGGAAGAAACGGAGAGCCGCCTCTCGTGGCGACCCCTCACGCCCTGCCGACGCACGTCCTCGCACCGTTCCGCCCCGATCCGGCCGGGCCCGCCCGCCGGGTGGGCCGCCTCCGCGCCGGCCTGCTGATCGGGGCCGCGACCGCCCTCGCCGTCACCGTCCTGCCCGGCTCCGCGACGGCTGCCCCGAGCAGCCCCGCCGAGGCCGCGCAGCTGGTCGCCGACGCCAGCCACGAGCTGGAGGTCGTCTCCGAGCAGCTCAACGAGGCCCGGGTCGACCTCGAGCGCCAGCGCGCGGCGGTCGACACCGCTGAGCTGGCCGCCTTCGACGCCCAGCAGCAGCGCGCCGCCCTCGACGGGCGGATCCGCCAGCTCGCCCGCTCCGCCTACACCGCCGGCGGCGCGACGCGCAGCCAGCTGGGCGCGATGCTGACCAGCGATTCCGCCGGCGACCTGGTCTCCCAGCTCGGCACGCTGGACGCGCTCGCCGCCCGCACCAACGCCGCCGTGAGCGAGGTGGCCGAGGCCTCCGAGCGCGCGGAGGAGACCCGCGCCGAGGCGCGGGAGGCCCGCGAGAAGGCGGAGCGGAGCGTCGCCGACATCGAAGCCCAGCAGAAGGACCTCGAGGCCCGCGTCGCGGAGCACCGGCGGCAGTACGCCGCCCTCGACGCCGCGCAGCGCGCCGTCGTCGAGCGCGCCCACGGGGACTCCCAGCCCGTGCGCGCCTCCCGCGGCACCGAGCGCACCGCACCGGCGCCGACGGCGACCGTCGCCGCGCCGAGCGGGGCGGCGCAGGTCGCGGTCAACACGGCGCTGGCGCAGGTCGGGGACCGGTACGTCTACGGCGCCGGTGGTCCCGACGCCTTCGACTGCTCGGGCCTGACCTCCTTCGCCTACCGTGCCGCCGGCGTCTCGCTGCCGCACTCCAGCCGCAGCCAGTCGCAGATGGGGACCCCGGTCTCGCGCGGCGAGCTGCAGCCCGGTGACCTGATCTTCTTCTACAGCCCGGTCAGCCACGTCGGCATGTACATCGGCAACGGCCAGATGGTGCACGCCTCCACCGAGAGCCAGCCGGTCAAGGTCGCCAGCGTCGACTCGATGGGCAGCTACAACAGCGCCCGCCGCATCGTCGGCTGACCCCTGCCGCACCCCGAGGGCCGGTGCCTCCCGCGAGGGAGGCGCCGGCCCTCGTCGTCGGTGGTCCCGGTGCCGTCCGGGGCCGCGCCTAGGATCGGCGCCGTGGTGGACCGGTGAGCGCACGTCGCGCCCCGCTGGTGTCCGCCGCCGTCCTGCTGGCCGCCTTCGCCCTGGTCGTCGCCCTCGGTACGCCGTGGGAGGTGCTCCCGGAGCCCGCGGGCGGGGGCGTGCCGCTCGACCCGACCGCCGGCCTGCCGGCCGACCAGGTCGCGCGCGCGGACGCCTTCGCGGCGGCGATCCGGCCGGCGTCGCTGGCCGCCCTGCTGCTGGGGCTCGCCGTCTCCGCGCTGCTCGGGCTCACCCCGCTGGGCGCCCGGCTGGTCCGCGCCCTGCCCGCCCCCCGGCGCGGGCGCTGGGCGGTGCAGGTGCTGCTCGGGGTCCTCGCCCTCGCCGTCCTCGGGCGGCTGGCCACCCTGCCGATCGCCGCCTACGGCGAGGTGGTGCGCCACCGGTACGGGCTGTCCACGCGCAGCTGGGGGCTGTGGGCCCGGGACGTCGCGGTGTCGACGGCGATCGACGCGGCCCTGACCGCCCTCGGCCTGCTGGCCCTGGTCTGGCTCGCCCGCCGGGCGTCGCGGGCGTGGTGGGCGCTCGCCGCCGCGGGCGCCGCGGTGCTCGTGGTCGTGGGCTCGTTCCTGTGGCCGGTGGTCATCGAGCCCGCGTTCAACAGCTTCGCGTCGATGCCGGGGGGGCAGCTGCGCAGCGACCTGCTGGCCCTCGCCGAGGAGAACGGCACCCCGGTGCAGGACGTGCTGGTCTCCGACGCCTCCCGGCGGACCACCGCGCTGAACGCCTACGTCTCCGGCTTCGGCTCCACCCGGCGCATCGTCGTGTACGACACGGTCCTGGAGCGGCTGCCCGACGAGCAGATCGAGTCGATCGCCGCGCACGAGCTGGGCCACGTCGCCGCCGACGACGTCCTCACCGGCACGCTGCTGGGCGCCCTGGGCGGCGCGGGCGGCGTCGCCCTGCTCGGCTGGCTGCTGACCTCGCCCGCTCTGCTCCGCCGTGCCGGTGCGGCCGGACCGGCCGACCCGGCGGTGGTGCCCCTGGTGCTGCTGCTGGTCACCGTCGGGACGCTGGTCGTGACGCCGGTGCAGAACCTGGTCTCGCGGCAGGTCGAGGCGCGGGCCGACGTCGCCGCGCTGGACCTCACCCGCGATCCGGAGGCCTTCATCGCCATGCAGCGCGGCCTGGCCACGACCAACCTCTCCGATCCGAGCCCCCCGGCCGCGTGGCGCTGGTACTTCGGGTCGCATCCCACCGTGGCGGAGCGGATCGCGCTCGCCGAGGACTGGACCCAGCTGGAGCGGGAGCCGTGAGCCGGACGCTGGTCGTCACCAACGACTTCCCCGCCGCGGCAGGGCGGCATCCAGACCTTCGTCGCCGCGCTGCTGGACCGCCGCCCGCCCGACTCGCTCGTCGTGCTCGCCTCGGACCACCCCGGCGCGGCCGAGCACGACGCCGGTCTGCCCTACCCGGTGGTCCGCCGGCCCACCGGCATGCTGCTGCCCACCCGGGCGACCGCCGGCGCGGCGGTCGAGCTGGTCGAGCGGTACGGCTGCGACCGCGCGTTCTTCGGCGCCGCGGCCCCCCTGGGGCTGCTCGCGCCGACGCTGCGCGCGGCCGGGGTGCGGCACCTGGTGGGCGCCACCCACGGCCACGAGACCGGCTGGGTGGCGCTGCCGGGCAGCCGGCAGCTCATGCAGCGCATCGCGTCGGGCCTGGACGTGCTGACCTACATCACCGAGTTCACCCGGGCCCGGCTCGCCCCGGCGCTGGACGGGCGCACGCGGCTGGCGCAGCTCTCCCCGGGGGTGGACGTCGACCGGTTCACCCCGCAGGTGGACGGCGCCGCCGTCCGCCGCCGGCACGGCCTGGGGGAGGCCCCGGTGGTGGTCTGCGTGTCCCGGCTGGTCGCCCGCAAGGGGCAGGACGTCCTCGTCGAGGCGTGGCCCCAGGTGCTGGCGCGGCACCCCGACGCGCGGCTGCTGCTGGTCGGCGGCGGTCCGGACGAGGCCGCGCTCCGGCGCGCGGTCGTCGCGCGCGGGCTGGAGGGCTCCGTCGTCCTCACCGGGGCGGTGGACGCCGCCGAGCTCCCGGCCCACTACGCGGCCGGCGACGTGTTCGCCATGCCCTGCCGCACCCGCCGGGCCGGGCTGGACGTCGAGGGCCTGGGCATGGTCTTCCTCGAGGCGGCCGCGGTCGGCCTGCCGGTCGTGGCCGGCACCTCGGGCGGTGCCCCGGAGGCCGTGCAGGAGGGCGTCACCGGGCACGTGGTCGACCCGCGGTCACCGGCCGCCGTGGCCGCGGCGCTGACCGGCCTGCTCGACGACCCGGCCCGCGCCCGGGCGATGGGTGCCGCCGGCCGGTCCTGGGTGGAGCAGCGCTGGTCCTGGACGACGATCGCCGCGACCTTCACCGAGCTGCTCGAGAAGCACTGAGGCCCGCCCCGCGGTGCGGGACGGGCCTCGGTGCGGCGGGGGTCAGCGCGTGTAGAGCGCCTCGACCTCGTCGCCGAACTCCTTCATGACCACCGAGCGCTTGAGCTTCAGGCTCGGGGTGAGCATCCCGTTGTCCTCGGTGAAGTCGGTGCCGAGGATGTGGAACTTCTTGATCGCCTCCGCCTGGGAGACGGCCTTGTTCGCGTCCTTCACGGCGGCGTCGATCTCGGCCTTGAGGTCGGCGTCCTCGCGGACCTGCTCGACGGTCTGACCGGCCGGCTTGCCCTTGGACTCCAGCCACTGCGGCAGCGCCTCGTCGTCGAGGGTGATCAGCGCGGCGATGAACGGCCGCTGGTCGCCGACGACGATGCACTGGCTGATCAGCCGGTGCGAGCGGAGCCGGTCCTCGAGGACGGCGGGGGCGACGTTCTTGCCGCCCGCGGTCACCAGGATCTCCTTCTTGCGGCCGGTGATGGTGAGGAAGCCGTCGGCGTCGAGCTCGCCGATGTCGCCGGTGTGGAAGAAGCCCTCGGCGTCGATGGCCTCCTTCGTGGCCTCCTCGTTCTTCCAGTAGCCGGCCATGACGATGCCGCCCTTGATGAGCACCTCGCCGTCGTCGGCGATCCGGAAGGTGACCCCGGGCAGCGGCTGGCCGACGGTGCCGATGCGGATCCCGTCGTCGTGGTTCACCGAGGCGGCGGCGGTGGTCTCGGTGAGGCCGTAGCCCTCGTAGACGGTGACGCCGATGCCCCGGAAGAAGTGGCCCAGCCGCTCACCCAGCGGCGCGCCGCCGGAGATGGCGCCGAGGCAGCGGCCACCGAGGGCCGCGCGCAGCTTCGCGTAGACGAGCTTGTCGAACAGCGCGTGCTGGGCGCGCAGGAGGAGACCGGCGCCGCCGGTGTCCTGGGCGCGGGACCAGTCGATGGCGACCTGGGCGGCCTTGTCGAAGATCTTGCCCTTGCCGTCGCCCTCCGCCTTCGCCTTGGCCGAGTTGAAGACCTTCTCGAAGACGCGGGGCACGGCCAGCACGAAGGTCGGCTTGAACTCGCCGAGGTCGTCGAGCAGGTTCTTCACGTCGGGGGTGTGCCCGATGACCGTGCGGTTCTTGACCGCGCCGACCTGCAGGACGCGGGCCAGCACGTGCGCGAGCGGCAGGAACAGCAGCAGCGAGCCCTCGACGCTCATGAAGCGGTCGAGCAGCGTGATGCCGTTGTCGATCTCGAACAGGAAGTTGCCGTGGGTCAGCTCGCAGCCCTTGGGCCGGCCGGTCGTGCCGCTCGTGTAGATCAGCGTGGCGAGGCTGTCGGCCGTGAGGGTGGCCCGGCGGGCGTCCAGCTCGGCGTCCGGGACGTCGGCACCGGCGGCGATGAGGGCGTCGACGGCGCCGTCGTCGATGACGTGGACCGAGGTGAGGTCGGGGGCCTGGTCGCGGATCGTCTCGACGGCCGCGGCGTGCTCGCCGCTCTCCACGACGATGGCGGTGGCGCCGGAGTCGGAGAGGATCCAGGCGACCTGGTCGGGGCTGGAGGTCTCGTAGACGGGGACGACGACGCCGCCGGCGGTCCAGATCGCGAAGTCGAGGACGGTCCACTCGTACCGCGTCTTGGCCTGCAGGGCCACGCGGTCGCCCGCGGCCACGCCCGAGGCGATGAGCCCCTTGGCGACGCCGCGGACCTCCTCGCCGAACTGCTGCCACGTCACGTCGCGCCACTGGCCGTCGAGCCGTCGGCGCAGGCCCACCTCGGCGCCGTGCTCGGCGACGTTCAGGGCGAGCATGTCGGTCAGCGCCGCGTCGGGCGCCACCTCGGTGGTCACGGGAACGCTGAACTCGCGCACGCCTGGTCCTCTCCTCCCTGGCCGCCGCGGGCACCGTCGCCCACCGGTCCCTGACCAGGATCGTCGAGATCAATCTAGCGGGCACGTCCTACCCGCGAGTAGCGCAACGGGTGAGCGGCGCTCTCCAGGACCCCGCGCACCCGTTAGCCTGCTGCCCATGGCCGACCAGTCCACCCAGTCGATCGTCGTCGATGCCCCCGCTGCCGACGTGATGGCGGTCATCGCCGATTTCCCGGCCTACCCCCAGTGGGTCGCCGCGGCCAAGACGGTCGAGGTCGTCGAGGACGGCCCCGAGGGCCGCGCCCGCCGGGTGCACTTCGTGCTCGACGCCGGGGCGATCAAGGACGAGTACGTCCTCGACTACACCTGGGACGGCGACCGCAAGGTCTCCTGGAACCTGGTCTCCGGGCAGATGCAGAA
Organism: Blastococcus sp. TML/C7B; assembly: GCF_016612845.1. NCBI lineage: Bacteria > Bacillati > Actinomycetota > Actinomycetes > Geodermatophilales > Geodermatophilaceae > Blastococcus > Blastococcus sp. TML/C7B. The sequence continues at coordinate 814,665 of NZ_JAEOAA010000002.1, read as the reverse complement.
GCGCAACGACGGCTCCTACACGCTGAGGGAGACCGGCGGCCGGACCGAGGTCACCTACTCGATCACCATCGACCTCTCGATCCCGATGCTCGGGATGATCAAGCGCAAGGCCGAGAAGGTCATCCTGGACACGGCTCTCAAGGAGCTCAAGAAGCGCGTCGAGGGCTGACGCGCGTGCGGACCCTCGTCCTCACCGGCCCCGGCGGCGCCGGGGTCAGCACCCTGGCCGCGGCGGCCGCGGTGCGCGCGGCCGGCGCCGGCCGGAGCACGCTCCTGTTGAGCCGGCAGCCCGTCCCGGTCGCGGGGCTCGCGGACGTGCCCGGCCTTCAGGTGCGCACCGTCGACGCCGGCACCGCGGTCGAGCGGTTCTGGGCCGGCACCGTCGCGCCCGCCGCGGGCGCGCTGCCGCAGCTGGCGCTGCCCCCGGCGTCGTCGGTGACGCCGCTGCCCGGTGCCGCCGAGCTGGCCCTGTTCGCCGAGCTGGGCCGCGCCTCGGCCGACCTCGTCGTCGTGGACGCCGGGTCGCCGGCCGACGCGGCCGCCCTGCTGGCGCTCCCCGCCACGCTGCGCTGGTGGCTGGACCGGTTGCTGCCGCCCGGGGCCCGGGCCCTCGGGGCGATCCGCTCCGCCGCGGTGACCTCCGGTGCGGCCCGCCGCGGTCCGGTGGACGCCGCGCTCGCGCTGCTCCCGCAGCTGGAGGAGCTGCTGGCCGTCGACCGGCTGGCCGACGTCGCGGGCACCGCCGTCGCCCTCGCCGCGGTGCCGCGCCCCGGGACGGCGGCCGCGCTGCGCGGCACCGCGACCGCGCTGGGCCTGCACGGCCTGCGCCCCGGGATCGTGCTCGCCCGCGTGCTCCCCGACGACGGCACGGGGGAGTGGTGGCGCGCGCGCCGGGCCGAGCAGGACGCCGAGCTGGACGCGCTGGCGGAGCTGGCCCCGGTGCACCGGGTGCCCGAGACCGCGTCGTCCCCGGCCGACGCCGCCGCGGCGACCGCGCTGCTCGGGGACCTCCCGCTGCCCGGCGGCGGGCTCCCGGGCGCCGGGCTGCCGGCGCCCGCGACCGAGAGGCTCGACGGCGGCTGGGAGCTGGGCGTCCCGCTCCCGTTCGCCGAGCGCGGCGCCGTCGGCCTGACCCGCTGGGAGGACGACCTGGTCGTCACCGCCGCGGGCGCCCGCCGGTCGCTGAGGCTGGACCCGCTGCTGCGCCGCTGCGAGGTGACCGGCGGCCGGATCACCGACGCCGGCAGCGCGGACGCCCGGCTCGTGGTCTCCTTCCGACCCGACCCCCAGCTCTGGCCGGCCGATCTGCTGGCCGCGGTGAGGAGAACGCCATGACCGCCGGTGCCGACTGGGCCGACTCCGCCCGCAGGCTGCTCGACGCCTTCCGGCTCCCCGAGGCGGCCCCCGCCGAAGGCGGCGCCCACGGCGTCGACTGCCGCTGGTGCCCCGTGTGCCAGGCGGCGGCCGTGCTGCGCGGCGAGCGCCCCGAGGTGACCGCCGCCCTGGCCGACGTGCTGGCCACCACCGCCTCGGTGCTGCGCGACCTGGCCGGCGAGCCCCGGCCGGCGGCCGGGCAGGAGAGCGGGTCGGCAGGCGCCGCGCCGGACGACGAGGACGGGCCGGGCCCGGCCGTCCAGCGGATCGACATCGCGTGAGCACCCCGGCTCCCGCGTCGGCGCTGGCGGCGCTCGGCATCGACATCGGCGGTACCAAAGTCGCCGGCGGCGTCGTCGCCCCCGACGGGACCGTCCTGGCGACCGCGCGCCGGGCGACGCCCGGCAGCTCGGTCTCCGACACCGAGGACGCCATCGCCGCCGTCGTCGAGGAGCTCGCGGCCGGGCACGACGGCGAGCTGGTCGGCGTCGGCATCGGCGCGGCGGGCTGGTTCGACCGCGCCGGTGACACGGTGCTGTTCAGCCCGCACCTGGCCTGGCGGCACGCGTCGCTGCGCAAGGACCTCTCGGCCCGCCTGCAGCGGCCGCTGTGGGTCGGCAACGACGCCGACGCGGCCGCCTGGGCGGAGTACCGCTACGGCGCCGCCCGGGGCGCGGACCTCGCGCTGATGGTCACCCTCGGCACCGGCATCGGCGGCGGCATCGTCCTGGACGGCCGGCTGCGGCGCGGCTCGCACGGCGTCGCGGGGGAGTGGGGGCACATGCGCGTCGTCCCCGACGGCCGGTTGTGCGCCTGCGGGAACCGGGGGTGCTGGGAGCGGTACGCCAGCGGCACGGCGCTGGGGCAGACCGCCCGCGAGGTGGCGGGCACGTCGCCCGCGGCCGCCGCGCTGCTGCTCGAGCGGGTCGACGGCGACGCGTCCCGGCTGACCGGCGAGGACGTCGCCCGGGCCGCCTCCGACGGCGATCCGCTGGCGCTGGAGCTGGTCACCGAGGTCGGCGTCTGGCTGGGCCAGGGCATCGCCGACCTCGCCGCCGTGCTGGACCCCGAGGTCGTCGTCATCGGCGGCGGGGTGAGCGTGCTCGGTGAGATGGTGCTCGGTCCCGCGCGCGAGCGGTTGGAGCGGGCGCTGCCCGGTCGCGGTTTCCGGCCCGGCCCGCGGATCGTCGCCGCCGAGCTGGGCGCCCAGGCGGGCCTGGTGGGGGCCGCCGACCTGGTGCGGAGGGCCGTCGCCGAGGGCGACGGCTAGCACTCAGACGACCGCGCCGTCGTCCCCGTCCTGGTCGGAGCGCTCGCGCATGCGGGAGACCAGCATCGCGGCGCCGCCGGCGATCGCGGCCACGCCGAGCACCAGCCCCACGTCCGCCGACAGCCGCAGCGCGCCCGGGACGGCGATGAGCACCAGCCCCGCCAGGACCAGCAGCCCGGCGTAGAGCGCGTGCGGCGCCGGCAAGGGGACCGGCGGTGGGGCCGGTGGCTCGTAGTGCTCCTCGGGCAGGTCGAGGAAGGCCACCTCGTGCGGGGGCGGGGGCGGTGCGTCGGAGGGGCGCTCGTCGACGACCGACGCGCCGTGCTCGGCCTCGAAGGCGGCGACGATCCGCGACCACTCGGCGTCCTCGTCGAGGTCGGCGCGCACCGGGGCGGGCTCCGAGGCGGGCTGCGAGGCGGGTTGGGGGTGCTCGTCGGCGTGCTGCGCGACCAGCGCGCGGGCCTCGGCCTGCCGGCCGCGGTCGACGAACAGCCGGTCCGCCGGCGGGGCTCGGCAGCGAGACCTCGCGGGTGTAGGGGCCGACGTCGGCCGAGGGGTCGAGGTAGGCGGCGATGCCGGCGGCCTCGAGGACGTCGAGCAGGTGCTCGCCGACCCGGGGGTCGACGTCGCGCAGCGGGCTCCACGAGGTCGCCGGCAGCCCGTTGTCCCGCCGTCCCCGGCCGCTCACGACGCGGTCGTCCCGGGCTCGACGGCGGGCGTGCGCTCGCGGATCCAGGCCGCCGACCGCGCGAAGATCTCCGGGGCGTCGTTGTCCAGGGTCGCCACGTGGTAGCTGTCGCGCAGGACGACCTCGGTGGTGTCGGCGCTGGAGACCGAGGTCAGCAGCGCCTCGCTGTTGGCCGGCTCGACGACGTGGTCCTCGGCGCTGTGGAAGACGATGACCGGCGCCGTCACCCGGGCCAGGTCGGCGCGGGTGAGCGCCCACAGCCGGCGCAGCTGCAGCATCGCCCGGGTGGGCAGCTTGTCGTAGGCGAGCTCGGTGACGCCGGGCTTCTTGATGTCGCTGGCGATCGGCGCCCAGCTCCCGGTGAGCCGGGCGATCAGCGGCAGCAGCCTGGCGTCCAGCCGCCGGGTGAACAGCGCCGGGTTGACCAGCAGCAGCCCTGCGACGTCGGCGGCGCGCGTCTGCGCCAGCCGGGTGGCCAGCGTGCCGCCCATCGACAGGCCCGCGACGAAGACGCGGTCGCAGCCGGCGGCCAGCTCGTCGAACGCGCCCTCGACCGCCGCGGTCCACTGCTCGGCGGTGCTGGCGTTGCAGTCCTGCCAGCTGGTGCCGTGGCCGGGCAGGAGCGGGCACCGGACGGCGAAGCCCTCGGCGGCGAGGTGCTCGCCCCACGGCCGCATGCTCATCGGGGTGCCGGTGAAGCCGTGCACCAGCAGCACGCCGGTGCGCCCCTCGACGCCGGAGCCGGCCATCGCGAAGGGCTCGGCACCCGGGAGCACCGCGGGCGGCGGCGGGGTGGTCGAGGGCACGGGCTGCTCCTGCGGTGCGGCGGCGGGCGAGTGATCCCTCGCACGTGGACGGCCGATTGTCCTACGGCCCCCTGGATCCCTAGTCTGGCAGTCCCAGAGGGAGGCGTGTTGTTCTACTGGTTCCTGAAGTTCGTCGGCATCGGCCCCGTCGTGACGGTGCTGTTCCGTCCCCGCGCCGAAGGCACCGAGCACGTCCCGGCCCGCGGCGCGGCCATCATCGCCAGCAACCACCTGTCGGCGGCCGACTGGGTGTTCATGCCCCTGTCGATCAGGCGCCGGGTCACCTTCCTGGCCAAGGCCGAGTACTTCACCGGCTCGGGGGTGAAGGGCTTCTTCCAGCGTGCCTTCTTCTCCGGCGCCGGCCAGGTGCCGATCGACCGGACCAGCGCGTCGGCGGCCGAGGACGCGATCCAGACCGGGCTGCGCATCCTCCGGGGCGGCCAGATCCTGGGCATCTACCCCGAGGGGACGCGCTCGCCGGACGGCCGGCTCTACCGCGGCAAGATCGGTGTCGCGCCGCATGGCGCTGCAGACCGGCGTCCCGGTCATCCCGGTGGCCATGACGTACTCGCACAAGAGGCTGCCGTTCGGCCGGAGGATCATGCGGGTGCACGTGCGCTTCGGGGAGCCGCTGGACTTCTCCCGCTACGAGGGCCTGGCCGGTGACCGCTTCGTCGAGCGCTCGATCACCGACGAGATCATGTACGAGATCATGACGCTCTCCGGGCAGGAGTACGTCGACGTCTACGGGGCATCGGTGAAGAAGTCGATGACGGCGGGCAGCAGCGCCGCGGACGCCGTCGCCACCCTCCAGCCGCCGGTGCGCGAGGCCGGCGACCGCGCGCCCACCTCCCTGGCGGGCTGACCCGCGCAGCAGGCGCTCACCGACCGGTGGTTCGACACCTGCTCCTGACGCTCAGCGGGCGGTGAGCCGGTCCAGGACCTCGCGCAGCAGCGCGATCAGCTCGGGCCGGCTCATCGCCGGCGCGTCGGCCCAGGAGCCGACGAGGTCCTCGGTGAAGGCGAACCAGGCCAGGACCAGCTGCCGGCGCAGCGCGTCGTCGGGCAGGTCGAGCGCGGTGAGCGCCACCTCGACCAGCCGCTGCCGGGTGTCGGCGTAGACCTCGGCCACCCACGGGTCGCCGCCGCCGGCGCCGCGCACGAACGCCAGGTGGCTCTCGCGGAAGGTCTCCACCCAGCCGACGTACCGGTCCAGCATGCCGGTGACCTGCTCGTCGGCCGGTGCACCGGGCTCGGGGAGCAGGTGCTCGAGCATGAGGTCGGCCGCCGCGCGGGTGACTGCCGTGTAGTACTCGCGCTTGGTCGCGAAGTAGTGGAACAGCAGGCTGCGGCTGATCCCGGCCCGGCGGGCCACCTCGTCGATGGTCAGCTCCTGGACCGGGGTGGTCGGCAGCAGCTCCAGGCCGATCTGCACCAGCTGCGCCCGGCGGTCGTCCGCCGAGCGGCGCGACCGGGACGCCGTCATCGCGCGGCGACGAGCAACCGCTCGAGCGCGTCGGCGACCAGGTGCGGGCGTTCCTGGATCAGCATGTGCCCGGTGCGCTCGGCGACGTGCAGCCGCGCGTCGGGCAGCGCCCCGGCCATCGTCCGACTGTGCCGCAGCGGCGTCAGCTTGTCGCTGTCGCCGACCAGGATCTCGACGGGGACGCCGGTGAGCGCGGCCAGCTCGGTGCGCTTGTCGTGCGCGCCGAGCGCCGGGTAGAACGCGGCGAAGGCGCGCACCGTCGAGGCGTGCATGATCTCGGCTCCGGCGACGACCATCTCGTCGGTCGCGTCCGCGCCGTAGAGCAGCTCGCGGACGATCTTCCGGTGCCGCGGACTGGCCGGGGGCACCAGCTGCCGGAGCCGCTCGATCGCCCGGGCGCCGGCGATCGCGGTGGTGACCAGGCCCGGGGCGAGCCGCACCTGCAGCCGCTCGGCCAGGGTCTCCCCGGGCGGGGCGAGCTCGCCGGCGGACGTCGAGACGAGGGCGACGCCACCGACCCGGTCGCCGAACAGCTCCGGGCGGGCCGCGGCCAGGCACATGATCGTCATGCCGCCCATCGAGTGCCCGCCGAGGACGACCGGCCCGGTCGGGACGAGCTGGTCGAGCAGGTCGCCGAGGTCGGCGCCGAGCTGGTCGATGGAGAGCTCGGCGACGTCGTCGGCGTAGCGGCCCCACGTCGAGCGGCCGTGCCCGCGCTGGTCGTAGCGGATGAGGCGCAGCTCGCCGTCGGCCACCCGCGGGGCGAGCAGCGCGGCGACGTCGTCCCAGGCGGCCTGGGCGAGCGTCCAGCCGTGCGCGAGGACCACGGTGGCGGGCGCGTCGTCGGCACCGTCGACGACGGCGTGGACCAGCGCGCCGTCCCCGGTGCGGACGGCGGCGACGCGGCGCAGGACGGTCGGGGTGCTCACGCCGCCACCTCCGGGGTGCCCGCCGGTGCGCCGGCGGGGGTGCCGACGTAGTTCTCGCGGTCCAGCGTCCTCGTCAGCCTGCGGAACCGGAAGGTGAAGTCCGGCCACAGCGTGGTGTTGTGGCCGTGCTGGTCCAGGTACCAGCTGGCGCACCCGCCGCCGAGCCAGACGGTGCCCTTCGACTTCTCCGCGATCAGCGCGCGGTAGGCCTCCTGCGCCTCGCGCGTGGTCTCCAGGACCTCGAGGGCCTCGGCGTCCATGGTCTTCAGGGCGTCGTCGACGTAGTGCACCTGCGACTCGATCATGTAGACCATCGAGGTGTGGCCGACGCCCACGTTCGGGCCGACCAGCAGGAAGAGGTTGGGGAAGCCGGCGACGGTGGCGCTGCGGTTGCTGACCATGCCATCGGCCCACACCTCGGCGAGGCTGCGGCCGTCGCGCCCGCGGATCCGCTCCGCGATCGGCAGGTCGGTCACGTGGAAACCGGTCGCCAGCACGATCGTGTCGGTGGGCCGCTCGACGCCGTCGCGGGTGACGATCGAGTGCGGGCGCACCTCGGCGATGCCGGCGGTGACCAGCTCGGCGTTGGGCGCGGCGACGGCGGGGAAGTAGTCGTTGCTGATCAGGATGCGCTTGCAGCCGATCGTGTAGTCCGGGGTGAGCGCCGCGCGCAGCTTCGGGTCGCGCACCTGGCGCTCGAGGTGGGCCTTGGCCAGCGTGGCGACCGGCCGCAGGAAGCGGCGGTTCTTGGCCATCCCGATGACCAGGAACTCGCGGAAGAGGTAGAGCCCGCCGCGGATCGCCTTCTGCAGGCCGGGGACCGAGCGGTAGAGCCGGCGCATCCAGGGCTTCACCGGGTGGTCGGTGCGCGGCACCACCCAGGCGGGCGTGCGCTGGTAGACCGCGATGCTCTCGACCTGCGGCTGGATGGCCGGCACGACCTGGATGGCCGAGGCGCCGGTGCCGATGACGGCGACCTTCTCGCCGGTGAGGTCGTGGGCGGCGTCCCAGCGGGCGGAGTGCATGACCGTGCCGGCGAAGGAGTCCAGGCCGGCGATGTCGGGATAGGTGGGGTCGGCCAGCGCGCCGGCGGCCGAGACCCAGGATGCGGGCGCGGAACTCGCCGGCGGTCGTGGTGACCCGCCAGCGGCGCGCGGCGTCGTCCCAGCGCGCGGCGGTCACCTCGGCGCCGAACACGCAGTGCCGTCGGACGTCGAACCGGTCCGCCGTCCGCTGCAGGTAGGCCTGGATCTCCGGCTGCTCGGAGTAGGAGCGGCCCCAGTCCGGGTTCAGCGCGAAGGAGAACGAGTAGAGGTTGGACTGCACGTCGCAGGCCGCGCCCGGATAGGTGTTGTCCCGCCACGTGCCGCCGACGTCGTGGGCGCGCTCCAGGAGGACGAAGTCCGTCTCGCCCCGGCGGCGCAGCGCGATCGCCATGCAGAGGCCGGCGAAGCCCGATCCGATGATCGCCACGCCGACGTCCCGCACGGCGCCGTGGGGCTCCGGGGTGGGGGTGGGCTGGCTCTCGAGCGTGCTGGTCACCGATCGGCTCCTCGGGGTCGCGACTCCGGTTGCTGAGCAACGCTCAACAAGCTACAACGGCTTTCCAGCAGGCGCTCGGTCCGAGCGCCCGGGACCCGAGGAGCCGGCATGGCCTTCCGCACGAAGCGAACCCCCCTCGCCGGGAAGTCGGTGCTGATCACCGGCGCGGCCCGCGGCATCGGCGCGGCCCTGGCCCGCAAGGCCGCCGCCCGCGGCGCCCGGGTGGCGCTGGTCGGCCTGGAGCCCGACGAGCTGGCCCGCGTGGCCGACCAGCTCGGCCCCGAGCACCTCTGGGTGGAGGCCGACGTCACCGACCCCGACGCGCTCCGCTCGGCGGTCCAGCGGACCGTCGACACCTTCGGCGGGCTGGACGTCGTCGTCGCCAACGCCGGCATCGCGCCGCTGACCACGGTGATGACCTCCTCGGCGCACGCCCTGGCGCGGACCATCGAGGTCAACCTGACCGGCACGATGCTCACCGCGCACGCCGCGCTGCCCGAGATCGCGAAGCGGAAGGGGCACGTGCTGCTGGTCGCCTCCGCCGCCTCCTTCACCGTGCTGCCCGGGATGAGCGCCTACTGCGCGTCCAAGGCCGGGGTCGAGCGGTTCGGCGACGTGCTGCGGCTGGAGGTCGCGCACCGCGGGGTCACCGTGGCCAGCGCGCACCCGGTGTGGATCGACACCGACATGGTGCGCGACACCGAGGACGCGCTGCCCACCTTCAAGGCGGTGCGCGCGCAGCTGCCCGGCCCGCTGGGTTCGTTCACCTCGGTCGACGCCTGCGCCGAGGCGCTGGTCGACAACCTGGAGACGCGCCGCCGCCGCGTCTTCGTGCCCCGCTCGGTCGGCACGGTCGCCGCGCTGCGCCAGGTGGTCACCGGCGCGCTCTCGGAGAAGCTGGTCATGCGGGCCGCGGCCACCCAGGTGCCGCAGCTGGAGCGCGACATCGCCGCGCTCGACGGGCGCGAGTTCGGCGCCAACTCCGTCGGCAACCGCACCCCGGGCGCCTGACCGGGCGTCAGCCGGTCCAGCGGCCGGCGCGGCCGACGGCGTCCTTCCACCGGTCGTGCCGGCCGTCGTCCCGGCGGCCGGGCTCGGGGTCGAACCGGCGGTCCAGCGCCCAGGTGCGCGCCAGCTCGTCGGTCGACCCCCACACGCCGGTGCCCAGCCCGGCCAGGAACGCCGCGCCGAGCGCCGTCGTCTCGGTGACCACCGGACGGCGCACGGGGACGCCGAGCTGGTCGGCCTGCAGCTGCATCAGCAGGTCGTTGGCGCTCGCGCCGCCGTCGGCCGAGAGCTCCGGCACCGACAACCCGGCCTCGTCGACCATGACGTCGACGACGTCGCGCACCTCGAAGGCCAGCGCCTCGAGCGTGGCGCGGGCGATGTGCGCGCGGGTCGTGCCGCGGGTGAGGCCGAGGATCGCGCCGCGGGCGTGCGGGTCCCAGTGCGGGGCGCCCATGCCGGTGAGCGCCGGGACGAAGACGACGTCACCGGAGTCGGGGACGGTGCGGGCCAGCCCCTCGATCTCGGCCGCGGAGTCGATGAGGCCCAGCCCGTCGCGCAGCCACTGCACCGCGGCGCCGGTGACGAAGATGGCGCCCTCGAGGGCGTAGACCAGCCCGTCGCCGAGGTCCCAGGCGACGGTGGTGAGCAGCCCGGCGTCCGACCGGACCGGTGTCGAGCCGGTGTTGGTGAGCACGAACGAGCCGGTGCCGTAGGTGCACTTGCTGTCGCCGGGGGAGAAGCACGCCTGCCCGAAGAGCGCGGCCTGCTGGTCGCCGGCCATGCCGGCGATGGGCAGCGACAGCCCGAGGAAGGCGTCGGGGTCGGTGGTGCCGACGACGCCGGAGTTCGGCACCAGCTCGGGCAGCGCGGCGCGGGGGACGTCGAACAGGTCGCACAGCTCGTCGGACCACTCGCCCTTCGCCAGGTCGAACAGCAGCGTGCGGCTGGCGTTGCTCGGGTCGGTGACGTGCACCGCGCCGCCGGTGAGCCGGGCGATCAGGTACGAGTCGACGGTGCCCAGCGCCAGCGCGCCGTCCCGGACGCCGGCCCACGTGCGCGGCTCGTGCTCGGCCAGCCAGGCGAACTTCGTGCCGGTGAAGTACGGGTCCAGGCGCAGGCCGGTGAGCTCGGCGACGCGCGGCTCGACGCCGTGGGCGCGCAGCCGGTCGCAGATGCCGGTGGTGCGGCGGTCCTGCCAGACGATGGCCGGGCGGGGGGAGTGCAGGGTGCGCCGGTCCCACAGGACGGCGGTCTCGCGCTGGTCGGTGATCCCGATGCAGGTGGGCCGGTCGGGGGCGGCGGCCAGGGCCTCGCGGCAGGCGGCGACGGTCGCCGTCCAGATGTCGTCGGGCTCGTGCTCCACCCAGCCGGGGCGGGGGAAGAGCTGGGCGAACTCTCGGTAGCCGCGGGCCTGGACGTCGCCGTCCTCACCCACGACGAGCGCCGTCACCCCGGTGGTACCTGCGTCGATGGCCAAGACCGGCATGCCCGCGAACCTAGCGCTCTCGACCGGCGACCGGCTGCCGTGGCGGGGATGATCGCCGGGTGACCAGCAGGCATCGAGCTCGTCCGCCCGCCGACGCTGAGCGCGCCCGCCCCCTGCGCCTACGCCGCCGTCACCGACCCCGGCCGGATGGTCTACACCGCCGGCGCGTGCCCGCTGGACGCCGACGGTGCCACGGTGGCCGTCGGCGACGTCACCGGCCAGGCGCGCCAGGTGATGACGAACCTGCGGACGGCGCTGGAGGCGGCCGGCGCCGGGCTCCGCGACGTCCTGAAGACGACGGTCTACGTGGCGACCGCCGACCGCGCCGACCTGCTCGCCGCGTGGGCCGTCGTCCGCGAGGAGCTGGGCGACCACGACGCCCCGAGCACCCTGGTGGGGGTCACCCTGCTCGGCTACCCGGACCAGCTCGTCGAGGTCGAAGCGGTGGCGGTGCGGGACAGCTGGCAGGAGCCCGGGCCCCCGCACGCCGGCTGATCGGCTCACGGGTCGAGCGGTGCCCGATCACCGTCGGTAGCGATCGAGGGTGAGATCGGGGTGAGGCGGCGTTCCGAACGGGTGAATCCCCTTCTGCCGGTGACTGCGCGTAGCTGACGCTCCCCTTGCTCGACGGGAGCGACTCGGAACTGCCCCGTCGTGGTTCACGGGGGAACACCGGGCACGGGGGAGCGGTCACGGCCGCGATCGTCGCTCTGGGTGCGCCCAGGGAACTGCCCGCCGGTGCCGAACGCGCGCCGGCCGGGAGCGTCCTCCTCACGGAAGCGATCCCTCCATGAAGCGCACCACCGCATCGCTGCTCACCGGCGCTCTCGCCGCCGGCACCTTCGCCACGCTCGCCACCCTGGCGCCGGGCCTCGCCTCGGCCAGCGCCTGTGGTTCCCAGGAGGTCGAGGCCCTCGGTGCCGGCAGCGGCTTCGTCGTCACCACCCGCGACGGTGACACCCAGGGCCTGCTCGGCTCCGCCGAGCTGCGCGACCAGCCGGACAACCTCTGGCTGACCGCGGCCCAGGGCAACGGCAAGGTCACCGTCACCTACCCGATCTCGGTCGCAAGGTGTGCCGCTGGCCGGCCAGACCGCGCAGTCGAACTACGGATACGAGTTCCAGCGCGGCGACGCGCTGCCGGTCGGCTCGGCCGGCGGCGGCGACGTCACCTACGAGATGGTGCTCGACTACAACGGCCCGGCCGTCGCGGGCGGCTTCACCACGCTGGTCTTCGAGCCGTACTACCAGTCGCAGGCCGGCAAGCAGAACACCTGGTGGAGCACCCGGGACCTGCCCGGGCTGCCGGACCGGACCGGCCACGGCTCGCCCAACTGGGGCACGCTCGACGAGATCAGCCTGGCCCAGCCGGACGCGGTCATCCAGTCCTTCGGCATCAACCTGAACGGCACCTCGGCCACCGGCTTCCAGGCCTCGGTCGACTCGGTGACGTTCGGCTGCAACACGTTCGTCTTCGACCTGGCCAACCGGGCGCCCAGCGCCTCGGTCGCGGTGAACGACGCGGGCGACGCCGACTACCGGACCTTCATCCTGTCCGGCCGCGGCTCCATCTGACCCGGACGCCGGCGACGCGCTCTCCTACGCCTGGACGGTGACCAACAAGGCGACCAACGCGGTCGTGAGCACCAGCACGGCCAGCCAGTACCAGGTCTCGGTCCCGAACGGACCCGGCACCTACACGGCCAGCCTGACCGTCACCGACCGGGACGGGCTCACCTCGACCGCGGCCGCGGACTTCACCGCGACGCCGCCGTCGAACACCGTCAACACCGGCACCAAGCTGCCCAACACCGGCGCCTCGGTGATCGGTCTGGCGGTCCTCACCGGGACGGCCGTGGCCGCCGGTGGCGCGGGCACGGTGCTGTCCCGCCGTCGCCGCAACGGCAGCGCCCTCTGATCAGGACGTCGTAGGGGAGAGGAGGTCCACCGTGCTCCGCAGGATCGTCAGCGGCGTCTCGCAGCTGGTGCTCACCGCCGGCCTGGTGGGCCTCCTCTTCCTCGTCCACCAGGTCTACGTGACCGACTGGCTCTCCGACCGCCAGCAGGAGCAGGTTGCTGACGACCTGCGGGAGGAGTGGGCGGCCCCCGCGGTGCCCGCCCCCGCCGGTCCGGAGTTCGGTGACGCCTTCGCCTTCCTGCACGTGCCGGAGTTCGGCGCCGGCTGGGCGCCGCGGGCGGTGGTCGAGGGCGTCGACCCGGATGAACTGGCCGAGGGGCCGGGGCACTACCCGGGCACCGCACTGCCCGGCGAGATCGGCAACTTCGCCCTCGCCGGCCACCGCATCGGCCAGGGGAGCCCGTTCGGCGCGCTCGACCGGCTCGAGCCCGGCGACCAGCTCGTCGTCGAGACGGTGGACACCTGGTTCACCTACCGCGTCACCGAGCAGCTGGTCGTCGACCCCGCGGACGTCAGCGTCGTGGCAGCAGTCCCCGGGAAGCCCTCGGCCTGGGCCGACGACGCCTACATCACGCTGACCACCTGCCACCCGAAGTTCTCCAACCGGGAGCGCCTGGTGGTGCACGGGGTCCTCGAGTCGGCGGCGTCGAAGGCCGAGCTGCCCGAGGGGCCGGCCGTCCTGGCGTCCCGTTCCTAGCTCCCGCCTACCGTGGTCGCCGTGCGCCGCTTCTTCTACGACACCGAGTTCATCGAGGACGGCACCACGATCGACCTGGTCTCGATCGGCGTCGTGGACGAGACCGGGCGCGAGTTCTACGCCGTCAGCACCCAGTTCGACGAGCGCAAGGCCATCCCGTGGGTGCGGCGCAACGTGCTCGACCAGCTGCCGCCGCCGGCCGACAAGGCCTGGCGCACCCGCGACCGCATCCGCGACGACCTGCTCGCCTTCCTCACCGGCCCGGGCGAGGAGGTCGAGCTGTGGGCCTGGTTCGCCGCCTACGACCACGTCGCCCTGGCCCAGCTGTGGGGCGCGATGACCGCGCTGCCCCGGCCGATCCCGCGGTTCACCCGCGAGCTGCGGCAGCGCTGGGACGACCGCGGCCGGCCGCCGCTGCCGCCCAAGCCCGACGGCGTGCACGACGCGCTGGTCGACGCCCGCTACAACCTCGCCCGCTGGAAGGCCATGGAAGCCGGGCGCTGATCTCTGCCAGAGTGCACCGCGTGGCAGAGATCAGCGCCGTCCGCGCGCGCACCGTCCTGGCCCGCGCGTTCACCGACGACCCGCTCATGGTCTGGTTCTTCCCCGACCCCGACGTGCGGCCGCACGCGTGCGCGGCGCTGTTCGGCCTGTTCGCCGAGCACTACCTGACCGAGGGCCGGGTCGACGTGCTGCACCGCCCGGATCCCGTCGGCGTGGCCATGTGGCGGTGGCCGGCCCCCGCGCCGGACGACGCCGCGGACGCCGGGCCCGACGAGCTGCCCTCGATGGGCGGGCTGATGACCGCGCTCATGGGCCCCGAGCGCGCCCTCGAGGTGGGCACGGCCATGGGCTCGCTCACCGCGCACCGCCCGGCCGAGCCGCACGCCTACCTCCACCTGCTCGGCGTCGACCCCGGCAGCTGGCACCGCGGCGGCGGCGGGGAGCTGCTCGAGCGCGGCCTGACGGCTACCCGGGAGGCCGGCCTGGTCGCCTGCCTGGACACGATGAACCCGGCCAACGTGCCGTTCTACGAGGGCCACGGCTTCGCCGTCCGCGCCGAGACGCAGCTCGCGCCCGACGGACCCACGACCTGGTCGATGGCGACCGGCTGAACCGGCCGCACGAGGGCACCACCTGCGGCATCATGTGCTCTGCCCACCTGGCAGCGGCACGGCCCTTCGCGGAGGAACGCATGCGCATCGGCATCCTGACCGGCGGCGGCGACTGCCCCGGCCTCAACGCGGTCATCCGCGCGGTGGTCCGCAAGGGGATCGGGGTGCACGGCGACGAGATCGTCGGCTTCCGCGACGGCTGGCGGGGCGCGATCGAGGGCGACACCGTCCCGCTGGACCTCGCCGCCGTCCGCGGCATCCTGCCCCGCGGCGGCACCGTGCTGGGCACCTCGCGCACCAACCCCTACGCCGTGGCCGACGGCGGGGAGCGCGTGCTGGCCACCCTCGAGCGGCTCGGCATCGACGCGCTGATCCCCATCGGCGGCGAGGACACCCTCGGCGTCGCGACCCGGCTGGCCGAGGCCGGCGTCGCCGTCGTCGGCGTGCCGAAGACGATCGACAACGACCTCGACGCCACCGACTACACCTTCGGCTTCGACACCGCCGTGGGCGTGGCGACCGAGGCGATCGACCGGCTGCACACCACCGGCGACAGCCACCACCGCACGCTCGTGGTCGAGGTGATGGGGCGGCACGCCGGCTGGATCGCGCTGCACGCGGGCATGGCCGGGGGCGCCAACGTCGTCCTCATCCCGGAGAAGCCGTTCGACGTCGACGCCGTCGTCGGGCACTGCCTGTCCCGCTTCGAGTCGGGCTTCTCGCCGATCGTCGTCGTCTCGGAGGGGGCCGCACCCGTCGACGGTGCCCTGCAGCTGGCGACGGGGGAGAAGGACGCCTTCGGCCACGTCCGCCTCGGCGGGATCGGCGCGGCGCTGGCCGCGGTCATCGAGGAGCGCACCAACCGCGAGGCGCGGGCCGTCGTCCTCGGGCACGTCCAGCGCGGGGGGACGCCGTCGCCGTTCGATCGGGTGCTGGCCACCCGCTTCGGGCTGGCCGCGATCGACGCCGTGCACGACGGCGCGTCCGGGATCATGGTCGCCCTGCGCGGCACCGACATCGTCCGGGTGCGGCTCAGCGAGGCCACCGCGCAGCTGAAGCTGGTGCCCCCGGAGCGCTACGCGGAGGCCGAGGTCTTCTTCGGGTGAGGCGTCTCTCCCGGAGCCCGGGAGCGCGCGCCGTACCCTCGGGTACGTGACTCTCACCGATCCTGCCGAGCTCGTCCCCGGTCTGGACCGGTGGCGGGAGCTGCCCGCCGCCCAGCAACCGGCCTGGCCCGACCGCGCCGCGCTCGACGCCGTGCTCGGCACGCTGTCCACCGTGCCGCCGATCGTCGCGCCCAGCGAGGTCGACGCGCTGCGCGCCCAGCTCGCCGACGTGGCCCAGGGCAGGGCCTTCCTGCTCCAGGGCGGCGACTGCGCCGAGACCTTCGACCTCAACACCGAGCCGCACCTGCAGGCGACCACGCGGACGCTGTTGCAGATGGCCGTCGTCCTCACCTACGGGGCGAGCGTGCCGGTGGTGAAGGTCGGCCGGGTCGCCGGCCAGTACGCCAAGCCCCGCTCGTCGGACACCGACGCCCTGGGCCTGCCCTCCTACCGCGGCGACATGGTCAACGACCTGGAGCCGGTGCTGGAGAAGCGCATCCCCGACCCGTACCGCCTGGTGCGCGCCTACGCGAACTCCGCCGCGGCGATGAACATGATCCGCGCCTACGCCAAGGGCGGCCTGGCCGACCTGCACGCGGTGCACAACTGGAACCAGGACTTCGTCGCCAGCTCGCCGGCCGGCGTGCGGTACGAGGTCATCGCCCGCGAGATCGACCGGGCCCTGGCGTTCATGAAGGCCTGCGGCGTCGACTCCGAGGCGCTGCGCGCCGTGGAGCTCTACAACTCGCACGAGGCGCTGATCCTGGACTACGAGCGAGCCCTGCTGCGCATGCACGAGGGCCGCCCCTACGCGCTGAGCGCCCACTTCGTGTGGGTGGGGGAGCGCACCCGGCAGATGGACGGCGCGCACATCGAGTTCGTCTCCAAGCTGGCCAACCCGATCGGGGTCAAGATCGGCCCGACGACGACGCCGGAGCAGGCCACCGAGCTCGTCGAGCGGCTGGACCCCGAGGGTCTCCCGGGCAAGCTGACGCTGATCAGCCGGATGGGCAACGGCAAGATCCGCGACGTCCTGCCGGCGATCGTCGAGAAGGTCACCGCCAGCGGCCACCAGGTCGTGTGGCAGTGCGACCCGATGCACGGCAACACCCACGAGTCGCCCAGCGGCTACAAGACCCGCCACTTCGACCGCGTCGTCGACGAGGTGCTCGGCTTCTTCGACGTGCACCGCGGGCTGGGCACCTGGCCCGGCGGCATCCACGTCGAGCTCACCGGCGAGGACGTCACCGAGTGCCTCGGTGGCGCGATGGAGATCAGCGACGAGGACCTCAACAGCCGCTACGAGACCGCCTGCGACCCGCGGCTGAACACCGGGCAGTCCCTGGAGCTGGCGTTCCTCGTCGCCGAGATGCTGCGCGGGTGACGGCGCTCGTCGACCTCCGCTCGGACACCGTCACCCGGCCCACCGCCGGGATGCGGGCGGCGATGGCCGACGCCGAGGTCGGGGACGACGTCTACGGCGAGGACGTCACCGTCCGCGCGCTGGAGGAGCGGACGGCGGCGCTGTTCGGTCACGAGGCGGCGCTGTTCGTGCCGTCGGGGACCATGGGCAACCAGATCGGGATGCGCCTGGTCTGCGAGCCGGGCCAGGAGGTGCTCTGCGACGCCGACGCGCACGTGGTCACCTACGAGATGGGTGCCGCGGCCGCGGTCTTCGGCATCTCCACGCGCACCGTCGTCTCCGACCGCGGCCGGCTGGACGCCGACGCGCTGATCGCCCAGGTCCGCCCCCGGGGTGACTGGCACCTCACCGCGACCGCGGCGATCGCCGTGGAGAACACGCACAACCGCGGCTTCGGCCGGGTCCAGCCGCTGGGCGAGCTGGAGGCGCTGTGGGCGTGGTCGCGGGGCGCCGGGGTCGCGGTGCATCTCGACGGCGCCCGCATCTGGAACGCGCACGTCGCCTCCGGGGTCGCGCTGGACACCTACGGCCGGCTGGCCGACACGGCCTCGGTCTGCTTCTCCAAGGGCCTGGGGGCGCCGGTCGGCTCGGTGCTGGTCGGCTCGGCCGAGCGCATCGCGACCGCCCGGCTCTGGCGCAAGCGGCTCGGCGGCGGCATGCGCCAGGTCGGCGTGCTGGCCGCCGCCTGCCTGTACGCGCTGGAGCACCACCTGCCGCGGCTCGGCGAGGACCACGCGCGGGCGCAGGCGCTGGCCACGCGGCTCGGCGTCGACCCGGCGTCGGTGGAGACGAACATGGTCGTCCTCGACGACGTGAACGCGCCGGTGCTCGCCGAGGCGGCCAAGGCGCAGGGCGTGCTCGTCTCGCAGGTGAGCCCGACCCGTGTCCGCCTGGTGACGCACCTCGACGTCGACGACGCCGCGGTCGACCGCGCCGGCGCCGTGCTCACGGAGCTGCTCGCCCGCTGACCCATGATCAGCACGCGCTCGTGGTGGTCGGGCGACGGTCGTGGGCAGCCATGAGCGCGTGCTGATCACGCGAGCAGCGCTGCGGCGATCCGGTCGAGGAGCGCCCCGGGGTCCCGCATGTCCGCGGCCGTGACGAACAGGACCCGCCAGCCGGCGGCCAGCAGGCGGTTCATGCGGGCCCGGTCCTCGCCGAGCTGCGACGGCCCACCGTGCCAGGCGCCGTCGTACTCCACGGCCAGCTTCTGGTCCGGGAACGCGAAGTCGACCCGCGCCACGAAGCGCCGGTCGTGCCGGATCTCCAGCTGCGCGACCGGTGCCGGCAGCGAGCTCCGGTGGAGCAGCAGCCGAAGACGGGTCTCCGGCGGCGATTGGGCCAGGCCGTCGGCGAGACCGGCGACCCGACGCGCCTGAGCGCTGCCACGGCAGCGCGGCAGCCGGGCGGCCGCCTCGCGCACGTCGTCGAGGAACGCGACCCGGGAGTGCACGAGGCGATCGAGGAGCACGACGGCGTCGTCCAGCGGGCCGCGTCGGATGAGGTCGAGGGCCGTCCGGGTCCGGCCGGTGTACCGCAGCCGGCCGTCGGTGACGACGTCGTCGGACGGCGCCGCCTGGCGGACGACGACGCCGGGCCCAGGGTTCCAGCGGACCCCGGGCGGGAGAACCAGCTCGACGGGATCCTCCGGGCCGGCGAAGGGGTCGCGCATGCTCCACCACGAGGCCGCGGTCAGTCCGGCGAACACGGTCTGCGGTGGTGCGACGAGGGCGACGGCCCGCGCCGCGAGGTCGTGCGTGATCGGCAGCTGTGCGCTGCAGTAGACGTCCTGGCGGAGCCGGCGCCACCGTGGTCCGCGCAGCTGCGCCCGGGTCACGAGGCCCTCGCGCAGGGCGTCGCTGCCGCGGAAGACGTCGTCCTGGGGAAGTGCCACGGTCGGAGACGATCGTCGATCAGGTCCGAGCGCCGCGGCGCCGTCCACAGGCATGATCATCCCGCACCAGTGGCTGCTCGGTCCACCGGTCGGGCAGCCCTCAGTGCGGGGTGATCACCGAGCCGCGGGCAGGCTCAGAAGCCGCGCCTCCCGCGCGACCGGAACCTACGGACCGGCGGGGTCCGGGATCAGCGAGTTGAGCAGCTTGATGTCCGCGGCGTGGCCGCCGCACGGGTCGCCGTCCTTCTCCGACGGCGTCTCGACGACGACGGGGACGCCGGCCATCGAGGGGTGCGCCAGCAGCTCGGCGAACGGCGCGACCCCGATAGAGCCCTCGCCGATGGTGGTGTGCCGGTCCCGCTTCGACCCGCACCCGTCGAGCGAGTCGTTGGCGTGCACCAGGCCCAGCCGGCCCGGACCGACGGTGGACTCGAGCAGGTCGAGGGTCGCCGCCATCCCGCCGGGGGTGACCAGGTCGTGCCCGGCCGCCCAGATGTGGCAGGTGTCGAAGCAGACGCCGACCAGCGGGTGGTCCTCGAGCGCGGCGAAGTACGGGCCGAGCTCCTCGACGGTGGCCGCCAGCGCCTTGCCGCCGCCGGCGGTCGGCTCGATCAGCAGCCGCGGCCCGGCCGGGTCGGCGGCCTCGAGCACCGGCAGCAGCCGCTCGTGCAGCTGCCGCAGCGCGTGCTCGTAGCGGTCCTCGCCGACGGCGGAGCCCGCGTGCACGACCACGCCCTGGCAGCCCAGCTGGGCGCCGCGGGCCAGGTTGTGCGCGATCGAGGCGATGGACTGCTCGACCGTGGCCTCGGTGGGGGAGCCGACGTTCACCAGGAACGGTGTGTGGATGAAGGAGGGCACGCCGCGCTCGGTGCAGCCGGCGGTGAACAGCGCGTCCTGCGCGGGGTCGCCGGGGGTCAGCCTCCAGCCGCGCGGGTTGCCGACGAACACCTGGACGGCGGCCGCACCGACGGCGTCGGTGTACGGGAGTCCGCCCTTGGCCAGGCCGCCCTTGATCTGGATGTGCGCGCCGATGGGCGGCACACGCGAGGGAGTGCTCACGGAGGAGGTGCCTATCCGAACGTCAGGAGGATGGTGATCTTGGAGCCCTGCTCGACGGTCTCGCCCGGGCTCACGCTCTGCCGGAAGACGCGGTTGCCGAAGAACCGGGTGGACTCCACCTGCAACCCGACCGCCTCGAGCGCGGCGGTCGCCTCGGCCTCGTTCATGCCGACGACGTCGGGCACGGTGACCAGCGGAACGCCCGCCGAGACCTGGATCGTCACGGTGCTGCGATAGGGCGCCTCGCGACCGGGGGCGGGCTCGATCGCCATGACCTCGCCCTTGTCGACGTCGGCGCTGCGGCCGTCGTCCGCCCGCTCCACGCTGAAACCGAGCGCCTCCAGGTTGGCCACCGCCTGCTCCGGCGACTGGCCGGTCACGTCGGGGACGCCGACCGGCGCGTGGCCCTTGCTGACCAGCATGGTGACCACCTGGTCGCGCTGCAGCGCAGAACCGGGGGCGGGGTCGAAGCCGGTGACCAGGCCGGCGTCCACGTCGTTGTCGTAGACGTCGCTGCGGGTGACCTGCACCGGCACGGTCTCCTGCAGCTCGGCCTCCACCTCGTCGGCGGGGCGGCCCACGAGCTCGGCCGGGACGGTGTAGCGCTCCGGCCCCTTGGAGACGACGACCCGCACGTCGGTGCCGCGGATGGCCTCGCGGCCGGCCACGGGGTCGGTGGAGATCACGGTGCCCGCCGCCACGGTCTCGCTCCACTCCTCGACCACCGGCTTCGGGTCCAGGCCCGCGTCCTGCAGCAGGTCGACGGCGGCCTCGCGGGACTTGCCCACCAGGGCGGGGACGTCGGTCCAGCGGCCGCTGCCCATCCACCAGCCGATCGCGCCGATGGTGATCGCCAGCAGGACGACGACGGCGACGGCGAAGCGAGCCCGGCGCCGGCGGATGTGCTGCGGCACGCCGGGACGCGCCCGGTCGATGCCGGGGCGGCGGCCCTGCACGTCGGTCGTGGGGCCGGCGCCCATGCCCGGCATGGCGGTGGTGCGGCCGCCGCGCTGCGCGCCGAGCACGGCGGTCCCCGGGTTGCTGGGGTGCCGCGGGCGGGTGGGCCGGTTGGTGGGGCGGAGCGTGCCGGGGCCGGCGGTGCTTCGGCCGGTGGGCACCGGCACCGGCTCGATGCCGACGTCCTTGCGCACGTCGGCGAGCTCGGCGAGGAACGCGCCCGCGTCGATCGGCCGCCCG
Source organism: Blastococcus sp. TML/C7B (assembly GCF_016612845.1). Classification (NCBI taxonomy): domain Bacteria; kingdom Bacillati; phylum Actinomycetota; class Actinomycetes; order Geodermatophilales; family Geodermatophilaceae; genus Blastococcus; species Blastococcus sp. TML/C7B. The sequence goes on along the minus strand of NZ_JAEOAA010000002.1, from coordinate 793,668 downwards.
GCCGGGTCGCGGCGGGTACCGCGCGCGACCAGCTCGTCGACCGCCCACGGCAGCCCGGGCACCTCGGCCGACGGCGCGGGGACGTCGTGGTGCACGTGCTGGTAGGCCACCGCGAGCGGGGTGTCGCCGCCGTACGGCGGGTGCCCGGTGAGCATCTCGTTGACAGCACGATGCCGGCGGCGTAGATGTCGGAGCGGGCGTCGGCGCGGCCGCGCTCCAGCTGCTCGGGGGAGAGGTAGGCGACGGTGCCTATGAGCACGCCGCCGGTCTGGCTGGTCTGCCCGGTGCCGACGACGGCGCGGGCCAGCCCGAAGTCGGCGACCTTGACCACGCCGTCGACGCCGATGAGGACGTTCTCCGGCTTGATGTCGCGGTGCACGATGCCGGCGCGGTGCGCGGCGGTGAGCCCCGACAGCACCGGCTCGAGGACGGCGAACGCCTCGGCCACGGTGAGCCGGCCGCGGGCGGTCAGCAGGTCGCGCAGGGTGCGGCCGCGCACCAGCTCCATGACGAGGAACACCAGGCCCTGGTCGCTGCCCTGGTCGCTGACGCCGACGACGTTGGGGTGGCTGAGCATCGCCGCGGCCCGCGCCTCGCGGGTGAACCGGTCGACGAAGGTGGGGTCGTGGGCCAGGTGCTCGGCCATGACCTTGACCGCGACGGTCTTGTGCAGCCGCAGGTCGGTGGCCGAGTAGACGGTGGACATGCCCCCGCGCGCCACCCGCTCCTCGAGGCGGTAGCGCCCCTCGAGTACGAGCCCGACCACGGGGTCGGTCACGGCGGTGTCCACCTGATCGAGTGTAGGAGGGCCGGGGGCCGGCGGAGGCCCACACGCGCGAGCGGGGCCGGTGCGATGGGTTCTCCTGTCACACCGGCCCCAGGACCCCTCAGCCCAGGTCCAGACCCGGGTAGAGCGGGTGCGCGGCGAGCAGCTCGGCGGTGGCGGAGCGGGTCCGGTCGGCCAGCCCGTCGGTGAGCACGTACTTGGCCTTGGAGACGCCACCGTCCCGCGTCGCGGTCGGCGTGGCGCCGGTGAGGACGTCGACGATGAGCTCCGCCGTCCGGTCGAACTCTTCCGAGCCGAAGCCGCGGGTGGTGAGCGCCGGGGTGCCCAGGCGGACGCCGGAGGTGTACCAGGCGCCGTTCGGGTCGGCCGGGATGGCGTTGCGGTTGGTGACGATGCCCGCGTCCAGCAGCGCGGACTCGGCCTGCCGGCCGGTGAGGCCGAAGGCTGTGACGTCGAGCAGCACGAGGTGGTTGTCGGTGCCGCCGGTGACCAGGCGGGCGCCGCGCTTCCCCAGGCCCTCGGCCAGGCTCTGCGCGTTGTCGGCGACCTGCTGGGCGTAACCGGCGAACTCGGGACGGCGGGCCTCGGCGAACGCGACGGCCTTGGCGGCCATGACGTGCGGCAGCGGGCCGCCGAGCACCATCGGGCAGCCGCGGTCGACGGACTCGGCGAACTCCTCCTGGGCGAGCACGAACCCGCCGCGGGGGCCGCGCAGCGACTTGTGGCTGGTGCTGGTGACGACGTGGGCGTGCGGCACCGGGTCGAAGTCGCCGGTGAGCACCTTGCCGGCGACCAGCCCGGCGAAGTGCGCCATGTCGACGACGAGCGTGGCGCCCACCTCGTCGGCGATCTCGCGCATCGTCGCGAAGTTCACCCGGCGCGGGTAGGCGGAGTAGCCGGCCATGAGGATCAGCGGCTTGAACTCGCGGGCCCGCGCGCGGACGGCGTCGTAGTCGAGCAGCTCGGTCGACGGGTCGGTGCCGTAGGAGGACTGCTCGAACATCTTGCCGCTGATGTTCGGGCGGAAGCCGTGGGTGAGGTGGCCGCCGGCGTCGAGGGACATGCCGAGCATGCGCTGGTCGCCCAGGGCGCGGCGCAGGGTGGCCCAGTCGGCCTCGGTGAGGCCGTTGACGTGCTTGGCGCCGGCCTGCTGGAGGGCGGGCAGCTCCACCCGCTGGGCGAGCACGGCCCAGAAGGCGACCAGGTTGGCGTCGATGCCGGAGTGCGGCTGGACGTAGGCGTAGGGGGCGCCGAACAGCTCGCGGGCGTGCTCGGCGGCGAGCGCCTCGACGGTGTCGACGTTCTGGCAGCCGGCGTAGAAGCGGTGCCCGACGGTGCCCTCGGCGTACTTGTCGCTGAACCAGTTGCCCATGGTGAGCAGCACGGCGGGGCTGGCGTAGTTCTCGCTGGCGATCAGCTTGAGCGACTCGCGCTGGTCGGTGAGCTCCTGGCTGATCGCGGCGGCGACCCGGGGCTCGACGGCGCCGATCACCTGCAGCGCGCTGCGGTAGGCGTCGGAGGCCGTGGCCGCGTCGAAGGCGGTGGCCGGGGTCGTGGAAGGCGCGGTGGTCATGGGGTTCTCCTGGCCGGCATCGTCAACAGGGGGCGCCCAGGCGCGCGGCAGGGGGTGCAGGGCCGCTCCCCGGTGGGTGCCCACCTCTTCGCGCCAGTCACGGCCCGGGTCGAGGTTATCGCGCGGCCACGACCGTGTCGCGGGGCACCGACCGGACGTCGTCCAGGCCGCACAGCGCCATGGTGTGCGCGAGCTCCTCGCCGAGCCCGGTCAGGACGCGCGTGACGCCGTCGGCACCGCCGGAGGCCAGGCCCCAGATCGTGGGCCGCCCGACGAACACCGCCCGCGCCCCGAGCGCCAGCGCGGTGAGCGCGTCCGAGCCGGAGCGGATGCCGCCGTCGGCGTAGACCTCGACGTCGTCGCCGACGGCGTCCACCACCTCGGGCAGCGCGTGCGCGCTGGCGACGGCCGGATCGACCTGCCGCCCGCCGTGGGTGGAGACCCAGACGGCCGACGCCCCGGTCTGCACGCAGCGGGTGGCGTCGTCGCCGCGCAGCACGCCCTTGACGACGACGGGCAGGCCGGAGAGGTCGGCGAAGCGGGGGATGTCGTCGAAGGTCCAGGTCGCCGTCGCGAGGTCCTGCAGGCCCGGCCGGTCGCCGTCACCGGGGTGGTTGGCCATCCGCAGGCCCGCGGGCAGGGCGAAGTCGTGCCGCAGGTCGCGGCGTCGGCGGCCCAGCAGCGGCAGGTCGACGGTGAGCACGAGGGCGGCGTACCCGGCGTCGCCGGCGCGGCGGGCCAGGTCGTCGGTGTGCGCGCCGGAGTGCAGCCGGTAGAGCTGGAACCACCGGGGCGAGCCGCCGGCCTCGGCCGCGACCTCCTCGAGCGTGTGCGTGGCGCTGGTCGAGACGGTCATCAGCGACCCGGCGGCCGCCGCGCCGCGGGCGGTGGCCAGCTCGCCGTCCGCGTGCGCCATGCCCTGGTAGGCCCACGGCGCGACGCCGATCGGGGAGCGCACCGGGCTGCCCAGCAGCTCGGTGTCCAGCGGGACGGCGGTGACGCCGCGCAGCACGCGGGGCCGCAGCCGCCACGACCGCCAGGAGCCCGGCGCCTCGCGCAGCGTCGTCTCGGACTCCGCCCCGCCGGCGTAGTAGTCGAAGACGTCGGCGGGCAGCCGCTCGCGCGCGTCGTCCTCGAGCCGCTCCAGATCGAGGAAGGGCGGCTCCCGGTCCTCCGGGGTCTCCTCGCCCACGGCACGCCGTCGCTGCCCCGGCACCGGGCTGTCGGCTGGGGATGGATGCGCCATAGGCTCGCACCCTATGGACACGTTGACGCCTGCGGAGGTCGCCCAGCTCCTCGGCACCTCGCCGAACCGGGTCCGGCAGCTGCTGCGCGACCGGAAGCTGATGGCCGTCCCCGGCAGCGGCAACGGCAAGATCCCCGCCGCCTTCGTCCAGGACGGCGTGATCCTCAAGCACCTGCCCGGGCTGCTGACCGTGCTCAAGGACGGCGGCTTCACCGACGAGCAGGCCTTCGAGTGGCTGTTCCGCGAGGACGACACGCTCCCCGGCACGCCGGTGCAGGCGTTGCGCGACGACCGGCACACCGAGGTCACCCGCCGGGCGCAGGCCCTGGCGTTCTGACGCCGGCGCATCCGGCGCACCGCCCGGGACGGAAGGACCTGCCGTGGAGCAGCTGACCTACCTCGGGCTGCTCGTGGGCTGCCTGATGGTGACCGCGCCGCTGGAGCTGGTGCTCGGCGTGCGGGTCTACGCCCGCTGGCGGCGGTTCCTGCTCGCGGTGCTCCCGGAGTTCACCGTCTTCGTCGTCTGGGTGCTGTACGCGATCGCGCAGGGGCACTGGGACTACTCGGCCACCCGCACCCTCGACGTGCGGCTGCCCGGCGGGATCCCGCTGGAGGAGGCGCTGTTCTTCCTCGTCGTCCCGCTGTGCTCGGTGCTCGCCCTGGAGGCGGTGCGGAGGGTGACGGGGTGGGACGCCGGCTACCCGGCTGAGGAGGCGGAGCGCGGGCGATGACCTACTCGACCCTGGCGGTGACCGCCGTCGTCGCCGTCCTGGTGGTGGACCTGTTCGGCTACCGCACCCGCATGGTGACCCGGAAGGCGTACTGGACCGCGTACGCGATCATCGTGTCCTTCCAGCTGCTGATGAACGGCGTGCTCACCGGCCTGGACGTCGTCGTCTACGACGAGCGGACCATCTGGGGCCCGCGGATCGCCTACGCGCCGGTCGAGGACCTGCTGTTCGGCTGGGCCATGGTCACCCTCACCCTGGCCAGCTGGGCGGCGGTCAACCGGCGGGCGAACACCGCCAGGCGGCGCGGGGTCGAGACCGACACCCCGCCCGTCGAGCACCCGGTAGCCGACCCGCTCGATCTCGCCGAGGATCCCGCCGTACAGGTCGGTCGCGGCGCGCACGCAGTCGCGGGACTCGGGCGCGAGCATCGGCGTGCCGAGGGCCGCGTCGTCGTACCGGCGGCGGGTGATCGCCACCATCTCGCGCATCAGAGCCTCGAACCCGGGCGAGTGCCGCTTCTCGGCGAGCTGCTCGCGGGTGACGCCGTGCGCGGCCATGAGGTCGGCGGGCAGGTAGACCCGGCCGCGGTCGATGTCCTCGGCGACGTCGCGCAGGAAGTTGGTCAGCTGGAACGCCTCGCCCAGCGCGATGGCGTGCGGCGCGGCCTCCTCGCGGGCCACCCCGGGCGCGGTGCCGAGCACCGGCAGCACCTGCAGGCCGATGACCGACGCCGAGCCCCACATGTAGCGGTCCAGCGCGGCCAGGTCGGCGTAGGAGTCGACGTCGAGGTCGCTGGTCATCGCCGCGAGGAAGTCGACCAGGTGCTCGACGGGGATGTCGTAGCGGCGGTAGGTGTGCACCATCGCCAGCCGGACCGGGTCCTCGGACCAGCCGGCCTCGAGCTCGGCGAGCAGCGCCCGCGACCAGTCGGCCAGGTCCGCCTGCGGATCGGCGCCGGGCAGGTCGACCAGGTCGTCGGCGGTGCGCGCGGCGGCGTAGAGCGCGTGGACGGCGGGCCGCCGGTCGGGGGTCAGCAGCCGGGTCGCCAGGAAGTAGCTCTTGCCGTGCCGTGCGGCGATCGCCGCGCAGTGCGCGTAGGCGGCGGCCAGCTGCTGCTGCCGGGCGGCCTGCGTGCCCGGCGGGTGGAGGAGCGTCACGACCGGGGCCCGGTGATCCGCTCGGCGGCCAGCCGGCCGCTGATCAGCACCATCGGCACGCCGACGCCCGGCTGCACCGACGAGCCGGCGAGCACCACGTTCTCCGGGCCGCGGCGGGGGAGCGTGGAGGGCCGGAACGGGCCGGTCTGGCCGAAGGTGTGCGCCAGGGCGAACGGGGTGCCGGCGGCCATGCCCTGCTCGGCCCAGGTCAGGGGCGTGTCCATGTGCTCCACCTCGATCGCGTCGGCGATGCCGGTCCAGCCGCGCGCGTCCAGCGTGGCCAGCAGTTCCTCGCGGTACCGCGGGCCCAACGCCGCCCAGTCCAGGCCGGCGTTGCCGCCGCTGCGCGGGTCCAGGTTCGGCGTGGGCGCCACCACGCTCACCACCTGACCGCCCTCGGGCGCCAGCGTGCGGTCGGTGACCGACGGCATGCTGATCAGCAGGCTGGGGTCGGTCATGGGCCGGCCGTCGCGGGTCAGCTCGTCGAACACCCCGCGCCAGGACTCCCCGAAGCTGATCGTGTGGTGCGCCTGGCCGGGCAGCTCGGCGCGCACCCCGACGTGCAGCGCGACGCAGGACGGCGAGTAGACCGGCCGGCGCGGCGCGCGCAGGCCCGGCACCAGCCGCCACGGCGCGTCCGAGGTGACGACGACGGCGTCGGCCGGCAGCAGCTCGCCGTCGGCCAGCCGCACGCCGGTGATCCGCCGTCCCGACGTCGGGAGCTCGGTGACGGTGGCGCCGTACCGGAACACCACCCCGGCGTCCGCGGCCGCCGCGGCCAGCGCGCGCGGGACCGCGCCGATGCCGCCCTCGGGGTGCCAGACCCCGGCGCCGATGTCGAGCTGGGCGATGACCGCGTAGGCGGCGATGGCGCGGAACGGCGAGACGCCGGCGTAGAGCGCCTGGAAGCTGAACAGCCGGCGCAGCCGGTCGTCGGCGAAGTACGTCGCGACGTGCGCCGACAGCCGGCCGAAGCCGCCGCGGCGGGCGAGCTGCACGAGTTGGGGGCCGAGCAGGTCCAGCGGGGAGTCGAGGTTGCGGTCGATGAAGGTGGACAGCTGCAGCCGGTACAGCTCGGCGAGGTCGGCCAGGTAGCGGCGCAGCGCGTCGGCCTCGGCCGGCCCGCAGAGCGCGGCGACCTCGGCGGCGAACGCGTCCGGGGCGGCGTGCACGTCCAGCGAGCTGCCGTCGGCGAACTGCGCGCGGTAGCTGGTCTCCAGCGGGGTGAGGGTCAGCCGGTCCTCGAGGCCCTCGCCGACCGCGGCCAGGGTGTCGGCCAGCACCTCGGGGGCGGTGAACACCGACGGGCCGGTGTCCAGGGCGTAGCCGCCGGACTCGACCCGGCCGGCGCGCCCGCCGGGGACGGTGCCGCGCTCGACGACGGTGACCTCGCGGCCGGCGCCGCGCAGCCGCAGCGCGGTGGCCAGGCCGGCCAGCCCCGCGCCGACGACGACGACGCGGTCGGTGCGCCCGGGAACGGTCCGCACGTCAGGCGGTGCGGGTGGTGGCGGCGACGGCGAGCGCGTCGAGCGCGGCCTTGGCGTCGTCGGCCAGCGGGGCGTCGGCGATGGCGGCGCGGGCGCGGGCGGTGCTCTCGGAGATCCGCTCCTCCACGCGGTCGCGGGCACCGGTGCTCACCAGCAGGTCGCGCAGGGCCTCGAAGTCCTCCTCGCGGGCGGCGGCGTTGCCGAGCAGGTCGGCCAGCAGCCGGCGCCCGGCGCCGTCGGCGGCCTCCTCGGCCAGGGCGATGAGCAGGGTCTGCTTGCCCTCGCGCAGGTCGTCGTCGGCGGACTTGCCGGTGACCGCCGGGTCGCCGAACACGCCCAGGACGTCGTCCCGCAGCTGGAAGGCCTCACCCAGCGGCAGGCCGATGGCGGTGGTCGCCTCGACCACCCGGGGGCCGGCGCCGGCGATGGCCACGCCCAGCTGGAGCGGGCGCTGCACGGTGTACCCGGCGCTCTTGTAGCGGGCCACGGTGAGGGCGCCCTCGGCGCCGGGCAGGCCGCCGGCGGCGCGCAGCAGGTCGAGGTACTGGCCGGCGGTGACCTCGGTGCGCATGGTGTCCCAGACCGCGCGGGCGCGGCTGAGCGCGCTCTCGGAGATGCCCGAGCAGCGCAGCAGCTCGTCGGACCAGACCAGGGCCAGGTCGCCGACGAGGATCGCCGCGCCGGTGCCGAACAGGTCGCCGTCGCCGCGGAGCGTGTGGTCGGCGTGCCGGGAGGCGAAGCCGATGTGGGTCGCGGGGCGGCCGCGGCGGGTGGTCGCGCCGTCCATGACGTCGTCGTGGACCAGGGCGCTGGCGTGCACGAACTCGAGCGCGGAGACGGCGCGCAGCACGGCGTCCTCGTCTTCGGCGGCACCCGGGCCGGTGTCGCGCGCCCCGCGCCAGCCCCAGTAGGCGAACGACGGCCGCAGCCGCTTCCCGCCGGAGGCCAGGGCGGCGACCTCGTCGACCAGCGGGATGAGCGAGCCGTCCATGCCGGCGAGCGTCGTGCGCTGGCGCTCGAGGAACTCGGTGAGCGACGCGGTGACCGCGGCGTTGAGCCGGTCGAGCTCCGCGGCGGCGGGGGACGGCGTCCTGTGGGCGGTGGCCGTCCCGTGCGGGGTACCGAGGGTCACCCGCCCAGTATCGCCCCAGGCCCCCGGACGGGCTGGTCCGGCGAGGGTGCGGGGAGGTGCTGCCGTGCATGGGGGTCCGCCTTCCCGGGTCGTCCGCTCCTGCCTTCTTCACCGCTCCGGGTGCTCCTGGATGCGGTCCCGGCCCACAAATCCCCGCGGGCTCCGTACCCTCGTGCACCGTGACCCAGACCGTGCGTGAGCTGCTGGCCTCGGAGCGGCCGACGTGGTCCTTCGAGTTCTTCCCGCCGAAGACGCCCGAGGCCGAGCCGCAGCTGTGGACGGCGCTGCGCGAGCTGGAGCGGCTGCGGCCCTCGTTCGTGTCGGTGACCTACGGCGCGGGCGGCTCCACCCGCGAGGGCACGGTGTCGGTGACCGAGCGGATCGCCACCGAGACGACCATGACGCCGATGGCGCACCTCACCGCCGTCGACCACAGCATCGCCGAGCTGCGGCACGTGATCAGCCGGCTGGCCGCGGCCGGGGTGCGCAACATCATCGCGCTGCGCGGCGACCCGCCCGGCGCGGACCCGCAGGCCGAGTGGGTGGCCCACCCCGAGGGGCTGAACTACGCCGCCGAGCTGGTCGAGCTGATCAGGTCGATGGGCGACTTCTCCGTCGGCGTCGCCGCCTTTCCCGAGCGGCACCCGCGCTCCCCGGACTTCGACACCGACGTGGACATGTTCGTGGCCAAGTGCCGGGCCGGGGCGGACTTCGCGATCACCCAGATGTTCTTCCGCGCCGAGGACTACCTGCGCATGCGCGACCGGGTCACCGACCGCGGCTGCGACGTGCCGATCGTCGCCGGCGTCATGCCGGTGACCAACGCCAAGCAGATCAAGCGGATCGTGCAGCTCTCCGGCCAGGCGTTCCCGGCCGACCTCGCCGAGCGGTTCGAGGCGCTGGACGGCGACCGGCCCGAGGACAAGGCCGCGGTGCGGGCCTTCGGGGTCGAGGTGGCCACCGAGCTGTGCCGCACGCTGCTGGACGAGGGCGTGCCCGGCATCCACTTCATCACCATGAACCGGTCGACGGCGACGCGGGACGTCTACACCAACCTGGTCGGCGCCCCCGCCGTCACGACGGCGGGCTGACCCGGTCGTCGACGGCCGCCGCGGCCCGCGCGGCGGCCCGGCGCAGGCCCTCCCGCTCGGCGGCGTAGCCACCGGCGACGCCGACCACGGGGATGTTGGACAGCGCCCGGTGGTGCAGCCGGCCCTTCGGCCGGGCGTCGAGGGCGTCGTCGATGCGGCTCAGCAGCCGGGACACCCGCCACAGCGTGCGCACCGGGCCGAGCACGCCCCGGCGCTCGTCGCGGGAGCCGAAGGCCTCGCCCCGGTAGGTGCCGCGGGCGTGCACGAGCATCGGCTCGACCGCCTCGGGGGTGAGGTCGCGGTCGAGCAGGACCCGGGAGAGCAGGGAGACGCGCGCGGCGGGGTCGGTGACGCCGTGCTCGCCGGCGACGCCGAGGACGACGAGCGACTGCACCGCCGTCCCCACCGTGTTCTGCAGCGGCAGCAGGTCGGCGAGCTTGCCGGCGAACCGCGGCGCGGCGGAGACGACCGCGGCGACCCGCGAGACACGGTCGGCCCACCACTGGTCCCGCTCGGCCTGCGGCAGGGCGGGCGGGCGGCCGAGCCGCGTGGCCAGCGGGGTGGCCAGGCGGTCGACCCGGCGGAGGACGTCGACGACGACGGCGTCGCTGATGGGGGCAGCCATGCAGGTGCCCTGCCCAGCACGGGCCCGGCGCACGCGTGCGGTGCACCACGGCGCCCTACTGTTCCGGGAGGAACCGTGGCGCGGGGAGGTGCGGGATGCTCAGCCGGGACGAGTACCTGGCCGCGTGGTCGCGCTGGCACGGCGGCAGCGACACCTCCGCCCCACTGGTGCGGGGCTGGCTGACCCTCGCGCACACCCTGGCCCGGCCGCTGGCGTGGATGCACCCGGCGGTGGCCACGGCCGCGGGGCTCGTCGTCGCGGCGGCCGCCGTCGGGCCCGCCGCGGCGGGTGGCGGCTGGCTGATCGCCGCCGGCCTGCTGGTGGGGCTGTCCGGCCTGCTGGACAGCCTGGACGGCGCGCTCGCGATCGGCGCGGGCCGGGCCTCGCAGCGGGGCTACGTGCTCGACTCGGTGGTGGACCGGCTCACCGAGGTCGCCTACGCCCTCGCCCTGTGGGTCGCGGGGGCGCCGGGCTGGCTCGCGGTCGTGTTCGGCGCGCTGTGCTGGCTGCCGGACTACGTGCGGGCCCGCGCCGGGCAGGCGGGCGTGGACCGGACCGGCCCCATCTCGCTGTGGGAGCGGCCCACCCGCGTCCTCATGGCCGGCTTCACCCTCGGCGGCGCGGGGGTCGTCTCCGGCCTCGAGGTGCAGGGCGTCGCGGGCGACGTCGTCACGGTGACCGCCGGGGCGGCCGTGGGGGCGCTGCTCGGTGCGCTGGCGACGCTGCAGCTGGGCTGGTGGCTGCGCTCGGAACTGGCCGGGCCGGACGCCGGCACCCCGGTCGCACCGGAGGCCCGGTAGCGGAGGCAGGCACCTCGTGCCCCCGGGGGAGGGGTGCGCCGCCTACTGTGTGCGTGCTCGTCCCGTCCCGTTCGCCTCTCCGTCACCCAGGCCCGCTCGCGAGCCGGGCGCCCGCGCCCCTCCGGAGCCACACCCCCAGGAGCAGCACGTGCCCGTCGTCGTCACCGGATCGATCGCCACCGACCACCTCATGACCTTCCCCGGGAAGTTCACCGAGCAGTTCGTCGAGGGCCAGATGGCCAACGTCTCGCTGTCCTTCCTGGTGGACGACCTCGTCCAGCACCGCGGTGGCGCCGGCGCGAACATGGCGTACGGCCTGGGCCTGCTCGGTCTCTCCCCGGTGCTCGTCGGCGCGGTCGGCAGCGACTTCGCCGACTACGAGGCCTGGCTGAGCCGGCACGGCGTCGACACCGCGGGCGTGCACTGGTCCGAGCTCAAGCACACCGCGCGCTTCGTCTGCACGACCGACGCCGCGAACAACCAGATCGCGTCCTTCTACTCGGGCGCCATGAGCGAGGCCTCGCAGATCGAGCTGGCGCCGGTCGCCGCCCGGGTCGGCGCCCCCGACCTCGTCGTCGTGGGCCCGAACGACCCCACGGCGATGGTCCGCCACACCGAGGAGTGCCGGACCCGCGGCTACGCCTTCGCCGCCGACCCCAGCCAGCAGCTGGCCTGGGCCGACGGCGCGATGATCCGCGAGCTGGTCGACGGCGCCGACCTGCTGTTCACCAACGAGTACGAGTCCCACCTGCTCCAGCAGAAGACCGGCTGGGACGCCGACGAGGTGCTGGCGCGGGTCGGCACCTGGGTGACCACCCGCTCGAAGGACGGCGTCCTCGTGCGCCAGGCCGACGCCGAGCCGATCGAGGTCATCGCCGTCCCGGAGACCAAGCCGGTCGAGCCGACCGGTGGCGGTGACGCGCTGCGCGCCGGGTTCATCGCCGGGCGCATGTGGGGTCTGAGCCTGGAGCGGGCGACCCAGCTGGGCTCGGCCGTCGCCACCGCGGCGGTCGAGGTCGTCGGCACCCAGGAGTACGCCCTGCCGCGGGAGAGCTTCCTCGGCCGGTTCGCCGAGGCGTTCGGCGACGAGGCGGCCGCGGAGATCGCCGCGCACCTGCCGGCCTGACCGGCCTCAGCGGACGGGGGCGTACGCCGCGTACGTGACCCCGTTGCCGAAGCGCTGCGCGTCCAGCAGGCGCAGCCGCGGCAGCTCGTGGCCGTCGGGGAACAGCCGCCGGCCGCGGCCCTGGACCGCGGGGTAGGTGAACAGCCGGTACTCGTCGACCAGCCCGGCGGCGATCAGCGCGTGGGTGAGCGTGATGCTGCCGGTGACGACGACGTCCTGGCCGGGCTGCTCCTTGAGCTCCCGGACGGCCGCGACCGGATCCCCGGTCAGGACCGTCGTCGGCTCCCATCCGGGCTCGGTCAGGGTCGAGGAGACGACGTACTTCGCGACCTGGTCGAGGTACGCGGTGATGCCGGTCGGGTCCTCCGTCTGCAGCGGCCAGTAGCCGCGGAAGTCCTCGAAGGTCCGCCGGCCCAGCAGCAGGGCGTCGGCGGTCTCGTCCTGCCGGCGCATCTCGCTGAGCTGGTCGGCGCCGTCACCGGCGCCCGCCTGCGGGTCGAACCAGTCGCCGATCATCTCGATCGACCCGTCGAGCGTCATGTTCTGCGTGACAGCGAGCGTCCGCACGGTGGGCTCCTCCGGTCGGGGTGGGGCGGTCGGAGGTAGGACCGCGGCGGACGCCGGAACCGAGCGGTCCTACTCGCCGCCGCGGAGCCGCTCGCCGATGCCCGGGTCGGCCGACCAGGTCCGGAACGGGATGCGCCGGATCTCCTTGACCTCGCCGATCGTGGACCACTCGTTGCCGCCGAGGCGGGCCAGCGGGCGCAGGTGCTCGATGCGCGGCCGGCCGTCGCGCACGGCCTCGGCCCAGACGCTGATGTGCCGGACGCGGCCGAACACCACGGTGCTGTCACCCAGCCGCACGGTGCCGTGCAGCACGCACTCGATGGAGACCGGGGAGTCGGCGACGCGCAGCGCGCCCACCGTCTCGGCCGGCTCCAGCCGCACTCCGGTGTGCTCGGCCTCGCTGTGGTCCGGCGGGAAGTCGGTGGCGGTGGCGTTGACCTGCTCGAACAGCGCCTCGGGGGTGAGGTTGACGGTGAACTCGCCGGTCGCCTCCGCGTTGCGCAGCGAGTCCTTGCGGCCCACCGAGGTGAACTGCACGACGGGCGGGTCGACGCAGGCGACCGTGTAGAACGAGTGCGGCGCCAGGTTGTGCACACCGGTCGCCGAGCGGGTGCACACCCACGCGATCGGCCGGGGGACGACGACGGAGTTGAGCACCCGGTAGAAGGCGCCGGTGTCCATCGCGTCGGGGTCGAAGTGGACGCGGTCGTGCGCTGCCGGGTCGGTCACCGGACCATCCTCGTCGCACCGCCGCCGTCCGGCGCGGGGGCACGGCCGTCCGGCGCGGGCGGCCCGGCGTCGACCGCGCGGCCCCGCCAGCGCAGCGTGCCGCGCCGGTGCCCGAGGACCGATCGCACCATCAGCACGTCGAGGGCGAGGACCGAGACGGGGTGGGCCAGCGCGTCGGGCCACACCCGCCCGCCGGTCGCCGCGGCGCTGACCGCCCGGCCGGCCACCCCGGCCGCGTACCCGGCCAGCCCGGCGCGGGAGCCGCGCAGCGCCGCAGCCGCGGGCAGCACCCAGATCGCGGTGAGCGCCCCGGCCGTGGCCAGGCCCGCGGCCGGCGAGCCGCCGACCGAGGCCCACAGCGACTTGGCGTAGCCCTCCCGGACGCCGGCCCAGCCGTCGTACATCCGGCAGACCGCCAGCGTCGACCCGTCGACGACGGCGCCGCGCCCGCCGGTGGCCTTGACCGCGCGCAACAGCGCGACGTCCTCGATCACCTCCCCGCGCACCGCGGCGTGCCCGCCGGCCCGGTCGTACGCGGCCCGGCGCACGACGAGAAACTGGCCGTTGGCCGCGGCCAGCGAGGGTCGCGGCGAGCGCTCGGCCAGCCGCAGCGGCAGGAAGGTCGCCCACAGCCACTGCTGGAGCGGCTGGACCAGCCGCTCCGCCGCACTGCCCGCCAGCTGGCGCGGCCAGGGGGAGACCAGGTCCAGCTCCGCGTCGTCCAGGACGGCGACCGCGGCGGCCACGGCGTCGGGCATCAGCCGCACGTCCGCGTCCAGGAAGACGAGGACGTCGGCGTCGCCGGCGGCTGCCGCGCCCTGGGCGCACGCGTTCGGCTTGCCGAGCCAGCCCGGACCCGGCGCGCGGGCGGGAACCGACCGGACGCGCGGATCGGGGTGCCCGGCGACCAGGGCGGCGGTGCCGTCGGTCGAGCCGTCGTCGACCACGACCACCCGCAGGTCGGGCACGCCGCGCTGGTCGAGGGCGGCGGCCAGGCAGTCGAGGACGTGCGCCGCCTCGTCGCGGACCGGCAGGACCACGGCGACCGAGCGCCGCACCGACGGTGGAGCGGCCGGCGGGCGGCGCAGCAGCGCCGTGTTCACGGCCGCGTGCACCGCACCGGCGGCGCTGAGCCCGGCCAGCGCGCGCAGCAGCCGGCCGCTCACCGCCGGCGGGACCGCTGGACGGCGAGGACGGCGAGCACCGCCGCGCCCAGCCCGGCGCCCCAGGCCGCGGACCCGGGCAGCCCCAGCCAGCCGGCGTGCGCGAGCGCGCCGCCGAGGGTCATCCAGGCCAGCGCGAGCAGCGGCGCGGCGTCGCCGACCGCAGGGGGAGCCGCGGTGCGCTCGACCAGCAGGTCGAGCAGCGCCATGAGCACCAGCCCGGCCAGCAGCCAGCCGGCCAGGTTGGTCAGGGGGACCGTGTCGATGCCGGGCAGCCCGGGGTCGGGGTGCGCCCAGGTCCAGTAGCCGGCGTCCACCATCTGCGGGTCCAGCACGACGTCCCAGGCGGCGAAGATCGCGGCCGCCCAGGCGATCCGCGCGGGCCTGCGCCGCGTCGCGCGCACGGGACGGGCCAGCCGCCCGGCCAGCAGCCAGCTCGGCCAGGCCATCATCAGCCAGGCCAGGGGCACCAGGAACGGGACGCCGAGCAGCGTCGGGCCGAGCACGGAGCTGTAGGTCCAGCTGCCGTACGGGAAGCCGGTGGCCAGTCCCAGCGACTCGAAGGCGATGGAGACGAGGAGGACGAGCGCCAGGACGCCGAGGCCGGTGCGGGGCCCTCGGCTCAGCCACGCGTGGGTGACCGAGAGCGTCCCGCCCAGCAGCACGATCGCCCAGCTGACCGCGTCGCGGGCACCGCCGTCGGTGAGCGGGTAGGCGATCGCCGTCGCCACCAGGGCGAGCGCGAGCGCGAGGGGCACGGCCCGGCGGGCGCCGGTGCCGTGCAGCAGCGGGACCTCGGCGTCCGGGCTCGCGGCCGGTGCCGGAGCCGTCCCCGTGGTCACGTGCGACCCCGGGCGCGGCCGGCGAGCCGGCGCACGGCACGCCCGGCCGCCGCGCGGGCGAGCGCCGGCCGCGACCGGTCGCCGAGCACCACGCGGGCCGCGCTGCGGCCGGAGTTGCCGGACACGCCGCCGCCCGGGTGGGTGGAGGCGCCGGCCAGGTACAGCCCGGTCAGGCCGGGCACGCGGTAGCCCGACAGGGCAGGCGTGGGTCGGAAGCCGAACATGCTCGCCAGGCCCATCTCCACGTGCATCACGTTGCCACGGGGCAGGGACAGCTCCCGCTCGAGCGCGAGCGGCGTCTGGACGTACAGCCGCTGCACCGAGTCGGCGAAGCCCGGGGCGAAGCGGTCGACCGCCTCGACCAGGCGCCGGGCCTCGGTCTCGGCCATGGCGTCCCAGTCCGCGCCGTCGGCCAGGGCGTAGGGGTACCACTGGCCCCACAGCGTCACGACGTGCTGCCCGGGTGGTGCGAGCGTCTCGTCGCTCGCCGAGAACGACATGGCCAGGGGCACCGGCTCGCGCGGCACCCGGCCGGCGCCCCAGTCGCCGTGCGCGGCGGCCAGGTGCGCGCGGTCGGTGCACAGCAGTTGCAGTCCCTGCAACGACTCGTCGGGCGTGGCGCCCGGATAGCTGGGCGGGGCGCTGGTGAGGGCGCGCACCACCAGGCCGAACCCGTTGCCGACCGGCGGGTCGGCGGCCGCGAGCGCGGGGGGTGCGTCCGCGCCGGCGAGCCGCCGGGTGACGCCGACGTGGCAGGCGGCGACGACGGCGCCGGCGTGGATCCGCCGTCCGGACTCCGTCTCGACGCCGGTGACCCGCGGGCCGGTGCCGTCGTCGTCCACGAGCAGGCGCGCGGCGCCGTCCCCGAGCACGACCCGGCCGCCGTCGGACTCGATCCGCCGGCGCAGCGCCTCGGTCAGCCCGCCGGAGCCGCCGACCGGGTGGCCGGGCGGCACGTCGTGCAGCAGCGCCACCCAGCCGACCATCGCGGCGGTGCCGGGCTCGGACATCGGCGGGCCGGACTGCGCGCCGAACCAGGCCAGCGCCGCCTTGAGCCGCTCGCTGCGGAACCAGCGGTCCAGCAGCGCGTCACCCGAGCCGAGGAAGTCGACGGCGAGGTCGCCGCCCGGGGTGCGCTCACGGCCCTCGCGCGGCGCACCGAGCGGCCAGAACGAGCGGACCAGCCCGCCGGCGCTGGGCCGCCGCCCGAAGGACGCGACGACGGCGCGGCTGCGCGGACCCCACACCCCGACGAACTCGCGGTAGGCCGTGGCGTCCTCCTCGCCACAGGCCGCGGCGATCGAGGCGCAGGTGGCGTCGAGGTCGACGGAGAAGACCAGGGGCCGTCCGTCGGGGCCCTCGTCGCCGGGCGCCGGGGCCGGGGCGAACCCCCACGGGTCGCAGTCGATGTAGCGCAGGCCGGAGGCGGCGAGGTCCAGCTCCTCGACGATCCCGCTGTGCCGGATGATCACGTGCGCGCTCGAGCCGCGGTCGACGCGGACACCGGGCCAGCGCTCGACGGTCGAGACGGCGCCGCCCAGGACGTCGTCGGACTCGACGACCTCGACGGAGAGGCCGGCGCGGGCCAGGTAGGCGGCCGCGACCAGGCCGTTGTGGCCGGAGCCGATCACGACGACGTCGACGGCGGTGTCGGGGGAGCTCACCTCAGGTGTTCGCCGCGGCCGGGTCCTGCGGATGCAGGGGGAGCTCGGCACCGAGGATCGCGAACGGGCGGGGGTCGCCGGGGAAGTGGTAGCCGCGGGCCAGGTCGACGAAGCCGTCGGCGTGGTACAGCCGGAACGCCTTGGTGTCGGCGTCGGGGGTGGACAGCAGCGCCACCGGATGGGGCAGGTCGGCGACGAGGGCGTGCAGCAGCTGCCTGCCGAGCCCGCGGCTCTGCGCGTCGGGGTGGACGTGCAGCTCGCAGACCTCGAACGCGCCGGGCATCCAGCGCTTCGCCGTCCGCCGGTCCAGGGCGGCACGCACCTGGTCGTGCCACCACTGGCCGGGCGCGATCTCGTAGCCGTAGCCGAAGCCGACCAGCTGCTCGGCGTCGTCGTCCGTGGCGGCGAAGGCGCCGACGGCCCGGAAGCCGGGGCGGTCGGTGTGCTGGATCGCATAGCCGTAGCGGCCCGCGACGACCGCGGAGTCGTAGCCCATGGCCAGGCCGTAGATGGCGAGCGCCTCGTGCATGTGGTCGCGGAACCACGGGATCGGCAGCTCGGCGATCCGGGTGCCGGGCCTGGTGTTCGTCACGTGCCGACCGCCTCCGCGACGTCGTGGGGACGGGGTGCGTCGCCCGCTCCGGGGCCGGCCGGGCCGTCCCCGACCTCGGCGGGTGCGCCGTCGGTGAGCCGGAGCAGCTCCTCGTAGGTGGTGGGGAAGACCGTCGCCGGGTGGCCGGCCGCGGCCCACACCTGCTCGTGGCGGGCCAGCTCGACGTCGACGAGGGTGCCGATCGGCTCCGGGTGGCCGACCGGGGCGACGCCGCCGATGGGCTGGCCGGTCACCTCGCGGACGAACTCGGCGGGGGCGCGCCGGACCTCGGGGACGCCGAGGAGCTCGGCGACCTTCGCCTCGTCGACCCGGTGCGCGCCGCTGGTCAGGACGAGCACCGGCTGGCCGACGGCGACGAAGACCAGGCTGTTGGCGATCGCGCCGACCGGGACGCCGAGCTCGGCGGCCGCCGCGGCGGCGGTGCGGACCTCGGCGGGCAGCACGCGCACCTCGCCGGGCGCGCCCGCCTCGTGGAGCAGGCGGGCGACCTCGACGGCCCGGGGGTGCGCGGCGGAGGTCATGGCGATGATCCTGCCACCGGCGACGTGTCGGCGCGCCGGGCCGTCGCCCGGGTGCTCGCCGGAGCGCCTGCGGACGGGGTGACGGGCTCGTGACCTGCGGAAACCGTCGTACCCCGCCCTCACCGTGCAGGGGTGCGGGATCGGGCGCATGCCTGCCACGACCTCTACTGCCTGTGCCGGCGTCACCACCGGAGCAAGACCTTCGCCCGCGGGTGCTCCGGATCCGCAACGCTGCTGAGGAGGCGTGCGCGTCGTCTTGACGGCGCCTGCGGGCTCCGGTCTACTGGACGTGTTCGAACACGCGTTCGAACGAAGAGTTCATCCGCTGCCCGCACCGGTCCCCGGCCTTCCCCACGGGGTGGTGCGGACGGTCGGGGGTGCCGGAGACGTGGGGAGTCTGTCAATGAGCCGGGTGCTCGGTGAGGCCGTCGAACGGGTCGGCGAAGAGGTGCAGGTGGAGCGGGGCGCCCTCGGTCCGGTGCAGTTCTGGCGCGGGCAGTCCCGGTACCTGGTGGGGGAGCTGCTCGACTCGTGGATGGAGACCGCGCCGTGGTGGCGACGCGACGCCGGTGGTGGCGCGTCGGCCGACCTGGTCGCCCCGCGCGAGGTCTGGCGGGTGGAGGCGGTGCGCGCCGGCCGCTCGCGGACGGACTTCGCCGGCGTGTTCGACCTGTCCTGGGACGCCGCGGCGAACCGCTGGTGGCTCGTCCGGGTGCACGACTGATGGGCGCGCGACCCCTCATGGCCGACCAGCTGCCCCTGCCCCCGGCGCTGCCCGCCGCCGCCGTCACCCTGCTGGACCAGGCGCGCCGCGGGCTGGTCGAGGCCGCCGCGAGCACCGACGTCCGGCAGCGCTACGCCACCGCGCACCTCGGCGCGCTGCGGGCCGCGGCCGCCGTGCTCGCCGCCCGCACCCGCCCGGAGTCCGGGCGGCGCCGGCCGCGCAGCGCCTGGGTGCTGCTCGAGCAGGTCGCCCCCGAGTTGGGGGAGTGGGCCGCCTTCTTCGCCGCGGGCGCGGCGAAGCGGGCCGCCGCCGAGGCGGGGCTCTCCTCCGCGGTCACCGACCGGGAGGCCGACGACCTCGTCCGCGACGTCGGCACCTTCCTCTCGGTCGTGGAGAACTGCCTCGGGGTGGCGGCCGGACGCACCTACCCGCGGCCGCGGGTCGTCGGTGGCACCGCCGCCGAGTCCACCTCGTCCACGTCGCAGCGGTGACCGACCCCTTCGTCCACCTGCACGTCGCGTCGGGCTACTCCATGCGGTTCGGGGCCAACCACCCCGCCGACCTGGTGGCGCGCGCCGCCGAGCACGGGATGGGCGCCCTGGCCCTCACC
This sequence comes from Blastococcus sp. TML/C7B, assembly GCF_016612845.1. NCBI lineage: Bacteria > Bacillati > Actinomycetota > Actinomycetes > Geodermatophilales > Geodermatophilaceae > Blastococcus > Blastococcus sp. TML/C7B. The sequence goes on along the minus strand of NZ_JAEOAA010000002.1, from coordinate 774,480 downwards.
GACCGGGACGGGCTCTACGGGTCGGTCAAGTTCGCCCTGGCCTGCCGCTCCGCCGGGATCCGCCCGATCTTCGGGGTCGACCTCGCCGTCGCCCCGGCGCTCGACACCACCGCACCCCCGGCGCTCGCCCGCGCCCTCGGCGGCGCGGGATCCGGCGCCCGCCCGCCCCGGCTGCACCCCGGCGGCCCGGCGGGCACCCGCCGGGCACCGGCCCGGGGTGGCGCGGCCGTCGACGCCCGGCTGCCGCGCACCACCTTCCTCGCCCGGGACGGCGCCGGCTGGGCGTCGCTGTGCCGGCTCACCAGCAGCACCCACCTGCGCGGCACCCGGGGCGAGCCGGTCAGCTCGCTGGCCACGGCCGCCGAGCACGCCACCGGGCTGACCGCGCTGCTCGGTCCCGACTCCGCGGTGGGCCGGGCGCTGGTCGCCGGTCGCGCCGACCTGGCCGCCGCGCAGCTGGACACCTGGCGGGCGGTGTTCGGCGCGCACCTGGTCCTGGAGGTCGTGCACCACCGCGGCCGGGGGGACCGGCAGCGGGCCCAGGCGATGCTCCGGTTCGCCGCCGAGCACGACGTGCCGGTCGTGCTCAGCAACGCCGTCCGGTACGTCGACGCCCTGGACGCGCCGACCGCGGACGTCCTCGACGCCGCCCGCCGACTGGTGCCGCTGGACCTGCGGCACGTCGACCGGCGCACCGCCGAGGGCTACCTGAAGTCGGGCAAGGAGATGGCGCAGGTCGCCGAGGACCTCGTCGGCCCCGACCGGGACGCCGCCCTGCGGCTGCTCGAGCGCACCGCGCGGCTGGCCGAGCAGTGCGCCGTCGACGTCCGCGACGACCTCGGCATCGGCAGCGTCCGCTACCCCGAGCTGGACGTCGTCACCACGCCCACCGAGCGGGGGCTGACCTCCTCGCAGGTACTGCGGGCGCGCTGCGAGGCCGGGCTGGGCCGCCGCGGGGTGGCGCCGTCGGAACGGGTGCGTGCCCGCCTCGACGAGGAGCTGGCGGTGATCGACCAGCTCGGCTACCCCTCCTACTTCCTCACCGTCGCCGACGTGGTCGACCTCATCAAGAGCTTGAGGGTTCGGGCCGCCGCGCGGGGCTCGGGCGCCGGCAGCCTGGTCACCTACCTGCTCGGCATCTCCGACGTCGACCCGATCCGCTACGGCCTGCTGATGGAGCGGTTCCTCTCGCCGCTGCGCCACCAGCTGCCCGACATCGACATCGACGTGGAGTCCGCCCGGCGGATGGAGGTCTACGACGCCGTCCTCGACCGCTTCGGCGCCGACCGGGTCAGCTGCATCTCGATGATGGACACCTACCGGGTGCGGCACGCGATCCGCGACGTCGGCGCCGCGCTGAGCCTGCCGCAGGCCGAGATCGACGCCGTCGCCAAGGCCTTCCCGCACATCCGGGCCAACCAGGTGCACGCCGCGCTGCGCGACCTGCCCGAGCTGCGGGCCAGCCGGTACGGCTCCAAGCGCGCCGGCGGCTCGGGCGACCTCGACCTGCTGTTCGACCTGGTCGCCCGGCTCGACGGGCTGCCCCGGCACATCGCGCTGCACCCCTGCGGCGTGCTGCTCTCCGATGCCACCCTGCTCGACCGCACGCCCGTCGAGAGCAGCTACCTGGGCTACCCGATGAGCCAGTTCGACAAGGACGACGTCGAGGAGCTCGGGCTGCTCAAGCTCGACCTGCTCGGCATCCGGATGCAGTCGGCGATCGCGCACGCCCTCGACGAGGTCGCCCGGGTCGACGGCGAGACCGTCGACATCGACGCCGTCCCGCGGGACGACCCGACGACCTTCGAGCTGATCCGCAGCACCCGCACGCTCGGCATGTTCCAGATCGAGTCGCCGGGCCAGCGCGAGCTGGTCGGCAAGTTCGGGCCGCAGACCTTCGAGGACATCATCATCGACATCTCGCTGTTCCGGCCCGGGCCGGTGAAGAGCGACATGGTCACCCCGTTCCTCCTGGCCCGGAACGGCTGGCGGGACGCCGAGTACCCGCACCCCGACCTCGAGTTCGCCCTCGCCGAGACCGCCGGCGTGGTGGTCTTCCACGAGCAGGTGCTGCAGGTCGTCGCGCGGATGACCGGCTGCTCGCTGGCCGAGGCCGACGAGGTGCGCCGGGCACTGGGGGAGAAGGACGCCCACGCCGAGGTGCGGGCCTGGTTCATGCCCCGGGTGCTGGACGCCGGCTACCCGGAAGCGGTCGCCGAGCAGGTCTGGCAGGTCCTGGTGGCCTTCGGGTCCTTCGGCTTCTGCAAGGCGCACGCGGCGGCGTTCGCCCTGCCCACCTACCAGTCGGCCTGGCTCAAGACCCACCACACCGCGGCGTTCCTCGCCGGCGTGCTCACCCACGACCCCGGCATGTACCCGAAGCGGCTGATCCTCGACGACGCCCGCAACTTCGGCATCCGGGTGCTCGGCCTCGACGTCAACGCCTCGGGGGCGACCTACCGGGTCGAGCGCGTGGCAGCCGAGCAGGCGCCGGAAGAGGGGGGTGACGAAACCCCCGCCGAGGGTCGCCGCCGCCCCGGGTGGATGCCGCCGGCGATGCAGGACCCCTCGCGGTACGGCATCCGGCTCGCGCTGGCCGACGTGAAGGGCATCTCCGACGACGAGGTGGCCCGCGTGGTCGCCGGGCAGCCGTACCGCTCGCTGAGCGACTTCTGGTCCCGGGCGTCGGTGTCCCGCCCGGTGGTGGAGCGGCTCGTGCTCGCCGGGGGGTTCGACTCGCTCTACGGGTTCGGCGTGCGCGACCGCGAGTCCCGCCGGCCGGCGCACCGCCGCCGGCAGCTGACCCGCCGCGACCTGCTGCTGCAGATCGGTGAGCTCGACCGGTGGAGCCGCAGCGGGGCGCGGGCGAGCTCGGCCGGGCAGCTGAGCCTGGACCTGCTCGGGCTGGAGGGGGACGGCGCGGGCGGGGACGGGCAGGAGGCGCTGTTCCCGCTCGACGACGTCACCGGGCAGGAGGGCCTCGGCACGGAGGCGCCCAGCGGGTCGGGCGCCGGTCCGGGCTGGGCGGAGGGCAGCGGGCTGCCGGAGTTCACCGACGCCGAGCTGGTCCGCGCCGAGCTCGAGGTGCTCGGCCTGGACGCCAGCCGGCACGTCGTCGACTTCTACAAGCCGTTCCTCGCCGCGCTCGGGGCGGTGCCGGCCGACGACCTGCTCGGCTGCCGCAGCGGCTCGGAGCTGCTGGTCGCCGGGGTGAAGGTGGCCACCCAGACCCCGCCGATCCGGTCGGGCCGGCGGGTGGTCTTCGTGACCCTCGACGACGGCACAGGGTGCACCGATTCCACCTTCTTCGAGGACGCCCAGGGGCCCTACGCCGCGACGGTCTTCCACTCGTGGCTACTGGTGATCCGCGGCGTGCTGCGCCGGACCGGAGCACGGGGGGTCTCGCTGCGGGCGACCGGGGCGTGGGAGCTGCCGGCGCTGCACGAGGCGTGGGAGACCGGTGGGCTGGACGCCGTGCGCGAGCTGATGGCGACGCCGGGGGAGTACACCGAGCAGGCCATCGCCGGAGCGGCGGCGTCGCACGGGCCGCGGCCGGTCGTGGTGCGCCCGGTGCTGGTGCACCCCACCGGCTTCCGCATGTCGCCCTACGCCGACATCAAGCCCGCCGGCGACGACGCCGGGACGGCCGCCCGGCGCGCGGCGGCCGGTCCGCCCCGCAAGCTCTGGCACTCCAGCCCGGGCAGCTCGGGGCACTGAGCAGGATGGGGGCATGAGCCGTGACCTGCGCATCTGCTTCGTCGGCGACTCCTTCGTGGCCGGCGTCGGTGACCCCGAGCACCTCGGCTGGGCCGGCCGGCTCGCCCGGAGCAGCGCGCACGGCGGCACCCCGCTCACCGGGTACGTGCTCGGGGTCCGGCGGCAGACCACCGCCGAGGTCGCCGGCCGCTGGGCCGCCGAGTGCCGGGTCCGGCTCGAGGGCGGCGCGTGGGAGTCGCGGGTCGTGCTCTCCACGGGCGTCAACGACACCACCGAGGAGGACGGCGCACTCCGGTTGGCGCCGCAGCGGTCGGTCGCGGCGCTCGGGGGGATGCTCGCCGACGCGGCCGGGGCCGGGTGGCCGGTGCTGGTGGTCGGCCCGCCGGCCGTCGCCGACGACGCCCAGAACCAGCGGATCGCGGTCCTCGACGACCACTTCGCGCGCGTCTGCGCCGAGCACGGGGTCCCGTACGTCCCCGTCGCCGCCGTGCTGGCCGCCGACCCGGTCTGGACGGCGGAGGTCGCCGCGGGGGACGGGGCGCACCCCGGGGCGGCCGGCTACGCCCTGCTCGCCGACCTCGTCCGGCCGCACTGGCAGCGCTGGCTCGCCGGCTGACCGGACGCCGGGAGCACCCCGGCGTCCGGCCGGGGGCTCAGCCCTCGCTGTCCTCGCCGTCGGTGGCGTCCTCGACCTCGCGCTCGGCGTCGTCCACACCCTCCTCGATGTTCTGCTCCACGTCGTCGTCGACCACGTCGGACCCGCAGGCCACGGTCGTGAGGGAGGCGGCGGTGATCGCGAACGCGGCGGCCGTCGTCCGGAGCAGGCGGCGGCGGGGGCGGGTGGTCGTGGTCATGGCGGCTCCTCGGTGCGTGAGCGGGAACGGTCCCCGGAGACCTGCCCGCGACCCGGGCACCGGCAAACGACCCGCAGGTCGCTCAGCGCGGCGGGAGCAGGTGCACCAGCCCCGCGTCGGTCGGCCGGAAGCCGCACGCGTCCAGGTAGAACGGCCGCAGCTCCGGCCGGAAGTCGACGTGCAGCCACTCGCAGCCGGCCGACCGGGCCCGCGCGACCGCCTCCCGCACCACCAGCGCGCCGATCCCCGTCCGCTGCCGGTCGCCCCGGGTCTTCGTGTCGAGCAGGAACGCGTGGTCGCCGCCGTCCCACGCGACGTTGACGAACCCGACCAGCAGCGTTCCCGACCGCGCCGTCACCCAGCCCAGGCTGAACGGGCGGATCCGGTCCCACCAGCCGGGCACCGGGTCGCCGCCGTGCGACCGGATGAGCTCTCCCAGCTCCTCGTCGGGCAGCGGCGCCCGCCAGGCGAGCACGACGTCGGGAGCCCCGGGCATGACGGCACGGTAGGGGCGGCCGCGCGCCGGCGCCGCTGCTTTCCCGGCCCACCGATGAGTCGCCTGCCGCCCGCCGGTCCACCCTCCCGACAGCGATCCCCGGGCCAGAGAGGACCCATCCCATGCCGAAGCAGATCCCGTGCCTGTGGTTCGACGGGCAGGCCGAGGCCGCCGCCCAGCTCTACACCTCGCTCTTCCCGAACTCCGGCATCGGCCCGATCACCCGCTACGGGCCCGACATGCCGCCGCCGATGAAGGAGGGCGACGTCATGACCGTCGAGTTCACCCTCGACGGCCAGCAGTACACCGGCCTCAACGGCGGGCCGCAGTTCCCCTTCACCGAGGCGATCTCCTTCCAGATCCTGTGCGCCGACCAGGAGGAGACCGACCACTACTGGTACGGCCTGATCGAGGGCGGCGGGGAGGAGAGCCAGTGCGGCTGGCTGAAGGACCGCTTCGGCGTCTCCTGGCAGGTCATCCCCACCGAACTCCTGGAGCTCACCGGCGACCCCGACCCCGCGCGGGCGCAGCGGGCCACCCAGGCGATGCTGCAGATGCGCCGCATCGACGTCGCCGAGCTCCGCCGGGCCGCCGACAGCACCGACGGCTGACCGCGGGCGTGGCGTCGCGCCACTAGGCTCCGGACCGTGCCGACCCCGTCCGCTCCGTCGCCCGCCGAGCAGCTCCCCCCGCGGAGCGCAGCGGTCTGGGCGGCCCTGGACCCGGTGATCGGCGCGGGCGCGGCGCTCCGCGTGCTCGACGTCGGCGGCGGCAGCGGCATCTTCGCCGTCCCGCTCGCCCTGCTCGGACACGACGTCACCGTCGTCGACCCCAGCGCCGACGCGCTGGCCACGCTCGCCCGCCGCGCGGCCACGGCCGGCGTCGGCGACCGGGTCCGCGGCGTCCAGGGCGACGGCGACCAGCTCGGCGAGGTGCTCGCCACGCTGCCGTCGGACGGCGGCGGCTACGACCTCGCCCTCTGCCACTCGGTGCTGGAGGTCGTCGACGACCCCGCCGGCACCCTCCGCGAGATCGCCGGCGCGCTGCGCCCCGGCGGCCAGGTGAGCGTCGCCGCGGCCAACCGCGCCGGCGCGGTCCTCGCCCGGGCCGTCGCCGGCCACCCCGTCGAGGCCCGCGCGCTGCTCGAGGACCGCGACCCCGCGGCCGCCCGCCGCACCCCGGCCCGTCGCCGGTTCACCCCCGCCGACCTCCTGGCTCTCGTCGAGGGCGCCGGCCTGCGCCCCGGTCCCTGGCGCGGTGTCTCCGTCGTCGCCGACCTGCTCGACGCCACTTCCGGCGCCGACCCCGACGCCGTCCGCGCCCTCGAGCTGGCCCTGGCCGGCACCTCGCCCTACCGCGAGGTCGCCACCGGGCTGCACGTCCTGGCCGCGCACCCCTGACGCCGCCACACGCGCCGCCGAACCCGATGACCCCGCTGCCCCCGGACCTGGCCCGCCCCGACTACGGCACCGCGACCCTCGCCGACGTCCTCCCCGGCGTCGCCGCGGCGCTCGGCGTCCCCGTTCGGCGCGGCGACCTGCCCGCCGACCCGCTCGGCCTCACCGCCGCCCTCGCGGGGGCCCGGCGGGTGGCCGTGCTGCTCGTCGACGGCCTCGGGGCCGACCTGATCCGGCGGCACGCCGACCTCGCACCCGTGCTCGCCGCCCTGGCCACCCCCGCCGGCGACCTCACCGCGCCCTGCCCGAGCACCACCCCGGTCAGCCTCACCACCCTGGGCACCGGCCTGCCGCCCGGCGGGCACGGCGTCCTCGGCTTCGTCACCGACGTGCCGGGGGAGGACCGCGCCCTCGACCACACGAAGTGGCGCGACGACCCGGACCCCGACACCTGGGCGCCGCAGCTGACCGTCTTCGCGCAGGCGGCAGCGGCCGGCGTCCCCGCGACCGGTCGTCGCCCCGTACGCCTACACGGGCAGCGGCCTGAGCCGGGCGGCCTACCGCGGCGCCACCTACACCGGCACCGTCGGCGCCGGTGACCTCGCAGCGCTGGTCCTGCGCGCGCTGCACGCCACGCCGCGCGCCCTCGTCTACGGCTACTTCCCCGACCTCGACCTCACCGGCCACGTCCGCGGCGTCGACTCCGGCAGCTGGCGGGCGCAGCTCCAGCTGGTCGACCGGATGGTCGAGCAGGTGGTGGCCGGGCTCCCCGGCGACGCCGCGCTGCTCGTCACCGCCGACCACGGCATGCTCGATGTCCCCGCCGGCACCCGGTTCGACCTCGATGCCGCACCGGAGCTGGACGACGGCGTCCGGCTATTGGCCGGTGAACCCCGCGCGCGGTACGTGCACGCCGTCCCCGGTGCCGCGGCCGACGTGCTGGACCGGTGGCGCGCGGTCCTCGGCGAGCGGGCGTGGGTCGTCTCCCGCGACGAGGCCGTGGCCAGCGGCGTGTTCGGCGCCGTCGACCCCGGCGTGGCCGCCCGCATCGGCGACGTCGTGGCGCTGGCGCGCGGCACCTGGGCGCTGACCACCCCGGAGCGCGAACCCGGCCCCAGCAGGCTGGCCGCGTACCACGGCTCGCTCACCGCGACCGAGCTCGCCATCCCGCTGCTCGTCGCGCCGGGCGGGTCACTCGGCTGACCCGGCCGGCTCCGCGCCCCGGCGGGCCGACTCCCGCTGCCACTCCCGGGGCGTGAGCCCGTAGGCCTGCCGGAACCGGCGGGCGAAGTGGCTGGCGTCGGCGAACCCGCAGGCGCGTGCGACCGCCGCGATGGAGCGGTGCCGTCCCGATCGGGACACCAGCTGGGCGCGGGCGCGTTCCAGCCGCTCGGCGATCAGCCACTGCTCCAGGTGCAACCCGGCCCCGGCGAACTCCGAGTAGAGCCGGCGCAGCGAGACGTTGTGCGCCGCCGCCAGCCGCTGCGGGCCGAGGTCGGGCTCGGTGAGGTGCGCACGGGCGTAGGTGGTCAGCCGGGTCAGCAGCGTCTCCTCCCGGACGGCGCGGGCGTACCGCTCGTCCCCGGCCGCGGAGACCAGCAGCGCACGCACCAGCTCGACGGTCGCCCTGCCCAGCGACGCCGCGCCCGGGTCGGCCGCGAGTGGCTCGGCGGCCGCGGCCAGCCGTTCCAGGTGGTCGCGCACCAGGTCGTGCAGCGGGCTCGCGCGCAGCCGCGGCGCCCCGCGGCGCACCACGTCCGGCGGCAGCGCGAGCAGGTCGTAGGGGACCTGGAAGGCCCGCGAGCCGCCGGACTCCTCCCACGAGAACTCGTAGGGCGCGGTCAGGTCGCTGACCATCAGCTGCCGCGGCGGCACCAGGGCCTGCACGTCGAACTGGCCGAACCGGCCGACGCCGGCCGCCTGCACGGCGAGCGCGACCACCGGCGGGCTCTCCACCCGCAGGTGCCGAGGGGTGCGCACGAGCCGGAAGCCCGACGCGTCGGTGGTGAACAGGTTCGCGGCGCCGAAGTGCCACAGGTGCATGCGCGAGTGCACGCGCTCGTCGGGCCCGAGGTGCTCGATCCGGCACGGGACCGAGGCCTGGTCGAACGCCGCGCGGAAGGCGTCGACGCGGTGCTCGGGAGCGACGGCGTCGGTGTCCAGCAGCTGCATCGGCTCCTCCGGCGGAGCGGGACGTGCGGCACCTCCGTGCGGGCGCGTCCAGGGTGGCAGAGCGCTGCCGCACGGGGAACCGGCCCGGGCGCGCGGCCGGCGTGCACGCAGGAGCCGGAGCCGTGCACGCAGGGCCGATCGGGCCGCCCCGCGCGGTGCCAGGCTCCCCGACACGTCCGCCGACCGAGGAGCCGACCCGTGACCGACATCCCCGCGCCCCGCTCGTCCGCCCCCGGCCCGCCCGCCGGCGGTCCCGACACGATCGTGCTCGTGCACGGCTTCTGGGTGACGCCCCGGAGCTGGGAGCACTGGAAGGCCCGCTACGAGGCGGCGGGCTACCGCGTGCTGACCCCGGCCTACCCGGGCTTCGAGGTCGAGGTCGAGGCGCTCAACGCCGACCCGACCCCGATCGCGGAACTCACCCTGCCCGCGGTCATGGCCCGCCTCGAGGAGGTGGTCGGCGGCCTGGAGCAGCCGCCGATCCTCATCGGCCACTCCGCCGGAGGCACGCTCGTCCAGCTGCTGCTCGACCGCGGGTACGGCGCGGTCGGCGTCGTGCTCAACTCGGCTCCCACCGAGGGCGTGCGCGTCCACCCGCTGTCCCAGCTGCGCGCGACCTTCACGGCGTTCAAGAACCCGGCCAACCGGCACCGCGCCGTCCCGCTCACCTACGAGCAGTGGCACTACGCGTTCACGAACACCTTCGACGAGCCGGAGTCCCGCGCGCTCTACGAGCGGTACGCGATCCCCGCCTCCGGCCGGATCCTCTGGAGCACGGTGCTCGCGGACTTCATGCCCGGCCCCCAGGACGCCGCCGTCGACTACCGCAACCCCGACCGCCCGCCGCTGCTGTTCATCTCCGGCGGGGAGGACCACATCATGCCGCCGAGCGTGCAGCGGTCGAACGTCGAGCACTACGACGACGCGCTGCTCACCGAGCACGAGGAGTACCCCGGCTACGCCCACCTGCTGCCCGCGCAGGCGGGCTGGGAGGCGATCGCCGACCACGCCCTCGCCTGGGCCCAGCGGCACGCGACCACCCCGCGGCGGGCGGGCGCCCGGCCGTGAAGGGCGTGCGGCTCACCCACGTCGGCGGGCCCACCGTCCTGATCGAGACCGGCGGCTGGCGGCTGCTGGTCGATCCCACCTTCGACGCCCCCGGCCGCAGGTACGCCTTCGGCTGGGGGACGTCCTCCCGGAAGGTGGCGGGGCCGGCCCTCCCGGTCGAGCAGGTCCTCCCCGTCGACGCCGTCCTGCTCAGCCACGACCACCACGCCGACAACCTCGACGACGCGGGCCGGGCGCTGCTGCCCTCGGCGGGCGCCGTCCTCACCACCCGGCCGGGCGCCGCCCGGCTGGGGAACGGCGCCCGCGGGCTGCACCCCTGGGAGACCACCGAGCTCGAGGCGCCCGGCCGGCCGGCCCTGCGGGTCACCGCGACACCGGCCCGGCACGGCCCGCCGCTCAGCCGCCCGGTCGCCGGGCACGTCATCGGCTTCGCGCTGGAGTGGCCCGGCCAGGAGGACGGCGTGCTGTGGATCTCCGGCGACACCGTGCTGTTCGGCGGCGTCCGGGCCGTCGTCGACCGGCTGCGGATCGACACCGCCCTGCTGCACCTGGGCGGCGTCCGCTTCCCGGTGACCGGCCCGCTCCGTTACTCCATGACCGCCCGCCAGGCGGTCGAGCTGGTGGCCCGGGGCGGGCTGCGGACCGTCGTCCCGGTGCACTACGAGGGCTGGTCGCACTTCCGCCAGGGCCGGGACGCCGTCGAGCGGGAGCTGGCGACCGCGCCGGCCGACGTGCGCGAGCGCGTCCGCTGGCTGCCGCTCGGGCGACCGGTCGAGCTGGTCAGCGGCTGACCGACACCCGGTGCCAGGTGCGCACCCGGCCCGGCCGGACCGCCGAGCAGGTCAGCGGCACCGCCTCGCCCGACGGGCGGCTCTCCACGACGACGGTGACCGTCCCGGCCGGGCCGGCCAGCGCCACCTCCCACCGCTCGGTGCCCGCCGCCGGATCGGGCAGCCGGGTGGCGCCCAGCGGGGCCAGGTCGTCGACGCCCAGCAGACCGAGCTCCTCCCGCGCGCCGTGCTGCGCGGCCTGCACGGGTGCGGCCAGGCCGGCCCGCCCGCGCAGCCACGCCAGCGCCACCTCGCCCTGCTCGTGCGCGGCCACCAGCAGCCCGCCGTCGCCGGGCACCTGCCCGTAGTAGAAGCCGTGGGGGAGGACGACGACGTTCGCGGCGAACCGGTCCCCGCCCAGGTGGCTGCACTCCCACACGTCCGCGGCGGGCATCGCGCGCGCCAGGGGCCGGCCGCGGAGCGCGCAGCACGCGTCGTGCCCGCCGTGCGTGCAGACCAGGTAGGTGGGCAGCGACGCCGGCTCGCCCACCGACCCGTCCCAGGGGGCGGTGAGCAGGTCGGCGTCCGACGTCCGCACCGACCACCACAGGCCCTCGCGGCCCGGGCGGCTGTCGGCGTACGCCCAGCGGCCGCCGGCGTCGGCCAGCCGATCGCCCGGGCGGCGCACCAGCAGGACGCGGACGTCCTCCCGCCGGGCCCGCTCCGCCAGCAGCGGGGCCACCTGCGCGTCGAAGCGGGACTGCAGCAGCGCGTCGCGCCCCCACGGTCCGGGCTGCTCCACCAGCAGCCACCGCTGCACGGGGGAGGCAGTGGCGATACCGGAGTCGCCCCGCGCCAGCGCCTGCACCGAGCAGCGCGCGGCGTCCAGCCGGCCGGGCGGGCGCGGCGGGAGGTCGGTGGCGGTCACGACCCGGGGACGGCGTCCGGGACGACCGCGACCGACTCGGTGACCAGCCGGCGGGCCAGGGTGATCCGGTCCTCGGGCGCCAGCCCGGGCAGGTCGCCCACCTTCAGCTCGCCGACGGCGAGCAGTTCGGTCAGCGCGTCGCGCACCGAGCTCGGGAAGGTGTGCGTGCGCCGGCCGCCCACCAGCGTCACCCGGCCGTCGTCGCCGTCGCGCAGCGCGCAGCGCAGCCGCGGGCGCAGCCGGAGGACGGTGTCGGCGGTGAGCGCGGCCGCGGCGGTCGCCTGGGCCAGCGGGGCGACCGGCTCGGGCCGCACCTGCGCCCAGGTCCGGGCGCGCAGCTGCTCGGCGATCTCGTCGGGGTCCACCCGGCCCAGCCACTCCTGCAGCCCGGCGATCACCGTGGCGACGTGGTCGCGGATCGAGTCGGGGCGGGCGAGGTCCACCCCCAGCGGCAGCGAGCCGCGCAGCGCCGGGTCCTCGGCGGCCAGCGAGCGGAGCAGGTCCAGCGCCGCCTCGGCGGCGCCCCAGCGGGTGACGGAGTGCACGCCGATGGTCAGGTGCGCGCTGATCTCGCCGAGCGCGGTGGCCGAGTGCAGGAAGCCGCGGGGGAGGTAGAGGACGTCGCCCGGCTCGAGGACGGCATCGACGACCGGCTCGCGGGTGGCCGCGGCGGCGACGTCCTCGCGGCGGTCGGTCCACACCTGGGTGCGCAGCGGGTCGCGCAGCACCGGCTCGTGGATGGTCCAGTGCTTCTGGCCGGCCACCTGCAGCACGAAGACGTCGTGCACGTCGTAGTGCGGGTCGAACCCGCGCGAGGACGGCGGGGTGACGTAGGCGTTCACCTGGGTGGGGTGGCCCAGGTCGGCGGCGAGCTGGTCGGCGAACTCGATCAGCGGCGGCCACAGCCGGTGCAGGCCCTGCAGGACCACGGTGCTGCCCTCGGCGAACAGTCGCAGCACCGCGTCCGAGCTGACCTGGTCGGCGACCTCGGCACCGGCGCCTCCGGAGGTGGTGAAGCGCTTCGGGTCGACCACCTGCCCGTCCTTGGCGATGCGCAGGAACGGGGTGCGCAGCCCGCGGCGGGAGAGCAGCTCGTCGACCGCGGCCAGGTCGAGCAGGTCGGTGAAGGTGTTGCCGGTGTCCGCCGCGCGGGTCAGCAGCGGGTGCCGGCCCCAGTGCTCACGCGCGAAGACCTCCGGCTCGGTGTTCGTGCACCGCCGCAGGGCCGGGCGGAGCGGCTGCTCCGCCCGGCCCTGCGGGGCGGGGTCCACGCTCAGGCCGAACCGTCCGCGCCGCCGTCGGCGCCACCGTCCGCGCCGCCATCGGCACCGCCGTCCGCGCCGCCATCGGCGCCGCCGTCGGCACCGCCGTCCGCGCCGCCATCGGCACCACCGTCCGCGCCGCCGTCGTGACCGCCCGGGGTGCCGGCCGCGCCGTGGTCGGCCGCGCCCGCGCTGCCGTCGGCCGGGCCGTGCGCGCCGCTGTCCGCGCCGCCGTCGGCACCGCCGTCGCCGCTGGTCATCTCGTCGTCCAGAGCCATGGGCTCCTCCGCTCGTCTCGGGTCGGGCCGCCGGACGGCGGCTCTCCAGGGCTGTCCTACCTCCCGCATCCTGGCCCCACACCTGGTGTCCCACCAGCGGGGACCGCGCCTCCGTCACAGCCCCCGTCGCGGCCCCCTCCCCAGCCCGCATCACGACTGGGACACGGACCCGCGCCGCGGCCGCGCCCACGGCCGTCCGGGCCGATAGTGTCTCCCCAGGGATCGAACACGTGTTCGACAGGAGAGGGGGCGGCGTGACCGGGCGGGCGGAGGGGTGCACCGTGCTGCACGTCGACATGGACGCGTTCTTCGCCAGCGTCGAGGTCCGGCGCCACCCGGAGCTGGCCGGCACCCCGGTGATCGTCGGCGGGGCGGGCAACCGCGGGGTGGTCACCTCGGCCACGTACGAGGCGCGGCGGTACGGCGTGCACGCCGCCATGCCCACCGCCCGCGCGCTGCGGCTGTGCCCCACGGCGACCGTGCTCCCCGGCGACCTGGCGCTCTACGGCGAGGTGTCCCGCTCGGTGATGGCCGCTGTTCCGCTCGATCACCCCGCTGGTGGAGCCGCTCAGCATGGACGAGGCATTCCTCGACGTCTCCGGGTCCGGCCGGCGGCTGGGCGACGCCGCGGAGATCGGGGAGTACCTGCGCGCCCGCGTCTTCGACGAGCAGGGGATCACCTGCTCGGTCGGCGTGGCGAGCAGCAAGTTCGTCGCCAAGCTCGCCTCCACCTCCGCCAAGCCCGACGGGATGCGGATCGTCCGGCCGGCCGAGGTCATGGACTTCCTGCACCCGCTGCCGGTCGGCGCGCTGTGGGGCGTGGGCCCCAAGACCGAGGAGCAGCTGCTGCGGCTCGGGCTGAAGACCGTCGGCGACCTCGCGCACGTCCCGGCCCGGACGCTGCAGCGGGCGCTGGGCCCGGCCGCGGGCGGCCACCTGCACGAGCTGGCCTGGGGGCGCGACCCGCGCCGGGTGGTCCCGGACGAGCCGGAGAAGTCGACCGGCCACGAGGAGACCTTCGGTACCGACGTCGACGACCCGGCGGTCATCCACCGCGAGCTGCTGCTGCTCGCCGAGCGGACGGCGGGCCGGCTGCGGTCGGGCGGCTGGCTGGCCCGCACGGTGAGCATCAAGGTGCGCTTCGCCGACTTCGCCACGATCACCCGCAGCCGCACCCTCGACGTCCCGACCGACGTCGGGCAGGAGCTCTACGACACCGCCCGAGCGCTGTTCGACGCGCTGGGCCTCGAGCGGGCCCGCATCCGGCTGGTCGGCGTGCGCGCGGAGCGGCTGGTGGAGGCCGGGTCGGCACCCCAGCAGCTGGAGCTCGGCGCCCGCGAGCACGGCCGGCGCGACGCCGAGCTCGCCGCCGACCGCGCCGCCCGCCGGTTCGGCGCGGGAGCCGTCCGACCGGCCACCCTGCTGCACCGCGACGGTCGCCCGGGACGGTCGGGAGGGGCCGCTGCGACCCGCCCGCGACCCCCCGCGCGATACCCGGAGGGGTGACCACCGGCACATCGTCCACGGCTCGCCGTAAGGTCACCTTTCGCGCCCCGCAAAGGGCTCGTATCCTCGATGTCACCGTCGGCGGGAGCCACCGACGGCCCTGGCTCCGCCCACCTGGAGGTCGACGTGCCGCTCTCCGAACACGAGCAGCGTCTGCTGGAGCAGATCGAGCGCGCCCTCGTCGACGACGATCCGAAGTTCGCCTCGTCGGTCCGCACCGGCGACCGCCGGCTGAAGGCCCGGCGCCGGCTGCAGATCGGCGCCGGTCTCGTCGTCGTCGGCTTCGCCGTCCTGGTCGGCGGCGCGGTCGCCGACTCGGTGATCCTGGGGGTGATCGGCTTCCTCATCGCCTTCGGCGGTGCCGCGCTGGCCGTCCTCCACTACAAGGCCGCCACCGGCGCCGTGGAGGCCGGGCCCGCCCCGGCCGGCGGTCGCGGTCCCGCCGGCCCCGCCCGGGCCGGTCGCGGCAGCCGCCCCGGCCGCCCGCCGCTGAAGAACCGGCTCGAGGAGCGGTTCCGCCGCCGCTACGACCAGTAGCCCTCAGCTTCCCGCACCTCCCGTCCGCAGCCGCCGCCCTCCGGGGCGGCGGCTGCGGCGCATCTCGGGCAGCCCACATGCCCATGCGGGCAGCCCCGCCCGCACCGCAGCCGGCAGCGAGGCGGGCCACGCGGTCGCCCGCAGCCGGGTCCGGCGGTCGACGCCCGCGCGCAGCTCCCGCCGGGCGGTGCGCAGCGCCTCGGCCAGCCCGTCCTCGGGGGCGGCGGCCGGCGGGCCGTAGCCGGCCAGCTCCTCGGCCCGCGCCAGCCGGCCGATCGCCGCGGCGCCTTCGGGCCCGGTCCGCCCGCCGAGCGCGGCGCCGGCCTCGCGGGGGGTCCAGGCGGGATCCCGGGCGATGCCGAGGTCGTCGGCGGTGGCCGTCAGCTCGTCCCACAGCGCCTGCGGCTCACCGGTCGCCAGGCGCCGGCGGCGCTGGAGCAGCCGGACACCGGCCGGCGCCGCCGCGGCCCCGACCAGCAGCAGGACCAGGCCTGACCGCACCGGCCACGGGTTCTCCGCGGCCGCGGGGGCGGCGTCGGGCACGGCGCCGTCGTCCGGGCCACCCCCGGGCACCAGCGGGTTGAGCGGGTCCAGCAGCAGCAGCTCGGGCGGGATCTCCGGCGCCAGCTCGGGGGCCTGCTCGGGCAGGTCCTCGGTCGCCACCCGCGGTGCCCACGGCAGGTCGGCCCGGCGGCTGACGTCGATCGGCGTGGGGTCGAACGGCACCCAGCCCAGGTCGACGAAGAAGACCTCCACCCAGGCGTGCGCGTCGTCGGTGGTGATCAGCCGGCTGCCGTCCTCCTGAGCGGTGCCCGGCGTGTAGCCCAGCGCCACCCGGGCCGGCATGCCGGCGGCGCGCACCATGACGGCCATCGCCCCGGCGTACTGCTCGCAGTAGCCCTGCCGCTCGGCGAGGAAGTCGACCAGGTCGTCGCCGCTGGTGCCCGGGGCGGTGGAGAGGTCGTACTCGAAGCCGTTGGCGCGGTCGGTGAGGAAGTCCAGGATCGCCCGCACGCGCGCGTAACCGCCCTCCACCCCGTCGACCAGCCGACGCACCTCGGCGGTCACCCGGGGGTCCAGGTCGGGCAGCTGGGTGAAGCGCACCAGTTCTGGGTGGCCCGGTGGGAGGGGCGGCGCGGCCTGCAGCTGCTCCGGCGAGGGCCGCACCTCCGACGCGGTCACCTCGTAGCGCCGGCCGCGGCTCGAGACGTCCGCGCCGACGACGGTGTCGGTGACCGGGTCGAAGCGCCAGCCGTTCTCCCCGCCGGCGATGGACACCGCCTGCGGCGCGACGGGCACCGGCAGGAAGCGGTCGTCGTGCCCGACCGCCTCGATCGTGGCGGTGACCGGCCGCCCGGACTGCGGGTAGTGGCCGGTCGGCAGCTGCGCGTTCAGCGGCAGCTGGGTCTGCGGCTCGGTCAGCGTCCAGCCGCCCTCGGTGTCGTACCGGTCGATGGTGACCGCGCGCAGGTAGCCGGGGTCGGGCACCGGTGTCTCCAGCCGGAGCAGGTCGATGGGGTCGTTGCGGGTCAGCTCGCCGGCCATCTCGGCGACCGGGTCCAGCGCCGTCCCGGTGGACCCCCCGCCCGTGCCGCCGTTGAGCGTCCCCTCGGCGAGGGTGGGCAGCGTCCCGCCGAGCAGGACCGCGACGAGCACCGCGACCCCGCCGATGCGTGCGGCCGTGCTCCCGCCGGCGCTGCGCGGCCCGCTGACCCGGCGGCCGGCGTCGAGCCGGCCGGCCTGGTCGGACCACAGCAGCAGCCCGAACCCGGCCGCGGGGCCCACGACGGGCACCAGGCCGATGTCGCCGCCGAGGGTGAACACCGGGACGCCGGCCAGGGTGAGCAGGGCCAGGCCGGCGAGCGCGCCCCGCCGGGTGACGGCGAGCAGGTCGACCAGGACCGCGACCAGCCCCACGACGCCGACGACGAGGGCGGTGAGCGAGGCGACCGGCAGCGCGGGCGCCACCTGCTCGCGGATCTCCTCCACCCCGTCGCGCAGGACGGGCAGGAGTGCCTCGACGCCGGCGCGGGTGGGGAGGAGGCCGCCGACGTCGGTGGAGCGGCGGACCAGGTGGGCGGTCAGGGCGGCGAGCTGGGCGAGCGGGACCACGGCGGTGCCGAGCACGGCGAGCACGCGGGGGACCGGCCGGTCCGGGAAGGCGCGGGCGGCGAGCGCCGCCCCGGCGCCGCGCAGCACCAGCCCGGTGACCAGGACGACGAGGACGGCGTCGACCACCGGGCGCAGCCAGGTGCCCGACGAGAGGACGGGGGAGAGCGCGAGTGCCCCGAGCAGCGTGGCGGCCGCCGCGACCAGCGACGCGCGCAGCTCCGCGGCCCTCACCGGACCGCCCCGGCCACCGGCCGGCCGGACAGCGCGGCCCAGACGACGGCGACGGGGTCGCCCGCGCGGGCCACGGCCACCTGCCAGCCGGCGGCGCGCAGCCGGTCGGCGGACTCGTCGCGCTGGTCGGCCAGCGCGGTGCCCGCGGCCGAGCCACCGCGGCGGTGCCCGCGGACGGCGGGCAGGAAGCTGCCCAGGTCGAGCAGCACGGCCGCGCGCGGCGCCGGCCCCGGCAGGGCGCGGACCAGCTCCGCGACGTCGTCGGGGCCCAGCGCCCCGAGCAGGCAGACGACCTGACCGTCGCCACCGATGCGGTGCAGCACCTCGAGGCCGGGGCGGAGGTCGGTGCGCGGGGAGGGCAGCAGCGTGCCCAGCCGGTCGAGCAGCCCCTCGGCCGCGGCGCCGGACGGACCGGCGGGGAGGCGCCCGGTGCCGGCCAGCTCGCCGTCCTCGGTGACGACCCGGACCTCGTGGCCGCGCCGGCCCAGGCCGACGGCGATGCTGGCCGCCGCCTCGACCGCCCACTCCAGGCTGTCGGCGGGATCGGGGTCGTGCTGGCCGGCGATGAGGTGCGCGGGCCGGCGGGCGTCGAGCAGCACCGTGGTCCGCGCCCGCCAGGGCCGCTCCTCGAGGCGGACCTTCAGCTCGCCGGTCCGGGCGGTCGCCCGCCAGTGGACCTTCCGCAGGTCGTCGCCGCGGCGGTACTCCCGGATGCTCACGTCGTCCTCGCCGTGCACGGCGATCGCCCGGCGGGCGCCCTCGCCGCCGTGGCCGTCCAGCGTGCCCGCCGGGCTCAGCGGCTGCACCCGGGGGACGACGAGCAGCGGCGCGGTGCCGGTGCCGGCGTTGCTGCGCTCCACCAGGCCGAAGGGGTCGACGACCCGCGACCGCAGCGGGCCCAGGGCGTGGTGCCCGCGGCGGCGTGGCACGAGCGCGTAGCGCAGCTCGGTCGGGCGCCCGGAGCCCAGCCGGCTCACGGCGAAACGCGGCTCGGGACCCAGGGCGGGCGGCAGGTGCTCGGTGAGCAGCCAGGTGGCCCCGGGACGGCGGCCGGCGCTGGTCAGCGCGAGGGTGACCTCGGTGCCCTCCCCGCGGCGCACCCGCGCCGGCACCGCGGCCCGCTCGACCGACGGCCGGAACCGCTCCCGGGCGACGACCAGCGCGGAGACGAGGGGGAGGACGAGGACGAAGACGGCCAGCTGCACCACGGCCTGCTCGCCCATGGAGGCGCCCGCGGCCAGCAGCACCGCCCCGGCCGCGAGCAGCACCCACCCGCGCCGCGTCAGCGCGGTCCGCGGTCGGCCCGGCCCCGGCACCGCCGTCAGCGCCCGCGGGGGACCGGCAGCGTGGCGACCAGCTCGGCCACCACGTGCTCCGCGGTGCGCCCGCCCCCGGCCGACTCCGGCGCCAGCAGCAGCCGGTGGGCCAGCACGGGGACGGCGAGCGCCTTCACGTCGTCGGCGAGCACCATGTCGCGGCCGGCCAGGGCCGCCGCGGCGCGGGCGGCGCGCAGCAGCTGCAGGCCCGCCCGGGGGGAGGCGCCCAGCCGCAGCGCGGGGGAGCGGCGGGTGCCCTCGACCAGGTCGACGACGTAGCGGCGCACCGCCTCGGACACGTGCAGCCGGCCGACCGCCGCGATGAGGTCCGCGCACCGAGGCGGCGTCGGCCACCGGCTGGAGGTCGGCCAGGGGATCGGTGGTCGCGCGGTCGTCGAGCATCGCCAGCTCGGCGGTCCGGTCGGGGTAGCCCATCGACACCCGGGTGGTGAAGCGGTCGCGCTGGGCCTCCGGGAGGGGGTAGGTGCCCTCCATCTCCAGCGGGTTCTGCGTCGCCATGACCAGGAACGGGCGGGCCAGCTCGTAGCTGACGCCGTCCACCGTCACCTGGCGCTCTTCCATGCACTCCAGCAGCGCCGACTGCGTCTTGGGGGAGGCCCGGTTGATCTCGTCGGCCACGACCACGTTGGCGAAGATCGCGCCGGGCTTGAACTCGAACTCGCGCGACTCCTGGTCGTAGACGGCCACGCCGGTGACGTCGCTGGGCAGCAGGTCGGGCGTGAACTGGATGCGCCGGACGGTCGCGTCGACCGAGGCGGCCAGCGCCTTGGCCAGCGTGGTCTTGCCGACGCCGGGCACGTCCTCGATCAGCAGGTGGCCCTCGGCGAGCAGCGTCACCAGCGCCAGGCGGACGACGGCGTCCTTGCCCTGGACCACGCGGCCGATGTTCGCGGCGATCCGGCCGGCCTCCGCGGCGACGTCGACGGGTGGACCGGTCAGCCCACCGGGGGTGCGTGTCGCCTCCGTCACCCGCCCCACGGTACGTGGCAGGCGCCTGGTCGGAGGGGTGCGCGCGGCCCCCGGGCGCCGGGGGCGGCCCGGACCGGGCGGCGCGGTGGGGAGGTGGACCGCGACACGGCGTTGAGTGGTGTCCAGTGGGGGCCAGTGGGTTACTGTGTCGCCTGGTGGGGAGGCAGGGACTGCTCAGGGGTCGCTGCGGAGCCGGTGGAGGACAGATGCGGGGGGTGAGCCGGTGTTCGTCGGCAGCTATCCCCTGCGCCTCGACGAGAAGGGCCGGCTCGCGCTGCCGGTCCGCTTCCGCGACCAGGTGGCCGACGGCATGGTGATCAAGAAGGGCCAGGAGCGCTGCGTCTACGGCCTCACCATGGCCCGCGTCGCCGAGCAGAGCGCCGCGATGGCCGCCATGGCGCCCTCCGACACCGCCCGGGCGCGCATGGCCGCCCGCATGAGCTTCGGGTCGATGGTCGAGATCGAGCCGGACAAGACCGGCCGCATCACCATCCCGGCGAGCCTCCGCGAGTACGCCGGGCTGGACCGCGACGTCGTCGTCGTCGGCGTGGACACCCGCTTCGAGATCTGGGACGCCGGCAACTGGGAGGCCTACGTGGCCGAGCTGGAAGCCGCCTACGCCGACATGGAGAGCGAGGGGATGCCGACGCTGTCGTGATCCCAGGTCGCCCCACCCGCCCCCACCCGGGCCCCGGGAACCCGTTCGAGCCGCCTTCCCCGCGGCTCGACCGGACCAGGCCCCAGCCGCCTTCCCCGCTGCTGGGTCCACGCCCCGAGGACCGACCGGGCCGGCAGGTGCGCCCGGCCCCGCCCTCCCCGGCGGGCCGGCACCGGTGACCAGCCCGGCCCCGCGGGGCACCACCTGACGCTCTTCCCCGACGCCAGGCGGCGCCCCGCGGGGGACGGACCCCCTCCCCGGACCGGTTCCGCGGACGACCTGCACCCACCCGCCCCACCGCGCCCCACGATCCCCACCGCGCCCCACCGAGAGGCAGTCGACGATGAGCAGCACCGGACCTGCCGAGGCGCCGGACGCGCCGCGGCCGCCGGTGCACGTGCCCGTCCTCCTCGACCGGATCACCGAGCTGCTCGCCCCGGCCTGTGCCGCCCCCGGCGCCGTGCTCGTCGACATGACCCTGGGCCTGGCCGGCCACTCGCTGGCCCTCCTTGACGCCCACCCCGGCCTGCGCCTCATCGGCCTGGACCGCGACCCCGACGCCCGCGCCGAGGCCGCCCGCCGCATCGCCGCCGCCGGCCACACCGACCGGGTCACCCTGGTCCCCGCCGTCTTCGACGAGCTGCCCGACGTCCTCGACCGCCTCGGCGTCCCCGAGGTGCAGGCGGTCCTGTTCGACCTCGGCGTCTCCTCGCTGCAGCTGGACCGCCCCGACCGCGGCTTCAGCTACTCCGCCGACGCCCCGCTGGACATGCGGATGAACCCCGAGCGCGGGCGCACCGCCGCCGAGATCGTCAACACCTACCCGGCCAAGGAGCTGGCGCGGGTGCTCCGGGTCTACGGCGAGGAGCGCTTCGCCTCCCGCATCGCCGCCGCGATCGAGCGCGAGCGCGCCCGCGAGCCCTTCACCTCCACCGCGCGGCTGGCCGACCTCGTCCGCGACGCCATCCCCGCGGCCACCCGGCGGACCGGCGGCCACCCGGCCAAGCGGACCTTCCAGGCGCTGCGCATCGAGGTCAACGACGAGCTCGGCGTGCTCGAGCGCGCGCTGCCGGCCGCGATCGAGGCGCTCGCCGTCGGCGGGCGGATCGCGGTCATCACCTTCCACTCCCTCGAGGACCGCATCGTCAAGCAGACCCTCGCCGAGGGCGCCACCGACCACACCGCCGCACGGCATGCCCGTGCCCCTGCCGGAGCACGGCCCCGTGCTCCGGCTCCTGACCCGTGGCGGCGAGGCCGCCACCGACGACGAGGTCGCCGCGAACTCGCGTGCGGCCTCCGCCCGCGTCCGCGCGGCCGAGCGCATCCGGAGGGCGGCATGAGCAGCCGAGCCACTGCCCGCGTCCCCAGCGCCCGGGTGCCCGCCGCGCCGAGGACCTCGCCCTCGCGCCCCGTGCCCCGGACGGCGCCGCGCACCGCCCGCCCCCAGCTGAGCGTGGTCGCCCCGCCGGCGCCGCGCGCCCGCCGCCGCCCGCGCACGGCGCTGCGGCACCGGCGCGCGCCGTTCGTGCTGCTCGTCGTGGCCCTGCTGGCCGGCACCACCCTCGGCCTGCTGGTGCTCAACACCGCGATCGCCGTCGACTCCCTGGAGGCCACCCGGCTGCGCGCCGACAACGCCGCGCGGGCGCAGGAGGTCGCGCTCCTCCAGCAGCAGGTCATCGCCGGCGGCACCTCGGCCGCCATCGCCACGGCCGCCGTCGCCGCCGGGCTGGTCCCCGCCGGACCGGCCGCCTACCTGGTGCTCGACGCCGACGGCTCGGCCGTGCTCCGCGGGGAGCCGGCGCCCGCCGAGGCGCCCGAGCCGCCGGTGGAGACCCCCGCGGGCGGTAACTGACCGTGGCGGGCACCGTCCGCGGCCCCGGGACGGGACCGCGCAGCGGCGGCCGCCCGGCGCCGCGCAGCGGTCCGGGGGCCTTCACCTCCCGGCGTGCACCGGGCAGCCGGCGCAGCGGGGGAGCGGGGCTCTCGCTCGCCCAGCGGATGAGCCGCAACCGGATCGGGCTGGGTTTGCTGGTCCTGCTGCTCGTCGTCGTGGTGGGCCGGCTGGCCGTCGTCCAGGGCATCGACGGCGCGCGCTACGCCAACGCCGCCGCCCAGGACCGGCTGCGCACCTACCCGATCGCCGCCATCCGCGGCGAGATCACCGACCGCGAGGGCCGGCCGTTCGCCTACACCGCCGACGCCTCCACGATCGCCGCCGATCCCACCGTCGTCACCGACCCGGCCCGGGCCGCGCTGGCGCTCACCACGCTGCTCGACGTCCCGGTCGCCGAGCTCACCGAGAAGCTCGCGGGGGAGGGGCGCTACCAGCTGCTGGCCGAGGGGGTTCCCCCCGAGACCGCCGACGCCGTCCGGGAACTGGGGCTGGCCGGCATCGTGATCACCGACGCCCCGGAGCGGCGCTACCCGGCCGGTGCGGTCGGCGGGCAGGTCGTCGGCTTCGTCGGCCGCGACGGCACCGGCCTGGCGGGCATCGAGCAGACCTTCGAGGACGAGCTCGCCGGCACGCCGGGCACCCGCCGGCTCGAGGTGGGCAGCGGCGGCAACCCCATCCCCTCCCGCGGCATCGACGAGTCGGTGCCCGCCACCGACGGCAGCGACGTCGCGCTGACCATCGACCAGGACCTGCAGTACGTCACCGAGCAGCGGCTCGCCGAGGCCTGCGCCGACGGTTTCACCACCCGCGCCTCGGCCGTGGTGCTCGACGTGCGCACCGGCGAGGTCGCCGCCATGGGCTCCTGCCCCGGCTACGACCCCGGACGGCCTGGTGAGACCCCTGACCGGCTGGGCAACCCGGTGGTCTCCGACGTCTTCGAGCCCGGCTCGGTCATGAAGGCCGTCACGCTGGCCGCCGCGATCGAGGAGGGCGAGGCGACGCCGGAGGAGTTCCTGACCGTCGACGGCCACATCCAGGCCGGCAACCGGCGGGTCACCGACGCGCACGACCACGCGCCCATCGACTGGTCCGTCACCGGCATCCTCGCCAAGTCCAGCAACGTCGGCACGATCATGCTCGCCCGCGAGGTCGGCGACGAGGTGCTCGAGCGCTACCTCCGGGCCTTCGGCATCGGCAGCCGCACCGGCATCGAGCTGCCCGGCGAGAGCAGGGGCATCTTCCAGGGCTCCGACGAGTGGAGCGAGATCCAGGCCGCCAACATCGCCATCGGGCAGGGCGTCTCGGTGACCGCGCTGCAGATGGCCTCGGTCTACCAGGCGATCGCCAACGACGGCGTCCGCATCGAGCCGCGCATCGTCCGGTCGGTCACCTCGCCCGACGGCCACGTCGAGCAGGCGGAGCGGCCCCAGGGCACCCGGGTGATCAGCGAGGACACCGCCGACGCGATGGCCTACATGCTCGAGGCGGTCGTGGGCCCCGGCGGCACCGCGCCGCTGGGCCAGATCGAGGGCTTCCGCGTCGCCGGCAAGACCGGCACCGCGCAGCGGGCCAACCCCGAGTGCGGCTGCTACGAGGGCGGCGGCTACTTCACCACCTTCGTCGGCTTCGCCCCCGCCGACGACCCGCAGTACGTGGTCGCGGTCGACCTGGAGCGGCCGACCAGCTCCGCCGAGGGCGGCCAGGTGGCCGCGCCGGTGTTCCGCGACATCCTCCGGTACGCGCTGACCGCCGACGGCGTCGTCCCCTCGGGCACGCCGCGCCCGGACTTCCAGCTCACCCGCGACCGCTGACCGGGCGCAGCGCTCCGCCCTCCCGCCCGCACACCCCCGGGGCGATCCCGCCACGTCGGCGGGGCGCGGTGGCACGAGGAGGAGGACCGGCGCCGGTAGATTGGAGCCCCGTGACCCCGACCGACGGCGGGTCGGCGCCCCCGCCCGCGGGCAGCCGCCCGCGCGCACCGCGCCCCGTGCCGCTGCCCGAGCTCGCCGATCTCCTCGGCCGGCCGGTCGCCGGCGACCCGGAGGTGACCGTCTCCGGCCTCACCCTCGCCTCCGGCGACGTCCGCCCCGGGGACCTCTACGCCGCGCTGCCCGGCGCCCGCACGCACGGCGTCCGCTACGTCGCGCAGGCCGTCGAGCGCGGTGCCGTCGCCGTCCTCACCGACCCCACCGGGCGCGCCGACGCGGTCGCGACCGGCCTGCCCGTGTGCGTCGTCGAGGACCCCCGCGGCGTGCTCGGCGAGGTGGCCGACCGCGTCTACGACCGGCCCAGCGAGCGGCTGCAGGTCATCGGCATCACCGGCACCAACGGCAAGACGACGACGGCCTACCTGGTGGAGGCCGGGCTGGCCGCCGCCGGCCGGGCCACCGGGCTCATCGGCACTGTGCAGACCCGCACGCGGACCGCCGACGGCGCCACCACCGCGATCCCCAGCGAGCGCACCACTCCCGAGGCGCCGGCCGTGCACGCCCTCCTCGCCGCCATGGCCGAGTCCGGCGTCGCCACCGTGGTCATGGAGGTCTCCAGCCACGCGCTGGTGCTCGGCCGCGTCGGTGCCGTCCGCTTCGCCGCCGCCGGGTTCACCAACCTGGGGCGCGACCACCTGGACTTCCACGGCGACCTCGAGGAGTACTTCCGCGCGAAGGCGCTGCTCTTCGACGGCCGCGCGGCCGCCGAGGTCGTCGACGTCGACGACGAGCACGGCCGCCGGCTGCTCGACCGCCCCGGCCGGCCCCGCCCGGTCACCGTCTCC
Source organism: Blastococcus sp. TML/C7B (assembly GCF_016612845.1). Classification (NCBI taxonomy): domain Bacteria; kingdom Bacillati; phylum Actinomycetota; class Actinomycetes; order Geodermatophilales; family Geodermatophilaceae; genus Blastococcus; species Blastococcus sp. TML/C7B. The sequence continues at coordinate 749,521 of NZ_JAEOAA010000002.1, read as the reverse complement.
ACCGAGGGCGCGGACGCCGACTGGCGGGCGACCGACGTCGCCGCCGCGCCCGAGGGCGGTTCCACCTTCACCCTGCACGGCCCCGGCGGGCTGCGCCGCGACGCCCGGGTCCGGCTGCCCGGCCGGTTCAACGTGGCCAACGCGCTGCTCGCCGTCGCGCTGCTCGACGCCGTCGGGGTGCCGGTCGACGCCGCGCTCGACGGCATCGCCGCGACCGTCGTCCCCGGCCGGATGGAGCCGGTCGAGGCCGGCCAGCCCTTCGTCGCCGCCGTCGACTACGCGCACACCCCCGACGCCGTCAGCACCGCCCTCGCGGCGCTGCGGACGGCGACGACCGGCCGGCTGATCACCGTGCTCGGCTGCGGCGGCGACCGCGATACGGGCAAGCGCGCGGGCATGGGCGCGGCCGCGGCTGCGGGCAGCGACGTCCTCGTGGTGACCGACGACAACCCCCGCTCCGAGGACCCGGCCGCCATCCGTGCCGCGATGCTGGCCGGCGTGCTCGAGGTGCCGGCGCACCGCCGCGCCGAGGTGCACGAGGTCGGCGACCGCCGCGCGGCGATCGCGACCGCGGTGTCGCTGGCCCGCCCGGGGGACACCGTGCTGGTGGCCGGCAAGGGCCACGAGACCGGCCAGGAGGTCGCGGGCACCGTGCACCCCTTCGACGACCGCGCCGTGCTGCGCGAGGTCCTGGCGGAGGTGCGCCGGTGATCGCGCTGACCCTGGCGGAGGTCGCCGCCCTCGCCGGTGGCGAGCTCGCCGGCGACCCGGACGCCGCGGTCACCGGCGCGGTGACCCTGGACTCGCGCACCGTCGCCCCCGGCGACCTGTTCGTCGCCGTCGCCGGTGAGCGGGTGGACGGGCACGACTACCTCGGTGCGGCCGCCGCGGCCGGTGCCGCCGGCGCGCTGTGCACCCGGCCCGACCCGGCGCTGCCGTGCGTCCTCGTCGACGACCCGGTGGCCGCCCTCGGCCGGCTGGCCGCCGGCGTGCACGCCCGGCTCGCCGCGGCCGGTGGGCTCACCACGATCGGCCTGACCGGCTCGTCGGGGAAGACCTCGACCAAGGACCTGCTCGGCCAGGTGCTGGCGACGGCGGGGGAGACGGTCAGCCCGCCCGGCTCGTACAACAACGACATCGGCATGCCGCTCACCGTGCTCGGCGCCGACGAGGGCACCCGGTACCTGGTGCTCGAGATGGGCGCCCGCGGCCCCGGGCACATCGCCCGGCTGTGCGCCGTCGCCCGGCCCGACATCGGCATCGTGCTCAACGTGGGCTCCGCGCACCTCGGCGAGTTCGGCAGCGCGGAGGTCATCGCGCAGGCCAAGGGCGAGCTGGTGGAGGCGCTGCCCGAGAGCGGGACCGCCGTCCTCAACGCCGACGACGCCCGCGTGCTCGGCATGGCGCCGCGCACCCGCGCGCGCGTGGTCACCACCGGGCGGGCCGCGACCGCCGACGTCCGCGCCGTCGACGTGGCCCTCGACGACTCCGCCCGCGGCCGGTTCACCCTCGTCGCCGGCGGCGAGGAGCACCCCGTCGCCCTGCGCGTCGTCGGCGAGCACCAGGTCGCCAACGCGCTGTCCGCCGCCGCGGCCGCGCTGGCCGCCGGGATGGCCCCGGCCGCCGTCGCCGCCGCGCTGTCCGAGGCCGGGCCGCGCAGCCGCTGGCGCATGGAGGTCACCCGCCGCCCCGACGGCGTCACCGTCGTCAACGACGCCTACAACGCCAACCCCGAGTCGATGCGGGCCGCGCTCGCCGCGGTGGCCGGGATGCCGGCCACGCGGCGCATCGCGGTGCTCGGCGCCATGGCCGAGCTCGGGCCCGGCGCGGCGGCCGAGCACGAGCGGCTGGGGCGCGACGCCGCGGCCGCCGGGATCGATCTCGTCGTGGCCGTCGGCCCCGATGCGGTAGGCATAGCCGACGGTGCGGCCGCAGCCGGGCGTCGTCCAGGAGAGGAGTCGGTGCTCGTGCCGGACCGGGCCGCTGCCCGCCAGCTCGTGTCGGAGGTGCTGCGCCCCGGGGACGTCGTCCTCGTCAAGGCCAGCCGGTCCTTCGGCCTGGAGCTGCTCGCCGCCGATCTGCTCGACGAGGGGGCGAACGGATGAGGAGCGTCCTCATCGCCGCAGGCGTCGGCCTGATCCTGTCCATCCTGCTGACCCCGCTGGCCATCCGCGCCTTCCGGCGGCAGGGCCTGGGCCAGGAGATCCGCGACGACGGCCCCGAGAGCCACCTGTCCAAGAAGGGCACGCCCACGATGGGCGGCACGGTGATCGTCGGCGCGACCGTCGTCGGTTACCTGGTCGCGCACCTGGCGTTCATCGGCAACGCCGGCTGGGGCTTCAGCGCCACCGGCATCCTGCTGCTGTTCCTCATGGTCGGCATGGGCACCGTCGGCTTCCTCGACGACTACCTCAAGATCCGGCACCGCCGCAGCCTCGGGCTGAACAAGACCGCCAAGCTGGTCGGGCAGCTGCTGGTCGGCGTCACGTTCGCGGTGCTGGCGATCAACTTCCCGAGCAACGGGCTGACGCCGGCCTCCACCGTCGTCTCCTACGTGCGCGACATCGAGCCGCTCACCCTGGGCTCGATCGGCTTCGTGATCCTGGCCTACCTGTTCATCGCCGGGTTCTCCAACGCGGTGAACCTGACCGACGGGCTCGACGGGCTCGCGGCCGGCTCCTCGGCGATGGTGCTGGCCTCCTACATCGTCATCTCCTTCTGGCAGTTCACCCACGACTGCGCCAGCGAGCTCATCGAGGGCTGCTACCAGGTGCGCGACCCGCTGGACATCACGCTGGTCGCGGCCTCGGCCATGGGCGCCTGCCTGGGCTTCCTGTGGTGGAACACCAGCCCGGCGCGCATCTTCATGGGCGACACCGGCTCGCTGGCCCTCGGCGGGCTGATCGCCGGGCTGGCGATCGTCACCCGCACCGAGCTGCTGCTCGTCGTGCTCGGCGGCCTGTTCGTCGCCGTCACGCTCTCGGTGGTCATCCAGGTCGCCTTCTTCCGGGCCACCCGCCGCCGGGTGTTCCGGATGGCGCCGCTGCACCACCACTTCGAGCTCGCCGGCTGGACGGAGAACACCGTCATCGTCCGGTTCTGGCTGGTCACCGGGATGGCCGTCGCGTTCGGCCTCGGGCTGTTCTACGCGGACTGGCTCTCCTTCGTGGGGCTGTGATGGAACTCGGCTCGGCCCGCGTGCTCGTCGCCGGGCTCGGCGTCTCCGGGGTCGCGGCGGCCCGCGTGCTGCTGGAGCTGGGCGCGACGGTGCAGCTCACCGACGCCCAGGAGCGCCCGGTCGTCGCCGAGCTCACCGCGGCCGGCGCAACCTGGCTGGGCGACGCCGCCGCCGTCCCCGAGGGCACCGACCTCGTCGTCACCTCGCCGGGCTGGCGCCCGGACTCCCCGCTGCTCGCCGACGCCGCCCGCCGCGGGGTCGAGGTCGTGGGGGAGCCGGAGCTGGCCTGGCGGCTGCGCATCGCCGGGCCGGACGGCGTCCCCGCGCCGTGGCTCGCGGTCACCGGCACCAACGGCAAGACGACGACGGTCACCATGCTCGAGGCGATCCTGCTGGCCGCCGGCCGCCGCGCGGTGGCCGCCGGCAACGTGGGGCGGCCGCTGGTCGAGGTGGTCACCGCCCGCGACCCCGACGGGACGCCCACCTTCGACGCGATCGCCGTCGAGCTGTCCAGCTTCCAGCTGCACTGGTCCTCGACCCTGGCACCGGCCGCCGCCGCGGTGCTCAACGTGGCCGACGACCACACCGACTGGCACGGCTCCTTCGCCGCCTACCGCGACGCCAAGGCCCGCATCCTCGAGCGCTCGCCGGTCGCCGTCGCCGACGCCGGGGACCCGGTCGCCGCGTCGCTCGCGGCGGCGCACCCGCACCCGGTCACGGTCACCCTCGGCGAACCGGCGCCCGGCCAGCTCGGCGTGCGCGAGGGGGCGCTGGTCGACCGGGCGTTCGCCGCCGACCCGGCGGGGGAGGTGCTGCTGGAAGCGGGTCTGCTGCAGGTGCCCGGCCCGCACAACACGGTGAACGCCCTGGCCGCCGCGGCGCTCGCGCGGGCGGCCGGCGTTCCTGCCGAGGTCGTCGGCCGCGGGCTGGCCGGCTTCCGCGGCGGCGCCCACCGCAACGTGCTCGTGGCCACCGTCGACGGCGTCGACTGGGTCGACGACAGCAAGGCCACCAACCCGCACGCCGCCGGCGCCTCGCTGGCCTCCTACCCGCGCGTGGTGTGGATCGCCGGCGGGCTGCTCAAGGGCGCCGACGTCGACCCGCTGGTCGCCGCCGTCGCGCCGCGGCTGGCCGGTGTGGTCCTCCTGGGCCGCGATCGGGACCGGATCGCCGCCTCCCTGGCGCGACACGCCCCGACGGTCCCCGTCGTCACGGTCCCCAGCGGCGACGATGGCGGGATGGATGGGACGGGTGTGACGGCCGAGGCGACGACGGCGCGCGTGGTGGCGGCCGCGCGCGGGCTCGCGCGCCCCGGCGACACCGTGCTGCTCGCCCCCGCGGCGGCGTCCATGGACGTCTACCGCGACTACGCGCACCGGGGCACCGCCTTCGCCGCCGCGGTCCGGGCGCTGGGCTGACCCCGTGACGACGACGCAGACCCGTCCGCGTCCTCCCCGGTCCGCGCGCGAGGAGCGCGTGCGGCCGCCGGCCCGCCGCTGGGCGGCCCCCGCCTGGATGGACGGGCCGATGACCAGCTGCCACCTGGTGCTGGGCGCGGCCGGCCTGCTGCTGCTCATCGGGCTGGTCATGGTCTTCTCCGCCTCCTCGATCGAGGCGGCGCTGGCGCAGGAGGCGGCCTGGGCACCCGGCGTCCAGCAGCTGGTCTGGGCGGGCCTGGGCCTGACCGCGATGCTGGTCACGATGCGGCTGCCGGTCGGGCTGATCCGCCGCTGGTCGCCGTTCGCGCTGGTCGCCGTCGCCGTGCTGCTGCTCCTGGTGCTCGTGCCCGGCATCGGCGTCCGCCTCAACGGCGCGCGGCAGTGGATCGACCTGGGCTTCACGCTCTTCCAGCCCTCGGAGCTGGCCAAGATCGTGCTCGCCCTCTGGGGCGCGCACGTCCTGGCGCTGCGCGAGCGCTACCTGACGACGACGTCGCTGCTGGTCCCGGTCCTGCCGGTGTTCGGCGTGCTCTCGCTGCTGATCATCGCCGAGCCGGACTTCGGCGGGGTCGTGAGCCTCGGGCTGGTGCTCGTCGGGCTGCTGTGGGCCGGCGGGATGCCGCTGCGCTGGTTCGGCGCGTTCGCCGCGGTCGGGGCGCTGCTGATCGCGCTGCTCGTGGCGGTGGCGCCCTACCGGATGGACCGCATCACCGCGTTCATGGACCCCTTCGCCGACCCGACCGACACCGGGTTCCAGGCCATCCGCGGCTTCTACGCGCTGGCCAGCGGCGGCTGGTCCGGCGTGGGCCTGGGCAACAGCGCGATGAAGTGGAACATCCTCCCGGAGGCGGAGTCGGACTACATCTTCGCGATCATCGGCGAGGAGCTGGGCTTCCTGGGCTGCCTGGTGGTCGTCACCCTCTACGGGGTGCTGGCCTACGCCGGCTTCCGCATCGCCAAGCGGGCGGCCGACCGGTTCGTGCAGCTCGCCAGCGTCGCGATCACCGTGTGGCTGGTCGGCCAGGCCACCATGAACATGGGCTACGTGGTCGGCCTCCTCCCCGTGACCGGCGTGACGCTCCCGCTGATCTCCGCGGGCGGCACGTCGCTCATCCTCACCCTCGCCGTGATCGGCCTGCTCGCGCGCTTCGCCTGCACCGAGCCCGCGGCCGTCGAGGCCCTCCGCGCGCGGGACCGCGGCCGGCTCTCCCGGCTGCTGCTCCCCGCCCCCTCGGCCGCCGTCGAGCCGGTCCGCCCCCGCCGCCGTCCCGAGGACCAGGACGCGCAGCGCCCGGTGGTCGGCAGCGGGCGCACCGTCGTGCCCGCCCGCGCCCCGGTCCGCCGGGAGCGGCCGGTCCGCACCCCGGCTGCGCCGCGGCAGGCCGCGCCGCGGCAGGCCGCGCCGCGGCAGGGCGGAGCCCGCGCCTCGGCGCCGCGGCCGGCGCCCGACCGCCGGTCCGGGGGGCCCCGGTGAGCGGCGCGTCCCGACCGCTGTCCGTCGTCCTCGCCGGCGGTGGCACCGGCGGCCACATCGAGCCGATGCTCGCCCTCGCCGACGCGCTGCGCCGCACCCCGGCCGCGGCCGACGGCGGGCTGCGGATCACCTGCCTGGGCACCGCCCGCGGCATGGAGACCCGGCTGGTCCCCGCCCGCGGTTACGACCTGCGGCTGATCCCGCCGGTGCCCCTGCCGCGCAAGCCCACCGTCGACCTGCTGCGCGTGCCCGGGCGGGTGCGGCGCGCGGTCGCCGAGACCCGCGCGCTGCTCGACGAAGTCGGTGCCGACGTCGTCGTCGGCTTCGGCGGCTACGTCGCGCTCCCGGCCTACCTGGCGGCGCGGCGGGCCGGCGTCCCGGTCGTGGTGCACGAGCAGAACGCGCTCCCGGGGCTGGCCAACCGGATCGGCGCCCGGCTGGCCGCGCGGGTCGCCGTCACCACGCCGGGGACGCCGCTGCACCGCGGCGAGCACGTGGGCATGCCGCTGCGCACCGCGATCTCCGCGCTGGACCGCGCCGCCCGACGCGCCGAGGCGCGCGAGACCTTCGGCCTGGATGCCGACCGGCCCACGCTGCTGGTGTTCGGCGGCTCGCAGGGCGCGGCCACGCTCAACCGGGCCGCGGTGGGTGCGGCCGACGCGCTGGCCGCGGCCGGCGTCCAGGTGCTGCACGCCCGCGGACCCAAGAACACCGACGTGGTGGTGTCGCCCCGCGGCGACGGCGCGCCGCCCTATGTCGTCGTCGACTACCTGGAGCGCATGGACCTCGCCTACGCCGCCGCCGACCTCGCCCTGTGCCGGTCGGGCGCGGTGACCGTGGCCGAGCTCTCCGCCGTCGGGCTGCCCGGCGTCTTCGTGCCGCTGCCGATCGGCAACGGCGAGCAGCGGCGCAACGCCCTGCCCGTGGTCGAGGCCGGGGGAGGGCTGCTGGTGGAGGACGCCGAGCTGACGCCGGCCTGGATCGCCGAGCACCTGGTGCCGCTGCTCACCGACCCGGACGCGCTGGCCGGCTACGCCCGGAACGCCGCCGCGGCGGGGGCGCCGGACGCCGACGAGACCCTGGCTGCGATCGTGCTCGACGTGGCCGGAGTCGAGCAGTGAGCGCAGCGGACGTGGCGGCCTGGACCGGTGCGGTGCCCGCGCCGGCCGAGCTGGGGGCGGTGCACTTCGTCGGCATCGGCGGCGCCGGCATGAGCGGCATCGCCCGCATCCTGCTCGCCCGCGGCGTGCGGGTGTCGGGCAGCGACCGGCGGGACACCCCGACGCTGCTGGCCCTGCGCGCCCTGGGCGCGCGGGTCGAGCTCGGGCACGACGCCGCGCACCTGGGCGACGCCGACACCGTCGTGGTGTCCACCGCGATCCGGGACGACAACCCGGAGCTCGCCGGCGCGCGGGCCCGCGGGCTGCGGGTGCTGCCCCGGGCGGTCGCGCTGGCCTCGGTCATGGCCGGGCGGCGCAGCGTGGCGGTCGCCGGAACGCACGGCAAGACCTCGACCACCTCGATGCTCACCGTCGCCGTGCAGGCCTGCGGCGCGGACCCCTCCTTCGCCATCGGCGGCACCCTCAACGAGTCCGGCTCAAACGCGCACGCGGGGGAGGGCGACATCTTCGTCGCCGAGGCCGACGAGAGCGACCGCTCGTTCCTGCTGCTCGCGCCGTTCGGCGGCATCGTCACCAACGTCGAGGCCGACCACCTGGACAACTACGGCGACCTCGCCGCGGTCGAGGCGGCCTTCGACCGGTTCCTGCAGACGATCGACCCGGCCGGCTTCCTCGTGCTCTGCGCCGACGATCCCGGGTCGGCGCGGCTGCGGGGCGTGCCCACGCCGGCCCGGGTGCGCACCTACGGTCGCGACGCCGACGCCGACCTGCGCCTGGACGACCTGCGGGTCGAGGGCGACGCCACCAGCTGGACCGCGGTGCTGGACGGCCGCGAGCTCGGCCGGGTGCGGATCCGCGTGCCGGGGGAGCACATGGCCCTCAACAGCGCCGCCGCGCTCCTGGCCGGCCTCGAGCTGGGACTGCCCGCCGAGGCGCTGATCGATGGCCTGGGCCGCTTCGGCGGGGTGGGCCGGCGGTTCGAGCTCAAGGGCGTCGTCGACGGCGTCCGGGTCTACGACGACTACGCCCACCACCCGACCGAGGTGCGCGCCCAGCTGCGTGCGGCCCGCGCGGTCGCGGGGGACGGCCGGCTGGTCGTGGCCTTCCAGCCGCACCTGTACAGCCGGACGCAGGAGTTCGCCGCCGGCTTCGGCGAGGCCCTCGGGCTGGCCGACGAGGTCGTCGTCATGGAGATCTACGGCGCCCGGGAGGACCCCGTCCCCGGGGTGACCGGCGCGCTGGTGGCCGACGCCGTCCCGCTGCCGGCCGAGCGGGTGCTGTTCGAGCCGTCCTGGTCGGCGGCCGCCCCGGCGCTGGCCGCGCGGGCCCGCGCCGGCGACCTGGTCATGACGATGGGCGCGGGCGACGTCTCGATGGTCGGGCCCGAGGTGCTCGAGGCGCTGACCGCCCGCGCGTCCGGACGGACCGGGGAGGACGGGGCGGGCGGGGCGACGGGCGCCCTCCGGTGAGCCGGACCGGGACGACCACCAAGGACCGCGACGGCGGCTCGTCCCGGCGGCGCCCCGCCGAGCGGCGCACCGGCGCCTCGGTCACCTCGCTGCGCGACCGCCGCCGTGACCGCCGGCGCGGGCGGTCGGGACGGCGCCGCCGCGCGCTCCAGGCCGGGCTGGGCGTGCTCGTGCTCGGCCTCCTCGCGTGGGCGCTGTGGGCCGGCCCGCTGCTGGCGGTCCGCTCCGTGCAGGTGGACGGCACGACCACGCTGCCGGCCGAGCTGGTCCGCGAGACCGCGGGCATCGACGACGGCACGCCCCTGCTCCGGGTCGACGTCGACGCCGCCCGGGACGCCGTCGCCGAGCTGCCCCAGGTCGAGTCGGTCACGGTGAGCCGCGGCTGGCCCAGCCGCGTGGTCGTCACCGTCGTCGAGCGGACGCCGCTGGCCGTCGTCGGCGAGCCCGGCCGCCGGTCCCTGCTGGACGCGCGGGGGGTGCTCTTCGACACGGTCACCGGCGAGCCGCCCGCGGGCGTCGTGCCGCTCGCCGTGGCCGAGCCCGGCCCGGACGACCCCGCGACCACCGCGGCGCTCACCGCGATCGGTGCGCTCCCGGCCGGCATCCGCGAGCAGCTGGGTCTCGTCGAGGCGCCCGGGCCGGGCGCCCTCGTGCTGACGCTGACCGACGGCACCGTCGTCCGCTGGGGCGGCCCGGAGGAGTCCGAGGACAAGGCGCGGATCCTCGCGGCGCTGCTCGACGAGATCGACGCCGGCACCGTCGAGCCCGCCACCGAGCTGGATCTCAGCGTCCCCGACGCCGTCGTCCTCCGGTAGCGGTCGCGCACCGTCGCCACCCGTGTCCGCAGCGCGCGGACGGGCCCCGCGGGTCGACACGCCCACCACCGCGACACGCCCGGAGGGCAAAACAAATGTCGCGGGTGTGATTCCCGGGGTCGGTGGGAGTCTGCACCCCGGCATGAGACGAATCCGGCGCGAGTCGTCACGGCCAGTGGTGAAGATGTGACCGGTGTGTCGCCAGTGGTCCGTGGCGTCCGGCCCTACCGACACGCCGAGCCGGAGCGGGTGCTTGTAGCGCCTCTCGGCCCGCACCTAGCTTCATCCCCGTCGACCGAGTTGACATAACTGTAAGGCTGAACTTGAGGATGAGGGTCCAGTTGGGGAGCGCCGCATGACACCTCCGCACAACTATCTAGCGGTCATCAAGGTCGTCGGCATCGGCGGCGGCGGGGTGAACGCGGTCAACCGCATGATCGAAGTCGGCCTCAAGGGGGTCGAGTTCATCGCGATCAACACCGACGCGCAGGCGCTGCTGATGAGCGACGCCGACGTCAAGCTCGACGTCGGCCGGGAGCTCACGCGCGGGCTGGGGGCCGGTGCGCAGCCCGACGTGGGCCGCCAGGCCGCCGAGGACCACCGCGAGGAGATCGAGGAGGTCCTCAAGGGGGCCGACATGGTCTTCGTGACGGCCGGCGAGGGCGGTGGCACCGGAACCGGTGGCGCGCCCGTCGTGGCCTCCATCGCGCGCAAGCTCGGCGCCCTGACCATCGGCGTGGTCACCCGCCCGTTCGCCTTCGAGGGCAAGCGGCGCGCGGTGCAGGCCGAGTCGGGCATCGAGGAGCTGCGCAACGAGTGCGACACGCTCATCGTGATCCCGAACGACCGGCTGCTCCAGCTCGGCGACCGGAACGTCAGCGTCATGGACGCCTTCCGCACCGCCGACCAGGTGCTGCTCTCCGGTGTCCAGGGCATCACCGACCTGATCACCACGCCCGGCCTGATCAACCTGGACTTCGCCGACGTCAAGTCGGTCATGTCCGGAGCGGGCTCGGCGCTCATGGGCATCGGCAGCGCCCGCGGGGACAACCGCGCGCTGCTCGCCGCCGAGCAGGCGATCGCCAGCCCGCTGCTGGAGGCCTCGATGGAGGGCGCCCACGGCGTGCTGCTGTCGATCTCGGGCGGGTCCGATCTGGGGCTGTTCGAGATCAACGAGGCCGCCTCGCTGGTCTCCGACGCCGCGCACCCGGACGCCAACATCATCTTCGGCGCCGTCATCGACGACGCCCTCGGTGACGAGGTCCGCGTCACGGTCATCGCGGCCGGCTTCGACAGCGGTAAGCCGAACGTGCGCAAGGACGGCGCGGCCGCCTCGGTGCCCGCCGGCCAGGCGCCCGGCGCGGTGCCCAGCGGTCTCTCGCCGCACCGCCGGCCGTCGATGACCCCGATGAACCCGGTGGCCGCCCCGGCGCCTCAGGGCTCGGGGGAGCGGCTCGCCCCGGCGCCGCAGGCGGCGGCCACCCCGGCCCGCCCGGCGACGCCGGCTGCCGCGCCGCAGCAGGGCGGCGGCATCACCGTGCCGCCGCTGCCGCCGATCCCGAGCGCGATCAACGGCCGCCGGCCGCTGTCGAACGAGGACTTCGAGGAGGAGCTCGACATCCCCGAGTTCCTCAAGCAGTAGCCCACGAGCCGGGCGGGGACCCCTCCGCCCGGCCGTAAGGTCGACGCGATGAGTACGAATCCGGCCGCCCCGTCCTCGGCACGACCCCGCAGGGTCGTCACCGATCGGCGGGGCGGCCGTTCGCTGCCGCCCTACGACTCGTTCAACCTCGGCGACCACGTCGGCGACGACCCGGCCGCGGTCGCGGCGAACCGGTCCCGCGTGGCCCGCGAGCTGGCCGTCGCCGAGGACCGGCTGGTCTGGATGGAGCAGGTGCACGGGGCGCGCGTCGCCGTCGTGGAGGGCCCGCAGGACGGCCCGCTGCCCGGCACCGACTCCGTCGTCACCGCCGTACCGGGGCTCGTCCTCTGCGTCCTGGTGGCCGACTGCGTTCCCGTGCTGCTCACCGACCCGGTCGCCGGGGTGGTCGCCGCCGTGCACGCGGGCCGCGAGGGCGTGCGCCGGGGGGTGCTGCCCGCCACCCTCTCGGCGATGGCGAGCCTGGGCGCCCGCGCCCGGCACGTCACCGCGCTGCTCGGCCCGGCGGTGTGCGGCGCCTGCTACGAGGTGCCCGAGGCGATGCAGGCCGAGGTCGCCGCCGTCACCCCCGCGGCCGCGGTGCGCACCCGGCGCGGCACCCCCGGGCTCGACCTGCGCGCGGGGCTGGCCGAGGTGCTGGGCCGGGCCGGCGTGACCGAGGTCGTGCACGACCCGCGCTGCACCGTCGAGGACCCCCAGCTGTTCTCCCACCGCCGCGAGGGCGTCACCGGGCGACAGGCCGGCCTGGTGTGGCTCGACCCGTCGTGACCGGCCTCGGCGCGCACCTCGACGCGGTGCGGGCGCGGATCGACGCCGCCGCCCGGGCGGCCGGGCGGGATCCTGCCGCGGTCTCGCTGCTGGCCGTCAGCAAGACCCGGCCCGCGGCCGACGTGCGGGAGCTGGCCGCGCTCGGCCAGCTGGACTTCGGCGAGAACCGCGCGCAGGAGCTGATCGGCAAGGCCGGCGAGCTGGCCGACCTGCCGGTGCGGTGGCACTTCATCGGCCAGCTCCAGCGCAACAAGGCCGCCGCCGTGGCCCGGCTGGGCGCTGTCGTCCACTCGGTCGACCGCACGTCCCTCGCGCAGGCCCTGAGCCGGGCGGGGGAGGCCGCGCAGCGGCCGGTGGACCTCCTGCTCCAGGTGGACCTCGGCGGGCCGGAGGGGGAGCTGGGCGCCCGCGGGGGGGCGGCCCCGGACGACGTCCCCGGCCTGGCCGACGCCGTCGCCGAGCTACCGGGCGTGCGGCTGCGCGGGCTCATGGCGGTCGCCCCGCGCGGGGAGGAGCCGGGGCCCGCGTTCGCCCGGCTGGCCGCGCTCGCCGATCGCGTGCGTGCCGAGCACCCGGGCGCCGTCGAGCTCTTCCGCGGGCATGAGCGGGGACCTGGAGGAGGCGGTCGCGGCGGGTGCCACGATCGTGCGTGTCGGAACCGCGTTGTTCGGCCGGCGGCCCCTAGCCTCGCCTCACGACACATGAGTCACACCAGTCCCAGGGGCCCCCGGAGCCCCGGAGTGGCTCCGTCGACGATCGTCGAAGGTGCATCTGAGCACGCTGGCAGAGGGGGAGGTCCGATGGCTGGAGCCATGCGGAGGATGGGGATCTACCTGGGGCTCGTCGAGGACGACGACGCCCGCGGGTACGGCCGGTACGACGCCCGGCAGTCCGACCATCCCGACGCCGATCGCCGGTACTCGCGCTACGACGAGGACCGGTACGACGACTACGACGGGGCCGACTACCCGGCCGGCTACGACGAGGACGAGCCGGTGCCCGCCGAGCCCGCCCCGGCGCGCGCCCCCGAGCCGCTCAGCGTGCGCCGGGTCGCCCCGGCCCGCCCGCTCGGGCTGGCGCCGTCGGCCGGCACCGGTGGCGGTGGCTCGCGGATCAGCGCCATGAGCAGCGGCCCCGTGGGCGCGGCCGGTCTCGCCGTCCGCGAGCCGGTGGCCGCCGTCGTCCCGGAGCCCGCTCCGGCGCCGGCCCCCGCGCCGCAGCCGTACCGGATCACCACGCTGCACCCGCGCACCTACAACGAGGCGCGCGTGATCGGCGAGCGGTTCCGCGACGGCATGCCGGTGATCATGAACCTCACCGAGATGGACGACGCCGACGCGAAGCGGCTCGTCGACTTCGCCGCGGGACTGTCGTTCGGGCTGCGCGGTAGCATCGAGCGCGTCACGGCGAAGGTGTTCCTGCTGAGCCCGCAGAACGTCGACGTGACGGCCGAGGACAAGGCGCGGATCCGCGAGGGCGGGTTCTTCAACCAGTCCTGAGGCAGGCGCGGCGCCCATCCGGGCGCCCATGACGGCGGCACCCCCGGGTGCCAGGACGAACGAGGACCGTGGCACTTCTCTGGTTGATCCTCTACGTGGTCCTGACCGTGTTCCTCGTGCTGCTGTTCGCGCGGTTCATCGTCGACTGGGTGATGGTGCTGGCCCGCAGCTGGCGCCCCGCGGGTGCGGTGGCCGCCGGTCTGGAGCTCGTCTACAGCACCACCGACCCGCCGTTGAAGGCCGTGCGCCGCGTCATCCCGCCGCTCAACCTGGGGACGATCCGGCTGGACCTCGGCTTCATGGTGGTCCTGATCGCCGTGGTCATCCTCCGTGGCATCGTCGGGGGTCTGGCGCGCTAACGTGATCGACACTCCCCGGGCAACCGGACGGTCGATCCAGCGCGTCCCCCTCCGGTTGTCCGCAGCCCACTCGTCCCGCCGTACCTCTAAGGTGACCTGATGCCACTCACGCCTGCCGACGTGCACAACGTCGTCTTCAAGAAGCCGCCCATCGGCAAGCGGGGCTACGACGAGGACGAGGTCGACGCCTTCCTCGACGTGGTGGAGGCCGAGCTGGCCCGCCTGATCGAGGAGAACAACGAGCTGCGCTCCGGCGCCGGCAGCCGCGTCCAGGCGCGCGCCGAGGAGCGCCCCGAGCCGGCCCCCGCCCCCGCGCCCGTCGCCGCCGCGCCCCCGGCGCAGCCGCAGCAGGACGACAGCGCCCGCGCGTCGCGGATGCTGGCGCTGGCCACCGAGACGGCCGACCGGTACGTCAACGAGGCCAAGACCCAGGCCGAGCAGATGCTCAGCGGCGCGAAGACCAACAGCGAGCGGCTCATGACCGACGCGCGCGCCAAGAGCGAGCAGATGGTCACCGAGGCCAAGCACCGCGCCGACTCGATGATCGGCGACGCCCGCACCCGCGCGGAGACGCTGGAGCGCGAGGCCCGGGCCAAGGCCGCGGCCCTCGACCAGGACGCCGAGCGCCGGCACGTCGAGGCGATGGGCAGCCTCGAGGAGAAGCGCAGCAGCCTCGAGCGCAAGATCGAGGAGCTGCGCACCTTCGAGCGCGAGTACCGCACCCGGCTGCGCTCCTACCTCGAGTCGCACCTGCGCGACCTGGACAGCCGCGGCTCGGCGGAGCCGGCGTCCAACGCCCGGCAGAACCAGCACGCCGGCGCCTGACCGACCGCGCTCCGCGCGGAGCGCGCTGCAGGGCCCCCGGACCACCGTCCGGGGGCCCTGTGCCGTTCCCGGGGGCGGAGGGCGTCGTGAGCGCGCCGCTGGGGTCGTGCCCCTAGAGTTCGGGGCGTGATCATCGTGGCCGGCCTGTTGGTGCTCGGAGGTCTCGGACTCTTCGTGGGCGGCGTGCTCACCGGGATGACCGCGCTCTACTGGGCGTGCGTCGGGGTGTGCGTGCTGGCCGCGGTGCTGCTGTTCCTCGCCCGCCGGGGGATGGCCGCTCCTGCCGAGCCCGTCCCGGCTGCCCCCACCCCGCCCGCCCGTGCGGCGACGGAGCCGGCCCGGCGGCCGGCGACCACCGAGGCCCCCACCGGCCGGCACGCGGGGAACGGCGCCGCCGCCGCGCCGCCCGCGGAGCCGGTCCTGCCGGCCACGCCGGCCGCACCGGTCTCCGCTCCGCCGCCGGCGTCGTCGTCGCAGCGCGCGGACGAGGGCGAGCCGCCGGTCGAGGAGGTGGAGGTCACCGACCTGCTGCTCGTCGTCGACCTGAAGGACGAGGTGCTCGTCGTCGACGAGCACCCGCGCTACCACGTGCCCGGCTGCGCCGCCCTGACCGGCCGGGAGGTCGTCCCGATCCCGGTGGACGAGGCCCGCGCCGACGGCTTCACGCCGTGCGGCACCTGCCGGCCCGACGCCACGCTCGCCGAGGGCGTCCGGGCCCGCAGGCGCGGCTGATCAGCGCGGGCTGCGCACCACCCAGAAGCGCGAGCCCTCCGGCCCCTCGACGCCCTCGCCGTCGCCCGGCCCCTGCGTGACGCGCTCGGCGAGCACCTCGGCGGCCAGCGCGTCGGCGTGCTCGGTGACGGCCCGGGCGACCGCGCCCTCACCGGTCCAGGAGAGCTCGATCCGGTCGCTGACCTCCAGGCCCGCGTTCTTGCGCGCCTCCTGCACCAGCCGCACGACCTCGCGGACCAGGCCGGCCCGCTCGAGCTCGGGGGTGAGGGTGAGGCCCAGGGCGACGGTGAGCCCGCCGCCGCTGGCCACGGTCCAGCCCTCGCGCGGGGTCTCGGTGACGATCAGGTCCCCGTCGGCCAGCGCCACGGGCGAGCCCTCGACCTCCACGGTCGCGGTCCCCGCGCGGTAGGCGGCGGTGAGCGCGGCCGGGTCGGCGGCGGCGACGGCCTTCGCGACCGCCTGCACCTGCTTGCCCAGCCGGCGGCCGACCGCGCGGAAGTCCACCTTGACGCTGACGTCGACGAGGTCGCCGCCCACGGCCGAGAGCTCGACGAGCTCGGCCACGTTCAGCTCGTCGGCCACCTCGGCGACCAGGTCGCGGGGGAGCGCCGACCATGCGGGTGCCGCGACTAGCGCGCGGGCCAGCGGCTGCCGGGTGCGCACCTTGGCCGAGGTGCGGGCCGAGCGGCCCAGCTCCACGAGCCGGCGCACCAGGTCCACCTGCGCCACGAGCGCGTCGTCACGGGCGTCCTCGTCGACGGCGGGCCAGGAGGCCAGGTGCACCGAGTCGACGGCGCGGTCGGCGGCCGCCCCGACCAGGCCGGGGACGACGGCGCGGCGCCAGACCTCGTCGGTGACGAACGGCGTGAACGGCGCCATGAGGCGGGTCAGCCCGTCGAGCACCTCGTGCAGCGTGGCCAGGGCGGCGGGGTCGCCGTCCCAGAAGCGCCGCCGCGAGCGCCGGACGTACCAGTTGGACAGGTCGTCGACGAAGCCGGCGAGCAGCCGGCCGGCGCCCTGGGTGTCGAAGTCCTCCATCGCGTCGGTGACCTCACGGGTCACCGCCGCCAGGCGGGCCAGCGCCCAGCGGTCCAGCAGCGGGCGCTCGGCGCGCGCGGGCGCCGGCGTCGTCGCGGGATCCCAGCCGTTGGCCTCCGCGTACAGGGTGAAGAAGCTCGCGGTGTTCCAGTAGGTGAGCAGCACCTTCCGGACGACCTCGGAGAGCGTCTCGTGGCCCACGCGCCGGGCCGACCATGGCGAGCCGCCGGCCAGCATGAACCAGCGGACGGCGTCGGCGCCGTGCCGGTCCATCAGCGGGATGGGCTCCAGGATGTTGCCCAGATGCTTGCTCATCTTGCGGCCGTCCTCGGCCAGGATGTGGCCCAGGCACAGCACGTTCTCGTAGGAGCTCCGCTCGAACACCAGCGTGCCCACGGCCATGAGCGTGTAGAACCAGCCGCGGGTCTGGTCGATCGCCTCGCAGATGAACTGCGCCGGGTAGGCGGCCTCGAACTGCTCCTGGTTGCGGTGCGGCGCGCCCCACTGGGCGAACGGCATCGAGCCGGAGTCGTACCAGGCGTCGATCACCTGCCGGACCCGCCGGTAGGTGCCCTCCTCACCGGGCCGGGTGAAGGTGACGTCGTCGATGAACGGGCGGTGCGG
The DNA here is from genome assembly GCF_016612845.1 of Blastococcus sp. TML/C7B. Lineage (NCBI taxonomy): Bacteria > Bacillati > Actinomycetota > Actinomycetes > Geodermatophilales > Geodermatophilaceae > Blastococcus > Blastococcus sp. TML/C7B. The sequence continues at coordinate 732,520 of NZ_JAEOAA010000002.1, read as the reverse complement.
GTCCAGGTCGGACAGGTCGCGGCCGGTCAGCTCGGAGAGCTCGGCCAGCGAGCCGACGGCGACCATGCGGGACGGGTCGGCGTCGTTCCGCCAGATCGGCAGGGGTGTGCCCCAGTACCGGTCCCGGGAGAGCGCCCAGTCGACGTTGTTGGTGAGCCAGTCGCCGTAGCGGCCGGTCTTGATGCTCTCCGGGTACCAGGTGGTCTTCTGGTTCTCGGCGAGCAGCTGGTCCTTGATCTCGCTGGTCCGGATGTACCAGGACGGCTGCGCGTAGTACATGAGCGGCGTGTGGCAGCGCCAGCAGTGCGGGTAGCTGTGCTCGAAGCGCTGCTCGCGCCACAGCACCCCGCGGGCCTGCAGGTCCTCCACCAGCGCTGGGTCGGCGGCCTTGAAGAAGTGCCCGCCCACCAGGGGGACGTCGGGCAGGAAGTGGCCCGTGGCGTCGATCGGGACGACGACGGGCAGCCCGTAGCCGCGGCACACCGCGAGGTCGTCGGCGCCGAACGCGGGGGACTGGTGCACCAGGCCGGTGCCGTCCTCCGTGGTCACGTACTCGGCGAGCACGACGTAGTGGGCGTCGCCCTCCGGGAACTCGACCAGGTCGAAGGGGCGCTGGTAGTGCACCCGCTCCCAGTCGCGGCCGGTGGTCCGGGCGAGCACATCGACGTCGTCGGTCTCCCCGAAGACGGCGGCGAGCAGCGGCTCGGCGACGACGAGCGTGTCCTCCCCGCGCCGCGCGACGACGTAGGTGACGTCGGGATGCACGGCGACGGCGGTGTTCGACGGCAGCGTCCACGGCGTCGTCGTCCAGATCAGCAGGTCGGCCTTCCCGGCCCACTCGCCGCTGGTGACGGGCATGCGGACGTACACCGAGGGATCGGTGATCGACTCGTACCCCTGGGCCACCTCGTGGTCGGAGAGGCCGGTGCCGCAGCGCGGGCAGTAGGGGGCGACCCGGTGGTCCTCGACCAGCAGGCCCTTCTCGAAGATCTGCTTGAGCGACCACCACACGCTCTGGATGTAGCCGGAGTCCATGGTCCAGTAGGCCGTGGACATGTCCACCCAGTAGCCCATCCGGCGGGTCAGCTCGGAGAACGAGTCGACGTGCCGCTCGACCGACTCGCGGCACTTCGCGTTGAACTCCGCGATGCCGTACCGCTCGATGTCCGGCTTGCCCGCGAACCCGAGCTCCTGCTCGACGGCGATCTCCACCGGCAGGCCGTGGCAGTCCCAGCCCGCGCGGCGGGGCACGTGCCAGCCCTGCATCGTCTTGAACCGGGGGAAGACGTCCTTGAACGCGCGCGCCTCGATGTGGTGCGTGCCCGGGCGGCCGTTGGCCGTCGGCGGCCCCTCGTAGACGTTCCACTGCGGCCGGCCGGCCGAGCCCTCGAGCGTCCGGGCGAAGATCTTGTCGGCCTCCCAGCGCTGCAGGATCTGCTGCTCCAGCTCCGGCAGGTCGACCTGCGGGGGCATGGCTGCGAACGGGCCGGTGGCCGAGGGGGAACTCACGCCGGCCATTCTCCCCGAACCGGCAAACGGGTTCGGGGCGGGCGTCCGCCGCGCCGCCCCGAACCGCGAGAGGGCGCGACACCGCCCCGACACGGGCGTACGCGACACTGCCCCCATGGGGGACGGCGGCCGGTGAGCACGACGGTCACGCTCGCGCTCGGGATCGGTGCCGTCGTCGTGCTCGTCGCGGCCGTCGCGCTGCGCCTCGCGGACCGGCTCGGCCTGCCCAGCCTGCTGCTCTACCTGGCCCTCGGCGTGGGGCTGGGGGAGAGCGGCCTGGGCATCCAGTTCGAGGACTTCGACCTGGCGGCCAACCTCAGCATCGCCGCGCTCGTGGTCATCCTGGCCGAGGGCGGGCTCACCACGCGGTGGGACGACATGCGCCGTGCCCTGGGGCCGGGGGTCACCCTGGCGACGGTCGGCGTGGGCGTCAGCGTCGTCGTCACCGCGTCGTTCGCCGTCTGGCTGCTCGACGTCGAGTGGGGGTTCGCCCTGCTGCTCGCCGCGGTCATCGGCTCGACCGACGCCGCCGCGGTGTTCGCCGTCCTCCGCCGGTTGCCGCTGCCGCGCCGGCTGGTGGCCGCCGTCGAGGCCGAGAGCGGGCTGAACGACGCGCCGGTGATCCTGCTGGCCGCGGCGCTGATCTCGCAGCTCAAAGGCGGTGAGACGCACGCCTGGTACGTCGTCGTCGGGGAGCTCGCCGTCGAGCTGGCCGGGGGTGCGCTCATCGGCCTGGCCGTCGGTTCCGGCGGCGGCTGGCTGCTGCGCCGCGTCGCGCTCCCCGTGGCCGGGCTCTACCCGCTGGCCACGCTCGCGATCTGTGTGCTCGCGTTCTCCGGCGCCAGCCTCGCCCACACCTCGGGGATCGTCGCGGTCTACCTCTGCGGCGTCGTCCTCGGCAACGTCCGCATGCCGCACCGGTCGGCCAGCATCGGCTTCGCGGAGGGCGCGGCGTCGCTGGCCCAGATCGGGTTGTTCGTGCTGCTCGGGCTGCTGGTCTCGCCGGGCCGGCTGCCCGACGCCGTGGTCCCGGCGCTGCTCGTCGGCGCCGCGCTGCTGCTGGTGGCCCGGCCGCTGTCGGTGCTCGCCAGCCTCGTCTGGTTCCGCTGGCCGCTGCGCCACCAGGCGTTCGTCTCGTGGGCCGGGCTGCGCGGCGCCGTGCCGATCGTGCTGGCCACCTTCCCGCTCACCGGCCGGGTCCCCGACGCCACGATGATCTTCGACACCGTGTTCGTCCTCGTCGTGGTGTTCACGGTCGTGCAGGGCGGGCTCCTGCCCGCGGTCACCCGGCGGCTGGGCATCGCGGCTCCCGCCATCCCGCGCGACGTCGACGTGGAGTCCGCGCCGCTGGACGAGCTCGACGCCGACCTGCTGCAGCTCACCGTCCAGGCCGGCTCCCGGCTCCAGGGCGTCTACCTGCCCGAGCTGCGGCTGCCCGAGGACGCCGCGGTGGTGCTCGTCGTGCGCGACGGGCGATCGTTCGTCCCGGACGAGCAGACCCGGCTCAGGCGAGGCGACCAGGCGCTCATCGTCACCGCCCGGCGCTCGCGTCGGGAGGCCGAACGGCGGCTGCGGGCGGTCAGCCGGGCCGGCCGGCTGGCGACCTGGCGCGGGGAGACCGGCGCCCCCACCGGCGCGGACTGAGCCCTCGCTCCGCTCGGTGGGGCTGCGGGCCCTGCACCGGTCGTGCGAAGGTGGCGGCCCGGCCAGTGCTGCGACCGACGGAGTTCGCCATGCGCTTCCTCTTCCGGCCCCCGGCCACCGAGGCGGCCGAGCTGCTCGGCCTGCCCTGGGACCGACCGCTCGAGGAGTGGGACGACAGCCTGCTGCTCGAGGTGCCGCAGCGCGGCATCTCCCGGCACGTCGTGCGGTTCGTCGCCGCCGGCGGGCACGTCTACGCGCTCAAGGAGATCGCCGAGCGGCTGGCCCGGCACGAGTACGGGCTCCTGGCCCGCTTCGAGGAGGAGGGGCTGCCGGCGGTCAGCGTGCTGGGCATCTGCGTCGACCGCCCCCTCGACCAGCAGGCGATCCTGGTGACCCGCTACCTCGAGTACTCGATGTCCTACCGGTGGCTGTTCTCCCGCCCGCCGGGGGACCACTCCGCCGAGCAGCTGCTCGACACGATGGTCGTGCTGCTCGTGCGGCTGCACCTGGCCGGCGTCTTCTGGGGCGACTGCTCCCTGTCGAACACGCTGTTCCGGCTGGACGCGGGCACGCTGGCCGCCTACCTGGTCGACGCCGAGACCGTCGAGCGCTACCCGTCGCTCACCCCGGGGCAGCGCCGGCACGACGTCGACCTGGCCCGCGAGCGGGTCGGCGCCGAGCTGCTCGACCTCCGCTACGGCGGGCTGCTGCCCGAGGGCATCGACCCCGTCGAGGTCGCCGACAGCCTGCCGCCGCGCTACGAGTCGCTGTGGGAGGAGGTCACCCGGGAGGAGACCTTCTCGCCCAACGAGCAGCAGTACCGCGTCGCCGAACGGCTCCGGCGGCTCAACGAGCTCGGCTTCGACGTCGGGGAGGTGGAGATCGTCACCTCGCCGGAGGGCGCCCGGCTGCGCGTGGAGACCCGGGTCTCCGAGCCCGGGCACAACCGGCGGGAGCTGTTCCGGCTCACCGGCCTGGAGGTGCAGGAGCGGCAGGCGCAGCGGCTGCTCAACGACGTCCGCGCCTACCGGGCGCACCTGGAGCAGCGCACCGGCGAGCCGGTGCCCGAGCCGACGGCGGCGCACCGCTGGCTGGCCGACGTCTACCAGACGGTGATGGCCGCCATTCCGCCCGAGCTGGCCGGCCGGCTCGCCCCGGCGGAGATCTTCCACGAGGTGCTCACGCACCGCTGGCTGCTCTCCGAGCGGGCCGGCCGGGACGTCGGGACGGCGGAGGCGGCGCGCTCGTACGCGCAGAACGTCCTCCCGCGCACACCCCCCGAGGTCACCACACCGTCGGTCATCGCCGAGCGCGCGACCGGCCGCTGAGCGGCGCGTACGGCCGCCGCGCCGGGCGGGAACGGCATCGGTCACGGCGCGGTATCGGTTCGAATTGACAGCCCCTGTGGCCTGCACCACGCTCCGAGCACCCCTCTTGATCAGCTCGCGAGGCGCCAACGGAGGCGATGACCGATGCCGAACGCTCCTGGCCGTTCCGGATCCCGGGGGCGCGCTCCCGCGCCTGCGAGGGCGGTGCCCCGATCAGGGCGACGAGGGATGGCCGGCGCCGCTGCGCTGCTGGTGGCGGCGGGCACCCTCGCCGCCTGCGGCGGCGACAGCGGCGGACCGCCGACCCTGACCTGGTACACCAACCCCGACGCCGGCGGGCAGGCCGAGATCGCGTCCCGGTGCACCGACGCCGCCGAGGGGCGCTACCGGATCAGCACCGCGGTCCTGCCGCGGGACGCGGCCGGGCAGCGCGAGCAGCTGGTCCGCCGCCTCGCCGCCTCGGACTCCTCGATCGACATCATGAGCCTGGACCCGCCGTTCATCCCGGAGTTCGCCGAGGCCGACTTCCTCGCCCCGGTGCCCGACGACGTCGCCGAGCGGGTGACCGAGGGCGTCGTGCAGAGCGCCGTCGAGGGCTCGACCTGGCGGGACGAGCTGGTCGCCGTCCCGTTCTGGGCCAACACGCAGGTGCTCTGGTACCGCGCCTCGGTCGCCGAGGCCGCGGGGCTGGACATGAGCCAGCCGGTGACGTGGGACGACGTCATCCAGGCCGCCCAGGACCAGGACGTGCTGATCGGCGCGCAGGGGGCCCGGGCCGAGTCACTCACCGTGTGGTTCAACGCGCTCATCGAGTCCGCCGGCGGCTCGATCATCGACGAGAACGCCGACGCCCCCGAGGACATCACCCTGGGCCTGGACACCGAGCCCGGGCGCCGCGCGGCGGAGGTCATGCGGGCGGTGGCCGACTCCGGCCAGGTCTCCTCGGCCTTCTCCACCGAGAACGAGGACGCCTCGGCCACCGGGTTCGAGGGCGAGCGCGGCGGCTTCCAGGTCAACTACCCCTTCGTCTACGCCCGCGGTCAGGGTGCGGTGGAGGCGGGCAGCCTGGAGCAGTCGGTGGTCGACGACTACGCCGCCGCGGTCTACCCCCGCGTCGACGAGGACACCCCGGCCGCCCCGCCGTACGGCGGCATCAACCTCGGCATCGGCGCCTTCAGCGCGCACACCGACCTCGCCTTCGAGGCGGCCGAGTGCATCGTGAGCGAGGAGAACCAGGCGTACTACTTCGTGCACGACGGCAACCCGGCGTCGAAGGCCGCGGTCTTCGACGACCCGGACGTGCAGGAGGCGTTCCCGCAGGCCGACGTCATCCGGGAATCGCTCGAACTGGCCGCCCCGCGGCCGCAGACCCCGTACTACAGCGAGGTCTCCGGCGGCATCCAGCGCGAGTACCACCCGCCGGCGTCGGTGGACCCGGAGTCCACCCCCGCGACGGCCACGGAGTTCATCACCGCCGTCCTGGCAGGAGAGCAGTTGCTATGACGCAGACGACGATGCCCCCGACGGAGAAGACGCAGCCGGTCTCCGCCCCGCACGGCACGATCAGCGACCGGTCGAAGGCCGAGCGCAAGCTCGGCTGGCTGCTGGCCGGCCCGGCGTTCTTCGTGATGCTGGCCGTCACGGCCTACCCGATCCTGCAGGCCGCCTACGAGTCGCTGTTCTCCTACCGGCTCACCGACCCGGACAACCGGTCGTTCACCGGCCTGGACAACTACTGGGTGATCCTGACCGACAGCCTGTGGTGGAAGGCCCTGGGCGTGACGATGCTCATCACCGTCGTCACGGTGCTGGTCGAGCTGGTCCTCGGCTTCGCGCTGGCGATGGTGATGGCCAAGGCGCTGTCCTCGATCCGGCCGATCATCCGGGCGGCCATCCTCATCCCGTACGCGGTGATCACCGTCGTCTCGGCGTTCGCCTGGCAGTTCGCCTTCGACATCAACACCGGGTTCGTGAACAGCTGGTTCGCCTGGCTGCCCGGCGTCTCCGCCGACACCGACTGGTTCGGCGGGACGTGGCACCTCGCTGCTGGTGATCTGCCTGGCCGAGATCTGGAAGACCACGCCGTTCATCTCGCTGCTGCTGCTCGCGGGCCTGGCCCAGGTGCCCGAGGTGCTGCAGGAGGCGGCGAAGGTCGACGGCGCGACCTGGTGGCAGCGGCTGTGGCGGGTGACGCTGCCGAACATGAAGGCGGCGATCATGGTCGCGCTGCTGTTCCGCACCCTGGACGCCTTCCGCGTCTTCGACACGATCTTCGTGATGACCAACGGTGCCAACAGCACCGAGTCGGTGTCCTTCCTGGCCTACCGGCAGACCATCTCGCGGCTGGAGATCGGGCTGGGCTCGGCCGTCTCCGTGCTGCTCTTCCTGTCCGTGGTGCTGCTCGCCACGATGTTCATCAAGGCCTTCAAGGTCGACCTGGCCTCCGCGAGAGGGGAAGGCTGATGTCCCGCAAGGAGAAGACCTGGTGGTGGATCGGCGGGGCGGCGATCCTCGTCTACTGCCTGTTCCCGATCGCCTGGATCGTGTCGGTCTCGTTCAAGAAGCCGTCCGACCTGGCCAACAAGTCGTTCCTGCCCGACGGCGGGACCTGGGAGAACTACAAGGGCATCTTCACCGGCAGCGGCGGTGACCTGTTCCTGCCGGCGCTGCGCAACAGCTTCGGCATCTGCCTGATCGCCACCGCGATCTCCTGCCTGCTGGCGATGTTCGCCGCCTACGGCATCGCCCGGCTGGACTTCCCGGGCAAGAAGCTGATCCTCTCGACCGCGCTGGTCGTGGCGATCTTCCCGGTGATCTCGATCGTGACGCCGCTGTTCAACGTGTGGCGGCAGATCGGGCTCTACGACACCTGGCCCGGCCTGATCATCCCGTACCTGTCGCTGACCCTCCCGATCTCGATCTGGACGATGTCGGCGTTCTTCCGTGAGATCCCGTGGGAGATGGAGCAGGCGGCGCAGGTCGACGGCGCGACCACCTGGCAGGCGTTCCGCAAGGTGATCGTCCCGCTGGCGGCGCCCGGGGTGTTCACCACCGCGATCATCGCCTTCTTCATCGCCTGGAACGACTTCGTCTACGGCATCTCGCTGACCTCGACCAGCGCGGCCCGTCCGGTGCCCGCCGCACTGGGCCTGTTCTCCGGTGCCTCGCAGTTCGAGGACCCGACCGGTGCGATCGCCGCGGCCGCCGTGGTCGTGACGATCCCCGTCGTCCTCCTGGTCCTGCTCTTCCAGCGGCGCATCGTCGCCGGCCTCACCAACGGCGCGGTGAAGGGATGACCCCCGCACCGGCGCCCCGGCTCACCCCCACCCCACCCACCCAGCGAGGGGACTCCTGATGGCCTCGATCGAGATGAAGAACATCGTCAAGCAGTACGGCGACGGGTTCCCCGCGGTGAACGACGTCAGCCTGGACATCGCCGACGGCGAGTTCATGATCCTGGTCGGGCCGTCGGGCTGCGGGAAGTCGACGCTGCTGCGGATGATCGTCGGCCTGGAGGACATCACCAGCGGCGACATGCTCATCGGCGGCAAGCGGGTCAACGACCTCGCGCCGCGGGACCGGAACCTGTCGATGGTCTTCCAGAACTACGCCCTCTACCCGCACATGACGGTGTTCGAGAACATCGCCTTCCCGCTGCGGCTGGCCAAGATGCCCGACGACGAGGTGCGCCGCCGCGTCACCGAGGCCTCCGACGTCCTGGAGCTCAAGGACCACCTCGAGCGCAAGCCGGCCAACCTCTCCGGTGGCCAGCGGCAGCGCGTGGCCATGGGCCGGGCCATCGTCCGGCAGGCCGAGGCGTTCCTCTTCGACGAGCCGCTGTCCAACCTCGACGCCAAGCTGCGCGGTCAGATGCGCACCGAGATCTCGCGGCTGCAGCGCCGGCTGGGCATCACCACGGTCTACGTCACCCACGACCAGACCGAGGCCATGACCCTCGGCGACCGGGTCTGCGTCCTGCGCAAGGGCAAGATCCAGCAGGTCGCCTCCCCGCGGGAGCTCTACGAGCAGCCGGTCAACCTGTTCGTCGCCGGGTTCATCGGCTCGCCGCCGATGAACTTCCTGCCGGCGACGCCGAAGGGCGACCGGCTGGAGACGCCGTTCGGCGAGATCGTGCTGGACGAGAAGCGGGCCGCCGCCGTCGCCGGCCACGAGCTGCTGCTGGTCGGCATCCGGCCGGAGTACTTCGAGGACGCCTCCCTGGTGGAGGAGGCCAAGCGGCCGCACGGCTCGGTCTTCACGGCCCGGGTCGACGTCACCGAGTGGCTGGGCGACTCGCAGTTCGCCTACATCCCCTACGACGCGCCCGAGTCGATCCGGAAGCAGCTGCGCGACCTGTCCCGCGAGCTGGACTCCGAGGAGCTGCGCACCCAGGCGATCGTCTCGATCGACTCCACCAGCCGGATCCGCGAGGGCCGCGAGGCGGAGTTCTGGCTGGACACCCGCAAGGTGCACGTCTTCGACCCGGAGACGGGGGAGAACCTCACCCGCGACGCCGAGGCCGGTGCCGAGCTCACCCGCATGGCCACCCAGGACCGGGAGGAGCAGCAGGAGCACGCGCGCGGGGAGTCCATCGGGGCGGCCTGAGCGAGGGGCCGGCGGGGGCGGCGCAGCCGGGTGCCCGCGGACGGCGCGGCTATCGTCGTCGGCGTGACCGAGCAGCCCGACCCCGTCGGCGCCCCGGCGGCCCGCCCCCGCACGCGGCTGCTGCTGCTCCTGGCCGCGGCGGTGCTGCTGGTGGACCTCGCGACCAAGCTGGTCGTCGTCGCCACGGTGGAGCCCGGCGAGGACATCACCGTCCTCGACGGGGTGCTGTACCTGACCCACCTGCGCAACACCGGTGCGGCGTTCTCCTTCGCCGAGGGCTTCACCGTCGTGTTCACGCTGGTGGCGCTGGCGGTCGTCGCGGTCATCGTGCGCACCGCCCGGCGGCTGTTCTCCACCGGCTGGGCGGTGACCCTCGGGCTGGTGCTCGGCGGCGCGGTCGGCAACCTGGTCGACCGCGTCTTCCGCGACCCGGGCTTCCTGCGCGGGGGAGTCGTGGACTTCATCGCCGTCCTCGACCCCGACGGGCGGGCCTGGCCGGTCTTCAACGTCGCGGACTCCGCGATCGTCTGCGGCGGGGTGCTGGGCGCGGTCCTGGCGTTCCGCGGGATCGACTTCGACGGCACCCGCGCCCACGCGGGGACGGCGGGCTCCACCGACCGGGACAGCCCGACCGTCACAATGGGGGAGTGACCAGCGCTCCCGGCTCTCCCGCGTCCGGGATCCACCGTGCCCTGCCCGTCCCCGACGGCCTCGAGGGGCAGCGGGTCGACCAGGCGCTGGCCCGCCTGTTCGGCCTGACCCGCAGCGTCGCGGCCGAGGTCGCCGACGCGGGGAACGTGCTGGTCGACGGCCGGGTCCGGGGCAAGGGCGACCGGGTCAGCGGGGGCAGCTGGCTCGAGGTCGAGCTGCCGCCACCCCCGGGCGAGCCGGTGGCGCCGCGGCCGGTGGAGGGCATGGCGATCCTGCACGACGACGACGACCTGGTCGTCGTCGACAAGCCCGTCGGGGTCGCCGCGCACCCGAGCCCCGGGTGGGACGGCCCGACCGTCATCGGCGGCCTCGCCGCCGCCGGCTACCGCGTCTCCACCTCCGGCGCCGCCGAGCGGCAGGGCGTCGTGCACCGCCTCGACGCCGCGACCACGGGCGTGATGGTCGTCGCCAAGAGCGAGCGCGCCTACACCGCCCTCAAGGCGGCGTTCAAGGAGCGCAGGGTCGAGAAGGGCTACCACGCGCTGGTGCAGGGGCACCCCGACCCCTCGCGGGGCACCATCGACGCGCCGATCGACCGGCACCCCCGGCACGACTGGCGGTTCGCGGTGGTCCAGGGCGGGCGCCCGTCGGTGACCCACTACGAGGTGATGGAGGCCTTCCCGGCCGCCAGCCTGGTCGACATCCGGCTGGAGACCGGGCGCACCCACCAGATCCGGGTGCACTTCTCGGCGCTCCGGCACCCCTGCGTCGGCGACACGACCTACGGCGCCGACCCGACCCTGGCGGCCCGCCTGGGCGTGAGCCGCCAGTGGCTGCACGCCGTCCGGCTCGGGTTCCCGCACCCCGCCGACGGCACCTGGGTGGAGTTCACCAGCGAGTACCCGGCCGACCTCGCCGGCGCGCTGGCCGTCCTGCGCGCCGAGGCCTGACCGGGCGGTGGGGGACCAGCCGTGAGCGGGCTGCCGGACTCGCTGGCCGACTTCGGCCCCGCCGCATTCGCGGCCGCGGTCGTCGCCGTCTACCTGGTCGTCGGTGAGCCGGTCGCGGGCCACGTCCTGCACCGCCGCTTCGAGGGCCGGCTGCGGAGCGACCCCGGCGCCCGGCGCTCCTTCTACGGCCGGCTGCTGGTCCTCGAGTGGGGCCTGGCGCTGCTGGCGCTGGTCGTGTGGCTCTCCGCCCCCGGCGTGGACGCCGCCGCCGTCGGGCTGGCCTGGCCGCGGTCGCCCGGCCCGCTGACGCTGCTGCTCGTCGTCCTCGTGCTGCTCTTCGTCGGCGCCTCCACCCGGGCGCTGCGGGGCGGTGCGCTCACCGAGGCCCCGCAGCCCGTGCGGCCCGCGGCCGGGAGCCGGGCCGGCCGGCACGCCGAGCCGCCCGGGCAGGCGACGCTGGCGCTGCTGCCCCGGACGCCGGGGGAGCGCCGGCTGTTCACCGTCGTCGGGCTGACCGCCGGCATCTGCGAGGAGTGGCTCTACCGCGGCTTCTTCCTCGCCGTCGTGGCAGCGGTCGCCGGGGGCCTGCCCTCGGCCGTGCTCGTGCTCGTCGCGGCGGTCGCGTTCGGCCTGGCGCACGCCTACCAGGGCCGCGCCGGCATCGTGCTCACCGGCGTGCTCGGCGGGGTGATGGCCGCCCTCTACCTCGGGACCGGGTCGCTGCTGCTCCCCGTGCTGCTGCACGCGGCCATCGACCTACGCTTCCTGCTCGTGCCCACCCGCGCCCTGCCCGCCGGACGACCGGCGTGGTGACCGCACGCGTCGCCTGGCCCCGCCGACTGGCCCGAGATCGCCGCCCTGCGCACCCGCGTCTTCGTCGAGGAGCAGGGGGTGCCGCCCGAGATCGAGCTGGACGAGCGGGACGCCACCGCCGTCCACGTGCACGCCCGGGACGACGCCGGACGCGTCGTGGCGACCGGGCGGCTGCTGCTCCCCGACGACGGCGGGACGACGGCGTCCCTGGGGCGGATGGCGGCCGACGCCTCGGCGCGGGGCCGCGGGTACGGCGCCGCCGTGCTGGCCGAGCTGCACCGCCAGGCCGTGCTCGGCGGGATGACCGCGATCGAGCTGCACGCGCAGCTCACCGCCCGCGGCTTCTACGAGCGGGCCGGCTACACCGCCGTCGGGGACGAGTACCTCGAGGCCGGTATCGCGCACGTCACCATGCGCCGCGAGCTGCCGTGACGCCGCTCCGGCCTGCGCTGCCGCGGGCGGACGGGGCGGGTGTGACGGATCGGTCCGGCCGGGCGCCGACACGTCCTGTCAGACCCTCGGCGTAGACAGCTTCCAGTGCGAGGATCGAGGGCACCCCGAGCCACCTCTCCCGAGGCCTCGCACACCGGTCTTCCCCACCGGTCGCCCACCGGAGGACCGCCGGCCGGGCACGCACGACCACCGAGGAGCACCGACCGCCCGTGAGTTCGTCCGATTCGTTCGCGCACCTGCACGTGCACACCGAGTACTCGATGCTCGACGGTGCGGCCAAGCTGCCCGAGGTGACGAAGGCGGCCGCCGAGCAGGGCATGCCGGCGCTGGCCATGACCGACCACGGCAACGTCTTCGGGGCCTACGACTTCTACAAGCAGGCCACCAGCGCGGGCGTGAAGCCGATCATCGGCATGGAGGGGTACTACACCCCGGGCTCGCGGTTCGACCGCGCCCCGTTCGACTTCGGCGACAAGCTCCTCGACGAGGAGGGCGACGGCGGCTCCAACCGGGGCAAGGCGGCGTACACGCACATGACGCTGCTGGCCCGCACCACCGAGGGGATGCACAACCTCTTCCGCATCTCCTCGCTGGCCAGCCTCGAGGGGCAGTACCGCAAGCCGCGCTTCGACCGCGACCTGCTCGAGCGCTACGGCGCGGGCCTGATCGCCACGACCGGCTGCCCGTCGGGCGAGGTCAACATGTGGCTGCGCGCGGGCAAGGAGGACAAGGCGCGCCAGGCGGCGGCGGACTTCCAGGACATCTTCGGGAAGGAGAACTTCTACGCCGAGCTGATGGACCACGGCCTGTCCATCGAGAAGAAGACCCGCCCGGCGCTGATGGCGATCGCCAAGGACCTCGGCATCCCGCTGCTGGCCACGAACGACCTGCACTACACGCACAAGGAGGACTCGGCCGCCCACGACGCCCTGCTGTGCATCCAGACCGGTTCGCGGCTCAACGAGCCCAACCGCTTCCGGTTCAACGGCGACGGCTACTACCTGAAGAGCGCCGCGGAGATGCGTGCGCTGTTCCCCGGTGAGCTGGCGGTGGCCTGCGACAACACGCTGCTGGTCGCCGAGCAGTGCGAGGTGACCTTCACCGAGGGCGCCGACCTCATGCCGCGCTTCCCCCTGCCCGAGGGGGAGGACGAGACCTCCTGGTTCATCAAGGAGGTGGAGCGCGGGCTGCACAAGCGCTACCCCAACGGCATCCCGGACCACGTCCGCAAGCAGGCCGACTACGAGACCGGGATCATCTGCCAGATGGGCTTCCCGGGGTACTTCCTCGTGGTCGCCGACTTCATCAACTGGGCCAAGGACAACGGCATCCGCGTCGGCCCCGGCCGTGGCTCGGCCGCCGGCTCGCTGGCCGCGTTCGCGATGGGCATCACCGATCTCGACCCGCTGGCCCACGGCCTGATCTTCGAGCGGTTCCTCAACCCCGAGCGCGTCTCCATGCCCGATGTCGACATCGACTTCGACGACCGCCGCCGCGGCGAGGTCATCCGGTACGTGTCGGAGAAGTACGGCGAGGAGCGGGTCAGCCAGATCGTCACCTACGGGACGATCAAGGCCAAGGCCGCGATCAAGGACGCCGCCCGCGTGCTCGACCGGCCCTACTCGGTCGGGGACGAGCTCACCAAGCTCATGCCGCCGGACGTCATGGGCAAGGGCATCCCGCTGTCGGGGGTCTTCGACCCGGCGCACCCCCGCTACAAGGAGGCCGCGGAGTTCCGCGCCCGCTACGAGTCCGACCCCGGTGCCGCGGAGGTCGTCGACCAGGCGAAGAAGCTCGAGGGCCTGAAGCGGCAGTGGGGCGTGCACGCCGCCGGCGTCATCATCGGCCGCTACCCGCTGATCGACTCCATCCCGATCATGCGCCGCGAGGCCGACGGCGCGGTCATCACGCAGTTCGACTACCCGACCTGCGAGACGCTCGGCCTGCTCAAGATGGACTTCCTGGGCCTGCGCAACCTCACCGTCCTCGACGACGCGCTGCGCAACATCGTGATCAACGGCAAGGAACCGGTCGACCTCGACGAGATCAGCAAGGACCTCACCGACCCGGCGACCTACGCCCTGCTCTCCCGGGGCGAGACGCTCGGGGTCTTCCAGTTCGACGGCGGCCCCATGCGCTCGCTGCTGCGGCTCATGCGGCCGGACAACTTCGAGGACATCTCCGCCGTCGGCGCGCTCTACCGGCCCGGCCCGATGGGTGCGAACTCGCACACCAACTACGCGCTGCGCAAGAACGGCCAGCAGGAGATCACGCCGATCCACCCCGAGCTGGCCGAGCCGCTCGAGGAGATCCTGGGCGGCACCTACGGCCTGATCGTGTACCAGGAGCAGGTCATGGCGATCGCGCAGAAGGTCGCCGGGTACTCCCTCGGCAAGGCCGACCTGCTGCGCCGGGCGATGGGCAAGAAGAAGAAGTCCGTCCTGGACGCGGAGTTCGTCGGGTTCGAGGCCGGCATGAAGGCCAACGGCTTCTCCGCCGCGGCGATCAAGACGCTCTGGGACATCCTGGTCCCGTTCGCCGACTACGCGTTCAACAAGGCGCACTCGGCGGCCTACGGCCTGATCTCCTACTGGACGGCCTACCTCAAGGCGAACTACCCGGCCGAGTACATGGCCGGCCTGCTCACCAGCGTGCAGGACGACAAGGACCGCCGGCCGGTCTACCTGGCCGAGTGCCGCCGGATGGGCATCAAGGTGCTGCCGCCGGACGTCAACGAGTCCTCCTGGGACTTCACCGCCGTCGGCAACGACATCCGCTTCGGCCTGGCCTCGGTGCGCAACGTCGGGACCAACGTCGTCGACTCGATCGTCAAGACGCGCGAGGAGAAGGGCGCGTTCAAGGACTTCCCCGACTTCATGAAGAAGATCGACACGGTGGCCTGCAACAAGAAGGTCATCGAGTCCCTGGCCAAGGCCGGCGCCTTCGACTCCATGGGGCACTCGCGGCAGGGCATCGTCGCCATCCACGCGCAGGCCGTGGACTCGGCGATGGGGCTCAAGCGCAAGGAGGCCGAGGGCCAGTTCGACCTGTTCGGCAGCTTCGGCGAGGGTGACGCGGCCGAGGACCCGTTCGGCAGCGCGCTGGACATCGTCATCCCGACCGCCGACTGGTCGAAGAGCGAGCGGCTGGTGTTCGAGCGGGACATGCTCGGCCTCTACGTCTCCGACCACCCGCTGCACGGCGTGGAGCACGTGCTCGCCCAGAACGCCGACACCCCGATCGCCGAGATCAACGCCGGCGGGGTCGAGGACGGCGCGAACGTCACCATCGCCGGCATCCTCACCGCGGTCTCGCCGCGCACCAACAAGCAGGGCGCGCCCTGGGCGATCGCGACGCTGGAGGACCTCGAGTCCGGCATCGAGGTGCTCTTCTTCCCCAAGACCTGGGCGGAGGTCTCGGAGAAGGTCGTCCGCGACCAGATCGTCGTGGTCAAGGGCCGGATCAGCCGCCGCGACGACCAGCCCTCGCTGTTCGGCTCCGAGGTGACGCTGCCCGAGCTGACCGAGGGGCCGCGCGGCCCGGTGCTGGTCTCGATGGCGGCCGCGCGCTGCACCCCGCCGGTGGTGGAACGTCTCCGCGAGGTCCTGGGCAGCCACCCGGGCACCACCGAGGTGCAGCTCAAGCTGGTCAACGGCAGCCGCGAGACCGTGCTGCGCCTGGACCAGGGCCTCCGGGTCCGGCCGAGCACCGCGCTGATGGGCGACATCAAGGCGCTGCTCGGGCCCACCAGCGTCGCGATCCTGTGACCACCCCGCCGCCGGCACCGGTGCTGCCCGACCTCGTCGCGGCGGCGGCGGCCACCGACCGCTGGCAGCCCCGGCAGGAGCTGCGCGCGGACCTGCGCGCCGCGGTCTGGCTGGTCCTGGGTCTGGCCGCGGCCGGCGTGCCGGCCGGGCTGGTGTGGTGGCTGCTCGCGCCGCGGGCGGACTTCCGGATCACCGAGGACGGCCCGGTCGTGGTCGGCTCCCCGTCCGCGGAGCTGCTGGTGGCCGACGACGCCGTCTTCGTGCTGGTCATGGCCGTGGTCGGGCTGCTCGCCGGCGTCGTCGCCTGGCTGCTGCGCCGCCACCGCGGCGTCGCCCTGCTCGTCGCCCTCGCACTGGGGGCGACCGCCTGCGGGGTGGTGGCCTGGCTGGTCGGCGAGCTGTTCGGCGAGGGGCCGACGGCGGCCGAGCTGGCCGACGTCGGCGGCACGGTCACCACCGGCCTGGACCTGGGGGCGCTGGCCGCGCTCGCCGTGGCGCCGTTCGTCGCGCTGCTGGGGTACGTGGTCGGCGTGGTGATCAACGCCGACGACGGCCTGGGCCGGACGGGGACGCCCCCGGTCAGTTGACCGTCATGGGGGTGGCGAAGCGCTGCAGCGGTGCCGGGACCGCCCCCAGCTCGCGCAGCAGCGTGAGCTCGCGCCGCAGCAGCCGCGTCTCCGCCGCCAGCCGGCGCCGGGTGGTCGACTCGGCCAGCAGCACCTGCCGGTCCTCGGTGGTGAGCAGCGCCGCCGAGGCGACCAGCCAGGACAGCGCCGCGGGGTCGTCGGCCACCGCCGCGAGCAGTGCGGCCCGCTCGGCGTCCTCCCCGCCGCTGCCGGCCCCGAGGTCGGCGACCTCGTCGACGTAGTCGGTGAACAGCTCCTGCACGCCCGAGGCCAGCACCGCCAGCGAGCCCCGGGCGACCGAGGCGGCCACCGCGTCGAGGTCCTCGTCGCACTCGGCCGGGCCCTGCGCGGTCGCCGTGCCGGGGAGGGCCAGGCCGTCGGCGTCGCCCGCGGCCTCCTCGGCCGCCTCCTCGTCGGCGAGCCACTCGACCTCGCCCTGCAGGTAGGGCGGGTCCTCGCCGACGACGACGTCGCGCAGCCGGAACCGGTCGCCGCCCACGGTGACGATGCGGAAGCCGCCGTCGGCCTGCGGGCGCACCAGCTGCAGCCGCGCGGTGCAGCCGATGTCGTACAGCGCCTCGGCCGGCGCCACGCGCTCGACCTCCCAGCCCTGCCGGATCGCGACGACACCGAAGAACCGCTGCTCGCTCTCCTCCGGCATCGCCAGCAGGTCGAGCACCAGCCGCCGGTAGCGCGGCTCGAAGACGTGCAGCGGGAGGACGACACCGGGGAACAGGGGAGTGCCGAGCGGGAACAGCGGGATCAACTCACCCATCCCGGCAGCCTACGGGCCGCTGACTACGCTGGGACTCCGTCCCACCCCACCCCTCCCGGAGGCAACCCGTGCTCGCCCGCATCGACCTGCGCGGAACCGCGCTGCCGGGATTCCGCGAGCTCGCCGGCCTGCTGCCGCGCGCCGCCACCGACATCGACTCCGTCCTGGCCACCGTCCGACCGCTGTGCGAGGACGTGCGCATCCGGGGCGCCCAGGCGGTCCGCGAGATCACCGCGCGGCTCGATGGCGTGGACAACGAGGACTTCGCCGTCCCGCAGGCGGCACTGGACCGCGCGCTGGCCGAGTGCGACCCGACGCTGCGTGCCGCCCTGGAGGAGGCGATCGCGCGGGTCCAGCGGGTGCACGCCGACCAGCGCCGCGCCGACGTCACCACCGAGGTGGTGCCCGGCGGGACGGTCACCGAGCGCTGGGTCCCGGTCCGCCGGGTCGGGCTGTACGTCCCCGGCGGCCTCGCCCCGCTGCTGTCCAGCGTGGTCATGAACGTCGTCCCCGCGCAGATCGCCGGCGTGGAGTCCATCGCCGTCGCCTCCCCGCCGCAGCGCGACCACGGCGGCCTGCCCGACCCGGGCGTCCTGGCCGCCTGCGCGCTGCTGGGCATCACCGAGGTCTACGCCGTCGGTGGGGCGCAGGCCGTGGCCGTCTTCGGGTACGGCGCGGGCTCCTGCGAGCCGGTGGACATGGTCACCGGCCCCGGCAACGTCTACGTGACCGCTGCCAAGCGGCTGCTGCGCGGGATCATCGGCATCGACTCCGAGGCCGGCCCCACCGAGGTCGCGATCCTCGCCGACGAGACCGCCGACCCCGCGCACGTCGCGGCCGACCTGATCAGCCAGGCCGAGCACGACCCGCTCGCCGGAGCGGTGCTGGTCACCGACAGCGAGGCGCTCGCCGACGCCGTCCTCGCGCTCGTGCCGGGGCAGGTCGCCGCCACCAAGCACTCCGACCGGATCAACACGGCGCTGCACGGCAGCCAGTCCGGCATCGTCCTGGTCGACGACATCGACGCCGGGCTGCGCGTGGTCGACGCCTACGCCGCCGAGCACCTCGAGATCCAGACCCGGGACGCCCGGGCCGTCGCCGGCCGGGTGCGCAACGCCGGCGCGGTCTTCGTCGGCGCCTGGTCGCCGGTGTCGCTCGGCGACTACGCCGCCGGCTCCAACCACGTGCTGCCCACCGGCGGCTGCGCGCGGTTCTCCAGCGGCCTGTCGGTGCAGTCCTTCCTGCGCGGCATCCACGTCATCGAGTACGACGAGCAGGCGCTCGCCGGCGTCGCCGGGCACATCGACGCCCTCGCCGGTGCCGAGGACCTGCCCGCGCACGCCGCCGCGGTCCGGATCCGGCAGCGCACGTGACGTCGATGGACGAGCTCCCGCTGCGGCCGGAGCTGCGGGGGCGCACGCCCTACGGCGCCCCGCAGGTGCCGGCGCAGCATCGGCTGAACACCAACGAGAACCCGCACCCGCTGCCCGACGAGCTGCTCGCCGACCTCGGCGCGGCGCTCGGGCACGCGGCGCTGGAGCTCAACCGCTACCCCGACCGGGACGCCGTCGAGCTGCGCGCCGACCTCGCCGCCTACCTCACCCGGTCGGCCGGGACGCCGGTCGACCCGGCGCAGGTGTGGGCGGCCAACGGCTCCAACGAGGTGCTCCAGCAGATCCTGCAGGCCTTCGGCGGGGCGGGCCGCACCGCGCTGGGCTTCACGCCGTCGTACTCGATGCACCCGATCATCTCGGCGGGCACCGGCACCGGCTGGGTGGACGGGCACCGGCGGGCGGACTTCACGATCGACCCGGCCGCCGCCGTCGCCCAGGTGCGCGAGGTGGCGCCGCACGTCGTCTTCGTGACCAGCCCGAACAACCCGACCGGCACCGCCCGTCCCGCTGGCCACGAT
Source organism: Blastococcus sp. TML/C7B (assembly GCF_016612845.1). Classification (NCBI taxonomy): domain Bacteria; kingdom Bacillati; phylum Actinomycetota; class Actinomycetes; order Geodermatophilales; family Geodermatophilaceae; genus Blastococcus; species Blastococcus sp. TML/C7B. The sequence goes on along the minus strand of NZ_JAEOAA010000002.1, from coordinate 713,487 downwards.
CGAGGCGCTGTACGAGGCGACCTCGGGCGTGCTGGTCGTCGACGAGGCCTACGCCGAGTTCGCCCGCACCGGGACGCCGTCGGCGCTGACCCTGCTCCCGGGGCGGCCGCGGCTGATCGTGAGCCGGACGATGAGCAAGGCGTTCGGGATGGCCGGGCTGCGGCTGGGCTACCTCGCCGCCGACCCCGCCGTCGTCGACGCGCTGCAGCTGGTGCGGCTGCCCTACCACCTGAGCTCGCTCACCCAGGCCGCCGCGCGGGCCGCGCTGGCGCACACCGACGCGCTGCTGGCGACGGTGGACGCGGTGCGGGCGCAGCGGGACCGGATCGTCGCCGCGCTGCCGGCGCTGGGCCTGACCAGCGTGCCCAGCGACGCCAACTTCGTGCTCTTCGGCCGGTTCGCCGACGCGCCCGCCACCTGGCAGGCGCTGCTCGACCGCGGCGTGCTGGTCCGCGACGTCGGGCTGCCCGGCTGGCTCCGGGTTCACCGCCGGCACCGCCGCCGAGACCGACGCCTTCCTCACCGCGCTGGGTGAGGTCGCGCCGGATCACCGCCTCGTTCTGGGAGACTGAGCTCATGACCGCACCTGCACGTCGCACCGCCCGGGTGGAGCGCGCGACCAGCGAGACCAAGCTGGTCGTCGAGCTCGACCTCGACGGCACGGGCACCAGCTCGATCAGCACGGGCGTCGGCTTCTACGACCACATGCTCACCGCGCTGTCCAAGCACAGCGGCATCGACCTCACGGTGCAGGCCGACGGCGACCTGCACATCGACGCGCACCACACCGTCGAGGACGTCGCGATCGCGCTCGGCCAGGCGTTCGCCGAGGCCCTGGGCGACAAGCGCGGCATCACGCGGTACGGCGACGCCACCATCCCGATGGACGAGGTGCTGGCGCAGGCCGCCGTCGACCTGTCGGGCCGGCCGTACTTCGTGCACGCCGAGCCCGAAGGCATGACGCCGATGATCGGGCCGGACTACCCGACGTCGCTGACCAAGCACGTGCTCGAGTCGTTCGCGTTCAACGCGCGGATCAGCCTGCACGTGCGGGTGCTCTACGCCGGCCGGGACGCCCACCACATCGTCGAGGGCCAGTTCAAGGCGCTGGCCCGCGCGCTGCGCCAGGCCGTGGCGCTGGACCCCCGCGTCACCGACGTGCCCTCGACCAAGGGTGCCCTGTAACCGGTGAACTCCGGGCTGATCCTGCTGGTGTTCGGCGGCTTCCTCCTCGGCGGCGCGTGGAGCATCTGGAGCGTCGACGAGGACGACCCCCGCCGGAGCACCCCGCAGGTGGTGTTCGCCGTCGTCCTGCTGCTGGCGGCGCTGCTGGCGTCCGCGGCGGGCGTGCTCCGGCTCGTCTGACCCGCGGATGAGCGGGGCGGACGAGCAGCGCCTCCTGCGCACCGTGCTCGCCGACCCGACGGTCGCGGCGGTGCTCGACCGGGCGCCGGCCCTGGGCGTGGCCGACTGGTGGCTCACCGCCGGGGTGCTGTTCCAGACGGTGTGGAACGACCTCACCGGCCGCCCGCCCGGGACCGGCATCCGCGACGCCGACCTCTTCTACTTCGACGAGGACACCTCGTGGGAGGCGGAGGACGTCGTCATCCGGGCCGGGGCGGAGCTGTTCGCCGACCTGCCCGTGCCCGTGGAGATCCGCAACGAGGCGCGGGTGCACCTCTGGTACGCCGACCACTTCGGGACGCCGGCCCCGCCGTTCCGCGACTGCGCCGACGCCATCGACTCCTTCGCCGCGGTCTGCTGCGCCGTGGGCGTCACGGTGGACGCCTCCGGCGAGCCGCGGGTGTACGCGCCGTACGGGCTCGACGACCTGTTCGGGCTGGTCGTGCGCCCCAACCCGCGGCTGGCGCCGCGGGCGGTCTACGAGGCCAAGGCGGCGCGCTGGCTGGGGGAGTGGCCGGAGCTGACCGTGCTGCCGTGGGACGCGGCGGTACCGATACCGCACCGCTGACCCGGGCGCACCCCGGGCCGGGGTGCCTCTCCCTCATCCGGGTGATGATCATCTGCGTCCGCTCGGCTGCGGGCCGCCGCGGGACGACCAGATGATCATGGTCCTCCGCATGCAGCAGTCGCTGCCCGCCGCCCCGGCCGACCCACGGTCGGCCGACGCGCAGCTCCGCCTCGGTGACGTGCTCCTCGAGCAGGGCGTGATCACCCGCGACCAGCTGCGCGAGGCCCTCGACGGCCACCGGCAGGTCGGTGAACCCCTCGGTGCCGTCCTGCTCGCGCGGGGAGCGATCACCCGCCGGCAGCTCTACACCGCGCTCGCCCAGGTGTGGGGCGCCGACATCACCTTCCTCGACTCCGACGACGTCGACCCGGAGCTCGCCCGGCTGTTCCCCGCCGATCTGCTCGCCCGCGAGCTGTGGCTGCCGGTGCGGATCGAGCAGTCTGCCGACGGCGGCCGGCAGGTCGTCGTCGCCGTCGCCGGTCGCCCGTCGGTGCACATCGCCGACGAGGTCGCCGCCCGCACCGGCATCCCCCGGGTGCGGCAGGTGGTGACCTCCGACTGGGACGTGCACCGCGGCCTGCGCACCGCCTGGCGCGACGAGCTGGTGCACACCTCGGTGCGCGCGCTGGCCGAGCAGCGCCCCGCTGAGTCCGCGTCGCAGGTGTTCGTGTGGTGGCAGATCGCGCTCGCCGTCGGCCTGGTCGCGGGCACCACGCTGTCGGCCGTCCTGTGGTTCTCCGCCACGGCGCTCGTCGTCGTGGCGGTGCTCAACGTCTCCGTCGCGCTCGCCGTGGGCGCGAAGGCCCTGATCAGCACGGTCGGCACCGCGTACGAGACCGTCGAGCAGGTCACCGACGAGGAGGTCGCCGCGCTCGTCGACGCCGACCTGCCGCGGTACTCGATCCTCGTGCCGGTCTACAAGGAGGCCGGGATCGTCGGGTTGCTCATGCGCAACCTCGCCGCGCTGGACTACCCGCGGGAGAAGGTGGAGATCCTCCTGCTGCTCGAGGAGGACGACGAGGAGACCCTCGCCGCCGCGCTGGCCGCCGCCCCGCCGGACATCGTCCGGATCATCGTGGTCCCGCACTCGCTGCCCAAGACCAAGCCGAGGGCCTGCAACGTGGGCCTGACCTTCGCCCGCGGCGAGTTCGTGGTCATCTACGACGCCGAGGACCGCCCGGACCCCGACCAGCTGAAGAAGGCCGTCGTCGCGTTCGGCAAGGGCGGCGAGGACCTGGCGTGCGTGCAGGCCGCGCTGAACTACTTCAACGCCACCGAGAACGTGCTCACCCGCATGTTCACCCTCGAGTACTCCTCGTGGTTCGACTACACGCTGGCCGGCCTGGACAAGCTGCGGCTGCCGATCCCGCTCGGCGGCACCAGCAACCACTTCCGGGCCGGCGCGCTGCGCGAGCTCGGCGGCTGGGACCCCTACAACGTCACCGAGGACGCCGACCTGGGCATCCGCGCCTCGGCCCGCGGCTACCGGGTCGCCGTCGTCAACTCCACGACGTACGAAGAGGCCAACATGGCCGTCGGCAACTGGATCCGGCAGCGCAGCCGCTGGGTCAAGGGCTACATGCAGACGGTGCTGGTGCACAGCCGCCGGCCGGTGGCGCTCTTCCGCAGCGTCGGGGCCCGGCAGACCGCCGGGTTCGCCCTGCTCATCGGCGGCACCCCGCTGATGTTCCTGGCCACGCCCTGGCTGTACGCCTTGTTCGTCGTGGACCTCGTCCGGCCCGGGCTGCTGGTGTCCGCCCTGCCGCAGTGGCTGGTGACGGTCAGCCTGGGCAACCTGCTGCTCGGCAACGGCGTGATCATCTACCTGTCGCTGCTCGCCGGGTTCAAGCGGCGCAACTACCGGCTGGTGCCCTTCGCGCTGCTGTCCCCGCTGTACTGGCTGCTGCACTCGGTCGCGGCCTACAAGGCGGCCTGGCAGCTGGTCACCAAGCCGTTCTACTGGGAGAAGACGACGCACGGGCTGTCCAGCCACGTCGCCCCCGGCCCGGCGGCGACCGCCACCGACCGGGCGGACGACCAGTGACCACCGTGCCGTCGCCGCTCGCTCCGCTTCCGCACCGGCGGCGCACCGCCGTCTCCCCGGTCGATGCGTCTCCGGTCGCTGCCGGCGCCGCACCTCGGTCCGTTCCCCTGGGCCGGGTGAGCGCGGCCGCGCTGCTCGCAGTCGGCGCGGTCGCGGGCGGGCTGCTGGTCGCCGGCCGGCCCTGGCAGGACGCGCTGCTGCCGGGGTTCGCGCTGCTGCTCGCCGCCTACGGGGCGGTCTTCTGCCTGCGGGCGGTGACCGTCACCGGCTTCCTCGCGGGCTCCGCCGGGGCCGGACTGGTGATCGCCGGATCGATCCCGCTGCTCGGGGCGCTGGCGGTGGCCGGGGTGCTCGCCGTCGCGTGCGGCGGGGCGCCCGAGTGGCGCCGGGTGGAGGCCTGGCAGTCCGACCGCGCCCGGATGGGTGACTCCGCCCCGGGGCCGGTCGGTCGGCTGTGGCGCTGGGACCCGCGTGGCCGCGGCCTTCCTGGTGCTGTCCTTCCCGCCGGCCATGGCGGCCTTCGCGGAGTTCTTCATCGCCTGGAGCACCTCGCGCTGAGGCCCGTGCCCCGGCCGGGCAGCCGGTGCGCCCGCATGCGCACGAGCGTGGCCTCCCGCCCGCCGGAGACCACGCTCGTGCGCATCCGCGCGACCGGTGGGCTGGTGGTGGCCGTCGCAGCGCCTCGGGGGAATCCCCGGCGGGGCCGCTGCGCTGGTCGGTAGCGTGGCAGGCGTGAAGAAGGTGGCGGTCCTCGACTACGGGTCGGGCAATCTGCGCTCGGCGGAGCGCGCGCTCGCGCGGGTGGGGGCCGACGTCACCGTCACCTCCGACGCGCAGACCGCGCTCGAGGCCGACGGTCTCGTCGTCCCCGGCGTCGGCGCGTTCGCCGCGTGCATGGAGGGCCTCAAGGCCGTCGACGGCGCGCGGATCATCGACCGCCGGCTGGCCGGCGGTCGTCCGGTGCTCGGCATCTGCGTCGGCATGCAGATCCTCTTCGAGCGCGGCGTCGAGCACGGTCACGATGCGGAGGGCTGCGGCGAGTGGCCCGGCGTCGTCGAGCCGCTCCGGGCCCCGGTGCTGCCGCACATGGGCTGGAACACCGTCGACGTCGCCCCCGGCAGCGTGCTCTTCGACGGGATCGAGGACGAGCGCTTCTACTTCGTGCACTCCTACGGCGTCCGCGAGTTCACCCTCGGTCAGGACGACCTGCCCTCGCCGCTGCCCAAGCCGAAGGTCACCTGGGCCGAGCACGGCGACCGGTTCGTCGCGGGCATCGAGAACACCGCGCTGTCGGCGACGCAGTTCCACCCGGAGAAGAGCGGCGACGCCGGCGCCCAGCTGCTCACCAACTGGCTGGGCACGCTCGCCTGATCAGGGCAGCGCGAGCAGCCGCAGGGCGAGGAAGCCCGGGCGGGTGCTCAGCTTCGCGGCCTCCTCGGGCCAGCGCTGCCGCATGCTCTCCGGCGGCCGCGGCTCGACCAGCCGCTGGATGACGAACCCGGCGTCGGTGGCCGCGGCGCAGAGGTCGGACAGCGGCTCGCGCCAGAACTGCACCTCGTGCCGCCCCGACAGCATCGACCAGGCGTCGGTCTCCAGGACGCGGTCGAAGTAGGAGCCGCCCTTGCGCAGCCAGTCGGTGGTCGGGTGCTGGGTGGAGACGACGGCAGCACCGCCGGGCTTCAGGACCCGGCGCATCTCGGCGAAGGCGGCGCGCTCGTCCGCGACGTAGTGGATCGCGAGGGCGCAGACGACCAGGTCGACGGAGGCGTCGGGGTAGGGGAGGGGCTCGTCCAGCCGGGCGACGCGGATCTCGGCGCGGTCGCCGACCCGCGCCCGCGCCAGCTCCACCATGGCGCTGCTGGCGTCGAAGCCGACGACCTCCGCGCCGCGCGCCAGCAGCTCCTCGGCGTAGAGGCCCGGCCCGCACCCGGCGTCCAGCACCCGCAGGCCGGTGACGTCGCCCAGCAGCTCCAGCACGGCCGGCCGGTCGTAGTGGGCGTTGTAGGCGCCGTCCTCGGCGTGCGCCAGGAACTCGTCGGCCATGGACTCGTAGGGGCGCCAGAGCTCGTCGGTCACCGGGCGACCCTAGTGGCGCGGGTCACCACCGGCCGCGGTGCACGACCTCGTCCAGGCCGCGTCGCCCGCGCCGCAGCGAGGGGGAGCGGCGGTCGCCCTCGCCGGGGTAGCCGATCGACAGGCAGCCGACCGGCCGGTACTCCCCGGGCACCCCGAACGCGGCGCGCAGCGCGTCCACCTTGTCCCCGGGCACGCCGAAGAAGCAGGCGCCGAGCCCCTCGTCGACGGCGGTCAGCAGCACGAGCAGCGACGCCATCCCGGCGTCGACGTCCCAGTACGGCACCGGCCAGCGCGCCTCGTCGCGGTCGGTCCAGCCCTTGTCCGGCTCGGCGTACCGGTCGAGGTAGGCCTGCTTGTTCGCGAACGGCACGACCAGCAGCGGCGCCCGGCGCATCCGCGTCAGCCAGGCGTCCGGCGCGCCGGCGTCGGTGGTCGCCGTCCAGAAGCGGTCCCGGTCCTCGTCGTCCTCCAGCACCAGGAACGCCCAGCCCTGGCTGAACCCGGCCGAGGGCGCCCGGATGGCGTGCGCCAGCAGCCGCTCCCGCACCTCCGGCGGCACCGGCCGGTCGGGGTCGTAGTCGCGCACCATGCGACGGCGGCGGACCACCTCTGCGAACTCCACGGCGACAGCCTGCCGCAGAACTCCGATGACATCGCTCCTAGGCTGGTCACCGTGCCGAAGCTGCAGCTGCTCCCCGCCGTCGACGTCGCCGACGGACAGGCCGTGCGCCTCGTCCAGGGGGAGGCCGGGAGCGAGACCTCCTACGGCGACCCGCTCGAGGCCGCCCTCCAGTGGCAGCGCGACGGCGCCGAGTGGGTCCACCTGGTCGACCTGGACGCCGCCTTCGGCCGCGGCAGCAACCGCGAGCTGCTGGCCCGCGTCGTCGGTGAGCTGGACGTCGACGTCGAGCTCTCCGGCGGCATCCGGGACGACGAGTCGCTGGCCGCGGCGCTGGCCACCGGCTGCCGCCGGGTCAACCTGGGCACCGCGGCGCTGGAGTCGCCCGAGTGGTGCGCCCGCGCCATCGCCGAGCACGGCGACCGCATCGCCGTCGGGCTGGACGTGCGCGGCACCCGGCTGGCCGCCCGCGGCTGGACGCAGGAGGGCGGCGAGCTCTACGAGACCCTCGCCCGCCTGGACGCCGAGGGCTGCGCCCGCTACGTCGTCACCGACATCACCAAGGACGGCACGCTCAAGGGCCCGAACCTGGAGCTGCTGCGCGAGGTCTGCGCCGCGACGCCGCGCCCGGTCATCGCCTCCGGCGGCGTGAGCTCGCTGGACGACATCCGCGCCCTGGCCGGGTTGACCGCCGTCGGCGTCGAGGGCGCCATCGTCGGCAAGGCCCTGTACGCCGGCGCCTTCACCCTGCCGCAGGCCTTGCGGATCACCGAGGAGCTCGCGTGAGCGTGGTGCGGCTGGGCTCGGGCAGCCCGTGGGAGGCGGTGGTCGGCTACAGCCGCGTCGTCGTCCGCGGTGACACCGCCTGGGTCAGCGGCACCACCTCCACGGTGGACGGCGAGGTCGCCCACCCCGGCGACGCCGCCGCGCAGACCCGGCAGGCGCTCGCGATCATCGAGCAGTCGCTGGAGCGGGCCGGGTTCACCATGGCCGACGTCGTCCGCACGCGGCTGTTCGTCACCGACATCTCCCGGTGGGAGGAGGTCGGGCGGGTGCACGGCGAGGTCTTCGGCGACATCCGGCCGGCCACCTCGATGGTGCAGGTCGCCGCCCTCATCGACCCCGCCCACCTGGTCGAGATCGAGGCCGACGCGGTGCGGGGGGCCGGGGCATGAGCGTGTCGGTGCGCGTCATCCCGTGCCTGGACGTCGACCAGGGCCGGGTGGTCAAGGGCGTCAACTTCGTCGACCTGCGCGACGCCGGCGACCCGGTCGAGATGGCCCGGGTCTACGACGCCGAGGGCGCCGACGAGCTCACCTTCCTCGACATCAGCGCCAGCTCGGGCAACCGGGAGACGACCTACGACGTCGTCCGCCGCACCGCGGAGAGCGTGTTCATCCCGCTCACCGTCGGCGGCGGCGTGCGCACGGTCGAGGACGTCGACCGGCTGCTGCGGGCCGGCGCGGACAAGGTCGGCGTCAACACCGCCGCCGTCGCCCGGCCGGAGCTGATCGCCGAGATCGCGCACCGGTTCGGCAGCCAGGTGCTGGTGCTGTCGGTCGACGCCCGCCGCGTGCGCGACGGCGCGGCCACCGATTCGGGCTTCGAGATCACCACGCACGGCGGGCGCCAGGGCACCGGCCGGGACGCCGTCGAGTGGGTGGTGCGGGCCGCCGAGCTCGGTGTCGGCGAGGTGCTGCTCAACTCGATGGACGCCGACGGCACCCAGGCCGGCTTCGACACCGAGCTGATCCGCGCGGTGCGCCGCGAGGTGACCGTGCCGGTGATCGCCAGCGGGGGAGCCGGCAAGGTCGAGGACTTCCCGCCCGCGGTCGAGGCCGGCGCCGACGCCGTCCTCGCCGCGAGCGTCTTCCACTTCGGCAAGCTGCGGGTCGGCGACGTCAAGGCCGAGCTGTCCCGCGCGGGGATCCCGGTCCGGTAGCGCCCCGCGGTCAGCGTCCGGGCGCCGTCATGCGCGGCCAGCGGCTCACCAGCGCCGCGGCGGTGAGCAGCACGGCCAGCGACAGGCCGGCCTGGACCCAGGTCCACCAGCCCACCGGCGTGTGCCCGGCCCACGGGCAGGTGATGGTCTCGACGGCCATGAGGACGCCGGCGGCGATGCCGGCGACCGGGGCGTGCCGGCTGCTGCGCCACAGCAGGGTCACCGCCAGCACGATGGTGCCCAGCGCCGACAGGTCGATGACCGCCTGCCACGCCGGGTAGGCCAGGTCGCCCGCGGGCAACGGCTCGACCGCCGGGCACAGCACCCAGGCCACGGCGAAGGCGATGGCGAGCCACCGGCCGGGTCGCCCGGAGGGGACCGGACCACCAGTGCCCGCAGGCGCGGGAGCGGGCGCAACCGGGGCCGGGACCTGCTGCCGGGACTGCGGCCGGGGCGCTACCGGGGAGACCGGCGCGGGGGTCGCGGAGGAAGCGTCGAGCGTCACGCGCGGAACCGTAGAGGTCGACGAGCCGCTGCGCCTGCATCCGGCTCGCCGGGCGCGCGACGGACCGTCGACGCGCGGCGGCCGGGGGAGCAGGGTGGGGAGCCCGACCCCGGAGCGCCGCCATGCACCTGCATCGCATCATCCCGAACCTGACGGTCGCCGACCCGACCACCGGGCACGAGTTCTACGAGGAGTTCCTCGGCCTGGAGAAGCAGTTCGACATGGGCTGGGTCGCCAGCTTCCGGTCCCCGGCGAACCCGAGCATCCAGGTGACCCTCGTGAGCAGGGACGAGACGGCGCCCGAGCAGTCGTCGATGAGCGTGGCGGTCGCCGACGTCGACGCCGCGTACGCCGAGGCGCAGCGCCGCGGCTACGAGATCGTGCACCCGCTCACCCAGGAGCCGTGGGGGGTCCGCCGCTTCTTCGTCCGCGATCCGCACGGCGTCGTCGTCAACGTCCTCGGGCACGCGGACTAGGAGGCGACCGGCCGTGCGGTTCCGGTACTCCCTGACGACGCGGGCCACACCCGAGCAGGTGTTCACCGCCTTCACCGACTTCTCGGAGCGCCGCCTGGAGGTCTGGCGGAGGACCCTGGACCCGGCGAAGTACGAGCTGCGCGAGAGCGGCCCCGGCTGGGCGGTCGCCCGCGAGGGCAGCGCGGGCACCCGCATCTGGGTGCTGCTCCGCTACGAGTGGCAGCCGCCGGGCACCGTCCGCTGGACGCTGCTGGACAGCGACCACTGCGACGCCGGCCGTGGCGAGATCCGGATCGCCCCCGGTCCGGACGGGGGCAGCCGGCTCGACGCCGAGATCGACCACCACCACCCGCGGGGCGCGCGGGGGCGGGCGATCCTGCTGGCCCAGCGGCTGATCGGCCCGGTCGCCTTCCCTCGGCTGTGGCGCTCGGCCCTCGACGCGCTGGCCGGGCCGCCGGGCTGATCACGGCTCAGCAGATGCGCACCCGTGCCACCCCGGTGCGGCCCGACGCCCACAGCAGCAGCTCCAGCGGCTCGCCCTCCACGGTGCGCCCGCCCGCGCCGATGCGGGCCTCGGTGCCGGGCCGGTCGGTGCGGCGCAGCACGGCACCGCGGCGGCCGGCGGCGCGGCGGGCGTACAGCCTGGCCGGCACCCAGAGCTGGTCCTGCACCCCGGCCGGCAGCTCGCGGGGCGTCCACCCGGGCTGGGCCCGCCGCACGTCCTCGTGGTGGATCGCGAACTCCGGCGCGTTCAGCCGTTCGAGCCCCGGCCAGGCCAGCGGCGACCAGGCCGGTGGGCCGGAGCGCACCGCCGTCACCAGCTCGGCGTAGGAGCGCTGCAGCCGGGCGCTGTCCTCCACGCGGTGCGACCAGGCACCCAGCCGCCCCAGCCCCGGCACCTGCTCGAGGGCGTAGCCCGGCATCGCGTCCGGCCGCCGGTCGCGGACGGCGAGGTGCGCGGCCAGGTGCGCCGTCGTCCACCCCGCGCAGCAGGTCGGGGCGTCCGGGCCGAGCTCGTCGAGCAGGTCGGCCAGCGCGCGGCGCTCCTGGTCGGCGAGCGGAGCGGACGCGTCGGGAGCGGAGGTCATCGCCCGACGCTATCGGCATCCGGCGCGCGGAATAAACCGAATACCGTTCGGTTGACGGGTGAGATCCACGTAACATCCGAAGGCCGAACCGAACCACCCCGAGGAGACCCGTGCCGCGCCGCCGTCGAGATGCCGTCGTGCGGCGAGGGGTCCGGCACGTCGGGCGCGCCATCGCGCTGCAGCCGAAGATCTTCGCCGCCGCCCTGCTGGGCAGCGCCCTGTTCGCCGTCATGACGGTGGTCAGCGCCTACGTGATCGGCGAGGTCACCGACCGCGTCGTGCTGCCCTCGTTCGACGACGGCGAGGCCTCGGTCGCGGCCCTGGCGGTGGCGGTGCTGGCCATCATCGGCGTGGCCCTGCTGCGCATCGTCGGGATCGTCGGCCGCCGCCTGCTCTCCGGGATCATGCAGTACCGGCTGCAGGCGCAGATGCGCCGCGAGGTGACCGGGCAGTACCTCCGGCTGCCGCTCTCCTGGCACCAGCAGCACCCCACGGGTCAGCTGCTGTCCAACGCCAACTCCGACGTCGAGGCGGCCTGGTTCTTCGTCGCGCCGCTCGCCTTCGGGCTCGGCGCCGTCGTGATCATCTTCATCACCGGCGGCGCGATGGTCGCGACCGACCCGCTGCTGGCGCTCATCGGGCTGGTCGTCTTCCCCCTCGTCTTCGTCATCAACGCGCTGTACTCGCAGATCATGAGCCCGCGCCAGCAGCGGGCCCAGCAGCTGCGCGCCGAGGTCAGCGAGATCGCCCACGAGAGCTTCGACGCCGCGCTGGTCGTCAAGACCCTCGGCCGCGAGGAGTCGGAGACCGAGCGGTTCGACGCCCGCGCCGGGGAACTCCGCGACGGGCTCATCGCCGTCGGCCGGATCCGCGGGCTGTTCGACCCGCTGATCGAGTCGCTGCCCAACATCGGGACGCTCGCCGTGCTGCTCGTGGGCGCCCACCGGGTGGCCGACGGCGCGATCGACGTCGGCGACCTGGTCTCCATCGCCTACCTGTTCACCCTGCTGGCACTGCCGATCCGCGCCATCGGCTGGGTGCTCGCCGAGCTGCCGCGCGCCCTGGCCGGCTACGACCGGATCACGCCGGTCCTCGAGGCCACCGGCGAGACGCCCTACGGGCCGGACGACGCGGTGACCGGGGGCGGCGGTGCCGCGCTGGGGCTGCAGGGCGTCGGCTACACCTTCGCCGGCGTCGAGCGTCCGGCCGTCCGCGACGTCACCTTCGACGTCCCCGCCGGCCGCACCGTCGCGGTGGTGGGGCCGACCGGCTCGGGCAAGTCCACGCTCGCCGGTCTGCTGGTCCGGCTCGTCGACCCCGTCGACGGGACCGTGCTCATGGACGGCCTGGACCTCCGCCGGCTGCGCGAGGGGCAGGTCAGCGACTCCGCTGCCTTCGTCGCCCAGCAGGCGTTCCTCTTCGACGACACGGTGCGCGGCAACATCACCCTCGGGGGCCCGTTCTCCGACGAGGAGGTGTGGGCGGCGCTGCGGGTGGCCGCCGCCGACGACTTCGTGAGCGCGCTGCCCCAGGGCCTGGACACCCACGTCGGCGAGCGCGGCGCCTCGCTGTCCGGCGGTCAGCGGCAGCGGCTGGCGCTCGCCCGCGCGATCGTGCGCCGGCCGCGGCTGCTCGTGCTCGACGACGCCACCAGCGCCGTCGACCCCGCCGTCGAGGCGCGGATCCTCGACGCGCTGCGGTCCAGCGACTCCCCGGCCACCGTGGTGGTCGTGGCCTACCGCCAGGCGACCATCGCGCTGGCCGACGAGGTGGTCTGGTTCGAGCGCGGCCGCGCGGTCGCGCGCGGCAGCCACGCGTACCTGCTCGGCGAGGTGCCCGGCTACGCCGACCTCGTGCGCGCCTACTCCCAGGCCGAGGGGGTCTCGGCATGACCGTCACGCTGCCCGACGAGGACCGCAAGGAAGGCGCGCTCAAGACGCTGCGCCGGGGCCTGCGGATGATGCCCGAGTTCCGGCGCGGGCTGCCGCTCACGATCCTGCTCGCGGTGCTCGCCACCGCCGGCCGGGTCGTGGTCCCCATCGCCGTCCAGCAGGTGCTCGACCGCGGCATCGGCGCCGACGGCGGGCCGGACCTGGACTTCGTCACCTGGGTGGTGCTCGCCTGCGCGGTCGTCGTGGTGCTCACCGCCGTGGCGGTCTACCGGATGAACCTGCGGCTGTTCCGCACCACCGAGACCGCGCTGGCCGGGCTGCGCGTGCGCGCCTTCCGCCACGTGCACGACCTGTCCGCGGTGCACCAGCAGGGCGACAAGCGCGGCGGGCTCGTGTCACGGGTGACCAGCGACGTCGACCAGCTGTCGCAGTTCATGCAGTGGGGCGGTGTGCTCGGCCTGATCAGCTTCGGCCAGCTGCTCGTCGCCACCGTGGTGATGTTCTTCTACTCGTGGCAGCTGACGCTGGTCGTGCTGGCCTGCTTCGTGCCGCTGGGCATCGCCGTCCGCTGGTTCGCCGCGAAGCTGGCCGTCGTCTACGGCGTGGTCCGCGAGCGGATCGGCGACCTGCTGGCCGCCGTCTCCGAGTCCGTGGTCGGGGCCTCGACCGTGCGCGCCTACGGCGTGCGCGAGCGCACGGCGGAGCGCATCGACGGCGCGATCGACCGGCACTACCGCGCGGCGGTGGACGCGCAGCGCGTGGCCGTGGGCGTCTTCGTCAGCGGTGAGTTCGCCGCGGCGCTGGCCAACGCGGCGCTGGTCGTCGCCGGCGTCTACCTGGGCCTGGCCGGTGACATCACCGCCGGCACCCTCGTCGCCTTCCTGTTCCTCGTCACCCTGTTCGTCGCGCCGGTGCAGACCGCCAGCGAGGTGATCAACGAGGCGCAGAACGCCGTCGCCGGGTTCCGCCGCGTGCTCGACATCATCGACACCGAGCCCGACGTCCAGGACCCCGCCATCACCGACCCCGACGGCACCCACCACCTGCCCGCCGGCGTGCTCGGGGTGCGCTTCGAGCACGTGACCTTCCGCTACGCGCCCGGCGCCCGGAAGGCCCTCGACGACATCGACCTCACCATCGCGCCGCGCCGCCGGGTGGCGATCGTCGGCGAGACCGGCTCGGGCAAGACGACCTTCGCCAAGCTGGTCACCCGGCTCATGGACCCGGTCGAGGGGCGGGTGCTCCTGGGCTCCGACGACGCCGGCTGGGTCGCCCTGCCCGACGTCGCGTTCGAGTCGCTGCGCGCGCGGGTGGTGATGGTGCCGCAGGACGGCTTCCTGTTCGACGCCACCGTCGCGGACAACGTGCGCTACGGCCGGCCGGGCATTCCCGACGACGCCGTCGCCGCCGCCTTCGACGACCTCGGTCTCACCGACTGGGTCACCGGCCTGCCCGCGGGCGTGGCCAGCCCGGTCGGGCAGCGCGGCGAGTCGCTGTCGGCGGGGGAGCGGCAGCTCGTCGCCGTCGCCCGCGCCTACGTCGCCGACCCCGACCTGCTCGTGCTCGACGAGGCGACCAGCGCGGTCGACCCGGCGACCGAGCAGCGGCTCACCCGGGCGCTGGACACCCTCACCGCCGGGCGGACGACGCTCACGATCGCGCACCGGCTCTCCACCGCCGAGCGCGCCGACGAGGTGCTGGTCGTCGACTCCGGGCACGTGGTGCAGCGCGGCAGCCACGCCGAGCTGGTCGGGGTCGAGGGCACCTACGCGCGGCTGCACGCCTCGTGGCGCCGCGCGTCGGCCGGCGAACCGGAGCCCGTCGGCCGACCGCGGCCCTAGGCTGCGCGCCGTGACCCACCCCGCCCCGGCCGTGCCCGCACCGCGCATGCCGCCGTTCCCCGCCATGGTGGCCGCGCCGCTGGCGGTGCTCAGCGCCTTCGCGCCCGGCTTCTTCTTCCTGGTCGCGCTCGGCTTCTCCGGCGGCGAGCTCTCCGGCCCGGAGTGGGTGCTGCTCGCGGTTCCGCTCGCGCTCAGCCTCGGCCTGCTCGTCGGCGCCGTGCTGCTGGTGCGCGGCCGGTCGTGGCTGGTGCTGGCCACCGCCGGCGGGGTGCTCGCCGGGCTCGTCCTGGGTGGCACCGCGTTCGGCGGCTGGGCCGAGGACGCGCTCGGTTTCGGCCTGGCGGTGGGGCTGCTGCCGGCCGCCGCGGCGCTGCTCGCCGCGCATCCCGCGGTGCGCACCTGGGTCGCCGCGCGGCGCGGCGTCCGCTAGCCGCCCGGGCGGCTCAGCCCACGTGCCAGTGCCGCCGGACCAGCTCCTCCCGCGCCGAGCCGTCCTCGGCCAGCGCCTCGGCCGGCGTCGCCTCGTCGATCTCGCGGAGCCCGGCGATGACGGCGTCGAGCAGCGCCGCCGGGAAGACGCCCTCGGCCTCGAACAGCGCCCGCTCGGCGTCGAGCGCGTCGGCCGACTCGGCGCACGAGGTCGGCAACTGCTCGACGTCGTCGCTGTCGCCGGTGCTGAGCCGCTCGGCCAGCTCGAGGCTGCCGTCGTCGATGAGGCCGCGCCGGACAGCGACCGCCATGCCGGCCAGCAGCAGGTGGACGTCGGCAGAGCCGTCGCCGAGCCGGAACTCGACGGTCTGGGGGTGGACGTCCGGCTCGGGAACGGGCGCGCTGCCCGCCGGGTTGGCGTGCGCCACCATGCCGGGCAGCACGTCCCCGTTCCAGGCCAGCGGGACGCGGACCAGGCCGGTCCGGTCCTTCTCCGCCCAGGTGATGGCTCCGGGCGACTCGTCGCCGTCGGCGAACCGCAGGTAGGAGGTCGGGACCGTGTTGCCGAACGCGGTCAGGGCTCTGGCCGCGGAGAGGTACCCGGCGACCAGCCGCCGTCCGGTGTCGTTCAGCCCGTCCCGGCGCACGATGGTGCTGGCGCCGTTGCGCACCAGCCGGCTGTGCACGTGCAGGCCGTTCCCGGCTCCGCCGCTGCTCACCGACGGCGCGAAGGTCGCCTCCAGCCCGTGCGCGGCGGCCACCTCGCGCACCACCCACTTCGCCAGGACGAGGTGGTCGGCGGCCTGCTCGACGGGCACCGGCTGGAACTCGATCTCGTGCTGGACCAGCTGCCGGTCCTCCTCGAGGATGCCGCCGACCTCGCCGTGGGCGTACTTGAGCGGCACCCCCATGGCGGTCAGGTGGCCCAGCACCTGTTCCCGGACCCGTTCGCCCTTCGCGAAGGGACCCGACTCCTGGTACCCCCGCTCCTCCTCGACCGGGTAGATGCGGGAGGGGGAGTCGACGAGGTAGTACTCCAGCTCGCCGAAGGCCTCGAGCGTCATGCCCGTCTCCGCCTGCAGTGCCTCGGCCGCCTTCCGCACGATCTGCTCGCGGGCGTGCCGCAGCGGCGTGCCGTCCTCGTCGTAGAACGAGCAGAGCAGGTCCAGCGAGGGCCGCTCGCCGAACGGGTTGACGAAGGCGGTGCGGTACCGCGGCACCACGTAGACGTCGCTGGCGTCGGCGTCGGTACCGGCGAACACGCTCGAGCCGTCCACCCGCTCGCCGCGCACCAGTACCTCGGTGAGGTGCGCGCGCGAGGTGATGCCGAAGGCCAGCGTCTTCAGCCGGCCGTCACCGCCGACGTAGCGCAGGTTCACCTGGCGGAGCTCCAGCTGCTCGGCCGCCCGCACCAGGTCGGCCGCGGTGAACTCCACCGCCGGCATGCCGAGCAGGCGGACGAGCGGGTGCGGTTCGAACGCGTCGATGGCCATGCCCGCTCCCACGAGCGCGGAGGCGCAGGAGTTCCTCCGGGGCCGTCACGGGCCCACCGCCCTCCGGCCCGCTAGCGTCGGGTCGTGCAGAACACCACCGAGGCAGACGTCGTCGTCGTGGGCGCGGGGCTCGCGGGGCTGGTGGCCACCGCCGAGCTGGCCGACGCCGGCAAGCGGGTGGTCCTGGTCGACCAGGAGCCCGAGGCGAGCCTCGGCGGCCAGGCGCACTGGTCCTTCGGGGGCCTGTTCCTCGTCGACTCGCCCGAGCAGCGCCGGCTGCGGGTGCACGACTCCCTGGAGCTCGCCCGCCAGGACTGGTTCGGCACCGCCGCCTTCGACCGGACCGAGGACCACTGGCCGCGGCAGTGGGCCGAGGCCTACCTCCAGTTCGCCGCCGGTGAGAAGCGCGCCTGGCTCAAGGAGCAGGGCGTCGGCTTCTTCCCCGTCGTCGGCTGGGCCGAGCGGGGCGGCTACACCGCCACCGGGCACGGCAACTCCGTGCCGCGCTTCCACATCGTGTGGGGCACCGGCCCCGGCGTCGTCGCGCCGTTCCTGCGCCGCGTCCGGGCCGCCGTCGAGGCGGGCACCGTCGAGCTGCGGTTCCGGCACCGCGTGTCCGAGCTGGTCGTCAGCGGCGGCGCGGCGACCGGCGTGCGGTGCGCGGTCCTCGAGCCCAGCGGCGTGGCCCGGGGCGAGGCCAGCTCGCGCACCGAGGTCGGCGCGTTCGAGATCGCGGCGCAGGCCGTCGTCGTCACCTCCGGCGGCATCGGCGGCAACCACGAGCTGGTGCGGCGCAACTGGCCGGCCCGGCTGGGCCCGGCGCCGCAGCGGATGCTCTCCGGCGTCCCCGCGCACGTCGACGGGCACATGCTCCAGGCGACCGCGGCCGCCGGCGCCAGCGTGGTCAACGAGGACCGCATGTGGCACTACACCGAGGGCATCGCCAACCACTCGCCGGTCTGGGCGCAGCACGGCATCCGCATCCTGCCCGGGCCCTCGTCGCTGTGGTTCGACGCGCTCGGCCGGCGGCTGCCGGTGCCGCTGTTCCCCGGCTTCGACACCCTCGGGACGCTGGCCCACATCGGCACCACCGGGTACGAGCACACCTGGTTCGTCACGACGAAGAAGATCGTCGAGAAGGAGTTCGCGCTCTCGGGCTCCGAGCAGAACCCGGACCTCACCGGCAAGGACGTCCGGTTGCTGGTCAACCGCGCGCGGGCGGGCGTCTCCGCGCCGGTGCAGGCCTTCCTCGACAGGGGCGAGGACTTCGTCGTCGCTCCGACGCTGCCCGAGCTCGTCGAGGGGATGAACCGGATCACCGGGGGGACGCCGGCCATCGACCTGGCCGAGCTCGAGCGGGAGATCGTCGCCCGCGACCGGGAGATCGCGCACCCGTTCACCAAGGACCTGCAGGTCACCGCGATCCGCGGCGCGCGGAACTACCTCGGCGACAAGCTGATCCGGGTGGCCCAGCCGCACCGCATCCTCGACCCGGAGGCCGGGCCGCTGATCGCCGTCCGGCTGAACATCATCACCCGCAAGTCGCTCGGCGGGCTGGAGACCGATCTGTCCGCCCGGGTGCTGCGCCCCGGCGGCGTGGTCTTCGACGGCCTGTACGCCGCGGGCGAGGTGGCGGGCTTCGGCGGCGGCGGCATGCACGGCTACCGGTCGCTGGAGGGCACCTTCCTCGGCGGCTGCCTGTTCTCCGGCCGGACGGCGGGCCGGGCCGTCGCGGCGGCGCTGTGAGCGACCCGCGCCACCCGGACCCCTGGTCGGACCCCGACCGGCCCGCACCGCCGCCGTACGCCGGACCGCCGCGGACCGCGCCGCCGCAGCAGCCGTGGGGCCAGCCCCCGCCCGGCCAGCAGCCGTGGGGTCAGCAGCAGCCCTGGGGACAGCCCCCGTACGGCCCGCCGCAGTGGGGGCAGCCGCAGTACGCCCAGCCGCCGTGGGGACAGCCGCCGTACGGGCAGCCGTGGGGCCCGCCGCGGCCGGTCGAGCGCACGCCCGGCCAGGTCATCGGCGCGGCCGTGCTCGCCTTCGTGCAGGGCCTCGTCGTGCTCATCGCCTCGCTCTACGTCTGGTTCTTCGCCTCGATCGCCGATATCGCCTCCAGCGGCCGGCCGGGCGTCTACACCTCGGCGACCGCGCGGCAGCTGGCGACGGAGGGCACGGTGCTCGCCGTCCTCCAGCTGGCGTCGGTGGTGCTGCTCGTGATCGGCGGCATCGTCGCGCTCAACCGGCGCACCCGTGCCGCGTACCGGCTGCTCGCCGGCGCGCACGTCGTCCAGGTGGTCCTCGCGTTGTACTGGGGCGGCCGCATGCTCGACCTGCTCGGCGGCCTGGGCGGGTCCGACGGCGAGGGCTCGCTGGCCGCGTTCGCGCTGTTCTTCGCGGTGGCGCCCGCGGTCTCGCTCGGGCTGCTGCTCAGCGCCACGTCGCGGCGCTGGTTCACCGCCCCACCGGCCTGAGCGGGTCGCACGGCAGACTGGCGGCATGCCCGATGTCGTCCCTCCCGTGCTCGACCCCGAGGTCGCGGCGCTGCTGCGCCACGACCCCACCGGCCTGGTGACCGCCGTCGTCCAGCAGCACGACACCCGCGAGGTGCTCATGGTCGCCTGGATGGACGACGAGGCCCTGCGCCGCACGCTCACCACCGGCCGGGCCACGTACTGGTCGCGCAGCCGGCAGGAGTACTGGGTCAAGGGCGAGACCTCCGGCCACCGGCAGTGGGTGCACGAGGTGCGGGTGGACTGCGACGGCGACGCGCTGCTGGTGCTCGTCGACCAGGAGGGCGCGGCCTGCCACACCGGCGAGCGCAGCTGCTTCTACCGCGAGCTGCCCGCGGTCCCCGGCGTCCGTCCCGCGGCGGCCGGCGCATGAGGTTCGGCGTCGACACCCCCGCGCGCGAGGACTTCACCGCCGACCGGCCGATGGTGCCGGTGGTCCGCCGGCTGCTGGCCGACAGCGAGACCGCGGTCGGCATCTACCGCAAGCTCGCCGGCAACCGCCCGGGCACGGTGCTGCTGGAGTCGGCCGAGCAGGGCCGGCGCTGGGCGCGGTACAGCTTCGTGGGCGCCCGCAGCGCGGGCGTGCTCACCGAGCGCGGTGGCGTCACGCAGTGGCTGGGGGAGGAGATCCCCGGGCTGACCGACGACCTGCCGGGCGATCCGCTCGACGCCGTCCGCACGCTGGCCCGCCGGCTGCGCTCGCCGCGCACCCCGGACCTGCCGCCGCTCACCGGCGGGCTGGTCGGCTACCTGGGCTACGACGTCGTCCGGCGGCTGGAACGGCTGCCGGAGACCAGCACCGACGACATCGGCATGCCCGAGCTGGCGATGATGCTGGTGACCGACTTCGCGGTGCTCGACCACGCGGACGGGACGGTGCTGCTGATCGCCAACGTGCTCCGCGGGTCGGAAGGCGGCTACGACGACGCGGTCGCCCGGCTGGACGCGATGGCCGCCGACCTGGCCCGCGCCGTCCCGCCGGGGGTCGCCGTCCTGGGGGAGGCAGCCGTCCCGGAGGTGACCAGCAGCATGGCGCCCGGCGTGTACGAGGCCGGTGTCGAGCGGGTGCGCGAGCACATCCGCGCGGGCGACGCCTTCCAGGTGGTGCTCGCCCAGCGGTTCGAGACGCCGACCACCGCCGACGCGCTCGACCTCTACCGGGTGCTGCGCGCCACCAACCCCTCGCCCTACATGTACCTGCTGCGCTTCGAGGGCCGGGAGACGCCGTTCGACGTCGTCGGCTCCTCGCCGGAGGCGCTCGTGACCGTCACCGGGTCGTCGGCGGTCGTGCACCCGCCGGCGGGTACCCGCCCGCGCGGGGCCACGCCGGAGGAGGACGTCCGGCTGGCCGAGGGGCTGCTCGCCGACCCGAAGGAGCGCGCCGAGCACGTCATGCTGGTCGACCTCGCGCGCAACGACCTGGGCCGGGTGTGCGTGCCGGGGTCGGTCGAGGTGCCCGACTTCATGCGCGTCGAGCACTACAGCCACGTCATGCACCTGGTCTCCACGGTGGCCGGCGAGGTGGCACCGGAGCACGACGCGCTGGACGTCTTCGACGCCACCTTCCCGGCCGGCACCGTCTCCGGCGCCCCCAAGCCGCGGGCGATGGAGATCATCGAGAGCGTCGAGCCGACCCGGCGGGCGCTCTACGCCGGCACGGTGGGCTACGTCGACGCCAGCGGGGACATGGACATGGCGATCGCGATCCGCACCGCCGTCCTGCACGACGGGACGGCCTACGTCCAGGCCGGCGCGGGGATCGTCGCCGACAGCGACGCCGCCCTGGAGGAGGCCGAGACCCGGCACAAGGCGCGCGCGGTGCTCTCGGCGATCGCCCGCGCCGAGGGGCTGCGGGAGCTGTGACCGCGCGCCGGGAGCTGACCAGCGCCGTCCTCGGGGCGGTGGCGTCGGGCGCGCTGGCCCTGGTCGCCGGCGGGCAGGCGTGGGCGGAGGTCACCGCCGACCGGCGGGCCCCGCTGCCCCCGGTCTCGGCCGACCTCTCCGGCGCCGACGCCGCACCGCTGGTGCCCGCCGCCGGGCTCGTGCTGCTGGCCGCGGCGGTCGCGCTGCTGGCGGTGCGCGGCGCCGGTCGCGTCGCCGTCGGCCTGCTCGCGGCGGCGGCCGGGGGCGCGCTGCTCTGGTCGGGCGGGCGCGCCCTGGCCGGCGGGCTGGACGACGCCGGCGCCGACCTGCCCGGCCTCTCCGGCGCCACGGTCGGCGACGTCACCGCCGACGTCGCGGCGTCGGGGCCGCTGCTCGTGGTGCTCGCCGGGCTGGTCGCCGTCGCCACCGGCGCGCTCGTCGTGCTGCGCGGCCGGTCCTGGCCGGGCATGGGCCGCCGGTACGAGCGCACCGACGGGGCGCCGGCGGCCGGCAGCACCGCACCGGCCCGGCCGCGCACCGACGAGGACCGGGCGGTCGACGCCTGGAAGGCGCTGGACCGGGGCGAGGACCCCACCGACCGGCGCGACGTATAGCCCAACCGGCGGGCACCACGCCGACCGCCCCCCTGGCCGGGCGGGATCGGCGGCGGCTCTAGAGTCGTGCTACCGATCCGGCTGGTGAGGGGACGACGTGCGACAGGCAGTGGAGACGGGCAGCGGGCGCACCCCCGCGCCGGCAGGAGCGACCGCGTGAACGTCCTCGACGAGATCGTCGCCGGTGTCCGCGAGGACGTCGCCGCCCGCGAGGCGCTCATCCCGCTCGCCGAGGTCAAGGCGGCCGCGCGCGACGCCCGTCCCGCCCTCGACGCCCTGGCCGCGCTGCGCGCCCCCGGCGTCGGCGTCATCGCCGAGGTCAAGCGCCGCAGCCCCTCCAAGGGCGAGCTGGCCGACATCCCCGACCCCGCCGAGCTGGCCCGCCAGTACGCCGACGGCGGCGCCCGGGTCATCTCCGTGCTCACCGAGCGGCGCCGCTTCGGCGGCTCGCAGGCCGACCTCGACGCCGTCCGCGCGGTCGTTGACGTGCCGATCCTGTGCAAGGACTTCGTCGTCAGCAGCTACCAGGTGCACGAGGCCCGGGCGCACGGTGCCGACGTGGTGCTGCTGATCGTCGCCGCGCTCGAGCAGAACGTGCTCACCGGGCTGCTGGAGCGGGTCGAGTCGCTCGGCATGACCGCCCTGGTCGAGGTGCACACCGAGGCCGAGGCCGACCGCGCCCTGGCCGCCGGTGCCGCCGTCATCGGCGTCAACGCCCGCGACCTCACCACGCTGCAGGTGGACCGCTCGACGTTCGAGAAGATCGCCCCGGGCCTGCCGTCGGAGGTGGTCAAGGTCGCCGAGTCCGGCGTCCGCGGCCCGCACGACCTGATCAGCTACGCCGCGGCCGGCGCCGATGCCGTGCTCGTCGGCGAGGGGCTGGTCACCGCCGGCGACGCCCGCCAGGCGGTGGCCGACCTGGTCACCGCGGGGGCGCACCCCGCGACCCCGCGCACCACCCGCTGACCCCCTCCACCTGCTGCGGCGCGCCGCGCGCGACACTGGGGGCATGACGACGACCAGCCCTCCGCAGCCCGGAGATCTCTCTCTTCCGGCGCGCCCGGGCTGGCCGGACGCCACCGGGCACTTCGGCATCTTCGGCGGCCGGTTCGTGCCCGAGGCGCTCATCGCCGCGCTCGACGAGCTGACCGAGGCCTACGAGGCCATGCGTGTCGACCCGGCGTTCCTCGAGGAGTTCGCCCGGCTGCAGCGGGACTACACCGGCCGGCCGAGCCCGGTCACCGAGGTGCCGAAGTTCGCCGCGCACGCCGGCGGCGCCCGGATCCTGCTCAAGCGCGAGGACCTCAACCACACCGGCTCGCACAAGATCAACAACGTGCTGGGCCAGGCGCTGCTCACCAAGCGGATCGGCAAGACCCGCGTGATCGCCGAGACCGGCGCCGGCCAGCACGGCGTGGCGACGGCGACCGCGGCCGCGCTCATGGGGCTGTCCTGCACCGTCTACATGGGCGAGGCGGACACCCGGCGCCAGGCGCTCAACGTGGCCCGCATGCGCCTGCTCGGCGCCGAGGTCATCCCGGTGACCACCGGCTCGCGCACCCTCAAGGACGCGATCAACGAGGCGTTCCGCGACTGGGTGACCAACGTGGAGACGACGAACTACGTCTTCGGCACCGTGGCCGGCCCGCACCCGTTCCCGGCGATGGTGCGGGACTTCCAGCGGGTCATCGGCGACGAGGCGCGCGCCCAGGTGCTCGAGCGCGAGGGCCGGCTGCCCGACGCCGTCCTGGCCTGCGTGGGCGGCGGCTCCAACGCGATCGGCATCTTCACCGCCTTCGTCGGCGACGAGGGCGTGCGGCTGGTGGGCCTGGAGGCCGGCGGCGACGGCGTCGGCACCGGCCGGCACGCGGCGACCATCACCGGCGGCACCCCCGGCGTGCTGCACGGGGCGCGCTCGTTCCTGCTGCAGGACGAGAACGGGCAGACCATCGAGTCGCACTCGATCAGCGCCGGCCTGGACTACCCGGGCGTCGGCCCCGAGCACAGCTACCTGCACCAGATCGGCCGCGCCGAGTACCGGCCGGTCACCGACGCCGAGGCCATGGAGGCCTTCGCCCTGCTCTGCCGGACCGAGGGGATCATCCCGGCCATCGAGTCGGCGCACGCGCTGGCGGGCGCGCTCGTGCTCGGCCGGGAGCTCGGGGCGTCGGGGGCCGGTGGGCGGGGAGGCGAGCCTCCTCTGCTGCTGGTGAACCTCTCGGGTCGCGGCGACAAGGACGTCGAGACGGCGTCCGCGTGGTTCGGGCTGGGCGAGGACGCCGCGCCGACCGACGAGGACGACCGGGCCGTGGAAGAGGGGCGCGGGGCCGACCCGGGCCCGGGCCTGGACACCCACCAGCAGCCGACCGAGGGTGCGGTCAGCAACGACCAGGCCGTCGCCGGCCAGGACGCGGGGGAGACGGCGTGACCAGCCGGCTGGCGCAGCGGATCGAGGCGGCGAAGGCCGAGGGGCGGGCGGCGCTGATCGCCTACCTGCCCGTCGGCTACCCGGACGTCGAGGGCTCGATCGAGGCGATGGTGGCCGCCGTGGAGGCCGGCGCCGACGTCATCGAGATCGGCGTCCCCTACAGCGACCCCGGCATGGACGGCCCGGTCATTCCAGGAGGCCGTCGAGGTCGCGGTGCGCGCGGGCGTCGGCCTGCGGGACGTGTTCCGCGCGGTCGAGGCCGTCGCCGCCGCCGGCGCCGTCCCGGTGGTGATGACCTACTGGAACCCGGTCGAGCGCTACGGCGTCGAGCGGTTCGCCGACGACCTGGCCGCGGCCGGGGGAGCGGGGCTCATCACCCCGGACCTCATCCCCGACGAGGCCGGCGAGTGGATCGCCGCGGCCGAGCGGGCCGACCTCGACCGCGTCTTCCTCGTCGCCCCCTCGTCCACCGACGCGCGGCTGCGGTCGACGACGGCGGCCAGCCGGGGCTTCGTCTACGTCGCCTCGACGATGGGCGTCACCGGCGCCCGCGACACCGTGAGCGACGCCGCCCGCATCCTGGTCGCCCGCACCCGCGAGGCCCGGCCGGGCATCCCGCTGTGCGTGGGCCTGGGCGTCTCCAACGGCGCCCAGGCCGCCGAGCTCGCCGCCTTCGCCGACGGCGTCATCGTCGGCTCGGCCTACGTGCGGGAGCTGCTCGAGGGCCGCGGTGCCGACGGCGTCCGCGCGCTCACCGCCGACCTGGCCGCGGGCGTCCGCCGCGCGGGGGTGCCGGCATGACGGTGCTGGCGTCGATCCCGAGCCCCTCGCAGGGCGTCTGGGAGCTCGGGCCCTTCCCGCTGCGCGCCTACGCGCTGTGCATCATCGCCGGCATCGTGGCCGCGGCCTGGCTGACCGAGAAGCGCTGGATCGCCCGCGGCGGCGCCCCTGGCGACGTGCTGGACATCGCCACGTGGGCGGTGCCCTTCGGCATCGTCGGCGGCCGGCTCTACCACGTGATCACCAGCCCGCGGCCCTACTTCGGCGAGGGCGGTGACCCGCTCAAGGCCTTCGCCATCTGGGAGGGCGGCCTGGGCATCTGGGGCGCGATCGCGCTCGGCGGGGTGGGGGCGTGGATCGCCTGCCGCCGCCGTGGCATCCCGCTGCCGGCCTTCGGCGACGCCCTCGCGCCCGGCCTGCTCGTCGCCCAGGCGATCGGCCGGCTCGGCAACTGGTTCAACCAGGAGCTCTTCGGCGGCCCGACCGACCTGCCGTGGGGCCTGGAGATCGATCCCGTGCACCGGCCGGCGGAGTACCTCGACGTCGCCACCTTCCACCCGACGTTCCTCTACGAGTTGCTGTGGAACCTCGCCGCCGCGGCGCTGGTGATCTGGGCCGACCGCCGCTTCCGGCTCGCCCACGGCCAGGCGTTCGCGCTCTACGTGCTCAGCTACTGCACCGGCCGGCTGTGGATCGAGCTGCTGCGCACCGATCCGGCGGAGACCTTCTTCGGCGTGCGGCTCAACGTCTTCACCGCCGTCGTCGTCGGCCTGCTGGCCCTGGCCTACCTGGTGTCGCAGCGCGGCCGCCCCCGCGAGGTCATCACCCGCGGCGCCGAGTTCGCCGCGGCCGGGGGCCCGGCCGCCCCGTCACCGTCGCCGGACCGGGACGGGGACCCCGCCCGTGAGGATGATCACGAGCACCCCGGAACCGCGCGGCCGCCCGCCGACGGGTGAGGAGCGCCAACGACCAGCGGGAAGCTGCCGTGCTGCCGCGAACGTGATTTACGCAGCTGTTCGCCGTGTTACGGCTGTGTACGCTTCGGTCGGGCCCGCCGGCGATCCCGGACGGGCCCGAGTGTCGGACCGGGCCAGCGTCGCCCCGCGGACGACGGCCCGTCGGTGACGACCCGAGGGGCTCCCGCCTGCACACCCGGGTCGACCTCCCCTCCCGGGCTGCGCCGGCCTCCGCAGTGCTGTCCGCCAAGACCTTGACCACCGGCACGGGCTCCAGCCCCGCCCGCTCTCCTCGGGAGGAGACGGGCGCCGCCGACGACGGGAGTGACATGCCCGACCTCACCGCCCCCGCCGCTCCGAAGTCAGCCGTTCCGTTCTCCGCGGTTCCCGCTGCCTCCGGCCTCTACGACCCGGCCAACGACAAGGACGCCTGCGGTGTCGCCTTCGTGGCCGACGCCCGCGGACGCCGGTCGCGCGACATCGTCGCCAAGGGCCTCACCGCCCTGCACAACCTCGACCACCGCGGCGCCGCCGGCGCCGAGCCCAACTCGGGCGACGGCGCGGGCATCCTCACCCAGGTGCCCGACGCCCTGCTGCGCGCCAGCGTCGGGTTCGACCTGCCGCCGGCCGGCGAGTACGCGGTCGGCATCGCGTTCATGCCCGCCGACGACGCCGAGCGCGCCGCCCGCGTGGAGGACGTCGCCCGCCTCGCCGCCGAGGAGGGCCTGACCGTCCTGGGCTGGCGCGACGTGCCGATCGACCCCGAGGGTGCCGACCTCGGCCCCACGGCGCGCGCGGTCATGCCGCACTTCGCCCAGCTGTTCGTCGCCGAGACGATGGGCGCCCGCGCCGACGAGGCGGCCTTCGGCGGCAACGTCGAGTGCAACGGCGTCACCCGCCTGGAGCGGCGCTCCTTCGTGCTGCGCAAGCGTGCCGAGCGCGCCGCCGTCGACGCCGGCAGCTCGCTGTACATCGCCTCGCTGTCGTCCCGGACGATCACCTACAAGGGCATGCTGACCACCGACCAGCTGCCGCTGTTCTTCCCCGACCTGCGCGACGAGCGCTACGAGTCGGCGATCGCGCTGGTGCACAGCCGCTTCTCGACCAACACCTTCCCGAGCTGGCCGCTGGCCCACCCGTTCCGCTTCATCGCGCACAACGGCGAGATCAACACGATCAAGGGCAACCGCAACCGCATGCGGGCCCGCGAGGCGAAGCTGGCCACGGAGATGTTCGACGGTCCCGCCGGGCCGGCCTCCGAGCTCGGCCTGGACCGGATCTTCCCGGTCACCGCCAGCGACTTCAGCGACTCGGCGACCTTCGACGAGGTGCTGGAGCTGCTGCACCTGTCGGGCCGCTCGCTGCCGCACGCGGTGCTGATGATGATCCCGGAGGCGTGGGAGAACCACGACGAGATGGACCCGGCCCGCCGGGCCTTCTACCGGTTCCACTCCTCGATCATGGAGCCCTGGGACGGGCCCGCCGCGGTCTGCTTCACCGACGGCACGCTCATCGGCGCCGTCCTGGACCGCAACGGGCTGCGCCCGGGCCGCTGGTGGCACACCAAGGACGACCTGGTCGTGCTGGCCAGCGAGGTGGGCGTGCTCGACATCCCCGCCGCCGACATCGTGGCCAAGGGCCGGCTGCAGCCGGGCCGGATGTTCCTGGTCGACACCGCGTCGGGGCGCATCGTCTCCGACGAGGAGGTCAAGGGCGCCCTGGCCGCCGAGCACCCGTACGACGACTGGCTGCACGCCGGCCTCGTGCACCTGCCGACGCTGCCCGAGCGCCGCCGCTCGCGGCCCAGCCACGAGTCCGTCGTCCGCCGGCAGGCGCTGTTCGGCTACACGGAGGAGGAGCTGCGCGTCCTCGTCCAGCCGATGGCCGCCTCCGGCGCGGAGCCGATCGGCTCGATGGGCACCGACACCCCGATCGCGGCGCTGTCGGACCGCTCGCGGCTGCTCTACGACTACTTCGGGCAGCTGTTCGCCCAGGTGACCAACCCGCCGCTGGACGCCATCCGCGAGGAGCTGGTGACCAGCCTGGGCCGCACCTTCGGCCCCGAGCAGAACCTGCTCAAGGCCACCCCGGCCTCGGCCCGGCAGGTGTTCCTGCCGTTCCCGGTCATCGACAACGACGAGCTGGCCAAGATCCTGCACATCGACGACGACGGCGACCTGCCCGGGTACGCCGCCGTCCGGATCACCGGCCACTTCGACGTCAACGGCGGCGGCCCGGCCCTCGCCCAGGCCGTCGAGGAGCTGCGCACCAAGGTCTCGAAGGCGATCGCCGCCGGGGCCCGGATCATCGTGCTCTCCGACCGCGACTGCGACGAGCAGCGCGCGCCGATCCCGTCGCTGCTCATGACCGCTGCGGTCCACCACCACCTGGTGCGGGAGAAGACCCGCATGGAGGTCGGGCTGGTCGTCGAGTCCGGCGACTGCCGCGAGGTGCACCACGTCGCGCTGCTGCTCGGCTACGGCGCGGCCGCGGTCAACCCCTACCTGGCGTTCGAGTCGATCGAGGACCTCATCCGCGACGGCGCGCTCACCGGCGTCGAGCCGGCGCAGGCCGTCCGCAACATGGTCAAGGCGCTCGGCAAGGGCGTCCTCAAGGTCATGAGCAAGATGGGCATCAGCACCGTCGGCTCGTACACGATGGCGCAGATCTTCGAGGCCGTCGGCCTGTCCCAGGACCTCGTCGACGAGTACTTCACCGGGACCTCCGCGCCCCTGGGCGGCGTCGGCATCGACGTGCTCGCCGAGGAGGTGGCCATGCGCCACCGCCGCGCCTACCCGGACAACCCGACCGAGACCGCGCACCGCCGGCTCGAGGTCGGTGGCGAGTACCAGTGGCGCCGCGAGGGCGAGATCCACCTGTTCAACCCCGAGACGGTGTTCCTGCTGCAGCACGCGACCCGGTCGCGTCAGTACGACGTGTTCCAGAAGTACACCGACACCGTCGACCGGCTCAGCGCGGAGGCCTCGACGCTGCGCGGGCTCTTCGAGCTCAAGACCGGCGTCCGCCCGCCCGTGCCGCTCGAGGAGGTCGAGCCGGTCAGCGAGATCGTCAAGCGGTTCCAGACCGGTGCGATGAGCTACGGCTCCATCTCGCAGGAGTCGCACGAGACCCTCGCGATCGCCATGAACCGGCTGGGCGGCAAGTCCAACACCGGTGAGGGCGGCGAGGACCCCGACCGGTTCACCCCCGACCCG
Source organism: Blastococcus sp. TML/C7B (assembly GCF_016612845.1). Lineage (NCBI taxonomy): Bacteria > Bacillati > Actinomycetota > Actinomycetes > Geodermatophilales > Geodermatophilaceae > Blastococcus > Blastococcus sp. TML/C7B. The sequence continues at coordinate 684,744 of NZ_JAEOAA010000002.1, read as the reverse complement.
AACGGCGACCTGCGCCGCTCGGCGATCAAGCAGGTGGCCAGCGGCCGGTTCGGCGTCACCAGCGAGTACCTGGTCAACGCTGACGACATCCAGATCAAGATGGCCCAGGGGGCCAAGCCCGGCGAGGGCGGCCAGCTGCCCGGCGGCAAGGTCTACCCGTGGGTGGCGCGCACCCGGCACTCCACGCCGGGCGTGGGCCTGATCAGCCCGCCGCCGCACCACGACATCTACTCGATCGAGGACCTCAAGCAGCTCATCCACGACCTGAAGAACGCCAACGACCAGGCGCGGATCAACGTCAAGCTGGTCGCCGAGGTCGGCGTCGGCACGGTCGCGGCCGGCGTGAGCAAGGCGCACGCCGACCTGGTGCTCATCTCCGGTCACGACGGCGGGACGGGCGCGGCACCGCTGACCTCGCTCAAGCACGCCGGCTCCCCGTGGGAGCTCGGCCTGGCCGAGACCCAGCAGACCCTGCTGGCCAACGGGCTGCGCGACCGCATCGTCGTGCAGGCCGACGGCCAGATGAAGACCGGCCGCGACGTGATCATCGCGGCGCTGCTGGGGGCCGAGGAGTTCGGTTTCGCCACCGCACCGCTGGTCGTCGCCGGCTGCGTGATGATGCGGGTCTGCCACCTCGACACCTGCCCCGTGGGCGTCGCGACGCAGAACCCGGAGCTGCGCAAGCGGTTCACCGGGCGGCCGGAGTTCGTCGTCACCTTCTTCGAGTTCCTGGCCGAGCAGGTGCGCGAGTACCTCGCCGAGCTGGGTTTCCGCACGCTGGACGAGGCGGTCGGCCACGCCGAGCTGCTCGACACCCGGCAGGCGGTCGACCACTGGAAGGCCGCAGGTCTGGACCTGTCGCCGCTGCTCGTCGTCCCGGAGCTGCCCGAGGGCGCGCCGCGCCGCAAGGTGCGCGACCAGGACCACGGCCTCGACGTCGCGCTGGACCAGACGCTGATCCAGCTCTGCGAGGGCGCGCTGCTCGACGCCCGCCCGGTCACCCTCGAGCTGCCGGTGCGGAACGTGAACCGCACCGTCGGCACGATGCTGGGCTCGATGGTCACCCGGCGGTTCGGGGGAGAGGGGTTGCCCGACGGCACGATCGACCTCACCTTCGGCGGGTCGGCTGGGCAGTCGTTCGGCGCCTTCGTGCCGCGCGGCATCACCATGCGGCTCTACGGCGACGCCAACGACTACGTCGGCAAGGGCCTCTCCGGCGGCCGGATCGTCGTCCGCCCCTCGCGGGAGGCGCCGTTCGCCGCCGAGGACAACGTCATCGCCGGCAACGTGATCGGCTACGGCGCGACCGGTGGCGAGATCTTCCTGCGCGGCCGGGTGGGCGAGCGGTTCTGCGTCCGCAACTCCGGTGCGCTCGCCGTCGTCGAGGGCGTGGGGGACCACGCGCTCGAGTACATGACCGGCGGCCGCGCGGTGATCCTCGGCCCGACCGGGCGGAACATCGCGGCCGGCATGTCCGGCGGCATCGGCTACGTGCTCGACCTGGCCCGGCACCGGGTCAACGGCGAGATGGTCGACGTCGAGCCGCTGGACGGCGAGTCGGCCCAGTGGCTGCGGGACGTGCTCGTGCGCTACGCCGAGGAGACCGAGTCGCCGGTGGCCGGTGCGCTGCTGGCCGACTGGGGCCGCTGGTCGGCCCAGTTCAGCGTGATCATGCCGCGGGACTACAAGCGGGCGCTGGACGCGCAGCGCATGGCCGAGGCCAACGGGACCGATGTCGATCTCGCAGTGATGGAGGCCGCTCGTGGCTGAGACGCGCTACGCAACCGAAAGTCTCACGGCGACCGCGCAGGAGGGCTGTGCACGTGGCTGACACCACCGGATTCCTGAAGTTCGAGCGGGAGCTGCCGCCGCGGCGGCCCGTGGAGCTGCGCATCCGTGACTGGAAGGACGTCTACACGGCCCGCCAGAACGGCGAGGACCCGCTGTTCCCGACGGCCGAGGTGCGCAAGCAGGCGGCGCGCTGCATGGACTGCGGCATCCCGTTCTGCCACCACGCGTGCCCGCTGGCCAACCTGATCCCGGAGTGGAACGACCTGGCCCGCCGCGACGACTGGCACGACGCCATCGAGCGGCTGCACGCGACCAACAACTTCCCGGAGTTCACCGGGAAGCTGTGCCCGGCGCCGTGCGAGGGCTCCTGCGTGCTCAACCTGCAGGAGTCGCCGGTCGCCATCAAGCAGATCGAGTGGGAGATCATCGACCGGGCCTGGGACGAGGGCTGGGTCGAGCCGCAGTCGCCCGCCGAGCGCACCGGCAAGAAGGTCGCCGTCGTCGGCTCCGGGCCGGCCGGGCTCGCCGCCGCCCAGCAGCTCACCCGGGCCGGGCACGAGGTCACCGTGTACGAGCGGGCCGACCGCATCGGCGGGCTGCTCCGCTACGGCATCCCCGAGTTCAAGATGGAGAAGGCCGTCCTCGACCGGCGGCTGGACCAGATGCGCGCCGAGGGCACCCGGTTCGTCACCGGTGTGGAGGTCGGCGGCCCCGGTGCCGACGACCTGTCCAGCGAGCAGCTGCGGGCCGAGTACGACGCCGTCGTCCTCGCCGGTGGCGCGACGGTCGGGCGCGACCTGCCCGCCCCGGGCCGGGAGCTGAACGGCATCCACCTGGCGATGGAGTACCTGCCGATGGGCAACCGCCAGGCGCTCGGCGAGCTCGACGACCCGCCGATCAACGCCGCCGGCAAGCGCGTGGTGATCATCGGTGGCGGTGACACCGGGGCCGACTGCCTCGGTACCGCGCACCGCCAGGGAGCGGCCTCGGTCACGCAGCTGGAGATCATGCCCGCGCCGCCGGACCGCCGGGACGCGGGCGCCAACCCCTGGCCCACCTACCCGATGATCATGCGGGTCTCCAGCGCCCACGAGGAGGGCGGGGAGCGGCTGTACTCGGTCAACACCGAGCGCTTCCTGGGTCATGAGGAGGGCCCCGCCCACGGCAACGTGCGGGCGCTGCTGCTGCACGAGGTGGAGCGGGTCGACGGCCGGTTCCAGAAGATCGAGGGCACCGAGCGCGAGCTGCCGGCCGACCTCGTCTTCCTCGCCATGGGCTTCACCGGCGCGCAGCGCACCGGCCTGCTCGACGCCCTCGGCGTGGAGATGGACCAGCGGGACAACGTCGTCCGCGACGCCGAGTTCATGTCGACCGTCCCCGGCGTCTTCGTGGCCGGTGACATGGGCCGCGGGCAGTCGCTCATCGTGTGGGCGATCGCCGAGGGCCGCGCCGCGGCCGCCGCCGCGGACACCTGGCTCACCGGCGCCTCGGCGCTGCCCCGCCCGGTGACCCCCACGGCCGTGGCCCTGCGGTAGCACCGCGCTCCTCCGGAGCGCTCTCCTCCCGGCCCCGCGACCACGACCCGGTCGCGGGGCCGGGGCGTGTGTGGGGAACCGCTCCCGGGCGCGATGCGGTCCGGAGGACTGCGGTGAACTAGCGTTCCCACCATGTCCCGCCGCGCCAAGATCGTCTGCACCCTGGGTCCGGCGACCAGCTCTCCGGAGCAGGTCATCGCCCTCGTCGAATCGGGCATGGACGTCGCCCGCCTGAACTTCAGCCACGGGGCGCACGACGACCACGCCGCGGCCTACCAGCGGGTGCGGGAGGCCTCCGACCGGACCGGCCACGCCGTCGCCGTCCTGGCCGACCTGCAGGGCCCCAAGATCCGGCTGGGCACCTTCTCCGAGGGCCCGGTCGAGTGGCCCACCGGCAGCCAGGTGATCATCACCGTCGACGACGTCCAGGGCACCGCCGAGCGGGTGTCCACGACCTACAAGGACCTCGCCAACGACGTCGCCGTCGGCGACCGGCTGCTGGTCGACGACGGCAAGCTGGCGCTCACCGTGCTGTCGGTCCACGGCCCCGACGTCACCTGCCTGGTCATCGAGGGCGGCCCGGTCTCGAACAACAAGGGCCTGTCGCTGCCCGGCGTCTCGGTGAGCGTGCCGGCGCTGTCGGACAAGGACGAGCTCGACCTGCGCTTCGCGCTGCGGCTGGGCGTGGACTTCATCGCGCTGTCCTTCGTCCGCTCCGGCTCCGACGCCGAGCTGGTGCGCGAGATCATGCGCCAGGAGGACGTCGAGGTCCCGGTCATCGCCAAGCTGGAGAAGCCCGAGGCGGTGGAGCGGCTGGACGAGATCGTCGAGGCGTTCGACGGGATCATGGTCGCCCGCGGCGACCTCGGCGTGGAGCTGCCGCTGGAGCAGGTGCCGCTGGTGCAGAAGCGCGCCATCCAGGCCGCGCGCGAGCGCAACAAGCCGGTCATCGTGGCCACCCAGATGCTCGAGTCGATGATCGTCAACTCGCGGCCCACCCGCGCCGAGGCCTCCGACGTCGCCAACGCCGTGCTCGACGGCGCCGACGCGGTGATGCTCTCCGGTGAGACGTCGGTCGGCGCGCACCCGATCGCCGCCGTCCGCACGATGGAGCGGATCATCGACGCGGTCGAGAGCGACCACGCCGCCGTGCCCGAGGTGGCCCGCCGCTCGCGGTCCCGCTCCGGGGCGATCGTGCGCGCGGCCAAGGACGTCGGCGAGGCGCTCGACGTCAAGGCGCTGGCCACCTTCACGCAGACCGGCGAGACCGCCCGGCGGCTCTCCTCGCTGCACCCGCGCCAGCCGCTGCTGGCCTTCACCGTCGACCCCGCCGTCCGCAGCCGGCTGGCGCTCACCTGGGGCGTGGAGACCTTCCTCGTGCCCGAGGTGTCGCACACCGACGACATGGTCGCCCAGGTGGACTTCTCGCTGCTGTCGATCGGCCGGCTCAAGGTCGGCGACCGGGTCGTGGTGGTGGCGGGCAGCCCGCCCAACACCGTCGGCTCGACCAACCTGATCCGCGTCCACGAGGTGGGAACCGACTCATGACCGCCAGCGACGGCACGACCCAGGCCGCGGCCCTCATGTCGGTGCTCGCCCTCGAGGAGCGCGAGCCCGACCTGTTCGTCGGCAAGACGCCCGACACGACGATGCAGCGCATCTTCGGCGGCCAGGTGGCCGGCCAGGCGCTCATGGCGGCGGCCCTGACGCTGCCCGAGGGCCGCTCGGTGCACTCGCTGCACTCGTACTTCCTCCGCCCGGGCGACCCGAACGAGGAGATCCGCTACGCCGTCGAGCGGATGCGCGACGGGCGCACGTTCAGCACCCGGCGGGTGGTCGCCTGGCAGCGCCGCGGCGAGAAGGACGCGGCGATCTTCGCGCTCACCGCCGACGCCTCCGCGGGGGAGGCCGCCTACGCCGAGCACGCGCTCCCGATGCCCGACGTCCCGGAGCCGGAGAGCCTGCCGACGTTCCTCGAGCTGCTGGCCAGCCGCGGCGAGGAAGGACGCGCGGCGATGAGCATCGGCCAGGCCGTGGAGCAGCGGATGCTCGAGCACCCCTTCCACCGCCCGCCCAAGACCTACCCCGACACCAAGTCCTGGGCCTGGATGCGGGTGGCCGGGCGACTGCCCGACGACCAGGCCGTGCACGCCGCTGCCCTGACCTTCGCCAGCGACCTGAGCCTGCTCGGTGCGGGCACCGCACGCATGGGCGGCGGCTGGGGCCGCACCGCGGGCTCGAGCCTGGACCACGCGGTCTGGTTCCACCAGCCCGTGCGCGCCGACGAGTGGTTCCTCTACGAGACCGACAGCCCGGCGGCGTCGCACGGCCGGGCGCTGTGCTTCGGCCAGATCTGGGCCCAGGACGGCACCCACATCGCGACGGTCACCCAGCAGGGCCTCATCCGCTCGCTCTGAGGCCGCCGCCCGCCCGCCGCCTACTCGGCGGCGGCGGGCTCCTGCGGGCGCTCGTCGGCGGGCCGCTCATCAGCCGGCTGCTCGGGCTCGCCGACCGGTGCCGCGGCCTGCTCGGCGTCGGCCCGCTCGCTCTCGGCCCGCTCGCTCTCGGCCCGCTCGCGCTCGGCCCGCTCGCGCTCGGCCCGCTCGCGCTCGGCCTGCCGGGCGGCGGCCTGCTCCGCGGCCTGGGCGGCGAAGTCGGCGGCCAGCCAGTCGTGGCCCTCGCGCAGCAGCGTCCACACCCGCTCGACGTGGGCGCGGGTGGTCGACGGGGCGCCGACGGCGATCCGGAGCACCGCCCGGCCGCCGACGGTGGTGTGGGTCAGGAACACCTCGCCGCCGTCGTTGAGCCGCTCGAGCAGGGTCATCGTGGCGACGTCGGCGTCGACGCCCGAGGGCCACCGCGGGGTCAGGCAGACCAGCGACAGCGGGTGCGGGGTGAGGACGTCGAAGCGCTCGTCGGCCTCGGCCCACCCGGCGAGCTCCTGGGCAAGGGCGACCGACCCGCGGATGTGCGCGCGCAGCCCCTCGGCGCCGTACCAGCGGAGCACGAACCACAGCTTGAGCGCGCGGAAGCGGCGGCCGAGCGGGACCTGCCAGTCGCGGTAGTCGACGACGGTGCCGGCGTCGGTGGCGGCGTTGCGCAGGTACTCGGGGAGGATCGCCAGCGCGCCGGTGAGGGCGGCCCGGTCGGCGACCCAGAACAGGGTGGCGTCGAAGCCGGTGAGCAGCCACTTGTGCGCGTCGGTGGTGTAGCTGTCGGCCCACTCGACGCCGTCCTGCAGGTGCCGCAGCTCCGGGACGACGGCGCTGACGCCGGCGTAGGCGGCGTCGACGTGCAGCCAGGCGCCGAACTTCTGGCAGACCGGGCCGATGGCGGCCAGCGGGTCGACGGCGGTGGTGGAGGTGGTGCCGACGGTCGCGCAGACCAGCACCGGGGTGTAGCCGCGGGCGACGTCGCGCTCCATGCGGGCGGCGAGCGCGCCGGGGTTCATCGCCAGGTCGCCGTCCACCTCGACGATGCGGACGGCGTCGCTGCCCAGGCCGGCGATGCGGACGGCCTTCTCCATGGAGGAGTGCGTCTCGGCGGAGACGTAGACGGTGGCCCGCTCGGGCTCGACGCCGCGGCGCACGGTGGCGCCGCCGCTGGCCCGGTGCAGGGCGGCCAGGAGGGCGACGAGGTTGGCCCCGGAGCTGGAGTCCTGGACGACGCCGCCGCCGGTGCCGGTGGAGCGGAAGGAGGCGGGCAGGCCGAGCAGCTCGGCGAACCAGTCCATGACGTGCTGCTCGAGCTCGGTGGCGGCCGGGCTGGTCACCCACGACATGCCCTGCACGCCTAGGCCGGCGGAGACCAGGTCGCCGAGGACCGAGGGCCCGGAGGTGTTGGCCGGGAAGTACCCGAAGAAGCCGGGGTGCTGCCAGTGGGTGAGCCCGGGCACGACGACGCGGTCGAGGTCGCCCAGGACGTCGGCGAACGGCTCGCCCCGCTCCGGCGGGGCCTCGGGCAGCGCGGCCCGCACGTCGCCGGGAGCGACCGTCGACCGCACGGGCAGCGACCCGACCCGCGACCAGTAGTCGGCGATCCAGTCCACGACCTCGTGGCCGTGCTGCCGGAACTGCTCAGGAGTCATGTGCGGCGCGGGCTCGGTCACGCTGAACACCCTAGGCGGGCCGGTGGGGCCGACCCCCGCTACCGCCGCAGCTGCGCGAGTACCGCACCGCACCGCGGTACCGAGCCCATCACCGCGGTACCGGGGGACCGCCGGAGGCGGTGTCGCGCCGAGCGGGGGCCCGGAGGGTCCCCGACGAACGGCAGGGAAGGGCTCCGAGCACAGGGGGAACGGCACGTGGCCGCGTTCGTCGTCCGCAGGACGACAAAGACAACCCAGTGCCCCCGGTGCGACTCGAACGCACACTGCGCGGGTTTTGAATCCGCTCCCTCTGCCGATTGGGGTACGGGGGCGCGCCGGCCGGGCCGGCAGCCGGGTCAGCGTAACCGGGGCGGTCAGGGGCCTGACGTCGCTAGGCTCAGCCCCGTGAGCAGCGCGCCGGCCAGGGTTCTCATCGCCGAGGACGAAGCACTCATCCGTCTCGACCTCAAGGAGATGCTCGAGGAGGAGGGGTACGAGGTCGTCGCCGAGGTGGGCGACGGCCAGCAGGCGGTGGACCGCGCGGCGGAGCTGGCACCGGACCTGGTGATCCTGGACATCCAGATGCCGGTGCTCGACGGGCTGTCGGCGGCGGAGCAGATCGCGGCGGCGCGGATCGCTCCCGTCATCGTGCTGACGGCGTTCAGCCAGCGGGAGCTGGTGGAGCGGGCCCGTGACGCCGGCGCGATGGCCTACCTGGTGAAGCCGTTCTCGAAGCACGACCTGGTGCCGGCGATCGAGGTGGCGCGGGGCAGGTTCGCGGAGATGGCGGCGCTGGACGGCGAGGTGCGCACGCTGGAGGAGCGGTTGGCGGCCCGGCAGGTTGTGGAGAAGGCCAAGGGTCTGCTGATGGCTGCGCGCGGCGTGACCGAGGCGGACGCGTTCCGCTGGCTGCAGCGCTCCGCCATGAACGAGCGGACGTCGATGCGGGTGCTCGCGGAGCGAATCCTGGCCGACGGCGTACCTCCTGAGGCCGGCGCCACCTGAGCGTCGGCGGCGCCGTCGATGTAGCGGCTCCAATGCGTCGGTGACCTGTCGATCGTCGGTATCGGAAACTGTCCGCCTACGAAGTTGCGGGACGGTCTCGGGGTGGCCCTCCGACCCCGCCGTGGCGCCCGTTCCGGCCCGGTCAGGGACGCGATCACGAGACGGTCACGAATCGTCGGGGGCCGCTCAAACTCGCGCGGGGAGCGCCCTACTGTTTGCCAGCCGCTCCCCACCGGGACGGCGATCGACCACCGGCGGAGCGAACAGCGATCCGCCGATCTGGCTCTGGAGGACATGTGCGTTTCTCGGTCAAGACGGGCGCGCCCCTGCTCGCCATGGCGCTGGCTCTCACCGCCTGCGGCACGTCGGGCGGCGACGACGAGGAGGCCTCGGGCAGCGGCGGCGAGGCCGGCACCTGCGAGGACGTCGCCATCGGTTACTTCGGGGCCCTGACCGGCTCCGCGGCGAACCTCGGCATCAACATCCGCAACGGTGTGCAGCTGGCCGTGGACCAGTTCAACGAGGAGAACGCCGACTGCCAGGTGGCGCTGGAGGAGTACGACTCCGCCGGTGACCCCAACCAGGCGACCGGTCTGGCCACGCAGGCCATCGGTGACGACTCGGTCATCGGCATCGTCGGCCCCGCCTTCTCGGGCGAGTCCGACACCGCCGGCCCGATCTTCTCCGAGGGCGGGCTGCCGACCATCTCCGCGTCGGCCACCAACCCCGACCTGTCGACCAACGGCTGGGACACCTTCCACCGCGTCCTCGGCAACGACGCCAGCCAGGGCCCGGCGGCGGCGAGCTACATCGCCGACGTGCTCAAGAGCGAGAAGGTGTTCGTCGTCGACGACGCCTCCGCTTACGGCGCCGGCCTGGCCGAGATCGTCGAGGAGAGCGCCGGTGACGCCGTCGTCGGCACCGACACGATCCAGACCGGTCAGACCGACTTCTCGGCGACCGTGACCGCCATCCGCAGCTCGGGTGCCGACTCGGTCTTCTTCGGCGGCTACTACGCCGAGGCCGGCCTGCTCGTCCAGCAGATGCGCGGCGCCGGTGTCGAGGCGACGTTCGTCGTCGCCGACGGCGTGAAGGACCCCGGCTTCATCGAGGCCGCCGGCGACGCCGCCGAGGGCACCATCATCACCTGCCCCTGCCTCCCCCCGGAGGAGAGCCAGGACTTCTACACCGCCTTCGAGGACGCTTTCGGCTCCGCGCCGGCGACCTACTCGGCCGAGGCCTACGACGCTGCCAACGTGATGCTCCAGGGCATCCTCGAGGGCAACACCGACCGCGAGTCGCTGCTCGAGTGGATCAACGACTACGAGGGCGAGGGCATCACCAAGTCGATCAAGTTCGACGAGAACGGTGAGCCGGAGAACATCTCGGTCTGGGCCTACAAGGTGGAGAACGGCGAGATCGTCGCCGACCAGGAGATCGAGACCGACTGATCTCCTCCTGACCCACCAGTGCGCGGCCGGGCCTCCTCCTTGAGGAGACCCGGCCGCGTCGCCACCTGCCTACCGGAGACCTCGTGTCATTCCTGATCGACAACTTCGTCGAGCTCACCGTCACCGGTCTCGTGCTCGGCGCCGTCTACGGCCTCGTCGCCCTCGGCTACACGCTGGTCTACGGCGTGCTCCAGCTGATCAACTTCGCCCACTCCGAAGTCTGGATGTTCGGCAGCTTCGCCGCGGTCTGGGTGACCGTGGCCCTGGGCGTCGCCCCGGGCAGCGCGCTGCCGATCGTCATCGGAGTCCTGCTGCTGGCCCTGCTGGCCGCCATGACCGTCAGCGGTGGTGTCGCGCTGCTCCTCGAGCGCGTGGCCTACCGCCGGCTCATCCGTCTCGACGCCCCGAAGCTCGTCGCGCTCATCAGCGCCATCGGCGCCAGCTTCGCCCTCGCCGAGCTCATGGGTCTGCGCGACCGCGTGGCCGGCTGGCTCGGGCTGCGCGACACGCTCGACCCGTACGTGCGCTCCGCGCGCGACAACACCCGCTTCCGGAACCCCCTCGAGACCGAGGGGGTGTTCTCCGTGGGCGGGTACACGGTCACCAACGTCGACATCATCATCATCGTCAGCGCCATCCTCATGATGGTGGCGCTGGACCAGTTCATCCGGCGCACCCGCACCGGTCGTGGCATCCGCGCGGTGGCCCAGGACTCCGAGGCCGCCGCGCTCATGGGCGTCAACCGCAACCGCGTCATCCGCGCGACGTTCCTCGTCGGCGGGATCATGGCCGGCGCGGCCGCGCTGCTCTACCTGATGCGCTTCGGCGTGACCCGCTGGAACGCCGGCTTCCTGCTCGGCGTGAAGGCGTTCACCGCCGCCGTCCTCGGGGGCATCGGCAACGTCCGCGGCGCTCTGCTGGGCGGCTTCGTGCTCGGCCTGGCCGAGAACTACGGGTCGGCGCTGATCGGATCCGAGTGGCGCGACGTCGTCGCGTTCCTGCTGCTGGTCGTCATCCTGCTGTTCCGCCCCACGGGGCTGCTCGGCGAGAGCCTGGGGAGGGCCCGCGCATGACTCAGGGAAAGGCTTCCCCCGACACCGAGCCGAGCGCAGCCCGCTCGGCCTGGGGCCCCCGGCTGGGCTGGGACCGCGGTGCGCTCGCCCGCCGGATCACCGCCCTGCCCGTGCCCGCGAAGTGGACGCTCATCGGCGCGTTCGTGGTGTTCCTCTACGCGCTGCCGCTGCTGGAGATCCCGATCCTCAGCACGCCGGACACCGACTTCGGCGCGGTGCTCTTCACGGTGGCCAGCTACGTGCTGGTCGCCCTGGGGCTCAACGTCGTCCTCGGTTACGCCGGTCTGCTGGACCTCGGGTACGTCGGGTTCTACGCGATCGGCGCCTACACGGTCGCCGTGTTCGGCTCGCTCCAGGCGCAGCTGTCCTGGTGGCTGCTGATCCCGATGGCGGTGGTCTTCACCACCATCTCCGGCGTCCTGCTGGGTGCGCCCACGCTGCGCGTCCGGGGCGACTACCTGGCGATCGTCACGCTGGGGTTCGGCGAGATCATCCGGCTCACCGCGCTCAACACCGACTGGCTGGGCGCGGCCAAGGGCATCACCGGCGTCCCGCGTCCGCCCAGCGTGGAGCTCTTCGAGATCCCGCACCTCCAGTGGGAGGGCGCGACGGCCGTCATCGACCTCGACGACACGACGACGTTCCTCGTGTTCGGCGTGGCCGACCAGGCGCCGTACTACTGGCTCGCGCTCACGGTGATCTTCATCGTCCTGGGTGCCGACCGGATGCTGCGGCTCTCCCGCGTCGGCCGGGCCTGGGAGGCGACCCGTGAGGACGAGGACGCCGCCGAGCTCATGGGCGTCCCGACGTTCCGGTTCAAGCTGCTGGCCTTCGCCTCGGGCGCGTTCATCGGTGGCCTCTCGGGCGCCCTGTTCGCCTCGCGGCAGGGGTTCATCAACCCCGAGTCCTTCCAGCTGCTGCTGAGCATCCTGTTCGTGGCCGCGGTGGTCGTCGGCGGTGCCGGCAACCGCTGGGGCGTCATCATGGGTGCGATCGTGGTGGCCTACCTGCCGGAGCGGTTCCGCGGCTTCGAGGAGTGGCGCCTGCTGGTCTTCGGCATGGCCCTGCTCATCCTGGCCAACTTCCGCCCGCAGGGGTTGATCCCACCGAGGCGCACCAGACGCGCCCAAGCCGTCGACGAACAGCTCGAGGCACTCGAGGAGGGGACCGATCGTGTCTGAGATCCCCGTGGCCGAGCAGCCCCGCGCCCGGGAGGGCGCGGCGCTGCTGTCGGTCGACGACGTCAGCATCCAGTTCGGCGGGCTCAAGGCGCTGGACCGCGTGAGCTTCGACGTGCAGCGAGGGCGAGATCCTCGGGCTCATCGGGCCCAACGGCGCCGGCAAGACGACCTGCTTCAACGTGATGACCGGCGTCTACCAGCCCACCTCCGGCGAGGTCCGCTTCGCCGGTCAGCCGCTGGGCCGGCGCAAGCGGTTCGCGATCACCCGCCTCGGCATCGCGCGCACGTTCCAGAACATCCGGCTGTTCGGCAACATGACGGCGCTGGAGAACGTGCTGGTGGGTGCCGACGCCCACCACCGCACGAACGTGGTCGACGCGCTGTTCCGCTCGCCGCGGCACCGCCGCGAGGAGCGCGAGGGCGAGCAGACCGCCCGCGACGTCATGCGCTTCCTCGGTCTCGAGCGGAAGGCCGACGAGCTGGCCCGCAACCTCTCCTACGGCGACCAGCGCCGGCTGGAGATCGCCCGGGCCATGGCGACCAAGCCCAAGCTGCTCTGCCTGGACGAGCCGGCCGCCGGGTTCAACCCGGCGGAGAAGGCCCAGCTCATGGACCTCATCCGGCGGATCCGCGACCGCGGCCTCACCGTGCTGCTCATCGAGCACGACATGAGCCTGGTCATGGGCGTGAGCGACCGGGTCGCCGTGCTGGAGTTCGGCCGCAAGATCGCCGAGGGCTCGCCGGCGGAGGTCCGGAACGACCCCGCGGTCATCGCCGCCTACCTCGGCACCGAGGTCGACGATCTCGACGACGAGGAGGCGAACCTCTGATGCTGCTCGAGGTCGAGGGGCTGTGCGTCAACTACGGGCGCATCGAGGCCATCCGGGACATCACGTTCTCCGTCGAGCAGGGGTCGGTGGTCACCCTCATCGGGGCCAACGGCGCGGGCAAGACGACGACGCTGAAGACGCTGTCCGGGCTGCGCAAGGTGCGTGCGGGCTCGGTGCGCTTCCAGGGTCGGGACGTCACGCACATGGCCTCGCACGAGCGGGTGCCGCTGGGCATCAGCCAGTCGCCCGAGGGGCGGCGGATCTTCCCGGGGATGTCCGTCGTGGAGAACCTGGACATGGGCGCCTACGCGCGCGCGGACCGGGCGAAGACGCGGTCGGCGGACCTGGAGCGGGTCTTCGGGCTGTTCCCGCGGCTGCTGGAGCGGCGGGACCAGGCGGCCGGCACGATGTCCGGCGGCGAGCAGCAGATGCTGGCGATCGGGCGGGCGCTCATGTCGCACCCGACGCTGCTGCTGCTGGACGAGCCCTCCATGGGGCTGGCGCCGAAGCTGATCCAGCAGATCTTCAGCATCATCAAGGAGATCCGCGAGCAGGGCACCACCATCCTGCTGGTCGAGCAGAACGCCGCGCAGGCGCTCAAGATCGCCGACAGCGCCTACATCCTGGAGACCGGTGAGATCGTGCGCACCGGCACCGGGCGAGAGCTGGCGGCCGACGACAGCGTGCGGGCGGCCTACCTCGGTGGTGACGTCTGACCGGCTGACCCGGCCGGCGGGGCCCGGACGTCCTCGGACGTCCGGGCCCCGCTGCGTTCGGCGGCGCCGGCCTGCCGGTGGCACCTGCGGGTCTGTGGTGCGCCGCCTGGTTGCTCACCGCCCGGTCGCTTTCCGCACCGCGCGTCCCGCCCGTCACACGGGGCGGCGCGCCGCCGTCACCCCGTGTGGGCGGGGCGGCACGCTGCGCTCAATTCGTCCAGGGAGGCAGCTGTGCCGGGAGTCGCATCGCGATCCAGGGTGGTCACGCGGGTCGCACGTCCCGAGGACCTGCCCGTCGTCCTGGACCTGGTCCGCCAGCACCGGTCCGAGGCGCACGCCGAGGAGGTGCTGACCGGCCACCCGCCGGTGCACGCCGCCGGCGCCGGCTTCCGCCGCCTGCTCGAGGACGGCGGGCACCAGGTGGTCCTGGCCGTCCTGCCGGGGGCCGACGGCTGCCCGGAGACCGGGGTCGCCGTGGGCCTGGCGGTGCTGGGCCTGGACCCGCTGTCGCTGGTGCTGGGCACCCCGCAGGTCACCGTGGACACCTTCGTCGTGCACCGCGACCACCGGCGCTCCGGCGTCGGTGCCGCCCTGCTCGCCGCCGCCGCCGGCTACGCGCGGGCCAACGGTGCGGCGCACGTCGTCGCCGCCGTGGCCCAGGAGGCCGACCGGCAGCGGTTCTTCGCGCGCATGGGCTTCGCTCCGCTCACCACCCGCCGGATCGCCTCGGTGCACACCCTCGGCCGGTCGCTGGCCGCCTGGCAGCGCCGCCGGCTCGGGATCCTGCCGCTGCCGCGGCGGGTGCCCGCCATGGCCCGGCGGCGCGGGGTGCCGCCGCTGCCCTCGGCACCTGCCGGCCGCTGACCGGCCGGCAGGCGACGGGCGTCAGGTGCGGTCGGCCAGGGTCATCGTGGTCAGCCGTGCGGTGGCCGTCTGCCGGCCTTCGTCGTCGGTGACCTGGATGAGGAACGTCGACAGCGTGCGGCCGCGGCGCACCGGGGTGCAGACCGCGGTCACCGTGCCCGAGGTCGCGGCGCGCAGGTAGCTGGCGTTCAGCTCCACGCCGACGACCTGCTTGCCCGGGCCCGCGCCGATCGCACCGGCCACCGAGCCGATCGTCTCGACCAGCGCGCAGGTGGCCCCGCCGTGCAGCAGGCCGAAGGGCTGCTCGTTGCCGGCCACCGGCATGGTCGCCACCAGCCGGTCGGGGGTGTAGTCGACGATCTCGATGCCCAGCTTGTCGTCCAGCGGGCTGAGCGCGTGGCCGGGCAGCCATTCGGGGGGAGGAGTGCTCACCCCGGCACCGTAGCCACCCCGTCCCGGGGTCGCCCGGCCCCGGGTGTCGGTGCCCGCACCTAGGATCGGAACCGATGTCCGCTCCGGTCTCCACCTCCGCGCCCGCCACCCCTGCCAGCACGGGCACGCGCCCCCGGCTGCTGCTCCTCGACGGTCACTCGCTGGCCTACCGCGCCTTCTTCGCGCTCCCGGTCGAGAACTTCTCCACCACGACCGGGCAGCCGACCAACGCGGTCTACGGCTTCACCTCGATGCTGATCAACATCCTGCGCGACGAGCAGCCCTCGCACCTGGCCGTGGCGTTCGACGTCGGCCGCAAGACCTTCCGCAGCGAGATCTTCGCCGAGTACAAGGCCAACCGGGCCGAGAGCCCGACCGACTTCCGCGGCCAGGTCAGCCTCGTGCAGGAGGTGCTCGGCGCGCTGCGCGTGCCGGTCATCACCGCCGAGGGCTACGAGGCCGACGACGTCATCGCCACGCTCACCGTGCAGGCGGTCGAGCAGGGGATGGACGTGCTCATCGCCACCGGCGACCGCGACGCGCTGCAGCTGGTCAACGAGCACGTCACCGTGCTCTACCCGCGCAAGGGCGTCTCGGACATGACCCGGTTCACCCCCGACGCGGTCGAGGAGAAGTACGGCCTCACCCCGACGCAGTACCCGGACTTCGCCGCGCTGCGCGGCGACCCGAGCGACAACCTGCCCAGCATCCCGAGCGTGGGGGAGAAGACCGCGGCCAAGTGGGTGCGCGAGTACGGCTCGCTGGACGCGCTGGTCGACCAGGTGGACACCGTCAAGGGCAAGGTCGGCGAGAAGCTGCGCGAGCACCTCTCCTCGGTGATGCAGAACCGCCGGCTCACCGAGCTCGACCGGTCGGTGCCCCTCGAGGTGGGCCCGCAGGACCTCGCCGTCCAGGCCTGGGACCGCAACGAGGTGCACACCCTCTTCGACAACCTGCAGTTCCGCGTGCTGCGCGAGCGGCTGTTCGCCACGCTCTCCAGCGCCGAGCCGGAGGTCGAGGGCGGCTTCGAGGTCGTCCTCGACGAGCTCTCGCGCGGCGAGCTGGCGGAGTGGCTGGACACCTACGCGCAGGGGCGCACCGGGGTGATCTTCCGCGGGAGCTGGGGCCGAGGCGTCGGCGAGCTCGCCGGCCTCGGGCTGGCCGGCAGCGACGACCACGCCACCTTCGTCGACCTGGGCCCCGGCCTCGAGGTCGCCGACGAGCAGGCGCTCGCCGCCTGGCTCGCCGACCCCGACCGGCCGAAGGTCGTGCACGAGGTCAAGGGCCCGCTGCTGGCGATCTGGTCGCGCGGGTGGGAGCTCGAGGGCGTGGTCAGCGACACCGCGCTGGCCGCCTACCTGGCGATGCCCGGCCAGCGGTCGTTCGACCTCGCGGACCTCGCCGTCCGGTACCTCCGGCGCGAGCTCAAGGACACCGCCGAGCCCGAGGGCCAGCTGACCCTCGACGGGCTCGGCCCGTCCGAGGACGACGTCGCCCGCGAGGCCGCGCACGCCGACGTGCTCAAGGCCGTCGCGGTCAACGACCTCTCCGACGCGCTGGAGACGGTGCTGGGGGAGAAGGGCGGCGACGCGCTGCTCGGCGGCATCGAGCTTCCGCTCACCCGCGTGCTGGCCGCCATGGAGTACCGCGGCATCGCCGTCGACCTGGACTTCCTGCGCGACCTGCAGCAGGAGTTCGCCGACGGCGTCGCCCAGGCGGCAGCGGAGTGCTACGCCGTGATCGGCCGCGAGGTGAACCTGGGCTCGCCGAAGCAGCTGCAGGCGGTGCTCTTCGACGAGCTCGGCCTGCCGAAGACGAAGAAGAACAAGACCGGGTACACGACCGACGCCGACGCGCTCACCTCGCTGCTGGCCTCGACCGGGCACCCGTTCCTCGAGCACCTGCTGCGGCACCGCGACGTGACCCGTTTGCGCACCGTCATCGACGGGCTCATCCCGATGGTCGACGACGCCTCGCGGATCCACACCACGTTCCAGCAGACGATCGCCGCCACCGGCCGGCTCTCCTCGACCGACCCCAACCTGCAGAACATCCCGATCCGCACCGCCGAGGGCCGCCGGATCCGGCAGGCGTTCGTCGTCGGGCAGGGCTACGAGTCGCTGATGACGGCGGACTACAGCCAGATCGAGATGCGCATCATGGCGCACCTCTCCGGCGACGAGGGCCTGATCGAGGCCTTCACGTCGGGGGAGGACCTGCACTCCTTCGTCGCCTCGCGGGCCTTCGACATCCCGATCAGCGAGGTCGACCCGGAGGATGCGCCGGCGGATCAAGGCGATGAGCTACGGGCTCGCGTACGGGCTGTCGGCCTACGGGCTGTCCGGGCAGCTGCGCATCTCCGTCGAGGAGGCGCGCGAGCAGATGAACGCCTACTTCGAGCGGTTCGGCGGCATCCGCGACTACCTCGACGGGGTCGTCGACGACGCCCGGCAGACCGGGTACACCGAGACGACGCTGGGCCGCCGCCGTTACCTCCCCGACCTCACCAGCGACAACGGCCAGCGCCGGCAGATGGCCGAGCGCATGGCGCTCAACGCCCCGATCCAGGGCTCGGCCGCCGACGTCATCAAGGTCGCCATGCTCAACGTGGAGAAGGCGATCGCGGCCGAGGGGCTGGAGTCGCGGATGCTGCTGCAGGTGCACGACGAACTCGTGCTCGAGGTGGCGCCGGGGGAGAAGGACGCCCTGGAGACGCTGGTCCGCCGCGAGATGGCCGGTGCCGCCGAGCTGTCGGTGCCGCTGGAGGTCTCGGTCGGGTTCGGTCGCACCTGGAACGACGCCGCGCACTGACCCCCGGGGCAACCCTGCAGCTGAGGTCGAGCGTGAGACCTGTCCTCAGCCGGTCCGCGCGGGGCTGATGCGCTGCCAGCCGTGGACGACGCGGCCGGTCGCCGCGTCGAAGCGGTACCAGCTGCCCTGTCCCGGCTGGTCGTACCGGCGGTCGACGGGGACGCCGAGCAGGTGGCACAGCAGCAGTGCACCCACCGCGCCGTGGGCGACGACGGCGACGTCGCCCACCGCGGCCGCGACCGCCCGCTCGACGGCGCGCACGAAGCGCCGCTGGGCGTCGACCGCCCGCTCCCACCCGCGCACGCTCTCCTCGGGCCGCGCGAAGAACGCGTCCGCCACCGCCTCGAACTCGGCGGGCGGGAGGTAGCCCGTCGCCGAGCGGTCGTTCTCGCCCAGCTCCGGGTCGACCTCCACCGCCAGGCCGGTCGCCTCGGCGAGCGCCCCGGCCGTCTCCAGCGCCTTCCGCTCCGCGCTGCTGACGACAGCGGTCAGCGTGGGCACCCACGGCTGCGCGACCAGGTGGGTCAGGCGGGCGCGACCGTCGGCGGACAGGCCCCACTCGGGAACCGGCACGCCGGGGTCGACGGCGACCTCGGCGTGGGTCACCACGTAGATCTGCACGTCGGCAGTCAACCGCGCGCCGGCTGCCGGCGGGCAGGTCCGGGCCGCGACCCGGTCGGTGTCCTCACGTCGGCGCGTCGCGGACGGACCGTCCGGCGCACCGGGTCACGCGGGCGTGCGGCAGACCAGGATCAGCGTGCCGGGCACCAGGGCGCCGCGCTCGGGGGACCACTGGCCCCAGGTCTGGGTGCGGCTCGGCGTCCACTCCGGCTCGACCAGGTCCTCGAGGACCAGGCCCGCGCCGACCACCGCCCGGACCCAGTCGCCGACCGTGCGGTGGTGCTCGACGTAGACCGTGCGGCCCGAGCCGTCGGTCTCCACGTAGGGCCGCCGGTCGAAGTAGGACGAGGTGACCTGGAGGTCCTCGGGGTCGGGGGAGTCGGGGAACGGCCAGCGCATCGGGTGGTTCACCGACGCCACGAAACGCCCGCCGGGCCGCAGCACCCGGGCGACCTCGGTCAGCACCGCGTGCGCGTCCGCGACGAACGGCAGCCCGCCGAACGCCGAGCAGGCCAGGTCCGCCGAACCGGTCGCCAGCGGCAGCGCCCCGGCGTCGGCCTGCAGCAGCGGGACGTCGAGGCCGGTGGCCCGGTTGAGCTCGGCGGCGCGGGCCAGCATGCCGGCGGAGAGGTCCAGCGCGACGACGGCGGCGCCCTCACGGGCCAGCCAACGGGCGCACGGCGCCGAGCCGCAGCCGATCTCGACCACCCGGCGGCCGGCGACGTCGCCCAGCAGGCGGGCGTCGGCCTCGCGCAGCCCCTCGGGGCACCAGAGGAAGTCCGCGTCGCCGAGGTCGGAGCCGTGCTCGGCCAGGTAGGCGGGGGCGGCGGCGTCCCACCAGCGCCTGTTGGCGCGGGCGGACTCGTCCTGGCCCGCGGGGCGCCGGGCCACGCCGCCGGCGGCGGGGTAGCCGTCGCCGCCGAGGGGCAGACCGCCGGCGGGCGGGGGAGGGGTGCTCATGACACGCCGATGGTGACACGCCGCCGGGGCGGCCGGACGGCGCGCACCCAGGTGGACCCGGGCCTCCCGACGTCCGTACCATGAGGAATGCGCCAGAGGTCTGTCGTGGTTTTCCCCACACGGAACGCCAGAGCCGGCTTCCCCCGCTGAACCACCCTCGTGGTCCCGAGGCCACGGGGTTCCCTGTCCCTACGCATAAACCGTCCGGAGCAACCAACCACATGACCTCCACTCAGGTCCGTCCTTCCAGCACCCCCCAGGTCGCCGTCAACGACATCGGCAGCGAAGAGGACTTCCTCGCCGCCATCGACGCCACGATCAAGTACTTCAACGATGGCGACATCGTCGAGGGCGTCATCGTCAAGGTCGACCGGGACGAGGTGCTGCTGGACATCGGCTACAAGACCGAGGGCGTCATCCCCTCGCGCGAGCTCTCCATCAAGCACGACGTCGACCCGAACGAGGTCGTCAAGGTCGGCGACGAGGTGGAAGCCCTTGTTCTCCAGAAGGAGGACAAGGAAGGCCGGCTGATCCTCTCCAAGAAGCGCGCTCAGTACGAGCGCGCCTGGGGCACGATCGAGGCCAAGAAGGAAGCCGACGAGGTCGTCACCGGCACCGTCATCGAGGTCGTCAAGGGCGGCCTCATCCTGGACATCGGTCTCCGCGGGTTCCTCCCGGCCTCGCTGGTCGAGATGCGCCGCGTCCGCGACCTCCAGCCCTACGTGGGCCGCGAGCTCGAGGCGAAGATCATCGAGCTCGACAAGAACCGCAACAATGTCGTGCTCTCCCGTCGCCAGTGGCTGGAGCAGACCCAGTCCGAGGTGCGCAGCGAGTTCCTCAACAAGCTCGCCAAGGGCCAGGTCCGCACGGGCGTCGTCTCCTCGATCGTCAACTTCGGTGCGTTCGTGGACCTCGGCGGCGTCGACGGTCTGGTGCACGTCTCCGAGCTGTCGTGGAAGCACATCGACCACCCGTCCGAGGTCGTCGAGGTGGGCCAGGAGGTCACCGTCGAGGTCCTCGACGTCGACTTGGACCGCGAGCGGGTCTCCCTGTCGCTGAAGGCGACGCAGGAGGACCCGTGGCGTCAGTTCGCCCGCACGCACCAGATCGGTCAGGTCGTCCCGGGCAAGGTCACCAAGCTGGTTCCCTTCGGTGCGTTCGTGCGCGTCGACGAGGGCATCGAGGGCCTGGTGCACATCTCCGAGCTGGCCGAGCGCCACGTGGAGATCCCGGAGCAGGTCGTGCAGGTCGGCGACGAGCTCCTGGTCAAGGTCATCGACATCGACCTGGACCGCCGCCGCATCTCGCTGTCCCTGAAGCAGGCCAACGAGGGCGTCGTCGGCGACGAGGAGCAGTTCGACCCGGCCGCCTACGGCATGTCGGCGTCCTACGACGAGCAGGGCAACTACATCTACCCGGAGGGCTTCGACCCCGAGACGGGCGAGTGGCTCGAGGGCTTCGACGAGGCCCGCGAGACCTGGGAGCGGCAGTACGCCGAGGCCCAGGCTCGCTTCGAGGCGCACCGCAAGCAGATCGCGGCGGCCAAGGAGGCCGACGCCGAGGCTGCGGCCGGTGGCAGCTACTCCAGCGACGACGCTGCTGGTCCGGACGCCCCGGCCAGCACCGGCGGCACGCTGGCCAGCGACGAGGCCCTGGCCGCGCTGCGGGCCAAGCTCGCCGGCGGCGAGTGAGCAGCTAGCCCGGCGCCGAGCGCCCGGCACTGAACGACGGAGGCCCAGGACCCACGCGGTCCTGGGCCTCCGGCGTTCTCCGGGGGAGGTCACGACCCCGAGGACCGGACTCCGAAGACGACAGGCTCCGGCGACGACGACAGGCCCCGTGGACGGTCGTCCACGGGGCCTGTCGGATGCCGGCGCCGTCCCAGATCCCCCTGGGGCGGCGGGCGCTGCTCGGCTGCGGGGCGCGTGCGCGCCCGGCCGTCAGAGGCTGAGGATGATGGCGAACGCGGTGCGCGGGCGGCCGCCGTTGCCGGCGAGGAAGGTCCAGGTGTGCCGGCCGGCGGGCGGGGTCTGCACCAGCCAGCGCAGGAAGGCGTTGCGCGGCCCGGGCTGGGGGCGCTGGAACGCCATGCGCTCGCGGACGGCGGGGATGTCCGCGCAGCTGACGCCGTTGGTGGCGCCCATCCGGTGCCGTCCGGCGCCCCGGGAGGCTGCGCGGGTGGACGGGGTGCCGGCGGTGGTCCGGTGACGGGACATGGGGGGGCCTGCCTCTCTTCGGCGGGGAAGATCGCCGAGGCCGAAGTTAGCCGTGTGACTGGTGGGACTCGTGCGACGCGCCGGTGGGTGCGCGGTCGTGTTACCTCTCCGTGACCTCCGACGGCGCCGGTCGCTACTCTGCGCACATGCTGCGGATCGGACTGACCGGTGGGATCGGCTCGGGGAAGAGCACGGTCTCGGCCCTGCTCGACGCCCGGGGCGCGGTGATCGTCGATGCCGACCGCATCGCCAGGGAGGTCGTCGAGCCGGGCACGCCCGGGTTGGCCGCGGTCGTCGAGGCGTTCGGGGACGGCGTGCTCGCCGCCGACGGCTCGTTGGACCGGCCGGCGCTGGCCGCCATCGTGTTCGCCGACCCCGCGGCGCGCGCCCGGCTGGACGCGATCGTCCACCCGCTGGTCCGCGACCGGGCGCTCGAGCTGACCGCTGCCGCGGCGCCGGACGCCGTCCTGGTCAACGACGTCCCGCTGCTCGTGGAGACCGGTCAGGCGAGCAGCTACGACCTGGTCCTGGTGGTGGAGGCCGACCTCGGGACCCGGCTGGCGCGGCTCGTGGAGCGCGGCATGACCGAGGAGGACGCGCGGGCGCGCATCGCCGCGCAGGCGACCGACGAGCAGCGCCGGGAGGTCGCCGACGTGGTGCTGGACAACAGCGGCACGCGCGAGGAGCTGGCCGCGCAGGTCGACCGGTTCTGGGGGGAGCGGGTCGAGCCGGCCCGTGGCTGATCCCGGGTCGCGGGCGCGGCGGCGCGAACGGGGCCGGCTCGAGGCCCTCGTCGGGGTCGACCTGCGGCCGGTGGCGGAGGGAGTCCTCTCCCGGCTGGTCGCGGCCGCTCTCGAGGGTGCCTCGGCCGACGAGGTGACCCCGCCGGTCACCCCCGGCCCTGGGTGGAGCCCGGAGCGGGTCGAGTGGCTGCGGGCGTTCCACCGGGACCGGCGGGCCGGGCTCGACGGGCCCGCCGGTGAGGTCACCTGGGCCGTCGTCGAGTTCGCCCCGGGGGAGGACCAGGACACCGGCCGCGTCCTCGGCTCCGTGCGGCTGCGCCGGACCGGCGAGCCCGGCGGGTTCGAGACCGGGATCTGGCTCGTGCGCGACGCCCGGGGGCGGGGGGTCGGCACGACGGCGGTGCGGCTGCTCCTGGAACGGGCCCGGGAGGCCGGTGCGGCGACGGTGCGGGCCGACACGACGACCGGCAACGCAGGCGCCGTCGCGCTGCTGCGGGCACTGGGGTTCAGCACGACCGTCCAGGGTGAGCGCGTCCGGGCGGAGCTGACGCTCGGCTGAGGTGGCCGGAGGGCCCCGGAACGGAAGAACCCCAGGCGCCCGGTGGGCTCCTGGGGTTCTCGTGGTGGGCGATACTGGGATCGAACCAGTGACCTCTTCCGTGTCAGGGAAGCGCGCTACCGCTGCGCCAATCGCCCGGCCCGGTCTCGCGACCGGTCCCTCCTCCGCGCTCGTGCTCCGCGGAGGAGAACGAGGTGGAGACGGGATTTGAACCCGTGTAGACGGCTTTGCAGGCCGTTGCCTCGCCTCTCGGCCACTCCACCGCACGCGGGCGCCGATCTCGCGATCAGCGCCCGAGGTTCCGAGCGGATGACGGGATTCGAACCCGCGACCCTCACCTTGGCAAGGTGATGCTCTACCACTGAGCCACATCCGCACTGCGTTGTTGCGAGGAGAACGTTACCTGACGGCCTTTCGGCGTCCAACGAGGGGGGGTCCCCCGCTGCGTCGCGCGCCGGCACTGCAGGAGCGTTCCCGCAGGTCAACGCCCCGTCGGGTCTGCTCCGCCGTTGGACAGCAGGACGTGCAGCTCGTCGTCGAGGCGCAGCAGCTCGCTCTCCGAACCCGACGGCACCAACGCCTCGGTCTGCCGCAGGAAGCTTGCGACGACGGCGCGGGACAGCTCGAACAGCGCCTCGCCCGAGGGGGCGCGCAGGTGCAGGAAGAGCACGTCGCTGGCCGCGTGCGCGGGCCAGACGCGGACGTCACCCTCGCCCGACGGGCGGTCGAGGCCCACCTGGAGCAGCTCGCGGCTGACCAGCCAGGCGATGCCCTCGTCGGTGTCGACGGTGCCGCTGTCGTCGCCGATGTCGCCGAAGGCGATGCGGACCGCGAACGGGTCCGCCGCGTCGTAGCAGAGGAGGGCCGGCACCTCGGTCCACGATTGCGGACCGATCAGCTGCAGCGTGACGGGGGACGTGTGACCGGGATTCCAGCGGCTGGCCATGTCAGGTCAACGACATCCCGCTCGGGGAGTGACGCAGCTCGTCACTCCAGTCACACCCGCCACACCGGCCACGCCTGTCGGTCATGCAAAGGTGTGTGTCCGCCGAGGACGGTTCGGAAACGGGTTTGGTGCAGTCGGGACGGAAGAGGTTGCGCGGGGGCCACTGCCCGCAAGGCCCCCGACGTAGGCTGCGGAGGTCGTCCGGGGGACCGATACCGGTACGACGCAGCCTTGACCTGGAAGGTGACCCGCTGAGCGGACAGGAGACCGTGGCCACGCCGGACCGGCACCCGAAGCGGGAGACCGGCACCGAGCGGCGCGCCCGGTACGACGCGGACGACACGGACAGCCTGCGCGAGCGGGTCGCCGACGCGCGCTGGCGCCGCCGGATCGCGGCGCGGCGCAGCACCAACCACGCCTACCGGGTCGGGGTCGGGGTCGTCGGTGGTGTCGTGGTGGCGTTCGGGCTGGTCACCATCCCGCTGCCCGGGCCGGGCTGGCTGACCGTCATCGCAGGCCTCTTCGTGCTGGCCACCGAGTTCACCTGGGCTGAGCGGCTGCTCGAGTTCACCCGCGAGCGGGTGGCCCGCTGGACCGCGTGGGTCGGGGCGCAGCCGGTGTGGGTGCGCGGCCTGCTGGGGCTCGCCACGGCCGCCTGCGTGTACGGCGCCCTGGTCGTCACGCTGCACGTCGTGGGCGTTCCCGGGTGGATGCCGGGGTGGGTGCCGCTCTGGCGCTGAGCGTCTGGCAGAATGGCACCGCGGTCGCGAGCGGCCGCGCCGGGCGATTGGCTCAGTGGTAGAGCGCTTCGTTCACACCGAAGAGGTCACTGGTTCGAACCCAGTATCGCCCACCGGCACGCAGGGCCAGGTCACCCCGGGAACGGGTGGACCTGGCCCTTCGTCGTTCCCGGGGTGGCCGCTCAGCGGGCCCGGTAGTGGGCGTGCACGAGCCCGCTGGCGAACGCCTTCTCGCCGACCAGCTCGAGGTCCAGGCGGACGCCGTCGGGGAAGAAGCGGGTGCCGGCGCCGACCACGCTGGTCGTGGTGAACAGGTGGTAGTCGTCCACCAGGCCGGCCGCGATCGCCTGGGCGGCCAGGGTCGGGCCGTCGACGGAGAGGTCGGCGTCGGAGGCCGCCTTGAGCCGGCGCACCGCCTCGGGGTCGAAGGTGCGCTCGATCCGCGTGCGCGCGCTCGACACGTCCTCCAGCGTCGTGGAGTAGACGACCTTCTGCGCCGCCTGCCAGTCCCGCGCGTACTGCACGATGTGCGGCGGGGCGCCCGGCTCGGCGTGCGCGGTCTCCCAGAAGACCATCGTCTCGTACATGCGCCGGCCGTAGAGGTACGTGCCCAGGTCGCGGAAGAGGTCGCCGATGTAGGTGTGCACCTCCTCGTCCTCGGCGCCGCGACCGAGGTCGCCGTCCGCCGCCACGGCGTAGCCGTCGAGCGAGGTCACCATCCCGTACACGAGCCTGCCCATGCGTTCCTCCCGGTCCGAGCGCTGCGGCTCCGGTCTCCTGCCGCTCCGACCGGAGCCGGCCCGGGAACTGAGCGGTCGCGCGGGGCGGGTCAGCCGTAGCGGACCAGTCGCACCATCCCGTCCTCCATGTGGTGGTGGTTGTGGCAGTGGAACAGCCAGTCGCCGGGGTTGGTGGCCAGGAAGTCGAAGGTCACCTCGCCCCCGCGCGCCGGGACGGTGACGGTGTCCTTGACCGGGCCGCGGCCCGTGGGGGTGAGGACCTGGAAGTGGTGGCCGTGCAGGTGCATCGGGTGCCACTTCGCGCTGGTGTTGCGCATCGAGATCCGCACCCACTCGCCCTCGGCGACCGGCAGTGGATCGGCGTCGGGGTAGCTCTGGCCACCGATCTGGGTGCCCGAGAGCTCCAGCTCGAAGCGCCGGTCGGGCTCACCCGAGGGCAGCGGCAGCGGCTCGCGCGCCAGCAGGTCGGCGTAGGACGCCAGCCGGCCGTCCAGCTCGGCGGGCCGCTCGGCGACGGCCGGCGGCGACGACGCCTCGCTTCCGTCGTACCGGAGCAGGGCCCGCCCCCAGCCCGTGCGCCCCTCGGCCTGGACGCCGATCTGCCACACGCCCCCGGCCTGGTCGCACTCGACGAGCACGTCGTACCGCTCGCCCATGCCCAGCCGCAGCGCCTCGACGGTGACCGGCTCGACCGGCATGCCGTCGGTGTGGGTGACCGTCAGCCGGTGCCCGGCGACGGCGAACCGGAAGCCGGTGTCGGCCGCGATGTTCATGACCCGCAGGCGCAGCCGGTCGCCCGGCCGGGTCGTGAGCACCGGGGCGTCCTCGGGAGGACGGCCGTTGACCAGCAGCAGCGGGTACGAGCGCCCGCCGAAGGAGACCGCGTCGCCGGGGTCCTCGTCGGCACCCGGCGCGGCGCCCGGCCCGGCGTCCGGACCGGGAGCCGGCCCGTGCCCGCCGTGGGCGTCCACGCCGTCCCGCCAGTCGTCGAGCATCAGGACGTGCTCGCGGTCGTAGGAGAGCTCCTCCGACCGGGGCTCCACGACCAGCGGGCCGTAGAGCCCGCGGTCCAGCTGCATGCCGACGTGCGCGTGGTACATGAACGACCCGGGCACCGGCGTCGTGAACTCGTAGGTGAACCGCCCGCCGGGCACGACCGGGTCCTGGGTCACCCGCGGCACGCCGTCCATCCGGTTGGGCGGTGCCAGCCCGTGCCAGTGGATGGTCGTGTCCTCGGGCAGCGCGTTGTCCAGCTCCACCCGCAGCACGTCTCCGGCCCGGAGCCGGATCTCCGGACCGGGCAGCGTGCCGTACCCCCACGTCGGGATCTCGTGCCCGGCGAGGTCCACCCGCATCGGCGCGGCCGTCAGCCGCAGCGCCCCCGGGGCCGGGGGAGCCGCGGCCGACGGGCCTCGGCCGCTGCAGCCGGGCAGCAGGGCCAGCCCGGCCGCGGCGGCGCTCAGCCCCAGGAACCGGCGTCGGGTCGCCGTCACCAGCGGTCCGTGGTCACTCGGCGGTGAACTCGGCGAACATGCCCATCGTGAAGTGCGGGGCACCCATCCCCGGCATCTCCGTGCTCATCGTCCCCTCGGGGATGAAGCAGGCGGCGCCGTACCGGCCGGCGTCCATGCGCAGGAAGGTCGTCTCCGACTGCCCCGGCTCGACGACGGTGACGCCCTTGAGCTCCAGCTTGGAGAAGACCTCCTCCTCGGGGAGGGTGAGCAGCGCCTCGATGGGGTCGGTGACGTCGTCGTTGATGCGCGCGATGCCGATCTCGTGCAGCTCGGTGCCCTCGTTGGTCAGGGTGACCGCGACGACGCCGGCCGGCACGGAGTCCGGCAACCCCTCGTACTCGAAGTCCACGCCGGTCGCCTCCACCTGCTCGAAGCCGCACTCGGCGAGCATGTACTCGTCGATGGCGTCGTCGGCCTGCTGGAACTCGGGGCTCTCCAGGCCCGACGGGTCGCCACCGGAGAGCGCCTCGCGCACGAGCCCCGCGGCGGTGTCGACGTCCTCGGAAATCTCCTCCGGCGCGTTCTCCTCGACGTCGGCCAGCAGCGGCTCGACGGTCGCGCCGAACTCCTCCAGCGCGGCCTGCTGCTCCTCGGGCGGGGCGGTCTCGTCGATCGGGGGACCGAGGGAGAAGGCGCCCTCGAGGTCCACCGACGCCTCGCAGAACGCGGCCGGGTCGGCGGCGGCCGCCGACTCGCTGGTCTCCGACGCGCTGGTCTCCGAGGAGGCCTGCGCGTCGTCGCCGTCGTCGTCGGAACCGCAGGCGGCCAGGGCGGTGGCCATCAGCAGTGCAGCACCCCCCGAGGCCCATCGCCGCACCCGCCGGGTCCGTCCCGTCATCTCGTCCTCGCCTTCGACCTGGGCGGACGGCGCGGTGCCGCCCGCTCTGCCGCGGAAGGGTGGAGGGCAGGCGGCACGCGGAGGGCGCTCCGTGTTCCACCGGTGTAGTCACTCCATCCGCACCCCCGCGAGGCGGCACGCCTCGTGCCCGCTCCCTCACCGGACGTGCCCGACGAGGAAGCCGGTGGGCTCCGGGGGGACGATCGGACCGTGACGACGACGACGGCCGGGCACGTGGCGGGCATCTGGATCTACCCGGTGAAGTCCCTCGGCGGCACCGCGCGCGAGCGGGTGCGGCTGGCGGCCTCGGGGCCCGAGGGGGACCGCGCCTGGGCGGTGGTCGACGCGGGCACGGGCGAGGTGGTGCGGGGCAAGCACGCGCCCGCGCTCGCCGGCATCGCGCCCAGCGGCGACCCGGACGCCGACGCGCGGGCCGTCGCCGCGGCGCTGGGCCGGGGCGTGCGGCTGCAGGCGGCGGAGGGATCGGCCGCCGACGCCGCCGCGGTGCACCTGGTCTCCCGGCAGGCGATCGACCGCGCCGTCACCGGCGACGTCCCGGAGGGCTGCTCGGCGGACGACCCGCGCGCCAACCTGGTGCTCGACCTGCCCGACGGGGAGGACGAGCGCACCTGGGTGGGCCGCACGCTGCGGATCGGGAGCGCCGAGCTCGCCGTGACCCGTACACCGAAGCACTGCCTGGGCGTCTACGCCGAGGTGCGCCGGCCCGGCGAGGTGTCCGTCGGCGACGCCGTCCTGCTCTAGCGTCCGCTCGTGCCCCGCCGATCCGTCGTCGTCGCCGCGCTCGCGGTGCTGCTGGCCGCCGGGTGCTCCGGTGGGCCGTCCCGGGAGGCGGCGGCGCCCGGGACCACGACCGCGCCCGCGCCCCCGGCGCCGGAGAGCGTCACGCTGCTGGCCACCGGCGACGTGCTGGTGCACCAGGAACGGTCGCTCACGCGGGGCGCGCGGCAGCCGGACGGCTCCTACGACTTCTCCGGCGTGCTGGCTCCCGTCTCCGGGCTGATCGGGGACGCCGACCTCGCCGTCTGCCACCTGGAGACCCCGGTCGCGGCGGCCGGCGGGCCCTACGCGCGGCTACCCGAGCTTCGCGGTGCAGCCCGAGATCGTCGACGCCCTCGCGGGCGCCGGGTACGACGTCTGCTCCACCGCCTCCAACCACTCCCTCGACGACGGCTTCGAGGGGCTCACCCGCACGCTGGACGAGCTGGACGCGGTGGGGATCGCGCACACGGGGACGCATCGCAGCGATCAGGCGAGCGCCGAGCCGACGATCGTGGAGCGGGCCGGTGTCCGGGTGGGGTTCGTCGCGGCCACCTTCGGCCTCAACGGGGTGCCGCTCCCGGACGGCCGGGAGTGGGCGGTCGACGTGGCCGCGGTGCCGGACGTCGACGGGATGCTGGCGGCGGCGTCCCGCGCCCGCGCGGCAGGTGCCGACGTCGTCGTCGCCAGCCTGCACTGCTGCCGGGAGTACGAGCAGGACCCGACCGACGAGCAGGTGGCCGCCGTCCGCACGCTGCTGGCCTCCCCGGACGTCGACCTGGTGCTGGGCCACCACGCGCACGTCGTGCAGCCGTTCGAGCGGATCGACGGCGAGTGGGTCGCCTACGGGTTGGGCAACCACCTCGCCGAGCACTCCACGCGGGGCTACCCGACGGAGGACTCGGTGGCCGCCCGGTTCACCTTCACCCGGGGTCCCGACGGGCGGTTCACCGTGTCGCGCGCCGAGGCGGTGCCGTTGCGGATCGAGATCGCCGAGGACGGCGTCCGCGTCGTGCCGGCCGACCCGGCGAGCGCCGCCCGGATCGCCGAGGTGCTGGACCGGCGGGGCGCGCGGGCCGCCGGACTGGAAGTACTCCCGGGGTGAGGGCGGTCGCGCACTAGTCTCGGGAGGTCCGTCCCCCGAACTCCTGGAGTGCTCTCGTGTCGACCCCGCCCTCGCCCACCGCCGTCGGATCCGTGCGGGTGCCGGCCGGGACGACGGCGGTGCAGGCGCTCAAGGACGCAGGCCTCCCGCTCAAGGGTCCCGACGGCGCCGTCGTCGTCCGGGACGTGGCCTCCGGTGAGCTCAAGGACCTCGCCTGGGCCCCGGAGGCCGACGCCGAGGTGGAGCCGGTCGCGGCGTCCAGCGCGGACGGCCGGGCCGTCATCCGGCACTCGACCGCGCACGTCCTGGCGCAGGCGGTGCAGGAGCTCTTCCCCGGCACCTCGCTGGGCATCGGGCCGCCGGTGGAGAACGGCTTCTACTACGACTTCGACCCCGAGCGGCCCTTCACCCCCGAGGACCTCGCGGCGCTCGAGAAGAAGATGACCGAGATCGTCCGCGCGGGGCAGCACTTCGCCCGCCGGGAGATCAGCGACGCCGACGCGCAGGCCGAGCTCGCGCACGAGCCGTACAAGCTCGAGCTGATCGGGCTCAAGGGCGGCGCCGGCGACACCGAGGGCGCCGACGTGGAGGTCGGCGGCGCCCAGCTGACCATGTACGACAACCTCGACGCGCGCAGCGGTGAGCGGGTCTGGACCGACCTGTGCCGCGGCCCGCACCTGCCGCGCACCAACGCGATCCCGGCGTTCAGCCTCACCCGCAGCGCGGCCGCCTACTGGCGCGGCAGCGAGAAGAACCCGCAGCTGCAGCGCATCTACGGCACCGCGTGGGAGAGCAAGGACGCCCACAAGGCCTACCTGCAGCAGCTGGCCGAGGCCGAGCGCCGCGACCACCGCCGGCTCGGCGTCGAGCTGGACCTCTTCAGCTTCCCCGACGAGATCGGGTCCGGCCTGGCGGTCTTCCACCCCAAGGGCGGGGTGGTGAAGCGCGAGATGGAGGACTACGTCCGCGCGCGCCACCTGGAGGAGGGCTTCGACTACGTCGGCACCCCGCACATCAGCAAGCGCGGGCTCTTCGAGACCTCCGGGCACCTGCCGTACTACGAGGACACGATGTTCCCCGGCATGGAGCTGGAGAACAGCGAGTACTTCCTCAAGGCCATGAACTGCCCGATGCACAACCTGATCTTCCGGTCGCGCGGGCGGTCCTACCGCGAGCTGCCGCTGCGGTTCTTCGAGTTCGGCTCGGTGTACCGCTTCGAGAAGTCCGGCGTCGTCCACGGCCTCACCCGCGTGCGCGGGCTGACCCAGGACGACTCGCACAGCTACGTCACCCCGGAGCAGGCACCGGGCGAGGTCCGCCACCTGCTGTCCTTCGTGCTCGGCCTGCTGCGCGACTTCGGCCTCGACGACTACTACCTGGAGCTGTCCACCCGCGACGACGGGCCGAAGTTCATCGGCTCGGACGAGGAGTGGGCGGTCGCGACGCAGGTGCTGGAGGACGCCGCGCGGGAGACCGGGCTCGAGCTGGTCCCCGACCCGGGCGGCGCGGCCTACTACGGCCCGAAGATCTCCGTGCAGGCCCGCGACGCCATCGGCCGGACCTGGCAGATGTCGACCATCCAGTACGACTTCAACCAGCCGGCGCGCTTCGGCCTGGAGTACACCTCCGCCGACGGCGGCCGGCAGCAGCCGGTGATGATCCACTCGGCGAAGTTCGGCTCCATCGAGCGCTTCTTCGGCGTCCTGACCGAGCACTACGCCGGCGCCTTCCCGGCGTGGTTGGCACCGGTGCAGGTCGTCGGCATCCCGATCACCGACGAGCAGGTGCCCTACCTGACCGACGTGGCCGCGAAGCTCCGGCGGCGCGGCGTCCGCGTCGAGCTCGACGACTCCGACGACCGGATGCAGAAGAAGATCCGCACCGCGAGCAAGCAGAAGATCCCGTTCGTGCTCATCGCCGGGGCGACCGACGCCGAGGCCGGTGCGGTGTCCTTCCGCTACCGCGACGGCAGCCAGCGCAACGGCGTCCCCGTGGACGAGGCCGTCGAGCAGGTCGTCGCGTGGATCGCGGCCCGGACGAACGCCGACCCGTCGGCGGCCGACGAGACCGGGACCGTGGTCGCCGGATGAGCGAGGCCTTCGAGCACCTGTGGACGCCCTACCGGATGGCCTACATCCGCGGCGAGGGCAAGCCCACCGGGGCGCACGACTGCCCCTTCTGCGTCATCCCGTCGATGAGCGACGAGGACGGCCTGATCGTGGCCCGGGGGACCGCGGTCTACGCGGTGCTCAACCTGTACCCGTACAACGCCGGCCACCTGATGGTCGTGCCGTACCGGCACGTGCCCGACTACACCGACCTGACCGTCGAGGAGGTCGCCGAGCTCGGGGCGGTCACCCAGACGGCGATGCGCGTGGTCCGCGAGGTCGCCGGCGCGCACGGGTTCAACATCGGGATGAACCAGGGCTCGGTCGCCGGGGCCGGCATCGCCGACCACCTGCACCAGCACGCCGTCCCGCGCTGGGGCGGGGACACCAACTTCATGCCGGTCGTCGGGCTGACCCGCGTGCTGCCCCAGGTGCTGCGGGAGACCCGCGACCTGCTCGCCGCCGCCTGGCCCGGGGAGGGCTGATGCTCGGCGTCAACGCGCGCCCCGCCGTCGCCAAGGTGCTGGCGCCGATCGTGCCCGGGCTCTCCCGCGCCGGGATCACCCCCGACATGGTGACCGTCACCGGGACCCTCGGCGGCGGTCCTGTCCGCGGTGTTCCTCATCGGGAACGGCTTCCTCTTCTGGGGCGCCTTCGCGGTCTGGATGTTCGTGATGCTGGACATGCTCGACGGCGCGCTGGCCCGCGCCCGGGGCGGCGGCACCGTGTTCGGCGCGGTGCTGGACTCCGTGGGCGACCGCGCCGCCGACGCCGCGATCTTCGCCGCGCTGGCCTGGTGGTTCTCCGGCGAGGGGGACAACCGGCTGATCGTGCTGCTGGCGCTCGTCTGCCTGGTCCTCGGTGTCCTGACCAGCTACATCAAGGCCCGTGCCGAGGGCGTGGGGCTGTCCTGCGACGTCGGCATCGTCGAGCGCACCGAGCGGCTGATCATCGTCCTCGTGGGCACCGGGTTCACCGGCCTGGGCATCCCGTACTCGCTGCACGTGGCCCTGGTCGTCCTGGTCGCCGGCAGCGCGGTCACCGTCGCGCAGCGGATGCTCGCCGTCCGCCGGGGTGCCGCGGGCGCCCCGCTGCCCTCGTCCCCGCCGAAGCCGTGACCGCACCCGCGGGGCTGCGCAGCCGGATCACCGGCCGGCTGACCGACGCGGGGTACGCGGCCGGCTGGCGGGCGGTCCGCATGCTGCCCGAGCCGCTGGCGCGGTCCGGGTTCGAGGCCGGCGGGCGCTGGGCGGCCGGCCGGGACGGCGCCGGGGTGCGCCAGCTGCGGGCCAACCTGCGGGTGGCCACGGGCGGCACGCTGTCCGAGGCCGAGCTCGACGAGCTGCACCGCCGGGCGATGGCCTCCTACGCGCGCTACTGGCAGGAGGCGTTCCGGCTGCCCACGCTGGGCATCGACCGCATCCGCCGGGACACCCGGGTGCCCGGTTTCGAGCACGTGGAGCGCGCGCGGGCCGAGGGCCGCGGGGTGGTCCTCGCGCTCCCGCACAGCGGCAACTGGGACGCCGCCGGCGCCTGGCTGGCCGACCGCCTGGGCACCCCGTTCCTCACCATCGCCGAGCGGCTCAAGCCGGAGTCGCTGTACCGCCGCTTCCTGGAGTACCGCGAGGGCCTGGGCATGAAGGTCACCCCGCTCACCGGCGGGCCCCGGCCGGGCTCGGAGGTGCTCCGCCAGTGGCTCGCCGAGGGCGGGGTCAGCTGCCTGCTGGTCGACCGCAACTTCGGCACCGGTGGCGTGAGCGTCGAGTTCTTCGGCCGCCCGGCCCTGCTGCCCAGCGGGGCCGCGCTGCTGGCCGCCCGCACGGGGGCCGCGCTGTTGCCGGCCGTGCCGCGCTTCGACGGCGCGGGCTGGCACGTCCAGGTGCACCCCGAGGTGCCGGTGACGGGGGAGGGGCGCCTCGCCACCCGGGTCACCGACGCGATGCAGGCCGTCGCCGACGTCTTCACCGAGGGCCTGGGCCGGCACCCCGAGGACTGGCACATGCTGGGTCGGATCTGGGCCGACGTCCCGCCCGACCCGCCGCGACGGGCGGTCCCCGCGGGGGAGGAGGGCTGATGCGGATCGGACTGGTCTGCCCCTACCAGTGGGACGTCCCCGGGGGCGTGCAGTACCACGTGCGCGACCTGGCCGACACGCTGCGCGGGATGGGCCACCACGTCGAGGTGCTGACCCCGGCCGAGCACGAGGAGTCGCTCACCGACCCGTGGATCACCTTCGCCGGGCGGGCCGTCCCGGTGCCGTACAACGGCTCGATGGCCAGCCTGCAGTTCGGGCCGGTGTCGGCGGCGCGCGTGCGGCGCTGGCTGCGCGAGGGGCGGTTCGACGTCGTCCACGTGCACGAGCCGGCGCCGCCGTCGGCCTCGCTGCTGGTCTGCATCATCGCCGACGGGCCGATCGTGGCGACCTTCCACGCGGCCACGACCCGGTCGAAGTGGCTGGCGGCCTGGGGGCCGGTGGTCCGCCCCTGGCTCGAGCGGATCAGCGGGCGCATCGCGGTCTCCGACTTCGCCCGCCGCGTGCAGGTCGAGCACCTCGGCGGGGACGCCGTCATCATCCCCAACGGGGTGCACGTCGACGCCTTCGCCGAGGGGCCGTCGCTGCCCGCGGCGTCCGGCCCGGGCCCCACGATCGGCTTCCTCGGCCGCT
Organism: Blastococcus sp. TML/C7B; assembly: GCF_016612845.1. Taxonomy (NCBI): domain Bacteria; kingdom Bacillati; phylum Actinomycetota; class Actinomycetes; order Geodermatophilales; family Geodermatophilaceae; genus Blastococcus; species Blastococcus sp. TML/C7B. The sequence continues at coordinate 650,436 of NZ_JAEOAA010000002.1, read as the reverse complement.
TCGACGAGCCGCGCAAGGGGCTGCCCACGCTGCTGGAGGCGATGCGCACCGTCGTCCGCCGGCACCCGCAGGCCCGGCTGCTCGTCGCCGGGCGGGGCGACGCCGACCAGCTGCACCGGCTGGTCGGGGAGGAGCTGCGCCCGCACGTGCAGCTCCTCGGCGAGGTCTCCGAGCCCGACAAGGCCGCGTTCCTGCGCTCGGTCGACGTCTACTGCGCGCCGAACCTGCTGGGGGAGTCCTTCGGGGTCGTCCTCATCGAGGCGATGGCCGCGGGCGCCCCGATCGTCGCCAGCGACCTGGACGCGTTCGCGCGGGTGCTCGACGGGGGCAGCGCCGGCGTGCTGGTGCCGCGCGGGGACGCCGCGGCGCTGGGCCGCACCCTGGCCGACCTGCTCGCCGACCCGGAGCGGCGGGCGCGGTTCTCCGCCCGCGGGGGGCCGAGGTGGCGCGGACCTACGACTGGCCGGTCCTGGCCCGGCGGATCCTCGCCGTCTACGAGACCGTCGTCCCGCCCGGGGGCGCCGGCGTCACCGCGGCGGAGGACGGCGAGGTGCCCGAGGTGCCCCCGTCCGGCGGCGCGCCGCGGAGCTCCCGCTGGCGGGGGAGCGCCCGCTAGCTGTACTGACCAGAGACGTTGGTCGAGGAGCTGTGACGACGGGATCTGAGTAGAGGTCTTGTTCGGGGAGGACCTCCGGGCGTGGAGTGGAGCTGCTGAAGGCACCCATTCCACGAGTCACCGGAGGTCCTCGTGCTCCACGCTAATGCCGCCTTGACCCCGCGCCAGCGTCTGCGGATGGCCCAGCTGATCGTCGAGGACAACTGGCCCAAGGTTCGGGCCGCGGAGTTGTTCGGAGTGGCGTGGACGACCGCGGATCGGTGGGCCGAGCGGTATCGAACGCTGGGTGCCGCCGGCATGGTCGATCGCTCCAGCCGTCCGCGCACCAGCCCCACCAAGACCGCCCCGGAGACGACGAAGCGGATCGTGTCGCTGCGGCTGCGCAAGCGGTGGGGCGCGGTCCGGATCGCCGCGGAAACCGGCGTGGCGGCCTCGACCACCGGGGCGGTGCTGCGCCGCTGCGGCCTCAGTCGGCTGTCTCGTATCGAGCGTCGCGAGCACCAGGTGGTGCGCTACGAGCACGCCGCTCCCGGCGATCTACTGCACGCCGACGTGAAGAAGCTGGGCAACATCCCCGCCGGCGGCGGCTGGCGCTTCCTCGGCCGCGAACAAGGCAAGGCCAACCGCACCGCCGATGGCGGCCGCGCCCGCAGCCGCCACGGGCAGCCGCTGATGCGCCACGGCTTCATCCACGTCGTGCTCGACGACCACACCCGGCTGGCCTACGCCGAGATCCACAACGACGAACTCGGGGCCACCGCCACCGCGGTGCTGCGCCGCGCGGTGAACTGGTTCGCCGACCGGGGCGTGACCGCCCGCAGGGTGCTCACCGACAACGGAGGCTGCTACCGCAGCCGCGACTGGGCGGCCGCCTGCGCCCAGCTCAACATCACCCCAAAACGGACCCGGCCCTACCGCCCGCAGACCAACGGAAAGGTCGAACGCTTCAACCGCACCATGACCAGCGAATGGGCCTTCGCTCAGCTCTTCACCAGCGAAGCCGACCGCCGCGCCGCCTTTCCTGCTTGGCTACACGGCTACAACCACCATCGGCCCCACACCGGCATCGGCGGCCACCCACCCATCAGCCGCTTGACCAACCTGCCCGGTCAGTACAGCTAGCCTTCGCCCTCATGGGTGCGCAGGCGTGGGTGTGGGCGGTCCTCGCGGTCGTCGCCGTCCTCCTGCTGCTCTGGACGGCGTGGACGCTGGTCCGGCTCACGCGGCTCGAGGCGCGGGTGGCCCGCGCCCGGGCGACGCTCGAGGTCCAGCTGCGGCGGCGCGCCGGGCTGGCGGAGGAGCTGGCCCGGGAGCACGCGGCGGCGCTGGGCCCGGAGCGGGCGCGCGCCCTCGCGGGGGCCGCCGCCGACGCCCGCTCGTCCGGGCCCGGGGACCGGGAGGCGGCCGAGAACGCGCTGGGCCGCGAGCTGCGCGAGCTCCCGCCCGAGCTGCCCGGCGTGCCCGCGCCGCTGCAGGCCGACCTGGCCGGCACCAGCACCCGCGTGGCGCTGGCCCGGCGCTTCTACAACGACGCGGTGCGCGACACCCAGGCGCTGCGCAGCCGCCGGCTGCCGCGGGTGCTCCGGCTGCACGCCGGGTCCCCGCTGCCCCGCTTCTTCGACATCGACGACCGGCTCGAGGTGCTCACCGGCAGCGGTGCGGGACACGCGGCCGCCGAGCGTCCGTAGGATCACGGGCCTCCGACCGTCCCTCTGCACCCCGAGGCGCCCCCGATGACTGCGCAGACCCCCTCCACCGGTACCGACCGCGTCAAGCGCGGCATGGCCGAGCAGCTCAAGGGCGGCGTCATCATGGACGTCGTCACCCCCGAGCAGGCGAAGATCGCCGAGGACGCCGGCGCGGTCGCCGTCATGGCGCTCGAGCGGGTCCCCGCCGACATCCGCGCCGAGGGCGGGATCTCCCGGATGAGCGACCCCGACATGATCGAGGGGATCATCGGCGCGGTCTCGATCCCGGTCATGGCCAAGGCCCGGATCGGCCACTTCGTCGAGGCGCAGGTGCTCCAGGCGCTCGGCGTCGACTACATCGACGAGTCCGAGGTGCTGACCCCCGCCGACGAGGCGCACCACATCGCCAAGAGCGCGTTCACCGTGCCGTTCGTCTGCGGCGCCACCGACCTGGGCGAGGCGCTGCGCCGGATCTCCGAGGGCGCGGCGATGATCCGCTCCAAGGGCGAGGCCGGCACCGGCAACGTCGTCGAGGCCACCCGGCACATGCGCTCGATCCGCGCCGGCATCAAGGCGCTGGGCACCCTGGACGAGACCGAGCTGTTCGTCGCGGCCAAGGAGCTGCGCGCCCCCCGTGGAGCTCGTGACCCAGGTCGCGCGGGAGGGCAAGCTGCCGGTCGTGCTCTTCACCGCCGGCGGCATCGCCACCCCCGCCGACGCGGCGATGATGATGCAGCTCGGCGCCGAGGGCGTCTTCGTGGGCTCGGGCATCTTCAAGTCCGGCGACCCCGCGCAGCGCGCCGCCGCCATCGTCCAGGCCACGACCTTCCACGACGACCCCGACGTCATCGCCAAGGTCTCCCGCGGGCTGGGCGAGGCGATGGTCGGGCTCAACGTCTCGACGCTCCCCGCCGACCAGCGCTTCGCCTCGCGCGGCTGGTGACCCCGACCGCCCCGGCGGTGCTGCACTTCTCCGAGGACCCGACGATCCGCCGGTTCGTGCCGCACCGTGCCCGCACCTCGGCGGACCCGCGCCCGCTGGTGTGGGCCGTCGAGCCGCTGGCGGCCCCGGAACCGGTCGGTGACCTGCTGGCCCTGCACGAGCAGGCGCGGATCCAGCTGCGGGCGCTCCCCGAGCTGGGGGCCTTCTGGCGGGACGTCGTCGGGTCCACGCTGGGGTTCAGCGGGATCCGGCTGGGCAACGCGCGGCCGGCGGTCGCGTCGTGAGCCGGCCGCTCATCGGGGTGCTGGCGCTGCAGGGCGACGTCCGCGAGCACCTGGCCGCGCTGCGCGACCAGGACGCCGAGGCGGTGCCGGTGCGGCGGCCCGAGGAGCTGGCCGCCGTCGACGGCCTGGTGCTGCCGGGCGGGGAGTCGACGACGATCGCCAAGCTGGCCCGCCGGTTCGGGCTGCTCGACCCGCTGCGCGCCGCGGTCCGGGACGGGCTGCCGGTCTACGGCAGCTGCGCCGGGATGATCCTGCTCGCCGACCGGCTGCTCGACGCGCCCCCGGACCAGGAGACGATCGGCGGGCTCGACGTCACCGTCCGCCGGAACGCCTTCGGCCGGCAGGCCGACAGCTTCGAGTCCGAGATGGACGTCGAGGGCCTCGGCGGCGGCTCGCTGCACGCGGTCTTCATCCGGGCGCCGTGGGTGGAGGAGGCGGGCGACGGCGTCGCCGTCCTCGGCCGCGTCGTCGGCGGGGAGGCCGACGGTAGGATCGTCGCGGTCCGCCAGGGGAACCTGGTGGCCACGAGCTTCCACCCCGAGCTGACCGGGGACCGCCGGGTGCACGCGCTGTTCGTCGAGATCGTGCGGCGTCACCTGGCCGCGAGGGCCGGCGCGGGCGCCGGGAACGAGGAGGACTGATGAGCGGCCATTCCAAGTGGGCGACGACCAAGCACAAGAAGGCCGGCATCGATGCCAAGCGCGGCAAGCTCTTCGCCAAGCTGATCAAGAACATCGAGGTCGCGGCCCGCACCGGTGGCGGTGACCTCTCGGGCAACCCGACGCTCTACGACGCCGTCCAGAAGGCGAAGAAGAGCTCGGTGCCCAACGACAACATCGACCGGGCGGTCAAGCGCGGTTCCGGTGCCGAGGCCGGTGGCGTCGACTACCAGGGCATCACCTACGAGGGCTATGGCCCCGGCGGCGTCGCCGTCCTCATCGAGTGCCTGACGGACAACAAGAACCGCTCGGCCATGGAGGTCCGCACCGCCATGACCCGCAACGGCGGGAACATGGCCGATCCCGGGTCGGTTTCCTACCTGTTCTCCCGCAAGGGCGTCGTGGTGGTGCCGAAGTCCGACGGCGTCGACGAGGACACCGTGCTCATGGCCGTCCTCGACGCCGGTGCCGAGGAGGTCCGCGACCTCGGCGACACCCTCGAGGTGGTCAGCGAGCCCGGGGACATGGTCGCCGTGCGCACCGCCCTCCAGGACGCCGGGATCGACTACGACTCCGCCGACATGGGCTTCCTGCCCAGCGTGCAGGTCGAGCTGGACGAGGACGGCGCCGGCAAGGTGTTCCGCCTCATCGACGCCCTCGAGGACCTCGACGACGTGCAGAACGTCTACGCGAACTACGACGTCTCCGACGAGGTCATGGAGAAGATCGACGCCTGACGGCCGCCCCGCCCGAGGGCGGGGCGCCCCGGCGGAGGCCGGTCCGCTCCGCGTGTTGCGGGCGCGCGCCGCAGAGTTGCGGTTAGCGTGGGTCGAACAGGCGTTCGGTCGGCGGGAGGCTCTTCCATGCGGGTGCTCGGCATCGATCCGGGGCTGACCCGGTGCGGCTGGGGGGTCGTGGACGGCCGCCCCGGCGCCCGGCCGGCGGCGGTCGGCGTGGGCGTGATCCGCACCCTGGCCGAGCTGGACCTGGAGCTGCGGCTGCTGGAGCTGCACACCGCGGTCACCGCGCTGCTGCGCGCGCACCGGCCCGACGTCGTGGCCATCGAGCGGGTCTTCACCCAGAACAACAAGGGCACGGCCACCGGCACCGCGCAGGCCGCGGGCGTGGCCGCGCTGGCCGCGGCGCAGGCCGACCGGCCGGTCGCCTGGCACACCCCCAGCGAGGTCAAGGCGGCGATCTCCGGCAACGGCCGCGCGGACAAGGAGCAGGTCACCCTCATGGTCACCCGCGTGCTCGGCCTGGCCGAGGCGCCGAAGCCGGCCGACGCCGCCGACGCGCTGGCGCTGGCCGTGTGCCACGTCTGGCGCGGCCCGGCCCAGCAGCGGCTCCGCTCGGCGGCGATCGCCGGCGGCATCGGCGCGCCCGTCGTGCAGCGCACGCTGCCGCGCTGGCAGGGGGTGGCGGCCCGATGATCGCCTCGGTGAACGGCCGGGTGGCCGCGGTCTCCCCGGACGGCGCGGTCGTCGAGGTCGGCGGCATCGGCCTGGCGGTGCAGTGCACGCCCGGCACCATCGCGCGGCTGCAGGTCGGCGAGGCCGCGCGGCTGTCCACCAGCCTGGTCGTGCGCGAGGACTCGCTGACCCTCTACGGCTTCGCCGACGACGACGAGCGCTCGCTGTTCGAGCTGCTGCAGACCGCCAACGGGGTCGGCCCGCGGCTCGCCCAGGCCGTGCTGGCCATCCACCCGCCCCGCGAGGTGCGCCGCGCGGTGTCGATGGCCGACGTCAAGGCGCTCATGCAGGTCCCCGGCATCGGCAAGAAGGGCGCCGAGCGGCTGATCCTGGAGCTGCGCGACCGGCTCGGCTCGGTCACCACCGACACCTCGCTGGACGGCCCGTCCACCGGCCTGCCGGCGGTCACCCCGGTGGCACCGTGGCGCGACCAGCTCACCTCCGCGCTCGTCGGCCTCGGCTGGTCGGGCAAGGAGGCCGAGACGGCGGTCGTCGAGCTCGCGCCGGTCGCCGACGCGCAGATCGTGGAGACCGGCGGCGTCGAGGTCGCGGTCCTCCTGCGCCGGGCGCTCCAGCTGCTGGGCCGCTCGTGAGCGCCCCCTTCGACCGGTCGCTGACCGGTGAGGTCGCCGCCGACCTCGGTCAGGAGTGGGCGGTGTCGCCGCAGGCCGGCGACGAGGAGCGCGTGGTCGAGTCGGCGCTGCGCCCGCACTCGCTGCACGACTTCATCGGCCAGCCCAAGGTCGCCCGGCAGCTGGCGCTGGTCCTCGAGGGCGCCAAGCGGCGCGGCCGCCCGCCGGACCACGTGCTGCTGTCCGGCCCGCCCGGGCTGGGCAAGACCAGCCTCGCGCTGATCATCGGCTCGGAGCTCGGGACGGCGGTGAAGATCACCAGCGGCCCGGCGATCGAGCGCTCGGGCGACCTCGCCGCGATGCTGTCGAACCTGGCGCCCGGCGACGTGCTGTTCATCGACGAGATCCACCGCATCGCCCGGCCGGCCGAAGAGCTGCTGTACATGGCGATGGAGGACTTCCGGGTCGACGTCGTCGTCGGCAAGGGGCCGGGGGCGACGGCGATCCCGCTGGAGATCAACCCGTTCACCCTGGTCGGCGCCACCACCCGCGCCGGCCTGCTCACCGGCCCGCTGCGCGACCGCTTCGGCTTCGTCGGCCAGATGGAGTTCTACGAGCCCGCAGAGCTGCAGCAGGTGCTCGCCCGCAGCGCCGAGCTGCTCGGCGTCGAGCTCACCGACGAGGGCTCGGCGGAGATCGCCGGCCGCTCCCGCGGGACACCGCGGATCGCCAACCGGCTGCTGCGCCGCGTCCGCGACTACGCGGAGGTGGAGGCCGACGGCCGGGTCACCCGCGCCGTCGCCGAGGCCGCGCTCGCGCTCTACGACGTGGACCACCTGGGCCTGGACCGGCTCGACCGCGAGGTCCTCTCGGCGCTGGTGACGAAGTTCGGTGGCGGCCCGGTCGGCGTCGCCACCCTCGCCGTCGCCGTGGGGGAGGAGCCGCACACCGTCGAGGAGGTGTGCGAGCCCTTCCTGGTGCGCGCCGGTCTGCTGGCCCGCACCTCCCGCGGGCGGGTCGCGACCGAGGCGGCCTGGCGGCACCTGGGGCTGGAGGTGCCCCGGGCCGGGATTCCGCTCGGCCGGGTCACAGCAGACCCACAGGGCGCAGGCTCGTCGTCAGAGCCGCTCTTCGACGCCTAGACTCCGGGGCGCTGGCGCGCAAGAAGAGAGGCCGCGGCCGTGCGCGCCCCACCGGGTCGCCGCGTGCCGCGCACCGGGTGCGCGCAGGCAACCGACGAACCCGAGCGGCCCCCGGGCCGCACCGACCGCGGAGCTGGACGCGCGGTAGAGAGGCACACCTGTCGTGGAGCTCTTCCCTCTGATCATGCTGGTCCTGCTGGCCGTGCTGCTGTTCGTGCTCCCCGCACGCCAGCGCAAGGCGATGCAGGCCCGGGCCCAGGCGCTGCAGGAGTCGCTGACCATCGGCTCGCCGGTGATGACCACCAGCGGCATGCACGCCACGGTCGTCGGTCTCGGCGAGACGACGGTGGACCTGGAGCTCGCTCCCGGCGTCGTCGTCACCTTCGCCCGCCAGGCGGTCCTGGAGATCCGCGAGCCGGTCACCGGCACCCCGGGCGATGACGCGCCCGGTACGGCCGGGGGACGCCCGGCCGACGACAGCTTCTGATCGCAGGAGATCCCGTGGCCAACCGCTCGTTGCCGGCCAGCCGGTACTTCGGGGCGTTCGTCCTCGTCCTCGCCGTGCTCTACGGCCTGGTCTTCTTCACCGGCTCCACCCGGACGCCGCAGCTGGGCCTGGACCTGCGCGGCGGCACGACCGTCACGCTGACGGCCCGCACGCCGGACGGCGGGGCGCCCGACCGGGAGGACCTCGAGCTCGCCCGCCGGATCATCGAGCAGCGGGTGAACGGCCTCGGTGTCGCCGAGGCCGAGGTGGTCACCGAGGGCGACTCGAACATCGTCATCTCCGTCCCCGGGGACGACGGCGACCAGGCCCGCGAGCTCGGCGAGACCGCCCAGCTGCGGTTCCGCCCGGTGCTGAACGTCGCCCCGGCCGACCAGGCGCCGGCCGAGGACGCCGCGCCCAGCGACGGCGCCGAGGCCACCGACCCGGCCGCACCCACCGAGGGTGCCGAGCCCACGGACGGCGCCGAGCCCACGGACGGCGCCGAGCCGACCGATCCGGCCGCGCCGAGCGAGGCCGCCGAGCCGACCGACCCGGCCGCACCGAGCGGGGCCCGCCGAGCCGACCGGCGGCGCGGACACCGCTGCGCCCACCCGGGCGCCGGACGCACCCGCCGTGACGCAGGAGGAGGCCCAGGCCGCCTTCGACGCGCTCACCTGCGGGGGTGCCGCCACCAGCGACGTCGCCCGGCCCGACGACCACGTCGCCGCGTGCAGCGAGGACGGCGAGTTCAAGTACCTGCTCGGCCCGGCCGTGGTCGAGGGCACGTCGGTCACCGACGCCGCCGCCGGCACCCGCGCCGGGACCGGCGAGTGGGTCGTCAACCTGGACTTCGACTCCCGGGGCAGCTCCGCCTGGGGCGCGTACACCTCGGCCAACGTCGGCAACTCCGTGGCGATCACCCTCGACGGCCGGGTCATCTCGGCGCCGACGATCAACTCGGCCATCGTCGGTGGCGGCACCGAGATCACCGGCAGCTTCGACCAGGAGTCGGCCACGGAGCTGGCCAACCAGCTCAAGTACGGCGCGCTGCCGCTGAGCTTCAGCCAGGCCACCGCCCAGTCGATCTCCACCGAGCTCGGCGAGGAGCAGCTGCAGGCGGGACTCATCGCCGGTGCGATCGGCGTCGGCCTGGTGTTCCTGTACTCCCTGCTCTACTACCGCGCCCTCGGCCTGGTGATGATCGCCAGCCTCGTGCTCTCCGGCGTGGTGGTCTACGGCGTGCTGGTGGTGCTCGGCCGGGAGATCGGGTTCACCCTGAGCCTCGCGGGCATCGCCGGGTTCATCGTGTCGCTCGGCATCACCGCGGACTCGTTCGTCGTGTACTTCGAACGGCTCAAGGACGAGATCCGCGAGGGCCGCAGCCTCCGCTCGGCGGTGCCGCGCGCCTGGGTCCGGGCGCGGCGCACCATCCTCTCGGCCGACGCGGTCAGCTTCCTGGCCGCGGCGATCCTCTACTGGCTCGCCATCGGCGACGTGAAGGGCTTCGCGTTCACCCTCGGCATGTCCACGGTCCTCGACCTGGTCGTGGTCTTCCTCTTCACCCACCCGCTCATGTCGGTCCTCTCCCGGTACAAGTGGTTCGGCAGCAGCCGGATCTCGGGGCTGGGGTCGGTCGACCGCGCCGGGTGGTCCACGCAGCGGCAGGCGGACCGCGAGCTGGTCGGCGCCACCGCCGGCCCGACCGCCGAGAACAGGAGCCAGGCATGACCCGCGACGAGCGGAACGACGGGACCGGGACCACGGAGCCCGACGAGGTCGTCCGGGTGGGCACCGACGCCGACGAGGCGCAGGACGCCAGCCACGCCGCCGACGAGGCGGCCGCCGCGCTGGGCGACGACGACCTGGCCGAGGCCGGGCTGCCCCGCGAGGGGGCCGGTGACCGGACGCACGAGCCGCGCGCCTCGCTGGCGCACCGGCTCTACAACGGCGAGGCCGGGCTGGACGTCGTCGGCAAGAGCCGGCTGGTCTACAAGGTCACCGCCGTCGTGGTGCTGCTCTGCCTGGCCGCGATGGTCTTCCGGGGCTTCAACTTCGGCATCGACTTCGCCGGCGGCAACAGCTTCCGCCTGCCCGGCGAGTCCGCGCAGCTCGCGCAGGTCCGCGAGGCCGCGGAGGAGGCCGGCGCGGAGGTCGCCTCCGCGCAGGTCGTCGGCGGCGACACCCTGCTGCTGCGCACCGGAGCCCTCGAGGGCGACGCGGAACGCGCGGTGGTGGCGGCCGTCGCGGACGCCGCCGGGGTCGAGCCCGGCCAGGTCAGCCCGGAGTCGGTGAGCGCCGACTGGGGCCGGGACATCACCGACCAGGCCCTGGTCGCGCTGGTGGTCTTCCTGGTGGCGGTCGTGGCGTTCCTGGCGCTGCGGTTCCAGCTCAAGATGGCGATCGGTGCCATGGCCGCCCTGCTGCACGACATCGTCGTCACCGCGGGCGTCTACGCGCTGATCGGCTTCGAGGTCACCCCGTCGACGGTCATCGGCTTCCTGACCATCCTCGGGTTCTCGCTGTACGACACCGTCGTCGTGTTCGACAAGGTCGACGAGAACGTCAAGGACCTCGACAAGTCCGCCCGCATGACCTGGAGCGAGGCGGCCAACCTGGCGGTCAACCAGACGCTCATGCGCTCGATCAACACCTCGGTCATCGCGCTGCTGCCGGTCGCCGGGCTGCTGTTCGTCGGCGCCGGGCTGCTCGGTGTGGGCACGCTCAAGGACCTCGCCCTCGTGCTCTTCGTCGGGCTGGCCGCGGGCACGTACTCCTCGATCGTCCTGGCCACGCCGATCGTCGCCGACCTGAAGGAGCGCGAGCCGGAGGTGCAGGCGCTGCGCCGGCGCGTCCTCGCCCGCCGCTCGTCGGCCGCCCGGCAGGGAGGGTCCGGCGTGCCCGCGGGCCCCGTCGCCAGCGCGCGGCGCGGCCGTCGTCCCGCGGGCGGGAGCACCGCGGTCGCGGAGCTGCCCACCGAGGTGCAGGCCGACGTCGTCGTCGAGTCGCCCGCGTCGGTGCGCCGGGACGTGGACGGCGGCACGACCGCGCCGCGCCCCGGTGCCCGGCCGCAGCGGCCCGGCGCCCCGGCCCGCCGCCCGTCGGGCAAGAAGCGCCGGTGAGCGCCGCCCCCGAGCAGGTCGGGACGCAGCAGCCGCTGGACGAGCTGATCGCCTCGCTGACCGTCGACATCCCCGACCACCCCGAACCCGGGGTGCTCTTCCGGGACCTCACCCCGGTCTTCGCCGACGGTCCGGCGTTCGCCCGCGTGGTCGAGGGGCTGGCCGCACCGGCCGCCACCGACCCGCGGGCCGCGGCGGTGGCCGGGGCCGGCGGCCCGGGTGCCGACACCCCCGGCCGCTCGTTCGACGTCGTCGTCGGGGTGGAGGCGCGCGGGTTCCTGCTCGCCGCCGCGGTCGCGCTCGCCGCCGGTGTCGGGGTCGTCCCGGTGCGCAAGGCCGGCAAGCTGCCGCGCGAGCGGATCTCGGCCGACTACGTGCTCGAGTACGGCACCGCGACGCTGGAGCTGCACGCCGACTCCATCCGGCCCGGCCAGCGGGTGCTCGTCGTCGACGACGTGCTGGCCACCGGCGGCACCCTCGGTGCCGCGGTCGCCCTGGTCGAGCGGCTCGGCGGCGTCGTCACGGCGGTGGGCGTCGTCGTGGAGCTGGCCGCGCTCGGCGGCCGGGAGCGCGTCGCGCCGCACGCGGTGCACGCCCTCTGGACCACCTGACCGGGTCATCCGGGTCCCCGGGGTGCGGCGGGGACACGCCCGGCACGGCTAGCATGGTGAGGGTCTCCCTCTCCTCGAACCAGCAGGAGTCGCCGTGGCCTCCGACGTAGCCGCCGACGCCGCTCCTGCGCGCCCCGGGCGGCCCGGCGCCACGACCGACGCGGCGCCGCCGTCGGGGCCCGGGAGCGCCCCCGCGCACCGGCCGCCGCTGCCCGAGCGCCCGGCCGTCCGCCGCCCGGACGACGTCGCCGCCGAGCCGGGGGACGGGGACTCGGGCGCGCCCCGCCGCCGGGTCCGCGACCGGCTGGCCCGCCGGATCGTGGCCGGCCAGCGCAGCACCGTCGTCCGCCCGGTGCTCGAGCCGCTGGCCGCGCTGCACCGGCAGAGCCATCCCAAGGCCGACCTCGTGCTGCTCCAGCGGGCCTACGACGTCGCCGAGACCGCGCACGCGGCGCAGAAGCGCAAGAGCGGCGACCCCTACATCACCCACCCGCTGGCGGTCGCGACGATCCTCGCGGGCCTCGGCATGGACACCACGACGCTGGTGGCGGCGCTGCTGCACGACACCGTCGAGGACACCGGCGTCACGCTGGAGTCGATCACCGCCGACTTCGGCCCGGAGGTCGCGCACCTCGTCGACGGCGTCACCAAGATCGACAAGGTGAAGCTGGGGGACGCGGCCCAGGCCGAGACGATCCGCAAGATGATCGTCGCGATGGCCCGCGACCCGCGGGTGCTGGTCATCAAGCTCGCCGACCGGCTGCACAACATGCGCACGCTGCGCTTCCTCCCGCCGGAGAAGCAGGAGAAGAAGGCGCGCGAGACGCTGGAGATCCTCGCCCCGCTGGCGCACCGGCTGGGCATGAACACGATCAAGTGGGAGCTCGAGGACCTCGCGTTCGCGACGCTCTACCCCAAGCGGTACGACGAGATCGTGCGGCTGGTGGCCGAGCGCGCGCCGTCGCGGGACACCTACCTGGCCGAGGTCACCACGACCGTCCAGGAGCAGCTCAAGGCCGCCAAGATCGAGGCGGTGGTCACCGGCCGGCCCAAGCACTACTACTCGATCTACCAGAAGATGATCGTCCGCGGCCGGGACTTCACCGACATCTGGGACCTCGTCGGCATCCGGATCCTGGTCGACTCGGTGCGCGACTGCTACGCCGCGCTCGGCATCATGCACGCCCACTGGCAGCCGCTGCCGGGGCGCTTCAAGGACTTCGTGGCGATGCCGAAGTTCAACATGTACCAGTCGCTGCACACGACGGTGATCGGTCCGCACGGCAAGCCGGTCGAGCTGCAGATCCGCACCCACGACATGCACCGCACCGCCGACTACGGCATCGCCGCGCACTGGAAGTACAAGGAGAACGCGCGGGCCGGCGGCCGGCCCAGTGCCGGCGAGTTCGGCGCCCCGCCGAAGGTCGGCTCGCCCGACGACATGCTGTGGCTGCGGCAGCTGCTGGACTGGCAGCGCGAGGCGCAGGAGCCCGGCGAGTTCCTCGAGACGCTGCGCTACGACCTCGGTCCGCAGGAGGTCTTCGTCTTCACGCCCAAGGGCGACGTGGTCAGCCTGCCCGGCGAGTCGACGCCGGTGGACTTCGCCTACGCGGTGCACACCGAGGTCGGCCACCGCACCATCGGGGCCCGGGTGAACGGTGCCCTGGTGTCGCTGGACAGCACGCTCTCCAACGGCGACGTCGTCGAGATCTTCACCTCCAAGTCGCCGACCGCCGGCCCGTCGCAGGACTGGCTGTCCTTCGTCGGCTCCTCGCGGGCGCGCACCAAGATCCGCCAGTGGTTCACCAAGGAGCGCCGCGAGGACGCGGTCGAGGCCGGCAAGTAGAGGCGCTGACCCGCGCCATGCGCAAGGCCGGCCTGCCGCTGCAGCGGCTGCTGGGCGGCGAGGCGCTGAGCACGCTGGCCAAGGACCTCCGCTACGCCGATGTCACCGCGCTCTACGCGGCGGTGGGGGAGAACCAGATCTCCGCGGCATCGGTCGTGGAGAAGCTGATGACGGCGCTCGGCGGGACCGAGGGCGCCGTCGAGGACATCGCCGAGACCGCGATCCCCACCAACCGGCCCACGCCGCGCCGCTCCGGCACCGGCGACCCGGGCGTCGTCGTCCACGGTATGACCGACGTGTGGGCCAAGCTGGCCAAGTGCTGCACGCCGGTGCCCGGCGACGAGATCCTGGGCTTCGTCACCCGCGGCGGCGGCGTCAGCGTGCACCGCACCGACTGCACCAACGCCGGCGACCTGCAGCGCAAGCCCGAGCGGCTGGTCGAGGTCGAGTGGGCCAGCGCGCCGGGCTCGGTGTTCCTCGTCGCCATCCAGGTGGAGGCGCTGGACCGGCACCGGCTGCTCTCCGACGTCACCAAGACGCTGGCCGACGAGCGGGTGAACATCCTGTCCGCGTCGGTGCAGACCAGCCGCGACCGCGTCGCGATCAGCCGGTTCACCTTCGAGCTCGCCGACCCCGCCCACCTCGGGGCGGTGCTGCAGGCGGTGCGCAACGTCGACGGCGTCTTCGACGTGGAGCGCGTCACCGCCTGACGACGCCACCCCACGCTGGGATCAGGTGACCTGATCCCAGCGCGTCCTCCCTCGTGGTGCACGGTGAGGGAGGACGCGCTGCGGTGGGGGAGGACGCCCCGGGAGGTCAGCCGGCGAGGGCCATCGACTCGATGGTGACCGGCTCGGCGGGGGCGCCGTCCTGGCCGCCGTCGGCGACGCCCTTGGCTGCGATGGCGTCGAGCACGCCCAGCCCGGCCTCGTCGATGGTGCCGACGACGGTGTAGTTCGGGTTGCCCTCGAGGCTGTCGCCGTAGACGAGGAAGAACTGGCTGCCGTCGAAGCCCTGGCCGGAGTTGGCCATGGCGACGGTGCCGCGCGGGTAGGTCTCGTCGCCGGTGGCCGCGGTCGGGTAGTCGAAGGCCGCGCCGCCGCGACCGGTCTCGCTCGGGTCGCCGCACTGCAGCACCTGCAGGCCCGGGCTGGTGGTCAGCCGGTGGCAGCCGGTGCCGTCGAAGAAGCCCTGCTCGGCGAGGTAGGTGATCGCCGCGGCGGCGCACGGCGCGCCGGCCCGGTCGAGGGTGAGGCCGATGTCGCCGGCGCTGGTCGCCATGGTCAGCGCCTGGGTGCCCTCGGTCGGGACGTCGCCGTCGGGCAGCCCGACGTGGGTCAGGTTCGGGTTCACCGAGGGGTCGGTGGCGACGTAGTCGCAGGTGGGCGCGTCGGCGGCGGCCTCGGGGGCGTCGTCGTCGCCGGAGAAGACGCCGCTGATCACCAGCGCGGCGAGGACCACCACGACGGCGGCGAGCGCGGCCAGGCCGATGCCCAGGTTGCGGCGGCGCTTCTGGGCCAGCTCGGCGCGGCGCTCCAGCTGGCGCTGCAGGTGGCGCTGGGCGGCCTCGCGGCGCTGCTTGTTCGTGGGCACGGGGGAACTCCTCGGCGGGCGGCTGCTCGGCGGGGCGGCGGCCCGGACCACGGGCGCCGCTCGACGCGGTCAGCGACGGAGTCTAGGTGGGGGACCTGCGGGGTCCCTGGATGCCCGCTGTCCTGGCACGCCGCCCGAGCGGGGGTGCCCGCGTAACCTGCACGGGTGCTCATCCGCTCCTTCCCCGCCGGTGCCTTCGGGACCAACTGCTACGCCGTCGCGTCCGGCCCCGGCCAGGAGTGCGTCGTCGTCGACCCCGGCATGGACGCCGTCGAGCCGCTGGCCCGCATGCTGGCCGACGACGGGCTCAAGCCGGTCGCCGTCGTCCTGACCCACGGCCACCTCGACCACACCTTCTCGGTGCTGCCGGTGTGCGACGGGTACGACATCCCCGCCTACCTGCACCCGGCCGACCTCGGCATGATCTCCGACCCGATGCGCTGGCACGGCCCGCAGCTCGCCCCGCTGCTCGGGGGGCTGAAGCTGCCCGACCCGAGCGACGTGAAGCGCCTGGACGACGGCGCGGTGCTGTCGCTGGCCGGCGTCGACCTCACCGTCCGGCACGCGCCGGGCCACACGCAGGGCTCGGTCATGTTCTCCCTCGACCTGGGCGAGGCGCCGGGGCTGCTCGCCGGTGACGTGCTGTTCGCCGGATCGGTGGGCCGGGTCGACCTGCCCGGCGGCTCCTGGGACGCGATGCTCACCTCGCTGCGCGACGTCGTCCTGCCGCTGGACGACGCGACGGTCGTGCTGCCCGGCCACGGCCCGGCGACGACGATCGGTCGCGAGCGGGCCACCAACCCCTACCTGGCCGAGGCCGCCGCCGAGCCGAAGGGGCGGGGGCTCTGATGGCGGGCCTGACCGCGCCGAAGGGCACCTTCGACACGCTGCCGCCGGACTCCGCGCCGCTTCCTCGCCGTCCGCGACACCCTCACCGCGCCGCTGCGCGCGGCGGGCTACGGGTACATCGAGACGCCGGTGTTCGAGGAGACCTCGGTCTTCTCCCGCGGGGTGGGCGAGTCGACCGACGTCGTCACGAAGGAGATGTACACCTTCGAGGACCGCGGCGGCCGCTCGCTGACGCTGCGCCCGGAGCTGACCGCCGGGCTCATGCGCGCCTTCATCGAGCACCGGCTGCACACCGGCGCCCTGCCGGTGAAGGTGTGGGCGGTCGGCTCGGCGTTCCGGTACGAGCGCCCGCAGGCCGGCCGCTACCGGCACTTCACCCAGGTCGACTGCGAGGCGCTCGGCGTCGACGACCCGGCGCTGGACGCCGAGGTCGTGGCCCTGGGCGTGCAGGGTTTCCGCGACCTGGGGCTCACCGACTTCGAGCTGCTGCTGACCTCGCTGGGCGACGCCACCTGCCGCCCGCAGTACCGCGAGCTGCTCGTCGAGTTCCTCGCGAAGGCTGGACCTCGACGAGGAGACCCGCCGGCGCGCGGAGATCAACCCGCTGCGGGTGCTCGACGACAAGCGCCCCGAGGTGCAGGCGCAGCTGGACGACGCCCCGCTGATGGTCGACCACCTGTCGGACTCCACGAAGGCGCACTACGACGCCGTCCGCCAGCACCTGACCGACCTCGGCGTCAGCTGGACCGAGGCGCCGCGACTGGTGCGCGGGCTGGACTACTACACGAAGACCACGTTCGAGTTCGTGCACAACGGGCTGGGTGCGCAGTCCGCGATCGGCGGCGGTGGCCGCTACGACGGGCTCTCCGCCGCGCTCGGCGGCCCGGACCTCTCGGGCATCGGCTACGCCGTCGGCGTGGACCGCACCCTGCTCGCGGTGCAGGCCGAGGGGCTCGACATCGGAGCGACCGCCGGCGTGCAGGCCTTCGTGGTGCCGCTCGGTGCCGAGGCCAAGCGCCTGGCGGTCCGGCTGATCGGGCAGCTGCGGCAGGCCGGGGTCGCGGCGGACACCGTCTACGGCGACCGCGGGCTCAAGGGCGCGATGAAGGCCGCCGACCGCTCGGGGGCCTCGCACGTCGTCGTCATCGGCGAGCGCGACCTCGCCGAGGGCGTCGGCCAGCTCAAGGACATGGCCACCGGGGAGCAGACCGCCGTCCCCGTCGCCGAGCTGTTCGACGCGCTCCAGCGTGCGACGGTGGGGGCATGACGAGCATGGAGCAGCGGCCGCTGGGCCGTACCGGCGCCGAGGTCGGCGTCGTCGGCCTGGGCACCTGGCAGCTGGGCGGCGACTGGGGCGACGTCTCCGCGGACGACGCCGCCGCCGTGCTGGACGCCGCGCTCGACTCCGGCGTCACGCTGCTGGACACCGCGGACGTGTACGGCGACGGGCGTTCCGAGGAGCGGATCCGGCAGGCGCTGGCGACCCGCTCGGACCGGCCGGTCGTCGCGACCAAGGCCGGCCGCCGCGCCGACCCGTTCGAGGCGGCCCAGTACACGCCGGAGAACCTGCGCGCGTGGATCGACCGGTCGCGCCGCAACCTCGGCGTCGACACCTTGGACCTGGTGCAGCTGCACTGCCCGCCGCCGGCCGTCTACTCCGACCAGCGGGTCTACGACGCGCTGGACTCCTTCGTCGAGGACGGCGCGATCGCCGCGTACGGGGTGAGCGTGGAGACCGTCGCCGAGGGGCTCACCGCGCTGCAGCACCCGGGCGTGGCCACGATCCAGGTGATCCTCAACGTCTTCCGGCGCAAGCCGCTGGAGGAACTGCTGCCCGCCGCCCGTCGTGCCGGCGTCGGCGTGCTGGCCCGCGTGCCCCTGGCCAGCGGGCTGCTCACCGGCACGTACGACGAGTCGACGACGTTCGCCGCCGACGACCACCGCAGCTTCAACCGCAACGGCGAGGCCTTCGACGTCGGCGAGACCTTCGCCGGCGTGCCCTTCGACGTGGGTGTCGCCGCCGCCCGCGAGGTCGCCGCCATCGCCGGCGACACCGACACCGCGGCCTTCGCGCTGCGCTGGGTGATCGACCAGCCCGGCGTCACCGCCGTCATCCCCGGGGCGCGCAACGTCGCGCAGGTGCGCGGCAACGTCGCCGCCGCCGCGCTGCCGCCCCTGACCGCAACCCAGCTCGCCGACCTCGAGCGGCTGTACGACGAGCGCATCCGCGCGCACGTCCACGACCGCTGGTAACCACCCCCACTCGAAAGGCACCCCCTTGCTCCGCACCCACGACGCCGGCGCCCTCCGGGCAGCCGACGCCGGCAGCACCGTCACCCTCGCCGGCTGGGTCGCCCGTCGCCGCGACCACGGTGGCGTGGTCTTCCTCGACCTGCGCGACGCGTCCGGCTACGTGCAGGTCGTCGTCCGCGAGGAGGAGGCGCACCACCTGCGCAACGAGTACTGCGTGCTCGTCACCGGCGAGGTGCGCCGCCGTCCCGAGGGCAACGAGAACCCCGAGCTGCCCACCGGCGAGATCGAGGTGGCGACGACGTCGCTCGAGGTGCTGTCGTCGTCGGCGCCGCTGCCCTTCCCGATCGAGAGCGACCAGGCCGCGTCGGACGACGTCCGCTACAAGTACCGCTACCTCGACCTGCGCCGGCAGGGCCCGGCGAAGGCGATGCGGCTGCGCTCGGAGGTCAGCCGGGTCGCCCGCGCCGTCATGCACGAGCACGGCTTCGCCGAGGTGGAGACGCCGTCGCTCACCCGCTCGACGCCCGAGGGCGCGCGCGACTTCGTCGTCCCGGTCCGGCTGCAGCAGGGCAAGTGGTACGCGCTGCCGCAGTCGCCCCAGCTGTTCAAGCAGCTGCTGATGATCGGCGGGCTGGAGCGCTACTACCAGATCGCCCGCTGCTTCCGGGACGAGGACTTCCGCGCCGACCGGCAGCCGGAGTTCACCCAGCTGGACTTCGAGATGAGCTTCGTCGAGCGCGACGACGTGCTGGCCGTGGCCGAGGACGTGGTCCGGGCGCTGTGGCGCGAGCTGGCGTCCTACGACGTCCCGGAGATCCCGCGGATGACCTACCGCGAGGCCATGGACCGGTTCGGCTCCGACAAGCCCGACCTGCGCTTCGGCGTCGAGCTGACCGAGCTGACCTCCTACTTCGCCGACACCCCGTTCCGCGTCTTCCAGGCGCCCTACGTCGGCGCGGTCGTCATGCCCGGCGGCGGGTCGCAGCCGCGGCGGGCGTTCGACGCGTGGCAGGACTGGGCCAAGTCGCGGGGTGCCCGCGGGCTGGCCTACGTGACCATCGCCGAGGACGGCACGCTCGGCGGGCCGGTCGCCAAGAACATCTCCGACGGCGAGCGCGAGGGCCTGGTCGCCGCCGTCGGCGCGAAGCCGGGCGACTGCGTCTTCTTCGCCGCCGGCGCCCGCCGCACCGCGCAGGAGCTGCTGGGCGCCGCGCGCAACGAGATCGCCAAGCGGCTGGAGCTCATCGAGCCCGGCTCGTGGTCGTTCCTCTTCGTCGTCGACTTCCCGATGTTCGAGGAGACCGAGGACGGCGACTGGACCTTCATGCACCACCCGTTCACCTCGCCCACCCCGGAGTGGCGGGACCGGTTCGCCGAGGACAAGGGCGCGGCGCTGTCCGACGCCTACGACATGGTGATCAACGGCAACGAGGTCATGAGCGGCTCCGTGCGCATCCACGACGCCGACCTGCAGGAGCGGGTGTTCGAGACCCTCGGCATGTCCCGCGAGGAGGCCCGCGAGCGGTTCGGGTTCTTCCTCGAGGCGTTCGCCTACGGCCCGCCGCCGCACGCCGGCGCCGCGCTCGGGTGGGACCGGCTCACCGCGCTGCTCACCGGGGTCGACTCGATCCGCGAGGTGATCGCCTTCCCGAAGACCGGTGCCGGCTTCGACCCGCTGACCGGGGCGCCGACGCCGATCAGCGACGCCCAGCGCGCGGAGGCGGGCATCGACGCCAAGCCCGAGGAGCCCGCGGAGGCCGACCCGTCATGAGCCTGCGCGCCCGCACCCTGCTCGGACCCGGCCCGTCCAACCCCTACCCGGAGGCCCAGGCCGCGCTCGGGTATCCGCTGCTGGGGCACCTCGACCCGCTGTTCCTCCAGGTGCTCGACGAGACCTCGGACCGGCTGCGGCAGGTCTTCGGGACGGCGAACCGGCGCACGCTGCCGCTGTCGGCGACCGGCTCCGCGGGCATGGAGGCGGCGTTCGTCAACACGGTGGGCCCGGGCGACGTCGTCGTCGTCGCGGTGAACGGGTTGTTCGGGCAGCGCATGGTGGAGGTCGCCTCCCGCTGCGGCGCCGAGGTGGTCGCCGTCGAGCACGAGTGGGGGCAGCCGGTCGACGCCGAGCGCGTGCTGGCCGCGCACCCCTCCCCGAAGCTGATCGCCGCGGTGCACGCGGAGACCTCCACCGGGGTGCTCTCCGACCTCCGACCGCTGGCCGCCGGGAAGGGCGACGCCCTGCTGCTGGCCGACTGCGTGACCTCGCTGGGCGGGGTGCCGGTGCGGCTGGACGAGTGGGGGGTCGACCTCGCGTACTCGGGTTCGCAGAAGTGCCTCGGCGTCCCCCCGGGCCTGGCGCCGTTCACCATCTCCGACCGGGCGTGGGAGCGGCGGATCGAGAAGCCGCAGAGCTGGTACCTCGACCTCGGGCTGCTCGGCGGCTACGCGGGTGAGGCGGCCGGCGGTGGGCGCACGTACCACCACACCGCGCCGACCGGCATGGTCGTGTCGCTGCACGCGGGGCTCGGCCGGATCCTCGAGGAGGGGCTGCACGCCGTGCACGCCCGCCACGCCGAGGCCGGCCGCCTGCTGCACGAGGGACTGGCCGGGCTGGGCCTGGAGCTGTTCGCCGCGGAGGGCCACCGGCTGCCCGAGCTCACCACGGTGAAGGTGCCCGACGGCGTGGACTCGGCGGCCGTGCGGAAGGAGCTGCTCGAGCGCTACGACCTCGAGATCGGCGCCGGCGCGGGCCCCTATGCGGCCTCGGTGTGGCGGATCGGTCTCATGGGCCCCAACGCCGCCCCCGACCGCGTCGCCCTCGTCCTCGCCGCGCTCACCGACGTCCTCGCCCGCTGACCCGCCCCGTCCGCGAGGGCCCGCTCCAGCGCCGAGTGCTGACTTGTGGTCGTTCGCGGCGGCGTGTCGGCGCGCGTCGACGACCGCAACTCAGCAGTCGGCCTCACCAGGTGGCTCCGCGGCTGCGCAGCG
This sequence comes from Blastococcus sp. TML/C7B, assembly GCF_016612845.1. NCBI lineage: Bacteria > Bacillati > Actinomycetota > Actinomycetes > Geodermatophilales > Geodermatophilaceae > Blastococcus > Blastococcus sp. TML/C7B. The sequence goes on along the minus strand of NZ_JAEOAA010000002.1, from coordinate 629,314 downwards.
CCCGAGCCGCGCGCTCCACGACGGCGTCCAGCCGCCCCAGGTGCCGGCCGGCGAAGCGGAGCACGAGCCAGCCGTCGGCGGCCATCAGCGAGTAGCGGTCGACGTCGCGGCCGAACTGCTCGCGCTCGGCGTGCTGACGGCCCTCGTACTCCAGGGCGATCTTCCACCGCGCCCATCCGAGGTCGGCGTGCGCCACCTCCCGGCCCCACCTGTCGACGATCGGGTGCTGCACCTCGGGCGCAGGGAGGCCCGCGCTGACCACCGCGTAACGGACGAGGCTCTCCGGCCGGGACGCCGCCAGCGGGGTGAGCAGCGGCGCGAGGTGCCGGGCGGCGACGACGCCGCGCACCCCGCCGGCTCGCCGGAGCCGCGCGTCCACGCGGGCCGCGTCGAGGTGTCCGCCTCGGTACAGCGCATCACCGACCGCGACGAGCTCCCCACGGGGCAGGACGGGTGCCAGGTCCAGCCAGGTCTGCGCGCCGCTGGTCACGGGCAGGCCGAACGCCCGATCGACGTCGTCCTCGTCGAGCCGGCGGACGTGCGACCGGATCCGCAGCCGCTGCGGTCGGGCCACACCGGGCGGGACGCTCACGTGCAGGGGGAACGCGTGCCGGACGGGCGCGCCGAGGAGCCCGGCGGCCGTCCCGTGGGAGAACGCTGCCCCGGGCGGCAGCACCTCGGCCACGGCCGCGCAGACGTTCGGGAGCGAGAACGCGACCGCTCTGGAGACGTAGGCCCCGCGGGTGGCCCGCGCGCCGTCGTCCCGGAGCTGGGCCCGGGTCATCCCGGCCGTCGCCACCTGCACGCGCGTGTAGACGACGGGCAGCTCCACGGGATCCATCAGCGCAGCGTCGCCAGCGCATTCCCCGGGCGGGGCCGGCGTGCGCGATCCGTGGACGACGCGGCTGCCTGTGGATCGTCGAGTGCGGACGTGCGGTCGTCGCCCGCGGCGCGTCGGTGCGTGTCGGCGGCAGCAACTCAGCAGTCGGCCGGGGGCGATCGGCGGGGAGGCGGACGGCGGGGAGAAGTGGGGTCGGGCCCGAGGGCGGAGCCGCTGGTCAGTGCCGGAGCCCGGGCGTAGCGTCCGCGCATGGGCCTGCCGGTGCTCCTGGCCGTGGACGACGACGCGCCGGTCCTCGCCGCGGTCGAGCGGGACCTGCGCGACCGGTACGCCGAGCGGTACCAGGTGATGACGGCGGGCTCCGGGGAGCAGGCGCTGGACCTGCTGCGCCGGCTGCGGCTGCGCGAGGAGCCGGTCGCCCTGCTGCTGGTCGACCAGCGGATGCCCGGGATGACCGGCACCGACCTGCTCACCGCGTCCCGGCGGGTGTACCCGGACGCGCGGCGGGTGCTGCTCACCGCCTACGCCGACACCGATGCCGCCATCCGGGCGATCAACGACGCCGGCGTGGAGCACTACCTGCTCAAGCCCTGGGACCCGCCGGAGGACCGGCTCTACCCGGTGCTGGACGACCTGCTGGAGACCTGGCGGCGGCCGGCGCCGACGGCGAACCTGCGGCTGATCGGCGACCGCTGGTCGCCCGACTCGCACGAGCTGCGCCAGTTCCTCGCCCGCAACCTGGTGCCCTACCGCTGGCTGGACGTCGAGTCCGACCCGCAGGCCCGCGAGCTGCTCGACCTGGCCGGCACCGGCGCCGGCGAGCTGCCCGTCCTGGTGCTCGACGACGGCGAGGTGCTGACCCGCCCCGACCTGCACGACATCGCCGCCCGCATCGGGCTGCACGTGCGGGCCGAGCGGGACGCCTACGACCTGGTCATCGCCGGCGCCGGCCCGGCCGGGCTGGCCGCGGCCGTCTACGGCGCCTCCGAGGGGCTGACCACCCTGCTGCTGGAGTGCAGCGCCCCGGGAGGGCAGGCGGGCACCACGAGCCGGATCGAGAACTACCTCGGCTTCCCGGTCGGGCTCTCCGGCGCCGACCTCACCCTGCGCGCCCGCGAGCAGGCGACCCGCTTCGGGGCGGAGATGCTGGTGCCGACGGAGGCGGTCGGGCTGGTGCGCGCCGACCCGTACTCGGTGGTCACCCTGGCCGACGGCGGGGAGGTGAGCGCCGCGGCCCTCGTCGTCGCCTCCGGCGTGAGCTACCGAACCCTCGACGTCCCGGGCGCCGCCGAGCTGACCGGCCGGGGCGTCTACTACGGCGCCGGCCGCGCGGAGGCCGCCGACCACGAGGGCGGCCGGGTGTTCGTGGTGGGCGGCGGCAACTCCGCCGGTCAGGCCGCGCTCTTCCTCGCAGCCTTCGCCGCCGAGGTGACGATCCTGGTCCGCGGCCCGGACCTGGCGACCACCATGTCGCGCTACCTGACCGACCGGATCGAGGCCTCCGACCGGATCACGGTCGTGCCCCGGACGGAGGTCGCCGGAGCCGTCGGTGGGCACCGGCTGGAGGCCCTCCGGCTGCGCAGCGGCACCGAGGAGCACGAGGTGCCCGCGGACGCCGTCTTCGTCTTCATCGGGCAGGCGCCGCGCACCGGCTGGCTGGACGGCGCGGTGCGGCGGGACGCCCGGGGCTTCGTGCTCACCGGCGCCGACCTCGGCACCCCGCCGCCGGACTGGCCGCTGGCGGTCCCGCCGCTGCCGCTGGAGACCTCGGTGCCGCGGGTGTTCGCCGCGGGGGACGTGCGCGCCGGCTCGGTGAAGCGGATCGCCTCGGCGGTGGGCGAGGGCGCGATGGCGGTGAGCTTCGCCCACGAGCGGCTGGCGGGGCGGTGACCACCCCGGCCGGCGACGTCGCCGCCGCGCTGCGCAGCTCCACGATCTTCGCGCAGCTGCCGGAGGCCGACCTCGCCGAGCTCGCGGCCGGCGGGCGCACCCTGGAGGTGCCCGCGGGCACGGTGCTCATGGCCGAGGGGGCGCCGTCGGACGCGATGATCGTCGTCCTCGAGGGGCAGGTCGAGGTCACCCGGGACGGCGGGGGCGGCCCGCCGGTGCTGCTCAACCTGTGCACCCGGGGCGACCTGCTGGGCGAGCTGGGCGTGCTGCAGCGGGTGCCGCGGTCGGCGACGGTGCGGGCGCGCACCGCGGCCCGGGTGCAGCGGATCGACGTCGACGCCCTGGACCGGCTGCTGGCCCACCCGCACTCCGCGCGGGCGCTGCTCCAGGCCACCGCCCGCCGGCTGGCCCGGGAGGAGGCGCTGCTCCGGCAGCGCGAGCGGATGGCCGCGCTGGGCGCGCTCTCCGCCGGCCTGCTGCACGAGATCAACAACCCGGCCGCGGCGGTCCGGCGCAGCGCCGGCCGGCTCCGGGCGCTGCTCGCGGAGGACGCCGCGCCCGGCCCGCTGCACGGGCTGGCCGGGCCGCCGCCCGCGGACGCCCTGGACCGGGCCGACGCCGCCACCGCCCTGGCCGGCGTGCTGGCGCGCGCGGCCCCGGGCCTGGGCCGGGCGGCGGCCCAGCAGCTGGCCGCGGCCGGCGTCGCCGCGCCCGCTCTGGAGGCGGCGCTCCAGGCGCTCCCGGCGGAGCGGCGCGCCACCGAGGTGCGGCGGTTCCTGCGCCTGCGCGAGGCCGACGACCTGCTGGAGGAGCTGGCGACCGGTGCCGAGCACCTGTCCCGCATCGTCACCGGGTTCCGCCCCCTGGCCTACTCCGCCGACCAGGGGCTCACCGAGGTCGACCTGCACGCCGGCCTCGACCAGGCGCTGGTCCTGCTCCGGCACAAGCTCCCGCCCGGGGTGCAGGTGGTGCGCGAGTTCGCCCCCGACGCCCGCGTGGTCCGCGGGCGACCGGCGGACCTCGCCCTGGTCTGGATCAACCTGCTCGACAACGCGGTCGCCGCGGTGGGGAAGGAGGGCACGATCACCGTCCGCACCTCGAGCGCCGGCGACCGGGTCGTCGTCGACGTCGAGAACACCGGCCCGCCGGTGCCGCCGGAGGTCGCCGACCGCGTCTTCGACGCCTTCTTCACCACCAAGGGCGTCGGCATCGGCACGGGCCTGGGCCTGACGACGTCGCTGGCGGTGGTCGCCCAGCAGCACCACGGCGAGCTGACGCTCGGCTCGGCCGACGGCGTCACCCGCGCCCGCGTCGTGCTGCCCCGGGGCGACGACGGCCCGGCCTAGGGCACCGCCTCCGCCAGCCGGTCCTGCCGTCGCCCGGCGAGCAGCCCGCGGCACAGCGCGGCGAGGTCCACCAGGCCGACGAGCACCCCGTCCTCCACGACCGGGGCGTAGGCGGCGGAGACCCGCAGCATCCGCTCGGCCGCCTCGGGCACGGGGGTGTCCGGGGCCAGCCCGACCATCTCCGGCAGCTCCAGGTCCACCAGCCGGGTCTGCTCGAGGTCGCGCCCGTCGGCGACGGCCTGGGTGACGTCGCCGTCGCAGACCAGGGTGGCCGGCACCCGGGAGGCGCCGTCGGTGAGCACCACGAGCACGTTGTCGTGCGACCGCTTCATCAGGTACGCGGCCGCGGCGACGTGCGCCGTGCGCTCCACCGTCGTCATCGCCGAGCGCATGACGTCGCGCACCACGGGGTCGGGGGTGGGGGTCATGCCGGGCTCCTCGTCGTCGTCCGGTCGCGCTGCGGTCAGCGCCTCCGGCGGGTGGGTGCGCCCGCTCCCGACCGGGGAGCGGGGCGCGGGACGGGCAGGGTCAGCAGGTAGGCCTCGACCGGCTCGGCCTTGCCCTTGACCCGCAGCTCGGGGGTCGGGGCGAGCGCGGCGTCGTCGCCCAGCAGGGCCCGGGTCCGCTCGCCGACCAGCACGCCGCCCACCGGCGCGGCCGCCTGCAACCGGGCGGCGACGTTCACCGTGTCGCCGACGGCGGCGTAGACGACGTAGCCGCGGCCGCCCATCTCGGAGACGACGACGGGGCCGCTGTTGACCCCGACCCGGAGCTCCGGCCAGTCGTCGTGGTCGCGCCGGATGGCGGCCACCTCGTCCTGCAGCGCCGCCGCGGCGCCGACCGCACGGCGGGCGTGATCGGGCTGGTCGCCGCGGCGGTTGAAGGTGGCGAAGATGCCGTCGCCGGTGAACTTCTCCACCTCGCCGCCGAACCGGCGGGAGACCAGCGGCGTCGCCACCTCGTAGTAGGCGCGCAGCATCGCGGCGACCTCGGCGGGGTCGCGGTCCTCGGCGAAGGTCGTGTACCCGGCCAGGTCGCCGACGAGGACCGACACCTCCTGCCGCTGCTCACGGGTGGCCGGCAGGTACAGCGGGCGGAACCGCTCCTCCCGCCACTCGCGCCGCGCGGCGGCGAAGACCAGCAGGAACCCGGCGACGATGATCGCGTGCCACACCCACCAGGAGGGGTGGAACTTGCGCTCCCCGGCGGCGGCCACGCCCAGGAGCGCCTCGGCCAGCAGCACGTAGCAGACGACGACGCTGACCACGAGGAACCCGAGCCGCTCGCGGTGCACCCACCACAGGCGCGCGGCGGCGCACACGTAGGCGAGCGCGGCGGTGCCGGCGGCGATCTCCAGCGCGTCACCGCTGGGGCCCTCGCCGGTGATGACGTCGATCGGCGGCCAGTTGCCCAGCGACCAGATCCCCCACAGCACCAGCGCACCGACGACGGCGGCGCGCAGCCACGGCCGGGCGCGCATGACCGCCGGCCCGGCCCACGGGCGGATGTCGACGTAGGCCGACGCCAGGGCGAACGGGGCGGCGACGAGCAGCCCGACGGTGATCGCCACCGTGTAGCCGGGCAGCGACTCGTGGGTCAGCACGTGCTGGGTGCCCGCCGCGTGCAGGGCCATGAACCCGCTGACCGTGAGGAACGCCAGCGAGAGCAGCAGGACGCGGGCGTCACCCCGGGCGCGGGCGGCCTCCCCGGTCACCACCGAGAGGCTGGCCGCCACGAAGCCGACGACGAGGAAGAAGACGAAGTGCAGCGGCGCGCTGGTCCAGTGGACGGCGGCGTAGTCCGGCTTCAGCAGGAAGACCATGCCCGCGGCGGGCAGGAGCAGCCCGGCGACGACGGCCACGGTGCCGGGCCGGAGCCACCCCGGGGCACGGCGCGCGGGCGCCGTCGCCCGCCCGCCCGCAGCGGGAGGGCGGTCGGCCTCGTCCTGCGCGGGTGCGCGCCCGGCCGGGTCCACCGCGCCACTGTGCGTCGGCGCCGCACGCCGGTGCCAGGGTCTTTCGGCCGCGGGGCTCAGCCCAGCCGGGCCAGCTGCTCCGGGGTCAGCTCGAGCTCGGCGGCCTGCGCCGAGTCCTGGACGGAGGCCGCGCGGGACGCGCCCGGGATCGGGACGACGACGTCGGCCTGCGCCAGGTGCCAGGCCAGCGCGACGCGGTACACGGAGACGTCGAGCTCGGTGGCCAGCTCGGCGAAGGCCGGGGCGTCGGCGTCCAGCGAGCCGGCCCGCGCCGACCCCGCCGAACGGGCTCCACGGGAGGAACGCCAGCCCGTGCGCGGCGCAGTGCGCCAGCTCGCCGGCCGAGTGCCGCCAGCCGGGGGAGAACTGGTTCTGCACGCTCACGAAGGCGTCGCCGACGATCGCCCGGGCCGCGTCGATCTGCGCGATGTCCGCGTTGGAGACGCCGACCATCCGCACCAGGCCGTCGTCGGCCAGGGCACGCAGCGCGCCCATCGACTCCTCCCACGGCGTCGACGGGTCGGGCCGGTGGTACTGGTACAGCCCGATCGCCTCCACGCCCAGCCGGCGCAGCGAGTCCTCGCAGGCACGGCGGAGGTAGGCGGGGGAGCCGTCCAGCCCCCAGTCGGTGCCCGAGCGGGTGTGCCCGCCCTTGGTCGCCACGAGCACGTCGGCGGCGCCGGGCCCGTAGGAGGCCAGCGCCTCGGCCACCAGCGACTCGTTGTGCCCGAACTCCGCCTCGTCGCGGGAGTAGGCGTCGGCGGTGTCGACCAGGGTCACCCCGGCGTCCAGGGCGGCGTGGACGACGCCGACCGCCTCCTCGCGGGAGGGCCGGGGCCGCTTGGTGGACAGGGGCATCGCCCCCAGCCCGATGGCGCTGACGGACAGGGTCCCGATGCGTCGCTGCTGCACGGGGGGTGTCGTGCCCCGCGGGTAGCGTCGCAACCGTGACATCGCTGTTCGACCCGGCTCCGGACGAGCAGGGTGCGCCCGCCGTCGACCCGGGTGCCCCGCTGGCCGTGCGCATGCGGCCACGGTCGCTCGACGAGGTGGTCGGCCAGCAGCACCTGCTCGGCGCACGCGCCCCGCTGCGCCGGCTGGTGGAGTCCGACGAGCCGATGTCGCTGGTGCTCTACGGCCCGCCCGGCACGGGCAAGACCACCCTGGCGCACGTCATCTCGCTGGCCACCAAGCGGCAGTTCGTGCAGCTCTCCGCGCTGGACTCCGGGGTCAAGGAGGTGCGCGCGGTCATCCAGAGCGCCAAGCGCGAGCTGACCTTCTCCGGGCGCCGCACCGTGCTGTTCATCGACGAGGTGCACCGCTTCTCCAAGACCCAGCAGGACAGCCTGCTCTCCGCGGTCGAGGACCGGATCGTCAGCCTCATCGCGGCCACCACCGAGAACCCGTTCTTCTCCGTGGTCAGCCCGCTGCTGTCGCGCAGCCTGGTCCTGGCCCTCCAGCCGCTGGACGACGACGACGTCCGCACGCTGCTGCACCGGGCGCTCACCAGCGACCGGGGGCTGGACGGCGCGGTGACGCTCAGCGCCGAGGCCGAGGAGCACCTGGTGCGCATCGCCGGGGGTGACGGCCGCAAGGCGCTGACCGCGCTGGAGTCCGGCGCCGGCGCCGCGCAGGCGGTGGGGGCCACCGAGATCGACCTGGCCACGCTGGAGACCGCCGTCGCCCAGGCCGCGGTGCGCTACGACCGGCAGGGCGACCAGCACTACGACGTCGCCAGTGCCTTGATCAAGAGCATCCGCGGCAGCGACGTCGACGCCGCCATGCACTACCTGGCCCGCATGGTCGAGGCCGGGGAGGACCCGCGCTTCATCGCCCGGCGGCTGGTGATCTCCGCCAGCGAGGACATCGGGATGGCCGATCCGACGGCGCTGCTCACCGCGGTCGCGGCCGCCGACGCGGTCGCCTTCATCGGCATGCCCGAGGGGCACTTCCCGCTGGCGCAGGCCGTCGTCCACCTGGCCACCGCACCGAAGTCCGACGCCGTCACCAAGGCGATCGGCGAGTCGGTGCGCGACGTCCGGGCGGGGCTGGCCGGGCCGGTGCCACCCGGGCTGCGCGACGGTCACTACGCCGGGGCGAAGAAGCTCGGGCACGCCCAGACCTACGTCTACCCGCACAGCCACCCCGACGGCGTCGTCCCGCAGCAGTACCCGCCGGACGCGCTGGTCGGCAAGGACTACTACCGGCCCACCGGCCGGGGTGCGGAAGCCCGGCTGGGGGAGCGGCTGGCCAAGCTCCGGGCGATCATCCGGCGCGGTCGCTGACCGAACTGCCGATGACGGGCGGGGACGGGAACGGTCGACCGGCCCCGCGACTACTGTGACCACTCCCGGGCGGAGCCTCGCCGAGACCTTCAGAACAGGAGCACGTGTGTCCGCAGGAGAGATCGCCGGGCTGGTCGCAGCCGGGGCGCTGGTGCTGCTGGTGGTGCTGGTCGCCGTCCCGCTGCTCAAGCTCGGCCGCACGCTCGACGAGACCACGCTGACCATCCGGCAGGTCCGCGAGCAGAGCGCGCCGATCCTGACCCAGGCCAGCACCACGGTCACCCACGTGAACAGCAACCTCGAGCGGGTCGACGACATCACCGGCAACGCCGCCAACGTGTCGAGCAACGTCGCCGCGCTGACCAGCGTCGTGGCCGCCACGCTCGGCAGCCCGCTGATCAAGGTCGCCGCGTTCTCCTACGGCGTGCGCAGCGCCGCCCGCAAGAAGCGCGAGGGCGAGGCGCTCGCCGAGATCGCGCGCCGGGACAAGGAGGCGCGTCGCGCCCGTCGGTCCGCGCGGCGGGCCGCCTGATGCGCCGGCTGTTCTGGCTGGCCATGGGCGTCACCATCGGCGCCCTCGTCGTCCGCAAGCTCGGCCGGGCCGCGGAGAAGATGACCCCCGCGGGCATCGGCGCCTCGATCGCCGACGGCCTGCGCGACCTCGCCGACGCGATCGGCGACTTCGGCGCCGACGTCCGCGACGCGATGGCCGAGCGCGAGCAGGAGCTGCGCGCCGGCACGGGCCTGGACTCCCCGCTGCCCACCGGCGACCAGGTGCGGCTGCCCGGCCGCGGCGCGCACAGCGCCGAGTGACATGGCCCCCTCCTGACCTCCCGGGCCGGGGCACGCCGCCCCGGTCCGGCCCCGACCGCCGACCTGAGAAGACCTGATGCAGACCGCCGAGATCCGCCGCCGCTTCCTGGAGCACTTCGCCGCGCGCGGCCACACCGTCGTCCCCAGCGCGTCGCTGGTGTCCCCGGACCCGTCGCTGCTGTTCACCGTGGCGGGCATGGTGCCGTTCATCCCGTACCTGACCGGCCGCGAGCCCGCGCCCTACCCGCGGGCCACCAGCGTGCAGAAGTGCGTCCGCACCCTCGACATCGAGGAGGTGGGCAAGACCACCCGCCACGGCACGTTCTTCCAGATGAACGGCAACTTCTCCTTCGGCGACTACTTCAAGGAAGGCGCCATCCAGCACGCCTGGGAGCTGCTCACCGGCTCGGTCGACGACGGCGGCCTGGGCTTCGACCCCGACCGGCTCTGGGTCACCGTCTACCTGGACGACGACGAGGCCGCCGAGGCCTGGCACCGCATCGCGGGGCTGCCGGTCGAGCGGATCCAGCGGCTGGGCAAGAAGGACAACTACTGGCACACGGGAGCGGCCGGCCCCGGCGGTCCGTGCTCGGAGATCTACTACGACCGCGGCCCGGAGTTCGGGCCCGAGGGCGGTCCGCTCGTCGACACCGCGGGCGACCGGTTCCTGGAGATCTGGAACCTCGTCTTCATGCAGTACGAGCTCACCGACGTGCGCAGCAAGGAGGAGTTCACCGTCGTCGGTGAGCTGCCGAACAAGAACATCGACACCGGCATGGGCCTGGAGCGGGTGGCCTACCTGCTCCAGGGCGTCGACAACATGTACGAGATCGACGAGGTCGCGCCGGTGCTGCGCAAGGCCGCCGAGCTGGCCGGCGTCACCTACGGCAAGGACCGGGACGCCGACGTCCGGCTGCGCGTGGTCGCCGACCACGTGCGCAGCGGTCTCATGCTCATCGGGGACGGCGTCACGCCGGGCAACGAGGGCCGCGGGTACATCCTGCGCCGGCTGCTGCGCCGCGCGGTCCGCTCGATGAAGCTGCTCGGCGTCGACGACGCGACGCTGCCCGAGCTGCTGCCGGTCTCGCGCGACGCGATGAGCGCCAGCTACCCCGAGCTCGCCACCGACTTCGACCGGATCTCGTCGGTCGCCTACGCGGAGGAGGAGGCGTTCCGCCGCACCCTCACCTCCGGGACGGCGCTGTTCGACACCGCGGTGGCGCAGGCCAAGCAGGCGGGCACCCCGACGCTCTCGGGCGACCAGGCGTTCAGCCTGCACGACACCTTCGGCTTCCCGATCGACGTCACCCTCGAGATGGCCGCCGAGCAGGGCGTGACGGTCGACGAGGCGGGCTTCCGCGCGCTGATGCAGGAGCAGCGCGACCGGGCCCGCGCCGACGCCCGCGCCAAGCGCACCGGCTCGGTCGACGTCCTCGCCTACCGGAAGCTGCTGGCCGACCACGGGCCCACCGACTGGCAGGCCTACGAGACGCTGCGCACCGACTCCCGGGTGCTCGGCCTGGTCTCCGAGGCCGACGACGAGGCCCCGCGCCCGGCCGGCCCCGGCGAGATCACCCGCGTGGTCCTGGACCGGACGCCGTTCTACGCCGAGTCCGGTGGCCAGGTCGCCGACGCCGGCATCCTCACCTGGGACGGCGGCCGCGCCTGAGGTCATCGACGTGCAGCGCCCGGTCAAGGGCCTGGTCGCCCACCAGGTGCGCGTCCTCGAGGGCGAGCTGCACCTCGGCACCGAGCTGACCGCCGAGGTCGACCACGAGTGGCGGATCTCCGCCTGCCAGGCGCACTCGGGCACGCACGTCGTGCACGCCGCGCTGCGCCAGGTGCTCGGCCCGCAGGCCCTGCAGTCGGGCTCCTACAACCGGCCGGGCTACCTGCGGCTGGACTTCGCCTGGCAGGGCGCGCTCACCCAGCAGCAGCGCACCGACATCGAGGACGTCGCGAACGCCGCGGTGCGGGCCGACCACGCGGTCTCCGCCTCCTGGATGACGCTGCCCGAGGCGCGCGCGTTCGGCGCGCTGGCGCTGTTCGGCGAGACCTACGGCGAGCAGGTGCGCGTCGTCGAGATCGGCGGCCCCTGGTCGCGCGAGCTGTGCGGTGGCACCCACGTGCGGGGCAGCGCGCAGATCGGGACGCTGGCGCTGACCGGCGAGTCCTCGGTCGGCTCGGGCGCACGTCGCGTCGAGGCGGTCGTGGGCCTGGAGGGCTTCCGCTACCTCGCCCGCGAGCGCGACCTCGTCCGCCAGCTCGCCGAGCTGCTCAAGACCCCGCAGGACGGGCTGGTCGAGCGGGTCGGCGGCATGCTGTCGCGGCTGCGCGAGGTCGACCGCGAGCTCGCCGAGCTGCGCGGCCAGCAGACCCTCGCCGCGGCCGGTCAGCTGGCCGGCGCCGCGCGCGACGTCGGCGGGGTCGCCGTCGTCACCGGCGCCCCCGCGGGGCTGGCCGGCGGCGACCTGCGCACCCTGGCGCTCGACGTCCGCGGCCGGCTGGGCGAGCGCCCGGCCGTCGTGCTGCTCGCGTCGGAGTCCGGTGGCAAGGTGGCTCTCGTCGCGGCGCTGAACCCGGCCGCCCTCGCGCAGGGGCTGTCGGCCAACGACGTGTTGAAGGCCGCGGCGGGTCCCGTCGGCGGTCGAGGTGGCGGAAAGGCAGACGTCGCCCAGGGGGGCGGCACCGACGCTGCAGGGATCCCCGCCGCGTTGCAGGCCGGCGAACAGGCGGTTGCGGCCGCCACGGGAAGGTGAGCACCGTGCCCACGAGCGACGACCACGGTTCCGAGTACAACCCCGACGACACCGGTCCGGTCGGGGGACGGCGGCGCGAGCTGCCGGCCGTCCCCCCGGCCCGGCCGCGTCCGCCGGCGGGTCAGCCGACGTACCACCCGACGACCGAGATCGACCTGAGCCAGGGGTTCCCGCCCGTCACGAACGAGACGACGGAGATCGACCTGTCCGGGGGCTGGCCGGCGCACCTCAAGGTGCCGCCGAAGCCGGCCGCGCCGTCGGGCCGGGTGCTCGGCGTCGACGTCGGCACCGTGCGGGTCGGGCTGGCCCTGTCCGACCCGACCGGCACCCTGGCCAGCCCGCTGGAGACGGTCCAGCGGGCCAAGGACGGCGCCGATCTGGACCGTCTCGCCGCCCTCGTGGTGGAACTACGAGGTGACCGAGGTGGTGGTGGGGGAGCCGAGGCACCTGTCGGGTGCGTCGGGGGCGTCCGCGGCAGACGCCAGTGCTTACTCTCAGGCACTGGCCGACCGCATAGCGGAGGTGCCCGTGTACCTGATCGACGAAAGGCTCTCGACCGTGACCGCAGCCAGCCACCTGCGCCAAGGCGGCATCGACAGCCGCCGCCAGCGCTCGGTGATCGACCAGGCCGCCGCCGTCGTGATCCTGCAGCAGTACCTGGACAGCCGGCGGGCGCGGCCGTGACCGTGCCCGGTGGTCCGGGCGGGCGGGGGCGGCACTCCGCCGGGGACAGCACCGGCGGCCTCCCGTCCCTGCCCTGGACCGCCGGCCCGCCGGCCGCTCCCGGCACCGACCGCACCGGCCCGCTCCCCGAGCCGGCCTGGTGGTCCTACGGCTCCACCGATCACCCCGACCACCCGCGGGCCCGGCACTCGAGCGGCGACGACGACGTCCCCGAGCGGCGTGAGCCCGGGCCGGCCGCACCCCTCGGCTCCGCTGCCGCCGATGCCCTCCGGCGTCTGGGACCGGCTGCAGCCGCCCGCCGGGGGCACGCCCGACGACGACGCGACCGTCGCGCACCGGTTCGACCCGCACGAGGAGCACCCGCTGGACGGTGCTCGCGAGGCCGGCCGCACCGACGACGCCGGGCACCGCGACGACGACGGGCCCGACGACGCCGGGCACACCGCGCCGGCCCACCCCGCCGACGGCGACACCGATTCGTGGGACCGCACCGGCGGCCTCGAGGTCATCGGCTCCTCCGACGACCCCCACCACGACGAGTTCCACGACGACCACCACGACGACGACCGGTTCGGCGACGACTCCCACGACCACGCCGGCGCGGCGCCCGCGCGCCGCCGCGGCCGCCGCCGGCGCCGTCCCGTCGCGGTGCTGCTCAGCCTGCTGGTGCTCGGCGGGCTGGTCGCCGGGATCGTGCTCGGCGTCCAGGCGCTCATGGGCCTGACCGAGGCCGAGGACTACACCGGCACCGGCACCGGCACCGTCGAGGTCCGCGTCGCCCAGGGCGACACGCTGAGCGACATCGCCCGGACGCTGGCCGACGCCGACGTGATCGCCTCGACCCGGCCGTTCGTCGACGCCGCCGACGGTCGCCCGGAGGCCACCGGCATCCAGCCCGGCCTCTACTCCCTGCGTTCGCAGATGAGCGGCCAGGCCGCGCTGGACCTGCTGCTCGACCCCAGCTCGCGGCTGCTCTCCCCCGTGACCATCCCCGAGGGGCTCACCGTCGCGCGGGTGCTCGACCGCATCGCCACCGAGACGGGGCGGCCCATGGAGGAGCTCCAGGCGGCCGCGTCGGACGGCGCCGCGCTCGGGCTGCCCGCCTACGCCAACGGCCAGCTGGAGGGCTACCTCTTCCCGGCCACCTACGACGTCGAGCCCGGCCAGTCGGCCGTCGAGGTGCTGCGCGCGATGGTGCAGCAGTTCACCAAGGTCGCCGCCGACCTCCAGCTCGAGGCGCGGGCGGCGGCCGCCGGCCGGACCCCGGCGGAGGTCGTCACGGTCGCCTCGATGATCCAGTCGGAGACGCGGCTGGACGCGGAGCGGCCCGACGTCGCCCAGGTCATCTACAACCGCATGGCGCAGGGCATCCCGCTCGGCATCGACGCCACGCTCGCCTTCGGGCTGGGCAAGAGCGGCAACGACCTCACCGTCTCCGACCTGCGCACCGACAGCCCGTTCAACACCCGCACGCGCACCGGCCTGCCGCCCACGGCGATCAGCTCCCCGGGCGAGGAGAGCCTGGAGGCGGCGCTCGCGCCGAGCTCGGGCGACCTCCTGTACTACGTGCTGCAGAACTCCGACGGGGCGCACTTCTTCACCGACGACTACGCCGAGTTCCAGGCCGCCCGGCAGCGGTGCGCCGACGCAGGCCTCGGCTGCGGTGGCTGAGCGGCCCGGCCGGGCCGCGGTGCTGGGCCGGCCGGTCTCGCACTCGCTCTCCCCGCTGCTGCACCGCGCGGCCTACGCCGCCCTCGGCCTGGACGGCTGGCGCTACGACGCGCTGGACGTCGGGCCCGAGGACCTGCCGGAGCTGCTGGCCGGCCTGGACGAGGAGTGGCGCGGCTTCTCGGTGACGATGCCCTGCAAGCAGGCGGCCGTCGACGTCGCCGACGTGGTCGAGCCGCTGCCGCGGCTGCTGCACGCGGCCAACACCCTGGTCCGGGAGGAGCGGGGGTGGCGCGCGGAGAACACCGACGTCGCGGGCATCGGCACCGCGCTCCAGGTCGCCGGGGTCGACTCGGTGGACCGGGCGGCCGTGCTCGGTGCCGGCGGGACGGCCGCGGCGGCCGCGGTGGCGCTCGCCTCGCTGGGCGCCCGGCACGTCGACGTCGTCGTCCGGGAGCCGGCCCGCGCCCAGGACCTGGTGCGCGTGCTCGACGTCCTGCAGGTGCCGGTGACGGTGTCGCCGCTGGAGGGCGCCGTCGTCGACGCGCCGGTGGTCGTGAGCACCGTCCCGGTGGCCGGCCAGCCCGCGGTCAGCGCCCTGCCGTGGCGCGCCGGGCAGACCGTCCTCGACGTCCTCTACGTGCCCTGGCCCACGCCGCTGGCCGAGCGGGTGACCGCCGCCGGCGGCACGGTCATCGGCGGCGCCGAGGTGCTGTTCTGGCAGGCCACCGTCCAGGTCGAGCTGATGACCGGCCGGCCCGCGCCGATCGCGGAGATGCGCCGCGCCCTGGACGCCGCGCTCTCCGCCGCCTGACCCCACCGTGGAGCCGACCCGGCCGGCGCTGGCCGTCGGCGTCCTGGTGGTCGCCGTCGTCGTCGGGCCCTGGCTGGCCCGGGTCGCGGTGCGGCTCGGCCGCCGGGACGACGCCGCGCTGCCCGGGGGCGCCCGCGCCGGCGTGATGACGGCGGTGTTCGCCGCGCTGCTGGCCGGAGCGGTCGAGTTCACCGGGCTGCGGCCGGTCACCGCGGCGCTGGCGTGGGCCGCGGGCGCGGCGGTCGTCCTCGGCGCCACCGACCTGATCGGCCACCGGCTGCCCGACCGGGTCACCTACCCGGCCTACGTCGTCTGCGGCGCCGCGCTGCTGGTCGACGCCGCCGCGGAAGGCACCTGGCCGGCGCTGCTGCGCGCGGCGGCCGCCGGAGCCGTGGCCGCCGGCCTGGGGGCGCTGGCCTGGCTGGTCTCGCCGCAGGGCCTGGGGCTCGGCGACGTCAAGCTGCTCGGCCTGCTCGGGCTGCTGCTCGGGTGGTTCGGCTGGGGCGTGCTGATGGCGGGGGTGTTCCTCGGGCTGCTCACCGGGGCGCTGGTCTCGGTGCTGCTCCTCGTCACCCGCCGGGCGACCTGGCAGACCGCGCTCCCGTTCGGCCCGCCGCTGCTGGCCGGCGCCGTCCTCGCCCTGGCGACGGGTGCGGTCCCGCCGGGCTGAACCGGATGGCGCGCGGGGGAGGCGGCGCTCGTACTGGCAGAATCGCCGGCATGTTGCGCTGGTTGACCGCAGGGGAATCGCACGGTCAGCAGCTCACCGCCATCCTGGAGGGGCTGCCGGCGGGCGTGGAGGTGCAGACCTCCGACCTGGACCGCGAGCTGGCCCGGCGCCGGCTGGGGCACGGCCGCGGGGCCCGGATGTCCTTCGAGCAGGACGAGGTGACCCTCACCGGTGGCGTGCGGCACGGCCGCACCCAGGGCGGGCCGATCGCGGTGCAGGTGGGCAACACCGAGTGGCCGAAGTGGTCGACGGTCATGTCCGCCGACCCGGTGCCCGCCGACGTGCTGGAGGGCCAGGCGCGCAACGCGGCCCTGACCCGGCCGAGGCCGGGCCACGCCGACCTCTCCGGCATGCAGAAGTACGGCTTCGACGACGCCCGGCCGGTGCTCGAGCGGGCCAGCGCCCGCGAGACCGCGGCCCGCGTCGCCCTCGGCGCGATCGCCCAGGCGTTCCTCCGCCAGGCGCTGGGCGTCTCGGTGGTGAGCCACGTCGTCGCCATCGGGCCGGTCACCGCACCCGAGGGCATCGTGCCCGGCCCCGACGACAACCCGGCGCTCGACGAGGACCCGGTGCGCTGCGCCGACCCGGCCACCAGCGCCGCCATGGTCGCCGAGATCGACGACGTCCGGAAGAGCGGTGACACCCTCGGCGGCGTCATCGAGGTCGTCGTCTACGGCCTGCCCCCGGGCCTGGGCAGCCACGTGCACTGGGACCGGCGGCTGGACTCCCGGCTGGCCGGCGCGCTCATGGGCGTGCAGTCGGTGAAGGCGGTGGAGGTCGGCGACGGCCTGGAGACCGCCCGCCGCCGCGGCTCGGTGGCCCACGACGAGATCGTGCTCGTCGACGGCCCGGGCGGGGAGAAGCGCGTGCAGCGGCTCACCGACCGCGCCGGCGGCATCGAGGGCGGCATGACCAACGGCGAGGTGGTGCGCGTGCGCGCGGCGATGAAGCCGATCAGCACGGTGCCCCGTGCGCTGCAGACCGTGGACGTCGCCACCCAGGAGCCCGCGGTCGCGATCAACCAGCGCAGCGACGCCTGCGCCGTGCCCCGCGGCTCCGTGGTCATGGAGGCGATGGTCGCGCTGGTGCTCGCCGACGCGGTCCTGGAGAAGTTCGGGGGCGACTCGGTCGCCGAGACCCGGCGCAACGCCGCGGCCTACCTCGACTCGCTCCCGCTCCGGTGACCGGCCCGATCCTGGTGCTCGTCGGGCCCCCGGCGTCCGGCAAGACCACGGTGGGCACCGCGGTCGCCGCCGCCCTCGGGGTCGGGTTCCGCGACACCGACCGGGACGTCGAGGAGGAGACCGGCACCCGCATCGCCGACCTGTTCGTCGAGCACGGGGAGCCGCACTTCCGCGCCCTCGAGCGCGCGGCGGTCGCCCGCGCGCTGGCCGAGCACGACGGCGTGCTCGCCCTCGGCGGCGGCGCCGTCGTCGACCCGGAGACCCGGGCGCTGCTCGTGGCGCACGGCCGCGGCGGCGGGCGGGTCGTCTGGCTCGACGTCGACCTGGGCTCGGCCGCCAAGCGCGTCGGCCTGTCGCGGGACCGGCCGCTGCTGGCGGTCAACCCGCGCGCCATGCTGCGCACCATGCTCGAGGACCGCGCCCCGCTGTACCGCGAGGTCGCCACCGCCACCGTGCCGACCAGCGGCCGGGAACCCGACGACGTCGTCGTCGACGTGCTCGCCGTCGTGCGGGGAGGAGAGCCCCGATGAGGCAGGTGCAGGTCGCCGGCGAGCGGCCCTACGAGGTGCTCATCGGCGCCGGCGCGCAGACCCGCCTCGGGCTGGTGCTCGACGGCGTCGCCCGCGCCGTGGTCGTGCACGCCCCGCCGCTGACCGCCGCGGCCGGCGCCGCGGTGGAGACGCTGCAGACCTCGGGCATCGCCGCCGAGTCGATCGTGGTGCCGGACGGCGAGGCCGCCAAGACCGCCGAGGTCGCCGCCGGTGCCTGGGAGGAGTTCGGCCGGCTCGGGCTGACCCGCACCGACGCCGTCGTCGGGCTCGGCGGGGGAGCGGTCACCGACCTCGCGGGCTTCCTCGCCGCCACCTGGGCCCGGGGCGTCGCCGTCGTGCAGGTGCCCACCAGCCTGCTCGGCATGGTGGACGCCGCCGTGGGCGGGAAGACCGGCATCAACACCTCCGCCGGCAAGAACCTCGTCGGCGCCTTCCACCCGCCGGCCGCCGTGCTCGCCGACACCGACGCCCTGGCCGGGCTGCCCGACGCCGAGTTCCGCTCGGGGCTGGCCGAGGTCGTCAAGTGCGGCTTCATCGCCGACGCCGAGGTCCTGCGGCTGCTCGGGGAGGACCCCACCGGCCGCCGCGACACCGAGGAGCTCATCGCCCGCGCCGTCCAGGTGAAGGCCGACGCGGTCGGGCAGGACCTGCGCGACACCGGCGTCCGCGAGTTCCTCAACTACGGGCACACCCTGGGCCACGCCATCGAGCGGATCGAGGACTTCGGCTGGCGGCACGGCGAGGCCGTCGCCGTCGGCATGGTGTTCGCCGCGGAGCTCGCCGGACGGGCGGGACTGCTCACCCCCGCCGAGGTCGACCGGCACCGCACGCTGATCGCCGCCATGGGCCTGCCGACCACCTACCGCGGGGACTGGGACGCCCTCCAGGCGGTCATGCGCGTGGACAAGAAGGCCCGCGGCGCCACGCTGCGCTTCGTCGTCCTCGACGGGATCGGCACCCCCCGCATCCTGACCGACCCCGACCAGTCCTGGCTCGACGCCGCCTGGGCAGCCGTGTCGTCCACCCACCCCTCCGCCCCCGCGAACGGAGACACCGCGTGACGATCCAGGTCCTCAACGGCGCCAACCTCGGCCGGCTCGGCACGAGGGAGCCCGAGATCTACGGGACGACCACCTACGCCCAGCTCGTCGACGTCATCGGGACCACGGCGCGCGAGCTGGAGCTCGACGTCGTCGTCCGGCAGACCGACGACGAGGGCGAGCTGCTGCGCTGGGTGCACGAGGCGACCGACGCCGGCGATCCCGTCGTCCTCAACCCGGCCGGCTGGTCGCACACCTCGGTGGTGCTGCGCGACGCGCTGGCCGCGCTCCCCGGGCCGCTGGTCGAGGTGCACATCAGCAACGTGCACACGCGCGAGGAGTTCCGGCACCACTCCTACGTCTCGGCGGTGGCCGACGGCGTGATCGCGGGCCTCGGCATCGAGGGCTACGTGCTGGCGCTGCAGTGGATGGCGCTGCGGGGCCACCGGTGAGCGCTGCGGGACGGGTGGGGAGCCCCGCGGCACGCCGGGACGCGCTGCGGGCCGTCGCCGCGGAGCGGGGTCTGGACGCGGTCCTGGTGACCAACCTGCTCAACGTCCGCTACCTGACCGGGTTCACCGGCTCCAACGGCGCGCTGCTGCTGCGCACCGACGGTGCGGACCTGTTCGGCACCGACGGGCGCTACACCACGCAGGCCGCCGCCCAGGTGCCCGACGTCGAGGTGCTGGTCGACCGCGGCACCGTGCCCGCGCTGGCCCGCGCCGCCGTGCGCACGGGTGCCGGCCGGCTGGGCTTCGAGTCGCACGACCTGACCGTCGACGGGCTGGAGCAGCTGCGCTCGGTGCTGGCCGACGCCGCCGCCGGCGGCACCGTGCCGGAGCTCGCGTCGGTCCGGCGGGCGGTCGAGGCGCAGCGGGCGATCAAGGACGCCGGCGAGATCGAGGCGCTGCGGCGGGCCTGCGCGATCGCCGACGAGGCCCTCGGCGAGCTGGCCACCGAGGGCGCGCTGCGGCCGGGCCGCACCGAGCACGAGGTCGGGCGCGAGCTGGACGCGCGGATGCTCGCCCTCGGTGCGGAGGCGCCCTCGTTCGAGACGATCGTGGCCACCGGCGCGAACTCGGCGATCCCGCACCACCGCCCCGACGGCACCGTGCTGCAGGCCGGCGACTTCCTGAAGCTGGACTTCGGCGCCACCGTCGACGGCTACCACTCGGACATGACCCGCACCCTCGTGCTGGGCCCGGCGGCCGACTGGCAGCGCGAGATCTACGCGCTGGTCGCGGAGTCACAGGCCGCCGGACGAGCCGCCCTGGCGGTCGGCGCGGACGTCGTCGCGGTGGACGCCGCCTCCCGTGACGTCATCGCCGCGGCCGGCCACGGCGACCACTTCACCCACGGCCTCGGGCACGGCGTGGGGCTGGAGATCCACGAGGCGCCGGGCATCGGGCCTCTCGGCGCGGGTACTCTTGCCGCCGGCATGGCCGTCACCGTGGAGCCGGGCGTCTACCTTCCCGGCCGCGGCGGTGTCCGGATCGAGGACACCCTCGTCGTCACCGCGGACGCGCCCGAACTGTTGACCCTCACGAGCAAGGAACTGCTGGTTCTCTAGATGGCTACCACCAACGACCTGAAGAACGGCATCGTCCTCAAGCTGGACGGCCAGCTCTGGACCGTCACCGACTTCCAGCACGTGAAGCCCGGCAAGGGCGGCGCGTTCGTGCGCACCACGCTGAAGAACGTGCTCTCGGGCAAGGTCGTCGACAAGACCTTCAACGCCGGCCTCAAGGTCGAGACGGCCACCGTCGACAAGCGCACGATGACCTTCCTCTACAAGGACGGCGCTGACTTCGTCTTCATGGACGGCGACACGTTCGACCAGATCACCGTGCCGGCGGCCACCGTCGGCGGCGGCGCGGACTACCTCCTCGAGAACACCGAGGTCATGGTGGCCGTGCACGACGAGGTCCCGCTGTACGTCGAGCTCCCGGTGACCATGGAGCTCGTGGTCGAGCACACCGACCCGGGCCTGCAGGGCGACCGCTCCACCGGCGGCACCAAGCCGGCCACCCTGGAGACGGGCGCGCAGATCAACGTCCCGCTGTTCATCTCCACCGGCGAGAAGCTCAAGGTCGACACCCGCGACGGCCGGTACCTCGGCCGGGTCAACTGACCCCGTCCGCGATGCCCTCCACCGCTGTGCCCCCGCGCCGGACCGCCCGCTGATGGCCGCACGGACCAAGGCCCGCAAGCGCGCCGTCGACGTCCTGTACGAGGCCGACGTGCGCGGCCGCGACCGCCGGGCGCTGCTCGAGGAGCGGGTCGCCGACGGCAACCCGCCGGTCCCGGAGCACTCGATCCGGCTGGTCGAGGGCGTGATCGAGCACTCGACGCGCATCGACGAGCTGATCGACACGCACGCCTCGGGCTGGTCGCTGGACCGGCTGCCCGACGTCGACCGCGCGATCCTGCGGATGGCCGTCTTCGAGCTGCTGTGGGTCGACGACGTGCCCGACGCGGTCGTCATCGACGAGGCGGTGGAGCTGGCGAAGACGCTCTCCACCGACGACTCGCCGGCCTACGTCAACGGCGTCCTCGGCGCCGTCCTCCAGGCGGAGATCCCCACGACGTGATCTGTCGGCCTCCGGCCGACACCGCGGCCAGGAGCCGTCCCGACGGGCACTGAGGCCCCTCAGCCGACCCGTCACGGACCCTCCGGGCCCACTCCGCGCCGACTCGGTCCACGGGGCTCCCGCTGCGACGTCCGCTCGTCACTGCAGGTCGCGCCTGGCGAACAGGACCGCGCCGAGCACCAGCACGACAGCGGTGACGGCGCCGAGCAGCAGGCCGGACTGCAGGTGGCCCAGGTAGTACTCGACCGGTTGCAGCACCCCGTCGACGTCGGGCCGGCTCTCGTCGTAGACGTAGAGGGTCGACCCGCCCTGCTCCACGAGCGCGACGGCGTTGTTGCTGAGCAGCCAGGGCTGCCACAGGGGCCGCAGCCCGCGCACCGCGCTCTCCACCACGACCAGGTAGACGAAGGCGACGCCGAGCGCCGCGCCGGTGTTGCGCACCAGGTTGGTCAGGCCGAACGCGAGCAGCGCGGCGAGCACGGTGAGCAGCACGCCGCGGGCCTGGGTCTGCAGCAGGTCGCCCCAGAACCCGGCCGGCAGCGCGGCGTCCCGGCCGACGAGCGCGTGCAGGGTGCCGGCCATCGCCAGCCAGCCGGCCTGGGCGAGCACGCCGATGACGGCCGCCGCCCCGGTGAGGACGACGACCTTCGCGGCCATCACCTGCATCCGGCGGGGCACCCAGAACAGCAGCGCCACCAGCGAGCGCGTCGACCACTCGGCGCCGATCCAGGTCGCCCCGACGAGCGCGACCACGACCGAGGCGAGCGCGGCGAACCCCAGCGCGCCGGTGGTGCCGGAGGCGGCGAGGTCGAACGGGGCGGTGTCCAGGTACCAGGAGAGGTCGTAGTCGTCGCGGGACTGCTCGGGGCCGCAGAAGTCCTCGGGCGAGGTGCCGGCCGGGAGTTCGGCGTCGGCCAGGCACTCCTGGCGGAACTCCTCGTTCATCGCCACGTCGGCGTCGATCTGCTGCTCGGCCCGCGCGATCTCGTCGGCGGTCGGGGTGCCGTACTGGGTCAGGGCGATGCCCGTGGCGGCGAGCCAGCCGACGACGGCGAGGGCGAGCACCACCTGGATGAACCGGCGGGACCGGAACCGGTGCAGCTCCGAGCGCAGCAGGCTGCCGAAGGTCGACCGGGGCGCGGTCCGGTTTCGGCGGGCGGTGCGGACGGCTGCACGACGGCGCTCATGCCGGCGTCCCCGGGTCGGCGCCGGCGGGGCCGTGCTCGCCGCCGGTGAGGGCGAGGAAGGCGCTCTCCAGGTCGGGGGTCAGCCGTCTCAGCTCCTCGAGGTAGATGCCGGCGCCGGCGAGCGCGCGGGTGATCTCGCCGGGGGAGGCGACGGCGTGCACCACCAGCCCGCCGTCGGCGGGGGAGACGGCGAACCCGGCCCGCTGCAGCACGCCGGCGGCCGCGACGGGGTCGGGGACCTGCACGAGCACGTCGCCGGAGCCGCGCCCGGCCAGCACCTCGGCGACCGGCCCGGAGGCGACGCAGCGGCCGCGGGTCAGGATCGACACCGAGTCGCACACCTGCTGGATCTCGCTGAGCAGGTGCGAGGAGAGCAGCACGGTCGTGCGCCCGTGCCGGCCGAGGCGGCGGATGAGCTCGCGGACGTCACGGATGCCGGCCGGGTCCAGCCCGTTGCTCGGCTCGTCCAGGATGAGCAGCCGCGGCTGCTTGAGCAGCGCCGCGGCGATGCCCAGCCGCTGCTTCATGCCGAGCGAGTAGCCCTTGAACCGGTCCTCGGCCCGGTCGGCGAGGTCGACGAGCTCCAGGCACTCCTCGACCCGGGCGCGCGGCAGGCCGGCCGCCTCGGCGAGCAGCTGCAGGTTGAGCCGGCCGGTGAAGCCGGGGAAGAACAGCGGCGTCTCGACCAGCGCGCCGACCGAGCCGATGACGTCGGGCAACCGGTCGGGCACGGGCTGGTCGAGCACCCGGATCGCCCCGCCGCCCGGGTCGGCCGCGACCAGGCCCAGCAGCACGCGGATCGACGTCGTCTTGCCCGAGCCGTTGGGGCCGAGGAAGCCGTGCACCCCGCCGTCCTCGACGAGCAGGTCGAGCCGGTCCAGCGCGCGGTGCGGCGGCCGGCCGCGCCGCCGGTAGGTCTTGGACACGGCGGTCATCTGCACGGCCGGCATGGCTGCACCCTGGCACAGGCCCGCCCGCCGACTGCGTACTTGTCGTCGCCGACACGCGCCGCCACGCCGCGCCCGCCGACGACAACTCAGCACTCGACGCGGGGCCGGAACGACGGAGGGCCCCTGCCGTCGTGGCAGGGGCCCTCCGTTCGTCTCAGGTCACCGCGGGGAGCGGCGGCGCTCCCAGTCGGGGTTGAGCTCCTCGTCCTCGTCGTCCGGGCCACCGAAGCCCACGACGCTCTCCATGCCGGCGGAGATGACGCCCCACTCGATCAGCCGCGAGGTGAGCTCGTCGGGGCTCATGTCGTAGATGATCGCCAGCGACTTGAGGTCCTCGGCGCGGATCGAGAGGACCTTGCCGTTGTAGTCGTGCCGCTGCGCCTGGATGGTCGAGGCGTAGCGGGCCAGCGGGCCGGCCTCGTCGGCGGGCAGCGAGCCCAGTGACTCGAGGTTCAGCACGATCTTGCTGCTGGAGGTGACCGCGGAGCTCGGCCGCGGGTCGGGCAGCAGCTCGGAGACCGGCACGCCGTAGAAGACGGCGAGTTCGGAGAGCCGCTGCACGGTGACGGCGCGGTCGCCGCGCTCGTAGGAGCCGACGACGACTGCCTTCCAGCGGCCGTGCGACTTGTCCTCCACGCCCTGCAGGGACAGGCCCTGCTGGTTGCGGATGGCGCGGAGCCGGGCGCCCAGGGCCCGTGAGTAGTCGGTGCTCATCGCGTTCCTGCTCACTGTCCGTCGTCTGGGGGTGGTCGTGATCGTCACGCAGCGTACTGGTCAACGGGTGTGCGCAACACCCGGTCACGCCCCGGCGCAGAAAGTCCGGGCGCCCGACCAGCGGCTCCGCACCGCCGCCGGGCCGGCGGGGCCCGTGCAGTACCGTCGGGGCAGGTCCACCCACTCCTTTAACGACCCGTCCCGTGAGGCGGGGAAGGAGGCCTGATGGCCAGCTCGACCCCGCCTGCCCGGAACGCGGCGCCCCCCAGCGGCGACCCGTCGGCCGGCTCCCTCCTCTCCGCCGCCGACGTCGCCCGGATGGTCGACCGGATGGCCCACCAGCTCATCGAGCGCGCAGCCGCTGCTGCCGCACCCGGTGACCCGACGGCCGGGCTCGACGGCCTGGTCCTGGTCGGCATCCCCACCCGCGGCGCCCCGCTCGCCCGCCGGCTGGCCGCGCGGATCGAGGCCTTCGCCGGCGTCGCCGTCGACGTCGGCACCGTCGACATCACGCTCTACCGCGACGACCTGCGCCGCCGCGGCGTCCGCGCCCTGGAGCCCACGGTGCTGCCCGACGGCGGCATCGACGACCGGCTCGTGGTGCTCGTGGACGACGTCCTGTATTCCGGCCGGTCGGTGCGTGCGGCGCTGGACGCGCTGCGCGACCTGGGCCGGCCGCGGGCGGTGCAGCTGGCGGTCCTGGTCGACCGCGGGCACCGCGAGCTGCCGATCCGCGCCGACCTGGTCGGCAAGAACCTGCCCACCGCGCGCAGCCAGAAGGTGTCGGTGCGGCTCGCGGAGATCGACGGCGTCGACGAGGTCAGCGTCACGGAGGTGGTGGAGCAGTGAAGCGGCACCTGCTGGAGGCCGCCGACCTCGACCGGGACGACGCGACGCTGGTGCTCGACACGGCGGCGCAGATCGACCAGGCGCTGGCCGGCCGCGAGGTGAAGAAGCTCCCGACGCTGCGCGGGCGCACGGTGGTCAACCTGTTCTACGAGGACTCCACCCGCACCCGGATCTCCTTCGAGCTGGCCGCCAAGCGGTTGAGCGCCGACGTCATCAACTTCTCCGCGAAGGGCAGCAGCGTCTCCAAGGGCGAGAGCCTCAAGGACACCGCGCTGACCCTGGAGGCGATGGGTGCCGACGGCGTCGTCGTCCGGCACGCGGCCTCGGGCGCACCCCACCGGCTGGCGAACTGGGTGCGCGGCAGCGTGGTCAACGCCGGCGACGGCACGCACGAGCACCCGACGCAGGCGCTGCTGGACGCGTACACGATCCGGCAGCGGCTGGGCCGGCTCGAGGGCGCGCGGGTGGCGATCGTCGGCGACGTCCTGCACAGCCGGGTCGCCCGCTCCAACGTGGGGCTGCTGCACACCCTCGGCGCCGAGGTCACCCTCGTCGCGCCCCCGACGCTGCTGCCGGTGGGGGTGGGCAGCTGGCCGGCGGAGGTGTCCTACGACCTCGACGCCGTGCTGCCCAAGGTCGACGTGGTGATGATGCTGCGGGTGCAGGCCGAGCGGATGAACGCCTCGTTCTTCCCGAGCGCGCGGGAGTACAGCCGCCGCTACGGCCTGGACGCCCGCCGCATGGCCGCGCTGCCCGACGACGCGATCGTCATGCACCCCGGCCCGATGAACCGCGGGATGGAGATCGCCGCCGAGGTGGCCGACTCCGCCCGCTCCACGATCGTCGAGCAGGTCGCCAACGGGGTCTCCACCCGCATGGCCGTGCTCTACCTGCTGCTCGGAGGCTCGCCCGCATGACCACGTACCTCATCAAGGGCGCGCGCCCGCTCGGCGGCGACGCGGCCGACATCCTGGTGAAGGACGGCCGGATCGCCGCCATCGGCGACAACCTCTCCGCGACCGGCGCCGAGGTCGTCGAGGCCGCCGGGCTGATCGCGCTGCCCGGCCTGGTCGACCTGCACACCCACCTGCGCGAGCCGGGCCGGGAGGACGCCGAGACCGTCGAGACCGGCAGCCGGGCCGCCGCGCTCGGGGGCTTCACCGCGGTGCACGCCATGGCCAACACCGACCCGGTCGCCGACACCGCCGGCGTCGTCGAGCAGGTGTGGCGGCTGGGCCAGGAGGCCGGGCTGGTCGACGTCGTCCCGGTGGGCGCGGTGACCGTGGGCCTCCGGGGCGAGCGGCTGGCCGAGCTCGGTGCCATGGCCGACTCCGCCGCGCGGGTCCGCGTCTTCTCCGACGACGGGCACTGCGTCGCCGACCCCGCGCTCATGCGCCGCGCGCTGGAGTACGTGAAGGCCTTCGACGGCGTCGTCGCCCAGCACGCCGAGGAGCCCCGGCTGACCGTGGGCGCCCAGATGCACGAGGGCGACCGCTCGGCGTCGCTCGGCCTGACCGGCTGGCCGGCCGCCGCGGAGGAGGCGATCATCGCCCGCGACGTGCTGCTCGCCCAGCACGTCGGCGCGCGGCTGCACGTCTGCCACGTCTCGACGGCGGGCTCGGTGGAGATCCTGCGCTGGGCGAAGTCCCGCGGCGTGCAGGTCACCGCCGAGGTCACCCCGCACCACCTGCTGCTCACCGACGCCTGCGCCGAGAGCTACGACCCGGTGTTCAAGGTCAACCCGCCGCTGCGCACGGACGCCGACGTCGAGGCGCTGCGCGCCGGGCTGGCCGACGGCACGATCGACGCCGTCGGCACCGACCACGCACCGCACGCGGTGGAGGACAAGGAGAGCGAGTGGGCGTCGGCCCGGCCCGGCATGCTGGGGCTGGAGCAGGCGCTCTCCGTGGTGATCGAGACGATGGTCGAGCCCGGCCGCCTCGACTGGGCCGGCGTCGCCGACCGCATGTCGGTGCGCCCCGCGGCCATCGGCCGCCTCGACGGGCACGGCCGGCCGATCGCGCCGGGCGAGCCCGCCAACCTGCTGCTGCTGGACCCCACGAGCCGGGCCACCGTCGACCCGGCCGCGCTGGCCAGCCGCAGCCGCAACAGCCCCTATGCCGGCCGGGAGCTCCCCGGCCGGGTCGTCGCGACCTTCCTGCGGGGAGTCCCGACGGTGCTCGACGGAAAGGCGCAGAAGTGAAGGACGCGATCCTCGTGCTCGAGGACGGCAGGACGTTCCGGGGCGAGGCCTACGGCGCGGTCGGGACGACGGTCGGCGAGGCGGTGTTCGCCACCGGCATGACCGGCTACCAGGAGACGCTGACCGACCCCAGCTACGCCGGTCAGATCGTGGCGATGACGGCCCCGCACATCGGCAACACCGGCGTGAACGGCGAGGACGACGAGAGCCGCCGCATGTGGCCGGCCGGGTTCGTCGTGCGCGACCCCGCGCGACGCACCTCTAACTGGCGGGCCACCGGGACGCTGGACGACGAGCTGGTCGCCCAGGGCATCGTCGGCATCAGCGGCATCGACACCCGTGCGCTCACCCGCCACCTGCGCGACCGCGGCGCCATGCGCGCCGGCATCAGCAGCGAGCTCTCTGTCGACGAACTGCTGACCCGGGTCACCGCGGCCGCCGGCATGGCCGGTGCGGACCTCGCACCCACGGTGAGCACCGGCGAGGCCTACGTCGTCCCGGCGGTGGGGGAGAAGCGGTTCACCATCGCCGCGCTCGACCTGGGCATCAAGACCGCCACCCCGCGGCACCTGGCCGAGCTCGGCGTCGAGACGCACGTGCTGCCCTCGACGGCCACCGCCGAGGAGCTGCTCGCCGCGGGCCCGGACGGGGTGTTCCTCTCCAACGGCCCGGGCGACCCGGCCGCCGCCGACTACGCCGTCGCCGCGGTGCGGGGCGTGCTGGACGCCCGCCGCCCGCTGTTCGGCATCTGCTTCGGCAACCAGATCCTGGGCCGCGCGCTGGGCCTGGGCACCTACAAGCTGCGCTTCGGCCACCGCGGGCTCAACCAGCCGGTGCTCGACCGGGTCAGCGGCACGGTCCGGGTGACCAGCCACAACCACGGCTTCGCCGTCGACGCCCCGCTCGACCGGCCCACCGACACCCCGTACGGGCCGGTGGAGGTCAGCCACGTCGGGCTGAACGACGACGTCGTCGAGGGGCTGCGGCTGCTCGAGACGCCGGCCTTCAGCGTCCAGTTCCACCCCGAGTCGGCCGCCGGGCCGCACGACGCCGCGCCGCTGTTCCAGCGCTTCGTCGACCTCATGGAGTCCGCCCGCGCCGGGGAGAAGAACTGATGCCGAAGCGCACCGACATCGAGCACGTCCTGGTCATCGGCTCCGGGCCGATCCTCATCGGCCAGGCCGCCGAGTTCGACTACTCCGGCACCCAGGCCTGCCGCGTGCTGCGCGCCGAGGGCCTGCGGGTCAGCCTGGTGAACAGCAACCCGGCGACGATCATGACCGATCCCGAGGTCGCCGACGCCACCTACGTCGAGCCGCTGACCCCGGAGTTCGTCGAGAAGGTCATCGCCAAGGAGCGCCCCGACGCGCTGCTGGCCACCCTCGGCGGGCAGACCGCGCTGAACATCGCGATCGGCCTGTACGAGAACGGCGTGCTGGAGAAGTACGGCGTCCAGCTGATCGGCGCCGACGTCGACGCGATCAACCGCGGCGAGGACCGGCAGCTGTTCAAGGACATCGTCCGCTCGATCGGCGCCGACGCCCCCCGCTCGACGGTGTGCTCCACCGTCGAGGAGGCGCTCGCGACCGCCGAGGAGGTCGGCTACCCGGTCGTCATCCGGCCCAGCTTCACCATGGGCGGGCTCGGCTCGGGCTTCGCCACCGACGAGGCGATGCTGCGCCGCATGGCCTCCCACGGCCTGGCCGACTCCCCGGTGCACACCGTCCTCATCGAGGAGTCGGTGCTGGGCTGGAAGGAGTACGAGCTGGAGCTGATGCGCGACCGCAGCGACAACGTGGTGGTCATCTGCTCGATCGAGAACATCGACGCGATGGGCGTGCACACCGGCGACTCGGTGACCGTCGCTCCGGCGATGACGCTCACCGACCGCGAGTACCAGAAGATGCGCGACGTCGGCATCGCCGTGCTGCGCGAGGTCGGCGTCGACACCGGTGGCTGCAACATCCAGTTCGCCGTCAACCCCGCCGACGGCCGGCTGGTCGTCATCGAGATGAACCCGCGGGTCTCCCGGTCCAGCGCGCTGGCGTCCAAGGCCACCGGCTTCCCGATCGCCAAGATCGCCGCGAAGCTGGCCATCGGCTACACCCTCGACGAGATCACCAACGACATCACCGGCGTCACCCCGGCGGCGTTCGAGCCGACGCTGGACTACGTCGTGGTCAAGATCCCGCGGTTCGCCTTCGAGAAGTTCCCCGGTGCCGACCCCCGGCTGACGACGACGATGAAGAGCGTCGGCGAGGTCATGTCGATGGGCCGCAACTTCGCCGAGGCCCTCGGCAAGGCGATGCGCTCCACCGAGACCAAGGTCGCCGGCTTCTGGACCGGTGGGGAGGAGACGCGGAGCGCCCAGGAGCTGCTCGACGCGCTGCGCGTGCCGGTCGACGGCCGGCTCTACCTCGCCGAGGCGGCGCTCGCCGCCGGTGCGAGCGTCGAAGACGTAGCGGCTGCTAGTGGATTCGATCCATGGTTCGTCGACCAGATCGCGCTGGTCCGCGGGGTGGCCGACGAGGTGCGCACCGCGCCGTCGCTCACCCCGGAGGTGCTGCGCCGGGCCAAGCGGTACGGGCTGTCGGACCGGCAGATCGCCGCGCTGCGCCCCGAGCTCGCCGGTGAGGACGGCGTCCGGTCGCTGCGCTGGCGGCAGGGCATCCGGCCGGTCTACAAGACCGTCGACACCTGCGCCGGCGAGTTCGCCGCCCGCACGCCGTACCACTACTCGTCCTACGACGAGGAGACCGAGGTCGAGCCGCGCGAGAAGCCGGCGGTGCTCATCCTGGGCTCCGGGCCGAACCGGATCGGGCAGGGCATCGAGTTCGACTACTCCTGCGTGCACGCCGTGCTGGCGCTGCAGGACGCCGGCTACGAGGCGGTGATGGTCAACTGCAACCCCGAGACCGTCTCCACCGACTACGACACCGCCGACCGGCTCTACTTCGAGCCGCTGACCTTCGAGGACGTCCTCGAGGTGGTCGAGGCCGAGCGCGCCGCCGGCCCGGTCGCCGGCGTCATCTGCACCCTGGGCGGGCAGACGCCGCTGGCGCTGGCGCAGCGGCTCAAGGACGCCGGCGTGCCGGTGCTGGGCACCTCGCCCGAGGCGATCGACGACGCCGAGGACCGCGGGGCGTTCAGCCGGGTGCTCTCCGACA
The DNA here is from genome assembly GCF_016612845.1 of Blastococcus sp. TML/C7B. Taxonomy (NCBI): domain Bacteria; kingdom Bacillati; phylum Actinomycetota; class Actinomycetes; order Geodermatophilales; family Geodermatophilaceae; genus Blastococcus; species Blastococcus sp. TML/C7B. The sequence goes on along the minus strand of NZ_JAEOAA010000002.1, from coordinate 599,073 downwards.
CCGGGCTGCTCGCGCCCAAGCACGGGATGGCGACCACGTTCGCCGAGGCCCGCGCGATCGCGGCGGACATCGGCTACCCGGTGCTGGTGCGCCCCTCCTACGTGCTGGGCGGCCGCGGTATGGAGATCGTCTACGACGACGCCACGCTCGAGGCCTACATCGCCAAGGCGACCGACGTCAGCGTCGACCACCCGGTGCTCGTGGACCGCTTCCTCGAGGACGCCGTCGAGATCGACGTGGACGCGCTCTACGACGGCACCGACCTCTACCTGGGCGGGGTCATGGAGCACATCGAGGAGGCCGGCATCCACTCCGGTGACTCCGCGTGCGCCCTGCCGCCGATCACCCTCGGCACCGCGGACCTGCTGAAGATCCGGGCCGCCACGGAGAAGCTGGCCGAGCGGATCGGCGTCCGCGGGCTGATGAACGTCCAGTACGCGATCAAGGACGACATCCTCTACGTCATCGAGGCCAACCCGCGGGCCAGCCGCACGGTGCCGTTCGTGTCGAAGACGACGGCGGTGCAGCTGGCCAAGGCGGCGGCGCGCATCGCGGTGGGGGAGACGATCGCCGAGCTGCGCGCGGCCGGGGTGCTCCCCGCGACCGGCGACGGCACCGACCTGCCCGAGGGCGCGCCGATCGCGGTCAAGGAGGCGGTCCTGCCCTTCCACCGGTTCCGCGACCTCGAGGGCCACGGGGTGGACACCGTGCTCTCCCCGGAGATGAAGTCGACCGGCGAGGTCATGGGCCTGGACACCGAGTTCGGCACCGCCTTCGCCAAGTCCCAGGCGGCCGCCTACGGGTCGCTGCCGGTGAAGGGCACGGTCTTCGTCTCGCTGGCCAACCGCGACAAGCGCGGCGCGATCTTCCCGGTCAAGCGGCTCGCCGACCTCGGCTTCCGCATCCTCGCCACGGCCGGCACCGCGCAGGTGCTGCGCCGCAACGGCGTGACCGCCGAGGTGGTCGGCAAGTTCAGCGAGGGTCCGGGCAACGTCGTCGAGGCGATCCTGGCCGGGGACGTCGACATGGTGGTCAACACGCCGTTCGGCGCGCCGGGCAACAGCGGCCCGCGGCTGGACGGCTACGAGATCCGCACCGCCGCGGTCTCCGCCGGCATCCCGTGCATCACCACGGTGCAGGGCCTGGGTGCCGCGGTGCAGGGCATCGAGGCGCTGCGGCAGGGCGGCATCGGCGTGCGCAGCCTCCAGGAGGTGCACGCCGCGCTGGCCGCGGGAGCGCAGGCGTGAGCTCCCCGGTCCGGCAACTGCGCGACGACCTGGTCGCGCGCGGGCTGGTCGAGCAGCTGCCGGCAGCGTTCCGGGCCGGGCTGACCCGGTTCGGCACGCCGCCGGCCGGCGAGCTCGCCGCGCTGACCGGGGCCGCCGAGGACCTCGCCGGGCGCCTGGCCTCCGGCGGGGTCGGGGACGCCGACCTGCCGCTGCTGGTCCGGGTCCTCTACGTCGCCCGCCGTGCCGACCTGCTCGCCGGGCACGGGCTGCCGACGCCGGCCTACGACGTGCTCGGCGGGTTCCGGGAGAACCTCGACCGCCCGCTGGGCGCCCGGCTCCCCGAGCGGCCGTCGGCCGGGGGACGCCGCTGGCGGCTGCTCGGCCGCTCGGTCGGCTTCCCGATCGGCATCCCGGCGTGCGTGCTCAACGGCAGCGAGGCGTGGGTGCGGCACAACGTCGCCAACGGCTGGAACGTGCTCACCTACAAGACCGTGCGCGGCCGCGCCCACCCGGCCAACGAGGCGCCGAACTGGGTGCTCGCCGCCCGGGAGACCGCGAGCCTCGCCCCCGGGGCGGACGCCGACGTCGTGGCCGACCCGTGGGACTGGGTGCCGCCGGGCACCCGCGAGGTCAGCAGCGTCAACTCCTTCGGCGTGCCCTCGCCCGAGCCCGCGGAGTGGATGGCCGACCTCGCCCGGGCGGTCGCCGCGGTGGGCGAGGAGCAGCTGCTCCTGGTCAGCGTCATGGGGGAGGACCCCGAGGGTCGCGGCGACGTCGCCGCCCTGGCCGGCGACTTCGCCCGCACGGCGCTCATGGCCCGCGAGGCCGGCGCGCAGGTCGTCGAGCTCAACCTCTCCTGCCCGAACACCCTCGACCGCTCGGCGAGCGGCGTGAAGCCGCCGCTGTGCCTGGACCCCGACGCCACCGTGGCCGTCGTCGAGCACGTCCGCCGCGCGCTCGACGACGGCGCCGGGCTGGTCGCCAAGCTCTCCTGGCTCGACGAGCCGCAGCTGGCCGCGCTCGTGCCGCGCCTCGCGCCCCTGGTCGACGGGATCGCGGGCATCAACACCGTGCAGAGCCGGGTGCGCCGCAGCGACGGCACCCCGACCTTCCCCGGGCGCGAGCTGGCCGGGCTGTCGGGCATCGCCGTCCGCGAGCCGGCGCTGGACTTCACCCGGCGGCTGGTCGCGCTGCGCGAGGCCGGCGGCGTCCCCTTCGACGTCCTCGCCATGGGCGGGGTCACCGACCCGGCGTCGTTCGAGGCGCTGTTCGCCACCGGCGCCGACGCGGTGCAGACCGCGGCCGGCGCCTTCGCCGACCCCGGGCTGGCCGCGTCCTGCACCGCCGCGCTGGCGAGCACCCTGCCACGATCCGGAGGAAACCCGTGACCGCACCCTTCGGCTCCCGCCTCGCCGATGCCGTCGCCGCCCGCGGTCCGCTGTGCGTGGGCATCGACCCGCACCCGCCGCTGCTGGAGCGCTGGGGGTTGCCGGACAGCCCGGAGGGCCTGGCCCGGTTCACCGACGCCGTCGTCGACGCGCTGGCCGGGTCGGTCGCCGTCCTCAAGCCGCAGGCGGCCTTCTACGAGCGGCACGGCTCGCGGGGCCTGGCGGTGCTGGAGGACGGCGTCGCCCGCGCCCGCGCCGCCGGGGCCCTGGTGCTGCTGGACGCCAAGCGCGGGGACATCGACTCCACGATGGCCGCCTACGCCGACTACCTGCGCCCCGACCACCCGCTGGCGGTCGACGCGATGACGGTGAGCCCCTTCCTGGGCGCCGGCTCGCTGCAGCCCGCCGTCGACACCGCCCGCGCGCACGGGGGAGGGCTGTTCGTCCTGGCGCGGACCTCCAACCCGGACGCCGGCTCCCTCCAGCTGGTCGGATCGCCGTCGGTCGCGCAGCGCGTCGTCGACACCGTGGCGGGCTGGAACGCGGAGACCCCGGGCGGCTCGTTCGGCGTCGTCGTCGGCGCCACGCTGAGCGACCTCGACGTCGACCTGGGCGGGCTCGGGGGGCCGGTGCTCGCCCCGGGCCTGGGCGCCCAGGGCGGGTCGCCCGAGGACGTGCGCCGGCTGTTCGGCGCCGGCTTGGTCGTGCTGCCCAGCGTCTCGCGGGACGTGCTCTCCGCCGGCCCGGGCACCGCGGCGCTGCGGGCGGCGGCCGACCGCTGGTCGGCGGCGCTCGCCGGCTGAGCCGTCGGCCGGACCGGCCGGGACCGCGTCCCCACCGGCGTGTCGCGCGTGCGGCGTGTCGCGCTCCGGCGCCTTGCCGATCGGTCGGGAACCGGTTCGGAACGGGTCCGTCCGCATCCACCCCTGACCTGCGGTGATCACGAAGGGTGAGCGGCGCGGTCACCCGGCCGTGCGCGGTGCCGGTGCCTCCTGCGAGCCGCGCAGCGGATGGTGTCGTGACCTGCGGATTTGCCTCATACTCGCCGGATCGTGAGGCTCAGGGCGCACGTCGCACCCACCACCCTGGATCCGCGAACAGCACCGCCGGCGACGCCGCCGGCGACGACACGATTGGGTCGCACCATGCCCCTTCCCGAACTGTCCCCGGAACAGCGCGCAGCCGCACTCGAGAAGGCCGCCGCCGCGCGCAAGGCGCGCGCCGAGCTGCGCGAGCGGCTCAAGAGCAAGGGCGCGACCGTCGGCGACGTCCTCAAGCAGGGCGAGACCGACGAGGTGATCGGCAAGATGCGCGTGTCGGCCGTCCTGGAGTCCCTCCCGGGCGTCGGCAAGGCGCGGGCTGCGAAGATCATGGAACGCCTGGAGATCTCCCCGACGCGCCGCGTCCGGGGCCTGGGCGCCAACCAGCGCCGGGCGCTGGAGACGGAGTTCGCGGCCGACCAGGACGCCTGAGCCCCGTTCCGGCCCGCACGCGCACGACCGGACGAGGACGACGAGTGGCAGCGAAGGCACCGGCACGGCTCACCGTGCTCTCCGGACCCTCCGGGGTCGGCAAGGGCACCGTGGTCGCCGAGGTCCGGCGGAGGCATCCCGACGTCTGGGTGTCGGTGTCCGCCACCACCCGCCGCCCCCGGCCCGGCGAGGTCGACGGCGTCCACTACCACTTCGTGGACGCCGCCGAGTTCGACCGGCTGGTCGCCACCGACGGGCTGCTGGAGTGGGCCGAGTACGCGGGCAACCGCTACGGCACCCCGGCCGCTCCGGTGCGCGCGCAGCTGGCCGCCGGTGCTCCGGCCCTGCTGGAGATCGAGCTGCAGGGCGCCCGCCAGGTGCGCGCCCGCGCTCCCGAGGCGCAGCTGGTCTTCCTCGCGCCGCCGTCCTGGGCCGAGCTGGTCAGCCGGCTGGCCGGTCGCGGCTCCGAACCGGCCGAGGTCCAGGAGGCCCGGCTGGCCATCGCGCAGGCCGAGCTGGACGCCGCCGGGGAGTTCGACGTGGTGGTCGTCAACGACGACGTGGCCCGCGCCGCCGACGAGTTGGTAGGCTTGCTGACTGCGCCCTCGCCCGGACTCGTGCCGGGGGAGTAGCGCCCACGAGGGAGAGCCCCACCGGTCCCTCCCTCCCGCTGTCGAATGAGGAGCACGCCCGCCCGTGTCCGGAGTCGCACCCGCCCCCGAGGGCATCACCAACCCGCCGATCGACGAGCTGCTCGAGCGCACCAGCAGCAAGTACGGCCTGGTCATCTTCGCCGCGAAGCGCGCCCGGCAGATCAACGCCTACTACAGCCAGCTCTCCGAGGGCCTGCTGGAGTACGTCGGTCCGCTGGTCGACACCGCGCCGCAGGAGAAGCCGCTGTCGATCGCGCTCCGCGAGATCAACGAGGGTCTGCTGACCCACACCGCCGGCGAGAACTGAGCCGGCCGCCCGGGCACCCGCCCCGGGCACCCCAGAAGTGATGACGACGCCCCCGGTCCCGGCCGGGGGCGTCGTCGTGCCTGCGGCAGGATGAGCGCATGAGTCGGATCGTGCTGGGCGTCAGCGGGGGCGTGGCCGCGTACAAGGCGGCCCTGCTGCTGCGCGCCTTCACCGAGGCCGGGCACGACGTCCGCGTCGTCCCCACCCCGGCGGCGCTGCACTTCGTCGGCGCGGCCACCTTCGAGGCGCTGTCGGGCAACCCGGTGACCACCGACGTGTGGTCCGACGTCGACGAGGTCGCCCACGTCCGCATCGGGCAGACCGCCGACCTCGTCGTCGTCGCCCCGGCGACCGCCGACCTGCTGGCCCGGGCCGCCACCGGCCGCGCCGACGACCTGCTCACCGCCACGCTGCTCACCGCGCACTGCCCGGTGGTCTTCGTCCCGGCGATGCACACCGAGATGTGGCTGCACCCCGCGACGCAGGACAACGTCGCCACCCTGCGCCGCCGCGGCGCGGTCGTCCTGCCGCCCGCGGTCGGCCGCCTGACCGGCCCCGACTCCGGCCCCGGCCGGCTGCCCGAGCCCGCCGACGTCGCCGCCCTGGCCGCCGTCGTCCTGGAGTCGGGGGCGGCCGCGCTCGCGCAGGACCTGGCCGGGCGCCGCGTCGTCATCAGCGCCGGCGGCACCCGCGAGCCGCTGGACCCGGTCCGCTACCTGGGCAACCGCTCCTCGGGCAAGCAGGGCTGGGCGCTGGCCCGCGTCGCCGCCGCCCGCGGCGCCGACGTCGTCCTGGTCGCGGCCAACGTCGAGCTGCCCGCGCCCTTCGGCGTCCGGGTGGTGCCGGTCGGCACCGCCGAGGAGCTGCGGACGGCGATGCACGCGGAGGCGGGGTCGGGCGGGGGAGCCATGGCCGACGTCCTGGTGATGAGCGCCGCCGTCGCCGACTTCCGCCCGGCGAGCGTGGCCGGCGCCAAGATGAAGAAGGACTCCGCGGGTGAGCCGGACTCCGTGCCGCTGGTCCGCAACGCCGACGTCCTCGCCGAGCTGGTGGCCGGGCGCCGCCCGGGGCAGCTGGTCGTGGGGTTCGCCGCCGAGACCGGGGACGCGGAGGCCGACGTGCTCACCCACGCCCGCGCGAAGCTCACCCGCAAGGGCTGCGACCTGCTGGTCGTCAACGACGTCTCCGCCGGCCAGGTCTTCGGCAAGGAGGACAACTCCGTCGTCGTGCTGGCCGCCGACGGCGCGGCCGACGAGATCGGGCCCGGCCCGAAGGACTTGATCGCCGCCGGGATCTGGACGACGATCGCCGCCCGCCTCACCCCCGCCTGACCCCGGGGATCCCCAGCCCCACCCGTCCCCGGCCGGGGGTCCGCCCCGGCCGGGTACCGTGCCCCCACGAGTCGTGGAAGCGAACGGCTCGACGACTCGTGCCCAGCGACCCAGGAGTACCGACATGTCACGCCGTCTCTTCACGTCCGAGTCGGTCACCGAGGGGCACCCGGACAAGATCGCCGACCAGATCAGCGACTCGATCCTGGATGCCATGCTCGCCCAGGACCCGCGCAGCCGCGTCGCCGTCGAGACCATGATCACGACCGGCCAGGTGCACATCGCGGGCGAGGTGACCACCGCCGGCTACGTCGACATCGCCTCCATCGTCCGCGAGACGGTGCTGCGCATCGGCTACGACTCCTCCCGCAAGGGCTTCGACGGCGCCTCCTGCGGCGTCAGCGTCTCCATCGGCGCGCAGTCGCCCGACATCGCCCAGGGCGTCGACACCGGCTACGAGGCCCGCACCTCGGGCTCGGCCGACGACGCGATCGAGCGCCAGGGCGCCGGCGACCAGGGCCTGATGTTCGGCTACGCCACCGACGAGACCCCCGAGCTCATGCCGCTGCCGATCGCGCTGGCGCACCGCCTGGCCCGCCGCCTCTCGGCCGTGCGCAAGGACGGTTCGGTGCCCTACCTGCGCCCCGACGGCAAGACCCAGGTCACCGTGGTCTACGAGGACGACCGCCCGGTCGCCGTCGACACCGTCGTCGTCTCCTCGCAGCACGCCGAGGACATCTCGATCGAGCAGCTGCTCGCCCCCGACATCAAGGAGCTCGTCGTCGAGCCGGAGCTGGCCGCCCTCGGCCTGCCCACCGACGGCTACCGCCTCCTGGTCAACCCGACCGGCAAGTTCGTCATCGGCGGCCCCATGGGCGACGCCGGGCTGACCGGCCGCAAGATCATCGTCGACACCTACGGCGGCATGGCCCGCCACGGCGGCGGCGCCTTCTCGGGCAAGGACCCGTCGAAGGTGGACCGCTCGGCGGCCTACGCGATGCGCTGGGTGGCGAAGAACGTCGTCGCCGCCGGGCTGGCCAAGCGCTGCGAGGTGCAGGTCGCCTACGCGATCGGCGCCGCGCACCCGGTCGGCCTGTTCGTCGAGACCTTCGGCACCGGCACCGTCGCCGACGACGTCCTCGAGAAGGCCATCAGCACGGTGTTCGACCTGCGCCCCGGCGCGATCGTCCGCGACCTGGACCTGCTGCGCCCGATCTACGCGCCGACGGCCGCCTACGGCCACTTCGGCCGGTCCGACGTCGACCTGCCGTGGGAGCGCCTCGACCGCGTCGAGGCCCTCCGCTCGGCCGTGGGCCTCTGACCTCCTGAGCACCCCCGTCCCACCCGACGACCCGGGTCCCGCGCGCCTGCCGCGCGTGGCCCGGGTCGTCGTCGACGTGCCGCTGGCGCACCTGGACCGGCCCTTCGACTACGCCGTCCCCGAGAAGCTCGAGGACACCGTGCAGGCCGGCTGCCGGGTGCGGGTGCGGTTCCACGGCCGGCTGGTCGACGGCGTCGTCTGGGAGGTCGGGGACAGCACCGACTTCGCCGGCACCCTCCAGCCGCTGTCGCACGTCCCCTCCGGCGAGCCGGTGCTCACCCCGCAGGTGGCGCGGCTGGCCCGCACGGTGGCCGACCGGTACGCCGGGACGCTGAGCGACGTGCTGCGGCTGGCGCTGCCACCGCGGCGGGCGGCCGCGGAGAAGCGCGAGTCGCCGACGCCCGAGGCGCTGCCCGGGCCGCCGGACCCCGCGGGGTTCGCGCGCTACACGGCCGGCCCGGCGCTGCTCGACGCGCTCGCCGAGGGCCGGCCGGCGCGGGCGGTGTGGACGGCGCTGCCCGGGGAGGACTGGCCGGCCCGGCTGGTCGAGCTGTGCCGCGCCACGCTCTCCGGGCGGCGCGGCGCGCTGGTCGTCGTCCCCGACGGCCGGGACCTGGACCGGCTCGCCGCGGCGGCAGCCGCGCTCCTCCCGGCGCACGCGTTCACCGTGCTGCGCGCCGACGACTCACCGGAGAAGCGCTACCGCTCGTTCCTGGCCGCCTCGCGCGGAGCGGCGCAGGTGGTGCTCGGTACGCGCGCGGCGATGTTCGCGCCGGTCCGGGACCTGGGCCTGGTGGTGATCTGGGACGACGGGGACGACCTGCACGCCGACGAGCGCGCGCCGTACCCCCACGCCCGCGACGTGCTGGTCCAGCGCGCGTGGCTGGACGACTGCGCCGCCGTGGTCGCCGGGACCACGCGCACCGCGGAGGGCGCGCTGCTGGTCGAGTCGGGGTGGGCGCACGAGCTGGTGGCGGACCGGGCGGTGCTGCGGTCCGCGGCGCCGCGCGTGCAGGCGCTCGGCGAGGACTTCGAGCTGGCCCGCGACGCCGCCGCCCGCTCGGCCCGGCTGCCCTCCCTGGCGCACGAGGCGGCACGGAAGGCGCTGGCCGCCGACACCCCGGTCCTGGTGCAGGTGCCGCGCCGCGGTTACGTGCCCTCGCTGGCCTGCGCGCGCTGCCGCGCGCCGGCCCGCTGCGCGCACTGCTCGGGGCCGCTGGGCATCTCCCCGCGCCCCGGACCCGGGGGCACCCGCATCCCGGCCTGCCGGTGGTGCGCCCGGCCGGCGGCCACCTTCGACTGCCCGCACTGCCACGGCACGAAGCTGCGCGCCTCGGTCATCGGTGACTCGCGGACGGCGGAGGAGCTCGCCCGCGCCTTCCCCGGCGCGGCGATGCGGACGTCGGGCAGCACCTCGGGCGTGCTGGCCACCGTGCCGGGCGGGGCGTCCCTCGTCGTCGCCACGCCGGGCGCCGAGCCGGTGGCCGAGGGCGGGTACGGCGCGGCGCTGCTGCTGGACTCGTGGGCGCTGCTGGGCCGCGCCGACCTGCGGGCGGGGGAGGAGACGCTGCGCCGCTGGATGAACGCCGCGACGCTCGTGCGCCCGGCCGCGGCCGGCGGTCACGTCGTCGTCGCGGCGGACGCCGGGCACCCCGTCGTCCAGGCGCTGGTGCGCTGGGACCCCGCCTGGCTGGCCGCCCGCGAGCTGGCCGACCGGCGTGAGCTGGGCTTCCCGCCGGTCACCCGGATGGCGTCGGTCGCGGGCTCCCCGGCCGCGCTGGCCGAGTTCCTCGAGGCGCTCCGGCTGCCCGAGGGCGCCGACCTGCTCGGCCCGGTGCCCGAGCGGCCGCGGCCCGGCCAGGAGGGGGAGCGGGAGCGCTACCTGGTCCGCGTGCCGCGCGCGGCCGGCGCGGCGCTGGCGCACGCGCTCGCCGAGGTGCAGGGCGTGCGCAGCGCGAAGAAGGTGCCCGAGCACATCCGCGTCCAGCTGGACCCGCTCGACCTCGTCTGAGCCACGCCTACGATCGACGGGTGAGCGTCACCCCCATCCGGCTGTACGGCGACCCCGTCCTGCGCACCCCCGCCGCCCCGGTCGTCGACTTCGACGCCGAGCTGCGGCAGCTGGTGGGCGACCTGACCGAGACGATGCACGCCGCCGGCGGGGCCGGGCTGGCCGCTCCGCAGATCGGGGTCGGCCTGCGGGTGTTCACCTGGTTCGTCGACGGCGAGGTCGGCCACCTGGTCAACCCCGACGTCGTCGCCGTGGGCGAGGAGGTCCAGGACGGCCCCGAGGGCTGCCTGTCGATCCCGGGCCTGCGCTACGACTGCCGGCGGCACCTGCACGTGGTGGCGTCGGGCTGGAACATGCACGGCGACCCGGTGCGGATCGAGGGCTCGGAGCTGCTGGCCCGCGCCATCCAGCACGAGACCGACCACCTCGACGGCGTGCTGTTCGTCGACCGCCTCGACGAGGTCGCCCGCGTCGAGGCCCTGGCCGAGCTCGAGGCCGCCGAGTGGGCCGGCATCCCCGCCTACCTCCCCGTCGTGAAAGTGAGCCCGCACTGAAGGTCCTGTTCGCCGGTACGCCGGCGCCCGCCGTCCCGTCGCTGGAGGCGCTGCTGGCCTCGGACCACGAGGTGGCGGCGGTCCTCACCCGCCCCGACGCCCGGTCGGGGCGCGGCCGGACCGCCAGCCGGTCCCCGGTCGCCGAGCGCGCCGACGCCGCCGGCATCCCCGTGCTGCAGCCGCGCTCGCCGCGCGAGCCGGAGTTCCTCGACCAGCTGGCCGACCTCGCCGTCGACTGCGCGCCGGTGGTCGCCTACGGGGCGCTGATCCCGCAGGCCGCGCTCGACCTGCCCACCCACGGCTGGGTCAACCTGCACTTCTCGCTGCTGCCCGCCTGGCGCGGCGCCGCCCCGGTGCAGCACGCGATCATGGCCGGCGACGAGATCACCGGCGCGGCCACCTTCCGGCTCGAGGCGGGCCTGGACACCGGCCCGGTGTTCGGCACCGTCACCGAGGCCATCGGGCCGCGGGACACCGCCGGTGACCTCCTCGGCCGGCTCGCCGTCAGCGGCGCGCAGCTGCTGGTCGCCACCCTCGACGGCATCGCCGCCGGCGCGCTCGAGGCGCAGCCGCAGCCGGCCGACGGCGTCAGCCTGGCGCCGAAGGTCGAGACCGCCGACGCCCGCGTCGACTGGGCGCTGCCCGCGCACGTCGTCGACCGGCGGGTCCGCGGCGTGACGCCGGCACCCGGCGCGTGGACCACCTGGCGCGGCGACCGGCTGCGTCTGGGCCCGGTGACGCCGGTGGCGGACGCGCCGTCGCTGGCCCCGGGCGAGCTGGCGGTGGCCGGCCGCGACGTCCTCGCCGGCACGGGCACCGGTGCGGTGCGGCTGGGCGAGGTGCAGCCCGCCGGGAAGCGGATGATCCCCGCGGGGGACTGGGCGCGCGGCGCCCGGCTCACCGCCGGCGACCGGCTGGGGGAGACCGCGTGACCCGGCCCCCGAAGCGCCCCTCCGGCGGTCCGCAGCGCGGCCGGCGGCCGCACCCGGCCAGCAAGCGCCGTCCGCTGGACGGGGCGCGGCTGACCGCCTACGACGTGCTGGACGGCGTCTCCTCGCGCGAGGCCTACGCCAACCTGCTGCTGCCCCAGCTGCTGCGCGAGCGCCGGCTCGACACCCGCGACGCCGCCTTCGCCACCCAGCTGGCCTACGGCGCGCTGCGCGCCACCGGCACCCTCGACGACATCCTCACCGGGCTGGTGAGACGCCCGCTGGCCGAGCTGGACCCCCGGGTGCTGGACCTGCTCCGGCTCGGCACCTACCAGCTGATCGACCTTCGGGTGCCCTCGCACGCAGCCGTCGACACCACCGTGGACCTCACCCGGGCGATCGTCGGCAGCGGCGCGTCGGGGCTGGTCAACGCGGTGCTGCGCAAGGTCGCCGCGGGCGGTGACCGGGCGGCGTGGCTCGAGACGCTGGGCGGCGACGCCGGGCAGCGGCTCGCCCTGGCCACCGACCACCCGCGGTGGATCGTCAACGCCTGGCGCGACGCCCTGGGTGGTGAGGACGAGCTCGAGGCCGCGCTGCTGGCCGACGACGCCGCTCCCGAGGTGCACCTCGTGGCGCGGCGGATCCCCCGCGACGAGCTGGCCGCCGAGGCCGGCGGCGAGCCCGGCCCGTGGTCACCGTTCGCCGTCCGGCTGCCCGGCGGTGACCCGGGGCGGCTGGCGTCGGTGCGCTCCGGCCGGGCCGCCGTCCAGGACGAGGGCAGCCAGCTGGCCGCGCTGCTGCTGACCCGCGCGCCGCTGGAGGGGCCGAACGCCGCCTGGCTGGACATGTGCGCCGGTCCCGGCGGGAAGTCGGGGCTGCTGGCCGCCGTCCGCCCCGAGGGCGTGCGGCTCACCGCCGCCGACCGCGCGCCGCACCGGGCCGAGCTGGTCCGGCAGGCACTGGCCGGTGAGGACGACGTCGAGGTGCTGGCCGCCGACGGCCGCGAGCCGCCGTGGCGGGCCGGATCGTTCGACCGGGTGCTGCTGGACGCGCCCTGCACCGGGCTGGGCGCGCTGCGCCGTCGTCCCGAGGTGCGCTGGCGGCGCACGGCCGAGGACGTCGCCCCGCTGGTGGAGCTGCAGCTGGAGCTCCTGGCGAGCGCGCTGGCGTCGGTGCGGGTCGGGGGCGTCGTCGCCTACGTGACCTGCTCGCCGCACGCCGAGGAGACCGTCGGGGTGGTCGAGGTCGCCGCGGCGCGGGACGACGTCGAGGTGCTGCCGGTCGCGCCGCTGTTCCCCGACGTCCCCGGCCTCGCGCGCGGGGACGCCGGGCAGCTGTGGCCGCACCGGCACGGCACCGACGCCATGTTCATGGCGCTGCTCCGGCCGGACCCGCTGACCGCTAGGGTCGCCGGCCATGGCCTGGCTGCCCGACGGCTTCGCCCACCCGCTGCGCGTGGACCTGCCGACCGGGCACCACCTGCGCCCCATCCGCGCCGACGACGTCGACCTCGACCTGCCGGCGGTGATGGGCTCGCGGGAGCGGCTCTGGTCGATCTACGGCGAGGCGTGGGGGTGGCCACCGGTGGGGATGACCGCCGAGGCCGACCGCGCGGACCTGGGCCGAGTGGATCGCCCTGCCCGACGCGTGACCCGCCACGAGATATGCACAGTCGGGGCTTTCACGGCCCGCTGGACCCCGAGTGTGCAGATCTCGCGGACCGGTGTCAGAAGGGGAACGCCCGCTTGGTGCGCTGGACGCTCACCCAGTGGTCGGTGGTGAACTCCTCGATCGCCCACTCGCCGCCGAAGCGGCCCAGCCCGGACTCCTTCTCGCCCCCGAACGCGGTGTTGTTCTCGTCGTTGAGCGGCGAGTCGTTGACGTGGGTCATCCCGGCCTCGACGCGCAGCGCGAAGTCCACGCCGCGGGCGACGTCCTCGGTGAAGACCGCGCTCGAGAGGCCGTACTCGGTGTCGTTGGCGATCGCCAGGGCGTCGTCCTCGTCCCGCGCCCGGATGATCGTGACCACCGGGCCGAACATCTCCTGCCGGGCGCTGGCCACGGAGTTGTCGCCGAGCAGCACGTGCGGGGGCAGCACCGAGCCGATCGGGCCGGTCGGGTCGCCGCCGAGCAGCTGCTGCGCGCCGTCGGACAGCGCGTCGGCGATCTTCTCCTGGATGCCCTCGAGCTGGCCGCGGTTGATGATCGGGCCGATGACGGTGTCGGACTCGCGGGGGTCGCCGGCCTTCAGCGCCCGGGCGCGCTCGACGTAGCGCTCGACGAACTCGTCGTGCACCGAGCCGTCGACGACGATCCGGTTGGTGATCATGCAGACCTGGCCCTGGTGGAAAAACTTGCCGAAGATCGCGGCGTCCACGGCGTAGCCCAGGTCGGCGTCGTCGAGCACGACCAGCGGTCCGTTGCCGCCGAGCTCCAGGGAGAGCTTCTTCAGCCCGGCCTTCTCGGCGATGCCCTTGCCGACCGGTGTCGAGCCGGTGAAGGACACGACCCGCGGGGTCGGGTGGCTCACGATCGCGTCGCCGATGTCGCGCCCGGACCCGATGACCACCGAGAGCAGGCCCGGCGGGAGGCCGGCCTCCTCGTAGAGCTTGGCCAGCAGCAGGCCGCCGGTGACCGGGGTGTCCCCGGCCGGCTTGAGGACGACGGCGTTGCCGAGGGCGAGCGCCGGGGCGACCGAGCGGTTGGACAGGTGCATCGGCACGTTCCACGGGCTGATCACCGCGACCACCCCGACGGGACGGCGGTAGACGCGGCTCTCCTTGCCCTCGATGTCGGCCGGCAGGATCCGGCCCTCCACGCGGTACGGGTAGGACGCCGCCTCGTGGAAGTCGCGCAGCGTGATCGCGTACTCGAACTCGGCGGCGGGGGCGGCGGCGCCGGACTCGCGGATGTGCCAGTCGACGATCTCGTCCTTGCGCGCCTCCATGATCCGGGCGGCGCGGCGCATCACCTCGGCGCGCTCGCCGGGCAGCCGGGCCGCCCAGTCGCGCTGGGCCTCCTTGGCGGTGGCGTAGGCCTCGTCGAGGTCCTCGGCGTCCGCCAGCGGGATCTCGGTGAGCGTCTCGCCGGTGTAGGGGTCGGTGTCGGTGGCGGTCTTCCCGGCGCGGCCGGCGCGCCAGGTGCCGGCGATGGGCATCCGGTCGAATCCGTCGTAGGGCGTGGGGGTGTCGGAGGCCATGGGTGGGGCCCTACCCGGTGGTGCCCCACGGACACGTCCGCGCAGGTCGGGCGGTGGCTCAGTAGTAGGGCGAGCCGGATCCGTCGGCCGCCCCGGCCTGCCGGATGCTGCGCCACTGCGCCTCCTGGAGGTGGGCGACGACCGCCTCGCAGATCCAGAGCAGGGGACCGGCCCGCTCGAGGTCGCGCCGGTCGACCTCTGCCGGACGACGCCCGGCGGCGCCGCAGGCCGTGGCGAGTGCGTCGAGGACCGCCGATTCCGGCTCGCCGTGGGAAGCCGGCGTCCCGACCGCGTACCGGCGACCGAGCAGCGTCCGGCGGACCGTCCACCGGTGCGCCGTCACCGCCGCGTCGGCGACGTCGGACATGCCCACGCCGCCGTGGTCCACCCACCAGGTCAGCGGCTGCTGCGGCTCGACCTCCATCGCGGCCAGCAGCCGGTCCGCCGGCGGGAACCCGGTCGGCGCGACCTGCACCTCGATGGCATCGGCCTGCTCCACGACCCGGCCGGCGCGGACCAGATCGACCAGCAGCGCGCCGCGGGCGGCGGTGTCCCAGATGTCGAAGGAGCGCAACCGGCCGCGCTCGCGCAGGCAGCGGGCAGCCAGCCCGACCGCCACCCCGTCGGCCAGATCCATGTGCACCCTCCGTGGACGAGGCCGCAATAAGGCGGCACCTAGACTCCCCGCGTGTCCCGGCAGCCCATGATCGCCCCCAGCCTGCTCTCCGCCGACTTCGCCAACCTCGCCGCCGAGGTGGCGCGGGTCGCCGACGCCGACTGGCTGCACGTCGACGTGATGGACGCGCACTTCGTGCCGAACCTGACCCTGGGCCTGCCCGTGGCCCAGGCGATCCAGGCGGTCAGCCCGGTGCCGCTGGACTGCCACCTCATGATCGAGAACCCGGAGCGCTGGGCGCCCGGCTACGCCGAGATGGGCGCCCGCAACGTCACGGTGCACGCCGAGGCGTGCACCGACCCCCGTGCCGTCGCCCGCGACCTCAGGGCCGCCGGCGCGCTGGCCGGCCTGGCGATCAAGCCCGGCACCCCGCTCGAGGACTACCTCGACGTGCTGCCCGACTTCGACACCCTGCTCGTGATGAGCGTCGAGCCCGGCTTCGGCGGCCAGTCCTTCATCGCCGACGTGCTGCCCAAGGCCCGCAAGGCCCGCGAACTCGTGGACGCCGGTCACCTGACGCTCGTCGTCGAGATCGACGGCGGGATCAACGCCGACACGATCGAGCAGGCCGCCGAGGCCGGCGTGGACATGTTCGTCGCGGGCTCGGCCGTCTACGGCGCCGACGACCCGGCGAGGGCGATCGCCGCCCTGCGCGCGCAGGCCGCCGCGGCGATGCACGGGTGACGATCCGCGACGTCGAGCGCGCGGCCATGGCCCGCGCCCGCGAACTGGGCGCAGCCGTCCTCGGCACCACCAGCCCGAACCCCGCCGTGGGCGCGGTCGTCCTGGCCGCCGACGGCACCGTCGCCGGAGAGGGCGCCACGCAGCCACCGGGCGGCCCGCACGCCGAGGTGCAGGCCCTCGCGCAGGCGGGGGAGCGCGCCCGGGGCGGGACCGCCGTCGTCACCCTCGAGCCGTGCGCGCACACCGGCCGCACCGGCCCCTGCGCCGACGCGCTGATCGCCGCCGGCGTCGCCCGGGTCGTCGTCGCCGTCCCGGAGCCGACGCAGCTCGCGGGCGGGGGAGCCGAGCGGCTGCGCGCCGCCGGCGTCGTCGTCGAGCTCGGCGTCGAGCAGGACCTGGCCGAGGACGGCGCGCTGGCGCCGTGGCTCACCGGCGTGCGCGAGCACCGGCCGCAGGTCGTGTGGAAGGTCGCCGCCACGCTCGACGGCCGGGTGGCCGCCGCCGACAGCAGCAGCCGCTGGATCACCGGCCCGCGGACCCGCGCCGCCGTCCACCGCCTCCGGGCCACCTGCGACGCCGTCGTCGTCGGCTCCGGGACGGCGGTCACCGACAACCCCCAGCTCACCGTGCGCGACACCGACGGCCGCGACGCCGACCGGCAGCCGCTGCGCGTCGTCGTCGACCGGCGCGGGCGGCTGCCCGCCACCGCCCGCGTCCTGGACGACGCCGCACCCACGCTGGTCAGCCGGGCCGCCGGGCCGGCGGAGCTGCTGGCCGAGCTGTTCGGCCGCGACGTGCGCCGCGTGCTGCTGGAGGGTGGCCCGACGCTGGCCGCCGCGTTCCTGCGCGCCGGGCTCGTGGACGAGGCCGTGGTCCACCTCGCACCGAAGCTCCTGGGCGCCGGACCGGCCCTCGTGGGCGACCTGGGAATCACTTCGATCGCGGATGCGCTCTCCTTCGAGACGGTCGAGGTGCTCCCGTCGGGTGGGGACGTGCAACTCCGGCTGCGGCCCACCCGGCACACTGGGGGCCGACAGTCCGTCCGGGAAGGGAGCTGAGGTGTTCACCGGCATCGTCGAAGAGGTGGGCACGCTCGTCGTCCGCGAGGCCCAGGGCGACTCCGCCGTCCTGCGGATCCGGGCGCAGCGGGTGCTCGAGGACGTCGCCCTGGGCGACTCCATCTCGGTCAACGGCGTCTGCCTGACCGTCACCGGTGTCACCCCCGACGGCGAGGCCTCGGTGTGGACCACCGACGTCATGGCCGAGACGCTGGACCGCAGCAGTCTGGGCGCGCTGGCCGACGGCGACCCGGTCAACCTGGAGCGGGCCGTCTCCGCGCACACCCGCCTGGGCGGGCACATCGTGCAGGGCCACGTCGACGGTGTCGGCACGGTGCTCGCCCGCACCCCCGGCGAGCACTGGGAGGTCGTCCGCATCGGGCTGCCGGCCGGGCTCGCCCGCTACGTCGTCGAGAAGGGCTCGATCACCGTCGACGGCGTCTCCCTCACCGTCAGCGCCGTGTGCGCTGCCACCGACCCCGAGCCGTGGCTCGAGGTCAGCCTGATCCCCACCACCCTCCGCGAGACCACGCTGGGCACGCGCGCCACGGGGGACCCCGTCAACCTGGAGGTCGACGTGATCGCCAAGTACGTCGAGCGACTGCTGGAGGCACGTCGGTGACCGCACCCCTGACCCGTCTGGACAGCATCGAGACCGCGATCGCCGCGATCAAGGACGGCCGCCCGGTCGTCGTGATCGACGACGAGGACCGCGAGAACGAGGGCGACCTCATCTTCGCCTCGGAGCTGGCGACCCCCGAGCTGGTGGCCTTCATGGTCCGCTACACCTCGGGCTACATCTGCGTCGCGGTCACCGAGTCCGACGCCGACCGGCTGGACCTGCCGCCCATGCACCGGGTGAACCAGGACCGCCTCGGCACCGCCTACACCGTCACCGTGGACGCCCGCGAGGGCGTCACCACGGGCATCTCCGCCTCGGACCGGGCGACGACGATCCGCACGCTGGCCAACGCCGACGCGACCTCGCGCGACCTGTCGCGGCCCGGGCACATCGTCCCGCTGCGCGCCAAGGACGGCGGCGTGCTGCGCCGGCCCGGCCACACCGAGGCCGCCGTCGACCTCGCCGTGCTCGCCGGCCTGCGCCCGTCGGGGACGCTGTGCGAGATCGTCAGCGAGAAGGACCCGACCGGGATGGCCCGCGGCGAGGAGCTGCGCGTCTTCGCCGACGAGCACGACCTCGTCATGGTCTCCATCGCCGACCTCATCGCCTACCGCAAGCGCTTCGACAAGCTGGTCGAGCGGGTGGCCGAGGCGATCGTGCCGCTGGCGCCGGGCACCTTCACCGCCGTCGGCTACCGCAGCTCCTACGACGAGCGCGAGCACGTCGCCTTCGTCTACGGCGACATCGGCGACGGCGAGGACGTGCTCGTGCGCGTGCACTCCGAGTGCCTCACCGGCGACGTCTTCGGCTCGCTGCGCTGCGACTGCGGCCCCCAGCTGCAGGCCGCGCTGCAGGCCGTCGCCGACGAGGGCCGCGGCATCGTGCTCTACATCCGCGGGCACGAGGGCCGGGGCATCGGCCTGCTGCACAAGCTGCAGGCCTACCAGCTGCAGGACCTCGGCGCCGACACGGTCGACGCCAACCTCGACCTGGGGCTGCCGGCCGACGCCCGCGACTACGGCACCGGCGCGCAGATCCTCGTCGACCTGGGCGTGCACACCATGCGGCTGCTGACCAACAACCCGGCCAAGCGCGCGGGGCTGGAGGGCTACGGCCTCAAGGTGCTGGGCCGGGTCGGCCTGCCCAGCCACGTGACCGCCCAGAACCTCGGCTACCTGCGCACCAAGCGCGACCGCATGGGCCACCTGCTCGACATCATCGAGCCCGGGGTCGAGGAGGCCGGCGAGCCCGTGCACGCCGACCCGATCCCGGAGAACGTGCCCCTCCGCGTCGACGAGCAGCCTTCGTGAACGAGCTCGCGAGTTCAGCGATGGACAGAGCAGTGGAGCCGCGAACGCGGCCGACGAGCGCCAGCGAGGAGGTCACGTGAGTGGTTCGGGAGCGCCGGTCGTCGAGCCCGTCGACGCCGCGCGGCTGACGCTCGGCATCGTGGCCACCACCTGGCACGCGGAGATCACCGACTCGCTGCTCGCCCGCGCCCTCGAGGCCGCCCGGGCCAGCGGCGTCGCGGAGCCGACCGTCGTCCGCGCCCCGGGCGCCGTCGAGCTGCCGGTGGTCGCCCAGGCGCTGGCCGAGGGGCACGACGCCGTCGTCGCCCTCGGAGTGGTCATCCGCGGCGGCACGCCGCACTTCGAGTACGTCTGCGACGCGGTGACCGCCGGCCTGACGCGCGTGGCGCTGGACGCGGGCACCCCCGTCGGCAACGGCGTGCTGACCTGCGACACCGAGGAGCAGGCGCGCGACCGCGCGGGCCTCCCCGGCTCGGCCGAGGACAAGGGCTGGGAGGCGACCATCGCCGCCCTCGCCACCGCCCTGACCCTGCGCGACCTGCGGCGCCGGCAGCGCACCACCGGGTTCAGCGCCACCCCCGCAGGAGGCCGGTCGTGAAGACCTTCGACGCACTGTTCGCCGAGCTCTCGGTCAAGGTCGCCGAGGGCGACGCCGCCTCGGGCACCGTCGCCGCGGTCCGCGACGGCGTGCACGCCGCCGGCAAGAAGGTCGTCGAGGAGGCGGCCGAGTCGTGGATGGCCGCCGAGCACGAGGGGGAGGAGCGCACGGCCGAGGAGATCAGCCAGCTCCTCTACCGGGTGCAGGTGCTGATGCTCGCCCGGGGTCTGACCCTGGACGACGTCTACGCTCACCTCTGATCTCCCCGCGTCGTCCCCGTTCTGAGGAGTAGTTCCGTGCTGCGCATCGCCGTCCCCAACAAGGGCGTCCTGAGCGAGCCGGCGGCGGAGATGCTCGCCGAGAGCGGCTACCGCATGCGGCGCAGCACCAAGGACCTCGTGGTCTACGACCCCGACAACGACACCGAGTTCTTCTACCTCCGGCCGCGGGACATCGCCGTCTACGTGGCCGCCGGCACGCTGGACGTCGGCATCACCGGGCGCGACATGCTGCTGGAGACCGCGCCGGCCGAGGGGGAGGGCCCGACCGCGGTCGAGGTCATGCCTCTGGGTTTCGGGCGGTCGTCCTTCCGCTTCGCCTCGCCGGTCGGCTCGGGCATCGAGTCGGTCGAGGAGCTGGCCGGCAAGCGGATCGCCACCGCCTACCCGGTGCTGCTGCAGCGGCACCTCGGGGAGTCGGGCATCAAGGCCGACGTCGTCAAGCTCGACGGCGCCGGTCGAGACCGCCTGCGCGCTCGGCGTCGCCGACGCCGTCTGCGACGTCGTCGAGACCGGGACGACGCTGCGCGCGGCGGGTCTGCACATCATCGGCGAGCCGGTGCTGGCCAGCGAGGCGATCCTCGTGGGCCGCGAGGGCGCCGAGGAGATCCCCGCGGTCGCGCAGCTGCGCCGCCGACTGCAGGGCGTGCTGGTCGCCCGGCAGTACGTGATGCTCGACTACGACTGCCCGGACGACATCCTGGCCCGCGCCACGGCGATCACGCCCGGCATCGAGGGCCCGACGGTCAGCCCGCTGCAGCGGGCCGGCTGGTCGGCGGTGCGGGCCATGGTCCGGCGCAGCCAGACCAACCAGATCATGGACGACCTCTACGAGCTGGGGGCCCGGGCGATCCTGGTCACGAGCATCCACGCCTCGCGGCTCTGACCGGCGGAAACTTCTCCGCGCCCCCGCTCGTCAGTAGCACGTGCGCCGACTCGCCCTGGGCCTGCTGCCCGCCGTCCTGCTGCTCACCGCCTGCGGCTCGTCCGACGACGACGGCGCCGCTGTACCGGGTCCGACGACGTCGAGCCCGACCGCCCCTGACCCCGACGGGGGCGGCGCCGATCCGGCGGCGGGCGGGATCGCGCAGGCGGACAACGACCTCCAGCTCGAGATCGACCTGGGCGACGGCCGCGCGGCGGAGACCTGGACGCTGACCTGCGTCGGGTTCGTCGAGGGCAGCCACCCGGTGGCGCAGGCCGCGTGCGACCACCTGGCCGGCCTCGAGCGCCCGTTCGCCCCGCTGCCGGAGGACGTCATGTGCTCGCAGCAGTACGGCGGGCCGGAGACCGCGCGGGTGCTCGGGCGCTGGGGCGGCGAGCCGGTCGACCTCGAGCTCTCCCGGGTCGACGGCTGCCGCATCGCGCAGTGGGACGCGCTGGTCCCCGTGGTGCCCGCGCCCGCGGGCTGATCGCTCCCCGTCGTCAGCGGCCCCGGGTGGTGCGCTCGACCAGGTCGATGGCGGTGCACAGCCCCAGGGCCGTGGCGCGGTTGCCCGTCGGCCCGGACGACAGCAAGGCGTCGACCGCCGCGGCCAGCGAGCCCTCGCCGACCAGCGCGTGCAGCACCGCGGCGTACTCGCCACTGACCCGGCCGGCGGCCGCGTGCCGCAGCAGCGCCCGGGACAGCTCGGTGGTGCGGCAGGCGGCCAGTGCGGTCACGCCGGCGGCGAAGCGCGGCGCGGCGGGGTGCCCGAGCAGGACCAGGCCGGCGATGGTGCCGGCCATGACGTCGTCGCCGGCCGGGGTCAGGCCCGGGCCCACGCCGATGAGGCGGGTGGCGGTGCGCAGCGCGGCGTCGAGGTCGGCGCGGCGGACGGCGCCGCGCAGCGCGGCCAGCGGGCCCCCGGGGCCGGTGGGGAGACCAGGGAGCGCGAAGGCGCTGTGCGGGACGCCCTCGCCGTACAGCGTGGTGCGCAGCTGGCGGACGCCCTCGGGGAGGAGCGCGGGCCGCGCGCTGGGCAGCCGGGGGCGGGGGTCCCACCAGGCGGCGGCGCTGACCGCGAGGTCGCCGACGACGATGCGGCCGCCCCCGACCTCGGCCGCTGCTGTCGGGGAGACGAGCGGGCGCCCGGTGCTCGGGCGGAACAGCACGCAGCCCAGCGGCAGGCGGGCCGCGTCGCTGGTGAGGACGGCGACGACGTCGCCGTCGCGCTCGCCGGGCACGTGCAGGTAGACGCCGGTCGGGGTGCTCGCGACGATGCGGGCCCGGCGGACGGGGCCGCGCAGCAGCGCGGTGACACCGGTGCTGGCGGCCGCCGGCACGGGGGTGAACTGGCGCGGGCGCCCGGGGGAGCCGGCGTGGCGGTGGAGGGGGATGGTCGGAACGGCTGCTCGCGCGGCGCGGCCGCGCGCCGCCGTCGTATGCGAGCGGCCGTCGCGGCCCGTGGTCTCGTCGATCGTGCGCATGGTGACCCTTCGCCGCAGGGACGTCGGAGGGGTCGGGTCGGCCCCGTCCGAGTTCTGCTCGCCGTCCGCTCGCGGAGGGGGCAGGTGCCGCCGGGTCGGGAGTGACGGCCTAGCATCCTTGCGAGCGGGTTGAGTGGACTTCGAACCTATGCGGCGCGTCGCACGCCCTCTGATGGCGGAACTCGCCAAGAATGGGTGCACCGGTCCAGGGAGTCCTGACAGATTTCTGCGACACGGACGCCACGTTGGCGACGGGAAGGGGGGGTGTGTCGTGACTCAGAGTGAGAGCTCGCCCGTGTCGCCCACGCAGCGTGACGGAACGGTGCCGTTTCGCCGGAACTGGGTGGTCGAGGAGCCGGCCCGCGCCGACCCCCGCGCCGAGCGCGGCAGCTGGCAGGAGCGCATGGGGCTGACCGTCGAGGACGTGCTCGACCTGCCCGGGCTCTCCGGGTCGTCGGTGGTGGCCGGCAGCGGCGGTCTGGGCCGCTCCGTCCGCCACATGGTCGTGGACAACCCGGCCGACCCGCTGGCGGCCGCGGGCGTCGACGTCCTCGTCGTCCTGGGGGCCCGGCTGCCGCAGGCCGACCCGGCCAACTGCCGGGCGCTGGTCGAGCGGCTGGACTCGATGGGCACCGCCGCGCTGGCCTACCGGCGCGCCGAGGGCCCGCCGCCGGTGCCGGCGGAGGTGCTCGCCGAGGCCGAGCGCCGCGGGCTGCCGGTGCTGGCGCTGCCGGCCGGCGTCCGCCTGGACGAGATCGTCTCCGAGGTGCTCGGCGCCGTCGTCACCAAGCAGGGTCAGGCGCTCGCGCTCTCCTCCCGCATGGACGACCAGTTCATGGAGGTGGCGCTCACCGGCGGCGGGCTGGCCGAGGTCACCCAGCGGCTGGCCGTGATGATGGACGGCGCCGCGGTGCTGGGCCTGGGGCCCGACCGCGAGGTGGTCACCAGCGCCGGCCCCCGGGACGACGTCGCCGAGATCAGCGACTGGCTGTGGCTCCTGGACGCCGCCGCGGACGACGCCCTCGCCGAGCTCACGCCCTCCCGCCGGCTGGCCGGTGTCCGCGCCGACCGGACGGTGGTGACCCCGGCCGACGTGCTGGCCGACGCCGACCTCTCGCCGGCCGACGGCATCCTGCTCGTCCCCGGCCACCACGAGCTCCCCGGCGGGGTGGGGGAGTACGCGGTGGCCCCGATCATGGCCGGCGACCAGCGGCACGGCTGGCTGGTCGCGGTGCACCGCACCGGCGCGATGATGGTCGGTGCCGGCGGCGTGCTGGAGCGCGCGGCGGTCATCGCCGCGCTGTCGGTGATCCGGCTGCAGGCCGTGCACTCCGTGGAGCTGCGCTTCCAGGGGGACCTGGTCCGGCGCCTCGTCGGCGGCTCGGTGGGCCACACCGAGCGGACGCTGGCCTACACCCGGTCGTTCGGCTGGCGGCTGGACGGGCCGGTCGCGGTGCTCGTGACCGCCACCGAGACGGTGGCCGACGCGGCGGGCGACCCCACGCGTGCCCTCGACGTCCTGGACCGGCTGGCCGACGGCTGGCGCTCGGCGCTGGAGTCCGAGGTCGCCGGCGCCGCCGTCGCGGGGCTGGCCACCGAGATCGTCACCCTGCTGCCGCTGGACGGCCGCACGCCCGAGGAGGTCTCCTCGCTGGTCGCCGCCGTCAGCTCGCGGGTCAACGGCCGGCTGCGCCGGCTGGGCCGCGTGCTCGGCACCGGTATCGGCCGGCCCGCCGGCTCGCTGCCCGAGCTCGCCGAGGCGCACCGCCAGGCGCAGCGGGCGCTCGGCGTCGGCCAGGAGATCCAGGGCGGCGCCTCGGTCACCCACTTCGACCAGCTCGGCGTCTTCCGGCTGCTGTCGCTCATCCCGGACAGCACCGAGCTGCGCTCCTACGTCGACGAGGTGCTCGGCCCGCTGGCCGACGCGACCGACGCCGACTCGGCCGACCTGCGCGAGACGCTGCTGGTGCTGCTGGAGACCAACCTCAACGTCGCGGAGTCCGCGCGCCGGCTGCACTTCCACTACAACACGATGCGCTACCGGATCGGCAAGCTCGAGCGGATGCTCGGGCCTTTCACCAGCGACCCCAACCTGCGGCTGAACCTGCTGCTGGCGCTGCACGCCGCCCGGATGAGCGGGCTGGACCAGCCGCACCGCCCGCCGCTGGAGGCGGGCATGGCCCCGCCGCCGGACGACGGCCTCGACTCGCTGCTCTGAGCACTGGAGGAACCGCCATGACCGATGCTGCGCGTCCGCTGCAGGGGAAGGTCGCCCTGGTCACCGGGGCCTCGTCGGGCATCGGGGCCGCGACGGCGGAGGCGCTGGCCGCCGCCGGCGCCGCGGTCGCCATCGGTGCCCGCCGCCGCGACCGGCTCGACGAGCTCGCCGGGCGGCTGCGCGGCAGCGGCGCGAGCGTGCTCACCCTGGACCTCGACGTCACCGACGAGCAGGCCTGCGCCGACGCCGTCGCCCGCACCCGGTCCGAGCTGGGCGGGCTGGACGTCCTGGTCAACAACGCCGGCGTGATGCTGCTGGGCACCATCGTCGGCGCCGACCCCGAGGACTGGCGCCGGATGCTGTCCACCAACGTGCTGGGCCTCATGTACATGACCCACGCCGCGATCGACGGGATGGTCGAGCAGGGGTCCGGGGACGTCGTCAACGTCTCCAGCGTCGCGGGCCGGGTCGCGCGCAAGGGGGCCGGGGGGTCACCGGCCGCGGTGTGCGGATCGGGCTGGTGGAGCCGGGGGCGGTGGCCACCGAGCTGACCGACCACATCACCCAGCCCGAGGCCAGGGCGGCGTCGAAGAAGATGGCCGAGACGATGACGCCGCTGCAAGCCGAGGACATCGCCCGCGCCGTGGTCTACATGGTCGGCCAGCCGCGGCACGTCGCCGTCAACGAGATGCTGGTGCGCCCCACCGACCAGGAGCGCTGAACCGCGTCCTCCCTCACCGGAGCGCGTCCTCCCTCGCGGTGCGCGCCGAGGGAGGACGCGCTGGGATCAGGTCACCTGATCGTGGCGGGGGTCAGTCGTGGAAGACCTCGATCGCGGCGCCGATCTCGACCAGCCGCTCGTAGAGGTGCTCGTATCCGCGGGCGATGATGTCGACGTTGCGCAGCACCGAGGTGCCCTTCGCCGCGAGCATCGCCAGCAGGATGCAGACCGCCGGGCGCAGCGCGGGTGGGCAGACCACCTCGGCGCTGGACCAGCGGGTCGGGCCGTCGACCAGCACGCGGTGCGGGTCGAGCAGCCGCACGTCGGCGCCCAGCCGGGTCAGGTCGGACAGGTGGATGGCCCGGTTGTCGTAGACCCAGTCGTGGATCATCGTCGAGCCCTCGGCGTGGGCGGCGATGACCGCGAAGAACGGCAGGTTGTCGATGTTGAGCCCCGGGAACGGCATCGGGTGGATCTTGTCGATCGGCGCCCGCAGCTGCGAGGGGTGGATCGTGACGTCGGCCAGCCGGGTGTGCCCGTTGGCCGCGAGGTACTCCGGCGAGAGCTCGTAGCGCAGCCCCATCTCGGCCAGCACCGCCAGCTCGATCTCGAGGAACTCCACCGGCGCCCGGCGCACGGTGAGCTCGGAGCCGGTGACGATGCCGGCGGTGAGCAGGCTCATCGCCTCGACCGGGTCCTCGCTGATCGTGTAGTCCACGTCGGCGTCCAGCACCGGGCGGCCGTGCACGGTCAGCGTCGTCGTCCCCAGGCCCTCGATCTCCACCCCGAGCAGCTGCAGGTACAGGACCAGGTCCTGGACCATGTAGTTGGAGCTGGCGTTGCGGATGGTGGTCGTGCCCTCGGCGCGGGCGGCGGCCAGCAGCGCGTTCTCGGTGACGGTGTCCCCGCGCTCGGTCAGCACGATCGTGCGGCTCGTGGCCCCGGTCGGGGTGACGGTGGCGTGGTACTCGCCGGCGCGCGCCTCGACCTCCAGGCCGAACGGGCGCAGCGCGATCATGTGCGGCTGCACGGTGCGGGTGCCCAGGTCGCAGCCGCCGGCGTAGGGCAGCTCGAACTCCGGTGCCCGGTGCAGCAGCGGGCCCAGGAACATGATGATGCTGCGGGTGCGCCGGGCGGCGTCGGCGTCGATGCCGGCCAGGTCCAGCTCGTCCGGGACGACGAGGGTGAGGTCGTGCCCGGCCTCGTCCCAGGACGCCGAGACGCCGATCGAGCGCAGCACGTCGAGGATCCGCTCCACCTCGACGATGCGCGCCACGTTGCGCAGCGTCGTCCGGCCGCGGTTGAGCAGGGCGGCGCAGAGCAGCGCGACGGCGGCGTTCTTCGACGACTTGACCGCGACGCTGCCGCTGAGCAGCCGGCCCCCGGTGACCCGCAGGTGCGTGGGCCCGGCGGGGCCGACGCTGATCAGCTCGCTCTCCAGCGCGGCGGAGAGCCGGCCGAGCAGCTCGAGGGTGAGGTTCTGGTTGCCCTGCTCGATGCGGGCGACGGCGCTCTGGCTGGTGCCCAGCCGGTCGGCGAGCTGCTGCTGGGTGAGGCCGCGGTGCTGCCGGGCGTCCCGGACCAGCGCCCCGATCTGGCGCATCGCGGAGTCGGGGGGCAGCTCGGTCACCGTCACCGGGCGAGGCTATCTCATCTGTGAGATAACGAGCCGGGACCGTCGCGTGTCGCCCACGCGAACCGGTGCGGTGTCCGGTTCCCGCCGGATCCTGTCGGTGCCCGCGCCTACGGTCCGCTCGTGAGCTCTCCCGCCGCCCCCTCGGCCCGCACCGTCCTGGCGGTCGTCGTCACCGTGCTCTCCTGGGCGTCGGCGTTCGTCGCCATCCGGGGCGTGGGGGAGGACCTCTCGCCCGGCGCCCTGGCGCTCGGCCGGCTGCTCGTCGGCACCGCCGTGCTCGGGCTGCTCCTGGCCGGCCGGGGCTGGGTGGCGCCCGACCGCCGGGAGTGGGTGCTGCTGGCGGTGTGCGGCGTCGGCTGGTTCGGCGTCTACAACCTGGCGCTCAACGCGGCCGAGCAGCACCTGGACGCCGGCACCACCGCGATGCTGGTGAACATCGGGCCGATCCTCATCGCCGTCCTGGCCGGGTGGCTGCTGGGCGAGGGCTTCCCGAGCTGGCTGGTGGTCGGCGTGGCGGTGGCCTTCGCCGGGGTGCTGCTCATCGGCCTGGCCACCCGCGGTGCCGACGTCGACCTGCTGGGCGTCGTGCTGTGCGTGGTCGCCGCCGTCACCTACGCCATCGGGGTCGTGGCGCAGAAGCCGCTGCTGCGCCGGCTCCCGGGCCTGCAGGTGACCTTCACCGCCTGCGCCATCGGGGCGGTCTGCTGCCTGCCGTGGGCCGGCGCGCTCGCCCGCGACCTCGGCACCGCCCCGGCCGGCTCGATCGCCGGCATGGTCTACCTGGGGGTGGTGCCGACGGCGCTGGCGTTCAGCACCTGGGCCTACGCGCTCACCCGGATGGACGCCGGCCGGCTCGGCGTCACCACCTACCTCGTGCCGCCGCTGGTGATCCTGCTGGGCTGGGGCCTGCTCGACGAGGTGCCGCCGGCGCTCGCCGTCGTCGGCGGCGCGGTCTGCCTGACGGGTGTGGCGCCTCTCCCGCCGGGGTGCGCCCCGCCGGTCGGCGGCGGCCCGGGCCGAGCCGGTGCCCGCCGGCACGTGAGCGACGCGCGTGCGGGGTCGGGCCGCCGATGGGGTAGGCAGGTCCCAGGCACCCGACCGGGAGGTAGGACCGTGGACCAGCAGCAGTGGGCGCAGGTGGTGGAGGCGGCCACGCGCGCGCCCTCGATCCACAACACCCAGCCGTGGCGGTTCACCGCCACGGCCGACCAGCTCGACGTGTTCCTCGACCCGGGGCGCGCGCTCCCGGTGCTCGACCCGACCGGTCGCCAGCAGGTGATCAGCTGCGGGATCGCCGTCGAGTTCGCCGTCGTCGCGCTCGCCGCCGCGGGCTGGCTGAGCGAGGTCGAGCTCCTGCCGGACGACGACGCCGACCACCTGGCGACGGTGCGGGTCATCGGCCCGATCGTGGCGACCGACGAGGACTCCGCGCTGGCCGCATCGATCGCCCGCCGGCACACCGTCCGCGACCCGTTCCAGCCGCGCGTCGTCCCGGTCGACCTGCTGGACCGGCTGCAGGCCGAGGCCGCCGCGTTCGGCACCTGGTTCAAGCCGGTGACGCGGTCGGAGGAGGAGGTCGCCACCGTCTTCCTCATCGACCGGGCCGAGGAGATGGAGCAGGGCGACCCCGCCTACCTCGCCGAGCTGCAGCAGTGGGTGCGCACCGACCCCGCCGCGGTCGACGGCGTCCCGGTGGGTGCCGTGCCGGCCGAGGACCCCCACGGGCGGCCCTCGAACTGGAGCATCCGGGACTTCGTCGTCGGCACCCGGAGCGCGGGGGAGGGGGCGCCGGTCGACGCCGACGCGCCGCCGCCCGAGGTCGAGCGGCCCACCGTCGTGCTCATGGGCACCGACGGCGACGACCGGTACGCCTGGCTGCAGGCGGGGCGGGCGCTGGCCCGGGTGCTGCTGGTCGCCACGGCGGCCGGCGTCGCGGCCTCGCCGCTGACCCAGGCGCTGGACTGGCCGGCCACCCGCACCCGGCTGCGCGCCCGGCTCTCGCTCGTCGGGCACCCGCAGATGCTGCTGCGGATGGGCTACCCGCGCGAGGGGGGCGAGGTCGCGGTCAGCGGCCGGCGTCCGGTCGCCGAGGTGCTCACGGTCGCGCCCTGAGCCCGATCCGCAGAGGGGCTCCGGCCGGTCAGTCGGTGCGGCGGGTGGGCGCCCACGGGTCGTCGGCGTCGAAGTCGTCGGCCGGCTCGGCGCCGGCGGACCCTGCGCCGGTCTCGGCGTCCGCGGACCCGGTGCCGGTGCGTCCGCTCCGCTGCGCGGCGCGCTGGGCGGCGGCCTCCAGCGCGGCGTCCCGCTCGCGGGCCCTCTCGGCGGCCGCTGCGCGGGCCCGGGCGCGCTCCTCGCGGCGGGAGGGCCGCGGGTCGTCCCTCGTGCCGGCCCCAACCCCGTCCCCGACCTCGGCGGCCGCGCCGGACCTGCCCAACGCGAGGCCCGCGACGGCCAGCCCGATCGGCAGCACGTAGGCGGCGGCGCGCTCGGTCGCGCCCTCGGCGAGGACGGCGACCTCGGTGAGGAAGAAGACCGTGGCGGCGGTGCCGACCAGCCCGAGCACCACGAGCACCGTGCCCAGCACCTCCGAGCGGGGACGCAGCGCGTACGCGAGCGCGATGAGCCCGAGCGCGCTGCCGATCAGGTACATCGTCGCGCCGACGCCGTGCCAGGTGCCGGAGCGGTCCGAGGGGAGCACCCCGACCAGCAGCACACCGACGGCGGCCAGACCGAAGAGGTAGGCGGCGACGCGGCCGGCGCCGGCCCCCAGCGCCGGCAGCAGCAGCACGGTGCCGCCCAGGATGAGCGCCGCCTGCACGACGAAGGAGGCGTTCATCACCTGGTGGCCGGGCCACGTGGTGGCGCCGAGGTCGCTGATGACGTCGTCGGCACGGGAGTAGCCCTCGCCGCGGAACTGCACCACGGTCTCGACGACGAAGAACTGCAGCGTCAGCAGCCAGGCGAGCGCGCCCCAGCGGATTCGGTCGGAAGTCACGGCACCCATGGTCCCAGGAGCGGCGCGCCGGCCCGCTCGAGGACTGCGGCGAGCTGCGCCGCGGTGAGCCAGGAGGGGTTGCTCCCGGCCGGCATGCGGAGCACCTCGGCGTCGCGGAACCGCGGGTCGTGCAGCAGCTCGCCGCGATCGACCGGGTCGGCGAGCCGGGTCAGGCGCACGGGGAGGGCGGGGCGGTCGTCGCCGTCCGGGCCGGGGTCGGCGGGCTCCTGCGGCGGGCCGGTGACGATGCCGACGGCGTGCACGCCCGGGGTGACCCGGCCGCTCACCCACAGCAGCACCGGCTGGCCCGCCGCCACCAGGCCGAGCCGGTAGGAGCGCCGGACGCAGCGGGTCAGCTCCCGCTGCTCGCCCGGCGTCCATCCCGGCTCGATCTGCTCCGGTGGGCGGCTGCTCTTGACCAGCCAGGCGGCCAGCGCGCCCGGCTCCGTCCGGAGGCCCATCCCGAGCCGGCGGGGGCCTCGGCGTCAGTCGGTGGCCGGGTGGCGCTCGGCGCCCAGCGGGTCGGCGTCGTCGGAGCCGACGGCCTGGCGCTCGAGCTCGGTGCGGCGCTCGAGGACCTCCTCGTCGGGGTGCGGGTCCTTCGCGTGCTGCGTGCGGTCCCGGGTGACGTTCTCCTCGGGGGTGATCACGTCGTCGAGGGTGGGGCCGTCCTGGGGATCGGTCATGGGAGCTCTCCTCCGGGGGTGGTTCGAGCGGTCCCGGAACCCATAGCCCGCTCGGCAGGGGTCCTAACCCACCGGGTCAGCGCGGTTCGAGCCGCGCAGCCGGCAGCCACGCCTCGATGAGCGCCGGCCCGTCCGAGCCGCTCACGGCGTAGGTCACCCGGCCCTGCCAGGTGCCGTGCCGTTGCCGCCACTCGACGAGCAGCCCCGGCCAGGTGCCGGGGGCGTCGGGCGGGTCGTGCACCCAGCAGTGCCGGCCCTCGGCGGCCCGCCCGGGCACGGGCGGAGGAGGGGTGGTGGGGACCGCGCCGGACAGCGCCGCGCGTTCGGCGAGCGACCGCCCCGACCCGCCCCGCTGCATCCCTCCGGCCACCCGGACAGGATCGCACGGATCGAACAGACGTTCGAGACGGGTCCGGGGTGTGTCGGCGGGTCGGGGCCGTCGAGCCCGACCCGCCGGGTACCTCAGGAGCGGTCGCCCGCCAGGCCGTCGGCCAGGGTCCGGACCACCGTCCGCAGCAGCGGGTGGGCGGGCAGGTCCTCGACCAGGACGGGCAGCGGCAACGACCAGTTCGGGCGGTCCGCCGCACCGGGCATGTTGGGTCGCCGCGGTTCGCCGACGGCGTCGTCCAGGGTCGCGGAGAGCAGCAGCGACGGCGCCTGCGCCAGCCGCTCGTGGGCCCGCTCGACCGCCTGCTCGGGCGAGGAGCCCTCGTCGACGCCGGGCAGGTGCTCGAGCAGCGAGGAGCGGCCGCGTTGCAGCTCCTCCTCGGTGCCGGTGCCCTGCTCCCGCTGCTCGTCCAGGTCCGCGCCGCCGACCAGCCCGGCGACCGTGGGCAGGTCGTGGGTGGTGATGGCGGCCATCGCCTCGGCCGGCCAGGTCGCGGGCTCGTCGTCCTCGAACCACAGCAGCCGGTAGGAGAGCACCCCGTGCTCGGCCATGGCCTCGCGCACGCCGTCCTCGACGGTGCCGAGGTCCTCGCCGACGACGAGGGCCTGGGCGCGGGCGCTCTCCAGGGCGACGATGCCGAGCAGGTCCTCGGCGGGGTAGCGCACGTAGGCGCCGTCGGCGGCGGTGCCCTCGCGGGGCACCCACCAGAGCCGGAACAGGCCCATGACGTGGTCGATCCTCAAGCCCCCGGCGCCGGCGATCGTGGCGCGGATGGACTGGATGAACGGCTCGTAGTCGGCGTCGCGGAGCCGCCACGGGATCAGCGGCGGCGAGCCCCAGTCCTGCCCGGCGGAGTTGAACGCGTCCGGCGGCGCGCCGACGCTCACGCCGTCGGCCAGGACGTCCTGCCAGGTCCAGGCGTCGGCGCCGCCGCCGGCGAACCCGATCGGGAGGTCCTGGATCACGGTCATGCCGTCGGTGGCGGCGGTGAACTGCAGCTCCAGCGCCCACTGCAGCCAGGCGTGGAAGCCGACGACGGCGCCGTGCTGCTCGACGTACTCCGCCAGCGCGGGGCTGCCGGGCCGGCGCAGATCCTCGGGCCAGGTGTGCCAGTCGGCGCCGTGCTCCTCGGTGATCGCGGCCCAGGTGGCCCAGTCCTGCAGGGTCTGCCCCTGCTCCTCCCGCCAGCGCCCGAACGCCTCGCCGCCGCCGTGGGCGAAGAAGATCCGCATGAGCACCTCGCGCTTGCGGGCCCAGACGGCGTCGCGGTCGATGAGCTCGCCGTCGTTCAGGGCGCGGCCGGCGTCCTCCTCCAGGTCGACGGTCTCGGCCCCGGGCACCTCGGGGACGCGCAGGTAGATCGGGTTGAGGAAGCGCCGCGTGGCCGGGAGGTACGGGCTGGCCTCCTGCTGCGGGATGGGGGCGACGGCGTGCAGCGGGTTGATGAGGACGAACCCGGCGCCCTGCTCGGCGGCCATCCGGCGGATGCTGCGCAGGTCGCCGAGGTCGCCGATGCCCCAGCTCTCCCGGCTGCGCG
The DNA here is from genome assembly GCF_016612845.1 of Blastococcus sp. TML/C7B. Classification (NCBI taxonomy): domain Bacteria; kingdom Bacillati; phylum Actinomycetota; class Actinomycetes; order Geodermatophilales; family Geodermatophilaceae; genus Blastococcus; species Blastococcus sp. TML/C7B. Next base: position 566,863 of record NZ_JAEOAA010000002.1, on the reverse strand, counting down.
CGGCGTAGAGCTGCACGGCCCAGCCCCAGCTGCGCTGCTCGGGCAGCCAGCAGCGGCCGGGGGTGACGATCAGCCGGCGGCGGCGCCCCTCGGCGGACTGGAACCAGTGGTAGCCGAGCGGGAAGTCCTCGGGCAGCGAGCCGTCGACGTGCCGGACCTCGCCGTCCTCGCAGATGACGTCGATCTCGTCGATCTCGAGGGCGTCCCCGGGGCGGGCCACGATCGGCGCCCGGTCCTCCAGGTCGGCCGGCGGTTCGCCGATGATCTCGCGGAGCCGGTCGATCGTCTCCTGCGCGACCTGGTGCTCCTGGTCCAGCGCGTCCAGCCAGCTGGTGTCGATGCCGCGGTCGTCGGTCGTCGGGGTGCGTGTCACCGGCTGATCCTCGCCGGGCCGGCGGGAGCCCGCAGTCTCAGCGGCGCGCGCGTGGCGAAGCTCGCGTCGTGGCCGGCGCCGCGGCCGGGTCCTCGGGCCAGGGGTGGCGCGGGTAGCGGCCGCGCAGCTCGCTGCGGACGGCCGGGTAGCCGGTGACCCAGAAGCCGGCGAGGTCGGCGGTCGTCGCGACGACGCGACGGGCGGGGGAGAGCAGCTCGAGCCGCAGCGGCCGGCCGGCCACCCGTGGCGCCGCCGCCCAGCCGAACACCTCCTGGACACGCACCGCCAGGGTGGGGACGGCGGGGTCGGTGTAGTCGACGCGGATCCGGGAGCCGGTCGGCACGGTCACCGCGTCGGGGACGACGGCGTCCAGGTCGCCGGAGAGCTGCCAGGGCACGAGCGCGCGCAGCGCCGCGACGACGTCGACGCGGGCCAGGTCGGCGCGCCGTCGGGCGCCGGAGACGTCGATGCCGGCGAGCAGGGCCGCGTCGTCGACGGCGGGCCAGGGATCGCCGAGCCCGGCGTGCGCCGCGGCCAGCCGCTCGCGCAGCCGGGTGGCTGCCGGCGTCCAGGTGAGCAGGCCGAGCCCCTCGCGGCGCAGCCCCTCGGCGACGGCGGCGGCCGCGGCGGCCGGGTCCGGTGCACGGGCCGGGCGCTCGGCCAGCACGATCGCGCCGAGCCGCTCGAGGTGCGCGCTGCGGACGTCGCCGTCGCGCCAGGCCACCTCGTCGCCCTCGGTGTGCAGCGGACCGCCGGCCTCCAGGGCCGTGGCCTCATCGATCGCGACGGCCGACCTGACGCGGGCGTCCCGGCGGCCGGGGGCGCGGTCGGCGACGGCGACCGCCAGCCACGGGGCGCCGGAGAGCGCCGTACCCGGGGGCAGTTCGGCGCCGGTGCCGGCGGCCATGAGGTAGGCGGTGCCGTCCGGTCGCCGGCGGGCCAGCCGTTCGGGGTGGGCGAGCCCGACGACCAGCCCGGCGGCGGTGTCGTCCGGTATGCGCGGCGGCGGGACGTCGGCCACCGAGCGCTCGAGGCGGGCGACCTCGTCCTTCCAGCGCGCGGTCGCACCCCGGTCGGTGCCCGAGCGCAGCTCGCGCCAGCCCGCCACCAGGTCGTCGCCGCGGGTGGGCAGGTCCGCGGAGAGCAGCGCCACCACCTCGGCGGCCCGGCGCCGGCCCACGAGCGGGGCGCCGTCGAGCAGCGCCCGCGCCAGGCGCGGGTGCACGCCGACGGCGGTCAGGGCTCGGCCGCGGGGGGTCGCGCGGCCGTAGTCGTCCACCGCGCCGAGGGTGCGCAGCGTCCGGTCCGCGACCAGCAGTGCCACCTCCGGGGGCGGGTCGGGCAGGCCCAGGCCGGTGCCGCCCGGGGCGCCCCAGCAGGCGAGCTCGAGGGCGAAGGCGGTGAGGTCGGAGACGGCGACCTCCGGCTCCTCGTGCGCGGGCAGCCGGTCGTGCTCGGCCGCGGTCCAGCAGCGGTAGACCGCGCCCGGGGCCTCGCGCCCGGCCCGGCCGGCCCGCTGGGTGACCGCCGCGCGCGACGCCCGCACGGTGACCAGCGAACCGAGCCCGCGGGCGAGGTCAGCGCGCGGGACGCGGGCCAGGCCCGCGTCCACGACGACGCGGACGCCGGGCACGGTCAGGCTGCTCTCGGCCAGCGCGGTGGCGACGACGACGCGGCGCCGGGGGCCGGCCTGCAGCGCGGCGTCCTGCGCGGTGGCCGGCAGCCGCCCGTGCAGGGGGAGGACGTCGGCCTCGACCCCGCGCAGCTCGGTGGTCACCCGGCCGATCTCGGCGGCGCCGGGCACGAAGACCAGGACGTCGCCGGTGCGCTCGGCCAGCGCGCGGCGGACGGTGGCGGCGACGTGGGTGAGCAGCCGCGGGTCGACCTGCAGGCCGTGCGGCGGGTCGACCGGGCCGGTCGGTGGTGCCCAGAGGACGTCGACGTCGTGCAGTGCGCCGGGCGCCTCGACGACGGGTGCGGGTGCGCCGTCCCCGCCGAGGAGCGCGGCCAGGCGCTCGGCCTGCGCGGTGGCCGACATGGCCAGCAGCTGCAGGTCGGGGCGCAGCGCGCCGCGGACGTCGAGGGTGAAGGCGAGCGCAAGGTCGGTGTCGAGGTGCCGCTCGTGGCACTCGTCGAGGACGACGGCGGACACCCCGGTCAGCTCGGGATCGGCCTGCAGCCGGCGGACGAGCAGCCCGGTGGTGACCACCTCGACGCGGGTGGCGGCGCTGCGCCGGCTCTCTCCGCGAACGCTGAAGCCCACCCGGCCGCCGACGGGCTCGCCGAGCAGGGCGGCCATCCGGCGGGCGGCCGCCCGGGCGGCGACGCGGCGCGGCTCGGCGACCACGATCCGGCCGGGCAGGGCGCCGGCCAGCGCGAGCGGGACGAGCGTCGTCTTGCCGGTGCCGGGCGGCGCGACCAGCACGGCACTGCCCCGCGCGGCCAGGGCGTCGGCGAGCGCGGGCAGCGCGGAGCGGACCGGCAGGTCGGTCCCCGGCGTCCCGGGCGGTGGCAGCACGGTGCCCAGTCTGCTGCGCCGCGCGGCCCTAGAAGGGCGGTGGGTCGTCGTCCGGCAACGGCGACGGGGACGGCGGGGGCGGTTCGGGTGGTGGTTCGGGTGGTGGCCGGCGCAGCCCGGGTGGCCGGGTGGTGCGGGTGACCCCGCTGGGCGTGGTGACGTGCAGGGTGCCGTCGTCCTCCATGCGGAAGACCCAGCCGCGGGCGAAGGTTTTGAGCCGGTGGTGGGAGCGGCACAGGCAGCAGAGGTTGGCGCAGCCGGTCGAGCTGCCCTGGGCGTGCGGCACGACGTGGTCCAGATCGGTCCAGCCCACGCGCTGCCCGCAGTTGGGCATCCGGCAGGTGCGGTCGCGGGTGGAGACGAAGCGCTCCTGGCCGGTGGTGCGGGCGTACCGGTCGGTGGCCGCGGGTGGGGTGAGCGCGGGGCAGCCGCAGTCGCCGCCGGGGTGCTCGGTGCACCCGCGCGTCGCCACCCGGAGGAGCTCGGCCACCGTCGTCGTGGCCAGCAAGCGGCCGGTCTCGTCGGTGAGCGCAAAGGTGAGGCTGCCGCGGGCCGGTGCCTGCAGGCCGAGCGCGGCGATCCGGGCGAGCAGCGCCCGCACGTGGGCGGCGGTGATGACCAGTCCGTTCACCGACCCGGCCTCGGTCGTGGTGCCGCCCAGCCCGTCCAGGGTGGCCGTGATGGTCAGGTGCGCGGTGACGTCGGGCTGGTCGGCGCCACCGGGTCGGCGCAGCAGCAGGGAGAACAGCTCGGTGCGGATCCGCGCGATCGGCCGCTCGTCGCCGTCGGCCTTCGCCAGCCGGGCCAGCTGGTCGATCACGGCGTAGGCCTCGGCCGCCTCGTCGGCGTCCAGCTCCGCGCCCAGGGTGGCCCGGCCGTCGGCGCCGGGCTGGAGGAAGACGTCGGAGGACTCGGCCGCCTCCTCCCGGCGGGTGTCGGCGGCGGCCGCGTCCAGCTCGAGCAGCAGCTCGAGGGCGCGGGCGCGGAGCCGGGCCACGGACAGTTCCACCGCCCCGGGCAGCAGCCGCGCCTCGATGGTGCGCGCCAGCTCCGGGTCGGCGCCGCCGAGCACGTCGGCCAACGCCGCGGCCCGGGCCTCGTCGAGCTCGCCGCGGTGCAGGGCGGCGAGCGTGGCCGGCAGGTTGTCCTGCCAGGCCAGGGCCCGCGCGTGGCGGTGGCTCGCGGTGCCCCGCCCGCGGTTGAGCACGAGCGCCAGCTCCCCGGTGAAGAACTCGCTCACGCCGTCCCGGTCCCGAGCCGCGCCCCACCCGGGGGTGCGTGCGCCGGGCGTCCCCACCGGCGGGTCGTCCTCGTCGGAGGTCAGCTCCGCCATCCGCAGGATCAGCTCGGCCTCGTAGCCGGCGTCCATCGCCCTGCGGCGGTCCTGCCGGCGCAGCTCCTCGGCGACCTGCCGCTTGGACAGCACCCCGACGGGCAGCCGCCCGTTCCGGACCGGCTGGTCGAGCGACCAGTCGATCAGCACGCCCTCGACGGTCGAGGAGCCGGAGATCCGAGGCACACCCACACGCTACGAGCGGGGTACGACAGTTCCGGCGCTCGCGGGGAGGTCAGCCCAGCCGCGACCGCAGCGCCGGCACGCCGTCCCCGCTCAGGGAACCGAGCGCGGCGGTGCGCCCGGTGACCCCGAGCAGCAGCGCGTCGGCCGGGCCGCGTACCACCGGTCCCTCGCCGAGGGCCCAGTCCAGGTCGTCGGCCTCGACGCGCAGCCCCGCCAGGGCGCCCTTCGGCACCAGGCCGTCGACGGCCCCGGCGACCAGCCAGGTGAGCGACGTGCGCAGTCGGTGCGGGGGGATCTCGCGCGCCAACCCGAGCGGCCACCGGATGTCCAGGCCGTGCACCAGGACGTCGGTGAGGGGGGCCTCGGGACCCGAGCCCGGCGGCGTGAAGCGCGACTCCGCCTTGTCGCGCAGCACCCCGAGCAGCTCGTCGAAAGGTCGGCGCGCCTGCTCGCGGGCCAGCCGCACGTTCGCCCGGTCGAAGTTGCCCCGTGCGGCGATCATCGCGCGCAGGAAGCGCGGGACGCCGACCTCCAGCGGCACGACCAGGTGCCCGACCACCTCGTGCACGCTCCACTCGCCGCACAGGCTCTGCGCCGCCTGCTGCTCAGGGGTCAACCCGGACAGCTGCGCGGCCAGGGCGCGGCGCTCGTCGGCGATCTCGGCGAACGTGTCCACCCGGCCACCATGCACCGGGTTCCGCGCGCACGTCTCGGATCCGCGCGCGGCGGGTAGTCGCCGCGGATGCCGGTCATCGGGTTCCACAACTCGCACGAGCAGGTCCACCCCGCACGGCTGCTGGAGGCGGTGCAGCACGCCGAGGAGGTGGGGTTCACCGCAGCCATGTGCTCCGACCACCTCACGCCCTGGAACCCCCGGCAGGGGGAGTCGGGGTTCGCCTGGTCGTGGCTGGGCGCGGCGATGGCGACGACGTCGCTGCCGTTCGGGGCGGTGAACGCCCCCCGGGCAGCGCTACCACCCGGTGATCGTCGCGCAGGCGATCGCGACGCTGGGCGCGATGTTCCCCGGCCGGTTCTGGGTGGCGCTGGGCAGCGGTGAGGCGATGAACGAGCACGTCACCGGCGATCCGTGGCCGCGCAAGGAGCTGCGCGACGCCCGGCTGCGCGAGTGCGTCGCCGTCATCCGGGCGCTGCTGGCCGGCGAGGAGGTCAGCCACGACGGGTCGGTCACCGTCGACCGGGCGCGGGTCTACACGCTCCCCGAGATCCAGCCCGCGCTCATCGCCCCGGCGGTCAGCGTGGCCACCGCCCGCAACGGCGCGGACTGGGCCGACGGGCTGGTGACCATCAACCAGCCGCACGACCACCTGCGCGAGATGATCGCCGCCTACCGGGACGCCGGCGGCCAGGGGAAGCTGATCATCCAGGTGCACGTCTCCTGGGACCCCGACCCGGACCGGGCGCTGGGCATCGCCCACGACCAGTGGCGCAGCAACGTCCTTCCCGCCTCCGCTGTGCTGGGACCTCGACAGCCCGGAGGCGTTCGAGCAGGCCAGCGCGCACGTCCGGCCGGAAGGGGTCACCGACTCGGTCCGGGTGTCGGCGGACCTGGGGCAGCACGCCGCCTGGCTGCAGGAGTACCTCGACCTGGGCTTCGACGAGATCTACCTGCACCACGTCGGCAAGGAGCAGCGGCCCTTCCTCGACGCCTTCGGCGAGAAGGTGCTCCCGCAGCTCGGCGTCACCGCCGCCGGCCCGGTCGCGGCGGTGCGGGCATGAGGATCACCGACACCAGCGACCTGTGGTGGAAGAACGCCGTCGTCTACTGCCTGGACGTCGAGACGTTCATGGACTGGAACGGCGACGGGATCGGCGACTTCGAGGGGCTGGCCCAGCGCATCGACCACCTCGCCGACCTCGGCGTCACCTGCCTGTGGCTGATGCCCTTCTACCCGACCGCCGAGCGCGACGACGGCTACGACATCACCGACTTCTACGGCGTCGACCCGCGGCTCGGCACCCACGGCGACCTCGTCGAGGTGATCCGGACGGCGAACGACCGCGGCATGCGGGTGATCGCCGACCTCGTCGTCAACCACACCTCGCGCAAGCACCCCTGGTTCCGGTCGGCGGAGTCCTCGAAGGACTCGCCGTACCGCGACTTCTACGTGTGGCGCTCCGACCCGCCGCCGGACACCTCCGACCAGGTCGTCTTCCCCGACCAGGAGGACAGCATCTGGACGCTGTCGGAGAAGACCGGCGAGTGGTACCTGCACAAGTTCTACAAGGAGCAGCCCGACCTGGACGTGACGAATCCGAAGGTGCGGGACGAGGTCGCGAAGATCATGGGCTTCTGGCTGCAGGTGGGCCTCGCGGGCTTCCGCGTCGACGCCGTCCCCTTCTTCCTGGAGACCGCGGGCGCCGACGAGGATGCGCTGCCCGACCCGCACTCCTACCTGCGCGACCTGCGCTCGGTGGTCGGCCGGCGTTCGGGCAGCGGGGTGCTGCTGGGCGAGGTGAACCTGCCCTACGAGGAGCAGCTGCAGTTCTTCGGCGGCACCGACGGCGACGAGCTGACCATGCAGTTCGACTTCCTCGGCATGCAGGCGCTGTACCTGGCGCTGGCCCGCGGCGACGCCGGCCCGATCGCCGCCGCGTTGCAGGCGCGGCCGGAGCTGCACCCCGACTCGCAGTGGGCCACCTTCGTGCGCAACCACGACGAGCTGACCCTGGACAAGCTGACCGACGACGAGCGCGCCGAGGTGTTCGCCGCGTTCGGTCCCGAGGAGTCGATGCAGGTGTACGGGCGGGGGCTGCGGCGCCGGCTCCCACCGATGCTGGACGGCGACCCGCGGCGGGTGCGCATGGTCTACAGCCTGCTGTTCTCGCTGCCCGGGACGCCGGTGCTGTTCTACGGCGAGGAGATCGGGATGGGGGAGGACCTCGACGCCGAGGGCCGGCTCGCCGTCCGCACGCCCATGCAGTGGACGGCGGGGCGCAACGGCGGCTTCTCGCCGGCCGCGCCGCGGAAGCTGCCCGGGCCGGTGGTCACCGGCGGCTTCTCGCCCGAGTACGTGAACGTCGCCGACCAGCGCAACGACCCGGACTCGCTGCTGTCGTTCATGAAGCTGCTGATCCGGCGGTACCGGGAGTCACCCGAGCTCGGCTGGGGCGGCTTCTCGGTGCTCGAGCACCCGTGCCCCGAGGTGCTGGCCCACCTCTGCAGCTGGGACGACGGCGCGCTGGTGGCGCTGCACAACCTGAGCCCCGAGCCGCGGACCGTGCCGCTGCGACTGGCGGACTGCGACTCCAGCCACCGCCTGGTCGACCTGCTGCAGCCCGGCCAGACCGGGGTGGGGGACGACGGGTCGGTGGAGCTGCAGCTGGACGGCTACGGCTACCGGTGGCTGCGGGTGGTCGCGCAGGACAGCCGCCGGCTGGTCTGAGCCGACCGGTCAGGTCAGCCGGCGGGCCATGAGGACGTCGTCGACGTAGCGACCGTCGAGCCAGAACTCCTCGCGCAGCACGCCCTCGACGACGAAGCCGGCCGACTCGTAGAGCGTCCGGGCCGCGGTGTTCCCGCCGAGGACGCGCAGGCCGAGCTTGCGGATGCCGCGCCGGGCGGCCTCCGCGGCGGCGGCTTCGAGCAGCTGCCGTGCGACGCCCTGCCGCCGCGCGGAGGGGGCGACCGCCAGGCCCTGGATGTGCAGCACGTGCTCGTTGGAGGCCAGCGGCGTGGGGCGGCCGAACTGGGTGTAGCCGACGACCGCGCCGTCGTCCTCCGCGACCAGGACGTCGTCCGGCGGGCGGCGCTCGAAGAAGTCGGCGGCGTCGTCCCGGAGCGGCGCGACGGCGTTCTCCGGGGACCAGGTCGCCCGGTCGAGTTCGACCAGGCGCGGGCCGTCGGCGGTCACGGCGGGCCGGATGCTGAGCACCTCCGCAGTCTGCCCCGACCTGCCCGGCGCGGCATCACTGTGCGTCACCGCTCCGCCGGGGCGTTCTCCCGGACCGGTGGGACGGCTGCGCCTAGCGTGGCGCGCGAGGTGATCAGTCATGAGTGAACGCAACGGAAGCACGCCCACCGGACCCGGCACGGCCGAGATCCCGGTGATCCGCCCACGGGGTGGCAAGGCCCCGAAGACCGGTGCGGCACCGACGACCGGCGCGGCCCCCGAGCCCCCGGCGACCGCCCCTGCGCCCGCCGTCGGCGCGACCGCCGCGGTGGGCGAACCGGCTGCGGAACCGGCGTCGCCCGAGGCGGCCGAGCCCGCGCCGGGTGCGCACCCGACCGCGCCGGTCACCGTGCGCCCGGCTCCGCGGATGCCGCGCCGCGGACCGCTGACGGTGATGGGCCCCTGGGCGCCGGTCGCCGGCGGGCTGCTCGGCCTGGTGCTGGGCGGGATCGTCGCCGCGGTGCTCGGCGGATCGGCGGAGAGCTACGACCAGCGCCTCTCGGTCGTGTTCGTGGTGCTCGGGCTCGGCATGCTCGGCACCGCGGGCACGCTGCTCGCCGACGAGGTGCGCATCGTGCGGCAGCAGGCCCGCGACGCCGTCGTCCGCCCGCAGTGGGTGGAGGCGACCGCCGGCCTGGTGAACGGCCTGACGCCGGCGCGGCTGCTGATGCTGGCCAGCGTCGTCGTCCTGGTCCTGGCCGCCTGGGTGGGGCAGGGCTGACCCGTCCCGAGCGTGCGCCCGCGGGGTCCCCCTGACCCCGGGACCCCGCGGCGCGCACACCCGGGCCTAGGAGTAGGCCTGGATGCCCAGGTGGACGGCGAGGCCGAGCCCGGCGACGGCGATGACCGTGCGCAGGACGCCCTGCGGCGCGCGCCGGACCACGCCGGGGCCGATCCGGCCGCCGGCGAGGAAGCCCAGCGCCAGGGGCAACGCCGCCGACCACGCGACGTCGGCGAGCACCACGAACCCGATCGCGGCGACGCCGTTGGCCACGCCGAGGACGACGTTCTTCATGGCGTTGCCGCGGGGGAGGCCCTCGCCGGTGCTCAGCAGGTACATCGCCAGGAGCAGCACGCCGGCGGCCGCCCCGAAGTAGCCGCCGTAGATGCAGACGGCGAAGGTGCCCAGCGGCAGCCACCGCGGATCGCGCGCGGGGTGCTGGGCGCCCTCGGCGGCCAGCTCGCGCGGCGGGCGCTGCACGAGGATCGCCGCGGAGGCGCCGGCGATCAGCCACGGGACGATCCGCTCGAACGCCTCGGTCGGGGTGAGCAGCAGCAGCGCCATGCCGGTGGCACCGCCGAGGACGGCGGCGACCAGCAGCGGCCGCAGCCGACGGCCCTGCCCGCGCAGCTCGGGGCGTGAGGCGCTGACCGAGCCGACCGCGTTGAGCACCAGGGCGACGGTGTTGGTGACGTTGGCGGTGACCGGGGGGATGCCGGTGGCCAGCAGCGCCGGGTAGCTGACCAGCGAGGCGAGGCCCGCGATGCTGCCGGTCAGGCCTGCGCCGATGCCGGCGAGCACGAGGAAGCCGAACTCCAGGGGCGTCATCGGTTCAGCAGCACTGCGATCGCGACCAGGCCGAGGGCGACGATCGCCGTCCGCAGCACCGGTTCGGGGAGCTTCCGGCCGTAGCGGGAGCTGACGTAGCCGCCGATCAGCGAGCCGACGGCCAGCAGCCCCGCCGCCGCCCAGTCCACCCGGTCGGTGGCGACGACGACGTACGCGCCGGCCGCGACGGTGTTGACCGCGAGGGTGAGCACGTTCTTCAGCGCGTTGAGCCGCTGGAGCGACTCGCGCAGGAGCAGGCCGAAGATGCCGATCTGCAGCACGCCCTGGCTGGCCGCGAAGTAGCCGCCGTAGGTGCCGGTCAGGTACGCGCCGCCGAACAGCGCGGCCGTGCGGCCGAGGCCGACGCGCTGCTCCTCCTCGCCCGCTGACCGCCGGCGCTTGAGGGCGCGCTGCACCAGCGGCTGGACGGCGACCAGGGTGACGGCGAGCCCGATGAGCACCGGGACGACCGCCTCGAACGTCGACGCCGGCAAGTGCAGCAGCAGGAAGGCACCGGTCAGCCCGCCGAGGACCGACGCGGGCAGCAGGGTGAGCAGCCGGCGGCGTTGACCGCGCAGCTCGCGCCGGTAGCCGAAGGCGCCCGAGGCGTTACCCGCGATGAGCCCTAGCGAGTTGCTGATCGTGGCCGGCACCGGCGGGATGCCGACGGCGAGCAGGACGGGGAAGGAGACCAGGGTGCCCGAACCGACGACGGCGTTGATCCCGCCGGCCGCCAGCCCCGCCGCCAGGACCGCGACCATCTCCCACCCGCTCATGCGTGCATCCCGGCGAGCCTGTCACGGGTGCGGGGGGCTCCGCTGCCGCCGGCCCGTTGATCACCTCACACCCACGGCGGTCCCGGGCGTCGCCGGCACCGCCTCGGACGCGTGGTGATCACCGGTGACGTTCCCGCGGGAACGTCGGGGGGCCGCGGGTGGCGAACCACCCTCCGTGGGGTGAGGCGGCCGCCTCGAACCTGAACCGAGCCGGTCCGGTACCGAAGACTCGTCTGGATGCACCCCATGCTGACTCCGACAGTGATGACCGCCCCGTCGGGCTGCCACGGGTGCGGCAGCCCTCTCGCGGTGAGCACGCGCTCGTGGCGTGTCAGCCGGTCCGGAGGCGCTCGGCACTGGCTGTGCCTCGCGTGCGGGCGTGGTCTCGCCGTCGGACGGGCAGGGGCATCGGCGGAGCGGGAGGCGATGCGCCGCATGCGATCGGAGCCGGTCGTCGCGCTCCCGCCCTACGCTCCGGCGCCGTACGCGGTGCCCCCGAACGCAGCACCAGCCCCCGGCGCCTGGCCGGATGCAGCACCCGACGCCGTGGGACCGAGCGGTAGGAAGCTCCGGTGGGGGCGGCTGTCGCTGGTCAGCCTGGTTGTCCTCGTGGTGGCCTCGACGCTCCATTCGGCCGGCCCCACCGGACAGGCTGCCTCCATCGCGATCGGCTTCCCCGCGGGGCTCCTCTCCTGGATCTCGGTGGCCGCCTGGCCGATCGCGGCAGTTCGCTCGCGCTGGACGCGCAGCGGTCCGAGCACGCGCTCCTGGCAGGGCGCGGTGCCCGCGCCGAGCCAGGTGCCGGTCGTGCCCCGGTCCCGGGCTGGGGGACACAGGCACCCGCGTGTGACGGGCGCCGAGGACGACTGGATCAAGGGCGCCCGAGGCGAGCACGCGGTCGGCGCGGCACTGGACGCCACCGGACTGCCGGTGCTGCACGACCGCCGGCTCCGGCCCGGCTCCCGGGCGAACATCGACCACCTCGTCGTCGCCGCCGACGCCGTCTACGTCGTCGACGCCAAGAACCTCAGCGGCTCGTTCTCCCTGGCCGGCGGCACCTTCCGCATCAGCGGCTGGAACCAGGACCGGCTCGTGGAGGGTGTGCGGCGCCAAGCGGGTGAGGTCGCGGCCGCGCTGCGTCAGCTCGGGATCGCCGTCCCGGTGCGGTCGGTGCTCTGCCTGACCGGCACAGCCCGGCCCACGCGGGTCCAGTTCGCCACGGAGGTGCTGCTCACGACGCCGGACACCGTCACCTGGGTGCTCGGCCGGACCGGACCCCTCACCGACTGCCGGGGCTCCGAGATGGCGGACCTGCTCGCGTGGGCCTTCCCGCCCGCAGCAGGAGCCACGCCGGTCGAGCCGTGACCGGCCCCGGGCGGTTCAGTCGCCGTCGGGATCCTCAGCCGGTGCACCGGTCGGGGACGGCATCGCGCCGTCCTCCCCGCACGGCGCGCTGCCGGAGCCGCCCCCGTGCGGTGCCGAGCCGGCGATGAGCCACAGGCCGTTCACCTCGTGGAATGTGTAATCGAGGGACCACTCCGTGCAGGTCTCGTCGGGGCGATCGCGCGGCCCGGCACCGGCCTCCTGCTCGCTGGTGAAGGTGAGCCAGACGACGACCTCGTCCGCCGAGCGCCGTGCCTCCTGGACGACGAAGCCGTGGTCCTGGCTGGTCAGCACCGCATCGCGGAAGCGTTCGAAGCTGTCGTCCTGCGCCGTGCGCTGGGCGAAGGCGGTCGTGAAGTCCCCGTTGTTGATGGCCCGGAAGTAGACCTCCAGGGTGGAGGCCACGTGCCCAGCGGTCGCGGCATCGAGTGCGGCTTCGGGCACCGTGGCACCACCGGGGCCCGCGGCGTCGGGGCACTCGACGGGTGGGACCGGCTGCGGCGTGTCGAGCCATGCATCGACCCGGTCCTGCGCCAGGCGACCCGACACGGCCCAGTTGCCGCCTTCCCGGCCGTTCGTCGGCCCTGCGTCGTGCAGCCCGATGACGTCGCCCTCTGTGTTGATGACCGGGCCGCCGCTGCTTCCCCCGGTGCTGGCGGCGTCGTGCTCGATGAGGCTGTGCCGGGCGATCCCCTCGATGACGGCCTTGCGGTCCAGGCCGTTGACCGTTCCCTGCGTGACCGTGAGCGGTGCGCCCTCGGGGAAGCCGAGCACGGCGATCCGGTCGGTGACCCGAGGCGGCTCGGAGGCGATCTCGAAGAAGTGCCCCTCCAGGGGGGCCACCGTCTCCACGAGAGCCACGTCCGCGGCCTGGTCGATTCCGGCCACGTGAGCAGCGGTCGCGGTCGTGCCCTGGACGACACGCAGGACCTCGCCCCCGTCGACGACGTGCGCGACGGTGAGCACGTGGTGCGGAGCCACCACGAAGCCCGACCCGATCCCACCGCCGTCACACGTGGCCACCTCGAAGCGGACCACGCCGGAGATCACCTCCTGGACCACGTCCTCGAAGGCGGCGGTGGTGGTGGCTGCGGTCGGGGTCTCGGGTGACGGTGCTGCCGCGGTCGTCGTCGCCGGCGCGGCCGTGGTCGACGCGGGGGACGACGAGCCGGTCGACGGTGCCGAGCTGGACTCCGGAGTCGCGGACAACCCGGCCTGGGGCCCGCACCCGGTGACGAGCATGACGCCGGCAAGCAGCAGACCCCCCAGCAACGGCAGACGGCGTCTCCCGGGTGCCGCCTGTGCCGCTCCGGGCAGGTGCACGTGGCCGGGAAAACCGCCTCATCGACGCAGGATCCGCCCGCCGTACGGGCGCGACAAGGGCTTCCGCCCCGGCGGCCGAGCCGACCCACGGCACCCGGGACGACGACGATCGCGAGCGGCGGGTCAGTCGTTGCAGCGGCTGATGAGGATGTGCGCGGGGTCGCCGGCCTGGCCGACGACGGACAGGTCGCCCCCGCCGGCGGCCCATGAAGAGACGCTCGGCTGCTCGGCGTCCCCGACCAGCCCCTCAGTGGTGAAGGCACGCATCGCGTCGATCTGCTCGGCGTACCCACGCATGACCGGGAGCAGGTCGCCGGTGACCCGCAGCACCGCGACCCAGCCGCCGGTCGCGCAGGTGGCGGGGAACGGGTCGAAGACCAGCTCGCTGCCTGCGACGATGCGGAGCTGGTCGTCCTCGTACACCGCGAGGTCCTCGGGAGCGACGTCGTCGTCCGTGACCTCGGCGACCGGGCCGTCCTCGACGGGCGGGCGGGAGACCGGCTCGCCGGAGTAGCTGCCGCCCGAGATCTCCAGGTACCCGCCGCCGTCCGCCTCGGCGAGGCCGCGCAGGCTCATGGACCAGTAGGGCGGTCCGTTCCTCTCGCTGATGCTGGAGCCGTACGCCGAGCACTCGACGGCGAACGCCGTGTCCTCGGTGACGGAGCTGTTCCACAGCTCGGGGTCGTCGTTGCACCACTCGCCGTCCGGCCACCACGCGGGCGGCGCCACCGGAAAGCCGAGCTCCTCGGCCTGCCGCGCGTAGGCCGCGAAGACCTCCGGCAGGTCGTCGTCCACCCGGAGGAAGGCGTGCAGCCCCTCGTCGAAGGTGGGGAACACCGCCCCGACCAGACCAGAGCCCGGCTCGATCTCGAAGCCGACGGCGAGCGGTCCGCTCGTCCGCACGATCTCCTCGGGCTCGCCGGTGCACCCGGCGAGGACGAGCACGCACGTGGCGGCAGCGACCGACCGCCTCACCCGGCGTCGCCGGCGGCGGGTGCCGCAGCCGCCGCGCGGCGCCGCCGGAGCGGGACGAGCACCGCGGCCGCGATCACCGCGGCGAGCACCAGCCACGGCAGCAGGACGCCGAGGGCGATGACCGCCGCACCGCCCGCGGAGACCAGCGCGTTCCACCCGGTGCCCAGCCCGTCGACGAAGCCGTCCGGACCGCCGGGCGGGGCGACGCCGGGCTGCTGCAGGTGCAGGCGCAGCGTGGACAGCTCCACCTGGTCGGCGAGGAACGCGCGCTGCGACTGCAACGACTCCAGCTGCTCCTGCCGCCCGGAGAGCGCACCCTCGGCGGCGAGCAGCGCCTCGGTCGAGGGCGCCTCGTCCAGCAGGGCCTGCAGCCGGGCGACCGAGGTCTGCAGCGCCGAGATCCGTGCGTCCAGGTCGACGACGTCACCGGTCACGTCCGAGCGGGACACCGACACGCTGGCCACCTCGCCGAGGTCCTCGAGATCGGCGAGGACGTCCGTCAGCGCATCCGAGGGAACCCGCACGACGAGGTCGGCGGACGAGCCCTCGTCGTCCCCGGTCGCGGCGTACTCGGTGCGCTCGTCGACCCGCCCGCCGGCGGACTCGACCCGCTCGCTCAGCTCCTGAGCGGCGCCGGCGGGATCGTCGACGACGAGCGACGCGTCGGCGTTGGTGATCACCTGACGCTCGGCATCGCCGCCGACCGGGTCGGCGGCCTCGTCGGCGACGGCCCCTGCGCCTCCGCCGTCCGCGCTGCTGCTCGACCCGTTCCCGGACGAGCCGGAGCAACCGCCGACCAGAACCAGGGCCAGGGTCACGGCTGCGCTGCCGAGGAGGCGCCTCATGCCGGGACCGTAGGGCGCCATCACCTCTCGGACCAGCGTCGATGCCCGATCGTGACGCGGCGGACCGGCGGCCGCTCTGCACCCGTCGTCAGTCGGGGGAAGCCCTGGCCGCTGCTTTTCTCATGAACGGCGCGGCGCGGGACACCTGCACCTGCCGGCGGCCCTCAGTCCTTGCGGCCGGCGTCGACGAGCCGGATGACCGCGTGGCCCTCCTCGTCGGAGGCCTCCAGGTCGACCTCGACGTCGAAGCCCCAGTCGTGGTCTTCCTCGGGGTCGTCGAGGATCTGCCGCACCCGCCAGACGCCGGGCTCGGTTTTGTCCCAGATCAGCATCGCCGGGCCGCGGGCGTCGCCACCGGTGCGCACCTCGGGGTGCTCCTCGAAGTACGCGCGGACGACGGTCTCCCACCGGTCGGCGTCCCAGCCCGAGCCGCGGTCCAGCTCGCCCAGGTCGTACCAGCGGCGCAGCGCGAACAGCTCCACCCGGCGGAACAGCGCGTTGCGCACCATCGCGGTGAACGCGCGCTCGTTGCCGGTGAGCGGCCGCGGCCGCGCGGGGACGGCGACCTCGGCGATCGGGCCGTCGTCCTCGGGGTTGGTCAGCGACTCCCACTCGTCCAGCAGCGAGGAGTCCACCTGGCGCACCAGCTCGCCCAGCCACTCGACCAGGTCGGTCACGCCCTCGGTGCGCGCGTCCGCGGGCACCCCCGACCGCAGTGCCTTGAACGCGTCGGAGAGGTAGCGCAGCACCGCGCCCTCGGACCGGGTCAGCCCGTAGGTGTTCACGAGCTCCCGGAAGGTGAAGGCCCGCTCCCACATCTCGCGGACGATCGACTTCGGCGACAGGTGCGCGTCCCGCGCCCACGGGTTGGTGCGGACGTACACCTCGAACGCCGCGTCCAGCAGCTCCTGCAGCGGCTTCGGGTAGGTGACCTCCTCGAGCAGCTCCATCCGCTCGTCGTACTCGATGCCCTCGGCCTTCATCTGCGCCACGGCCTCGCCCTTGGCCTTGTTCAGCTGCGCCGCGAGGATCTGCCGCGGGTCGTCCAGCGTGGCCTCGATGACGCTGACGACGTCGAGCACGTAGGTGTCGCTCTCGGGGTCCAGCAGGTCGATCGCGGCCAGCGCGAACGTCGACAGCGGCTGGTTGAGCGCGAAGTCCGGCGGCAGGTCCAGCGTCAGGTCGTAGCGGCGGCCGTCCGGCTCGGGCTCGGGCAGCCGCTCCAGGACGCCGGCCTGCAGCAGCGAGCGCGCGATGCCGATCGCCTCGCGGATCAGCCTCAGCTGCTTCTTCCGCGGCTCGTGGTTGTCGGTGAGCAGCCGGCGCATCGCGGCGAACGGGTCACCGGGGCGGTCGACGACGTCGAGGACCATCGCCGTGGACACCCGCATGTTGCTGGTCAGCTTCTCCGGCTCGCCCTCGACCAGCCGGTTCATCGTCGCCTCGCTCCACGGCACCATGCCGTCGGGCACCTTCTTGCGGACCAGCTTGCGGCGCTTCTTCGGGTCGTCGGCGACCTTGGCGAACTGCTTGAGGTTCTCCACCTCGTGCTCGGGCGCCTGGACGACGACGGTGCCGGCGGTGTCGTACCCGGCCCGCCCGGCGCGGCCGGCGATCTGGTGGAACTCGCGCACCTGCAGCAGGCGCATGCGGACGCCGTCGTACTTCGACAGCGCCGAGAAGACGACGGTGCGGATCGGCACGTTGATGCCGACGCCGAGGGTGTCGGTGCCGCAGATGACCTTGAGCAGCCCGGCCTGCGCCAGCTGCTCGACCAGCCGCCGGTACTTGGGCAGCATCCCGGCGTGGTGGACGCCGATCCCGTGCCGGACCAGCCGCGACAGCGTCGTCCCGAAGGAGGAGGTGAAGCGGAAGCCGCCGATCATGTCGGCGATCGCCGCCTTCTCCTCCTTGCTGCACACGTTGACGCTCATCAGGGCCTGCGCCCGCTCCAGCGCCGAGGCCTGGGTGAAGTGGACGACGTAGATGGGCGCCTGCTTGGTGTCCAGCAGCTCCTGGATCGTCTCGTGCATCGGCGTCGTCGCGTAGTAGTGGTGCAGCGGCACCGGGCGCTCGGCGTTGGCGACCAGCGCGGTGGGCCGGCCGGTGCGGCGGGTGAGGTCCTCGCGCAGCGTCGTGACGTCGCCGAGCGTGGCGCTCATCAGCAGGAACTGCGCCTTCGTCAGCTCCAGCAGCGGCACCTGCCAGGCCCAGCCGCGGTCGGGGTCGCCGTAGTAGTGGAACTCGTCCATGACGACCAGCGCGTCGCCGACGCCGTCGCCGCCCTCGCGCAGCGCCACGTTGGCCAGGATCTCCGCGGTGCAGGCGATGATCGGCGCGCCCGGGTTGACCGAGGCGTCGCCGGTCAGCATGCCGACGTTGGCGGCGCCGAACACCCCGCACAGGGCGAAGAACTTCTCGCTGACCAGTGCCTTGATCGGCGCGGTGTAGTAGCTGCGCCGACCCGCCGCCAGCGCCGCGTACTGCGCGCCGGTGGCCACCAGCGACTTGCCCGACCCGGTCGGCGTCGCGAGGACCACGTTCGCCCCGCTGACCAGCTCGATGAGCGCCTCCTCCTGCGCCGGGTACAGCGTCGTGCCCCCGGCCTCGGCCCAGGCGGCGAAGTCGGCGAACAGCTCGTCCGGGTCGCCGCCCCTGGCGCGCAGCGCGGAGAGGTCGGCGGGGTCGTCGAGCAGGGGAGGAGCGGTGGTCGTGGTCATCAGGGGGATCAGCGTGCCCGACGCCCCGGACGTTCCCGCGACCCCGTGCCCGCCCGAGCGCGTCGCACGGGTTCCGCGGCCGCCCCCGCGGGTAGCGCGCGGAGGCCTGACCCGGTGAGCACGTCCCCCCACGCACCCGAGGAGAGCCATGTCGTCGCCCCGCCCCGAGTCCCAGCCCGCCCAGCAGCAGACGCCGCCCGGCACGCTCGGGGAGATGGACCCGAAGCCCGACCACGGCGAGGAGACCTACCGCGGCTCGGGCCGGCTGGCCGGCAAGAAGGCGGTCATCACCGGCGGCGACAGCGGCATCGGCCGGGCCGTCGCGATCGCCTTCGCCCGCGAGGGTGCCGACGTCCTCATCTCCTACCTGTCCGAGCACGAGGACGCGCAGGACACCGCCCGCTACGTCGAGCAGGCCGGGCAGAAGTGCGTGCTGGTGCCCGGCGACCTCGCCGACCGTGCGCACGCCAAAGACGATCATCCCCAAGGCGGTCGAGGAGTTCGGCCGGGTCGACGTCCTGGTCAACAACGCCGCGTTCCAGATGAGCCACGACTCGCTCGACGAGATCAGCGACGCCGAGTGGGACCACACCGTCGCGACCAACCTCTCGGCGATGTTCACCCTGACCAAAGACGTGCTGCCGCACATGGGGCCGGGCGGGTCGATCATCAACTCGTCGTCGGTGAACAGCGACAACCCCAGCCCGAACCTGATCGCCTACGCGATGACCAAGGCCGGCATCGCCAACTTCACCGCCTCCCTGGCGCAGATGCTGGCCGAGAAGGGCATCCGCGCGAACAGCGTGGCGCCCGGCCCGATCTGGACGCCGCTGATCCCGGCGACCATGCCCGAGGACAAGGTGGAGAGCTTCGGCCAGCAGGTGCCGATGGGCCGCCCGGGCCAGCCCGCCGAGCTCGCGCCGGTGTACGTGCTGCTGGCCAGCGACGAGTCCTCCTACGTCTCCGGGGCGCGCATCGCCGTCACCGGCGGCAAGCCGATCCTCTGATGGTCTTCATCTGGAGCAGTGGCTGGGGTCCCCGCCGCCGGCGCCCCCGTCGCGGGTACGGCCCGGCCGGCTACGGCCGGGGCTACGGCTACGGGCCGCCGCCGGGCTACGGCTACGGCCAGGGCTATGGCTACGGCCCGGGCTACGGACGGCGGAACGATTCGTGTCTGCGCGACCTGCTCTTCCTCAACACCGGCTGCTGCCTGGCCAACGCGATCGGGTGCGGCGGCGACGCCTTCCTGGTGGCGCCGGCGACCGCCCGCGCGGTCCGCAGGTCCGACGCCGGGGAGCGGGGCAGCCGGATCGCGGAGCGCATGGTGGCCGCCGTCCGCGTGTACCAGCGCGAGGTCAGCCCGACGAAGCCGCCGTGCTGCCGCTTCGAGCCCACCTGCTCCGCGTACGCGGTGGAGGCGCTGGAGCGGCACGGCGCGGCGAGGGGTGCGTGGCTGACGTGCGCCGGCTGGCTCCGCTGCCGCCCCGGTGGGTCCCGCGGCGCCGACCCGGTGCCCGCCTGACCGGTCCCGGTCCGTGCCGGGCGCCCCTCGGCCAGACTGTCGGCCATGCCCGCCGTCGACGACGCCGCCGGTGACCTGCCGGTCACCGCGTCCCTCGTCGTGCCCGCGGGCGCGCTGGCGTGGCGGTTCTCCCGCTCGTCGGGGCCCGGCGGGCAGGGCGTCAACACGGCGGACTCCCGCGTCGAGCTCTCCGTCGCACCGCTCGAGCTGCCCGGCCTCACCGATCCGCAGCGCGCCCGGCTGGCGCAGCGGCTGGGCGGCCGGCTGGTCGACGGCGTCCTGACCGTCGCGGCCAGCGAGCACCGCCAGCAGCTGCGCAACCGGCAGGCCGCCCGCGAGCGGCTGGCCGCGGTGCTGCGCGCCGCCCTGGCCCCACCGCCACCGTCCCGGCGCCGGACCAAGCCCACCCGCGGCTCGCAGGAGCGCCGGATCGAGGCGAAGAAGCAGCGCGGCCGGCTGAAGAAGCAGCGCGGCGGCTGGGACTAGCTCAACCGCTGCTGCAGGTGCACCGTCACCTCCTCGCCCGCGCGGCTCTTGCCGATCGCGGTGCAGATCGCCGCGCGCAGCGGCAGCCAGTGCGGGCCGGTGCCCGAGGGCATGAGGGTGGCGGCGAAGGCGTGCCCGTCGGCGGTCCCGGTCACCTTCACCGCGCGGCGGGTGCCCAGGAGCTCGGCGGAACCGGGGACCACGAGGTAGGTGGCGAAGGCGCCGTCCTTCTGGATCGGGGAGGTGAACGTGTGATCGAGGTGCTGCGCGGACGTCATGCCCGGTCCGACCGCGCGTGCGCCGACAACTCATCGCTCCGGCGCCGCAGGAAGGCGCGTTCACGCTCGTTGCCCGCCAGCTCCAGCGCCGCCCGGTACTGCTCCAGCGCCTCGGAGGTGCGGCCCAGCCGGCGCAGCAGGTCGGCCCGCACGGCGGGCAGCAGGTGGGAGCGGGGCAGGTCCAGCCCGTCGAGCTGCGCCAGCCCGGCGGCCGGCCCGTCGACCTCGGCGACGGCGACCGCCCGGTTCAGCGCGACCACCGGGCTCGGTGCCAGCGCGAGCAGGTGGTCGTACAGCGCGAGCACCTGCCGCCAGTCGGTGGCCGCCGCCGTGCGGGCATCCGCGTGGACGGCGGCGATGGCCGCCTGGAGCTGGTAGGGCCCGGGCCGGCCGCGGCGCAGGCACGCGCGCACCAGGTCCTGCCCCTCGGCGACCTGCGCGCGGTCCCACCGCGACCGGTCCTGGTCGGCGAGCAGCACCAGCTCGCCGTCGGCCGACGTCCGGGCGGGGCGGCGGGCCTCGGTGAGCAGCATCAGCGCCAGCAGGCCCAGCACCTCCGGTTCGTCGGGCATCAGCTCGGCGAGCACCCGGCCCAGCCGGACCGCCTCGGCGCACAGGTCGCCACGCACCAGCTGCGGACCCGACGTCGCCGCGTACCCCTCGGTGAAGACCAGGTAGACGACGGCGAGCACCGCGGGGAGCCGGTCGGGCAGCTCGGCCTCGGTCGGCACCCGGTAGGGGATGCGCGCGGCGCGGATCTTGGCCTTGGCCCGGACCAGCCGCTGCGCCATCGTCGGCTCGGGCACGAGGAAGGCCGCCGCGACCTCGGCGGTGGTCAGGCCGCCGAGCAGCCGCAGGGTCAGCGCCACCTGCGCCGGCCGGGCCAGCGCGGGGTGGCAGCAGGTGAACAGCAGCCGCAGCCGGTCGTCGGGCACGGCGTCCTCCTCGACCGGGTCGGGTTCCGCGCGCAGCAGCTCTGCCTGCACGTGCTTCCCGGGGCGCAGCGACTCGCGGCGCACCCGGTCGATGGCCCGGTTGCGGGCGGTGGTGACGATCCAGCCCGGCGGGCTCGGCGGGATCCCGTCGGCCGGCCAGCGGGAGAGGGCGGTCAGGAACGCGTCCTGGACCGCCTCCTCGGCGGCGTCGATGTCGCCGAGGAGGCGGACGAGGACGGCGACGGCGCGGCCGTAGCTCTCGCGGAAGACCTGCTCGACGCGGGCGGTGGCCTCGTCGTCCATCCCGTCAGAAAGCCTGCGACACCGGCCGGACCTCCACCGGCAGGCCGAGCACGCCGGCCAGCTTCCCGGCCCAGGCGAGCGCCTCGTCGAGGTCGGCGGCGGAGATCATCGTGAAGCCGCCGACGAACTCGGCGCCCTCTGCGTAGGGCCCGTCGGTGATCAGGACACCGTCCCCGTCGGCGCGGACGACGGTCGTGGCCTCCGGCTGGTGCAGGGCGGCGGCGAACACCCAGACCCCGGCGGTCCGCATCTCCTCGTTGAGCGCGTCGAGGTCGCGCATGACGGGCTCGAGGTCCTCCGGCGGCGGGACGACGCCGACGGGCTGGATGATGTTGAGCAGGTACTGCGGCATCTCTGCCTCCTCGGAGGAGCGCCGGCCCGGTGCCGGCTGCTCACCTCCTGTACGAACCGATCCTGCCCGGATCGACACCGCGCGGGGGCGTTCTCAGCCGCGGGCGAGGACCTCGCCGAGCACCCGCGCGCCCTCGGGGAAGCGGTCCGGCTGGGGCCCGGCGAAGCTGAGCCGGACGAACGGGGCGGTCGGCTCGGCCGGGAACCACTCGGAGCCCGGCGCGAGGACGACGCCGGCGGCCTCGCACTCGGCCAGCACCCGGGGCAGGTCCGTGCCGTCGGGCAGCCGCCCCCACAGGTGCAGCCCACCGGCGGGGACCTGCTCGACGACGACCTGCGGCGCGTGCTCGGCCAGGCTGCTCAGCAGCAGGTCGCGGCGCGCCCGCAGCTGGGTGCGCAGGCCGCGCAGGTGCCGCTCCCAGCCGGGCTGGGTGACGACGTCGAGGACGGCGGCCTGGAGCAGCCCGCTCACGTACATCGACTCCGCCGCCCGGTCGGCGAGCAGCCGGTCGCGGGCCGCGCCGCGGGCGACGACGGCGGCCACCCGGAGGGCGGGGGAGACGCTCTTGGTGAGCGACCGCAGGTAGACGACGTGCCCTCGACCCGTCGGCGGCGGCCAGCGGAGCGGGCGCGGTGGTGATGCCGAAGTCGTGCGCCCAGTCGTCCTCGAGCAGGAAGGCGCCGTGCGCGCGGACGATGTCGAGCACCCGCCGCGCGCGCTCCGGCGACCACTGCGCGCCGGTGGGGTTGGCGTAGCTGGGCTGGGCGTAGAACAGCCGGGCGCCGGACTCGGCGAAGGCGCGGTCGACCTCCTCCGGATCGGGCCCCTCGCCGCCGCTGGGCACCGGCACGATCCGGACGCCGGCGCGGGTGGCGGCCTGGATCGCGCCCCAGTAGGTGGGCGACTCCAGCAGCACGGGCTGCCCGGCGCCGGCCAGTGCCCGGAACGCCGCGCTCAGCCCGCTCTGGCTGCCCGGCAGCACGATCACGTCCCGCGGCGTGGGCGGGGGCACGTCGGCCGGGGTGACCGCGCGCAGCTCGCCGGCGAACCACGACTGCAGCTCGGGGAGGCCCGCGGCCGGCGGGCGGGAGAGCGCGGCCTCGCTGCGGGCCGCGCGGACCAGCGCCGACCGCACCAGCCGCTCGGGCAGCAGCTCGTGGTCCGGGAAGCCGGAGTGGAAGGCGATGACGTCGTTCGGCGTGCTGCGCAGCGCGGCCGGCATGCCGGGCGCCGGTGCCGCGGGGGAGCGCAGCGCCGCGGTCTGCCAGCCGTAGTCGGCGGGCCGGGCCGCGCGGACGGCGCGCACGAAGGTGCCGACGCCGGGCCGGGTCTCGATGAGGCCCTGGCCGGCCAGGGCGCGCAGCGCCTTCTGCACGGTGACCGGGCCGGCCCCGTGCCGGGCGGCCAGCTCCCGGGTGGGCGGCAGCTGCGCGCCCGGCGGCGCGCCGGCGATCCACGCCCGGAGCGCGCCGATGATCCGCGCTCCGCTATCGTCAGCCATGACGGCACACGATAGCGCTACCGCCCAGATCAACCGACCGCTATCGGCGCCCGCGCGGGCGGCGAACGTCGGCCTCGCCTGGGGGCTGCTGGGCGTGCTGGCCTTCTCCTTCACGGTGCCCTTCACCCGCGTCGCCGTCGACGGGCTCTCCCCGCTGTTCATCGGTGCCGGGCGGGCGGTCGTCGCCGCCGCGCTGGCCGCGACCGCGCTCGCGGTCACCCGCCAGCGGAGGCCCCGCGGCAGCCAGTGGTGGCGGCTCGCCGTCGTCGCCGGGGGCGTCGTCACCGGCTTTCCGCTGCTCACCTCGTTCGCGCTGCAGACCACGCCCGCCGGGCACGGCGCCGTCGTCATCGCGCTGCTGCCCGCCGCCACCGCCGTCGTCGCCGTGCTGCGCACCGGCGAGCGGCCGCCGACCGCGTTCTGGACGGCGACCGCCGCGGGCGCGCTGGTCGCCGTCGGGTTCGCGTCGGCCTCCTCGGGCAGCCTCGGCTCGCTGCACTGGGCCGACCTGCTGCTGTTCGGCGCCGTCCTCGCCGCGGCCGCCGGGTACGCCGAGGGCGGCCTGCTGGCCCGCGAGCTCGGCGCCTGGCAGACCATCTCGTGGGCGCTGGTGCTCGGCGCTCCGCTCACCGGCGCGCTGACCCTGGTGTCGGTGGCGCAGCGCCCCCCGGACGGCACCCCGGTCCAGTGGGCGGCGTTCGCTTACCTCGCCTGCATCAGCATGTTCCTGGGCTTCTTCGCCTGGTACCGCGGGCTGGCGATCGGCCCCATGGCACGGGTCAGCCAGATGCAGCTGGTCCAGCCGGTGCTGACGCTCGTCTGGGCCGGGCTGCTGCTGGGAGAGCGGCTCACCGCGGGCACGTTGCTGGGCGGGCTCGCCGTCGTCGCGTGCGCGGGGCTCGCCGTCCGGGTGCGGTCCGCCCCGGGGTGAGCGCGGGTCAGGCCGGGGGCAGCGGGCGGCGCTCCAGCACCCACACGGGCAGCTCGTCGTCCGCGGTGCGCAGCTCGGCCACCTGCTCGAAGCCGAACCCGCGCAGGAAGCGCACGTTGGCCCAGGAGAACACCGCGGCGGCCGCCGTCGTCTGCTCGGCGTCGCAGCGCACGACCACCGGCGCGAGGACGGCCGCCGCGAGCCCCTGGCGGCGGGCCGAGGGTCGCACCCCGAGGTGCGCCAGCCACCAGTGCGGCACCGAGGGCCGGGCGGCGTCGACCAGCGCGTCGGTCTCGGCCACGATCCGGGCGCGAGCGCCGCGGATGTGCGGCAGCTCGGAGCGCAGCGCGGCGGCGACGTCGGCCGGCAGCGGCGCGGTGCCCGCCGGCGGCTGCCAGGCGGCGACGGCGTCCACGTCGTCGGTGACCCAGGTGCTGCCGGTGGCCACCCCGCGGTGCCCGGCGTCCAGCTCGTGCAGGCGGGTGAGCCGCTGCATGCGGCCGTCGTCGGGCAGCGCCCAGCGGGTCCAGCGCGAGTCGGCCAGGGCCACGGTCAGCGTGGCGGCGATCCGGGGGACGTCGCGGTTCTCGGCCGGCCGGACGTCGGGGCCTTCCTCCTCCGGGTCGTCGATCCGCTGGATGGTGGGGCGGCGTCCGGTCACGCCTCCCATTCGACCACCCGGGCACCGCACAACGCCCCGGCGGCGGGTGTGAGAAAGCCGGAACGCGACCTTGACGCCGGCGGTCCCGCCTCGAAACGACCGGGTCGCAGGCTCCTCCCGTGCCCGCAGCCGTCGCCCCCGAGTCCGCCGCCCGGAGTGCCGGCGGCGTCCGGACGACGGACACGCACTGCCCCTACTGCTCGCTGCAGTGCGGCATGGCGGTCACGGCCGGGGACCGCCCGGCCACCCTCGTGCCGCTGGACTTCCCCACCAACCGCGGCGGGCTGTGCTCGAAGGGCTGGTCGTCGGCCGAGCTGCTCGACCACCCCGAGCGGCTGCTCCGGCCGCTGGTCCGCGCGGTGCCCGGCGACCGGACCAGCCCGCTGGTCGAGAGCACCTGGGACGACGCCCTGGGCCGGCTGGTCGACGCCATCCACCGCACCCAGCGCACGCACGGCCGCGACGCAGTGGGCTGCTTCGGCGGCGGCTCGCTGACCAACGAGCAGGCCTACCAGTTCGGCAAGTTCGCCCGGGTCGCGCTGCGGACCAGCGCCATCGACTACAACGGCCGCTTCTGCATGAGCTCCGCCGCGGGCGCGGCCAACCGGGCGTTCGGCCTCGACCGCGGCATGCCGTTCCCGCTGTCCGACGTCGCCGAGGCCGACGTCGTCGTCCTGGTCGGCGCCAACCCCGCCGACACCATGCCGCCGGCGATGCAGTGGTTCGACGCCGGACGGGAGCGCGGCGCGCAGCACGTCGTCGTCGACCCCCGGCGCACCGCGACCGCGCGGCACGCCGCCCTGCACCTGCAGCCGCTGCCGGGCACCGACCTCGCCCTGGCCAACGGGCTTCTGAACATCGCGATCGCCGAGGGGCTGGTCGACGAGGCGTACGTCGCCGGGCGGACCACCGGCTTCGACGACGTGCGCGCCGGGGTCGCGGCGTACTGGCCCGACCGCGTCGAGCGGATCACCGGCGTGCCCGTCGAGCAGCAGCGCCGCACCGTGCACGCCCTCGCCCGGGCGGAGAAGGCGATCGTGCTGACCGCCCGCGGGGCCGAGCAGCACCGCAGCGGCACCGACACCGCGCAGGCGTGGATCAACCTGGCGCTCGCCCTCGGGCTGCCGGGCCGGCCGGGCAGCGGCTGGGGCACGATCACCGGCCAGGGCAACGGCCAGGGCGGTCGCGAGCACGGGCAGAAGGCCGACCAGCTGCCCGGCTACCGCTCGCTGGCGGACCCCGCCGCCCGCGCGCACGTCGCCGCCGTCTGGGGCGTCGACCCGGACGACCTGCCGCAGCCCGGGCGCAGCGCCTTCGAGCTGCTCGACGCGCTCGGCACCGACGGCGGAGTGCGCACCCTGCTGGTGCTCGCGTCCAACGTCGCGGTGAGCGCGCCGGACGCGCGCCGGGTGATGAGCCGGCTGCGCGACCTGGACTTCCTCGCCGTCAGCGACTTCTTCCTCTCCGAGACCGCCGAGCTCGCCGACGTCGTCCTCCCCAGCGCCCATGTGGGCGGAGGAGGAGGGCACGATGACCAACCTCGAGGGCCGGGTCATCCGCCGTCGCCGCGCGCTCGACCCGCCGGCCGGTGTCCCCGACGACCTGCAGCTCCTGGCCACCCTCGCCGAGCGGCTCGGCGTCGGCGGCTTCAGCGGCGACCCGCGGACGGTGTTCGAGGAGCTCCGCCGCGCCAGCGCCGGCGGCGCGGCCGACTACGCCGGCATCAGCTACGCCCGGATCGACGCGGAGGACGGCGTCTTCTGGCCGTGCCCCGCTGCCGAGGACGGCGCGCCGGACCACCCGGGCACCCCGCGGCTGTTCACCGAGCGGTTCGCCACCCCCGACGGCCGCGCCCGGTTCCTGCGGGTCGAGCACGTCGACGCCCACGAGCCGACCGACGCCGAGTACCCCTACGTGCTCACCACCGGCCGGGTGCTCGCGCAGTACCAGTCGGGCACGCAGACCCGCCGGACCCGCAGCCTCCAGCTGATCGCCCCCACACCGCGCGCCGAGCTGCACCCCGACCTGGCCCGGCGGCTCGGCATCGCGCAGGACGACGTCGTCGAGCTGGCCACCCGCCGCGGCCGGGCGCGCTTCCACGCCGCGGTCACCGACGCGATCCGTCCCGACGTCGTCTTCGCGCCCTTCCACTGGGGCGGCGGCTCCAGCGCGAACGCGCTCACCGACCCGGCGCTCGACCCGACGTCGCGGATGCCAGCCTTCAAGGTCTGCGCCGTCGCCGTCACCCGCGTCGGCGGGCCGGAGGAGCGGATCGCCCCGCCCGCCCCCGCGACCCAGCCGCAGCCCCGCGCCGCCGCACCCGCCGTGCCCGCCCGACCCCGGCCTCCGGCCAGGAGCAGAAGGAGCCCGTCCATGAAGAGCACGCCCCGCTTCCTGCAAGGCGTCTACCCGATCACCGGGGAGGGGCTGACCAAGCCCGGCCCGGTGGACGCCGCCCTGCGCTACACCGTGCCGTCCGGGTGCTCGGCGCAGGCGCTGTACTTCCGCGGGGGCAACTCCACCGGCGAGCTGGTCTACGTGCTGCTGCTGCGCGACGGCGAGCCGGTGCGCTGGTTCCCGATCGGGGCGCGCGGCGACACGCACGTGCCGCTGCGGGTGGTCGAGGACCTGCCCGGCGGCTCGGTCGTCGAGCTGCACGCCGCGGCGCCCGAGGGCGTCACCGGTGAGCTCGTGCTCGACCTCGGGCTGGTGGAGGTCTAGTGGCCGGGATGGGTGGGGGAGACCAGCGTGTGCTCGGTGGGCGCCCGGAGGGCGTGACCTCGCTGCACGTGGACGACGAGCTCGACACGCGCAGCCGGATCGTCGTCGTCGGCAACGGCATGGCCGGTGCGCGGTTCGTCGAGGAGGTGCTCGACCGCGGCGGGGACGAGCAGTTCTGCCTCACCGTGTTCGGCGACGAGCCGCACGGCAACTACAACCGGATCATGCTCAGCCCGGTGCTGGCGGGGGAGTCCGATGAGGACGAGATCGTCCTCAACAGCCACGACTGGTACGCCGACAACGGGGTCATCCTGCGGGCCGGCGTCCGGGTCGAGCGGATCGACACCGCGGCGAAGCAGGTGCACGCCGACGACGGCTCGGTCACCCCCTACGACCACCTGGTGCTGGCCACCGGCAGCTACTCGTGGGTCCCGCCGATGGCCGGGGTGCGCCGGGACGACGGCTCGCTGCTGCCCGGCGTGCACGGCTTCCGCACCATCGACGAGACCCGCGCGATGCTCGAGGCCACCGGCCGGTGCCGGCGCGCGGTGGTCATGGGCGGCGGGCTGCTCGGGCTGGAGGCGGCCCGCGCCCTGCAGGGGCACGGGCTCCAGGTGGAGCTGGTGCACGCGATGCCGTGGCTGATGAACGCGCAGCTCTCCCGCGAGGCGGGGGCCATCCTGGAGAAGAGCGTCGAGCAGCTCGGCATCACGGTGCACCTCGACGTCCTCGCGACCGAGGTGCTCGGCGACGAGCACGTGGAGGGCGTCGTCCTCAAGGACGGCCGGCGGCTGGACTGCGACCTGCTCGTCGTCGCCGCCGGCGTGCGCCCGCACACCGACGTCGCCGTCCGGTCGGGGCTGGAGGTGGAGCGGGCGATCGTCGTGGACGACCAGCTGCGCACCGACGACCCCGACGTGTACGCCATCGGCGAGTGCGCGCAGCACCGCGGCTCGGTCTACGGCCTGGTCGCGCCGGCCTGGGAGCACGCGAAGGTGCTCGCCGACGTCCTCACCGGCACCGACCCGGACGCCGAGTACCACGGCAGCCGCACCGCGACGAAGCTGAAGGTGGCCGGCGTCGACGTCGCCGTCATGGGGGTGAGCACCCCCGAGCGGGACGACGACGAGTTCCTGGTGATCTCCGAGCCGAAGCGCGGCGTGCACCTGTCGGTGGTCATCCGCGACGACAAGCTGGTCGGGGCGACGCTGCTCGGCGACACCCGCAAGGTCGCCTTCCTGACCCAGGCCTTCGACCGCGGCGCCCCGCTGCCCGAGGAGCGGATCCGGCTGCTCGTCGACCTCTCCGACGGCGCGGAGGAGGTCGGCGTCGCGGAGATGCCGGCCGGGTCGCAGGTCTGCAACTGCAACGGCGTCTCCAAGGGCGACATCTGCGGGGCGGTCGCCGACGGCTGCGGCAGCGTCGGTGCGGTCATGGACCGCACCCGTGCGGGGAAGGGCTGTGGGTCCTGCAAGTCCCTGGTGAAGCAGATCGTCGAGTGGGCCGCCGACGGCGACGTCGCCGAGGACCCCGCCGCCTCCTGGTACGTGCCGGGCATCCCGCTGGCCAAGCCCGCTCTGATGGCGGCGATCCGCGAGCAGGACCTGCGCAGCGTCTCCGCCGTCTTCGCCGCGCTGGCGCCCGGCGGCACGGAGGACGCCCGCTCCAAGATGGGCCTCACCTCGCTGCTCAAGCTGATCTGGGGTGCGGACTTCGTGCCGCAGAAGGACGGCGAGTTCATCAACGACCGCGTGCACGCCAACATCCAGCGTGACGGCACGTTCTCCGTCGTCCCGCAGATGAAGGGCGGGGTGACCACGCCGGCCCAGCTGCGCCGCATCGCCGACGTCGCCGAGAAGTACGAGGTGCCGATGGTGAAGGTGACCGGTGGCCAGCGGATCGACCTGCTCGGCGTCCGCAAGGAGGACCTGCCGGCGATGTGGTCCGACCTCGGCATGCCCAGCGGCTACGCCTACGGCAAGAGCATGCGCACGGTGAAGACCTGCGTCGGCTCGGACTTCTGCCGGTTCGGCCTGGACGACTCCACCCAGCTCGGCATCGACCTGGAGACCCGCTTCCAGGGCATCGAATCACCGGCCAAGATCAAGATGGCCGTCGTCGGGTGCCCGCGGAACTGCGCGGAGGCCTACGTGAAGGACGTCGGGGTCGTCGCCGTCGGCGCCGGGCGCTGGGAGATCTACGTCGGGGGCGCCGCGGGCGCGACCGTGCGCAAGGGCGACCTGCTGGCCACCGTCTCCTCCGGGCAGGAGGTCATGACGCTGACCGGCCGGTTCCTGCAGTACTACCGGGAGAACGCCAACTGGCTCGAGCGCACCTACGACTTCGTGCCCAGGGTCGGGCTGGAGGCGATCCGCGAGGTGCTGGACGACGAGGCGGCGTGCGCCGAGCTCGACGCCGGCATCCAGCGCTCGATCGACGCCTACACCGACCCGTGGGGCCAGGACGCCGCCGAACCCGCGACGCCGGGCCAGTTCCGGCCGGCCCTGCCGCTGGTCGCGCTGCCGCAGGTGCCGGTCCGATGAGCCTCACCGACGAGCTGACCACCGCCGCCGCGGAGCGCACGCCCACCGAGCACGTCGTCGGCCGGCTGGACGACATCCCCATGGGGGAGGGGCGGGCCTTCGTCGTCGCCGGGGTGCAGGTGGCGGTGTTCCGGCTGCGCGACGGCTCGCTGCACGCCACCCAGGCGGCCTGCCCGCACGCCGGCGGGCCGCTGGCCGACGGGCAGACCGACGTCGACGTGCTGGTCTGCCCGCTGCACCTGTACGCCTACCGGTGGTCCGACGGCGGCTCGTCCGGCCCCGCCGGTCCGCTGCGGCTCTACCCGGTCCGAGCCGTCGACGGCGACCTCCTCGTCACCGCCTGACCCTGGCGCGGGACTTCCGGTACCGGAAGTGCCGTCAGGCGGGGCGGGCGCGGACGTGCATCCGCTCACCCTGCGGGCCGAACAGCACCAGCCCCTCGGCGGGCTCGGGGAACGGGTTGGAGAAGGTGTGCGGCACCCGGGTGTCGAACTCGACCACCTCCCCGGCGGTGAGCACGAAGTCCCGCGGCCCGAGCAGTAGCCGGATCCGGCCGGAGAGCACGTAGAGCCACTCGTAGCCCTCGTGCGTCTTCTGGTCGGTCTCGCCCACCCGCCAGCGCGCCGGCAGCAGCATCTTGTGCGCCTGCAACCCGCCGGCCTGGCGGGTGAGCGGCACCATCGTCATGCCGTCCTCCCGCTCGATCGGCCGGCCGTGCACGCGGGGGTCGGCCGGCGCCGGCGAGTCGACCAGGTCGTCCAGCGCCACGCCGTACACCCGGGCCAGCGGGAGCAGCAGCTCCAGGGTGGGACGACGGCCACCGGCCTCGAGCCGGGACAGCGTGCTCACGGAGATGCCGGTGGCGGTGGCGATCTCGCCGAGGGTCGAGCCGTGCTCGGTGCGCAGCGCCCGCAGCCGGGGGCCCACGGTCTGCAGGACGTCGTCGTCGGTCACGGGAAGAGTTTGCCACAACAGCAACGATGGTTGCCGAAGTCGTGCGGCGCGGTCGACAGTGGTGGCCATGGACGAGCGATACGACGTGGTGGTCATCGGCGGCGGAGCGGCGGGGTTGAGCGGAGCGCTCACCCTTGCCCGCGCCCGGCGCAGCGTGCTGGTGGTCGACGCGGGCGAGCCCCGCAACGCCCCGGCCGGGCACGTGCACGGCTACCTCGGCCGGGAGGGCACCCCGCCGGCCGAGCTCCTCGCGACCGGCCGGGACGAGGTCACGGGGTACGGCGGCACCGTGCGGCCCGGCCGGGTCACCGGACTGGGCCGGGAGGACGACGGGTTCCGCGTCGACCTGGCGGACGGCGGCCCGGTGCGGGCGCGCCGCCTGCTGCTCGCGACCGGCCTGGTCGACGAGCTGCCCGACCTCCCCGGGGTGGCCGAGCGGTGGGGGAGCACGGTGGTGCACTGCCCCTACTGCCACGGCTGGGAGGTGCGCGACCGGGCGGTGGGCATCGTCAGCACCGGCTCGATGGGCGTGCACGCCGCGACCCTGTGGCGGCAGTGGACCGACGACGTCGTCCTCTTCGTGCACACCGGCGCGGAGCCGACCGCCGCCGAGCTCCAGCGGCTGGCCGCCCGCGGCGTCCGCGTCGTGCGGGCTCGGGTCCAGGGCCTGGAGGGCGGCGCCGACGTCCGGCTGGCCGACGGCGAGCTGGTCGCGCGGGACGCCGTCGTCGTCACCACCCGGATGGTCGGCACCGCCGAGCTGGTCACGGGCCTGGGCGCGACGCCGGCGCCGATGGAGGTGAACGGCGCGGTCGTGGGCAGCTACCTGCCCGCCGACCCGACCGGGCGCACCGACGTCCCCGGGGTCTGGGTGGCCGGCAACGCCGGTGACCTGAGCGCGCAGGTGGTCGTGGCGGCGGCGCAGGGGCTCCGGGCCGGGGCGATGATCAACGCCGACCTGATCGAGGAGGACACCGCACGCGCGGTGGCGGCGCGGCGGAGCGCGGCGTGAGCGGGCACCAGCACGACGCGCAGCACCAGCACGACGCGCAGCACCGGCACGGCGCGCAGCGCGAGCCCGCGATCACCCGCGCCGGCTACGACGAGCTGTACCGGTCCGCGCCGGTGTGGACCGGCCGGCCGAACGGCCGGTTGGTCGCCGAGGCGACCGACCTGGCGCCGGGCACCGCCCTGGACGCCGGTGCCGGCGAGGGCGGCGATGCTCTCTGGCTCGCCGCCCGGGGGTGGCGGGTCACCGCCGTCGACTACTCCGAGGTGGCCCTGAAGCGGGGCGCGGCACAGGCGGCCGAGCTGGGGCTGGCCGACCGGGTCGAGTGGCGGCACGAGGACCTCGACACCTGGAGGCCCCCGGAACGCGCCTTCGACCTGGTGACCGCGCACTACCTGCACGCCACCTGGACCGACCGCGAGGCGATGTTCCACCGGCTGGCCGCCGCTGTCGCACCCGGCGGCACGCTGCTCGTGGTGGGCCACCAGCACGGCGAGGCCTGGGGCCACGGCCACGCGCACGAGGCCGGCGCGCTCTACACCGCCGAGGACGTCGCGGCGGTGCTCGACCCGGCGGACTGGGTCGACGTCAGCACCGAGACGCGCGACCGCGACCCGGGCGCCGCGCACCGCACCGGCAACCCGGTGCCCGACACCGTGCTGGTCGCCCGGCGCCGGTAGCTCAGGAGCGGGGCAGGCCCAGGGCGGCGAGGGCCTCGGCGACGGCGTCCTCGTGCAGCAGGTCGAGGGCCAGCAGCCGGTGCAGCAGGACGCCGCGGCGGGTGAGCCGCAGGTCGGCCGCCCGCAGCCGGGGCACCGTGGCGCCGGGCCGGGGGACGTCGACCGGCGGGTCCAGCAGGCCGGCGCGCTGCAGGTCGGCGACGTCCTCGCGGGCGGCCCACTCCGACCAGGGGCGCGGGTCGTCGGGCAGCGGGGCGATCGGCAGCGGCACCCGGTCGCGGCGGCCGACGGCGGCGAGCAGCCCCAGCCGGCGCCAGCTCAGCTCGTCGGCCAGCCGCAGGGCCCGGCCGGCCACCTCGGCGTCCAGGTCGGGGGAGCAGGAGACCTCGGCGAGCAGGTAGCCGAGGTGCCGCACCCGCCGCTCGTCGGTCGACCGGCGGGCTGCGGCCACCACGGCCTCGGTGAGGTCGTCGGCCGCCGGGCGTCCGCCGGGGCGGGCGTCGAACCAGCCGTCGGCGCGGGCCGGGCGGCCGGCGCGGTGCCGGGTGGCGGCGTACTCGACGGCGAAGGCCAGCGCGGCCCCGGCGCGGACCTGCTCGCGCGGCACGGGCACGGCCGCGGCCTCGGTCGCGGCGGTGCGCAGGCAGGCGGCGAGCGGGGCGGCGATCTGCACGAGCGCGGCCGACGGCTCGAACACGACGGTGGCCGCGGCGCGGCTCATCGAGCCGGCCACCGGGGCGCCCTGCTCGATGAGGGCGCGGCCGGGCAGCTCTGCGGTCTCCTCGGGGGCGCTCACGCAGTGATCATCGCCAACGGGGGGCTGGTCCTGCACGCCGGCGGCCCGGGCCTCACCACAGCGGGGCAGCGCCGGTGAGCGAAACGGAACAGAAGAACAGCCGCGGGGCGACGCCGGGGAAACCGGGCGACGGCACGGTTCCCGGCATGGCCGCACCCACCCAGCCCCGCCCGACCGCCGTCGCCGCACCCCCGCCGCGGGGCGGGCGGTGGATCGACGACTGGCGCCCCGAGGACCCGCAGTTCTGGGAGTCCACCGGCAAGGCCGTGGCCCGCCGCAACCTGTTCTTCTCCGTCTTCAGCGAGCACGTGGGCTTCTCCATCTGGAGCCTGTGGTCGGTGCTGGTGCTCTTCCTGCCCGAGCCGGTGTTCGGCATCGACCCGGCCGGCAAGTTCCTGCTCACCACCCTGCCGACGGCGCTCGGCGCCTTCGTGCGGCTGCCCTACACGTTCGCCGTCGCCCGCTTCGGCGGCCGGAACTGGACGATCGTCAGCGCCGCCCTGCTGCTGGTGCCGACGATCGCCACCGCCGTCGTCCTCGAACCCGGCGTCTCCTACGGCACCCTGCTGCTGGTCGCCTGCCTCGCCGGCGTGGGCGGGGGCAACTTCGCGAGCTCCATGGCGAACATCAACGCCTTCTACCCCGACCGGCTCAAGGGCTGGGCGCTCGGCCTCAACGCCGGCGGCGGCAACCTCGGCGTCCCCGTCGTCCAGCTGGTCGGCCTGCTCGTGCTCGCCACGGCGGGCGCGGCGCACCCCCGGCTGATCCTGGCCCTCTACATCCCGCTGATCGTCGTGGCCGCCGTCGGCGCGGCCCTGGTCATGGACAACCTGACGACGGCGCGCAACCAGCCGCGGGCCATGCGCGAGGCGACCCGCGAGCCGCACACCTGGATCATGTCGTTCCTCTACATCGGCACCTTCGGCTCGTTCATCGGCTTCGGGTTCGCGTTCGGTCAGGTGCTGCAGAACCAGTTCACCGGCTCGTTCGCCACGCCGCTGGCCGCCGCGTCGCTCACCTGGCTCGGACCGCTGCTGGGCTCGCTCATCCGGCCGCTCGGCGGCGCGTTGGCCGACCGGTTCGGCGGCGCGCTGATCACCTGCGCGACGTTCGTCGCGATGGCGCTGGGCGCCGGCGTCGTGTGGACGGCCAGCCAGGTGGGCTCGCTGCCGCTGTTCGTCGTCGGCTTCGTGCTGCTGTTCGTGCTCAGCGGCGTGGGCAACGGCTCGACCTACAAGATGATCCCGGCGATCTTCCGCTCGCAGGCGCTGCAGCGGGTCGCCGAGGGCGGTGACCCGGAGGCGGCCGACCGGCACGCGCTGCGGATGTCCGGTGCGCTGATCGGCATCGCCGGCGCGGTGGGCGCCTTCGGCGGGGTGCTGGTGAACCTGGCCTTCCGTCAGTCGTTCATGACCACCGGCACCGGCGACTCGGCCTACCTCGTGTTCATCGCGTTCTACGTCGTCTGCGTCGCCGTCACCTGGGTGGTCTACCTGCGCCCGCAGGCCGCGCACTCCGTCTGACCCGCGAGCGGCGCGCACTCCGTCCGACCGCGAGATCTGCACATTCGGGGCTCTCGAGCCGCTGGAAGCCACGAGTGTGCAGATCTCGCGGAGGGTTGTTGGTGGGCGGTGCCAGGATCCGGTCATGGGCATCGAGGTGCGACCGGCGAGCGAGTTCGACGACGTCGCGACGATGGTCGGGCCGAAGCGCCCGGACGCGCAGGCCTGCTGGTGCCTGAGCTACCGGCTGCTCGGCTCCAAGGAGAACCAGGCGCTGGTGGGGCCGGCGCGGGGCGAGCGGGTGCGCGAGCTGGTGCGGGAGGAGCCGCGGCCCGGCGTGCTGGCCTACGACGGCGACGAGGTGGTCGGCTGGGCGGCGGTCCACCCGCGGGCGGACACGAGCTTCGCCACCAACCGCCGGATCCCGCACGTCGACGACCTCGACGTGTGGGCGCTGTGGTGCGTCCGGGTGCGCCCCGGCCACCGCGGACAGGGCATCAGCCACGCACTCGTCGCCGGCGCCGTCGAGTACGCGCGGGCCTCGGGCGCGCCGGCGGTCGAGGCCTACCCCGTCGACAACGACGGCGCGAAGGTCGACCTGACGATGGCCTACGTCGGTACCCGCGCGCTGTTCGAGCGGGCCGGCTTCACCAAGGCAGCGGACACGACGTCGGTCCTCAACGGCTTCCCGCGGGTGCTCATGCGGCTGGACCTGCGGTGACCCGGGCTCAGACCGCGAGCCGGTAGCCGCGCTTCACCACGGTGGTCACCAGCGGCGCTCCGAGGGCGGCGCGCAGGCGGGCGACGGCCATCTCCACGGCGTGGCCGTCCCCACCGCCGGGCAGGCAGTCGACCAGCTCGGCGCGGGGGACGACGTCGCCCGGCCGGCGGGCCAGCGCGCGCAGCACCCCCATCGGCCCCGGCGGGAGCTCCACCACCCGCCCGTCGACGACGGCGGCGTACCCGCGCACCTGCAGCGTGTGCGCGCCCACCTGCAGCACCGGGTCCCGCTCGGGCAGCCGGGCGACCACCTCGCGGGCCAGCGCGCCGAGCCGGGCCCGCTCGGGCTGGCGGGTGGGGATGCCCTCGGCCTCCAGCGGACCGGCGGTCACCGCGCCGACGGCGACCGCCAGCACCCGGTCCCGCAGCGCCGCGACCAGCTCCTCGCGCCGGCCCAGCTCCCCGGCGACGGCGAGCAGGCTCGCGGCCGCCGGGGCACTGGTGAAGGTGACCGCGTCCACCGCGCCGGCGACGACCGACGCCACCAGGCGGCGTACCGGGCCGACGTCCTCGGGCAGCACCCAGCGGTAGACAGGCACGGTGAGCACCTCGGCGCCGGTCGCCCGCAGCCCCTCGACCAGGTCGGGCAGCGGGTCGCCGTGCAGCTGGACGGCGATCCGCCGTCCCTCCAGCGGGCCCTCCGCGCCGGAGAGCAGGTGGCTGAGCACCTCGGCGGAGGACTCCGACTCCGGCGACCACGCGTCGACCAGCCCGCCCCCGCGGATCGCGCCGCGCGCCTTGGGGCCGCGGGCCATCACCCGGGCGCCCCGCAGGTGCTCGACCAGGGGCAGGTCCCACGCGTCGGCCGCCTCGAGCCACCCGCGGAACCCGACGCCGGTGGTCGCCACGACCAGGTCGACCGGCTCGGCCAGCACCCGGCGCGTGGCCGCGACGAGCTCGGTGTCGTCGGACAGCGGCACGATGCGGATGGCCGGTGCGTAGACCACCCGGGCGCCGCGGCGGTCCAGCAGGGCGCCGAGCTCCTCCTTGCGGCGGGCGGCGGTCACCGCCACGGTGTAGCCGGCCAGCGGCAGCCCGGCGTCCGGCTCGGTACCGGTGTCGCTCACGTCGTCCCCCTCGTGGCCGGCGGTCGGCCCATCGTGCGTGCTCCGCGTTACCGCTGTGTGTCGGGCAGGGGCAGGAAGACCCCGGGCGGGACCGGGGTCGCCGGCGCCCCGTCGACCCGCAGGTGCGCGCGCCGGCGGGTGTCCTCCCGCGCGAACTCGGCCGCCTCGGTGGCCAGCCAGCGGAGCCAGTGGTCGGTCATCGCCGCGCCGTCCCGCGCCAGCCCGCGTTCCAGCCGCAGCGGACCCGGGGCCTCGACCCACACCCGCAGCGTCGTCCACGGGTCCAGCCGGCGGGGCGCACTGCCGCAGCCCTCCACGACCAGCACCTGTGCCGGGCGCACCGGCACCGGCTCCGCGGCGAACCGGCCGGCGTGCCAGTCGAAGCGGTGGTAGGCGCCGGGCCGGCCCGCGGCCAGCGGTCGCAGCACCCCCGCCTCGAGGCGGGCGACGGCGCGACGGTCAGCGTCCAGCCGGCGTAGAGGTCGTCCATGTGCACCAGCTCGGCGGCCGCGCCCAGCTCCGCGGCCAGCCGGCCGGCCAGGGTCGTCTTGCCGGACCCGGCCGGCCCGTCGACGCAGACCAGCCGCGTCGCCCCCAGCAGCGGGGGAGCGGTGAGCAGGTCGGCGGCCAGGCCGGCGGCGGTCAGCGGGCGGCGATCGTCCACGTGGGCACCGGCCCGCTGCTGCCGACCACCAGCCCGCGGCTGGCCAGCAGCCGCAGGTGCGCGTCGGTCTCGGTGACGGCGAAGATCCGCATCCGCCGCTCGTACTGCTCCCACGGCCGCGACCAGGTGAGGTGCGCGGCCAGCTGCCACGGCGTCGAGTGCGGGTGCGCGGCGATCGCGGCGAGCAGTTCGGCGAGCCGGTGCTCGTGGTGCGCGGTCAGCGAGTCGACGCGGTCGGCCAGCCCGCGGAAGCGCCACTCGTGCGCCGGGAGCACCTCGGCCGGGTCCAGGTCCCGGACGGCGGCCAGCGAGTCCAGGAAGTCGCGCAGCGGATCGCCGCCGCGCGCGTTGGTGGAGATGTTCGGGCTGATCCGGGGCAGGACGTGGTCGCCGGAGAAGAACAGCCGGGTCTCCTGCTCCGCGAAGCACAGGTGGCCCGGGGTGTGCCCGGGGGTGTGCACCGCGCGCAGCCGCCAGCCGGGGAAGTCGGCGTGGTCGCCGTCCTCGAGCATCCGGTCGGGCACCGCCATGCTGGTCCAGGCGCCGAAGTTCTCGGCGGCGCCGACGTCGGACACCGCCTCGTCGCGGTCGGCGCCCAGCCCGACGAGGAACTCCACCTCGGTGTCGACGGCGTGCTGCGCGCCCGCCGTCGTCAGCTCCCGGACGACGCCGGCGTCGGCCGGGTGCATGGCGATCCACGCGCCGCTGGCCTCGCGGACCCGGCCGGCCAGGCCCAGGTGGTCGAAGTGCAGGTGGGTGACCAGGGCGCCGCGGACGTCGGAGACGTCGCCGCCGATCGCCGCCAGCCCCGCGGTGAGCGCGTCCCAGGACTCGTCGCTGCCCCAGCCGGTGTCGATCAGCCCGAGCCCGCCGCCGTCGAGGGCGAAGGCGTAGATGCTGTTGTAGCGGAGCGGGTTGTGCGGGATGGGGACCGGGATCGACCAGAGGTCGTCGCGCAACTGCTCGACGGGGGGCAGGGCGCGGGCCTGCCACGCGGCGTGCTGGGCGGTGCCGGAGATCTCCACGCCCCGGCACTCTGCCAGCCACGACCGCCGCGCCGGTCACGGCCGCCGCACCTGCTGTCACCATGGGGGCATGTCCGGCCCCACCACCGCCACCCCGGCCGCGGTCTCGGCCGTCCCGCGCCGGCTGCGGCTGCTGCTCGCCGTCCTCGCCGGAGCCGTGCTCGTCGTCGCCGCCGTGGTCGTGCTGACCCTGCCGTCGACGACGAACACCGTCGTCGAGTACGGCGTCGTCGACCAGGTCGCGCTCGCCGGGCTGGGCGTGCTGCTGGCCGCGGGTGTGCTGCTGCTCGGCCGGTCCCGCGTCGACGCCGACGCCTCGGGGGTGCGGGTGCGCAACCTGTTCGTGCAGCACGTGCTGCCGTGGCAGGCGGTCCGGGCGGTCCGGTTCGAGCGGAAGTCGGCCTGGGGGTCGCTGGCCCTGGAGAACGGCGACGAGGTCTCGGTCTGGGGTCTGCAGGCCGCGGACGGCGAGTACGCGGTCCGCGCCGTGGAGGGGATGCGGGCACTGCACGCCGCCGCCCGGGCCACCGACCCGGTGCCCCCGCCGCTGCTCTACGACAACTGAGGACGGGGCGCGCAGCCCGGGAATGACCGGCGGAGGCACGACGCTGTAGACTGGGCGTGCCTCCCCCCGCTACACGAGGCGCGCGAACCAACCAGCGGCCCCACCCCGGGCCGTTGATCCAAGAGGAGCCCGCTCCCACCTGACGCCGTCCAGGCGACCAGGTCCCCGGATCGCGAGGACCGGCCCTGCCGGCGCTCGCGTCCCGCAACCGTCCCCCGGACGGCTGCGGACCCCGGTGAGTGGGCCCCGTGAGCAGACGCTCACGGGGCCTTCGACATCCCGGACCGGATCGGGTGAGCTCCTCACAGGCAAGAGCAGAGGAGAGGCCATCACCGAGCCCCGCATCAACGACCGCATCCGCGTCCCCGAGGTCCGTCTCGTCGGACCCGAGGGCGAGCAGGTCGGCGTCGTGTCGATCGGCGAAGCGCTGCGCCTGGCCCAGGACTCGGAGCTCGACCTCGTCGAGGTCGCTCCCATGGCCCGGCCGCCCGTCGCCAAGCTGATGGACTACGGGAAGTTCAAGTACGAGTCCGCTCAGAAGGCCCGCGAGGCCCGGCGGAACCAGGCGCTCACCGTCATCAAGGAGATGCGGCTGCGCCTCAAGATCGACCCGCACGACTACGAGACCAAGAAGGGCCACGTCGAGCGCTTCCTCAAGGGCGGCGACAAGGTCAAGATCACCGTGATGTTCCGTGGGCGCGAGCAGTCGCGACCGGAGATGGGCTACCGGCTGCTCCAGCGGCTGGCCGCCGACGTCAGCGAGCTGGGCGTCGTCGAGTCCAACCCCAAGCAGGACGGACGGAACATGGTCATGGTGATCGCACCGCACCGGAACCAGGCCGCCACCGACGCCGCGCGACGCTCGGCGAAGGCGGAGAAGGCCTCGGCGTCCGACCAGGCGAACGACGAGCAGACCGCACAGGCCTGATCGCTCGCCTCGATCGACCGCACGACCGAAGACGGCCGGCGCGTGCGGCAGCTCCGTGCTGCCGCACGCACCGACATCCAGACGAACAGGACGAGGGACATGCCGAAGCAGAAGACCCACAAGGGCACGGCCAAGCGCGTGCGCGTGACCGGCTCCGGGAAGCTGGTGCGCGAGCACACGAACAACCAGCACAAGTTCGAGGTCAAGTCCTCGAGCCGCAAGCGCCGCGTGAGCGGGATCGGCGTCCTGTCCCCGGCCGACGCGCCGCGGATGAAGAAGCTCCTGGGCCTCTGAGCGCCCCCTCCCCCCTCACCCTTTAGAAAGACAGGAGCACTCACGTGGCACGCGTGAAGCGGGCGGTCAACGCCCAGAAGAAGCGCCGCACAGTCCTCGAGCAGGCCAGCGGCTACCGCGGTCAGCGTTCGCGGCTGTACCGCAAGGCCAAGGAGCAGATCCTCCACTCGGCCACCTACAACTACCGCGACCGCAAGGTCCGCAAGGGCGACTTCCGCAAGCTGTGGATCACCCGCATCAACGCCGCGGCGCGTCAGAACGACATGACCTACAACCGGTTCATGCAGGGTCTGAAGCTGGCCGGCATCGAGCTGGACCGCCGCGTCCTGGCCGAGCTGGCCGTCAACGAGCCGGCGGCCTTCGCCTCGCTCGTCGAGTCCGCCCGCGCCGCGCTCGCCGCGAACCCGCAGGCGACCGGTCAGGCCGCCTGAGCACGGGCCCTCCGTCCGGAGGGCTGACCGGCGCCGCCGTGGGGAGACCTCCCCGCGGCGGCGCCGTCGTCTGCGCGCCCACGATCGGCCCCACATCGCCGATGTGGGCGCCATGGGGGCGGGGAAGCCGCCAGATCGCCGATGTGGGCGCGAGGAGGAGTCGGGATGAGCGAGCTGCTGACCGAGCGGTCGGGGCGGGTCGCCGCGGCGCGCAAGCTGGTGCGGCGGGCCGGCCGCGACGCCGCCGGGCTGTTCCTGGCCGAGGGGCGGCAGGCCGTCGCCGAGGCGCTCGCCGACCCCGACGGCGCCGTCGAGGTCTTCGCCACCGAGGCCGCCGCCACCGCGCACCGCGACCTGCTGGCCGCCACCGCCGTCCCCGTCCGGCTGGTGACGGACAAGGCCGCGGCCGGGCTGTCCGAGACGGTCACGCCGCAAGGCCTGGTAGCCGTCTGCGCGCTGCGCGACGTGCCCGCCGGTGACGTCCTCGCCGCACCGCCGGCGCTGGCCGTGGCGCTGGCCGAGTTGGCCGACCCCGGCAACGCCGGCACGGTGCTGCGGACGGCGGACGCGTGCGGCGCCGGCGCGGTGGTGTTCGGCGCGGGGTCCGCGGACCCCTACGGCGGCAAGGCGGTGCGCTCGAGCGCGGGCAGCCTGTTCCACGTCGACGTCGTCCGGGGGGTCCCGCTGGCGGAGTTCCTGCCCGCCTGGCGCGCCGCCGGCGGCACCGTGCTGGCCGCCGACGGCGGGGGAGAGGTCGCCCTCGACGAGGCCGCGGACGCCGGCGGGCTCGACGGGCCGGTGCTGTGGCTGTTCGGCAACGAGGCCCGCGGCGTCCCCGCCGACCTCGCCGGGCTGGTCGACGCCCGGGTGCGCATCCCGATGCGCGGCCGCGCCGAGAGCCTCAACCTCGCCGCGGCCGCCGCGATCTGCCTCTACACGACCCAGCTCGCCCAGCGCTGACGGGGACTTTCGGTACCGAAAGTCCGGGGCGAGGAGGGACTTCCGGTACCGAAAGTTCGCGGCGAGGAGGGACTTTCGGTACCGGAAGTCCCTAGAGGAGTTGGGCGCGCTTCCAGAGCCGCTCGGACGAGCCGCCGATCAGGCCGACGCCGCGGAGGAACTCCACCAGGCCGGTCGACGCCCCGCGCAGCTTGGCCGCGTAGTGCTCGTTGGCCCGGGCCGCGGCCCTCGCCGTCGCCGGGTCCAGGCCGACGGAGGCGTAGACCTCCGGCTGCACCAGGTTCTCCGCGACGATCGCGGCCACCGCCGCGACGACGGTCCGGTGCCGGTGCAGCTGCCACCGGGAGAGCTCGGGGGTGCGCCGGGCGACCTCCTCGCGCGCGAAGCGCATGTGCCGGGCCTCCTCGACGACGTGGATCTGGCTGGTGGCCCGGGTCAGCGGCTGGACGCGGTCGTCCTTCATCAGGTCGCGCTGGAAGATGTCGAGGATCTCCTCGGCGACGAGGATGGCCGCGTACGCCGCCGGCCCGCCGCCCTTCGCGGCGAACGCCTTGCCGAGCCGCAGGATGCGCGCGGGCGGCTGGTAGGACGGCGCCCCGAACGTCTCCGCGGTACGGGCGAACATCACCGAATGGCGGCACTCGTCGGCGATCTCGGTCAGCGCCCACTGCACGTGCGGCTGGGCGGGGTCGTCGCCGTACACATCGCGCAGGATGAGCTGCATCAGCAGGCACTCGAACCAGATGCCGACGCCGGAGATGGAGCAGTACTCGTGGATCGTGAGCGTGACGCGCTGCTCCTCGTTGAGCCCCTCCCACAGCGGGGTGCCGTAGAGGCTGGACCACTCCGGCGAGAGGCCGTAGAGGGAGTCGGGGATGGGCGCGTCCCAGTCGATGTCGACGACGGGGTCGTAGGACTTCTTCGCCGCGGAGCCGAGCAGCCGCGCGGAGAGCGCCTGCCGGTCGACCGGCGCCTTGCGCGTGGCGGACTCGTGGCCGGCGGTGCCGGAGGGCAGGGTGGCGGTCATCAGCGGTCTCCCTCGAACGTCGAGCGGGGCTGTCCCGAAAGGTAGCTGTTACGGTGAAACACATGCAACCCCCAGCGCTCGACGTCGCGTCGGGCGCCGCCTCCGAGGCGCCGACGGACGGACGCCGTGCCCGCTGGACCGAGCACCGGCGCGCCCGCCGGGAGGACCTGGTCACCGCCGCCGTGGAGGCGGTGCGGCTGGCCGGCCCCGAGTTCGCGGTCGAGGACGTCGCCCGCAGCGCCGGGGTGTCCAAGACCGTCATCTACCGGTACTTCAGCGACAAGGACGAGCTGGTCGACGCCGTCCTCAACCGGATCTCCGAGGCGATCCTGCTGCCCCGGCTGATGGGCGAGCTCGCCGCGGAGCGGGCCGACGACCGGGCCCAGCTGCACGCGGTCATCGCCGCGTTCGTCGCCCTGATCGAGGACGAGCCCGCGCTCTACCGGTTCGCCTACGCGCACGCCGGCCGCTCCGGACGGGCCGACCTGGTGGCCGCCACCGAGCGCGAGATCGCCGAGTCGCTGGGCGTGCTCATGGGGGAGCGGCTGTCGGTTGCGGGCCGCTCGCCCGACGCCGCGCTCACCTGGGCCTACGGCGTGGTCGGGATGGTCCAGCTGGCCGCGCACTGGTGGTCGGCGGCGCGCACCGTCCCCGCCGCGCAGCTGGTCGACCAGCTGACCGATCTCGCCCACGGGGGGCTGGGCACCCTGCTGCCCCCGACGCGCTGACCCACCGACCCACCCAGGAGGAGCGATGAGCGAGCACGAGGAGCCCGAGGGCTACGACGGCGAGGTCACCGTCGTCGTCGACGGCGAGCCCGCGCGGACCGCGCGCGCCGTCCTGGGCGCCCGCTTCGACCCGCTCGCCGGCTCGGTCGTGTGGTCCGGCCGGATCGCGCTGACGCTGCCCGCGCGCACCCGCCTGGAGCTGACGACGCCGCACGGCAGCGGTCGCGCCGAGGCGACCGAGACCGATCCGTGGGGGAACACCCGCGTCACCGGCCTGGACCGGCCGCCGTTCCCGGTCGAGCTGCTCGACGGCGCCGCCGGGGTCTGACCGCGGCTCAGCGCCGGACGCCGCCCCCGCCGCCGGCCGCGATGCCGAGCAGGCCCGCCACGTCGTCGGCGTCGTCCGGGCACAGCGCCGAGCCGACCCGCACGCCCAGCACGAGCTGCTCGCCCGCGACGACGAACGGCGTGCCCAGCGCGTCGGCGAGCCCGTCGGCGATGCGGGCGGCCTCCCGGGCCGCGGTGGCCGGGGCCAGCCCCGGGACGCCGACGGCGAAGCGGGTGGCGCCCAGCCGGCCGAGCACGTCGCCGTGCCGCAGCCGGCGCCCCAGCCGGTGGACCGCGGCGCGCAGCACGTCGTCGGCCGCCAGCTCGCCGAACCGCTCGGCGACCACGCCGACGCCGGTGAGGTCGACGGTGAGCACGGCGAGCACGTCCCCGCCGGTCCGCGCGTTCCACGCGGCGACGTCGAGGACCTCCTGCGTGCGCACCCGGCCCGGCAGGCCGGTCGCCGGATCGGTGCCGGCGAGCTCGGCCAGGTGTGCCCGGTGCTCGCTCGCCGGGGTCCGCGGCTGCGGGATGGCCGGGTCGGTCGCCGGGAGGGTGACCGGTGCAGGGACGGTCGGCCGGGGCGCGATCCGCGAGAGCAGCGCGCGGGCCGCCTCGACGACCGTCGCCCGGTCGTAGGTGAGCGCGTACTCGAACTGCC
Source organism: Blastococcus sp. TML/C7B (assembly GCF_016612845.1). Taxonomy (NCBI): domain Bacteria; kingdom Bacillati; phylum Actinomycetota; class Actinomycetes; order Geodermatophilales; family Geodermatophilaceae; genus Blastococcus; species Blastococcus sp. TML/C7B. The sequence goes on along the minus strand of NZ_JAEOAA010000002.1, from coordinate 522,340 downwards.
GGTCGGCGTCCGGGCCGGTCGACCCGAGGTCGCGGGCCAGCAGCGCCGCGGCGAAGTGCGGCCCCAGGACGACGACGTCCCACTCGTCCCGGACCGGGTCGGAGGGGGCGAGGGTGGCGCCGCGGATGCCGGGCAGCGGCTCGGCGTCCAGCCCCTCCCCGACGGCGCACACGAACCCCGTGGCGGCGGCCAGCTCGGCGTACCGGCGCTCGGTGGAGGGCGTGACGTGCCGGGCCTCCTGGAAGGTGGCGGCGACGACGCAGGTCTCGCCGACTCCCACGGCCTCGCGCTCGAGCTGCTTGCTGAGCTCGACGAGCAGCGACTTGGGCGAGCGCCGCAGCCGCGTGCCGCCGGGCAGGCAGCCGAACGGCGAGTCGGTGCCGTCGACCGGGGTCCCGGCCTGGGGAGCGGGCAGCACGAGCTCGCCGGCCGGGCGGTCGGCGGCGCGTCCCGCGGCCGGCCGGCCGAAGAACCAGCCCTGCCCGAGGACGGCGCCCAGCGACAGCGCCGCCTCCAGGTGCGCAGGGGTCTCGATGCCCTCGGCCAGCACCAGCGCGCCGGTGCTCTCGGCGTAGGCGTTGACCGCGTTCATCATCCGGGCGACGGCGGCGCCGGGGCGGCCCTGCACCAGGCGCAGGTCCAGCTTGACCACGTCGGGGCGCAGCAGCGGCATGAACGACAGCGACATCGGGTCGGCGCCGACGTCGTCCAGGGCGATGGCCCAGCCCAGCCGGCGCACCCGCTCCACCGTGCGCAGCAGCTCGGCCGGGCGGGATGCGAGGGCGCGCTCGGTGACCTCGAGGACCACGCGCAGCTCGCCGGGCGCGGAGCCCGCGATCGCGAGCAGGTCCGCCAGAGGCGCGGTGTCCAGGACCTCGGGCTCGACGTTGACGAAGACCGTCGTCGGCGCCAGCAGGCCCTGGTCGACCGCGCCCCGGAACGCCGCGGCCCGGCAGGCCCCGTCGAGCTCGGCGAGCCGGCCGGCGGCCCGCGCCGCGGCGAACATCGCGTCGGGGGCGGCCAGCGGCCCCTCCGGCCCGCGGGCGAGCGCCTCGTAGGCGACGACGCGGTCGGTGTCGAGGTCGACGATCGGCTGGAAGAGGCTGTGCAGGCCGCCGTCGAGCACCTGGTCGAGGGCGGCGGCGAGGGGCGCGGGCAGGTCGGGGAGCACCTGGTCCCATCGGCCCGCGACCACGGCCGCCACACCCGAGCCGACCCGTCCTGCCCCGAAGGGAGGAGGCTCAGCCCGGCAGCGCGATGAGGACGACGGCGGCGGCCGCCGCGCCCACCCCGGCCAGCTGGGCGGGCACCAGCCGCTCGCGCAGCAGCAGCTGGGCCAGCAGCACCGTCGTCGCCGGGTAGAGCGAGGCCAGCACCGCGGTGATGACCAGCGGGCCGTCCTGCTGGGTGGCGAGCAGGAACAGCGCGTTGGCCGCCATGTCGCCGAGTCCCGCCAGCAGCACCGCGGGCAGGCCGGCGCGGGGGACGCGCAGCGAGCGGCCGGCGCAGACGGCGACGACGAGCACGAGGACCAGCGACAGCACCCGGGCGCCGACCAGCGGCCAGAGCCCGGCGTCGGCCGGGGCGCGGTCGAGGAGGACGAAGAAGACGCCGAAGCCCGCCCCGGCGGCGAGCGCGGGGGCGGAGGCGCCGAGGCTGACGGCGCGCAGCGAGCGCGGCCCGCCCTCGGCGGCGACCAGCACCACCGCGACCAGCGCCAGGCCGATGCCGACGGCGGCGGCCGCGCCGACCCGCTCGCCCAGGGCGAGCCCGGCGAGCACCGGCACGGCGGCTCCGGCCAGCGCGGTGACCGGGGCGACGACGCTCATCACGCCGACGGCCCAGCGCCCGGTAGAAGAGCACCATGCCGGCGGTGCCCGCCGTGCCGGCGGCGGCCCCCCAGCCGAGGGCGGCGGCGCTCGGGTTCCCGCCGAGCGCGGGCAGCAGCACGACCAGCAGGGCGAAGCCGGCGAGCTGGGAGGCCGCGACCACCGCGTAGGCCGGCGCCCGCCGGCTGGCGAGGCCGCCGCAGAAGTCGCTGGCCCCGTAGACGAGCGCGGAACCCAGCGCGAGCTGCACCGCCACGTCAGCCTCCGGACCGTCGCCCCGCGCCGTCCGCGAGATCTGCACACTCGGGGCCTTCCAGGCGCTGGTACCCCCGAGTGTGCAGATCCCGTCGACGGCTCAGCGCTGGGGGACCAGCCGGCCCCGCCGCGCGGTCTTCTGCGCGTACATGTCCATGTCGGCGCGGTGCAGCAGCGCGTCGAACTCCTCGCCGTCGGCCGGGTAGACCGCCACGCCGACGCTCGCGCCGATGCGGACCTCCCGGCCGCCGGCCTCGGTCGGCACGGCGACGGCCGCGGCCAGGTCGTCGGCCACCCGCCGCGCCTCGCCGGCGGCCTCGCGAGGGTCCAGGCCGGGCAGCGCGACGAGGAACTCGTCCCCACCCAGCCGGGCCAGCAGGTCCCCGCGGCGCAGCCGGCCGCGCAGCGTGCGGGCGACGGTCTGCAGCACCTCGTCGCCGGCGGCGTGGCCGAGGTCGTCGTTGACCGCCTTGAAGCCGTTGAGGTCGACGAAGAGCAGCGCGACGGTGTCCGAGCCGGTGCGCGCGGTCCACAGCGCCGCCTCCACCTGCTCCTCCAGCCGCCGCCGGTTGGGCAGCCCGGTGAGCGGATCGGTGTAGGCGAGCTCCTCGATGCGGGCGAGGAAGGCGCGGTTGCGGTCGCGCTCCTGCAGCAGCGCGCGCTCGGCGGTCACCCGGGCGGTGACGTCGTGCTGCACGCCGATGTACTGGGCGAGCACGCCGTCGGCGTCGAACACCGGCGCCAGGTGGATCTCGTTCCACCACGGCTCGCGGTCCGGGCCGCGCAGGTTGAGGACGGTCTCCCGGCACTCCTCGCCCCGGTCGATGGCCGCGCGGATGCGGGCGACCGCGGCGGGGTCGGTGTCCGGCGACTGGAGGAACCGGCAGTTGCGGCCGAGCACCTCCTCGCGGGACAGCCCGGCGAGGGCCTCGAAGGCGTCGTTGACGTAGATCAGCGGCTGGTCGGGCAGCCGCATGTCGGCGATGGCGACGCCGCTGGTCGTGGCCGACAGGGCGCTGCGCAGCAGCGCGTCGCCGTCCGGCCCGGTGCGCAGCCCGTCCGGCGCCACGCCCGGGGCGGGCACCGGCAGCGCCGGGCGCTGCGGCGCGGCCGGCAGCGCGGCGGTGCTCCGGGGGACCACGCGGGTCAGCAGTGCGTGCGCGGCCCGGGTGACCGTCGCGCGGTCGTAGGTGAGCGCGTACTCGAAGGTGCGCTCCAGGTCGGGGCCGTCGTCGCCGAGGTCGCGGGCCAGCAGCGCGGCGCTGAAGTGCGGGCTGAGGACGACGACGTCCCACTCGCCGCGGACCGGGTCGGCTGGGTCCAGCGCGGCGCCGCGGACGCCCGGCAGCGGCTCGACGGGCAGGTCCTCGCCCAGCGCGCAGACGAAGCCGGTGCGCTCGACGAGGTCGCGGTAGCGCTGGATGGTCGACGGCGTGAAGTGCCGCGCCTCCTGGAAGGTGGAGGCGACGACGCAGGTGTCGCCCAGCCGCATCGCCTCGCGCTCGAGCTGCTTGCTCAGCTCGATCAGCAGCGACTTGACCGAGCGGCGCAGGGGGACACTCGCGGGCAGGCAGCCGAAGGGCGAGATGTCCACGAGGGCGGCGTTCGGAACCGTGGCGACCGCGAGCTCGCCGGTGGGCAGGCCGGGGGCGGCGCCCGGGCCGGGACGGCCGAACATCCAGCCCTGGCCGAGGGTGGCCCCGAGCGCCCGGGCCGTCGCCAGGTGCGCCTCGTTCTCGATGCCCTCGGCGAGCACCAGCGCGCCGGTGCGCTCGGCGTGGGCGTTGACCGCGTTCATGATCTCGGCGACCGCCGGGCCGGGGCGGTCCTGCACGAGGCGCAGGTCCAGCTTGATGACGTCGGGGGAGAGCAGCGGCAGGAAGGCCAGCGACATGGAGTCCGCGCCGACGTCGTCGACGGCCACGCCCCAGCCCAGGCTGCGGACCCGCTCGACGGTGCGCAGCAGCTCGGCCGGGCGGGCCGCGAGCGCGCGCTCGGTGATCTCCAGGACCACCCGCAGGTCGCGCGGTGCGCGCTCGGCGATGGCCAGCAGGTCGTCCAGCGGCGCGCTGTCGAGCACCTCGGGCTCGACGTTGACGAAGACGGTGAGCGGCGCCAGCAGGCCCTGCTCCACCGCGCCCCGGAACGCCGCCGCCCGGCACAGCTCGTCGAGCTCGGCCAGCCGGCCGGCCGCCCGGGCCGCGGCGAACAGCCGGTCGGGCCGCTCGAGCGGGCCCTGCGGGCCGCGGGCGAGCGCCTCGTACGCGACCACCCGGCCGGTGTCCAGCTCCACGATCGGCTGGAAGACGCTGCGCACGCCGCCGTCGCTCAGAGCCGCGGCGAGATCGCTGTCGGAGTGCTCCGGGATGAGGTCCACGCTCCCGCATCGGCCGGTCGGCCCCCGGCGGAGAGCCGATCCGGCCCGGGTCACCCCGAGGGGTCAGGTCGCGCCCTTGGGCCCAGATCGGCGACGTGGGGTTCTCCGACGTCCCATGGGCCCCACATCGCCGATCTGGGCGGGACGCGGCGGCGCACGACCGAACCCAGGCGCGGACGGGGGCGGACGGCGGGCAGAATGGCCTCCCGTGTCTGGCGCCAACGATCCCTACGACCCCAAGCAGGTCGCCGCCCTCTCCCCGGAGGCCCTCGACGACGCCGTCGACGCCGCCCGGACGGCGTTCGCCGGGGCGGCCGACCTGGAGGCGCTGGCCGCCGTGCGGCCGGCCCACCTGGGCGACCGCGCCCCGGTGCTGCTGGCCCGCCGCGAGCTCGGCGCGCTGCCGCCGGCCGCCCGCAGCGACGCCGGCAAGCGGGTGAACGCCGCCCGCGTCGCCGTGCAGGAGGCCTACGACGCCCGGCTCGCCGAGCTCGAGGCCGAGCGCGACGCCCGGGTGCTCGCCGAGGAGCGGGTCGACGTCACGCTGCCGTGGGACCGCACGCCGCGCGGCGCCCGCCACCCGCTGACGACGCTCACCGACCGGATCGCCGACATCTTCGTGGGCATGGGCTACGAGGTCGCCGACGGCCCGGAGCTCGAGGCCGAGTGGCTGAACTTCGACGCGCTGAACATCGGCCGCGACCACCCGGCGCGCACGATGATGGACACCTTCTTCGTGGCGCCGGAGGACTCCGGACTGGTGCTGCGGACGCACACCAGCCCCGTGCAGGCCCGGACGATGCTGGCGCGCACGCCGCCGATCTACGTCGTCGCCCCGGGCCGGGTCTACCGGACCGACGAGCTCGACGCGACGCACACCCCGGTCTTCCACCAGGTGGAGGGGCTGGCGGTCGACCGCGGCCTGACGATGGCGCACCTGCGCGGCACGCTGGACCACCTGGCGCGCTCGCTGTTCGGCGCCGACGCCATCACCCGCTGGCGGCCCTCGTACTTCCCGTTCACCGAGCCCTCGGCGGAGTTCGACGTCTGGTTCCCCGAGCACCGCGACGGGCCGCGCTGGGTCGAGTGGGGCGGCTGCGGGATGGTCAACCCGCGGGTCCTGGTCGCCTGCGGCATCGACCCCGACGAGTACTCGGGCTTCGCGTTCGGCATGGGCATCGAGCGCGCCCTGCAGTTCCGCTCCGGCGTCGGCGACATGCGCGACATCGTCGAGGGCGACGTCCGCTTCACTACAGCTTTTGGAGTCGAGCAGTGACTGGTTCCGGTCGGGCACCGAAGGTCACCTCTGTGGCCCCCCAGGTCCAGCAGTGAGAGTCCCCATCGGCTGGCTGGCCGAGTACGTCGACGTCCCCGCCGGGACGACGGTCGAGGACCTCGACACCGCCTCCGTGCGGCTGGGCCTCGAGGTCGAGGAGATCCACCGCGCCGAGCCGGTCGAGGGCCCGCTGGTCGTCGGGAAGGTCCTCGGGATCGAGGAGCTCACCGGGTTCAAGAAGCCGATCCGGTTCTGCTCGGTCGACGTGGGGGAAGCGGCCCCGCGCGGCATCGTCTGCGGCGCGCGCAACTTCGCCGTCGGCGACACCGTCGTCGTCGCGCTGCCCGGCGCGGTGCTGCCCGGCGGGTTCGCGATCGCTTCCCGGAAGACCTACGACCGGATCTCCGACGGGATGATCTGCTCGGTCCGCGAGCTCGGCCTCGGCGAGGACCACGCCGGCATCCTGGTGCTGGGGAGCGAGGGCGCCGACGTCCCGCCGCCGGGCACGCCCGCCGGCCCGGTCACCGGCCTGGACGACGTCGTCATCGAGCTGGCCGTCACCCCCGACCGGGGCTACTGCCTGTCCATGCGCGGCATCGCCCGCGAGATGGGCACCGGCCTGGCCGCGCCGTGGCGCGACCCGGGCGCGGTCACCCCGCCGGCGTGGTCCGGCGCCCCCGCCTGGGACGTGCGGGTCGACGCGCCCGAGCGCTGCGACCGGTTCTCCATGCTGGCCCTCGAGGGTCTCGACCCGACCGCGCCCAGCCCGTGGTGGCTGCGGCGCCGGCTCACCCAGGCCGGCATCCGCAGCATCTCGCTGGCCGTCGACGTGACCAACTACGTGATGCTCGAGCTCGGCCAGCCGATGCACGCCTTCGACCGCGAGAAGGTCAGCGGGCCGATCACCGTCCGGCTGGCCCGCGAGGGCGAGCGCCTGGAGACCCTCGACGGCAGCACCCGCACCCTCGCCGCCGGCGACGACCTGCTCATCACCGACGACTCCGGGCCGATCGGTCTGGCCGCGGTCATGGGCGGCGCGACGACCGAGATCGGTGACGGCACGACCTCGGTGCTGCTGGAGGCGGCGCACTGGGAGCCCACCGGATGTGGCCCGCACGGCGCGCCGGCACCGGCTGCCCAGCGAGGCGGCCAAGCGCTTCGAGCGCGGCGTCGACCCCGAGCTGACCGTCGTCGCCCTGGCTCGCGCCGCCGAGCTGCTCTGCGAGTACGGCGGCGCGCGCGTCGTCGGCGGCGTCGTGGACCTCGACACCCGGGGCCCGCGGCCGCAGATCCCGCTGGACGCCGGCCGGCCCGCGCGCGTGGCCGGCGTCGCCTACACGCCCGGCCAGGTGGTCGAGCTGCTCACCGCCGTGGGCTGCTCGGTCGACGGCGACGGCACCGACCTGCAGGTGACCCCGCCGTCCTGGCGCCCGGACCTCACCGACCCCGCGGACCTGATCGAGGAGGTCGTGCGGCTCGCCGGCTACGACGACATCCCCTCGGTGCTGCCGACGGCCCCGCCCGGCCGGGGGCTCACCGACGTGCAGCGCCGGCGCCGCGCGATCGGTCGCGCGCTGGCCGAGACCGGCTACGTCGAGGCGCCGTCCTACCCGTTCGTCGGGACGCCGGCCCTGGACGCGCTCGGCCTGCCCGAGGACGACGAGCGCCGCGCGGTCGTGCTGGTGCGCAACCCGCTGTCGGAGGAGGAGCCGGCGCTGCGGACGACGCTGCTGCCCGGCCTGCTCGCCACGCTGGCCCGCAACCTCTCCCGGGGGCAGCGCGACCTGGCGCTGTTCGAGCACGGCGCGGTCTTCCCCGGCGGGGTGCGCACCCCCGCGCCGCTCCCCGGCGTCGAGGGCCGGCCGGACGACGAGACCCTGGCCGCGCTGCTCGGCGCGGTGCCGGCGCAGCCGTGGCACGTCGCCGTCGCGCTCACCGGCTCCCGCGAGCCGCGCGGCTGGTGGGGCGCCGGGCGCGCCGCGACCTGGGCCGACGCGGTCGAGGCCGCGCGCCGGGTCGCCGCGGCGGCCGGTGTCGAGCTGACCGTCCGGGCGGGGGAGCGGGCGCCCTGGCACCCGGGCCGCTGCGCCGAGCTGCTGGTCGGCGACGTCGTCGTCGGGCATGCCGGTGAGCTGCACCCCCGGGTGTGCGCCGCGCTGGAGCTGCCGGCCCGCACCTCGGTGATGGAGCTGGACGTCGACGCGCTGCCCGCATCCCCGGTCGCCGTCGGTCCGCCGATCTCGGCGTTCCCGCCGGTGCTCCAGGACCTCGCGCTCGTGGTGCGGGACGACGTCCCCTCCGCCGCGGTCGCCGCGGCGCTGCGCGAGGGGGCCGGCGAGCTGCTGGAGTCGCTGCGGCTGTTCGACGTCTACACCGGCGCCCCCGTGCCGGCCGGGTCGCGGTCGCTGGCGTTCGCGCTGACGCTGCGGGCGCCGGACCGGACCCTCACCGGTGAGGAGGCGGCCGGCGTGCGCGACGCCGCCGTCGCCGCCGCCCGGGCCGCGACCGGGGCGGAGCTCCGTGCCTGAGCTGTCCGGCGTCGCCCTGGTCACCGGGGCGTCCTCGGGCATCGGGCGGCACCTGGTCGAGGGGCTGGCCGCCCGCGGCATGGCCGTGGCCGGCCTCGCCCGCACCGAGGACCGGCTGCGGACGGCGATGGACGAGGTCGCCGCCGCCACCGGCGGGCGCACCCTCGCCGTGGCCGCCGACGTCACCGACCGCGCCTCGGTGGAGGAGGCGGTCGGGCTCGTCCGCGAGGAGCTCGGCCCGATCGCCCTGCTGGTGAACAACGCCGGCCTGATCGACGAGTTCGAGGTGCCCGTCTGGGAGGCCGACCCCGACCAGTGGTGGGACGTCGTCTCCAGCCACGTGCGCGGCGCGCTGCTGACCGTGCGCACCGTCGTGCCCTGGATGGTGCTGCGCAACAGCGGGCGGATCGTGAACCTCGCCAGCGGCATGGGCACCCGCGGCGCGCCCGACTACTCGGCCTACTCGGTCGCGAAGACCGGGCTCATGCGGCTCACCGAGTCGCTGGCCGGCGCGCTCGAGGGCACCGACGTGCGCGCCTTCGACGTCGCGCCCGGCGTCGTCGACACCCCGATGACCCGCGCCATGCGCGTGTGGCAGGGCTTCGAGGACTGGACGCCGCCGGAGCGGGTCGTCGCGCTGGTCGCCGCGATCGCCGCCGGCGAGCTCGACCAGTGGACGGGCCGCTTCGTGCGGGCCGGCGCGGACGACCTCGACGTCCTCCGCGCCACCACACCCGCCGACGCCGCCCGGATGCTCCGCCTGCGCCCCTACGGCGACACCGACCCCCTCGCCTGACCCCGTCGCTCAGCCGGGTTCCGCGGTCCAGTGCGGGGCGGCGGCAGTCGACGACCAGGTGGTGCAGCCGGGCACGCATGCCGTCGATCGTCTGCCCGCCCAGGAACTTTCTGTAACGAAAGTCCCCGTCCAGCCGGGACTTTCGGTACCGAAAGTCCCGGGCGACGGCGGACTTTCGGTACCGAAAGTCCGGAGCCGGGTATCCGAGTGAACAGTCATGCATGGGCGTGTATGGTCATGCATCGTGAGCACAGGGCAGACGTGGACGGTCGGGGTCACCGGCGCCACCGGGTACGCCGGGGGAGAGGTGTGCCGCCTGTTGGCCGCGCACCCGAACCTGCGGCTGACCGGGGTGCATGCCAACTCGAGCGCCGGCCGACGCCTGGGTGAGCTGCAGCCCCACCTCCTGCCGTACGCCGACATGGTGGTCCAGCCCAGCGATGCAGCGGACCTCGCCGGTTACGACGTCGTCGTGCTCGCGCTGCCGCACGGCGAGTCCGCCGCGGTGGCCGCCCAGCTCCCGGACGACACCCTGGTCATCGACTGCGGCGCCGACCACCGGCTGAGCGACCCGGCCGCGTGGCAGCGCTGGTACGGCAGCGAGCACGCCGGCACCTGGCCCTACGGCCTGCCCGAGCTGCCCGGCCAGCGGGAGCAGCTGGCCGGCGCGCGGCGGATCGCCGTCCCCGGCTGCTACCCGACCTCGGTCACCCTCGCGATGGCACCGGCGCTCGCCGCCGGCCTGGTCGAGCCCGAGGTCGTGGTCGTCGCCGCCAGCGGGACCAGCGGCGCGGGCAAGTCGGCGAAGCCGCACCTGCTCGGCAGCGAGGTCATGGGCTCGGTCAGCGCCTACGGCGTGGGCGGGGTGCACCGGCACACGCCGGAGATGATCCAGAACCTCTCCCAGGCCGCCGGGTCGCCGGTCGGCGTCAGCTTCACCCCGACCCTGGTGCCGATGAGCCGGGGCATCCTCGCCACCTGCTCGGCGAAGCTCGCGCCCGGCACGGACGCCGCGACCGCCCGCGCCGCGTACGAGCAGGCCTACGCCGACGAGCCGTTCGTGCACCTGCTGCCCGAGGGCCAGTGGCCGACGACGGCGCAGGTGCTGGGCGCCAACACCGTCGCGCTGCAGATCGCGGTCGACCCCGACGCCGGCCGGCTGGTCGTGGTCGCCGCCGTCGACAACCTCACCAAGGGCACCGGCGGAGCCGCGCTGCAGTGCGCCAACCTCGCCCTCGGCCTCCCGGAGACCACCGGTCTCCCCCTCGTAGGAGTCGCACCATGAGCGTCACCACCCCGCAGGGCTTCACCGCCGCGGGCGTCGCCGCCGGGCTCAAGTCCAGCGGCGACCCCGACGTCGCGCTGGTGCTCAACACCGGCCCCGACGACGTCGCCGCCGCCGTCTTCACCACCAACCGGTTCCCGGCCGCCCCGGTCATCTGGAGCCGCCAGGTGCTGGCCGGGCAGCGCTGCCGGGCCGTCGTCCTCAACTCCGGCGGCGCCAACGCGTGCACCGGCGCCGACGGCTTCGCCGACACCCACCGCACCGCCGAGCACGTCGCCGAGGCGCTGGGCCTGGGCGCGATCGACGTCGCCGTGGCCAGCACCGGGCTGATCGGCACGCGGCTGCCCATGGACGAGCTGACCGCCGGCGTCACCGCCGCGGCGCAGGCGCTCTCCGCAGACGGCGGGGCGGACGCTGCGCGGGCGATCATGACCACCGACAGCGTGCCCAAGACCACCGCGCAGCAGGGCGAGGGCTTCGCGCTGGGCGGCATGGCCAAGGGCGCCGGGATGCTCGCCCCGAGCCTGGCCACGATGCTCGTCGTCCTCACCACCGACGCCGTCGTCGAGCCCGAGGTCCTGCAACGCGCGCTGGCGGCGGCCACGAGGGTCAGCTTCGAGCGGGTCGACTCCGACGGGTGCCTCTCCACCAACGACACCGTCATCGCCCTGGCCAACGGCGCGACCGGCGTGACCCCGAGCGAGGAGCAGCTCACCGAGGTGCTCACCGCGGCGTGCACGGACCTCGCGATGCAGCTGCTCGCCGACGCCGAGGGCTCCACCAAGGACATCGCGATCACCGTCCGCAACGCCGCCTCCGTCGAGGACGCCCTGACCGCCGGCCGGGCGTGCGCCCGCAACAACCTGCTCAAGACGGCGCTGTTCGGCAACGACCCCAACTGGGGCCGGGTGCTCGCGGCCATCGGCACGACCGACGCCGCGTTCGAGGCCGACCAGGTCGACGTCACCATCAACGGCGTCACGGTCTGCCGTGGCGGCGCGATCGGCGACCCGCGGGAGGGTGTCGACCTCACCGGCCGGGCCATCACCATCGACGTCGACCTGAAGGCCGGCGCCGAGCAGGCCACCATCTGGACCAACGACCTCTCGATCGCCTACGTCCACGAGAACTCGGCGTACTCGACGTGAGCCCCACCGAGCCGGAGCCGCACGTGACCACCGTCCACGACGACGACGCCCAGGACCCGACGCCCCCGGACGTCGCCGTCGACCAGGCGGTGCCGCCGCGGCGGATCGGCACCCACCGCGTCATGCGCACCCACGACCCCGAGGGCGACGCCCGCCGGATCGCCGTCCTCACCGGGGCGCTGCCGTGGCTCAAGGAGTTCCACGGCAACGTCGTGGTGATCAAGTACGGCGGCCACGCGATGGTCGACGACGAGTGCCGGCGCGCCTTCGCCGACGACATGGTGTTCCTGCGGACCTGCGGGATCCTGCCCGTCGTCGTGCACGGCGGCGGCCCGCAGATCACCGAGATGCTGGGTCGGCTGGGCATCGAGAGCGAGTTCCGCGGCGGCCTGCGGGTCACCACGGAGCAGACGATCGGCGTCGTCCGCATGGTGCTCACCGGGCAGGTCACCCCCGAGGTGGTCGGGCTGATCAACCAGCACGGGCCGCTGGCCGTCGGCCTCTCCGGTGAGGACGGCGGGCTGTTCACCGCCGAGCGCACCCACGCGGTCGTGGACGGCGAGCCGGTCGACATCGGCCTGGTCGGCGACGTCGTCTCGGTCGACCCGGCGCCGGTGCTGGCGCTCCTGGAGGCCGGGCACATCCCGGTCATCGCCACCGTCGCCCCCGACCGGCACGGCATCGTGCACAACGTCAACGCCGACACCGCCGCCGCGGCGGTCGCCGTCGCGCTGGACGCCGTCAAGCTCGTCGTCCTCACCGACGTCGAGGGGCTCTACGCCGACTGGCCCGACCGCGACTCCCTGGTGCAGCAGATCGACGCCGCCGAGCTGGCCGAGATCCTGCCCGAGCTGGACGCCGGGATGGCACCGAAGATGGCCGCCTGCCTGCGGGCGGTCCAGGGCGGGGTGAAGCGGGCGACCGTCGTCGACGGCCGGACCCCGCACGCCCTGCTGCTGGAGATGTTCACGACCGAGGGCACCGGGACGATGGTCGTCCCCGACCTCACGACCCCCGGGGAGGGCTGAGCACCATGACGCACACCGAGGAGCTGGCCCGCCGCTGGTCGGCCGTGATGATGGGGAACTACCGGACGCCGCCGGTCGCGCTGGCGTCCGGCTCCGGCGCGGTCGTCCGCGACGTCGACGGGGTCGAGTACACCGACCTGCTGGGCGGCATCGCGACGACGATCCTGGGCCACGCGCACCCGAAGGTCGTCGAGGCGATCAGCACCCAGGCGGCCACGCTGGGGCACGTCTCCAACCTGGCGATGCACGAGCCCGGCGTCGCGCTGGCCGAGCGGCTGCTGGAGCTCGTGGGCCGGCCCGGCCGGGTCTTCTTCTGCAACTCCGGCGCCGAGGCCAACGAGGCCGCGTTCAAGGTCAGCCGGCTCACCGGCCGGCCGCAGGTGATCACCGCCGAGGGCGCCTTCCACGGCCGGACCATGGGCGCGCTGGCGCTCACCGGCCAGCCGTCCAAGGCCGCCGCGTTCGCCCCGCTGCCCGGCGGCGTGGCCTACGTGCCCTACGGCGACGCCGGCGCGCTGACCGCCGCCGTGTCGGAGCAGACCGCGATGGTGCTGCTCGAGCCGATGCTGGGGGAGGGCGGCGTGCTGCCCGCGCCGGCCGGCTACCTGGCCGCCGCGGCCGACGCCGCCGCCGGTGCCGGCGCGCTGTTCGCGCTCGACGAGGTGCAGACCGGCATGGGCCGCACCGGGCACTGGTTCGCCCACCAGGCCGACGGCTTGCAGCCCGACGTGATCACGCTGGCCAAGGCGCTCGGCGGTGGCCTGCCGATCGGCGCGATGCTCGCGTTCGGCGAGACCGCCGAGCTGATGACCGCCGGCTCGCACGGCTCGACGTTCGGGGGCAACCCGATCGCCGCGGCCGCCGCGCTCGCCGTCCTCGACACCATCCGCGACGAGGGCCTGCTCGAGCGGGCGAAGGAGATCGAGCACCGGTTCACCGCCGGCATCGAGGGCCTCGGCCACGCCGGCATCAGCGGCGTCCGGGGGAAGGGCGCGCTGCTGGGCGTCGTCCTCACCGCCGACGTCGCCGCCGGGCTGGAGGCTTCCCTGCGCACCGCCGGCTTCCTCACCAACGCCGTGGCACCGGGCGTGCTCCGGCTCGCCCCGCCGCTGGTGCTCACCGACGCCCAGATCGACGCCTTCGTCGCCGCGCTGCCCGCCGCCCTCGACGCCGCACTCCAGGAGTCCGACTCGTGACCCGCCACTTCCTCCGGGACGACGACCTCAGCCCGGCCGAGCAGGCCGAGGTGCTGGCGCTCGCCGCCTCGCTCAAGGCCACCCGGCACACCGCGGAGGCCCCGGTGCCGCTGCGCGCGGCCAACGGCGTCCCGCGGGCGGTCGCCGTGCTGTTCGACAAGCCCTCCACCCGCACCCGCGTCTCCTTCTCGGTGGGCGTCGCGGAGCTGGGCGGCTATCCGCTGGTCATCGACGCGGCGACCAGCCAGCTGGGCCGCGGCGAGCCGATCGCGGACACCGCCCGCGTGCTCGACCGGCAGGTCGCGGCGATCGTGTGGCGGACCTTCGGCCAGGAGCGGATCGAGGAGATGGCCGCGACCAGCCGGGTGCCGGTGGTCAACGCGCTCACCGACGAGTTCCACCCCTGCCAGATCCTGGCCGACCTGCAGACCGTCATCGAGCGCAAGGGCTCGCTGGCCGGCCGGTCGCTGAGCTACCTGGGCGACGGCGCCAACAACATGGCGCACTCCTACCTGCTCGGCGGCGCCACCGCGGGCATGCACGTGCGGGTCGGCTCGCCCGAGGGTTTCCAGCCCGATCCGGGGGTGCTGAAGAAGGCCGCGGAGATCGCCGCCGAGACCGGCGGCTCGGTCGCCTGGACCGCCGACGCCGCGGCTGCCGCCGACGGCGCCGACGTCCTGGTCACCGACACCTGGGTGTCGATGGGTCAGGAGGGCGAGTACGACGCCCGCATCGCCCCGTTCCTGCCCTACGCCGTCGACGACGCCGCACTGGCCCGCGCCGCCGACGACGCCGTCGTCCTGCACTGCCTGCCCGCCTACCGCGGCAAGGAGATCGCCGCCGACGTGATCGACGGCCCGCAGAGCGCGGTGTGGGACGAGGCGGAGAACCGGCTGCACGCGCAGAAGGCTCTGCTGGTGTGGCTCCTGGAGCACTCGTGACGGAGCGACGATGACCTCGCCGAGCCGCAGCGCGCGCCAGGCCCGGATCCGGCAGCTGATCGAGGCCCAGTCGGTGACGTCGCAGACCCACCTGGCCGCGCTGCTGGCCGGCTCCGGCATCGAGGTCACCCAGGCGACGCTCTCCCGCGACCTCGACGAGCTCGGCGCGGTCAAGATGCGGGGTCTCGGACGGCGCTCCGGCGTCCTACGTGCTGCCGCCGGAGAACGCCCCGCTGCGCCCGGCGCAGACCGCGCCCGCCCGGCTGACCCGCCTGCTGGCCGACCTGCTGACGGGTGCCGAGGGCAGCGCCAACCTGGCGGTGCTGCGCACCCCTCCCGGTGCCGCCCAGTTCCTGGCCTCGGCCCTGGACAAGGTCGGCCTCCCCGACGTCCTGGGCACGATCGCCGGGGACGACACTCTGCTGGTCGTCTCGCGCGACCCCGACGGCGGGGCCGCGCTGGCCGACCGGCTGCGGTCGCTCGCCGAGCGCACCCCTGCCGTCTACCCCGAACTGCAGGACGACCTGGAAGAGGACGCCGGCCCGTGACCACCACGCCCCCTGGATCGCAGACCCGGCTCTGGGGCGGCCGCTTCGGCGGCGGCCCGTCGCCCGCCATGGCCGCGCTGTCCAAGTCGACCCACTTCGACTGGGCGCTGGCCCCCTTCGACCTGGCCGGCTCGCGCGCGCACGCCCGCGTGCTGCACCGCGCCGGGCTGCTCGCCGACGACGAGCTCGAGCAGATGCTCGGCGCGCTCCGCGAGCTGTCCGACGAGGTGGCGGCCGGCACGTTCACCGCGATCGACAGCGACGAGGACGTGCACGAGGCCCTCGAGCGCGGCCTCACCGAGAAGCTCGGCGCGCTCGGCGGCAAGCTGCGGGCCGGCCGGAGCCGCAACGACCAGATCGCCACCGACCTGCGGCTCTACCTGCGCCACCACGTCCGCGCGCTGGTCGGGGAGCTCTCGTCGCTGGAGTACGCGATCGTCGGCCTGGCCGAGCGGTACGCCGACGTCGCCGCGCCCGGCATGACGCACCTGCAGCACGCCCAGCCGGTGCTCATCGCCCACCAACTGCTGGCGCACGCGCACTCGTTCGCCCGCGACGTCGACCGGCTGCGCGACTGGGACCGCCGCACCGCGGTGAGCCCGTACGGATCGGGGGCGCTGGCCGGCTCGTCGCTGCCGCTGGACCCCGACGCCGTCGCCGCCGAGCTCGGCTTCGACCGGGCCACCGACAACTCGATCGACGGCGTCAGCGACCGCGACTTCGCCGCCGAGTTCTGCTTCGTCGCAGCGCTCATCGGCGTGCACCTCTCCCGGCTGGGGGAGGAGGTCGTGCTCTGGACGTCGACCGAGTTCGGCTGGGCGCGGCTGGACGACGCCTGGGCCACCGGGTCGTCGATCATGCCGCAGAAGAAGAACCCGGACATCGCCGAGCTGGCGCGGGGCAAGTCGGGCCGCTTCGTCGGCAACCTGACCGGGCTGCTCACCATGCTCAAGGGCCTGCCGCTGGCCTACGACCGCGACCTGCAGGAGGACAAGGAGCCGGTCTTCGACTCGCTTTCCCAGCTGATGCTGCTACTGCCCGCCGTCACCGGCATGGTCGCCACGCTCACCCTGCGCCCCGAGGTGCTGGAGGCCGCCGCCCCGCAGGGCTTCGCGCTGGCCACCGACGTCGCCGAGTGGCTGGTCCGCCAGGGGGTGCCGTTCCGCTCCGCGCACGAGATCAGCGGCGCCATGGTCGCCTTCTGCGAGGACGCCGGCCTGGAGCTCGACGAGCTCGACGACGACCAGCTCGCCGGCATCGACGAGCGGCTCACCCCCGACGTCCGCGCGGTCCTCTCCGTCCGGGGCGCCCTGGCCGCCCGCAAGGCCCGTGGCGGCACCGCCCCCGAGCGGGTCGCCGAGCAACTGGTCTCGCTGGCCGAGCTGGCCCGCCAGCACGCCGACTGGGCCACGGCCTCACCGGTGGCGGGCGCGCTCTGACCGCACCCGACCCCGACCGGCCCGGGCCGGGTCCCCTCGTCCGCGCGGAGGACCTGCTCGGGCCGGTCGACGTCGTGGCGCCCGCGCTGCTGGGCTGCTGGGTGGTGACCGACCGCCCCGAGGGGCAGGTCGCGCTGCGGCTCACCGAGGTGGAGGCCTACTCGGGTGCGGGGGAGGACCCCGCCTCGCACGCGCACCGCGGCCCGACGCCACGCGCGGCGATCATGTTCGGCCCGCCCGGCCGGCTGTACGTCTACTTCAGCTACGGCGTGCACTGGTGCGCCAACGTCGTCGTCGGCCCCGAGGGGCGCGGTTCGGCGGTGCTGATGCGCGCCGGTGAAGTCGTGGTGGGGGAGCCGCTGGCCCGCACCCGGCGACCCGCCGCCCGCGTTGCCCGCGACCTCGCCCGCGGCCCGGCCCGGCTCACCCAGGCGCTCGGGATCGGCCCCGACGACCGGGATGCCGACCTGCTCGACCCGTCGTCCCCGGTCCGGCTGCACCGGGGGGCGCCGCCGTCCGCCGTGTCGGCCGGACCACGCGTCGGCATCAGCGTGGCCACCGAGCTGCCCTGGCGGTTCTGGGAGGCCGGTGCGCCGTCGGTGAGCGCGTTCCGGGCGGGCGGGAAGTCGCGACGTCGGGGCACCGGGCAGGATGGTCCCCCGTGACTGCGAACGACGTCCTCACCGAGCTGCACCGCCGCGGGCTGATCGCCCAGAGCACGGACGAGGAGGCGCTGCGCGCGCACCTGGCTGAGGGGCCGGTCGCCTACTACGCCGGGTTCGACCCGACCGCGCAGAGCCTGCACGTCGGGCACCTGCTGCAGTTCATGGTGCTGCGCGCCCTGCAGCGGGCCGGGCACCAGCCCGTGGTGCTGGTCGGCGGGGCGACGGGTCTGATCGGTGACCCCCGGCCGACCGCCGAGCGGCAGTTGAACGACCGGGGGACCGTCGCGGGCTGGGTCGACCGGATCCGCGAGCAGGTGGCCCCGTTCCTCGACGTGCCGGCCCAGCGGGACGGCCTGCCGGCGCCGGTCTACGTGAACAACCTGGACTGGACCGCACCGGTGTCGGCCATCGACTTCCTGCGCGACATCGGCAAGCACTTCCGGGTGAGCCAGATGCTGGCCAAGGAGGCGGTGTCGGCCCGGCTGAACTCCGAGGCCGGCATCAGCTACACCGAGTTCAGCTACCAGATCCTGCAGGCCAACGACTTCCGCGAGCTGCACCAGCGGCACGGGGTGACGCTGCAGACCGGCGGCTCGGACCAGTGGGGCAACCTCACGGCCGGCATCGACCTGGTGCGGCGGACCTCGGGTGCGCGGGTGCACGCGCTCTCGACGCCGCTGGTGACCAAGTCCGACGGCACCAAGTTCGGCAAGTCCGAGGGCGGCGCGGTCTGGCTGGACCCCGCGCTCACCTCGCCGTACGCCTTCTTCCAGTTCTGGCTCAACGCCGACGACGCCGACGCCCGCGCCTGGCTGCCCCTGTACTCGGAGCGGCCGGCCGAGGAGGTCGAGGCGCTGATCGCGGAGAGCGTGGAGCGCCCGGCGGCGCGGGGCCTGCAACGGGCGCTGGCGGAGGAGCTGACCCTGCTGGTGCACGGCCCGGAGCAGCTGCGCCAGGCCGAGGCCGCCGGCCGTGCGCTGTTCGGCCGGGACGACCTGACCTCCCTGGACGCCGGAACGCTGAGCGCGGCCCTGAGCGAGGCCGGCAGCGTGGACGTCGAGGGGGAGGTGCCGTCGATCGCGGTGCTGCTCCAGCGCACCGGTCTGGTGGCCAGCCTGTCCGAGGCCCGGCGCACGGTGAAGGAGGGCGGGGCCTACCTGAACAACGAGCGGGTGGCCGACGCCGACGCCGTCCCGGGGGACGACGCCTGGCTGGCGGGGGGCTGGCTGGTGCTGCGCCGGGGCAAGCGGTCGATCGCCGGGGTGCGGCGCGGCGCTTGACGGGGCGCTGACCTGCACGTCCGCGCCCACGTGGACGTGGATGTGCCGGGTGGGACGACCCGGTGGCGGGCGTCACGCACCCCGGGTTTGACACGGCCGACACGGCCACGTAACTTTCTCTTTGCGCCGCGCGGCCCTGAGGGGCCGCCGGACCGGGACCCGCCGCTGGTGGGGGCAACGGAAACCGGCGTAGTGTTGGACATCCAGCCGCAGACGGAGCCCGGAAGGGTCGAGTTTGTGCGCGTCCGCTCTTTGAGAACTCAACAGCGTGCCGAAAGTCAGTGCCAAGTAATACCCCGTGCCGGGGGCTTTGTGTTTCCGGCTGGGATTCCTTTGGTTGATTGATATCGAGAGTGCTAGCTCTCGGTTCTCAGCCGGTTCAAATTCATCTACGGAGAGTTTGATCCTGGCTCAGGACGAACGCTGGCGGCGTGCTTAACACATGCAAGTCGAACGGTGAACCCGCTTCGGTGGGGGATCAGTGGCGAACGGGTGAGTAACACGTGGGCAACCTGCCCTCAGCTCTGGGATAACTCCAAGAAATTGGGGCTAATACCGGATGTGACTGCTGACCGCATGGTCTGGTGGTGGAAAGATTTATCGGCTGAGGATGGGCCCGCGGCCTATCAGCTTGTTGGTGGGGTAGTGGCCTACCAAGGCGACGACGGGTAGCCGGCCTGAGAGGGTGACCGGCCACACTGGGACTGAGACACGGCCCAGACTCCTACGGGAGGCAGCAGTGGGGAATATTGCGCAATGGGCGAAAGCCTGACGCAGCGACGCCGCGTGGGGGATGACGGCCTTCGGGTTGTAAACCTCTTTCAGCAGGGACGAAGCGAAAGTGACGGTACCTGCAGAAGAAGCACCGGCCAACTACGTGCCAGCAGCCGCGGTAATACGTAGGGTGCAAGCGTTGTCCGGAATTATTGGGCGTAAAGAGCTCGTAGGCGGTTTGTTGCGTCGGCTGTGAAAACCTGAGGCTCAACCTCAGGCCTGCAGTCGATACGAGCAGACTAGAGTGTTGCAGGGGAGACTGGAATTCCTGGTGTAGCGGTGAAATGCGCAGATATCAGGAGGAACACCGGTGGCGAAGGCGGGTCTCTGGGCAACAACTGACGCTGAGGAGCGAAAGCGTGGGGAGCGAACAGGATTAGATACCCTGGTAGTCCACGCCGTAAACGTTGGGCGCTAGGTGTGGGGCTCATTCCACGAGTTCCGTGCCGCAGCTAACGCATTAAGCGCCCCGCCTGGGGAGTACGGCCGCAAGGCTAAAACTCAAAGGAATTGACGGGGGCCCGCACAAGCGGCGGAGCATGTTGCTTAATTCGATGCAACGCGAAGAACCTTACCTAGGCTTGACATGCACGGAAATCCTCCAGAGATGGTGGGTCCGTAAGGGCCGTGCACAGGTGGTGCATGGTTGTCGTCAGCTCGTGTCGTGAGATGTTGGGTTAAGTCCCGCAACGAGCGCAACCCTCGTTCTATGTTGCCAGCACGTCATGGTGGGGACTCATAGGAGACTGCCGGGGTCAACTCGGAGGAAGGTGGGGATGACGTCAAATCATCATGCCCCTTATGTCTAGGGCTGCAAACATGCTACAATGGCCGGTACAAAGGGCTGCGATACCGCGAGGTGGAGCGAATCCCAAAAAGCCGGTCTCAGTTCGGATTGGGGTCTGCAACTCGACCCCATGAAGTTGGAGTCGCTAGTAATCGCAGATCAGCAATGCTGCGGTGAATACGTTCCCGGGCCTTGTACACACCGCCCGTCACGTCACGAAAGTCGGTAACGCCCGAAGCCGGTGGCCCAACCCTTGTGGAGGGAGCCGTCGAAGGCGGGATCGGCGATTGGGACGAAGTCGTAACAAGGTAGCCGTACCGGAAGGTGCGGCTGGATCACCTCCTTTCTAAGGAGCAACTCGCCGGCAAGCATCAGCTTGTCGGTGCAGAGCCATGCCAGGCCAGGATGTGCCCTCCAGTTTCGGGGGGTGCGCGGCGTGCCTGGGTGGTGCTCGAGGGTGGAACGCTGACCAGTTCGGCCGGCAGCTGGTGCTGCTCCTAGTACGACGCTTCCTTCGGGGGGTGTGGGGAACGGGGTGGTGGTGGTGGGTTGGTCGTAGGCACGCTGTTGGGTCCTGAGGGAGCGGACCATCCCCGTGCGCGGGGGTGTGGCGTGATCTCGTGTCAGGGCCTTCCTGTTTCTCGTACCGCCGGCCCCTCGTGGGGGTGCCGGGTCTGGCGGGGTCGTGTGGAGGGTGTCTGGTCGTACGTTGAGAACTGCACAGTGGACGCGAGCATCTTTTTGACTCTTATTTGCATGAGAGTTCTTGTAGGCCCGCACGACGGGTGTCCTTCCGGGCGCTGTTGTGTGGGATTTTTGTGTGGCCAAGTTGTTAAGGGCACACGGTGGATGCCTGGGCACCAGGAGCCGATGAAGGACGTAGGAGGCTGCGATAAGCCTCGGGGAGCTGTCAACCGAGCGTTGATCCGAGGATTTCCGAATGGGGGAACCCCGCACCAGTCATGTGGTGTGACCCGCGCCTGAACACATAGGGCGTGTGGAGGGAACGTGGGGAAGTGAAACATCTCAGTACCCACAGGAAGAGAAAACAACCGTGATTCCGTGAGTAGTGGCGAGCGAAAGCGGATGAGGCTAAACCGATCGCATGTGATAGCCGGCAGGCGTTGTGTGGTCGGGGTCGTGGGACCGTTCCGAGTGTTCTGCCGAGCACTCAGGGAGTGAGAAAAGCACGTGTTAGTGGAAGGCCTCTGGAAGGGGTCGCCGTAGAGGGTGAGAGCCCCGTACACGAAAACATGTGCTCTCCCGAGCGTCATCCCAAGTAGCACCGAGCCCGTGAAATTCGGTGTGAATCTGGCGGGACCACCCGCTAAGCCTGAATACTCCCTGGTGACCGATAGCGGACAAGTACCGTGAGGGAAAGGTGAAAAGTACCCCGGGAGGGGAGTGAAATAGTACCTGAAACCGTGTGCCTACAAGCCGTGAGAGCCTTAGGATTTCGGTCCGGGGTGATTGCGTGCCTTTTGAAGAATGAGCCTGCGAGTTAGTGGTACGTGGCGAGGTTAACCCGTGGGGGGTAGCCGTAGCGAAAGCGAGTCCGAACAGGGCGATACAGTCGCGTGCCCTAGACCCGAAGCCGAGTGATCTACCCATGGCCAGGTTGAAGCGCGGGTAAGACCGCGTGGAGGACCGAACCCACTTAGGTTGAAAACTGAGGGGATGAGCTGTGGGTAGGGGTGAAAGGCCAATCAAACTCGGTGATAGCTGGTTCTCCCCGAAATGCATTTAGGTGCAGCGTCACGTGTTTCTTGCCGGAGGTAGAGCACTGGATGGCTAATGGGCCCCACAAGGTTACTGACGTCAACCAAACTCCGAATGCCGGTAAGTGAGAGCGTGGCAGTGAGACTGCGGGCGATAAGGTTCGTAGTCGAGAGGGAAACAGCCCAGATCATCGGCTAAGGCCCCTAAGCGTGTGCTAAGTGGAAAAGGATGTGGAGTCGCAGAGACAACCAGGAGGTTGGCTTAGAAGCAGCCACCCTTGAAAGAGTGCGTAATAGCTCACTGGTCAAGTGATTCCGCGCCGACAATGTAGCGGGGCTCAAGCACACCGCCGAAGCCGTGGCATTCATGCGTTTCCTGTCGGTCCTTGTGTGGGCCGGCCAGGTGTGTGGATGGGTAGGGGAGCGTCGTGTGGCGGTCGAAGCGGCGGAGTGATCCAGCCGTGGACGCCACGCGAGTGAGAATGCAGGCATGAGTAGCGAGAGGGGAGTGAGAAACTCCCCCGCCGGAAGACCAAGGGTTCCTGGGCCAGGCTAATCCGCCCAGGGTGAGTCGGGACCTAAGGCGAGGCCGACAGGCGTAGTCGATGGACAACGGGTTGATATTCCCGTACCCGCGAAGGAACGCCCATGCTGAACCCAGCGATGCTAACCACCCGATCCACCGGTCCTCACTTGTGAGGCGAGTGTGGGGAGGCTGGGACCCGGACTGGTAGTAGGCAAGCGATGGGGTGACGCAGGAAGGTAGTCCTACCGGTGAGTGGTAGTACCGGTGCAAGGGTGTGGCCCGCGGGGTAGGCAAATCCGTCCCGCATACAGGGTGAGACCTGACGCATAGCCGAATGAGGCGAATTGGATGATCCTATGCTGCCGAGAAAAGCCTCTAGCGAGTTCCGAGCGGCCCGTACCCCAAACCAACTCAGGTGGTCAGGTAGAGAATACCAAGGCGATCGAGCGAACTGTGGTTAAGGAACTCGGCAAAATGCCCCCGTAACTTCGGGAGAAGGGGGCCATCTACTGTCAACCGCCTTGCGCGGGGTAGCGGTGGGTGGCCGCAGAGACCAGTGAGAAGCGACTGTTTACTAAAAACACAGGTCCGTGCGAAGTCGTAAGACGATGTATACGGACTGACGCCTGCCCGGTGCTGGAACGTTAAGGGGACGGGTTAGCCGTAAGGCGAAGCTCAGAACTCAAGCGCCAGTAAACGGCGGTGGTAACTATAACCATCCTAAGGTAGCGAAATTCCTTGTCGGGTAAGTTCCGACCTGCACGAATGGCGTAACGACTTCTCAGCTGTCTCAACCACAGGCTCGGCGAAATTGCACTACGAGTAAAGATGCTCGTTACGCGCGGCAGGACGGAAAGACCCCGGGACCTTTACTATAGCTTGATATTGGTGTTCGGTTCGGCTTGTGTAGGATAGGTGGGAGACTGTGAAGCGGGCACGCCAGTGTTCGTGGAGTCATCGTTGAAATACCACTCTGGTCGAATTGGATGTCTAACTTCGGTCCGTGATCCGGATCAGGGACAGTGTCAGGTGGGTAGTTTAACTGGGGCGGTTGCCTCCCAAAATGTAACGGAGGCGCCCAAAGGTTCCCTCAGCCTGGTTGGCAATCAGGTGTCGAGTGCAAGTGCACAAGGGAGCTTGACTGTGAGACCGACGGGTCGAGCAGGAGCGAAAGCTGGGACTAGTGACCCGGCACCGGCATGTGGAAGCGGTGTCGCTCAACGGATAAAAGGTACCCCGGGGATAACAGGCTGATCTTCCCCAAGAGTCCATATCGACGGGATGGTTTGGCACCTCGATGTCGGCTCGTCGCATCCTGGGGCTGGAGTAGGTCCCAAGGGTTGGGCTGTTCGCCCATTAAAGCGGTACGCGAGCTGGGTTTAGAACGTCGTGAGACAGTTCGGTCCCTATCCGCCGTGCGCGTAAGAGACTTGAGAAGAGCTGTCCCTAGTACGAGAGGACCGGGACGGACGAACCTCTGGTGTGCCAGTTGTACCGCCAGGTGCACTGCTGGTTAGCTACGTTCGGCAGGGATAACCGCTGAAAGCATCTAAGCGGGAAGCTCGCTTCAAGATGAGGTCTCTCACCGGGTCAACCGGGTAAGGCCCCCGCCCAGACCAGCGGGTTGATAGGCCGGAAGTGGAAGCACCGCAAGGTGTGGAGCTGACCGGTACTAATAGGCCGAGGGCTTGACCACACACACCCACTCGGGCCTGTGTGAGTAAGAGCCGGATAACAAGATTGCTTCGCGTCCACTGTGCGGTTCTGAACGCACGAACCAGGCATGGTTCAAGTTCACAGAGTTACGGCGGCCATGGCGAGAGGGAAACGCCCGGCAACATTCCGAACCCGGAAGCTAAGCCTCTCAGCGCCGATGGTACTGCCCTGGAGACGGGGTGGGAGAGTAGGACGCCGCCGGACAACCATTACGAACGGGGGTCAGAGCCACGTGCTCTGGCCCCCGTTCGCGTTGTCCGTTGTTCAGCTTTCGGCGGCTTGTGAGTGCGCCGCTATGTGATGAGGTACCCCGACGATGACTTCTCCGCGACGCGGTTCTGACGGCCCGCGCGGCTCCGGTAGCGGCCGTTCCGGCGCCGGCTCCGGCCGCCCGGGCTCCCGCGCCCAGCGCCCGGCCGGCGCTTCCGGTCGACCCGGCGCCCCGCGCAACGTCGCCGGCGGCCGCGGTGGGAACGGCGGGGACGGCGAGCGCCGGGCTCCGCGTCCGCAGAGCGACCGGGACGCCCGCTACTTCGCCGAGCGCGGCAACGACTCGAGCCCGCGTCGCGGTGCAGACGACCGGGGCGATGCCCGCGGACGTCCGGGTGGCCGGCCGACGAGCGGTGGTGCTCGCGGCGCCGGGTCGTCACGTGACGACCGCGGTGGCTGGCAGGAGCGTCGTCCCTCGACTGACCGCCCGCAGGGTGGCAGCTATCAGGATCGCCGCCCGTCCGGGGACCGTCCCCAGCGCGACCGTCCCCAGGGTGGTGGCTGGCAGGACCGTCGTCCCTCGGGTGACCGTCCGCAGCGTGATCGCCCCCAGGGTGGTGGCTGGCAGGACCGTCGTCCGGCAGGCGACCGCCCGCAGGGTGGCGGCTGGCAGGACCGCCGTCCCTCGGGTGACCGTCCGCAGCGTGGCGAGTGGCAGGACCGTCGTCCCTCGGGTGACCGCCCGCAGCGCGGCGAGGGTGGCGGCTACCAGGACCGCCGTCCGTCCGGTGGCCGCCCGCAGCGCGGGGACTGGCAGGACCGTCGCCCCTCGGGTGACCGCCCGCAGCGCGGCGAGGGTGGCGGCTACCAGGACCGCCGTCCGTCCGGCGACCGCCCGCAGCGCGGGGACTGGCAGGACCGTCGCCCCCCGGGTGACCGCCCGCAGCGTGGCGAGTGGCAGGACCGTCGCCCCGCCGGGGACCGCCCCCAGCGTGACCGTCCCCAGGGTGGTGGTTGGCAGAACCGCCCCTCCGGTGACCGCCCGCAGCGCGGCGACTGGCAGGACCGGCGCCCGTCCGGCGACCGGCCGCAGCGGTCCGGCCGTCCGGAGGGCGGTGCCGGGAACTGGCGGGACCGCCGTCCCGGCGACGACCGCCGCGGCGCCCCCGCGCGGGGTCCGCGTCCCGACGACCGGCAGGACCGTCGTCCGCCGCTGCCGCCCGGTCCCGAGCTCCCCGAGTGGGCCGACCCTCGCGAGCTCGACCCCGCGGTGCGTACCGCGCTGAAGGGTCTCGACCCCCGCGGCGTGGACAAGGTCGCCGCGCACCTCGTCGCTGCCGGCTCGCTGATCGACGAGGACCCGGAGACCGCCCTGGCGCACGCCCGCGCGGCGCGCGACCGGGCTTCCCGCGTCGCCGTCGTCCGGGAGGCGGTCGGCGTGGCCGCCTACCACGCCGGTGACTACGCCGAGGCGGCGCGCGAGCTCCGTGCCTACCGGCGGATGAGCGGCGACCACGGCTACCGCGCGGTGCTGGCGGACTGCGAGCGGGCCCTCGGTCGGCCCGAGGTCGCCCTGCGGCTCGTCGCCGAGGCGCTGACGGAGGAGCCGGACCAGGAGGAGACGGCCGAGCTGCGTCTGGTCGAGGCCGGCGCGCGCCGCGACCTCGGCGAGGACGCCGCCGCCCGGCTCGTCCTCGAGGCGGCGCTGGGTGGACGCCCGACGCCGGACTCCCTCACCGAAGGCGACGACATCCGGCTGCGCTTCGCCGCCGCCTACGCCGACCTGCTCTCCGCCCAGGGCGAGGAGGACCTCGCGCAGCAGTGGCACGACGCGATCGTCGCCGTCGACCCCGAGGCGCTCGCGGACTCCGTCGAGTTCACCGACCTCGACGACCTCATCGACGACGACGAGGACGACGACCTCGAGGCCGAGACCGAGGGCGCCGACCAGGATCAGACCCTGTCAGGTGGCGACGCCGCGCCGGAGGAGACCGACGCGGCGATCGACCCGGAGGACGCCGAGCTCGACGACGCCGAGGCACTCGAGGCAGCGATCGAGGCCGAGTTCGAGCGGTCCGACGACGAGGAGCCGGGAGCCGAGGAGTCAGCAGCCGACGCCGGCGCATTCCCGACCGGCGGCCGGTCGTTCCAGGACGAGGTCGAGGCCGAGGTGGCCGAGCTCCTGGGTGAGACCGGTGACGACGCGGACTCCGGAGCCGGCAGCACGGACAGCTGACAACCGGGCGGCGGGTGTCCACACCCGCCGCCCGCGTCCACAGATGGGGCACGCCCCTGTGCCGGGGCCCCCGGCCGATCCAGGCTCTGAGCATGAGCGTGGCTGTGATCGACCGGAACGACGTGGTGCTACGGGGACGGTTGTCCGCACCGGCAGAGGTCCGCACCCTGCCGAGCGGGGACACCCTGGTGACCTTCCGGCTGGTGGTGCGCCGGCCCGAGCCCCGGCCACGCGGTCAGACGGTCGACGTGCTCAGTTGCATCACCTACGACAAGTCGCTGCAGCGGCGCGTGGCGGCCTGGCAGCCCGGTGACGTCGTGGAGATCGAGGGTGCGCTCCAGCGGCGGTTCTGGCGCACCGGATCCGGCACCGCCTCGGTGTGCGAGGTCAACTGCCGGCGTGGGCGCAAGGTGCCCCGCGCCTCGGGGCCGGCGACCGAGCGCATCGCGTGAGGCGCGATCAGTCGTCCAGCGGCCGGAGCACGAGGCCGGTCCGCGGCTTGGGCACGAACAAGGTGGACTTGCGCGGCATCCGAGCCCCGGCGCGCGCCACGGCGGCGACGTCGGCGGGGGAGGGCGGGCGGAGCAGGAGGGCGACGCCGTTGCGCTCGCCCGCCGTCCGCAGCGCCTCCTCGACGGTGTGCGCGATGAGCACGCTGCCCGGCTCGTCCGCCCGCGCCCACAACCCCTCGATCAGCCCCTTGTGCGCCAGCACGACGTCGAGTCCGCGCCAGGCGGCCGGTGCCTCGGCCGGCACCCGGTCGCGCACGGGGGCTCCCGGATCGCGCAGGCAGAGCAGGCGGAAGCCGTCGGTGACCAGGAAGCCCAGAGCGTCCGGCTCGGCCAGCCAGGCGTCGACAGCCGCGGTGATGGCGACCGCCGCCGGCCGGTCGGGGTCCAGCGCGAGCTCGCTCACGGCGAAGCCGACCGCTGCCCGGCGGGCAGCGTCGTCGAGCGGGAGGTCCGGTAGGACCCGGTGGATCGCGGCCACGCGCAGCCCGCCCGGGCCCATCGGCGTCAGCAGCGCGAGGACGGCGTCGCACCCCGGGCAGCCGGGGTCGGTGCGCTGGTGGGCACGGGCGGCGGCGAACCGGTGGTGGCCGTCGGCGATGACGGCGCCGGTGCGCCCGAACGCCCCGGCCAGCTCGCCGATCAGCGCGGGGTCGGTCACCCGCCACAGCCGGTGGCGGACGCCGTCGTCGTCGAGCACCTGCAGCGTCGGCTCGCTCCGGCGGGCGCGGTCGGTGAGCACGGCGACCTCGTGATCCGGGTCGTGGGCCAGCACGATCGGCTCGAGGTCGGTGCGGGTGGCGGCGAGCAGCGCGCGACGGCCCTCGACGGCGTCGGGGAAGGTGTCCTCGTGGGGGAGGACCGCGGTCGAGCCCGGCACCGGCAACCCGACGGCGCCGAGCCAGCCCACCGTCGCGGCGTCGCCGTCGGCGGGCTGCAGCTCGTAGACCCACAGCGCCGATCGCTCGTCCCGTTCCAGGACGCCCTCGTCCTCCCACGCGGCGAGCATCCGCGCCGCCCGGGTTGCCCAGGCCGGCGCCGTCCCGGCTCCGCCCGCCGGTGCGGGATCGGCGGGGACGCCGGGCTCGGGCAGGATGAGCCGCACGATGTTGTGCGGATCGGCGCCGGCCAGGCGCTCCCGGCCGGCGGCGGTCACCAGGTCGTAGGCGGGCGAGCTCACCCGGGCCAGGTGGTCCGGGTCGTGCACGCGGTAGGTCAGCGCCCGGAAGGGGCGTACCTCCAGGCCCGTCGCGGTATCGGACGGGCGGTGGTCCGGCGACGACGAGGGCACCAGGGAATCGTAGGAGCGCCGCGCGGATGCGCCGGTGGCGCCCGCGGTACCGGCCGTCGGACCCGCAGGACAGCACATCCACGACAGCAGATCGAGAAGGAGAGGCCACGCGATGCCCGACCCGCGCCGCAGCCCGCTCGCGGCCGGCTCGCCCGGCCCCCTCGCCCAACAGCACGACGTCGCGCTGCTGGACCTCGACGGCGTGGTCTACGTCGGCTCCGAGGCGGTACCCGGAGTCCCCGGGGCGCTGCAGCAGGTCCGCCGCAGCGGCATGCGGCTGGGCTTCGTCACCAACAACGCCGCCCGGACGCCGGAGGAGGTGGCCGCACACCTGACCGAGCTGGGGGTCGAGGCGGCCGCGGCCGACGTCATCACCAGCTCCCAGGCGGCCGCGACGGTGGTGCTCGAGCTCCTGGGGCCGGGGGCGCGGATCCTGCCCGTGGGCGGGCCCGGGGTGGCGGCCGCCGTGCGCGCGGCCGGCCTGGAGGTCGTCGAGCGGGCCGAGGACGAGCCGGACGCCGTCGTGCAGGGCTACGGCCGGGAGGTCGGCTGGGCGCAGCTGGCCGAGGCGGTCGTCGCGGTGCGCAACGGTGCGCGGCACGTGGCCACCAACGCCGACGCCACGATCCCCTCCCCGCGCGGTCCGCTGCCGGGCAACGGGGCGATGGTGGGGGTCGTCAGCGCGGTCACCGGGCGTCCGCCGCTGGTCACCGGCAAGCCCGACCCGGCCATGCACGCCGAGTGCGTGCGGCGCACCCGAGCGCAGCGGCCCCTGGTCGTCGGGGACCGGCTGGACACCGACATCGAGGGCGCGCAGCGGGCGGGCGCGGCCAGCCTGCTCGTGCTCTCCGGCGTCACCGATGCCGCGACGCTGCTCGCCGCCGTACCCGAGCACCGGCCCGACCACCTCGCGCACGACGCCGCAGGCCTGCTCGACGTGCACCCGTCGGTGCAAGCTGACGCGGTGGGGTGGCGGTGCGGCGACTGGGTCGTGCGGCCGGCCGAGTCGGACGGGCTCCTGCTGGTGCACGAGCCGGCCGGCGACGGGAGAGCGCGCGCCGACGGCGCGGAGCGCGATCCGGACGGGGCCGCTCAGGGGTCCGACGGCGCGGTGCGGGGTTTCGACGGGCTGGACGGGTTGCGGGCGCTGTGCGTGGCGCACTGGATCCGGCACCCCGACGGCGGTGCCCCGGCCAGGGTGCTCGGCGAGGGCGTCGAGGCATCGACCGCGCTGCGGAACTGGGGGCTCGGCACCGGCTGACTGGGCCACGACGGCCCGGGACCACGGAGACGGCGCGCGGCCACGCGGACGGAACAGGACCACGGGAGACGGCGCGCGACCACGCGGACGGGACGGACCACGCGTGCCGGCGTGCGGCGGGACGCCGTGCGGTCAGGGTCGGGCGCGCGGCCCGGACGGTGCGAGCGCGGTCAGAGCAGCTTGCGCAGCCGGAGCATGTCGCGCAGGCCGGCCTCGAGCTTCACCCGGCCCGACGCCCACGCCGAGCCGAAGGACAGCCGGCCGCCGGTCAGGGCGACGAGGTCGTCGCTGGTCATGGTCAGCCGGATGTCGGCCTTCTCCACGGCGGGGCCGTCGGGAAGCACCTCGAGGTCCCGGACGCTGCCGGAGCTCAGCCGT
Source organism: Blastococcus sp. TML/C7B (assembly GCF_016612845.1). Lineage (NCBI taxonomy): Bacteria > Bacillati > Actinomycetota > Actinomycetes > Geodermatophilales > Geodermatophilaceae > Blastococcus > Blastococcus sp. TML/C7B. Next base: position 492,343 of record NZ_JAEOAA010000002.1, on the reverse strand, counting down.
CCGACGACCACCTGCTGCAGATCGGTCAACCGGCACGACAGGCTGCGGTCGAGGCCGGCGGCCGCGGGGTTCGCCGCGAGGTCGCCGAGGATGCCCCGCAGGGCGGTGAGGCATTCGTCCATCGTGGCCACGGGGGCGGTTCTCCTGCCGATGTCGGGACGTACCGGGCGCCAGACGTTATCGCCTGCCCTCGTCGCGCCGTGCCCCGTCGCCGGTGACCGGTAACCTCGGCGGGGCACGCGGCCGGTGCGACGGCACCCGGCCGCAGTCCGGCGTCCGCCCCGACGACCGGCCGCCACCACCTCCAGCGCAGGAAGCGATGACGATGACCGAGCCGAGCACGCCAGCGCCCCGTCCCGGGTCCGCCGCGCCCGGCCGCGGTCGACGCGGAGCGCACCGGGGCGGACCGGTTCGCCGAGCTCGAGCAGCGCCCCGTCGCCGAGCACGTGGCCGTCTTCGAGGCCGAGCACGGCCGGCTGCAGCGCGAGCTCGGCACGATCGACCAGCTCTGATGGTGCGTCGCCGGCTCGATGCCGAGCTCGTGCGCCGCGGTCTGGCCCGCTCCCGCGAGCACGCGGTCGCGCTCATCGCCGAGGGCCGCGTCGCCGTCTCCGGGCGCGCGGCCACCAAGCCCGCCACCGGCGTGGACGCGGGCGAACCCGTCGTGGTCCGCACCGATCCCGACCAGCCCAGCTGGGTCTCCCGCGGCGCGCACAAGCTGCTCGGTGCGCTCGAGGCGTTCCCGGTCGCCGTCGAGGGCCGCCGCGCCCTGGACGCCGGCGCCTCCACCGGGGGCTTCACCGAGGTGCTGCTCAGCCGCGGCGCCGCCGAGGTCGTCGCCGTCGACGTCGGCTACGGCGAGCTGGCCTGGTCGCTGCGCACCGACGACCGGGTGCGGGTCCACGAGCGCACCAACGTGCGGACGCTGACCCCCGAGGCGATCGACGGTCCCGTCGACCTCGTCGTTGCCGACCTGTCGTTCATCTCGCTGCGGCTGGTGCTGCCCGCGCTCACCGCGTGCGCCGGCCCCGGGGCCGACCTGCTGCCGATGGTGAAGCCGCAGTTCGAGGTCGGGCGGGAACGGCTCGGCGCCGGCGGCGTCGTCCGGGACCCCGAGCACCGGGTGCAGGCCGTCCTCGAGGTGGCCGCGGCCGCGGCCGAGCTGGGCTGGGGGACCGCCGGCGTGGTCGCCAGCCCGCTGCCCGGGCCGGCCGGGAACGTGGAGTTCTTCCTGTGGTTGCGCCGCGACGCGGGGCCGGTGCAGGAGCACGACGTCCGTCGAGCAGTCCAGGAGGGACCGCAGTGAGTCCGACCAGCGAGGGCGGCACCGCCCCGCAGCCACGGCCGCGTGCTGCTGACCGTGCACACCGGCCGGCACGACATCGTCGAGCTGGCCCGCAGCTCCGCCGCCCGGCTGCAGGCCGGCGGCATCGTCGTGCGCCTGCTCGAGGACGAGGCACGCGAGCTGCACATCGACGGCGCCGAGATCGTGCCCGCCGACGCGCACGCCGCGCGCGACACCGAGATCGTCATGGTCTTCGGCGGCGACGGCACGTTCCTGCGCGCCGCCGAGCTGGCCCGGTTCACCGACGCCGCCCTCATGGGGGTCAACCTCGGCCGGGTCGGCTTCCTCGCCGAGACCGAGCCCGAGGCGGTCGAGGAGACGCTCCAGGCCATCGAGCACTGCGAGTACTCCGTCGAGGAGCGGCTGGCGATCGAGGTGGACGTCGTCGACGCCGACGGCGCGGTCGTCGGCGGCACCTGGGCGCTCAACGAGGTGTCGATCGAGAAGGCCGAGCGCTCCCGCGTCCTCGACGTCGTCATCCTCATCGACGGCCGGCCGCTGACCAGCTTCGGCTGCGACGGCGTGCTGTGCGCGACCCCCACCGGCTCCACCGCCTACGCCTTCTCCGCGGGTGGCCCGGTCGTGTGGCCCGACGTCGAGGCGCTGCTGCTCGTGCCGACCAACGCCCACGCCCTGTTCGCCCGGCCGCTGGTGACCTCGCCGAACTCGGTGCTCACCGTCTCGATCCCCGCCGACGGCAACCGCGCCCGCGTCTCCGCCGACGGGCGGCGGATGGTCAGCGTCCCCGACGGCGGGCGCGTCGACGTCCGCAAGGCGACCCGCCCCGTGCGGATCGCCCGCGTGCACGCGGCCACCTTCGGCGACCGCCTCGTGGCCAAGTTCGGGCTCCCCGTGCGCGGCTTCCGCGACGCCCGGCACGCCGGGCCCGGGCACGAGCTCACCACCAGCCGGAACGTGCTGACCCGCGAGGTCGTCGACCGGTTCGGCGACGTCGTGGCCGGAGGGGAGGCGGCCGGTGGCGGCACGCACGACCACGTCTGAGCGCACCGCGCCGGCCCCCGAGGCGACCGGCCCCGGGCGGCTCACCGAGCTGCGCATCCGGGGCCTGGGCGCCATCGACGACGTCACCCTCGAACTGGGCCCCGGGCTGACGGTGGTCACCGGGGAGACCGGCGCGGGCAAGACGATGGTCGTCACCGGCCTCACGCTCCTGTTCGGCGGCCGCGCCGACCCGGGCCGGGTCCGGGCCAACGGCCGCGCCGGCGTCGAGGGCCGGCTGGCGCTGCCCGCCGACTCCCCGGCCTGGCAGCGCGCCGCGGACGCCGGTGCCGACCCGGACGACGACGGCAGCCTGATCCTGGCCCGCACGGTGAGCGCCGAGGGCCGCTCCCGGGCCTTCCTCGGCGGCCGCAGCGTGCCGGTGGGCGTCGTCGCCGAGCTGGCCGAGAGCCTGCTCGCAGTGCATGGCCAGACCGACCAGCTCCGGCTCTCCCGCCCCGCGGAGCAGCGCCGCGCCTTGGACCGCTACGCCGGGCCCGAGCACCTCGCGGCCCTCGAGAGCTACCGCGAGGCGCACGACCGCTGGCGGGCGGCGGTCGCCGATCTGGAGCGCCGGCAGACCCAGGCGCGCGAGCTGGCGCAGGCCGCCGAGGTGCTGAGGCACGGGCTCGAGGAGATCGAAGCCGTGGCGCCGGAGCCCGGCGAGGACGAGGTGCTGGCCACCCAGGTGAAGCGGCTCAGCGACGCCGACGCGCTGCGCGCCGCCGCCGACGAGGCCCGCCTGGCCCTGGTCGGGGACGTCACCGGCGACCTCGGTGGCGAAGAGGCGCCGCAGGACGCGACGGCGGCGCTGGCGATCGCCGAGCGGTCGCTGGCCGGCTCCGACGACCCGACGCTGGTCATGCTCGCCCAGGACCTCGCCGACGCCGTCGCGGTGGTCTCCGACGTCGCCGGCCAGCTCGCCGGGTACGTGGCCGACCTGGACGCCGACCCCGCACGGCTGGCCGAGGTGCTCGACCGGCGGGCCCTGATCACCGGCCTGGTGCGCAAGTACGCCGACGTCGGCGAGGGCGTGGGCGGGGTGCTGGCGTGGGCCGCCGACGCCGCGCAGCGGCTGGCCCAGCTGGACGTCTCCGACGAGGCCCTCGCGCAGCTGGCCGCCGAGCGGGACGCCGCCCGGGCCGAGGTCGACGCGCTCGGCGCGGAGATCTCCGCGGGCCGCCGGTCCGCCGCGGAGGGCTTCGCCGCCGAGGTGGGCCGGGAGCTGGCCGGGCTGGCCATGAAGAGCGCCCGCGTCTCCTTCTCCATCGACAGCCACCCCGACGAGCCCGGCCCCGAGGGGATCGACACGGTGGCGCTGCTGCTCGCCGCCCACCCGGGCGCGCCCGCCCGCCCGGTGCACAAGGGCGCGTCGGGCGGTGAGCTCTCCCGCGTCATGCTCGCCATCGAGGTGGTCTTCGCCGGCGCCGACCCGGTGCCGGTCATGGTCTTCGACGAGGTCGACGCCGGCGTCGGCGGCCAGGCGGCGGGCGAGATCGGCCGCCGGCTGGCCCGGCTGGCCCGCCAGCACCAGGTCGTCGTCGTCACCCACCTCGCGCAGGTGGCCGCTTTCGCCGACACGCACCTCGTCGTCGACAAGTCGCCCGACACCGGGGCCGGGGTCACCGCCACCGACATCCGCGCCGTGGAGGACGACGACCGGGTGCGGGAGCTCGCCCGCATGCTGTCCGGGCTCGCCGACAGCGACACCGGCCAGGCGCACGCCCGCGAGCTGCTGGCCGTCGCCGCGGAAGCGCGCGGCTGAACCGGCCGTTCCCGGTCGGGTGATCCGCGCTTGCCGAGGTCAGAGGCGGGGTAGGGCCGGGCGGTGACCTGCTTCTCCTCGGCCGACGAGTCGGCCCACTACGGCTTCTCCGTCTGCATGCTCCTCGAGCACTACCGGGACCAGCTGGGCTGGGAGCGCGACGGCGTGGTCGAGCTGGGGAGCGGTGACGCCACCGCCATCTCCGACGTCGTGTCGAGCCTGCCCGGCCTGCGCGTCCGCGGCTTCGACATCAGCCCGCCCTCGGTCGACAAGGCCCGGGAGAACATCCGCGCCCGCGGCGTCGAGGACCGCTACACCGTCGAGCTGGGGAACTTCTTCGACCACGCCGACGCCTCCGGCGGGCCGCAGATCGCCACGGTGATCTCCAACCCGCCCTACATCCCCGCACCCGACCGCGACATCCTCATGCCCGAGCTCTGGGGCGGGGTGCACGGCAACGACCTGGTGCTGCAGCTGCTCAAGAGCGGCTACGACAACGTGATCGCCGCCGTCGCCAGCTACTCCGACCCGCTGACCACGATCCGCACCGCCGAGGACGCCGGCTACCGGGTGGCGAACTTCCTCGCGATGGGCCTGGACTACGGCACCTACAGCAGCGAGCCCAAGGTGCGCGACCACATCCGCCGGCTCGTCGCCGAGGGCCGCGGCTGGGCCGGCGACGACGAGTACATGGTCGCCGTGGCCCTGTTCACCCGGAACCCCGACGTCCCCGGCGACCGCGCCGACCAGCTGCTGCGGGCCCTGCAGTTGTGAGCCCCGGGGAGCGGGGCCCGCAGGGCCCCGCTCCCCGGGAGCGTCAGCGCCGCTTGGCGTAGCCGGCGAGACCGAACTGGAGCAGCGCCAGGCCCCGGCGGCCCTGGCGGCGCAGCTCGCCGGAGAGCTCCGGTCCGGTGACCCCGGCGAGCACGCGGTCGCGGGCCAGCTCCAGCAGCGACGCGTACAGCCCGAGGACGGCGTGCGCGGCGAGCCACGGCTCCACCTGACCGGGCCACGCCCGGGTCTCCTCGGCGATGAGGCCGGCCAGCGCGTCGGTGAGCTCGCCCAGGATCTCCCGCTCGCGCACCTGCAGCGTCCGGCTGCCTCGGATGACCCGCGCCATGCGGGCCACGCCCTCGGCGGCCTCCGGCGCGCCGAGCAGCCCCACGGCGGCGACGACGAAGCTCCCGGCCGCGGCGGACACCGACTCGCCCGACGGGCGGGAGCGCACCGCGTCGAGCAGCGCCTCGCGCATCGGCGGATCGGCGTCGAAGACCAGGCCCTCCTTCACCGGGAAGTGGTTGAACACCGTCTTCTCGACCACGCCCGCGCGCTTGGCGATCTCGATCACGCTCACCGCGTCGAAGCCCCGCTCGGCGAACAGCTCGGCAGCCGCGTCGACGATCCGGGCCCGCGTCTCCTGGTAACGCTGCTCACGTCGTCCGGGGGTGCGCGCGGCGCGCCGGGCCGCATCGGCACCGGCGGCGCCGGCAGGTGCACCGGGGTCGGCGGAGCCCGCAGCGTCCGCGGCGCCGGAGGTCTCGTCCGGACCGCCGTCCAGCACCTCGGCGGGCGGTTCGGGCGGCGGGGGAGCGGTGGGGAACGCCCTGATCAGCGGCGAGGGGACCGACGGCGTGCGGTCGGTCGCCGGCGCCGTCGGCACAGGGGGAAGCGGGTCGGTACGGGGCACAGCGCGGGCCACTCCAGTCACGCGCGCCACGCTAGTCACGACTCGGTAACGGTCCCGCGCGAGCACCGACGGCGCCGACGCTGGCGTGTCGCGCGCCCCGCGGTGTCGTGCACTCTGCGTGACCGACGGGTCGCGCTCGCGCGTCGGTGGACCGGCCGGTCACGCCCCCGTGAAAGCATGGAGGCCATGCGCATCGGCACCCTCGGACGTCGCCGGGCACAGGAGTCGGGACCGGGTGTCACTGGCACCGTCCGGCTGGACCGCCGCACCAAGAACCTGACCAAGCGGCTGCGCCCCGGCGACATCGCGGTCATCGACCACGTCGACATCGACCGGGTGAGCGCCGACGCGCTCGTCGGCTGCAAGGTCGCCGCGGTGGTCAACGCCGCGCCCAGCATCTCCGGCCGCTACCCCAACCTGGGCCCCGAGATCCTGGTCAACGCCGGGATCCCGCTGCTCGACGGCGTCGGCCGCGACGTCTTCGCCGCCCTCAAGGAGGGCGCCGAGGTCCGGCTGCACGAGGGCAAGCTGCTCACCGAGGACGGCACGGTCGTCGCCGAGGGCGTCGCACAGGACGCCGAGCGGGTCGCCGCCTCCATGGCCGAGGCGCGCGCCGGGCTCTCCACCCAGCTCGAGGCGTTCGCCGCCAACACGATGGAGTACATGAAGCGCGAGCGCGCGCTGCTCCTCGACGGCGTCGGCGTGCCCGACGTGACGACGCCGATCGACGGCCGGCACGTGCTGATCGTCGTCCGCGGCTACGACTACAAGGAGGACCTGCACGCGCTGCGGTCCTACATCCGCGACTACCGCCCGGTGCTCATCGGCGTCGACGGCGGCGCGGACGCGCTCATCGAGGCCGGCTACCAGCCCGAGATGATCATCGGGGACATGGACTCGGTGAGCGACGCCTCGCTCACCTCCGGCGCCGAGGTCGTCGTCCACGCCTACCCCGACGGGCGGGCTCCCGGCCTGCCGCGGGTGCAGGAGCTCGGCGTCGACGCGATCACCTTCCCCGCGGCGGCGACCAGCGAGGACATCGCGATGCTGCTGGCCGACGAGAAGGGCGCCAAGCTCATCGTCGCCGTCGGCACGCACGCCACCCTCGTGGAGTTCCTCGACAAGGGCCGCGGCGGCATGGCCTCCACCTTCCTCACCCGGCTGCGCCTGGGCGGCAAGCTCGTCGACGCCAAGGGCGTCAGCCGGCTCTACCGCAGCCGCATCTCCACCGCCGCGCTGGTGGTCCTGGTGCTGGCGGCCTTCGTCGCCATCGGCTCCACCCTCGCCGTCTCCTCGGCCGGACGCGTGTACTTCGATCTGCTGCTCGACCAATGGAACAGCTTCGTGTTCTGGCTGGAGAACCTCTTCTCGTGATCGACTTCCGCTACCACCTGGTCTCCCTGATCGCGGTCTTCCTGGCGATCGCGCTGGGCATCGTCGTCGGCACCACCCAGCTCAACGGGCCGATCCTGGACCGGCTGGAGACCCAGGTCGACTCCCTCGAGCAGGACAAGCGGTCGCTGGAGGACCAGACCCGGGAGCTGCAGGGCTCGCTGGACACCTCCGACGAGTTCGAGTCCGCGCTGGCCCCCGCCCTGGTGGACGGCGCGCTGGCCGGGAGCAGCGTGCTGCTCGTCGTCGCCAGCCCCGAGGTCGAGACCGGCGACGTCGAGGAGGTCAGCGCGCTGATCACCCAGGCCGGCGGCACGGTCTCCGGGCAGATCTCGCTCACCCCCGCCTACACCGACCCCTCCACGGAGTCCAGCCTGCGCAGCTACGTCACCGGCGCGGGCCTGCCCGCCGGGGTCACGCTGCCCGACGGCGACGACGCCGGCCGGCTGGTCGGCTCGCTGCTCGCCCAGGTGCTGATGATCCCCTCCGGTGGCACCGCCCCCGACACCGCCGCCACCGCCTCCGTGCTCGCCGGCCTGCCGGCGCTCGAGGTGCTGACCACCGACAGCGACTCGGTGAGCCCGGCCAACTTCGCGCTGGTCCTCACCGCCGGTGAGTTCACCGGGGCGCAGGCCGCCGAGCGGAACCAGACGCTGGTCGAGCTGGTGACCGCCTTCGACTCGGCCGGGTCCGGCGCGGTCGTCGCCGGCGACGCCGCCTCGGCGCGCGACAACGGCCTCATCGGCACGATCCGGGAGGACCCGACCGTCTCGGCGGCGGTCTCCACCGTGGACAACCTGGGCTCGCCGGCCGGCCAGATCAGCACCGTGCTGGCGCTGCGCGCCGAGGGCGAGGGCACCTCCGGCGCCTACGGCACCGGCGAGGACACCCAGCCGGTGCCGCCGGTGCGGCCCGCCACCTCGTGAGGCCGCGCAGCCGGGCGGCCCTCGCACTCGCCGGGGCCGGCGCCGGCCGGCTCGCGCTCGCCGGCGCGGCCGCGCTCATGGCGGACGAGCGCGGGGAGCCGTGGCGGCGCACGAACTACGCCGGCCGCCCGGTGACCCTGCTCGGTGGCCCCGCCCTGGCCGCCGCCGCCACCGCGACGTCCGCTCTGGGGGCGCCCGCGGGCTGGCGTGCCGCGGCGGTCGTCGCCGGCGGGGTGTCCGGCCTGGTCGGCGGGTACGACGACCTGGCCGGCGCCCGCCCGGAGCAGGCCCGGGACAAGGGCCTGGCCGGGCACCTGCGCGCCCTGCGGGCCGGCCGCGTCTCCGCCGGCGCGGTCAAGGTCGCCGGGATCGGCGCCGCCGGAGCGGTCGCCGCGCTGCTCACCTCCCGGGGCCGCGGCACCGGCGCGCTGGCCGACGCCGTCCTCACCACCGGCCTGGTCGCCGGCACCGCGAACCTGGTCAACCTGCTCGACCTCCGGCCCGGGCGGGCGGCGAAGGCCGGGCTGCTCACCGCCGCGGCCACGCTGGCTGGTCCGGCCGGCCCGCTGGTGGCCGGCCCGCTCGGTGCCACCGCCGCGGTGCTGCCCGCCGATCTCGGCGAGCGGGTCATGCTCGGCGACAGCGGGGCCAACGCCCTCGGGGCGCTGCTCGGCCTGCGCCTGGCCGCGGGGCCCTCGCGCGGCCGCCGGGCCGGTCTGCTGGCCGGCGTCGTCGCGCTGACGCTGGCCAGCGAGAAGGTCAGCTTCACGCGGGTCATCGAGGCCACTCCCGGCCTGCGGGACCTGGACCGGCTCGGCCGCCGGGCGTCGTGACCCGCCGGACGGTCGCGCAGGGGGTCGCCGGCGCGGCGGCGCTGATCGCCGTCCTCACGCTGCTGGCGCGGGTGGCCGGCTTCGGCCGCCAGCTGGTCTTCACCAACGCGGTGGGCGCGGACACCACCGGGGACACCTACCAGGCGGCCAACACCGTCCCCAACATCGTCTTCGAGGTCGTCGCCGGCGGCGCGCTGGCCAGCCTCGTCGTCCCCATGCTCGCCGGCGGGATCGCGGTCGGGGACCGGGAGCAGGTGCGCCGGACGGCGTCGGCGCTGCTCGGCTGGACGATGCTGGTCCTGGCGCCGCTCGCCGTGCTCATCGCCGTGTTCGCCGAGCCGATCGCCCGCGTGCTGGCTCCGGGCGACCAGGCGGAGGTCGACCTCGCCGCCCGGCTCCTGGTCGTCTTCGCCCCGCAGGTCGTGCTCTACGGCCTGGGCATCGTGCTGGCCGGCGTGCTGCAGGCCCACCGGCACTTCGCCGCCCCCGCGATCGCCCCGCTGCTCTCCAGCGTGGTGGTGGCCGGGGCCTACCTGGTCTTCGCGGCCATGGACGGCGGGCGGGAGGTCGGCGACCTGAGCCGCGCGGCCGAGCTGGTCCTCGGCGTGGGGACGACGCTGGGCGTGGTGGCGTTGAGCCTGAGCCTGCTCGTCCCGCTGCGCCGCCTCGGTCTGGGCCTGCGGCCCGCGCTGCGCTTCCCGGTGGGCGCCGCGCCGCGGGTCCGCCGGCTGGCCGTCGCGGGCGTGCTGACGCTGGCCGGCCAGCAGCTGGTCGCCTTCGTCGCCATCCGGCTCACCGGCGGGGACGCCCCCGACGGCAGCCTGGTGATCTACGGCGCCGGGCTCACGCTCTTCCTCGTCCCGTGGGCCGCACTGGCCGTGCCGCTGGCGACCTCGGCCTACCCGTGGCTCGCCGAGCGGGCCGAGCTCGGCGACGACGACGGGTACGCCCGGGCGCTGGCCCCGGTGACCGCGCTCGTGGTCGCCGCCTCGGCCGGGGCCGCCGCGCTGCTGGTCGCCGGGGCGGGGCCCGTGGCGCGGGTCTTCCTGAGCTCGGGCTCCGACGCCGGTGTGGCCGCCCTCCGCGACACCACGATCGCCTTCGCGCCGGGGCTCGTGGGCTACGGGCTGGTCGCCGTCCTCACCCGGGCGCTGTACGCGCGCGGGCTCTGGAAGGCGCCCACCGCCTGCGTGCTCGGCGGCTGGCTGCTGGCCTGCGTCGCCGACGTCGTCCTCGCCGCGGTGCTGCCCGACGAGCACCGGGCCGCGGCGCTCGGCGCCGGGCACACCCTCGGGGTGACCGTGGCCGGGCTGGCGCTCCTCGTCGTGGTCGCCCGCGCCGCGCCCGCCGGCTCGCTCGGCGGCCTGCCCCGCATCGGGGTGACCGCGCTCGTCGCGGCGGCGGCAGCAGCGGCCGCCGGGCTCGCCCTGTCCCGGTCCCTCGGCGGGGACCCGGTCCCCGGCGACGGGGTCCTCGCCGCCATCGGTGTCGGCGTGCTGGCCGGAGCGCTCGTGCTCGTCGTCTTCCCGGCCGTCATGATGGGGGCCGCGCGCGGTCCGCTGACCGCCGCGCTGCGCGCCCTGCGCGCACCCGACCGGCAGGAGGTGCACCGTGGCTGAGCGCCCGCTCGCCGGTCGCCGGGTCGTCGAGGTGCTGGCCACCAGCGCCGGCGGCGTCGGCACGCACGTCCGGGCGCTGCTGCCGGTGGTGCGCGAGGCCGGCGCCGACGTCGGCGTGTGCGGTGCCCCGGCGACCGAGGAGCTGTTCGGCTTCACCGCATCGGGGGCGGACTTCACGCCGGTGGGCATCTCCACCGGCCTGGCGCCGGTGGCCGACGCGCGCGCGGTGCTCCAGCTGCGCCGCGCGCTGGCCGGCGCGGACCTGGTGCACGCCCACGGCCTGCGCGCGGGTCTCGTGGCCGCGGCGGCGCTGCGGCTGCCCGGTGCCCGCCCACCGCTGGTGCTCACGCTGCACAACGCCCTGCAGGAGGGCGGCGGCCGGCTGCGCGGCGCGCTGCAGGCCCTGGAGCGGCTGACCGTGCGCGGCGCCGACCTCGTGCTCGCCGTCTCCAGCGACCTGGCGGCCAACGCCCGCCGGGCCGGCGCCCGCGACGTGCGGGTGGCCCCGGCGCTGGCCCCGCCCCTGGCCCCCGCGCAGCGCGACCGCGCCGCGGTCCGCGCCGAGCTGGGCCTGGCCGACGGCCGCGCGCTCGTGGTCGCGGTCGGGCGGCTGCACCCGCAGAAGGGCTACGACGTCCTGCTCGACGCCCTCGGCCGGTGGTCGGGGCGCAGCTCCGCGCCGCTGTTCGCCATCGCCGGCGACGGGCCGCTGCAGGACGAGCTCGCCGCCCGCGTCGCGGCCGAGCGGCTGCCGGTCGTGCTGCTCGGCCGCCGCGGCGACGTCGCCGACCTGCTGGGCGCCGCCGACGTCTGCGTGCTGCCCTCGCGCTGGGAGGGCAGCCCCTTCACCGCGCAGGAGGCGCTGCGCGCCGGCACCCCGCTGGTGTCCACCCGCGCCGGGGGCATCCCCGAGCTCGTGGGGGAGGGGGCCGACCTGGTGCCGGTCGGCGACGCCGACGCGCTGGCCGACGCCCTGGAGCGGGTGCTCACCGATCCGGCGCACGCCGCGGCACTGGTGGAGGCCGGTCTGCGCCAGGCGGAGCAGTGGCCCGACGAGGCCGGCGCCGGGCGCCGCGTCGTCGCCGTCTACCGGGAGCTGCTGGGCCCGCCGGCAGCCGCACCCCGGTGACCGGCACCCGGCGGTGGGCGCTGCCGCTGGTGCTGCTGCTGACCGTGCTGCTCGGCTGGGCGCCGCCGGCCGCGGCGGCGGACGACCCGGTGGACCGCGTGCTGGTGATCGGCGTCCCCGGTCTGGTCTGGAGCGACGTCGACCCCGCCGCGACCCCCACCCTGTGGCAGATGGCCGAGCAGGGCGCCGCGGGCGCGCTGTCGGTCCGCGCCGCGCGCGGCACCACCTGCCTGCTCGACGGCTGGGCCACCCTCGGCGCCGGCAACCGCGCCCGCTTCCCCGGCCCCGACGAGGGGCTGCCGCCGGTTCCGCTGCCGACCGTGCCGCTGCCGGAGGAAGGGCCCGGCGAGCCCGTGCCCGAGGGCGCCCCTGGCGGCGACGACGCCGGCGCCGAGGAACCGGCGCCGCGGGTGGACACCTCGCTCTCGCACTGCGGGCTGCAGGAGCGGATCGCCGCCGTGGCCCTGGACGACCCCGCGGCCACCGTGCAGCGCACCGCCGACGACGAGGGCACCGCCCGGTTCGGCGCCGAGCCCGCGGCCCTGGGCGCCGGCGTCGGCTGCGCCGCCGTCTCCGGTCGCGCGGCCGCCCTGGCCGCCGCCGCCCCGGGCGTGCAGCTGGACCGCCGCGTCGCCCTGCCGACCGATCCGGACGAACTCACCGCCTTCCTCGGCGGGTGCGACCTCGCGCTGGTCTCGCTGGACCAGCTCACGCTGGCCGGCAGCCCCGGCGCCGACCAGACCGACGACGGCACCGAGCCCCGGCCGCGCGCCGGCGCCCTGGGCCGGATCGAGGAGTCGCTGGCCCGGCTGCAGGCCGCCGTCGCCGCGCTGCCGGGCGACACCCTGGTGCTGCTCGCGGGCATCTCCGAGGTCAACGACGGCCGCCCCCAGCTGCACGTCGGCATCGCCACCGGCCCGGGCTTCGACTCCGGGGGCTGGCTGCGCTCGGCGAGCACCGGCCGCGCCCCCTACGTCCAGCTGATCGACCTGGCGCCCACGGCGCTGCGGGCCCTGGGGCTGGACGTGCCGGCGTCGATGAACGGCCAGCCGCTGCGGGTGGACGGCGACCGGCCGGAGCTGGCGCGGGCGGTCACCGAGCTCGAGCAGATGAACGTGGCGGCCACGGTGCACCACCGCAACGTCGGCGCCTTCTTCTGGATCGTCGTCGGGGTCGGGGCGGTGCTCGTCGCGCTCGGCCTGCTGCTGCTGGGGGTCCGCGGCCGGTCCGCGGAGCCGCGCGCCCCCGTCCGCCGGGCCCGGGCGCTGCTGCGGGTGCTCTGCCTGGCGGTGGCCGCGCTGCCGGTGGGCACCTACCTGGCGGGGTTCGTGCCGTGGGAGCGCACCGGCGAGCCGCTGCCCTCGCTGGTGCTGGCGGTGCTGGGCGCCGTCGTCGTCGTCACCGCGGTCGCGGCGCTCGGGCCGTGGCGGCGCAGCCCGCTGGGCCCGCCGCTGGTGGTCCTGGCCGTCACCCTCGCGACCCTCGTCGGGGACGTCGTCACCGGCTCGACGCTCGAGCTCAACGGCCTGCTCGGGTACGACGCCATCGTCGCCGGCCGCTTCACCGGCTACGGCAACCTGAGCTTCGGCCTGCTGTCGGTCAGCGCGCTGCTGGTGACGGCGGCGGTCGCCACCGCCGTCGGGCGCCGGGTGCCCGAGGAGCGCCGCCGCACGGTCGTGGGCGGGGTGGTGCTGCTCGCCGGCGTCCTCACCGTCGGGGTCATCGGGGCGCCGTCCCTGGGCCGGGACTTCGGCGGCGTGCTCGCCGCGCTGCCCGGCTTCCTGCTGCTGGCGATGCTGCTCACGCGGCTGCGGATCACCGTGCTGCGGTTCACCGCGATCCTGGCCGTCGCGGTCCTCGCCGTCGGCAGCATCGCCGTCCTGGACTGGGCCGGGCCGGCGGCCGAGCGCAGCCACCTCGGCCGGTTCGTCGAGCAGGTGCTCACCGGCAAGGCGTGGACGGTCGTCTCGCGCAAGGCCTCGGCCAACCTCGACATCCTGCTCGGCAGCCCGCTGGCCTGGATGCTGCCCGTCGCGCTCGTGGCCGCGGTCTGGCTGGTCCGGCCGGGCGGCCCGCTGCGCACCGTCGACGGGGTGCCGCCCGGCGGGCTGACCGCCGCCGACGCCGCCGTGCTGCGCGCCGGGCTGCTCGCCGGCGCCCTGAGCCTCACCCTGGGGGCGGCGGTCAACGACTCCGGGGTGGCGCTCCCGGCGACCGCCGCGGCGCTGCTCGTGCCGCTGCTGGTCCGGCTGGCGGCAGCGCCCCGGATCGGGACACCGCCGGAGGGGGAGGGCGCGCGTGGCGCTGCCCACTCCGGCCCGGACGACGACCCGGACCGTGTTACGGTCGTCTCCCGTGGATCGACCGTCTGGAACGCCTGAATCCGTCGCGTCACGCGGCCTCCTCCGCAACTCCCAGCCGACGAAGTTCGTCTTCGTCACCGGCGGGGTTGTCTCCTCCCTCGGCAAGGGCCTGACCGCCAGTTCGCTGGGCGCGCTGCTGTCCGCGCGCGGCCTGAGGGTGACCATGCAGAAGCTGGACCCCTACCTCAACGTCGACCCCGGGACGATGAACCCGTTCCAGCACGGCGAGGTCTTCGTCACCGAGGACGGCGCCGAGACCGACCTCGACGTCGGGCACTACGAGCGCTTCCTGGACATCGACCTCTCCGGCCGGGCCAACGTCACCACCGGCCAGGTCTACTCGGACGTGATCGCCAAGGAGCGGCGCGGCGAGTACCTTGGTGACACCGTGCAGGTCATCCCGCACATCACCAACGAGATCAAGTCGCGCATCCTGGCCGGCGCCGAGAGCGCGGACCGGGTGGACGTCGTCATCACCGAGATCGGCGGCACGGTCGGCGACATCGAGTCGCTGCCTTTCCTCGAGGCCGCCCGCCAGGTGCGGCACGAGCTGGGCCGGGACAACTGCTTCTTCCTGCACATCTCGCTGATCCCCTACATCGCACCGTCGGGGGAGCTGAAGACCAAGCCGACGCAGCACTCGGTCGCCGCGCTGCGCAGCATCGGCATCCAGCCCGACGCGCTGGTCTGCCGGTCGGACCGGGAGATCTCCGAGGGCCTCAAGCGCAAGATCAGCCTGATGTGCGACACCGACGCCGAGGGGGTCATCTCCTGCCCCGACGCGCCGTCGATCTACGACATCCCGAAGGTGCTGCACAGCGAGGGCCTCGACGCGTTCGTCGTCCGTCGGCTCGGGCTGCCCTTCCGCGACGTCGACTGGACCGTGTGGGGTGACCTGCTCGACCGGGTGCACGCGCCCAAGCAGACGGTGAGGATCGCGCTGGTCGGCAAGTACATCGACCTGCCCGACGCCTACCTGTCGGTCACCGAGGCGCTGCGCGCCGGCGGGTTCGCCCACCGCAGCCGGGTGCAGATCCGCTGGGTGCCCTCGGACGACTGCGAGACCCCCGAGGGGGCGGCGAAGGCGCTGGCCGGCGTCGACGGCGTCTGCGTCCCCGGCGGGTTCGGCGTCCGCGGCATCGAGGGCAAGCTCGGCGCGATCCGGCACACCCGGACCAACGGCATCCCGACCCTCGGGCTGTGCCTGGGCCTGCAGTGCATGGTCATCGAGTACGCCCGCGACGTCGCCGGCCTGGAGAAGGCCAACTCCACCGAGTTCGAGCCCGAGACCCCCGAGCCCGTCATCGCCACGATGGCCACGCAGCTCGACGTCGTCTCCGGTGAGCGCGACATGGGCGGCACGATGCGGCTGGGCAGCTACCCGGCTGCGCTGCTGCCCGGCTCGGTGACGGCGAAGGTCTACGGCTCGACCGAGATCACCGAGCGGCACCGGCACCGCTACGAGGTCGCCAACGCCTACCGCGACCGGCTCACCGAGGCCGGCCTGGTGTTCTCCGGCACCTCGCCCGACGGCACGCTGGTCGAGTTCGCCGAGCTGCCCGCCGACGTGCACCCGTTCTTCGTGGGCACCCAGGCGCACCCGGAGCTCAAGAGCCGCCCGACCCGCCCGCACCCGCTGTTCGCCGGGTTCGTGCAGGCCGCCGTCGACTACCAGGAGTCCGGCCGGCTGCCGGTCACCTTCGACGAGGCGCAGCAGGTCGGCACCTGATGCCCGACGCCGCCGCCGGGCACGAGTACCGCGTCCTGGCCAGCGAGGACGTGTTCGACGGGCACGTCATCTCGCTGCGCCGGGACACCGTGGCCATGCCCGGCGGCGGCGAGTCGGTGCGCGAGGTGGTGAGGCACCCCGGTGCGGTCGCCGTCGTCGCGCTCGACGACGAGGGCCGGGTGGTGCTGCTGCGCCAGTACCGGCATCCGGTGGGCGCCTACCTCTGGGAGCTGCCCGCCGGCCTGCGCGACGCCGACGGCGAGCCCCCGCTGGCGACGGCGAAGCGCGAGCTGGCCGAGGAGGCGCTGCTGGCCGCCGAGCGGTGGTCGCTGCTCACCACCACGTACAGCACGCCGGGCTTCTGCGACGAGCTCGTGCTGGTGTACCTCGCCGAGGGGCTTCGCGACGTCGCCCGGCCCGACGGGTTCACCGTGGAGCACGAGGAGCTGGACATGACGATCGAGCGGGTGCCGCTGGCCGACGCCGTGCAGCGGGTCTTCGACGGCGACATCCGGAACTCGGCGGCGGTCGTCGGTCTGCTGGCGGCGGCGCAGGCGCGCGCGACCGGGCCTCGGCTGCGGGACGTCGACGCCACCTGAGGGCGGCCCGGCAGGGCGGCGGATCGGGCTGACCCCGCCGGTGCTGTCGGCCGAAAGGCAGCCACGGTGTCTGGCCCTGACGCACGGCACTCGCCCTGGGCGGCCCACTCAGGGACAGCGGACTCAAGGGAGAAAGAGGGCTGAGCCCGTAGTTACCCTGCCCCGGTGCTGATGTGCTCACGGACCTCCTGAGATGCGACTCCGAGAGACGGCGATCCACTGGCTGGACGGCACGCCAGCGCACGACCGAGCCCGCTTCAGACACCTCACCAACCTCGTGGCGAGTTGTTTCGACGCCTGCCTCGAACCGGTTCAGACCGACTTCGTGGTCAAGGTCAACACCGTCCTCCGGTCCACGCCCACATGGCCTGACCTGACCGTCATCCCTGTGCGGAATGACAAGGAGGACACCGTGGTGGGGGTCGAGAGGGCCATCGACCCAGCCGAGGTGCTATCGGGCACGGACGATGAAGTGCTTGCGGCCGTCCTGCGCATCCACGTGGAATCGCTGGTCCACCTCGCGTCCGCGCGTGGCTGGGACCCCCAGCCCTTCGTTCGTGCCGGGGATTGTGTCTTAGCAAGTGGCTACGAGATCCGCGCGTCACTGCCGGACAAGGTCAATCGCTTCCAGCGGGACATCGTTGCTCGCGCTTGGGGCGTGATTGATCGGGAGTCCGGGCGCATCACCCTCGCTGTGTACGACAGCACCGGACGAGAACTGAAGCGGACCGAGACGTCGTTTCCTCCCAGCTGGGACCTTTTGAAGAACGGGCTGCACAAGATCGCGTGGACGGACCGACGCTCGGCTGAGTTGCAGCCTCGGCAGCGCGGTGGCATCGATGTGGGCCCTCGGCTCACGGTGGAGACACCTGCCGAAAGCTGATGGACGAAATGTCCCCAAAGCCGCCTGCAGGGCGGGTGCGCGCCGGGTTGTAGGGGCGACGTCATCGCCCTCACCGATGGGAGTCACTACCACTCGGCGCGACGGTCCGACCAGCGAAAAGTGTCAGACCTGCTCTCTAGCGTGTGGGCATGGGAACGTTGGCGGGGACCTCCGTGGTGGAGGGGGTGCTCATCGACTGGGTGGGTGCCCGGCCGGAGGCGCACCTGGACCTGCCGGCCGAGTGGCTGACCGATGAGCAGGTGGCCGGGGAGCTGGGCCGGATCGAGCGGGACCGGGCGCGGCAGACCGCCCGGGAGGCGCAGCTGATCCTGCGGCTGGCGGAGCTGCGGCCCGACACCGACGACCCGCCACCCGGCACGCCGGGTGCGCGGCGGCGGAGTTGGCGGAAGACCGATCCGGAGTTCGCCGGGGTGAGCGAGTTCTTCGTCGACGAGGTGGCGCACGCGCTGAATCTGGGGCGGGGGACGGCGGCGTTCCGGGCGCGGCGGGCGTTCACCTGGCGGGACAACCTGCCGGCCACCTTCGCGTTGTTGCGGCGGGGTGGGATCGACGAGCGCCGGGCCGGGGTGCTGGCCGATGCGCTGCAGGCCACGACGCCGGCGCTGGCGCAGGCGGTGGAGGCGGCACTGCTGCCGGGGGCGGGGGAGTTGTCGCTGGCGCGGCTGCGGGAGCGGGCGCTGGCGCTGCTGGCCGAGCTGGATGCGGCGGCGGTGGAGGAGCGGCGGGCGGAGGCGCAGCGGGCGGCCGATGTGCGGGTGGCGCCCACCGTGGACGGCATGGCGACGCTGACCGGTGAGCTGACCGTGGAGGAGGCGGCCGCCTGCTACGCGGTGATCGACCAGCTGGCGGCGATGGCGAAGGCCGATGGCGACGAGCGGCCGATCGGGCAGATCCGCGCGGCGGTGATGGCGATGCTGATCCGCCGCCCGGCCGATCACGGGCTGGGTGGGGTGTCGGTGCAGCTGACCGTGACCGCCGCTTTGGACGGGCTCGCCGGGGACACCGCCGCGGGCGGTGAGGTCGCGGGGTTCGCGGTCACCGCCGCGCAGCTGCGCGAGCTGCTGGCCCGGGTGGAGGCGCTGGGGTTGACGACGCCGGCCGGGGGGTCGCTGTCGTTCGCGCTCACCGACCAGCGGGGGCGGCTGCTGGCCACGGTGACCGCCGGGGAACTCGCCCGCCTCGCGGCGACGGGCTGCCCGCAGCACCCCGACGCCGACCCCGACCCCGACGCAGACGCAGACGCAGACGCCGACGATGGCTGCGGCTGCGCCGTCCTCGGCATGCCCGACGACACCGCCGGCTACGAGCCGCGGGCGGGGCAGCGGCGGTTCGTCGCCACCCGGGACCGGCGCTGCCGGATGCCGAACTGCGGGCAGCGGGTCGGCTGGGCCGACCTGGACCACGTGGTCGCCCACGCCGACGGTGGGGCGACGTCGTGCGCGAACCTGTGCTGCGCCTGCCGCTCCCACCACCGGCTCAAGACCTTCGCCCGCGGCTGGCGCTTCCGCATGGACCCCGACGGCACGCTGCACGTGACCAGCCCCTCGGGCATCACCCGCACGACCCGCCCACCGGGCCTGCGACCACCGGAACCACCACCCTCACCACCCGACCCCGCCGACGACCCGCCGCCGTTCTGATCCGGTGGGATGTCGACCGGTCGATCTGTCGACCGGTCGACATGGGCCCGCGCGTGTCGGCGTGCTTTCAGTTCGCCGGCAGGCGCAGGCCGAGTCGTTCCAGCTCGAGCCCGGCCAGGGCCCGGACAGCCGTCGGGTCGCCGGCCCGCCACGCCGCTCCGGTGCCCGGCGGCAGCGCGGCCAGCCGGGGGAGGGGCGCGGTCGCCATCGCTCGCGCAGCGAGCAGCTCGAGGTCCGGGTGCGCCACCGCCGCCCCGGTCGGCTCCGCCGCGGCGCTGCTCGACAGCGACCCCGTCGCCACCGCACCCCGTCCCGCTGCCGCGGCCGGTCGAGCCCCCGACAGCAGCTGCCCGGCGGCCGCGGCCTCGCGCACCCAACGGGCGCGCCACGGCAGCCAGCGCAGCAGCAGCCAGCCCACCGGGAGGACGACGAGGGCGACGGCGAGGATCGTCGCCAGCGTGTCGACGGCGTCCTGCGCGCTCTGACTGGCGCCCCGGACCGAACCGCTCGCGCGGGCCAGCGCCTCGAACGGGGTGGCCAGCTCGTCGCCCACCAGCGGCACGTCCTCGGCCACGCCCGCCGCCGAGCCCATGCTGCCGGCGACCGAGCGGCCGAGGTCCTCGACCGCCCTGCCCGGCTCGGCCAGCAGCAGCACCGCCCCGTGCACCGCCCGCGCGGCGAGCACCCAGCCCACGACCCACACCAGCAGCCCGACGTCGGCGGCGAGCTGGCGCAGGCGGAGGGCGGGGTGCTGGGCGTACAGGCGCATCCGCCCATCCTTCGGCCGGCGAGGAGCGCCCGCAGGTCGAGTGCGAGCGCGCGGGACCGCCCGCAGGTCGGGCGTAGCGAGCTCCTCGCGTGCCTAGACTCCCGCGCATGCAGGTCGGGGTGGCCCGGGAGGTCAAGAGCGGTGAGTACCGGGTGGCGCTCACCCCCGCCGGCGTGACCGAGCTCGTCCGGGCCGGGCACACCGTGCTGGTCGAGAGCGGCGCGGGCGCGGGCTCCTCGATCCCCGACGCCGAGTACGCCGACGCCGGCGCGCGCCTGGTGCCCGACGCCGACGTCGTCTGGGCCGACGCGGACCTGCTGCTCAAGGTCAAGGAGCCGGTCGCCGAGGAGTACGGGCGGCTGCGGGCCAGCCAGACGCTGTTCACCTACCTCCACCTCGCGGCCAGCGAGGAGTGCACCGCAGCCCTGGTCGCCTCGGGCACCACCGCGATCGCCTACGAGACGGTCCAGACCGCCGACGGCGCGCTCCCGCTGCTCGCGCCGATGTCCGAGGTCGCCGGCCGGATGGCCCCGCAGGTGGGGGCGCACGCCCTCGAGCGGGCGCACGGCGGCCGCGGCGTGCTGCTCGGCGGCGTCCCCGGGGTGCACGCGGCCACCGTCGTCGTCCTGGGGGCGGGCGTCGCCGGGATGAGCGCGGCGGCGATCGCGCTGGGCATGCAGGCGGAGGTCGTCGTCCTCGACAAGGACATCGACAAGCTGCGCGCCGCCGACCGGATCTACCAGGGCCACCTGCAGACCGTCGCCTCCACCGCGTACGAGGTCGAACGGGCGGTGCTCGGCGCCGACCTGGTGATCGGCGCGGTCCTGGTGCCGGGGGCCCGGGCACCGGTGCTGGTCAGCAACGAGCTGGTGTCGCGCATGCGGCCGGGGTCGGTGCTGGTGGACATCGCCGTCGACCAGGGCGGCTGCTTCGAGGACACCCGCCCGACCACCCACGACGAGCCGACCTTCCGCGTGCACGACTCGGTCTTCTACTGCGTGGCCAACATGCCCGGCGCGGTGCCGAACACCTCCACCCACGCGCTGACCAACGTCACGCTGCCCTACGTCATGGCCCTCGCCGAGCACGGCACCGTCGAGGCGGTGGCGGCCGACCCGGCGCTGGCCCGCGGGGTCAACCCCGTCGCGGGCGGCGCCGTCGTCCTGCCCGAGGTGGCCGGGGCGCACGGGCTGACCGCCGTCCCGCTGGCGGAGGTGCTGTCCTGACCGTCGCCGACCTGCCGCCCCGCACGGCCGGCTCCGACGTGGAGCTGGTGGTGACCGGCTACCTGGACCACCTCGTCGTCGAGCGCGGCCTGGCCCAGAACACCATCGCCTCCTACCGCCGCGACCTGCGCCGCTACGCCGAGTACCTCGACGCCGCCGGTGTGCGCGGCCTGGGCGAGATCACCGAGTCCGACGTCGCCGGCTTCCTGGCCGCGCTGCGCCGCGGGGACGACGACCACCCGCCGCTGTCGGCCACGTCGGCCGCCCGCGCGGTCGTCGCCGTGCGCGGCCTGCACCGCTTCGCGCTGCTCGACGGGCTGGTGCCCGACGACGTCGCCGCCGAAGTGCGCCCGCCCACCCCGGCCCGCCGGCTGCCCAAGGCGATCCCGGTCGAGTCGGTGGTGGCGCTGATCGAGGCGGCGGGCGCGGTCGAGGGCCCGCGGGGGTTGCGCGACCGCGCGCTGCTGGAGCTGCTGTACGGCACCGGCGCGCGCATCTCGGAGGCGGTCGGGCTCGCCGTGGACGACGTCGACCGCGCCCAGGCGACCGTCCGGCTCGCCGGCAAGGGCGGCAAGGAGCGGATCGTGCCGGTGGGCAGCTACGCGCTCCGGGCCGTGGAGGACTACCTCGTCCGCGCCCGCCCCGAGCTGGCCGGCCGGAGCCGGGGCGGCGTGCGCGGCGGGGCGCTGTTCCTCAACGTGCGCGGCGGGCCGCTGTCGCGGCAGAGCGCCTGGCAGATCCTCCGCTCGGCCGCCGAGCGGGCCGGTGGGCCGGACGGCGTGGTGCCCGACGTCTCGCCGCACACCCTGCGGCACTCCTTCGCCACGCACCTGCTCGACGGCGGCGCGGACGTGCGCGTGGTGCAGGAGCTGCTCGGCCACGCGTCGGTGACGACGACGCAGGTGTACACGCTGGTCACCGTCGACCGGCTGCGCGAGGTGTACGCGACCAGCCATCCGCGCGCCTTGAACTGACAGTCGCCGCCGAACACGTTGGCAACTTCTGGAGCCGGTTCGGCTGGAGCAGTCACACGAGTTGCCAGGCGTCGCCATGTCGACAAGTCTCCGGCGCGCCCCCTTGGGAGCGTCCCCCACTCTTCGTAGCGTCCTCATCACCCGAGCGGACAGGACGGCTGACCGCACCCGAACAACCGGGCCCGGGTACGAGGTGGAGGCGACAGACTCATGGCGATCCGAGCGGACGCGGCCCCTGCCGTCGCGCGCCCGCGCGACGGCGACCCGGAGATGGGTGCCGCCGCCTCGCGGACGGACCCCGCGCGCGCCCGGCAGCGTCCGCTGCCGGACCCCAAGCCGCTGACCGAGCACGGCCCGGCCCGCGTCATCGCGATGTGCAACCAGAAGGGCGGCGTCGGCAAGACGACGTCGACCATCAACCTGGGTGCCGCGCTGACCGAGTTCGGCCGCAAGGTGCTGCTCATCGACCTGGACCCGCAGGGTGCGCTGTCGGTCGGCCTGGGCGTCCCGGCGCAGGCCATGGACCGCACCATCTACAACGCGCTCATGGAGCGCCGGACCTCGCTGCGGGACGTGCGCGTGCACACCGACATCCCCGGCCTGGACCTGGTGCCCAGCAACATCGACCTCTCCGCCGCCGAGGTGCAGCTGGTCAGCGAGGTCGCCCGCGAGCAGACCCTGCTGCGGGTGCTCGCCGACGTGCGCGACGAGTACGACTACATCCTCATCGACTGCCAGCCGTCGCTGGGCCTGCTCACGGTCAACGCCCTGACCGCGGCGCAGGGCGTGATGATCCCGCTGGAGTGCGAGTTCTTCTCGCTGCGCGGGGTGGCGCTGCTGGTCGACACCATCGACAAGGTCAAGGAGCGGCTCAACCCGCAGCTGGAGATCTCCGGCATCCTCGCCACGATGTACGACGCGCGCACCGTGCACTGCAAGGAGGTGTTCAGCCGGGTGGTCGAGGCCTTCGGCGACACCGTCTTCCAAACCGTCATCCAGCGCACCGTCCGGTTCCCGGAGACCACCGTCGCCGGCCAGCCGATCACCACCTGGGCGCCGACCTCCTCGGGTGCCGCGGCCTACCGCGACCTGGCCAAGGAGGTGCTGGCACTGTGACGCGGCGTCCCGTGCTGCCCGGTGCCTCGGAGCTGTTCCGCCGCACCGACTCGTCGTCCTCGGTCCCCGAGGTCACCGAGCTGCCCAGCCTCAGCGCCACGGTCAGCTCGCCCGCCCTGCGCACCGCCGCCCGGCGGGCCGGGGAGCCGGCCGCCGAGGAGCCGGCCCCGGCGAGCCCGCTCACCCTCGTGCCCGGGGGAGCGGCGACCCCCGCTGCCTCGAGCGACGACGAGCTGGCCGCCTTCCGCGCCGCCCCCGCGCCCGCACCGGTGCTCACACCCCGGGTGCCGACGCGCGGCCGGCCGGCCCGCGGCCGCGAGCGCACCAAGCACGACGAGAAGATCACCGTCTACATCTCGGCCGACGAGCTCATGGCGCTGGAGACCGCCCGGCTGACCCTCCGGGGCCAGCACGGCGTCGCCGCCGACCGCGGGCGGATCGTCCGCGAGGCGATCTCGGTGATCCTGGCCGACCTCGCCGAGCGCGGCGAGGACTCGGTGCTGGTGCGGCGCCTCCAGGGCTGAGCGGCGCGCGCCTACGCTCGCTGACCGTGGAGGACAGCAGCGCGGCAGCGGGGACGCCGGACGCCGTCGTCCCCGCGCGCTTCACCGTGCGGCTGACCAACTTCGAGGGCCCGTTCGACCTGCTGCTGCAGCTGATCGGCAAGCACAAGCTCGACGTCACCGAGATCGCGCTGTCCACGGTCACCGACGAGTTCATCGCCCATCTGCGCGCCCTGGGCGACGAACTCGACCTCGACCAGGCCAGCGAGTTCCTCGTGGTCGCCGCCACGCTGCTCGACCTCAAGGCCGCCCGGCTGCTGCCGGCCGCCGAGGTCGACGACGAGGAGGACCTCGAGCTGCTCGAGGCGCGCGACCTGCTCTTCGCCCGGCTGCTCCAGTACAAGGCCTACAAGCAGGCGGCCGCCTTCCTGCGCGAGCGGGAGGGCGAGGCCGCCCGCCGGTTCCCCCGGGTCGCGGCCCTGGAGCCGCGGTTCGCCGACCTCGCGCCCGAGGTGCGGCTGGACCTCACCCCGGCGCAGTTCGCCGCCCTGGCCGCCCGTGCCCTGGCGCCGAAGGCGCCCGACGTCGTCGGCGTCGGGCACCTGCACGCCCCGCCGGTGAGCGTGAGCGAACAGCTCCTGGTGGTGCGCGACCACCTGGCGCGCGCCGGCACCGTCTCCTTCCGCGCGCTCACCGCCGACTGCGACCACACCCTCGAGGTGGTCGCCCGGTTCCTCGCGCTGCTGGAGCTCTACCGCCAGCAGCGCGTCACCTTCGAGCAGCTCACGCCGCTGGGCGAGCTGCACGTGCGCTGGTCGGGCCGGCAGCCCGACGCCGGGGCGGTCGACGTGGACGGGGCCGTTCCCGGCGCCCTGCCCGGCGACGGCGGCGAGCCGGCGGCCGACGACATCGACGAGGAGTACTCGTGAGCACCGACGACGACCGGCCCACCGAGGAGCCGCGGCCCGCCGAGGAGCCCGCCCCGATCTCCTGGGAGGCGCTGGCCGGCGAGCTGGCGGCCGCGCGCCGGGAGTCCGAGCGGCGGGGGGACGCCGACCCGGCCGCGTGGGACGCCGTCGCGGCCGAGCTCGCCACCCGCGTCTCCGAGCTGCCGGTGGAGGAGGGCGAGGTCCCGCCGGTCCCGGTGGAGGACGACGAGCCCGCCCCGCCGGCCGCGGCCCCCGAGCCGGAGCCCGAGCCGGAACCGGAGCCCGAGCCGCTGGAGCTGCTCGACCCCGACGAGCTGCGCGGCGGGCTGGAGGCGCTGCTGTTCGTCATGGACGACCCGGTCGACGAGGCCACCCTGGCCGGTGCGCTGCGCTGCTCCCTGATCCAGGTGCGGACCGGGCTGGCCGAGCTGGCGCAGGGCTACGACGCGCGCTCGGCGGGGATCGCGCTGCGCCGGGTGGGGGAGGGGTGGCGGCTCTACACCCGGGAGGAGCACGCCGGCGTCGTCGAGCGGTACCTCGTCGACGGGCAGCGCAGCCGGCTCAGCCAGGCCGCGCTGGAGACGTTGGCCGTCATCGCCTACCGGCAGCCGGTGACCCGCGCCCGCGTCGCCGCGATCCGCGGGGTCGGCGTCGACGGCGTCATGCGCACCCTGATCGGCCGCGGGCTGGTCTCCGAGGTGGGCAGCGACCCCGACAGCGGCGGCGGGCTCTACGCCACGACGCCGCTGTTCCTCGAGCGGCTCGGGCTGACCTCGCTCGCCGACCTGCCCGAGCTGGCGCCGCTGCTGCCCGAGACCGCCGCCGTCCTCGACGAGCACCCCGACAGCTGAGGAGTGACCGGCGTCCTTTGCGCCGGGTGGGAGACTGGGCGGCGATGAGCGACGCGACCCCGAACGACGAGAGCACCACCGCCGCAGGCGACGGCTGGTCCGAGGACATGGAGCTCGCTCCGGTCCACCCCGGCGACCGCGCGCCCGGAGCCGACGGCGACGACCGCGACGGGGAGCGGCTGCAGAAGGTCCTGGCCCGTGCCGGGGTCGGCAGCCGCCGGGTCAGCGAGGACATGATCGACGCCGGCCGGATCAGCGTGAACGGCGCCGTCGTCACCGTGCAGGGCATGCGGGTCGACCCCACGCGCGACAAGATCGCCGTCGACGGCGTCCGCCTGGAGATCCGCGACGACCGGGTGACCTACGCGATGAACAAGCCCCCGGGCGTCATCACCGCGATGAGCGACGACCGCAACCGGCCCTGCGTCGGCGACATGGTCGGCGACCTCGCACCCGGGCTGGTGCACGTCGGCAGGCTGGACCAGGACACCGAGGGCCTGCTGCTGCTCACCACCGACGGCGAGCTGGCCCACCGGCTGGCCCACCCCTCCTACGGGGTCCGCAAGACCTACCTGGCGCAGGTGTCCGGCTCCGTGCCGCGCGACCTGGCCAAGCGGCTGCGCCGCGGGATCGAGCTGGACGACGGCCCGGTGAAGGTCGACTCGTTCCGGGTCGTCGACACCCACGCCGGCCAGTCCGTCGTCGAGGTCGTGCTGCACGAGGGCCGCAAGCACATCGTGCGCCGGCTGCTCGCCGCGGTCGACCTGCCCGTCTCGCGGCTGACCCGCACCGCGGTGGGCCCGATCGAGCTGCGGGCCATGCGCTCGGGCACGATCCGCAAGCTCAGCCGGCAGGAGCTCGGCACGCTGTCGGAGCTCGTCGGCCTGTAGGGCCGGGCAGGGGCACGGCGCTCCGGGGAACCGGTGGCGCCCGCTCCCTAGACTCGATCGAGGCCCCGGCGATCCGGGCGCCGGTGCAGGGCAGAGAACGAACGAGGAGTGTGCATGGCCGTCCGAGCCATCCGGGGCGCGACCCAGGTCGGACGCCGACGACCGGGAGCAGGTGCTCGAGGCGACCCGCGAGCTGGTGAGCACCGTGCTCGAGCGCAACGCGCTGGAGCACGACGACATCATCAGCATCCTGTTCACCGCCACCCCCGACCTGGTGTCGGAGTTCCCGGCGCTGGCCGCGCGCGAGCTGGGCATGGGCGACGTGCCGCTGATGTGCGCCACCGAGATCGCCGTCCCGCACGCCCTGCCGCGGGTGCTGCGGCTCATGGCGCACGTGGAGACCGAGCGCCCGCGCTCCGAGGTCCAGCACGTCTACCTGCGCGGGGCCGCCGCCCTGCGCCGGGACATCGCGCAGTGAGCGCCTCCTTCCGCGGCGCGGTGACCCTCGACGGGCCCTCGGGCACCGGCAAGTCCAGCGTGGCCCGCGGCGTCGCCGCCGCCCTGGGCGCGGCCTACCTGGACACCGGGGCGATGTACCGCGCCGCCACCGTCGCCGTCCTCGACGCCGGGGTCGACCCCGCCGACGCCGACGCGGTGGCCGCCATCGTGGCCGCCGCGCGGATCGAGGTGGGCACCGAGGCCGGCACCGAGCGCGTGGCGGTCGACGGCGTCGACGTCGCCGTCCGCATCCGCGGCGCCGAGGTGACGCGCGCCGTGTCGGCGGTCTCCGCCGTCCCGGCCGTGCGCCGCCAGCTGGTGGACCAGCAACGCGACCTGGTGACCGTCGCGGACGCCGTTGTGGTCGAGGGCCGCGACATCGGCACCGTGGTGCTGCCCGACGCGGCGCTCAAGGTGTACCTGACCGCGGCGCCCGAGGTGCGCGCCCAGCGCCGGGCCCGGCAGCTCGGGCTGACCGACGCCGCGGAGATCGACGCCCTGGCCGCGGACCTGCGCCGTCGGGACGAGCACGACAGCAGCCGGGCCGACAGCCCGCTGCGACCGGCCGCGGACGCCGTGGTCGTGGACAGCAGCGAGCTCGACCAGCAGGCCGTGGTGGACCGCATCGTGGCGCTGGCCGAGGCCGCGCTGGTGACAGGGGACCGGACGTGAGTGAGCACCGAACCACCGGGCAGCAGGACGGGCCGCTGCCCGTCGTCGCCATCGTGGGCCGCCCGAACGTGGGCAAGTCGACGCTGGTCAACCGCATCCTCGGCCGCCGCGCGGCGGTCGTGCAGGACGTGCCGGGGGTGACGCGGGACCGCATCTCCTACGAGGCGCTGTGGAACGGCAAGCGCTTCACCGTCATGGACACCGGCGGCTGGGACCCCAAGGCGACCGGCATCGGCGCCTCGATCACCCGGCAGGCCGAGTTCGCCATGGAGACCGCCGACGTCATCGTGCTCGTCGTCGACAGCCAGGTGGGCGCGACCGACACCGACCTCGCCGCCGCCAAGGTGCTGCGGCGCAGCAAGCGGCCGGTGATCCTCGTGGCCAACAAGGTCGACGACGAGCGCAGCGAGGGCAACGTCCACGAGCTGTGGAGCCTGGGCATGGGGGAGCCGCAGCCGGTGAGCGCCCTGCACGGGCGCTCCAGCGGTGACCTGCTCGACCTGATCCTCGACGCGATGCCCGAGGCGCCGCGCGAGCAGGAGCACGAGGAGGGGCCGCGCCGCGTCGCGCTGGTCGGCCGCCCGAACGTCGGGAAGTCCAGCCTGCTCAACCGGCTGGCCAAGGACGAGCGCTCGGTCGTCGACTCCGTCGCCGGCACGACCGTCGACCCGGTGGACTCGATCGTCGTCCTCGGCGGCGAGGAGTGGCGGTTCGTCGACACCGCGGGCCTGCGCCGCAAGGTGAACACCGCGAGCGGCATGGAGTACTACGCCAGCCTGCGCACCGAGGCCGCCATCCAGGCCGCCGAGGTCTGCGTGGTCCTGCTGGCCGCCGACGAGGTCATCAGCGAGCAGGACCAGCGGGTCATCACCCAGGTCGTGGAGGCCGGCCGCGCGCTGGTCCTGGCGTTCAACAAGTGGGACACCCTCGACGAGGACCGGCACGACCAGCTCGAGCGCGAGATCGACCGCGACCTCGCGCACGTCAAGTGGGCGACGCGGGTGAACATCTCCGCCTCCACCGGTCGCGGCGTCGGCAAGCTCGCCGACCACCTGCGCGCCGCCCTGGCGTCGTGGGAGCAGCGCGTGCCGACGGCGGAGCTCAACCAGTTCGTCCGCGCGCTGGTGCAGGAGACGCCGCCGCCGGCCCGGGGTGGGCGGGCGCCCAAGATCAAGTACGTGACGCAGGCCGACGTCCGGCCGCCGCGCTTCGTCGTCTTCTCCACCGGCTTCCTCGAGGCCGGTTACCGGCGCTTCCTGACCCGCAAGCTGCGCGAGCAGTGGGGCTTCGCGGGCACGCCGATCGAGGTGTCGGTCAAGGTCCGCGAGGGCCGCGACCGGGACGCCAAGCGCGGCTGAGCGGGAGGGCCGGCGCGCACGCCGGCCCTCCGCCCCGCTCAACCGCGTGGCCGCACGTCCTGCGGGGTGTCCTGCCGGGCACGCGGCGCGGGCACCTGCACGTCCCCGCCGCCGGTCGCCTCCGGCTCGTCGTGCCGCTGCGCCAGCCGGCTGGGCCACCACATGTGCCGGCCGAGGTCCAGGTTCAGCGCGGTGACCAGCACCGACCGCACGACCATCGTGTCCAGCAGCACGCCGAGCGCGACGGCGATGCCGAGCTGGGTGAGGAACGTCAGGGGCAGGGTGCCCAGGACGGCGAACGTGGCCGCGAGCACCATCCCGGCCGAGGTGATCACCCCGCCCGTGGCCGCCAGGCCGATGAGGGCCGCCCGCCGGGTGCCGTGGTCGTGCGCCTCCTCGCGCACCCGGGTCATCAGGAAGATGTTGTAGTCGATGCCCAGGGCGACCAGGAAGACGAAGACGAACAGCGGGAACGAGCTGTCGGTCGTGGACACCCCGAGGAACGCGTCGAAGATCAGCGCGCTGAGGCCGAGCGCCGCGCCGTAGGACAGCACGACGGTGGCGATCAGGATCACCGGCGCCGTGATCGCCCGCAGCAGCACGCCGAGCACCACCAGGACGACCCGCCATGATCAGCGGGATGATCACCCGGTTGTCGCGCTGGGAGGCGGTCTGCACGTCCAGGTTGACCGCGGTGTTGCCGCCGACCAGCGCCTCGCCGTCGCCGACGTCGTCCAGGCCGGTGCGCAGCCGGTCGATGGTGTCGTAGGCGGCTCCGCTGTCCGCGGGGTCGGCCAGCGAGGCCTCGACGAGCGCGGCGTCGCCGGTGACCTGCGGGTCCGCGACGTCCTCGACGCCGTCGGTGCCGGCGACGGCGGCCGCGACCTCGTCGGCGTCGGCCGCGGTGGTCAGCACGTACACCGGGTTGCCGGCGGCGGCGGGGAAGTGCCGGTCCGCGACCTCCTCGCCGGTGATCGACTCGGGGGTGCCGCGGAATCCGTCGGCCTGGCTCAGGCCCTTCGCGTTCAAGCCGAACACGCCGAGACCGGCGACCAGCAGCAGCCCGGCGGTCACCACCCACACCGCCCGCGGACGCGGCCGGATGAGCCCGCCGATGCGCGCCCAGAAGCCGGTCGCGCTCGGCTCGGGGCTGCCCAGGGCCGGGCGCACCGGCCAGAACACCCAGCGGCCGCAGATCACCAGCAGCGCCGGGAGCAGCGTCATGAGCACCACGAGGGTGACGCCGACGCCGATCGCTGCGACCGGACCGAGACCGGCGGTGGAGTTCATGTCCGCGAAGACCAGGCACAGCATGCCCAGGATCACCGTGCCGCCGCTGGCGAGCACCGCCGGCCCCGCCCGGTGCACGGCCTCGGTCATCGCCTCGTGCCGGTCGCCGTGCAGGCGCAGCTCCTCGCGGTAGCGAGCCACGAGCAGCAGCGCGTAGTCGGTGCCGGCGCCGATGACCAGCACGGTCAGGATGCTGGCGCTCTGCGCGTTGACCGTCAGGTCGGCGTGCCGGGCCAGCAGGGTGATCAGCGCCTGCGCGCAGAAGAGCGCCACCACCGAGGAGAAGATCGGCAGGATCCACAGGACCGGGCTGCGGTAGGTGAACAGCAGGATCAGGATGACCACGCCGAGCGCGGCGAACAGCAGCGCGCCGTCGATGCCCTCGAACGCCTCGGAGGAGTCGGCGGCGTTGCCGGCCGGCCCGGTCACCCAGGCCTCCAGCCCGTCGGGCCCGTCGGAGGCCTCCGCGCGCAGGCCGTCGACGATCGGGGCGATCGCCTCCCAGCCCTCGGCGCCCATGTCCAGCGGCACGACCAGCTGCGCGGCCTCGCCGTCCTCGGACAGGATCGGGTCGGTCACCGGGCCGGCCAGGTCGTCCAGCCGGCCGAAGCTCGCGGCGTCCTCGTCGATGGCGGCGAGGTCGGCCGGCGTCAGCCCGCCGGACCGCTCGTAGACCACGACCGCCTGGATGACGTCGGGATCCGAGCCGAGGGCGGCCTGCTGCTCCAGGGCCCGTGTCGACTCGGCGTCGCCGGGCAGCCACGAGGAGATCTCGTTGTCCTGCTCGTCGGTGAGGCCGCCGGCCAGCGGCCCCGACGCGGCGGCGAGCACCAGCCAGAAGACGAGGATGAGCCACTTGGCGCGCCGGTTGCTGACCTTGGATGCGAACGTCCTGCCCATGACGGAACACCTCCGGCACCGAGGTGCCCTGGTCGAGGAGGATGGCGACGGCCCCGTGCGGACGAGGCTTGCACCGGCGTCGCCAGGTGTCACGGGGTTTGACGGCCCGGGCCCCAGGAACTGATCGGCCCGCCGCCGGGTCCGGGGGAGCGGTGCGCTAATCTTCCGGAGCGGTCATCGCGCGTCCGGGAGCTCCCGGACCGGTGCGAGGACGCGCGGGCTGTAGCGCAGCTTGGTAGCGCACTTGACTGGGGGTCAAGGGGTCGCAGGTTCAAATCCTGTCAGCCCGACAGAGCAGTACATGCAGGTCAGAGGCGGGTCGGTCGAGCAGACCGGCCCGCCTCTGCCGTGAAGCGGACCGGCCGGCGGTGGTCCTCCCGGCCCCACTCCCGCTGCAGGTCGACGTCCCGGGGCTCGGTCGCGGTCACCCCCGGCAGGTCCTCGAGCGCGACCCCGGCCGACCCGCGGGCCAGGTCGCGGGCGCGGTGCACGACGAGGTACGCCCCCACCCGCACCGGGGCGACCTCGGCGAGCTCGGCCAGGGTCGCACCCGTCAGCACGACCGGCCGGTCGAGGTCCACCCGGTAGCGGCACCGCGCCAGGACGGCGGCCGGCGGCTCGCCGCGGTGCACCCGCGGGTCGTCGAGCGCGTCGAGCACCGCGCCGGAGCGCAGCCACACCCCGCAGTCGGTCCCGGCCAGCAGCGAGCGCACGGACGCGACCACCTCGGCGTCGGTGGCCGAGGTGTCGTCCAGCCGGACGACGACGTCCGGGTGCGCCCACACCAGGCCGCTGCCGCGGGTCGCCGTCCCCGGCACGTAGCGGGCCAGCGCGAGGCCCTCGACGTTCCGGGAGTGCCGGGCCGCGTCGTCGTCGGTGCGGCCCCCGAAGTCCGGCCCGTCGTGCCAGGCGACGGCGTCGCGCGCGTGCCGGAAGGTGGCGCCGCGCAGCCAGCAGCGGTGCGCGAACTCCCAGTCCTCGCCGCCGTAGGCGCGGAACGCCTCCTCGAAGCCGCCCACCTCCTCGAACAGGCTCCGGCGGACGCTGAGCACCGCCGAGATGACGAACCGGTAGGCGTCGTCCCCGGCCGAGCGCAGGTCGTCGGTGCGGTCGTAGGCCTCGGTCAGCCAGACCGGCTCGTCGAGGACCTCCGGGGCGTCCTCGCCGTGCACCAGCCAGCGGCGCAGCTGCTCCGGCGAGGTGGCGCCCAGCTCGGCGTGCCGGCGGCGGCCCACGACCAGGTCGGCGCCGCCTGCCAGGTGCCGGACGACGGCAGAGACGTACCCGGGTTCGGGCACCGTGTCGCCGTCGACGAAGCACAGCACGGTCCCGCGGGCCGCCGCGGCGCCGAGGTTGCGCGCGGCCGCGGCGCGGAAGCCGTCGTCGGCCTGGGCGACGACCCGCACCGCGTAGGGCCGGGGGCCCGGGTCGGGAGGCGTGGGGGAGCCGTCGTCGGCGACCACCACGTCGAGCAGGTGCAGGGGGTGGTCCTGCAGCTCCAGCGCCGTCAGCACCAGGTCCAGGTCGTGCGGCGCGGCGTAGTGCGGCACGACCACCGACACGACCGGCAGCTCCTCGGCGGTCACGCGGCGGCCCGGGCGAGCACCGGCAGCAGGAGGGCGGCGGTGTCGGCGACGGTGGGGGAGGCGCGGTACCCGTCGGGCAGCCAGGTGCCCACCGGGTCGGCCCACGCCCCGGCGAGGGCGGTGCGCAGGTCGTCGTAGACCCGGACGCAGCCCGGCGACCGGGCCAGCAGCTCGGCGGCGTAGTCGCTGCGCGCCACCAGCGGCCGCCGGCCGGCACCGATCCAGGCGTTGACCGATCCGGACGCCGACACGTGGGCGTGCGGGGCGACCGGCAGCACGGCCGACCGCAGCAGCTCCGGCAGGCGCGCGTCGGGGATCCAGCCGCTGACCGTGCAGGGCCGCCCGAGCGCCCGGGCCTGCGCGGCGAGCGCCTCGGCCAGGTCCTCGTGGCCGGCCGACGGGCGGCCCCAGGCGAGGAGTCCCGCCCCGTCGGGCAGCGCGTCGAGCGCGGCCAGCACGTCCTCGTGCCCCTTGCCGGGGTAGAGGTAGCCCAGGACGGCGACCCCCGTCGGTGCCGCGGCCGGGTCCGCGGCCGGGGCGTCGCGCAGGTCGGGCACGGGCAGGGGGACGACGTCGACCGCCACGTCGGCACCGCAGGCGGCCAGGAGCCGCGCCTCGTGCGCGCTGGCCACGACGACGGCCGCGGCGGCCTCGGCCATGCGCCGGTAGGCCGCCGCGCGCCGGGCCGCGTTGCGCGGGCCGTCGCTGGCCTGGGGGAGGTCGTGCAGCGTCAGGACGAGCCGACGCCGCCGGGCCAGGTCGGCGATCACGTCGGCGGCCTCCTCGGGCGTCCGCCCGAACAGCCGGTCGGTGACGTGCACGAGCAGCGGGCCCGGGGGAGCGGCGCCGAGCGCGCCGAGCAGCTCGGCGGCGGACGGGGCGCCGTCCAGGTGCAGGAGCACGGTGCCGGGCGCGAGCGCGCGGAGAGCTGCCGCCTGGGCGAGCGCGGTGCCCGTCACGCCGTGGCCGGCCGGCCCGACGACGAGCGCGGTGGCGGGGGCCGCGCCGTTCACACGTTCAGCGCCGCTCACGGGGCCAGCGCCGCGGCGGCCTCGGCGTGCCGGGCCAGCCCGGCCTCGGCCACCCCCGGGTGCTCGGCGTACCAGCGCAGCTGGGCCGCGCGCACCTCCTCGTCGGCGAGCGGGGACCCGGAGACCCGCCACTCCGCGCGGGCGGCGGCCGGCTCGAGGCCGAGGGCCGCGAGGACCTCCGGGAGGACGGGGGCGTGCACGCTGTCGAGCAGGGTGCGCCCGGGGTCGGCGACGTCCGCCGGGAGCCCGAGGGCCGCGAGCACCCGCCCGGCCAGTCCGGTCAGGACGCCGTTGCCGGGGTGGTTGACGGTGTGCGTGGCGGCGGCGCCGGCCGCCTGCAGCAGGTCGACCACCGGCAGCGAGCCGTGCCGCTCCTGCCGTCCCTCCAGCTCGCGGACCGACAGGTCGCGAACCGCCCGCACCGCGTCGGCGGACGGCACGTCGGGCAGCGCGGGGCGGCCGGCGGCGAGGGAGAGCGCGCGCAGGTCGGAGTACGGGACGACCGGGGGCTCGCCGGCCCCGGGCGACCGGACGATCACCTGGAACGGGTGCAGGGCGGCCCAGCGGACGATCGGGACGACGACCGACCGGGGCCGGCGGGCCGCCCGGGCGAGCACCTCGGCGGTGCCGAGCGGCAGGTCGCGGTAGCCGTCGCGGACCGGCTGGGAGACCAGGACGTCGACCCGGGCCAGGACCCGCTCCAGGTGCGGCAGGTCCTCGGCGGTGAGCTCGTGCACGGGTGGCAGGCGGACGGTCCGCACCGGTGCGTCGTCGATCCCGCTGGACTGCGAGGACGAGGAGCCCAGGAGCACCCGGAGAGCGACTCGGCCTGGCAGTTGCCGTGCACGACGAGCAGCGGCCGGTCGTCCTGCGGGATCGGCTGCAGCCCGTAGAAGTGGGCGTAGTGCTGCCGCCGGCCGGTCACGGACGCCACCCTAAGGAGCGCATCCGCCCGGGCGCCCGACGGACCGGCGAGCGCAGCCGCTGCAGCCGTGCTTGCATCTGGTCGTGCGCGACCTATCTCCCCTGGCCGTCGCGCGGTCCGGTCGCCGGCTGACGGTCGCCCTGCTCGCGCCCAGCAGCTACCCGATCGCCGAGCCCTACCTCGGCGGGCTCGAGTCCTTCGTCGGCGGCCTGGCCGACGGCCTGCGCGCGCGGGGGCACCGGGTCCTCCTCTTCGCGGCGGCCGGCAGCGACGGCGCCCAGCCCGAGGTCCTCTGCGGCGGCGACTGGCGGCCCGACGAGCTCTCCCGGGCCGACCCCTCGATGCCGGCCGAGGCGTTCCTGCGCGAGCACCACGCGCACCTCGCCGTCCTCGACGCGCTGCGGACGACCTACGCCGGCGAGGTCGACGTCGTCCACAACAACTCGCTGCACTACCTGCCGCTGTCGCTGGCGAGCACGCTGCCGGTGCCCGTGGTCACGACCCTGCACACGCCCCCGACCCCGTGGCTGACCTCGGCGCTCGACGCCGGGGGGAGCTCGCACGCGTTCACCGCGGTCAGCCGGTTCACCGCCCGCCAGTGGGAGCCGTGGGTGCCGCGGGCCGACGTCCTGCACAACGGCGTGGACCCCGAGCGGTGGGTGCCCGGCCCCGGTGGGGACGACGTGCTGTGGTTCGGCCGGCTGGTGCCGGAGAAGGCGCCGCACCTGGCGATCGCGGCGGCCGGGGCGGCGGGCCGGCACCTGCACCTGGTGGGCCCGGCGCTCGACGCCGGGTACTTCGCCGCGGAGATCGAGCCCCACCTCGGGCGCGACGTCACCTGGCACGGCCACCTCGGGGGCCGGCCGCTGGTCGAGGCGGTGGGCCGGGTGGCCGCCGTCCTGGTGACCCCGCAGTGGGCCGAGCCGTTCGGGCTGGTCGCGGCGGAGGCGGCGATGTGCGGCACGCCCGTGGTCGCCTTCGACCGCGGCGGGATCAGCGAGGTGCTGCGGCCGCACGTCGGGCAGCAGATCGGCGTCGTGGTGCCCGACGGCGACGTCGCCGCGATGGCGGCCGCGATCGGGCCGGCGACGGCGCTGGACCGGGCCGCGGTCCGGACGGCCGCGCTGTCGCACCTGTCGGCGCAGACGATGGTCGGCCGCTACGAGGCCGTGCTGCGGGCCGCGGCGGCCGGCGGGCCGGTCACCGACCAGGTGCGCGTCGCGGCGTCGTAGCCGGCCAGCCCGGCGGCGCGGAACTGCTCGAGCCAGCCGGTCATCGGCCACCAGCCCCAGCGGCGGTGGAAGACGGCGGCGTTGCGGACGATGGCGTCCAGGTGGTGCACCGGCGGGTCCTGCACGGGGTGGTGCTGGTGGGCCGCCGTGGCGCCGCCCACCCCAGAACAGCGCGCCGCCGAGCGAGCGGACGGTGGCCGCCACGTCGGTGTCCTCGCCGCCGTAGCCCCGGTACTCCTCGCAGAACCCGCCGGAGCGGGTCCAGTCGGCGGCGCGGACCGCGAACGACAGCGACCAGAACAGCCACCACTGGTCCTCGCCGGCGAGGACGACGGTCCCGGGCGCGGGGTCCGGGCGGGCCGGGTGCGGGCGGGCCGCTGACGGCAGCCGCGGGAGGTCCGCCGCGGAGGTGACCCGCACACCCTCGGGGAG
Source organism: Blastococcus sp. TML/C7B (assembly GCF_016612845.1). Lineage (NCBI taxonomy): Bacteria > Bacillati > Actinomycetota > Actinomycetes > Geodermatophilales > Geodermatophilaceae > Blastococcus > Blastococcus sp. TML/C7B. Next base: position 456,231 of record NZ_JAEOAA010000002.1, on the reverse strand, counting down.
GTAGGCCACCGGTCCGCACAGCAGGGCCGGCCCCGACGCGGCCCGCACCGCCGGGTCCTGGGCGGCCCGCGCGTACCCGGCCAGCAGCCCGGGCGAGGGGACGCAGTCGACGTCGAGGAAGACCAGCAGGTCGGCGCCCCGCTCCAGTGCCGCGGCGGCCGCGGCGTTGCGCGCCCGGGCCAGCGGCAGCTCGCCGTCGTCGGGCACGGGCACGTCGACCACCACCCGGCGGGTGCCGGGGGGAGCGGGCACCGAGTCGACGACGGCCCGCACACCCGCGTCGCCCATCGACGCGACCACGTGCCAGTCCGGCGCCTCTGTCATCGCGGCCACCCCGAGCAACTGCCCGCGCAGGTGGTCGTGCCGGCCGGAGACGATGGTGAGCAGGGCGGTGGTCACGGGTGCTCCTCGGCGGCGGCATCGAGGAAGGCGGCGGCGCGCCGCGCGCCGTCGCCGGGTGCCCAGCGGTGCCACGGTCCGGCGCCGGCCGCCCGCGCCCGTTCGAGCAGCGCCGGCCAGTCGGCCGCCGCGGGCCAGCGGTCCAGGGCCACCAGGCCCTCGGCCCGCAGCAGCTCGGCGCGGCGCTGCTGCTCGCGGAAGGGCCGGTCCTGCGCGACGACGACGGCGGGCCGGCGTGCGGCCGCCACCTCGGCGACGGCGTTGTGGCCCCCGTGGACCACGACCACCTCGGCCCGCTGCAGCGACGTCCACACGTCCTCGTCCCCGGCGGCGTCCTCGGCGGAACCGGGCACGCGGTACTCCCAGGTCCATTCCGGCGTGGCCGCCCGCGCGGCGCGGAAGTCGGCGTCGGTGACGTCGCGGCCACCGCTGCCGAACAGCACCAGCACGCTGCCCGGGCGGGGCGTGCCGGTGGCCTCCCGGCCGTCGAAGCGGGAGAACGCGCCGACGTGCACCACCGGCGTGCCGCCCGGGTCCGGGGAGCCGGTGCCGGCGGGGGCCGGCCACGGGGCGACCAGCGCCCGGGCGAGGTCGCGGCCGAGCCGGTGCGGGGGGTCGGTCCGGTCGCCGAGCATGGCGAAGACGACGACCGGGACGCCGCACAGCCGGGCCAGCGCCGTCACCTCGACCGAGACGTCGGTGACGAACAGGCGGGGCCGGGCCCGGGCGATCCAGGCCGCGACGGCCGCGGTGCGGTCCTGCAGCCCGCGGTGGTGCAGCGGCACCCAGTGCAGCGCGCCGCCGGCGGTCGCCGAGGCCCGGTCGACGGGGTCGTCGTCGTCCCGGGGGAGCGAGATCCACTCGCCGTCGAAGCCGGCCGGCGCCGGCCCGGAGCCGAAGGCGGTCACCGGGGTGCGCAGGTGCCGGGTGACCGCGGCCAGCCGCTGCCGGTGACCGGCGCCGTGGTGGTGGACGTACCAGCCGATCACGGGGCGACCCCTGCGCCGCCGGCGAGCACGCGCCCGTACAGGTCGCGGTGCGCGGTGGCGACGTCGAACCGCTGGGCCACGCGCCCGGCCCGCGTCGCGGCGGTGCCCGCCGGCGGTGCCATCGCCCGGGTCAGGGCCTGCGCCAGGGCGGCGGGGTCGTGCAGGTCGGTCTCGACGAAGGGCTGCTGCTGGTGCAGGAACCCGACCCGCCCCGCCACGACGGGCACGCCCAGGTCGTGGCAGAGCTCCAGCCAGCCCGAGTGCGTGCCGTGGCCGTAGCCCAGCACCGAGACGTCCAGCCCCCGGAGGTACGCGATGAGCCCGGCGTCGTCGAAGCGGTCGTGCGCGCGCAGGTCGACGGTGCCCGCGGCGGCCGCGGCGCGCAGCTCCCGCACGAGCTCGCCGTCGTACCGCGGGAACGCGCGGTCCAGCGCCTCGGTGTGCACGTCGACGCGCAGCACCGCCCGCGGCAGGCGGCCGACCGCCTCGACGAGCGCGCGGAGCACCGGCCGCGCCACGAGGTTGGCGCGCAGGCTCTTGAGGTGCAGGCCGACGACCGGGGTCGCGCGCGCCGGGCGGGGCGCGCCGATCTCCTCCAGCGGCGCGACGTGCGGGTGGGGGACCACCTCGGCCGGCCGGCCCCAGCGCCGCTGCACCTCGGCGGCCGCGCCGGGGGTGAGCGTGACGACCGCGTCCGCGGCCGGGACGAGCACGTCGAGCAGCCGCGCGTACCCGTACTGCTCGCGAAAGTGCGGGTTCTCCAGGTCGTGGACGGTGAGCACCAGCCGCCGGCCGGCGCTCCGCACGGCGGCGACGAGCGCGCGCAGCTGGTCCGGGGTGCGGCCCTCGAAGCCGAAGTGCACGTGCAGGACGTCGAAGTCCCCGGCGGAGGCGGCGATCCAGCCGGCGTCGAGGGCCGGCGAGGGGTGCCCGCCGTCCGCGGGCCGGACGAGCTCGACGCCCGGGACGCGGTCGTCGAGCAGGTGGTCGACGTAGCCGTGGTCGGCCGGCACCGGCAGGACGCGCACCGGGGCGATCACGGCCTGGAGTATGCCGGACCCGCCGGCGCGACCCCGGCCGGTAACGTTGACACCGCCAAATTACCGCCCTACGGTCCCCGCATGGCCCGCTCGCTGCTCGCCCCACCGCTGCGCTCGACCGTCGATCCGGGGAGCGAGAGCTTCCAGCGCAACCGCGCGGACGCCCTCGAGCAGCTGGCCGTGCTGGACGAGCTGCTCGACCAGGCGGCCGCGGGCGGCGGGGAGAAGGCGACCGCGCGGTTGCGCTCGCGGGGCAAGCTGCCGATCCGCGAGCGCATCGCGCTCGCCCTGGACCCGGACAGCCCCTTCCTCGAGATCAGCCCCCTGGCCGCGTACGGCTCGGACTACACCGCCGGCGGCGGGATGGTCGTGGGCATCGGCGTCATCGCCGGCGTCGAGTGCGTGGTCATGGGCAACGACCCGACCGTCCTCGGCGGCGCGCTCACCCCGTACGCGCTGAAGAAGTGGGCCCGTGCGCTGGAGATCGCCCGCGAGAACCGGATGCCCTACGTCAGCTTCGTGGAGTCCGCCGGCGCGGACCTGCGGCCCGGCGGGGGAGGGGGCGGCCGGTCGGCGCAGACGTCGCACTTCGCCGAGAGCGGGCGGCAGTTCTACGAGATGACCGAGCTGTCCAAGCTGGGCATCCCCTCGGTCTGCGTCGTCTTCGGGTCCTCCACCGCCGGCGGCGCCTACCAGCCCGGCCTGTCGGACTACGTCGTCGTCATCGACCAGCAGTCCAAGGTGTTCCTGGCCGGCCCGCCGCTGGTGAAGATGGCCACCGGCGAGGAGAGCGACGACGAGACCCTCGGCGGCGCCCGGCTGCACGCCGACGTCTCCGGCCTGGGCGACTACTTCGCCGAGGACGAGGTGGACGCCATCCGGATGTGCCGCGAGGCGGTGTCGCACCTCAACTGGCGCAAGGCCGGCCCCGGGCCCTCGCTCACCGCCGACGAGCCGGTGCACGACCCCGAGGAGCTGCTCGGGCTGGTCAGCCGCGACCTCCGCCAGCCGGTCGACGTCCGCGACGTCATCGCCCGCGTCGCCGACGGGTCGCGGTTCGAGGAGTTCAAGCCGCGGTGGGGGCCGACCCTCGTCTGCGGGTGGGCCTCGATCCACGGCTACCCGGTCGGGATCCTCGGCAACAACGGCGTGCTGCACCCGGACTCCGCGCAGAAGGCGGCGCACTTCATCCAGCTGTGCAACCGGATCGACGTCCCGCTGGTCTTCCTGCAGAACATCACCGGCTACATGGTCGGCCGGGACTTCGAGGCGGCCGGGATCGTCAAGAAGGGCAGCCAGATGCTCAACGCGGTCACCAACTCCACGGTGCCGCACCTGACGGTGATCATCGGCTCCTCCTACGGCGCCGGCACCTACGGCATGTCCGGCCGGGCCTTCGGCAACCGGTTCACCTTCCTCTGGCCGACGGCGAAGATCGCGGTGATGGGCCCCAAGCAGATCGCCGGGGTCATGTCGCAGGTCCGCCGCGGCCAGGCGGCACGTGCGGGCATCCCTTTCGACGAGGACGAGGACGCGAAGATCGTGGCGATGGTCGAGGCCGGCCAGGAGGAGGGGTCACTGGCCCTGCGTGCCACCGGGGCGGTGAGCGACGACGGCATCATCGACCCGCGCGACACCCGCACGGTCCTGGGCATGTGCCTGTCGTTCGTGGCCAACGGCCCGGTCGAGGGCGCCGAGCAGTTCGGGGTGTTCCGGCTGTGACCGCGATCCCCGGGGGCACGACCTTCGACACCGTGCTCGTCGCCAACCGCGGCGAGATCGCCCGGCGGGTGTTCCGCACCGCCCGCGCCATGGGGTACCGCTGCGTCGCGGTCTACGTGGACGCCGACGCCGGCGCCCCGTACGTGGCCGACGCCGACGAGGCGGTCCGCCTGGACACCGGCTACCTGGACGGCGCGGCCGTGATCGCCGCGGCCCGGGCCACCGGCGCGCAGGCGATCCACCCCGGCTACGGCTTCCTCTCCGAGAACGCCGGCTTCGCCGCCGACGTCCTCGCCGCCGGCCTGGTGTGGATCGGCCCCACGCCCGAGGTCATCGCCGCCATGGGCGACAAGCTCGCCGCCAAGAAGGCCGCCGTCGCCGCCGGCGTCCCGACCCTGCCGTCCTCCGACGACCCGGGCGACCGTGACGCCGTCGGCTACCCGCTGCTGGTCAAGGCCGCGGCCGGCGGCGGCGGCAAGGGCATGCGGGTCGTGGAGTCCGCCGCCGACCTGGCCGAGGCGGTGGCCGGCGCGCAGCGCGAGGCGCTGTCCGGCTTCGGCGACGACCGGGTGTTCCTCGAGCGCTACGTGCGCCGGGCGCGGCACGTGGAGATCCAGGTCCTCGGCGACGCGCACGGCAACCTGCTGCACCTGGGTGAGCGCGAGTGCTCCATCCAGCGGCGGCACCAGAAGGTCGTCGAGGAGTCGCCCTCGCCGGTGGTCGACGACGCCCTGCGGACGGCGATGGGGGAGGCGGCGCTGGCCCTGGCCGGGGCGCTGGGCTACCGCTCGGCCGGCACGGTCGAGTTCCTCGTCGACGACGACACCCGCGAGTTCTTCTTCCTCGAGGTCAACACCCGCCTGCAGGTCGAGCACCCGGTCACCGAGGAGGTGACCGGCATCGACCTGGTCCGGGAGCAGCTGCGCGTCGCCGCCGGCGAGCGCCTGGACCTGACCCAGGACGACGTGGCCTTCGCGGGGCACGCGATCGAGGTGCGGCTCTACGCCGAGGACCCCGCCGCGGGCTTCCTGCCCGCCACCGGGACCGTCACCGCGTTCGCGCCGGCCCCCGAGCCCGCGGTGCGCTGGGACTCCGGGGTGGAGGCGCGCTCGGTCGTCGGCGTCAGCTTCGACCCGATGCTGGCCAAGGTGGTCGCGCACGCGCCCACCCGCCGCGAGGCCGCCGGCCGGCTGGCGCTGGCGCTGACCCGCCTGCACCTGGGCGGGCTCACCACCAACCGCGACTTCCTCGTCGCCGTCCTCCGCTCGCCGGCGTTCCTGGCCGGCGACACGACGACCGACTTCATCGAGCGGCACGCACCCGCGGCGCGGCTCGAGCTCGACGACGCCGACCTGCAGCGGGTCGCCACCGCCGCGGCGCTGTGGCTGCAGGGCCGCAACCGCGCGGAGGCCGAGGTGCTCCGCGGGGTGCCCACCGGCTGGCGCAACGCCCGGCTGCCCGACACCTCGGTGCGCCTGCGGCACCGGGACGACGAGGTCGAGGTGCGGTACCGCGCCCGGCGCGACGGCAGCTTCGCCGTCGGGGACCTCGGCACCGCGCGGGTGCACGCCTGGGCGCCGGACGGCGTCGACGTCGAGATCGCCGGCCGGCGGGCGCGGTACGCCGTCACCGCCGACGGCGACCGGCTGCTCGTGCAGGCGCCCTCGGGCACCGTCGAGCTGGCCGTGGTGCCGCGCTTCGTGCCCCCGGGCGCCGGCGCGGTCGAGGGCGGGTTCGTCGCCCCGATGCCCGGCGTCGTCCTCGACGTCCGCTGCGCCGTCGGCGACCGCGTGCGCGCCGGGCAGACGCTGGTGCTGCTGGAGGCGATGAAGATGGAGCACCACGTGAAGGCCCCGTTCGACGGGCTGGTCACCGAGGTGCGGGCCGCCGTCGGCCAGCAGGTCGAGAACGGCGCCGTCCTGCTCGTGGTCGAGCCGGAGGCCACCGATGGCTGAGCCGCTGCGCATCGCGAACTGCTCGGGCTTCTACGGCGACCGGCTCTCCGCCGCCCGGGAGATGGTCGAGGGCGGGCCGATCGACGTCCTGACCGGTGACTGGCTGGCCGAGCTGACCATGCTGATCCTGGCCCGCAGCCGGGCAGCGCGCCCCGGTGGTGGCTACGCCCGCACGTTCGTGACCCAGATGGAGCAGGTCATGGGCACCTGCCTGGACCGCGGCACCAAGGTCGTCGCCAACGCCGGCGGCCTGGACCCGGCCGGCTGCGCGGAGGCCGTCGCGGAGGTCGCCGCCAAGCTGGGCCTGTCGCCGCGGATCGCCTACGTCACCGGCGACGACCTGCTGCCCCGGCTGGGCGAGCTGGTCGCCGCCGGGGTCGACCTCGCGCACCTGGACACCGGCGAGCCGCTGGGCGACCCGTGCCGGTTCATCAGCGCCAACGCCTACCTCGGCTGCTGGGGGATCGTGGACGCGCTGGACGCCGGCGCGGACATCGTCATCACCGGCCGCACCACCGACGCCGCGATCGTCTGCGGCCCGGCCGCCTGGCACCACCGCTGGGCGCGCGACGACTGGGACGCCCTCGCCGGCGCCGTCGTCGCCGGGCACGTCATCGAGTGTGGCACCCAGGCCACCGGCGGCAACTACTCCTTCTTCACCGAGGTGCCGGGCATGGCCCGCACCGGCTTCCCGTGGGCCGAGATCGCCGCCGACGGCAGCAGCGTCATCGGCAAGCACGACGGCACCGGTGGCCAGGTGTCCACCGGCACGGTGACCTCCCAGCTGCTCTACGAGATCGGCGGCCCGGCCTACCTCGGCCCCGACGTCACCGCGCGCTTCGACACCGTGGCCCTCGAGCAGGTCGCCCCCGACCGGGTGCGGATCAGCGGCGCCCGCGGCGAGCGGCCGCCGGCCACGCTCAAGGTCGCCATGAACTCCCTCGGCGGGTTCCGCACCGACCTCGGCATCGCGCTGGTCGGTCTCGACATCGAGGCCAAGGCGGCGCTGGTCGAGGAGGCGTTCTGGGCCGCCTGCCCCTACGGCCCCGAGGACTTCGCCGACGTGACGACGACGGTCGTGCGCACCGACAAGGCCGACCCGGCCACCAACGAGGAGGCCGTCGCCGTGTGGCGGCTGACCCTCAAGGACCCCGACGAGCGCAAGCTCGGCCGGTCGGTCGGCGCGGCGATGACCGAGCTGGCGCTGGCGACGATCCCCGGCTTCTTCGGCGTCGGAGGCGGCGGGCGGGACGCCCGGCCCTACGGCGTCTACCGGCCCGCGGTGGTGCCGGCCGAGCTGGTGCCGCAGCAGGTGACCGTCCTGGGCGGGGCGACGACGACCGTGCCCTCGACCGCCCCGCCGACGCCCGCCGTCCCGGTCGAGCCGCTGCCCGGGCCGGCGGCCGCCGTCCCCACCGGGCCGACGACGCGGGTGCCGCTGGGCCGGCTGCTCGGCGCGCGCTCGGGGGACAAGGGCGGCAACGCCAACCTCGGCGTCTTCGCCCGCAGCGACCAGGCCTGGGCGTGGCTCGACGCCTTCCTGACCACCGAGCGGCTCGCGGAGCTGCTGCCCGAGACCGCGCCGCTGCGGGTCGACCGGCACCGGCTGCCGGCGCTGCGCTCGCTCAACTTCGTCGTGCACGGGCTGCTCGACGAGGGCGTCGCCGCCTCGACCCGGCAGGACGGCCAGGCCAAGAGCCTGGGGGAGTGGCTGCGCGCCCGGCACGCCGACGTGCCGGTCGCGCTGCTCGACGGGACGGCGGCGTGAGCCCGCTGGCCGCGCTCGAGCGCCCCCGCCCGTTCCTGGACCGGGAGCGCCGGACGCAGCTCACCCAGCGGCAGCGCGAGGTGCTCGAGCTGCTCGACCCGATGTTCCGGGACGGCTTCGCCGACCTCACGATGGCCGAGATCGCCGCCCGCGCCGGCTGCTCGCTGCGCACCCTCTACGCGCTGGCGCCCAGCCGGGACGAGCTCGTGCTCATGGTCGTCGACCGGCAGCTGTGGCGGATCGGTGGCGACGCGCAGCGGATCATCGCCGAGGACATGCCGCCGCTGGACGCGATCCGGGCCTACCTGCGCGCGGCGCACGTCGCCGTCGGCCGCGCCACCGACGCCTGGTCGCGCGACCTCAGCACCGTCCCGGCGGTCAAGGCGCTGGTCGACAGCCACAACCAGTACCTCGTCGACGTCACCCGCGTGCTGCTGGACACCGCGGTCGCCCGCGGCGACGTCGCCGACGTCGACACCGCGGCGATCGCCCGCGTGCTGGCCGGCCTCGGGCGCAGCTTCGCCGCCCCCGAGGTGGCCCGCACGCTGCGCAGCTCGCCGCCGCAGGCCGCGGACGAAGCGGTCGACATCATCCTGAGAGGACTCGCACGATGACCGACGTCGACGCCGTCGCCGCCGACCTGGCCGCCGAGCACGCGTCCCTCGACGCCGTCCTCGACGGGCTGACCGACCAGCAGTGGGCCACCCCCACGCCGAGCCCCGGCTGGACCGTGGCCGACCAGGTCGGCCACCTCACCTACTTCGACGGCGCCGCCGTGCTCGCGCTCACCGACGAGGCCGCGTTCACCGCCTCGATCGGGCCCCTGCTCGAGGACATGGACGGCGTCACGCTGCACCGCCACCTCGCGCCCGCCGCGCTGCTCGCCGCCTGGCGGGCGAACCGGGCCCGGCTGCTCGACGTCGTCGGGCAGGTCGACCCGGCGGGCCGGGCGCCCTGGTACGGGCCGTCGATGAGCGTCCGCTCGTTCCTCACCGCCCGGCTCATGGAGACCTGGGCGCACGGCCACGACGTCGCCGACGCCGTCGGGGCGACCCGCGAGCCGACCGACCGGCTCCGGCACATCTGCCAGATCGGCTTCATCACGCGGACGTGGACCTACGCCAACCGGCGCGAGGAGCAGCCCGCCGGCGAGGTCCGGCTCGAGCTCACCGCACCCTCGGGCGAGGTCTGGCGCTGGGGCCCGGACGACGCCGCGGAGTCCGTCCGCGGGCCGGCGCTGGACTTCTGCCTCGTCGTCACCCAGCGGCGGCACGTCGACGACACCGCGCTGGAGACCGACGGCGCGGCCGCCCGCGACTGGATGGAGAAGGCGCAGGCCTTCGCCGGCGGCGCCACCGACGGCCCGCCGCCCGGCGGCCGTCCCTGACTTCCGCGACCCACCCCTCGCCCCACCCCTGAGAGAGGCTCCTCCCGTGCGCACAGCCGCCACCGACCTCGTCGGCATCGACGTCCCGATCTTCGCCTTCAGCCACTGCCGCGACGTCGTCGCCGCCGTCACCAACGCCGGAGGGCTCGGCGTCCTCGGCGCCGTGGCGCACACCCCGGAGCAGCTCGACATCGACCTCGCCTGGATCGAGGAGGAGGTCAAGGGCAAGCCCTACGGCGTCGACCTGCTCGTGCCCGAGAAGTTCGCCGGCTCCGAGGCCGGCGGGCTGGACCGCTCGGCGCTGGACCAGCTGCTGCCCGCCGGGCACCGGCAGTGGCTCGACGGGCTGCTCGACCGCTACGGCATCCCGCCGCTGCCCGCCGACGCCCCCAGCGGCGGCCGCAGCTCCGGCGTCGGCGGCATGCGCGTGGACCCCAAGAGCATGGCGCCGCTGCTCGACGTCCTCTTCGCGCACAAGACCAAGCTGGTCGCCTCCGCGCTCGGCCCGCCGCCGCCGCACTTCATCGAGCGCGCGCACGGCGCCGGCATCCCGGTCGCCGCCCTGGCCGGCTCGGTGCACCACGCGATCAAGCACAAGGACGCAGGCGCCGACCTGATCGTCGCCCAGGGCACCGAGGCCGGCGGGCACACCGGGCAGATCGCCACGATGGTGCTGGTGCCCGAGGTCGTCGACGCCGTCGGCCCGCTGCCCGTCCTCGCCGCCGGTGGGATCGGCCGCGGCCGGCAGCTGGCCGCCGGGGTGGCGCTGGGCGCCGACGGCGTCTGGTGCGGCTCGGTGTGGCTGACCACCGAGGAGGCCGAGACCAACCCCGCGGTCAAGGAGAAGTTCCTGCGCGCCGGGCTCGACGACACGGTCCGGTCGCGGTCGATGACCGGCAAGCCGGCACGGATGCTGCGCAGCCCGTGGACCGAGGAGTGGGAGTCCGGCGAGGGCCCGGGCACGCTGCCCATGCCGCTGCAGCCGATGCTCGTCGGCGAGGCGCAGGCGCGGATCAACCGCGTCGCGGGCACGCCCGGCACCCCGGCCAACGACCTGGCGACCTACTTCGTCGGGCAGATCGTGGGCAGCGCCGCGATGAGCTCGGTCCGGCCTGCCCGCCGGGTCGTGCTCGAGATGGTCGAGGAGTTCGTCGAGGCGATCGAGCGGCTGAACCGCTTCGTCGAGAGCTGACCCACCCACCCCGGTTCGGCTCGCCCGGTGTACGACCGTTATCCCCAACACCGGACCGAGTACCGGTCCGCGCAAGGACCGGCGGTCGAGGGGAGGGGTTCCGGCCCCTGCGGCCGGTCAGGCGGCGGTGAGGCGCCGGCACTCCGGGCAGGGGGACGACGAGCCCAGCCCGCGCGGGCCGTTCCACCTGCCCTGCACGACGTCGACCGACGCGCCGCAGATCGCGGCCCAGGGCGCGGGCAGGTCCGTGGTCTCCGCGAGGACGGCGTGCGCCAGCCCGGTGCTCTGGTTCCGGCCGGCGGCGTGGTCGGTGCTCATGCGCCCAGCATGCGCGGCGGGGTTCCCGGCACGCCGTCCGGGCTCGGGGCGCACACTGCGGAGGTGGACGCGCGCACGGTGCCCTGACCGTCGCCGCGTCCCTTGATCCCGTCCGCCGGTCGGGGCAGGCTGTGATCCAGACCACAGCCCACCGCCCGGAGGCCACCGTGGAAGCGCACGTCGGGGACCGCATCGTCGTCCACTCGACCCACCAGGGAGAACCCGACCGCACCGGCGAGGTCGTCGGGTGCGCCGAGCCGGGCGGCGGGCCGCCGTACCGGGTCCGCTGGGCGCCGGACGGTCACGAGGGCGTCTTCTACCCGGCCGGCACGGCGACCGTGCTGCGCGCCGACCCGGCGCAGAGCTGAGCCCGGCAGATGGCGAAGGAGACCGCAGCGGCACCCGCGCCACGGGCGGCCGAGCTGGTGCGCAACGTCGCCCTGGTCGGCCACACGGGCGCGGGCAAGACCACCCTGGCCGAGGCGCTGCTCGTCGCGACCGGCGCGCTGCCCCGCGCCGGCCGGGTCGAGGACGGCACCACCTGCCTGGACACCGAGGAGGTCGAGATCCGGCAGCGGCGGTCGGTCTCGCTCGGCGTCGCGACCGTCGAGCACGCCGGCCACCGCATCACCCTGCTCGACACCCCCGGGGCGCCGGACTTCGTGGGCGAGCTGCGCGCCGGGCTCCGGGCCGCCGACGCCGCGCTCTTCGTCGTCTCCGCGGTCAACGGGGTGGACGCGACCACGGCGGCCCTCTGGGAGGAGTGCGCCGCGGTCGGGATGCCGCGCGCGGTCGTGCTCACCCAGATCGACCGCCCGCAGGCCGACGTCGACGACGCCATCCGGATGTGCCAGGTGCTGCTCGGGGAGGGCGTCTTCCCCGTGCACCTGGTCGAGCGCGGCCCGGACAGCGCGGTGCGCGGCCTGGTCTCGCTGCTGGACCCCCAGGCCTCGGCCGGCCGGGCGGCGGAGGGCGAGGCCGACCGGCTCCGGTCGGAGCTGATCGAGGGGATCATCGGCGAGAGCGAGGACGAGGCGCTCATGGAGCGCTACCTCGCCGGGGACCAGCTGGTGCAGGACGACCTGATCGCCGACCTGGAGACCGCCGTCGCCCGGGCGCACTTCCACCCGGTGCTCTGCGCCGCGCCGCCCTCGGGCATCGGCGTCGACGCCCTGCTCGAGCTGCTCGTCGCCGGCTTCCCCGGCCCCGCCGAGCACGGCTGCCTACCGGTCACCCGCCCGGACGGCTCGTCCGCGCCGGCGCTGACCTGCGACCCCGACGGCCCGCTGGTCGCCGAGGTGGTGAAGACGACGACGGACCCCTACGTCGGCCGGGTCTCGCTGGTGCGCGTCTTCTCCGGCACCCTCCGCCCGGACGTCGCCGTCCACGTGTCCGGCCACGGCATGGCCGACCGCGGGCACCCCGACCACGACGTGGACGAGCGGATCGGCGCGCTCAGCTCGCCCCTGGGCGCGCTGCTCCGGCCGGTGGCCGCCTGCCCGGCGGGGGACATCTGCGCCATCGCCCGGCTCAGCAGCGCCGAGACCGGCGACACGCTGTCCTCCCCGGAGGACCCGCGGCTCGTGCCGCCCTGGGCGCTGCCCACGCCGCAGCAGCCGGTCGCGCTCGAGGCCGCGTCCCGGTCCGACGAGGACCGGCTGGCCACGGCGCTGACCCGGCTCGTCGCCGAGGACCCGACGGTCCGGCTGGAGCGGCGCCCCGAGACCGGGCAGCTGCTGCTGTGGTGCGTGGGAGAGGCGCACGCCGAGGTGCTGCTGGAGCGGCTGCGCACCCGGCACGGCGTCTCGGTCGCCACCGTCCCGGTGCGGGTGCCGCTGGTGGAGACGCTGGCCGGCCCCGGCCGGGTGACGGCGCGGCACGTCAAGCAGTCCGGCGGGCACGGCCAGTACGCGGTGGTCGTCGTCGAGGGGGAGCCGGGGCCGCCGGGCAGCGGCATCGTGTTCGAGCAGCGGATCGTCGGCGGCACGGTGCCCAGCCAGTTCCACGGCAGCGTGGAGAAGGGCATCCGGGCGCAGGCCGAGCGCGGGCTGGGCGGCGACCGCGCCGTCGTCGACGTGCACGTCACGCTGGTCGACGGCAAGGCGCACTCGGTGGACTCCTCGGACGCGGCCTTCCAGTCCGCCGGCGCCCTGGCCCTGCGCGAGCTGGCCGCCGCAGCCGGCACCCGCGTGCTCGAGCCGTGGTGCGAGGTCGCTGTCCGGGTGCCGGCGGAGTACGTGGGCGCGGTCATGAGCGACCTGTCCTCACGCCGGGCGCGGGTCACCGGCAGCGACACCGACCCCGGGTCCGACCGGGCGACCGTGCGTGCCGAGGTGCCCGAGGTCGAGCTGCTCGGCTACCCGGGCGCGCTGCGGTCGATCAGCCACGGCACCGGCTCCTTCGACCGGCGTCCGCTGGGCCACGAGCCGGCGCCGGCCTCGCTCTCGGTGCCCGTCTGAGGGCCCCGCCGGGGAGCCGCGAACCGGGGACCCGCCGTCGGTCGGCGCGTGGGGAGGACGTCGGAGGCGTCCACTAGCCTCTGCGCAGGGTGCACAGCGGGCTGGAGGGATCGTGACGTCGTCGAACGGGCCGTCGGCCGAGACGACGGCGGCGCACGGTGCCGGCTTCGTGGGCCGGGACGAGCTGCCCGACCGCATCTGGACGCTGCCCAACGCGCTGTCGGTGCTGCGGCTGCTCGGGGTGCCGCTGTTCCTGTGGCTGCTGCTCGGGCCCGAGGCCGACGGCTGGGCCGTCATCGTGCTCATGGTCTCGGGCATCACCGACTGGGCCGACGGCAAGCTCGCGCGCTGGCTGGACCAGAGCAGCAAGCTCGGCGCGCTGCTGGACCCGGCGGCCGACCGGCTCTACATCGTCTGCACGCTCGTGGCGCTCGCGCTGCGCGACGTCGTCCCGGTCTGGGTGGTGGCGCTGCTGCTGGGCCGCGAGCTGGTCCTCGGCGTTGATGCTGCTGGTGCTGCGGCGGTACGGCTACCCGCCGCTGCAGGTGCACTACCTGGGCAAGGCGGCGACCTTCCTGCTGCTCTACGCCTTCCCCGTCCTGCTGCTGGCCGACGGCGAGGGGTGGCTGGCCACGCTGGCCGAGCCGTTCGCGTGGGCGCTCACCATCTGGGGGACGGCGCTCTACCTGCTGGCCGGCGTGCTGTACGTCGCCCAGGTCGTCGGGATCGTGCGGGCCGAGCGGTCCGCCCCCGCGGCCGGCGCGGTGCCGTGACCGCAGCTCCCCCCGGCGGGGGTCCGCGGTCGCTGGGTGCCTCCCTGCTCGACGACGTCCTCGCCGAGACGCTCGACCCCGCCTACGCGCAGGCCGCCGAGGCGCGGGCGGCGCGCGCGGCCGGGGCCCCGGCGGGCGACGGGGAGGCGGCTCCCCGCCGCTGGCGCGGCCGGACGCTGGTGGCCCTCACGATGGTCGTGGCCGGGGTGCTCGCCGCGGTGACCTACGCCCAGGCTGCGGAGCGGCTCCAGGGCCGGCAGGAGATCCGCGCCGCGCTGGTCGAGGACATCCGGACCGAGTCCGACGCCAGCGACGCGCTGGCCGCCGAGCTCGAGGAGCTGCGGGCCGAGGTCGGCCGCGCGCGCGACGAGCTGCTGGCCTCCTCCAGCACCGGTCAGCGGGCGCTCGACGAGCTCCGCCGGGCCGAGGTCGGCGCGGCCGCCGTGCCGGTGCGCGGGCCCGGGCTGCTGGTCACCCTCGCCAACGCCGGTTCCGGAGCCGACGACGACCCGGTCGGCGGCGGCGCGGAGGCCGACGTCCGCGGCCGGGTGCGCGACGGCGACCTCCAGCAGGTCGTCAACGCGCTGTGGGCGGCCGGCGCCGAGGCGATCAGCATCAACGGCCAGCGGCTGGGCCCCACCAGCGCCATCCGGTTCGCCGGGGAGGCCGTGCTCGTCGACTTCCGGCCGGTGACCAACCCCTACGAGGTGCGCGCGATCGGCGACCCCGACACGCTGTCCAGCGGCTTCCTCGCCAGCCCCGAGGTGGGCGCGCTCGCGCTCATCGAGGAGTCCTTCGGGCTGCGCTTCGACTTCGCGCGCAAGGACGACCTGAGCCTGCCCGCCGCCGGCACGCCCGAGCTGCGCGCCGCCCGGCCCGTGACCGGCGACCGCACCGCACCGTCGACCGCCCCGTCGACCACCCCGCCGACCGCCCCGCCGACCGCCCCGCCGACTGACCCCGCGACCGGAGACTGACCCCGTGATCCCGATCCTCGGCCTCGTGGCCGGTGTCCTGCTCGGCCTGCTGCTCGACCCGACCGTGCCGCTGGGGCTGCAGCCCTACCTGCCGATCGCGGTCGTGGCGGCGCTGGACGCCGTGTTCGGTGGCCTCCGGGCCCGGCTCGACGGCATCTTCGACGCCAAGGTCTTCGTCATCTCGTTCGTGTCCAACGTGGTCGTCGCCGCGCTCATCGTCTTCCTCGGCGACCAGCTCGGCGTCGGCGCGCAGCTCTCCACCGCCGTCGTCGTCGTCCTCGGCATCCGCATCTTCGGCAACGCCGCGGCCATCCGGCGGCACGTCTTCCGGGCATGACCACCGACCCGGCGCCGGCCGACCCGGCACGCGAGGACCCGGCAACCGGGGACCCGGCACGCGAGGACCCGGCAACCAAGGACCCGGCAACCAAGGACCCGGCAACCGAGGACCCGGCAACCGAGGACCCGGCAACCGAGGACCCTGCGCCCGCGGGGGAGGGGACCCCACCCACCCGCCGCCGCGACCTGCCTGCCGCGCTGCTGATCGGCGTCCTCACACTGCTGCTCGGCTTCGCCTTCACCGTGCAGGTGCGCAACGCCGACGACGAGCAGGCGCTGGCCGGCGCGCGCGAGGAGGACCTCGTGCGCATCGTCGACGAGGTCAGCTCCCGAGGCGTCCGGCTGCGCGAGCAGATCGCCGACCAGCGCAGCGCGCTGCGCCAGCTGACCAGCTCCGACAGCGAGACCGCGTCGGCGCTGGAGGAGGCGGGCACCCGGGCGGCCGCGCTCGCGGTGCTCAACGGCACCGCCCCCGCCGAGGGCCCGGGCCTGCGCCTCACGCTGCGCGACCCCGACGACGTGCTGCGGGTGACCGACCTGATCGACGTGATCCAGGAGCTGCGCGGCGCGGGAGCGGAGACCATGCAGTTCGACGGCGTCCGCGTCGGGCTGACGACGGCGGTCACCGGTGCCCCGGGCGCCTTGCTGATCGACGGCCGCCCGGTCACCGCGCCCTACGAGGTGCTGGTGCTCGGGTCGCCGCAGGACCTGGAGACGGCCCTGAACATCCCCGGCGGCGTGGTGCAGAGCGTCGGCGGGCGCGGCGGCTCGGTGACCGTCGAGCAGGTGCCCGACCTGCTCGTGGACGCGTTGCGGCCGCTCCCGGAGGCTCAATACGCTGCGCCGGACGACGACTGACCACGGGCCCCGTGCCCACCGCTCCTCGCTCCGCCCGGGGCGGGCCCCTGCACACGACGTGCGACCACCCGACCATGGAGACTGCCCGCATGAGCACGCCTGATGACCGCCGCTACACCGACCAGCACGAGTGGGCGCTGGTGCAGGGCACCGACGGCACGTCGACCGTCGTCCGGGTCGGCATCACCGACCACGCCCAGGACGCCCTGGGGGACATCGTCTTCGTGCAGCTGCCCTCCGTGGGCGACGAGGTGACCCCGGGGACGCCGATCGGGGAGGTGGAGTCCACCAAGTCGGTGTCCGACGTCTACGCCCCCGTCGCCGGCGTCGTGGCCGCGGTGAACGAGGTCCTGACCGACACCCCGGAGACGGTCAACGCCGACCCGTACGGCGCCGGCTGGCTGGTCGAGATCAGCGTCCCCGGCGAGGGCGGCGACCCGATCGGCGCGCTGCTGGACGCCGACGCCTACCAGGCGCTCGTCGACGGGTCCTGACGGCCCCGCCTGACGCGCCGGGCCACGCCCGGATCACTATGATCGCGACGGGGACGCCAGTCCACCGGCGACCAGCCGCCGGCTCCCGCGCCCCACCTGCACGTCAGGTCGACCTCCGGGTCGACCGCTGGTTCCATGACCCCCCACCGGAGGAGACGCAACGTGCACTGCACTCGATGTGGACACGAGAACCCCGAGGGCAGTCGCTTCTGCGCCCAGTGCGGCTCGGCGCTCTCGCCGGAGCGCATCGGCGAGTCCACCAGCGTGATCCCCAAGGTGGGCGGCGAGGACTCCGCCGAGCAGCCCGAGACCGCGGAGTCGCCGGCCGACGCCCACGCCGGCGCCGTCGAGTCCCTGCCGGCCGGGTCGGCCCTGCTCGTCGTCAAGCGCGGCCCCAACGCGGGCAGCCGCTTCCTGCTCGACCAGGACGTCACCACCGCCGGTCGGCACCCCGACAGCGACATCTTCCTCGACGACGTCACCGTCAGCCGTCGCCACGTGGAGTTCCACCGCGAGGGCAGCGGCTACTCGGTGCACGACGTCGGCAGC
This sequence comes from Blastococcus sp. TML/C7B, assembly GCF_016612845.1. Classification (NCBI taxonomy): domain Bacteria; kingdom Bacillati; phylum Actinomycetota; class Actinomycetes; order Geodermatophilales; family Geodermatophilaceae; genus Blastococcus; species Blastococcus sp. TML/C7B. The sequence continues at coordinate 439,012 of NZ_JAEOAA010000002.1, read as the reverse complement.
CTCAACGGCACCTACGTCAACCGCGAGCCGGTCGACGTCGCCTCCCTGTCGGGGGGCGACGAGGTGCAGATCGGCAAGTTCCGCCTCGTCTACCTGACCGGTCCCCGGACCGGCGAGCCGGCCGCTCGCTAGTGGGGGGTCCGGCTCGCTCCTCGGGGGACGCCGGCGACCAGCACGCACCACGTCTGACCATCGGCGAGGTGCTCGCCGTGCTGCGCGACGACTTCCCCGACGTGACGATCAGCAAGATCCGGTACCTCGAGTCGGAGGACCTGGTCCACCCGCAGCGGACGCCCTCGGGGTACCGGAAGTTCTCCCGGGCCGACGTCAGCCGGCTGCGGTACGTGCTGACCGCGCAGCGGGACCACTACCTCCCGTTGCGGGTGATCAAGGACCACCTCGAGGCGCTGGACCGCGGCGAGCCGATCCCGGGCACCTCCGGGCCCGCGACCGTCCCGCCGCGGGCCCCCACCGGGGAGGACGGCGAGGCCGCCCCGCTCACCGCCGACCAGTTCGCGCGGGCCGCCGGGCTGGAGCCTGGGCAGCTGGCCGACTGCGTGCAGTTCGGGCTGCTGGCCACCGACGCCGACGGCCGGCACCCGGTGGCCGACCTGGCCATCGCCCGGGCGGCGGCGGGGCTGGCCCGGCACGGTATCGAGCCCCGGCACCTGCGGGTCTACCGCAGCGGCGTCGAGCGGGAGGCCGGCCTCGTCGAGCAGCTGGTCGCGCCGGTGCTGCGGGCCCGCTCCGAGGAGGCCCGGACCCGCGCCACCGAGAAGCTGCGCGACCTCGCGGGGCTCTCCGCGCAGCTGCACACCGCCCTGCTCGAAGCACGGCTGCGGGATCTCCTGCGGCCCTGAGTCGGGCGTACCGTAGGCCCGTCGCAGTCCCCGTCCGCCGTCGCCACCAGTCACCACACCGCCCGCACCCGGACGACGCCGTCGGTCCGGAACGCCGGGCACGCAGCCGAGGGAGCCGTACCGTGCAGGAGCTTCGAGTCGTGGGCGTCCGGGGTGGAGCTGCCCGGCAACCAGCCGATCCTGCTGCTCAAGGAGACGCAGGGGGAGCGGTACCTGCCGATCTGGATCGGCGCGGTCGAGGCCGCGGCCATCGCGTTCGAGCAGCAGGGCGTCCGCCCCGCCCGGCCGATGACCCACGACCTGCTGCGCGAGGTGATCACCGCCCTCGGCGCCGAGCTCGAGGCGGTCAACATCACCGAGATGCGCGACGGGATCTACATCGCCGAGCTGGTCCTCGGGGACGAGCGGGTGGTCAGCGCCCGCCCGTCGGACGCGGTGGCGCTCGCCGTCCGCACCGGGTCGCCGATCTACGGCTCGGACGACCTGCTCGACGAGGTGGGCATCGAGATCCCGGACGAGCAGGAGGACGAGGTGGAGAAGTTCCGCGAGTTCCTCGACCAGATCTCCCCGGAGGACTTCGGGGCCGGTTCGGGCTCCGGCGGCGCCTGACGGAGGCCAACCAGGGAGCATCGGCAGGCCCGCGCCGGAGTTGACCCGAAGTGGTGAGCGTGACGACACGCCGCCCTCGTCAGTTGACCGACCCCCTGGCCCGGCTTACGGTTCGGCGAACAACAACGGTGTGACACCTGGGATCTGTGGCGCGAGCCACGGCACGTCCGACCCCGGATGACCAGCCGTCGACCCGGCCCGCACCAGCGGACCGGGACAGAGGAGGACGCCGACGTGAGCGACCAGGACAAGGGCTCCCAGGGTCAGCTCTTCAGCGACGCCGCGGTCGGGGCCCCTGCGTACGACGAGGTGGACACCGACCTCGTGGGCTACCGCGGGCCCACCGCCTGCGCCGCCGCGGGCATCACCTACCGCCAGCTCGACTACTGGGCGCGCACCGGCCTCGTGGCCCCGTCGGTCCGCAGCGCCACCGGCTCCGGCACCCAGCGGCTGTACTCCTTCCGCGACATCCTCGTGCTCAAGGTCGTCAAGCGGCTGCTCGACACCGGCGTCTCCCTGCAGAACATCCGCAAGGCCGTCGACCACCTGCGCAACCGCGGCATCAAGGACCTCGCCAACATCACGCTGTTCTCCGACGGCGCCACCGTCTACGAGTGCACCTCCGCCGAAGAGGTCGTCGACCTGCTCGCCGGCGGCCAGGGCGTCTTCGGCATCGCCGTCTCCGGTGCCCTCCGGGAGCTGTCCGGCGAGCTCGCCGAGCTCCCCGCCGAACGGCTCGACGGCGCGCCCCTCGCCGCCGCCGACGACGAGCTCTCCATGCGCCGCCGCCGCCGCGCCATGTAGTTGGTTCTGTCGTGCCGAGTGGGCCCCGGAGGGGTCCGCGCAGGCGAGACGCAGCGGCTCCTCGGTGTCGGGTACGGCACGTGGTCGCGGGGTCGGCCGGAGGCCGACAGTGTTGTAGCGTTCTGCCAGTGGCCGACCGTGCTGACACCCCGCCGATGTCCGGATCGCTCCCGTCGCTGACGGCGCTGGACCCGGCGGGATCCTTCGCCGCCCGGCACATCGGGCCGCGGGGCGATGACACCGCCGAGATGCTGCGGGTCGTGGGGCACCCCACGCTCGAGTCGCTGGCCGACGCCTGCGTCCCCGAGGGCGTGCGCGACCGCTCGCCGCTGGCCCTGCCGCCGGCCGCCGACGAGGCCGCCGTCCTCGCCGAGCTGCGCGAGCGGGCCGCGGAGAACGACGTCCTGACCTCGATGATCGGGCTGGGCTACTACGGCACGGTCACGCCCTCGGTCATCCAGCGGACGGTCCTGGAGAACCCGGCCTGGTACACGGCGTACACGCCCTACCAGCCCGAGATCAGCCAGGGCCGGCTCGAGGCGCTGATCAACTTCCAGACGATGGTCGCCGACCTCACCGGCCTCGACGTCGCCGGCGCCTCGATGCTCGACGAGGCCACCGCCGCCGCCGAGGCGATGACGCTGGTCCGCCGGGCGGGCCGGGCGAAGCCGGACGCGGTCTTCGTCGTGGACGCCGACACGCTGCCGCAGACCCTCGCCGTCCTCGAGACCCGCGCCGAGCCGCTCGGCATCGCGCTGCACGTCGCCGACCTGTCGGAGGGCTGGCCGACCGACCTGCCCGAGGCCGGCGCGTTCGGCGTCCTGCTGTCCTACCCGGGCGCGAGCGGCGCGGTCCGCGACCACCGCGCCCTCGCCGCCGCCGCGCACGAGGCCGGCGCCTCGGTCGTCGTGGCCGCCGACCTGCTCGCCCTCACGCTGCTCGAGGCCCCGGGGGAGTGGGGCGCCGACGTCGCCTGCGGCACCACCCAGCGCTTCGGCGTCCCCATGGGCTACGGCGGCCCGCACGCCGGCTACCTGTCGGTCCGCGAGGGGCTGGCCCGCCAGCTGCCCGGCCGGCTGGTCGGCGTCTCGGTCGACGCCGACGGGGACGTCGCCTACCGGCTCGCGCTGCAGACCCGCGAGCAGCACATCCGCCGCGAGAAGGCGACCAGCAACATCTGCACCGCCCAGGTGCTGCTCGCCGTGATGGCCGGCGCCTACGCCGTCTACCACGGGCCCGAGGGCCTGGCCGCGATCGCGGCGCGCGTGCACCGCAGCGCCGTCGCCCTGGCCGGCGCGCTCCGGGCCGGCGGGGTGCTGCCGGTGCACGAGCACTTCTTCGACACCGTGACCGCCGCCGTCCCGGGCCGGGCCGCCGACGTCGTCGCGGCCGCCGCGCAGCGACGGATCAACCTGCGGCTGGTCGACGCCGACACGGTCGCCGTCGCCTGCGACGAGACGACGACGCCGGCCGTCCTGCGCGAGGTGGCCGCGTCCTTCGGCGTCGCCTTCGACGACGCGGCCCTCGACGAGGACGGCGCCGACGCGCTGCCCGGCGAGCTGCGCCGGCGCTCGGCCTACCTGACGCACCCGGTCTTCTCCGCGCACCGCTCGGAGACGTCGATGCTGCGCTACCTGCGCTCGCTGAGCGACAAGGACCTCGCGCTGGACCGCACGATGATCCCGCTGGGCTCGTGCACGATGAAGCTCAACGCGGCGACCGAGATGGCCGCCATCACCTGGCCGGAGTTCGCGGGGCTGCACCCCTTCGCGCCGGTCGAGCAGGCCCGCGGCTACACCCGGCTGATCGACGAGCTGTGCGGCTGGCTGGCCGAGGTGACCGGCTACGCCGCCGTGAGCGTGCAACCCAACGCCGGCTCGCAGGGCGAGTTCGCCGGCCTGCTGGCCATCCGCGGCTACCACCGCTCGCGCGGCGACGAGGGCCGCGACGTCTGCCTGATCCCGAGCTCCGCGCACGGCACGAACGCCGCGAGCGCGGTCATGGCCGGCATGCGGGTGGTCGTCGTCGCCTGCGACGAGGCGGGCAACGTCGACCTCGGCGACCTGCGCGCCAAGGTGGACCAGCACGCCGAGCGGCTGGCCGCGATCATGCTGACCTACCCCTCGACGCACGGCGTGTACGAGACCGAGGTGCGCGAGATCTGCGCCGCGGTGCACGACGCCGGCGGCCAGGTGTACGTCGACGGCGCGAACCTCAACGCGCTGGTCGGCCTGGCCCGGCCCCGGCCGGTTCGGCTCCGACGTCAGCCACCTCAACCTGCACAAGACCTTCTGCATCCCGCACGGCGGTGGTGGCCCCGGCGTCGGCCCGATCGGCGTCGCGGAGCACCTGGTGCCGTTCCTCCCGGGCCACCCGCTGGTCGACACCGGCACGAGCGGCCCGGCCGTCTCCGGCGCGCCCTACGGGTCGGCGGGCATCCTGCCGATCTCGTGGGCCTACGTCCGGCTCATGGGCCCCGACGGGCTGACCCGCGCCACCGAGCACGCCATCCTCGGCGCGAACTACCTGGCCAGCCGGCTGCGCGAGCACTTCCCGGTGCTCTACACCGGTGCGGACGGCATGGTCGCGCACGAGTGCATCCTGGACATCCGGCCGCTCACCAAGGCCACCGGCATCACCAACGACGACATCGCCAAGCGGCTCATCGACTTCGGCTTCCACGCGCCGACGATGAGCTTCCCGGTCGCCGGCACGCTGATGGTCGAGCCGACCGAGAGCGAGGACAAGGCGGAGCTGGACCGGTTCGTCGAGGCGATGGTGACCATCCGCGGCGAGATCGAGAAGGTGGCGACGGGGGAGTACGACGCCACCGACAACCCGCTGCGCAACGCCCCGCACACGCTGGCGATGCTGGCGGGGGAGTGGGAGCGGCCCTACCCGCGGACGACGGCGATCTACCCGGTGCGCGGCCTGCAGGGGCGCAGCTACCTCAGCCCGGTCCGGCGGATCGACCAGGCCTACGGCGACCGCAATCTGGTCTGCGCCTGCCCGCCGATCGAGGCGTTCGCCGAGCACGACTTCGGCGCGCACGCGCCGGACGCGGACGGCTCGACGCCGGGCCGCGCCGCCGGGGCACCCGACGACCTCGGGACGACGGCCGACGTGGTGGGCGCGCAGGCCTGACCTGCCGAGCGGCAGGGGCGCAACCCGGTCGACGCCGTCGCACCCGCGTGCGACGGTGTCGGCCGTGACCGCTGCCGACGACGCCAAGGCCGACCTGCGCACCTACCTGCAGGAGGGCCGCGACGTCCTCGTCCTCAAGCTGGAGGGGCTGTCCGAGTACGACCTGCGGCGTCCGCGGACACCGACCGGGACCAACCTGCTCGGGCTGGTCAAGCACCTGGCGTTCGTGGAGCTGGGCTACTTCGGTCCGGTCTTCGGCCGGCCCGCGCCCGGGGTCGAGCCGTGGATGGCCGAGGAGGGCGAGCCCAACTGGGACATGTGGGCGACTCCGGAGGAGACCCGCGCCGACGTCCTCGCCCGCTACCGCCGCGCGTGGGCGCTCACCGACGCCACCGTCGACGAGCTGCCGCTCGACGCGACGGGGCGGGTGCCCTGGTGGTCCCGCCCGGAGGTGACGCTGCACCGGGTGCTCGTGCACGTCATTGCCGAGACGCACCGGCACGCCGGCCACGCCGACATCGTGCGCGAGCTGCTCGACGGTTCGGTCGGCAACCAGGGGGTCGGGGACAACTTGCCCGACGTCGACGAGGCCTGGTGGGCCGCACACCGGGAGCGGCTGGACGAGGTCGCCCGGCAGGCGGGCGGGCGGTGACCGCCCCGGAGGCGGACCCGGTCTTCGCCGACCCCCGGCTGGCCGAGCTCTACGACGCCTTCGACGGCCCGCGGACCGACCTGGTCGCCTACCGGGCGTTGGTGGAGGAGCTCGGCGTCCGCTCGGTCCTCGACGTGGGCTGCGGCACCGGCGAGCTGGCCTGCTCGCTGGCCGCCCGCGGTCTCGACGTCGTCGGGCTGGACCCGGCGAGGGCCTCGCTGGACGTCGCCCGGCGCAAGCCGCACGCCGACCGGGTGCGCTGGGTGCACGGCGGCGTGGCGGCGCTCCCGCCCCTCCAGGTGGACCTGGTGACGATGACCGGCAACGTGGCGCAGGTGTTCCTGACCGACGAGGAGTGGGCCGCGGCGCTGCGCGCGGTCCGGGCGGCGCTGCGGCCCGGCGGCCGGTTCGTGTTCGAGAGCCGGCGGCCGGAGCGGCGGGCGTGGCAGGAGTGGACGCCGGAGCGCTCGGCCGCCCGGGTGGACGTCCCCGGGGGAGCGGTGCGGACCGAGGTGGCGGTCACCGCCGTCCGCGGTCTGCTGGTGTCCTTCCGGTGGACCTTCCGCTTCGAGGCGGACGGCGCCGTCCTCACCTCGGACTCGACGCTGCGGTTCCGCGGCCGGGCGGAGCTGGCCGCCTCGCTGACCGCCGCCGGCCTCGAGGTCGAGGACGTGCGGGACGCGCCGGACCGGCCGGGCGCCGAGGGGGTGTTCCTGGCGCGGCGACCCGACCGGGGTGAGCCGGAGATCAGGCGCTGACGAGCTCCGGTGCCAGCCAGGTGTGCGGGTGGGCGATCGCGCGGCCGTCCGGGAGCAGCTCGCCGTCGTCGTCGAAGAGGACGACGCCGTTGCACAGCAGGCTCCAGCCCTGCTCGGGGTGGCTGCGGACGACGGCGGCGAGGTCGCGCGCGTCGCTGGTTACGTCGGGGCACGGGGTGACGTGGGGAGCACATGGCGGTTCCGTCCGTTCGGGCCGCGGAGGCCCTGATGGCTGAGGGTGATTGTCCGATCACCGAACGCCGACCAGTGTGCGCGCGCAGCTCCCACGAGGGGAGTGACGCAGGTCACCACGTCACCCCGCCGGGTGGTGGACATCTGCCAAGCCGCCGCGGCGGCGGGCAGGTCAGAGCTTGCGGAGCAGGATCCGGCGCACCGAGTGGTCGGCGGCCTTCTGCAGCACGAGCCTCGCGCGGGAGCGCGTCGGCGCGATGTTGTCCCGCAGGTTCGGCGCATTCACCGCCGCCCAGATGCCCAGCGCGGTCTCGCGCGCCTGATCGTCGGTGAGCTCGGCGAACCGGTGGAAGAAGGCCGAGGTGTCGGCGAACGCCGTGCGCCGCAGCGCGAGGAACCGCTCCACGTACCAGGTCTGGATGTCGGCCTCGGAGGCGTCGACGTAGACGGAGAAGTCGAAGAAGTCCGAGGCGAAGACCTCGGGCGCGGTGCCGTCGGAGCGGCGCCCGGCCTGCAGCACGTTCAGCCCCTCGACGACCAGGATGTCGGGCCGGTCCACGGCCTGCTGCCGGCCCGGCACGATGTCGTAGGACTGGTGGTCGTAGACCGGCGCGAAGACCTCCTCGCGGCCGCTCTTCACATCCGCGAGGAAGCGCAGCAGCGCGCGGCGGTCGTAGCTCTCCGGGAAGCCCTTGCGCCCCATGAGGCCACGCGCCTCCAGGATGGCGTTGGGCATGAGGAAGCCGTCGGTCGTCACCAGGTCCACCCGCGGCGACCCCGGGCTGGCGGCCAGCAGGGTCTGCAGGAGGCGGGCGGTGGTGCTCTTGCCCACGGCCACGCTCCCGGCCACGGCGATCACGAACGGCACCTTCGCGGTCGAGTCGCCGAGGAACTCGCTCTGCGCCGCCCACAGCCGCCGGCTGGCGGCGACGTGCAGCCCGAGCAGCCGGGCCAGCGGCAGGTAGACCGTGGCCACCTCGTCGAGGTCGATGCGGTCACCCAGCGAGGCGAGCGCGGAGAGGTCCGCCTCGTCCAGGGGCAGCCGCGAGCCCGCAGCGAGCGCTCGCCACGAGTCGCGGTCGAACACCGCGTAGGGCGAGATGGAGCCACGAGTTCCAGCCGTCACGCCCCCATCGTGCCGTCCGGCACCGGGCACCCCTGCGCGCGGGTCACTCCTGCGGGTGGGGCGGACCCCCGCGAGCCGCCGGGGACCGGGCACCGGCCCGCGGCCGGTCTAGGGTTCGGCTGTGCCAGCCCACCCGGGACTGCTCGAGTGCATCGAGCGCTACCACGCCGCCGCGCCGCTCCCGGACGCGCGGATCGAGGCGGCCGGTGCGCTCGACGTCCCCCTCGGGGACCCGGCCTGGCCCTATCCGGCCCGTCCCCGGCTCGGCGCCACCGCTGCGGTGACCGCCGCCGACGTGCGGGCCGCGGTGGCGCTGCAGGAGGCGGCCGGGGTGCCCGGCGCGCTCGAGTGGATCCCGCAGCGCACCCACCGAGGTCGGCGCCGCGGCCGCCGCGGCCGGCCTGGACGTCGACGTGCTGCCCCTGCTGGTGGCCGACGAGCCGGTCGAGCTGCTCTTCCCGGCCGGCGTGCGGCTCTACGTCGTCGGCGCCGACGACCCGGAGCTGGCGCACTACCAGGAGGTCTCCGCGGTGGCCTTCGCCCACCCCGGCGGCGCGGCCGACGTGCCGGCTCCCCGGCCCGACCCCACCCCGCGGGACACGGCGGCGACCGCCGCGCTGCGCGAGCGGATCGCGACCGGCCGCACGGTGATGATGGTGGCGATCGAGCGCGGCCAGCCGGTGGCCGTCGGCCTGCACCAGCCGGTCGACATCGGCGACGCCGTGGTCAGCGAGATCGTCGGCCTGGCGACCGCGCCGCGGCTGCGCGGCCGCGGCCTGGGCGCCGGCATCGCCTCGGCGCTGGTCGCGCACGCGCGCGAGAGCGCCGAGCTGGTCTTCCTGGCCGCCGGCGACGACGACGTCGCCCGGGTCTACGAGCGGATCGGGTTCGCGTGGCTGGCGACCGTCGGCGTCGCCGAGGCGCCGCGCCGCTGAACCCCCGGGACAGGCCGGCGGGGCGGGCGTCCCCGGCGCTGCGTCAGGACTGCTCGTAGGTGACCACCATCGTGGCGCGGGCCAGCGTGTGGAAGAACAGGTTGAAGCCGAGCACGGCCGGCCGGGCGTCGGCGTCCACGTCGAGGGTCTCGGTGTCCACGGCGTGCACGACGACGAAGTAGCGGTGCGGCCCGTGCCCGGCCGGGGGAGCGGCGCCGACGAACCCGGCGAAGCCGCCGTCGTTGGCCAGCTGGACCGCGCCCTGCGGCAGCGCCGGGGCGTCCTTGCTGCCGGCGCCGGAGGGCAGCTCGGTGACCGAGGCGGGGATGTTGGCGACGGCCCAGTGCCAGAACCCGCTGGCGGTCGGGGCGTCCGGGTCGTACACGGTGACGGCGAAGCTGCGGGTGCCCTCGGGGAAGCCGGACCAGGAGAGCTGGGGGGAGCGGTCCTCGCCGCCGGCGCCCATGACGCCGCTGACGTGGGGCATCGGCAGCGTCCCGCCGTCGGTGATGTCGGTGCTGGTGACCGTGAACGAGGGCACCTGCGGCAGGAAGTCGTAGGGGTTGGGCGGAACGGGCCGGTCGGCCATGCCGAGCTCCTCGGGATCGGGGGATCGCCCCAGGTCGGGCGGGGAGCCGGCGCGTGCGGCCCCCCAGCGACCCTAGGCAGCCCGGCCGGTGTCCGCGCGGCGGTGCCGCCCCGGGTTGCTGCACCGCCCCGTCCGAGGCGTGCGGACGCCCGTGCGCCGGTACCGTCGCGGCCGTGCCTAGTACCGGCCTGGGGTTGCCCGACTCCGTCCGTGCCTGCCTCTTCGACCTCGACGGCGTGCTCACCCGCACCGCGACCGTGCACATGGCCGCCTGGAAGCGGACGTTCGACGAGTACCTGCGGTCCACCGATCCGGACGCGCGGCCCTTCGACCAGGAGGACTACAACCGCTACGTGGACGGCAAGCCGCGGGCCGACGGCGTCCGGGACTTCCTGGCCAGCCGCGGTGTCACGCTGCCCGAGGGGGAGGCCGGGGACGCCTCCGGTGCCGCCACCGTGCAGGGCATCGCCGCCCGCAAGAACGTGCTGGTGCTCCGCGAGCTCGACGAGCACGGCGTGGAGGTCTACCCGGGCTCGGTGCGCTACCTGCGCGCGGTCAAGGAGGCCGGGCTGCCCGCAGCGGTGGTGACGGCGTCGGCCAACGGCGAGCAGGTGATCGCCGCCGCGGGGTTCGCCGACCTGATCGACGCGCGGATCGACGGGGTGGTGGCGGCGCGGGACTCGCTGCGCGGCAAGCCCGCGCCCGACACCTTCCTGGCCGGTGCCCGGGCGCTGGGGGTGACCCCGGCGGAGGCGGTGGTGTTCGAGGACGCGCAGTCGGGGGTCGCCGCCGGCCGGGCGGGGGAGTTCGGCTACGTGGTCGGCGTCGACCGGGTGGGCCAGGCCGACGCGCTGGCCGCCGCGGGTGCCGACGTCGTCGTCCCCGACCTCGCCGAGCTGCTGGGCGGCGCGTCATGACAGAGGGGCGGGCGACCTTCCCGATCGAGCCGTGGTCGCTCACCGAGGTGGGGCTGGACCACGCGTCGCTGGGCGTGCACGAGTCGGTGTTCGCCCTGGCCAACGGGCACATCGGCATGCGCGGCTCGTTCGACGAGGGCGAGCCGGTCGTCGTCCCCGGCACCTACCTGAACGGCTTCTACGAGGAGCGGCCGCTGCCCTACGCCGAGGCCGGCTACGGCTACCCCGAGCAGGGCCAGACGGTCGTGAACGTCACCGACGGCAAGCTCATCCGGCTGCTGGTCAAGGACTCGCCGCTGGACCTCAACTACGGCCAGATCATCGAGCACCGCCGCACCCTCGACCTGCGTGCCGGCGTGCTGCGGCGGAGCACCGAGTGGCGCTCTCCGGGTGGCCGCACCGTGCGGGTCACCAGCACGCGGCTGGTGTCGCTGACCCGGCGGTCGATCGCCGCGATCGAGTACCAGGTGGAGGTCGTCGACGACCTCGGCGACCTGTACGTGGCGCTGCAGTCGGACCTGCTGGCCAACGAGCAGACGCACGGCGAGAGCGACGACCCGCGCGCGGCGGCGTCGCTGAGCCGGCCGCTGCAGCCGGAGTTCTCCGTGGGCCGCGGGCGCCGGGCGGTGCTCGTGCACCAGACGGCGCGCAGCCGGCTGCGCATGGCGGCCGGGATGGACCACGTCGTGGAGATCCCGGACAGCAGCACCGAGGACATCCTGGCCAACGGCGACCTCGCCCGGTACACCCTCGCCGCGCGCATCCCGCCCGGCGGCTCCCTGAAACTGGTCAAGTTCCTCGCCTACGGCTGGTCCTCGCGCCGCTCCGGGGCCGCGCTGCGCGACCAGGTCGAGGCGGCGCTGGCCACCGCCAAGCTGGCCGGGTTCGACCGGCTGATGCGCGAGCAGCGCGACCTGCTCGACCAGCACTGGGACGAGGCCGACGTCGAGGTCGAGGGCGACGACGAGCTGCAGCAGGCCGTCCGCGTCGGGATGTTCCACGTCCTGCAGGCCGGCCTGCGGGGTGAGCGCCAGCCGATCCCGGCCAAGGGGCTCACCGGCCCCGGCTACGACGGGCACACCTTCTGGGACACCGAGACCTACGTCCTGCCGGTGCTGACCTACACCGCTCCGGAGGCGGCCCGGGACGCGTTGCGCTGGCGGCACTCGATCCTGGAGCTCGCCCGCGAGCGGGCGCGGGTGCTCGGGCTGCGCGGCGCGGTCTTCCCGTGGCGCACGATCCGCGGCGAGGAGACCTCGGGGTACTGGCCCGCGGGCACCGCCGCCTTCCACATCAACGCCGACATCGCCGACGCCGTCGTCCGCTACTTCAACGCCACCGACGACGACGACTTCGACCGCGACTTCGGCGCCGAGCTGCTCATCGAGACGGCGCGGCTGTGGGCCTCGCTCGGGCACTTCGACACCGAGCACGGGTTCCGCATCGACGGGGTGACCGGCCCCGACGAGTACACGGCGGTCGTCGACAACAACGTGTTCACCAACCTGATGGCCCAGCGGAACCTGCGCGAGGCGGCGCGGGCGGTGGGCCGGCAGCCCGACGTCGCCGGCCGGCTCGGGGTGGACGACGACGAGGTCGAGGTGTGGCTGCGCGCCGCCGCGCTCATGGCGGTGCCCTACGACACCCAGCGCGGGGTGCACATGCAGTCCGACGCCTTCACCCACCACGAGGAGTGGGACTTCGAGCGCACGCCCGCCGACCGCTACCCGCTGCTGCTGCACTACCCCTACTTCGAGATCTACCGGAAGCAGGTGGTGAAGCAGGCCGACCTGGTGATGGCGCTGCACCTGCGCGGGGACGCGTTCACCCTCGAGGAGAAGATCGCCGACTTCGCCTACTACGAGGCGCGGACGACGCGGGACTCCTCGCTGTCGGCCAGCCAGCAGGGCGTCGTCGCCGCCGAGACCGGGCACCTGGACCTGGCCTACGACTACTGGGCCGAGGCCGCGCTGACCGATCTGCAGAACCTGCACCACAACTCCGGGCACGGGCTGCACATCGCCTCGCTGGCCGGCGGCTGGACGGTGGCCGTGGCCGGCTTCGGCGGGATGCGCGACCACGACGGGCACCTGACTTTCGCCCCGCGGCTGCCGAGCCGGCTCACCCGCTTGCGCTTCCGCGTGGTCTACCGAGGCCGGAAGCTGGTCGTCTCGGTGACGCCCACGAGGGCGACCTACCGGCTGGTCGACGGCGACCCGCTGGAGATCCGGCACCACGGCCGGCAGGTGGTCGTCGACCACGCCGACCTGGCGCTGGACATCCCGCCGCCGCCGGCAGTGGAGCCGGTGACCCAGCCGAAGGGCTGCGAGCCGCGCCGGCGGACGCGCCCGGGCACGCCGCCGATCGAGCACCGCTCGGCCGGCGACCTCCACTGACGGCTCAGGCGAGCAGCCAGCTGCCCCCGAGCAGCAGCGCACCGACGTCGACGACCAGGAAGACCCCGACCCAGACCAGGCCGGGGATGCGGGTGAGCCGGGCCAGCTGATCGGCGTCGGAGTCCGGTGCCCGGCGACGCCGTCGCGCGGTCTGCAGCTCGAGGACGGCACGCGGTGCGGCCAGCAGCAGGAACCAGGTCGTCAGCGCGGCGAACGCGGCCTGGCCCTCCGGCGGCAGCCACCACGTCGCGGCCAGGACCATCCCCCCGCCCACCAGCACCGACCACAGGCCGTACCAGTTGCGGATCTGCACGAGCAGCAGCGCCAGGAGGGCCAGCAGCCCCCACAGCAGCGCCACCGCGTGCCCGGCGGCGAGCAGCGCGGCCGCGCCCAGCCCGAACAGGGCCGGGCCGGTGTAACCGGCGGCGCAGGTCAGCACCATGCCGAGGCCGGTCGGCCGCCCGGAGGAGACCGTCAGGCCCGAGGTGTCGGAGTGCAGCCGGATACCGGCCAGCCGCCGGCCGACGGCGAGCGCCACCACACCGTGCGCGCCCTCGTGCGCGATCGTCACCGCGTGCCGGGTGAGCCGCCACAGCGGCGTCACCAGCACCAGGAGGGCGGCGACCCCCGCGAGCGCGAGCAGCACGCCGGGGGAGAGGTCCGGCGAGGGGGCGGTGACCCGGTCCCAGATCCGCCCCGCCGCCTCCACGCCAGGAGTCAACCGCATCCACCTGGGAACGGGGCGCGGTCGGGCAGACTGCGGGCGTGACCGTCGCGGAGCCCCTCCGGGCGGGGACCGGGGGCGGGATCAGCCCGGCGGGGCGAGCGCCTCGTCCTGGCCCACGGCGCGACCAGCGGGCCATGGGTGTCCGACAGTGTCAGGGCGGGCATCGCCTCCTGGCTGGCAGCAGCCGGGCGTCGCCGGTAGCGCTCAGTTGCCGGGCTTGACCGTCTTGCCCCGCTCGCGCTCGGTGTCGTCGGCCTCGTAGGCGCCCGGGACGGCTGCGGTGTCGCCGTCGTCCGTACCGGGGGTGACCGGCTTGCGGATCAGGTCGTGCTGCCCGTGCGTGGGGGAGCCACCCGGCTCGGGGCGCTCGTCGGTGTCGGGGCGGTGCTCGGTCACGGGACCTCCTGGCGTCGTCGTCCCGGAGCCGCTACCCGGCGGGCCGGAGGTCAAAGCTGCTGCGTGAGGTTCAGCGCGTTGCCGTCGGGGTCCCGCACGTGGGCCACCCGCTGTCCCCAGGACATGTCGGTCGCCCCGGAGCCGGCGTCGCCGCCGAGGCCCGCGACACGGGCCAGCGCGGCCTCGACGTCGGGTACCTCGATGCTGAGCAGGATCCGCCCGGGCGCGCCGGGGGAGACGTCGGAGTCCGCGGACAGCCCCAGCGGGGAGTCGCCGACGCGCAGCCCGAGGTAGAACAGCGGCCCGTCGTCGGGGTACCGCTCGAGCACCTCGGCGTCGAACAGCCGGGTGTAGAAGCGCTCCAACCGGGCGATGTCGGCGGTGACCAGGATCGGCCGCACGGTCTCGAGCACGGGACCTCCAGGGGATCGCGGGTGTCTCCATCAGGGACGGTGGCGGCGCGGGGAACTCATCGGCGCTCGGAGGGGCCGGCATCCGTCACTGTGACGGAATGTCGCCCGACGCGGGGACGAGCAGCCAGCGGGCGAAGACGGCATCCCCGTCGAGCGGGGTCATCCACCGCACCCAGATCCGGTAGCCGTGAGCGGTCGCGCGCAGCAGTGGACCACCAGCGTCGTCCTGGCGCTCGTCGTAGTCGTCCGACTCGGGGAGCGGGCGGGGTGCCTCCGGACGCAGGGGAGCGGCGTCCGGGCCGGCGCCGTCCAGCGCGGCGCTGATGAAGGCGAGGCGGCCGCTCGGCACCGGAACGTGGTCGCCCGGGTCGCCGTCGTCCTCGGGGTGGGCCAGTGCGGCCGTCAGGGCCGCCGGGTAGTCGTCGGCCGACACCTGGAGGACGGCGACGGCGTCGTCGTCGGCCCGGAACACCTCGAGCCAGCCCTCGTCGCCGACCTCCGCGTCGGTCAGCACGAGAGCGGCCCGCCCGGAGCCGACCGCGATGCTGGTCAGCTCATAGTCGAGATCGGGGACGAGCCGCTCGTAGTCGCCGTCGGCCTGCCCGGACCAGCCGGGCAGCAGATCGCCGTCGAGGGCGAGGAACGGTTCGCCGTTGCTCCAGCAGCGGCCGACGTGGGTCCAGGAGCGCGGCATGCGGTCATCGTCGCCCACCGGGGCGTGGAGTGCCCAGGGGGCTGCCCGACCCATGTGAGTTGACATAATGTGCATTATCGGCGCACGGGATGGGCGGGGCGAGAGGGGCTGGATGCGCCGGATGACCTGGCCCGGATGCACACCTGTTCTTTCGTCCCGCCGGAGCCACCGCGCAGCCGCGACAGCCGCTGCGTGCGTCGGCTCCCGCGGCTGCGCAATGGCTCTCGCCGGCGTCGGCGTCGACACGCCTGCCGGCGCCCGACGGCGCGGGTTCATCAGCGCGACGAGCCCCGATCCTGTGGCCGACTCCCCTGCGAGTTGATCTTGTGCAACGTGATCATGAAAGTCGATCATGGGTCGCTCATCCGCTCCAGGCGCCCCGTCGGGCACGGCTCCCCTGAGCAGCCAGACCGCCCGCATTGCGTAACAGTGACGAAAGCAGGCCGTTCCGGACGGCTTCGACGGGCGCTCCGCACCAGGTGTTCGTAGGGTCGGGACATGCAGATCCGACGACCGCTCGCCGCTCTCCTGGCCGCTCTGGCGATCTTCGGTGGTGGGGCCACGATGACCGCGTGCTCGGCCTCCGGAACGGATCAGAACGACGGGACGACCGACGACGACAGCAACAACCGCGACGGCAGCGATCCGGGCAGCGACGACCAGGGCAACCTGCCGAACAACTCGGACCCCGAGGACGGGGACGACGACACGACCGACCCCGACTGACCACCCCGTACCGCCGGGCGCTCGACGGACCGCGTCAGGTGCCCGGCGGTCAGCTGCGCTCGGTGACCCAGAGCCGGTCCAGCCGGCCGGTCGAGTGCACGAGGTCGGCGAGCGAGCGCTCGAGCTCGGCCTTCGTCGGCTTCTCCGCCAGCAGCGTCTGGACGTCCTCGAGGGCGCAGCGCAGCTGGTACAGCCGGTCCTGCAGCCCGTCGAGCTCGCTCCGCGACACCAGGACGACGTCGGCCGGGAGCCCGGCCTTCGCGGCGGCGGAGCGCTGCTCGTAGGCCCGCTGCCGGCACGCCTGACCGCAGTAGAGCCGCGGGCGCCCCACCGACCCCTGCTCGGGCAGCACCCGGCGGCACCAGCCGCACCGGCGCGCCTCGTCGCTCCCCCGGTTGGGCGCGGGGGAGATCGGGGGGTGCGTCACCGTGCCGGTCGCGTGCTGTGCCACGTGTCGGCACGGTAGACGCCGCGGCCGGCGGGAACCGGTGAACACGCCAGGGACACCCCGATCGGCCCGACGACGGCGCTGACCAGCGCTCCTGCGCAGGTCGGCGGACACGCGGCGGAAGGGTGGCGGGAGCGGGGTGCGCCCGGGCTGACTAG
The DNA here is from genome assembly GCF_016612845.1 of Blastococcus sp. TML/C7B. Lineage (NCBI taxonomy): Bacteria > Bacillati > Actinomycetota > Actinomycetes > Geodermatophilales > Geodermatophilaceae > Blastococcus > Blastococcus sp. TML/C7B. The sequence goes on along the minus strand of NZ_JAEOAA010000002.1, from coordinate 422,468 downwards.
CGTGTCGCTGTGCTCCCCGCGCGGTTCGCCTACCTCGACGCGCCGACCCCTCTCGCCATGGCCCACCGCGGCGGTGCCATCGAGCACCTCGAGAACACGCTGCCGGCCTTCCAGGCCTGCGTGGACCTCGGCTACAGGTACCTCGAGACCGACGTCCAGATCACCGCGGACGGCACGCTGGTCGCCTTCCACGACGCCACGCTCGAGCGGGTCACCGACCGGACCGGCCGGGTGGACGCGCTGCCCTGGTCGGAGCTCGCGGACGCCCGCATCGGTGGTCGGGAGCCGATCATGCGGCTCGAGGACCTCCTGGGCGCCTGGCCGGACGTCAAGTTCAACCTCGACATCAAGGCCGCCGGCGTCCTCGCGCCGCTCGTGCGGCTGGTGCACAAGATGGGCGTCGCCGACCGCATCTGCCTGGGGTCGTTCTCCGACGCTCGCATCGCCGCAGCGCGGCGGCTGTTCGGACCCGCGGTCTGCACGTCGCTGGGCCCGCGCGGCGTGGCCGCGCTGCGGTTGTCCTCCTACTCCCCCCGGGCCGCCGGGCTCGTGCGCATCCAGGCCGGTTGCGCCCAGGTGCCGCTGCAGCTGGGCGGCCGCGCGCTGGTCGACGAGCGCTTCCTGGCCGCCGCGCACGCCCGCGGCCTGCAGGTGCACGTGTGGACGGTCGACGACCCCGACGAGGCGCGGGCGATGCTCGACCTGGGCGTGGACGGGATCATGACCGACCGGCCCGCGATGCTGCGCGAGGTCCTGGAGGAGCGCGGTCAGTGGGTCTCCCCGTGACCTCCGCGCCGTCCGCCGTCCCGGCGTCCGGTGACCGCCGCAGGCATCCGGCGCCGGCGCACCTGCGCTTCTTCCACGGCCCGATGGACTGCGGCAAGTCGACCCTGGCGCTCCAGGTCGACCACAACCAGAGCCGTCAGGGCCGGCACGGCCTGCTGGTGACCCAGGGTGACCGTTCGGCGGCGCCGCAGATCAGCTCGCGGGTGGGCCTGTGCCGCCCGGCGATCGAGATCGACGCGGCGACCGACCTGCGCCTGCTGGTCCGGGACCGGTGGGCGGCCGGCGACCGGGTCGACTACCTCATCGTCGACGAGGCCCAGTTCCTCACCCACGAGCAGGTGGACCAGCTGGCCGAACTGGTCGACCGGTTCCACGTCGACGTCTACGCGTTCGGCCTGACCACCGACTTCCGCACCCGGCTGTTCGCGGGCACCCAGCGGCTGCTCGAGGTCGCGGACGACGTCCAGCGGGTCCAGGTCGAGGTGCTGTGCTGGTGCGGCCTGCCCGGGCTGCTCAACGCCCGCGTCGTGGACGGGGTCATGGTGCGGGCCGGCGAGACCGTCGTCGTGGCCGACACCGCACCCGCGGAACTGCCCGGGGAGGAGCCGGCCGTCCGCTACCAGGTGCTCTGCCGGCGGCACCACGTGCTGGGCCAGCTGGGGCCCACGGCAGCCGGCCCGGGGCAGCTCGCGCTCCCCTGAGCGACCTGCTCACCCGCCCGAGGGGTGGCGGGGGCCCCGGACCTCCCCCCATGCGATGATGAGCAACTGATTCCGCGGAATCTCTTCGCCAATTCTGTCGTTCATCTCTGTGACTCCCCGGCTCGTGGGTATGGCCCGCGGACCGGAGTCGAGTCCTGAACCGACACCACGTACGAGAGGACGGTGTGCAATGGGCGAGCGTTCCCTGCGCGGCAGCCGACTGGGCAGCGTCAGCTACGAGACCGAACGGAACACTGCGCCCATCGAGCGCCAGTACGCCGAGTACAAGTGCCCGTCAGGCCACCTGTTCACGGTGCCGTTCGCCGACGACGCCGAGCTTCCCGACACGTGGGAGTGCAAGTTCGACGGCGCTGCCGCCAAGCTGGTCGGCGGCTCCGAGCCGGCACCCAAGAAGGTCAAGCCCCCGCGCACCCACTGGGACATGCTGCTCGAGCGCCGCTCCGTCGAGGACCTCGAGGAGGTCCTGGCCGAGCGCCTCGAGGTGCTGCGCGGCCGGCGGACCCGCGCCAGCTGACAGCTGAGCACGAACGACGGAACGGCCCCGGTGGGATCTCCCACCGGGGCCGTTCTGCGTCCGGGGTCAGCTCAGCGGGCGCCCGTCGGGGCCGCGGAGCACCTCGCCCTCGATCACCAGCGGTGAGGTGCGGACGTCGTCCCGGCGGGGCATCTGCGCCGTCCGGACGCTGTCCACGCGGACCGGCGGGCGCATCCCGACCGGCAGCCGGGAGGAGATGAGCCGGACCAGCAGCGCCCGGACCAGGGACCGGGTGCCGGGCAGCAGGCAGAGCAGGCCGAGCACGTCACCGATGAACCCGGGCAGCACCATGAGCAACCCGCCGACGGCGATGAGCCCGGCGTCGCCCAGCTCGCGCCCCGCGGACGCGCGGCGGGTGCGGGCGCTCTCGCGCAGCTCGGTCAGCGCCTTGGTGCCCTGGCGGGCCAGCAGCGCCCAGCCCAGCGCGCTCGTGGCCAGCGCCGCGAGCACCGTGAGCCCCGCGCCGATCCACTGCGCGACGAGCACGAAGACGATCACCTCGGCCAGTGCGAGGAGCCCAGCAGCCATGCGCAGTCGTCGTCCCACGGGAGGTCCAACGCTCGACGGGCTCAGGGTGCTCCCGCGGCGGCGCGGAACTTCCGCCGCTGCACGAGCGCCGCGCCGAGCGCGGCCAGGCCGAGCGCCGTGAGCGCCCACTCCGGAGCGGCGCCCAGTCGGCTCGCCACGCTGCGGGAGTCGCGCTGGGCGATCTCCTCGACGAAGACGTCGGGGGTGAACAGCTCCGAGGAGCGGACGACGGTGCCGTCGGGGGCGACGACGGCCGAGATCCCGCTCGTGGCGACCACGGCCACCGTGCGGCCGTGCTCGACCGCCCGCAGCCGGCTCATGGCCAGCTGCTGCTCACTCTCGGCCGTGTAGCCGAACGTGGCGTTGTTGGTCTGCACGACGAGCATCCCCGCGCCCGCGACGTCGGAGACCAGCCCGTCGTAGACCACCTCGAAGCAGATGAGGTCGCCGACGCGGATGCCGCCGATGTCGAGCAGCCCCGGCTCGTCGCCGGCCTTCTGGTCGGTGACCCGGTCGACGTCGGCGCTGAAGAACCGGAAGAAGCTGCGGGCCGGCACGTACTCGCCGAGCGGGACGGGGTGCCGCTTGACGTAGGTCTCCCCCGGCCCCTCCTCGGGGTCCCAGACGATCGCGGTGTTGCTGATGAAGCGGCCCGGCCCCTGGACGACCGCCCCGACCAGGATCGGGGCATCGATCGCCCGGGCCGCCCGGTCGATCTGCGCGGCGGCGTCGTCGTTGCGGTAGGGGTCGATGTCGGAGCTGTTCTCCGGCCACAGGACGACGTCGGGCTGCGGCTGCTCCCCCGCCCGGACGGCGTCCGCCAGCTCCAGCGTGCGCTGGACGTGGTTGTCCAGCACGGCCCGGCGCTGGGCGTTGAAGTCCAGGCCCGCGCGCGGCACGTCGCCCTGGATGACCGCGACCGTGGCCGTGGGCCCGCCGTCGGTGAGCGATGCGCCGGGCAGGGGCAGCCAGGCCAGGGCACCGAGCAGCGGGACGGCCACCGCCGCGGCCAGGGCGCCGGCCAGGGACCGGGCGGCCGCGCGCCGCCCGCTCCCGGTGGAGCGGCGGATCCGGACCGCGGCGAGGACGGCCGCGGCGAGCAGCGTGCCGATCAGGGCGACGGCGAAGCCGACGAACGGCACCCCGCCGTACGCGGCGAAGGAGAGCAGCGGGCCGTCGGTCTGGCTGAACCCGAGCCGACCCCAGGGGAACCCGCCGAGGACGAACCGGCCGCGCAGCGCCTCGTCGGCCACCCAGAGGGCCGCCGCCCACAGCGGCCACCAGCGCAGCCGGGAGGTCAATGCCGTGGCGGCGCCGAGCAGGCCGAGGTGCAGCGCCTCGAACACCGCGAGCGCGAGCCACGGGAAGGGCCCGACGTAGACGCCGGTCCACGACAGCAGCGGGACGAAGAAGCCGAGACCCAGGACCAGTCCGAGCCAGAACCCACCGCGGGCGCTGCGCCCGTGGACGGAGAGTGCGAGCGCGGCCGGCCCGAGGACGGCCAGCGGGACGAGGGCGGCGCCGGGGAACGCCAGGCACGTGGCCAGTCCGCCCAGGGCAGCCAGCAGCGTCCGCCACGGCCAGCGGCTGCCGGCGCGCGCGGCGGGGTCGCCGTCCGGCTCGGGCGCGGCTCGCAGCAGCGCCCCAGGTGCTGCGGCCACGCGCGCCCTCCCGGGACGGTCGTCCCGGCTGCGACCGGGGTGGTCCCAGGAGCCGGGGGGTGCCCCGCACCGGTCGGACGGGGGGTCGGGACCGCTGCGCTCGCCGCGGCCCTGACCCAGCATCCCACCTCCGCTCCCCCGGGGGCCGGCGACATCGCCCGGGCCCCCGGCCGTGCCGGAGCGGCTCACCAGCCTGGTCGCGCCGGCGGTCGTCTCCCCCGGTGGCGCGACTTCGGGCCGGACGGCCGGGCGCTGGCTGCGCGCGGCGCGACCGTTGTCTGATGACGCGCTCCGTGGGAGATCCCGCCGGGTGTCCCGGTCGTCCTCCCCCGATCTCACGCCGGGTCCTCGCAGCCCGGTCCGCGCGAGGACCCGGGGGTCCGCCGCGCCGGCCGGAGGGCCCGCACGCTCGATCCGGGAAGTCACGACGCGGTGCTCCCGGTGTGGAACTGCAGGGACTGTAAGGACACTCCGCGCCCATTCGAATACCTACGGTGGTCATGGGAGGCACCGTGACCGGATCGTTACCGCGCAGGGATCATTCGCGTCCCAGGGTGCCGGGCCCGCTCGACGTCCAGGGTGGCACCGACCGGGTGTCGGGCCGCCCGGGGCAGGGGTAGCGGCTCCGGCATGGACGGCGATTCCACTCCACCGCTGGAGAGCCGGCGGCTGCGACTGCGCCCCTGGACCACCTCGCCGGCCGACCTCTCCCGGCTGGCGGACATCTACGGGCGCGACGAGGTCACCCGGTGGCTGGGCGGTCCGCCGACCGTGTCGCCCGCGGAACTGGTCGCGCGCTGGGCGGCGGTGCGCGCGGCGGACGACCGGTTCGGCTGCTGGGCGATCGAACCGCGGGACGCTGCCGACCGCCCAGCCGGGACGATCCTGCTCAAGCCGCTCCCTCAGGGTGTAGGTGAGGTCGAGGTCGGCTGGCACCTGCACCCCGACTCCTGGGGGCACGGGTACGCGACCGAGGCGGCGCAGGCCGTCATCGAGCGCGCCTTCGCCGTGGGGGTGCCCGAGGTCTACGCCGTGGTCCGACCGGGCAACGAGCCGTCGCTGGCGGTGTGCCGGAGGCTGGGCATGACGCCGCTCGGGCGGATGACCCGCTGGTACGACGTCGAGCTGGAGGCGTTCCGGCTCATGGCGCCGGTCGTCGTGGAGTAGCGGCGGTCGGGCTCAGCGACGACGCAGCAGGACGCCGACGCGCTGCACCAGCGTCTTCTTGGCCGGCTTCGGCCCCTCGCCGGCGGCGCGGGCGGAGTCGGCGACGGCGGCCTCCTCCGGCGTGGGCGCGGTGCCGCCGAGGTGGACGGGCAGCCACCAGGTGTCCTCGGGGCCGGCCGGCTGGTCGGGGTAGGCGCGCTGGGCCTCGTCGAGGAGCGCCTCCATCGCGGCCCGGGTCCGACGCAGCAGCGGCTGCACCTTCTCCCCCGGCTCCGGGACGATCGGCTCGCCCAGGAACACCATCACGGGGACGCCGCGGCGCAGCTGCACCTTGTGCCCCTTGGTGGCGACGCGGTGCCCGCCCCAGACGGCGGCCGGGATGATCGGCACGTTCGCGTCGATGGCCATGCGGGCGGCGCCGGCCTTGAGGTCCTTGACCGTGAAGCTGCGGCTGATGGTCGCCTCGGGGAAGACGCCGACGACCTCACCGTCCTTGAGCGCGCGGACGGCGGACTCGAACGCCGCCGCGCCGGCCTTGCGGTCGACCGGGATGTGCTTCATCGCCCGCATGAAGGGGCCGGCGAACCAGTGGCCGAAGACGGCCGACTTCGCCATGAAACGCACCAGCCGGTGCTGGGAGATCGCCCCCAGTCCGAGGAACGTGAAGTCGAAGAAGCTGACGTGGTTGCTGCAGATGATCGCGCCGCCGCTGGCGGGGACGTGCTGCGCCCCGCGGACGTCGAAGCGGAAGCGGAACAGGTGGAAGACGACCAGGCACATCCGGATCACGAACCGGTAGGGCCGGTCCCGGCGGTCCGGCGAGGCGCCGAACAGGTCTCCACGTACGACGTCGCGCCAGCTCGCGGTGTACATGAGCGGACCCTAACCAACCCGGCGGCCCGCCGCCCGGGTGGTCTCCGGGCCGCCGGAGTACCCGAACGGCCGTCGTGGCTCCCGGTTCTCTGGTGACACGCCGCCCGGAGGGCGGCGTCACTCGACGACGGCAGATGACGACAAGCGACAAGGTGCATTATTGTTGGGGATAACGGTAGTGTCCCGTCATGGCGCGCGCATGGCAGCAGCCCCTGCCGGACATGCCGGCTCCCCCGGTCGAGCTGGCCTGGCGCCGGTGGCCGGTCCCGCCGGGGTACGAGGCGCAGTGGCGCCGGCTCGCGGACGCCGCTCTCGAGCTGGGTCTGGGTCCCGACCAGCTGGCCGGGACCGGGCTCGATCCGCTCGCGGCGGCCCGCGGCTGGAAGCCGGCCACGGTGGCGCTCTACAGCAAGGTCGCCCGGTACGGCGGACTGGCGCTGACCCGGACGCCGACCCCCGAGCCCACTCCCCTGCGGCTGGAGCTGCGCCCGCTCACCGAACTCCGCGGGACCGATCCCGAGCACGTCCGGGCGGTGGCCTGGTGCGCGCTCGCGCTCGCGTGGCCGGCTCCGGTGGGCGTGTTCCGCTCGCTGCGCCGCGACCAGGTCCACGCCGGCACGCGCCGGCTGGTGCTCCGGACCGACGACGGCGAGTGGTCGGTCCCCGGTGCGCTGACCGCGTGGCACGCCTGGGAGGCGGTGCGGGAGCGCTACCCCGCGCTGGCGGCGAGCCCGTGGGTGCTGCCAGCGCTCCGGCGAGGTCCGGGGCTCGACTCCCGGGTCGGCGGGCGGCTGTCCAACCAGGCGCTGCAGGTGACCTTCGCCAAGCACGCCGGCCGCACGGCGCAGCACCTTCGGGCCACCGCTCCCCCGTCGCGCGAGGGCGCCGCGGCGGAGCTGGCGGCCGCGTACCGCGAGCTGTCCTACGACTCCTACCGCCGGCTGGCGCTGGCCGCCGGGGCGACGCCGGTCGGTGCCCGTGGCGTGGTGCGCGCCGGGCGGTCGGTGGCGCGGTCCTCGCGGGTGTCCCGCCGGGCGGGCTGAGCGCCGGTCGCTCGGGCCGTCGACCTCACAGCAGGGACAGCTGCTCGCCGGCCTCCTCGGACTCGCGGGGCCGCCCGGGCTCCGGCTTCTCCGTTGCGGCAGGGGTCGCCGTCCGGTCCTTCGGCCGGACGCCGGGCATCCCGCCGGACGGCAGGCTGCCCGCCGGGAACCCGACCTCCTCGTCGCCCGGGACGCCGGTGGCGATGGCGGGATCCACCCCGCGCGCCGCTCCCCCGGACTGCCGGTCCAGGCCGTGCCGGGCGAGCAGCGGCGCGACGCGGGCGGCCAGCCAGGTGCGGTACTCGGCCGAGACGTAGGCGCGGCGGGCGTACATCCGCTCGTAGCGCGGCACCAGCTCCGGGTGCGCGGCGCGCAGCCAGGCCATGAACCACTCGCGGGCGCCCGGGCGCAGGTGCAGCGGGATGACCGTCACCCCGGTCGCGCCGGCCGCGGCGATCGCCCCGAGGGCCGTGTCGAGCGACTCCTCGTCGTCGGTCAAGCCGGGCAGCACCGGCGCGAGGAAGACGCCGCACGGCAGTCCGGCGTCGGCGAGCGCCCGCACGAGGTCCAGCCGCGCCCGGGGTGTCGGCACTCCCGGCTCCAGAGCGGTGTGCAGCTCGTCGTCCCAGATCGCCATCGAGACGCCGAGCCCGAGCGGCACCTGCCCCGCGGCCTCGACGAGCAGCGGCACGTCCCGCCGCAGCAACGTGCCCTTGGTGAGGATGGAGAACGGCGTCCCCGACCCGGCCAGCGCCTCGATCACCCCCGGCATGAGCCGGTACCGCCCCTCCGCCCGCTGGTAGGGGTCGGTGTTCGTGCCCAGCGCGACGTGCTCGTGCGTCCACGACGGCCGGGCCAGCTCGCGGCGCAGCACCTCGACCAGGTTGGTCTTCACGACGACCTGGGCGTCGAAGTCCCGCCCGGAGTCGAACTCGAGCCATTCGTGCGTCTTGCGAGAGAAGCAGTAGACACATGCATGGGAGCAACCCCTGTAGGGGTTGATCGTCCACGGGAACGGCATCGCGGAGTCGCCCTGCACGCGGTTGAGCGCCGAGCGGGACCGCACCTCGTGGAAGGTCAGGCCGGGGAACTCCGGCACCCGCACGCTCCGCAGCAGGCCGCGGATGCTCGGCATGCCGGGCAGCGTCGAGGTGTCCTCGACGTCGAGCCGCTGTGCGTCCCACCGCATGGCATCCATACGAACACGTGTTCGAATCGATGTCCAGTCCGGTCGGTGCGCCGCGCGACGAGGGTCCGCGCCGCCGTCAGGGTTCGCGCGGCCGTCAGGGCTCGAGGTCGACGCGGACCAGGCAGACCCCGCGGGCCACGTCCGCCGCCGACCTGTCCGGCTGGAGCCCCAGCGCACGCCGGGCGGCCGGCGCCCCGGCGAGGTAGGTGGTGAGCCCTGCCGCGACCTCGTCCGGCCGCTCCGCGCCGACGACGGCGACGGCCCGTGCCCGCAGGTGCTCCCCGGCCAGCCAGAGGTCGACCTCCTGGGGCTCGCGCAGGTTCCGCCACCAGGTCTTGGCCTCGGGCCGCCCGACCAGCACCCACGCCGTCGGCCCCGACCGCACGTACTGGCAGACCAGCTCGTGATCCAGCCCGGTGCGCCGGCCGGTGTAGCGGAGCACGGCCAGGCGGCGGCCGAGCCGACGTCCCGGGCGGCCCTTCAGCAGCGGCCGCAGCACCGGGTTGACCACGCGGTTGGTCAGGACGTGTCCGGCCATGCGCGCAGGCTAGAGCGGAGGCCGGTCCTCGAACACGGTGGAGAGCACGACGGTCGTGCGGGTGGAGACGTTCGCCGTCGTCCGGATCTCCCGCAGCAGCACCTCCAGGGCGTCGGGCGAGGCCACGCGCACCTTGAGGATGTAGCTCTCCTGCCCCGCGACCGCGTGGCACTCCTCGATCGCCGGCAGATGGGCCAGCAGCGCCGGGGGGTCCTCCGTCTGCGCGGCGATCGGCGAGATGGAGACGAACGCGGTGAGCGGGAGGCCCAGCAGCTTGGGGTCCAGGCTCGCCCGGTAGCCGGTGATCAGCCCGCGCTGCTCCAGCCGGCGCACCCGCTGGTGCACCGCGGACACCGACAGCCCGACCCGCTCCGCCAGCTCGGTGTAGCTCGCCCGCCCGTCCCGGGCCAACGCCGAGAGCAGCGCGCGGTCCACGTCCCCCGCGGGCGGCGCGCCGTTGTCAGCCGGGGAGTTCGACGAGCTCACGCGGACCGACGTTCAGCGAGCGGACACCGTCGTCGGTGCACACCACGATGTCCTCGATGCGGGCGCCGCAGCGCCCCGGCAGGTAGATGCCGGGCTCGATCGAGAACGCCATGCCCGGCTCCAGCGGCAGGTCGTTGCCCTCGACGAGGTACGGCGCCTCGTGGGAGTCCAGCCCGATCCCGTGCCCGGTGCGGTGGATGAAGTGCTCGCCCCAGCCGGCATCGGCGATGACCTGCCGGGCCGTGGCGTCCACCTGCTCGGCGGTCACCCCCGGGCGGACGACGGCGACCGCAGCCTGCTGCGCGGCGTGCAGGACGCCGTACCACTCGGCGACGTCGGCAGCGGCGCTGCCGCCGACGACGTAGGTGCGGGTGCAGTCCGACCGGTAGCCGGTCGCGGTCTCACCCCCGATGTCGACGACGACGACGTCGCCCGCCTCGATCGTGCGGTCGGACAGCTCGTGGTGCGGGCTGGCGCCGTTCGGCCCCGACCCCACGATCGTGAAGTCGACGCCGACGTGCCCCTCCTCGAGGATCGCCGCGGCGATGTCCGCGCCCACGGCCGCCTCGGTGCGGCCGACGGTCAGGAACTCGGCCATGCGGGCGTGCACCCGGTCGATCGCGGCGCCGGCCAGGGCGAGCTCCTCGACCTCCGCGGGTGTCTTGACCATCCGCAGCCGGTCCAGCACCGGGCCGGCCAGCTCGAGCGCCGAACCGGGCAGCGCGCGCTGCACGCCCAGGGCGTGCTCGGCCCAGGTGCGGGCACCCACGGCCACGCGGGTGGGGGCCGTACCGAGCCGCGCCGTCGCGGCGTCGGCGAGCAGTGCGAACGGGTCCTGCGTCTCGTCCCAGGCGAGCACCTCCAGGCCCAGGGCGCCCGCGGGGCTGACCTCGACCATCGGCGCCTCGAGCCGCGGGACGACGAGGAAGGGCTCGCCCTCGCGCGGCACGGCCAGGGCGGTCAGCCGCTCCATGGCGTGCGCGTCGTAGCCGGTGAGGTAGCGCAGGTCCGACCCCGGCGTGAGCACGAGCAGGTCGGTGCCCGAGCCGGCGGCCAGGGCGCGGGCGGCGTGCACCCGGTCCACGGTCACGAGCGGGCCGGTGCGCCGCGGAACGGATGCGGTTGCCACGCGCGCAGACTAACCGCGGCCCCGGGGCGGCTCCGCACGTCCCGGCCGGCGGCTAGCGTGCGCGGGCGTGAGCGAGCTTGCGAGATCACCCGAGAACAGAGCACGGATCGGCACAAGAGCGACCAGCGCCGGCGAGGTGAACTCGTGACGACGATGCTGCTGGACGCCGCCTCGCTCTACTTCCGCGCGTTCTACGGGGTCCCCACCAGCGTGACCACGCCCGACGGCCGCCCCATCAACGCGGTGCGCGGGTTCCTGGACATGACGGCCCGGCTGCTGACCGCGCACGGCCCCGACCGGCTCGTCGCCTGCTGGGACGACGACTGGCGCCCCGCCTTCCGCGTCGAGGCGCTGCCCTCGTACAAGGCGCACCGGGTGGCACCCGAGGGCGGCGAGGAGACCCCCGACGAGCTGGCGCGGCAGGTGCCGGTCCTGATCGACGTGCTCGCCGCCGCCGGGATCGCCCGCGTGGGCGCACCCGGCTACGAGGCCGATGACGTCATCGGCACGCTCGCCACCCGCGCCCGTGGCCCCGTCGACATCGTCACCGGCGACCGCGACCTGTTCCAGCTCGTCGACGACGCACGCGGCGTGCGCGTGCTGTACACGAACCGCGGCATCGCCGACATCGAGAGCGTCGACGAGGCCGCCGTCGCCGCGAAGTACGGCATCCCCGGCCGCGCGTACGCCGACTTCGCGGTGCTCCGCGGCGACCCGAGCGACGGCCTGCCCGGCGTGAGCGGGGTTGGCGCCAAGACCGCTGCCGCGCTCATCGGCGAGTTCGGCGACCTCGCCGGCATCCGGGCCGCGGTCGCGCGCACCGTCGTGCCGAGGCCGCCGCTCACCGCGGCGGTGCTCAAGAAGATGCACGCGGCCGGCGACTACCTCGACCGCGCCCCCGTGGTGGTCGCCGTCGCCACGGACATCGACCTGCCCGCGGTCGACGGCGACCTGCCCCGCTCCCCCGCCGACCCCGACGCCCTCGCCGAGCTGGCCGAGCGGCACGGCTTGCAGTCCTCGCTCGGCCGCCTCGGGGCGGCGCTGGGCTGGCCGGCCGGCTGAGGCGCCGGGCTCAGTCGACGTCCCAGGTGTAGGCGGCGTCGTCCTCGTCGGTGATGGTGATGACCAGCTCGAGGTCCTCGTGGTCGTCGGTCTCGGCGTCGCACTCGTAGTCGCGGCCCTCGACGACCTCCATGCCGTGCGGGCAGTCGATGTCGACGCCGACGTCGTAGCGCTCCTCGAACTGCGTCGCGACGTCCCGCTCCACCCGGTCGGGGTCCAGCAGCGTGGGGCCGAGCCCGAGCCAGCGGCTCAGCGCCAGGGCCAGCACCACGAGCAGCCCGATGACCAGCACGCCGCCGTAGAAGCGCCCGCGGGAGCGCCGCTGCCGCGCCGCGGCGGCCGGCTCGTGCGCGAGGTCGGGGTCGGCCGTCCCGCCGCCCGCCTCCGGTCCGTCGACGGAGGCCACCTCAGCCCCCCACCGCGACGGCCACGACCCCGCGCCGGATCCTGCCGACGGCGGCGCGGGCGACCGACGCCACCGCGTCGTCTGCGACCTTCGCCACCTGGTCGAGCAGGTCGATCAGCTGGCGCGCCCAGCGGACGAAGTCGCCGCCGGAGAGCTCCGTGCCGGCCTGCTCCGCCCCGGCCAGCACGCGGTCCAGGCTCTGCCCGTCGGCCCACCGGTACGCCGCCCACGCGAACCCGAGGTCCAGGTCGCGCGTGACCCGCACGCCGTGGGCGGCCTCGACGTCGGAGAGCCGGGCCTTGACCTGCCGCATCCGGGCCACGGCCTCGGTCACCTTCCCGGACGGGATGGCGGGCAGCGAGACCAGGTCGCGGCGGGCCTCGAAGACCACGGTGGAGGCGGCCGCGGCCAGCTCGGCGGCGTTCAGCCCGCGCCAGGCGCCGGCCCGCAGGCACTCGGCGACGAGCAGGTCGGCCTCGGACCAGATGCGGGCCAGCCGGCGGCCGTCGTCGGTGACCACCGGGGTGTCGTCCGCCGCACCGATGACCGCGGTGTCGGCGGGGACCAGCTGCGCCGGCTCGGGCACCAGGTAGCCCAGCTCCTCGAGCACGTCGCAGGTGGCGTCGAACTGCCGGGTCAGCGAGCCGGTGCGCTCGGCCATCGTCCGGTGCAGCCCGTCGGCCTCCCGGACCGCGCGCAGCCAGCGCTCGGCCACCCGCACCCGGTCCTCGCGGTCGGGCAGCTGGTGCACCGGGTGCCGGCGCAGCGCGGCCCGCAGGTCGGCGAGCACCGGGTCGTCGGCGGCCGCCGAGCGGCCCTTGCCCACCTTCCGGGCGCCGAGGTCGTGCTCGACGCGGGCGTTGCGCAGCGTCGAGGCGAGGTCGCGCCGGGCGTGCGGGCTGCGGTGGTTGAAGTTCTTCGGCACCCGCACCCGCGCCAGCGACGACACCGGCGTCGGGAAGTCGATGGTCGACAGCCGGCCGGCCCACTTGTCCTCGGTGAGCACCAGGGGGCGCGGCTCGGCGAGGTCGGTGACGCCCGGGTCCAGCACGACGGCCAGTCCCTGCCGGCGGCCCGAGGGCACCCGGATGACGTCGCCGGGGCGCAGCGCGGCCAGCGCGTCGGCGGCCTCGATCCGCCGCTTGGCCTGCGTGTCGCGGGAGAGCTCCTTCTCGCGGTCGGAGATCTCCCGGCGCAGGCGGGCGTACTCCCCCACGTCGCCGCGGTCGGAGTGCATGTCGCGGGCGAACACCTCGGCGTCCCGTTCGTGGCGCGCGGCGGCCCGCGCCAGCCCGACGACCGACCGGTCGGCCTGGAACTGGGCGAAGGAGGAGGCCAGCAGCTCGCGGGCGCGCGCACGGCCGAACGAGCCGACCAGGTTGACCGCCATGTTGTAGCTGGGCCGGAAGCTGGACTTCAGCGGGTAGGTGCGGGTGCTGGCCAGGCCGGCGACGACGGAGGGGTCCATGCCCGGCGCCCAGATCACGACGGCGTGCCCCTCGACGTCGATCCCGCGCCGCCCGGCCCGTCCGGTGAGCTGGGTGTACTCCCCCGGCGTCACGTCGACGTGCGCCTCGCCGTTCCACTTCACCAGCCGCTCGAGGACGACGGTGCGGGCCGGCATGTTGATGCCCAGCGCCAGGGTCTCGGTGGCGAACACCGCCTTGACCAGGCCGCGGACGAAGCACTCCTCGACCGTCTCCTTGAACGCGGGCACCAGGCCGGCGTGGTGGGCGGCGAGCCCGGCGAGCAGGCCCTCGCGCCACTCCCAGAAGCCGAGGACGTGCAGGTCCTCCTCCGGCAGCGAGCCGGTGCGCTCGTCGATGATCTCGGCGATCTCGGCGCGCTCGGCCTCGTCGGTCAGCCGGAGGCCGCTCATCAGGCACTGGTGCACGGCGGCGTCGCAGCCGTTGCGGCTGAACACGAAGGTGATCGCGGGCAGCAGCCCGGCCTTGTCCAGCCGCTCGATGACGTCGGAGCGCGCCGGTGGGCGGTACCGCGGCTTGTGCGCGGACTCGCGGCGGCCGGACCCGCCCCAGCCCTCGATCCGCCGCTCGTGCTCGCGGACGTAGCGGACCAGCTCGGGGTCGACCACCGAGGCGCCGCGCTCGCGGGTGGACAGCGGCCGCGGGCTCGCGCCGTGCTCGGCGGCGTGGGCGGAGGGGCGCAGCGAGAACAGGTCGAAGACCCGGTTGCCGACGAGCATGTGCTGCCACAGCGGGATCGGCCGCACCTCGCTGACGACGACCTCGGTGTCGCCGCGGACGGTGACCAGCCAGTCGGCGAACTCCTCGGCGTTGCTGACCGTCGCCGACAGCGAGACCAGGGTGACCGACGGTGGGAGGTGGATGATCACCTCCTCCCAGACCGCGCCGCGGAACCGGTCGGCGAGGTAGTGCACCTCGTCCATGACCACATAGCCCAGCCCGTGCAGCGCCGGCGACTCCGCGTAGAGCATGTTGCGGAGGACCTCGGTGGTCATCACGACGACCGGGGCGTCCCCGTTGACCGCGTTGTCGCCGGTGAGCAGGCCGACCCGCTCGGGCCCGTAGCGCTCGACGAGGTCGTTGTACTTCTGGTTGGACAGCGCCTTGATCGGCGTCGTGTAGAACGCCTTGCGCCCCTCGGACAGCGCCTTGTGGACGGCGAACTCCCCGACCACCGTCTTGCCGGCGCCGGTGGGCGCGCACACCAGGACGCCGGAGCCGCGGTCGAGCGCCTCGCACGCCTCGACCTGGAACTCGTCGAGGGAGAAGCCCAGCTCGGCGGTGAACTCGGCGAGCGCCGGGTGGGCCGTCCGGCGCCGGGCAGCGGCGTACCGCTCAGCGGGGCTGGACATGCCCCCACGTTAGGCCCGTCGACCGGGAGCGGCTCGCCGCCACGATCAGGTTCCCTGATCGTGGCGCGTCCTCCCTCAGCTCCCACGGTGAGGGAGGACGCTCGATGATCAGGTCACCTGATCATCGCGGGCCCGCGCCGACGACGCGGAGGGCGCCGGGCACGCACTCGGCGGTCACCGGCAGGGGGGCGATCCGCTCGCCGTCGGCGTAGGTCGTGACGGCGGCGCCGGAGAGCTCGACGCGGGCCGCCCGGAACACCGACACCGACGGGTGGTCGACGTGCGTGCCGTCGGCCAGCCGCGGCCGGGTGCGGATCAGCTCGCGCCGGGTGGTCGGGCCGACGACGGTCACGTCGAGCAGCCCGTCGGCGGGGTCGGCGCCCGGGCAGACGGGCAGCCCGCCGCCGTACCAGGCGGTGTTGCCGACGGCGATCAGCGTCGCCGCCACCTCCCGCACCTCGCCGTCGAGACCCAGCGTGAGCCGGTAGGGCCGCAGCCGGGCCAGCTCGAGCAGCGTGGCGACGTCGTAGCGGCGGCGCCCACGGGGCCACCGCAGGCGGTTGGCGCGGTCGGTGACCGCGGAGTCGAAGCCGCAGCAGAGCACCGTGGCCCACCAGCGGTCGCCGACCCGGCCCGCGTCGAGGGTGCGGGCCTCCCCCGCCGCCAGGTCCGCGGCGATCGCCCGCGCGGCGGCCGCCGGGTCGGTGGGCACGCCGAGGGCGTGCGCCAGGTCGTTGCCCGTCCCGGCCGGCACCAGCCCCAGCGCGGCGCCGGTGCCCGTGACCGCCTGCAGGCCGGCGTGCGCCGTCCCGTCCCCGCCCACGGCCACGACCGCGGCGGCAACGGGCGGCAACCGCCGCGCGGGCCTGCTCCTCGGCGTCGGCAGCCGTGGTGGCCGGCAGGACGTGCGGGTCCAGCCCGGCGGCGCGCAGCTCCCGCAGGACGCCGTCCCCGACCGCGCGCGCCCGGCCGCGGCCCGCGGCGGCGCTGACGAGGACGGCGACGTCCACGCGGGTCCCGGCCCCGCTCAGCGGCGGGCGGAGGCGGACGACGAACCCTGCGGCTCGTCGAGCGCCGACGGCCGCGCGTCCAGCGGGGAGGCCTCGTCGTCGTCGAGGTGGGCGAAGCTCTCGGCCGCCTCGCGGCGGGCGCGGCGCCGGTCGACGAACCGGGCGATCTGGATGGCCACCTCGAACAGCAGGATCATCGGCCCGGCCATCGCCAGCATCGTGAACGGGTCCTGCGTCGGCGTGACGAAGGCGGCGAACACGATGGTCAGGAAGAAGATCCAGCGCCGGCTCTTCGCCAGCACCTCGTAGCTGAGGATCCCCACCAGGTTGAGCGCGACCGCGATCAGCGGCAGCTCCAGCGACAGGCCGAAGGCCACCAGCAGGCTGATGACGAAGCCCAGGTAGTCCGGCGCGGTGAGCTGGAAGGCCACCTCGTCGCCGGCCAGGGAGAGCAGCAGCTCCAGGCCCTTGCGCAGGGTCAGCCAGGCGAGGAACGCGCCCGCCGCGAACAGCACGGTGGCCGAGGCGACGAAGGCGACGGTGTAGCGGCGCTCGTTGCGCCGCAGCCCGGGGGTGATGAAGGCCCACAGCTGGTAGAGCCAGAACGGCGCCGACAGGACGGCGCCGGCGATCAGGCCGATCTTCAACCGCAGCAGCACGCCGCCGAAGACGTCGAGCACCACCAGCCGGCAGTCCTCGTCACCCTGGAAGCGGAAGCTGCCGGGCAGGGCGCAGTAGGGCTCGGTGAGGAAGGTGAGCAGGCCGTGGTCGTACCAGAGGAAACCGACGACGGTGCCGAGCGCCAGCGCCACCAGGGCCTTGGCGATCCGGTTCCGCAGCTCGGTCAGGTGCCCGACCAGCGGCATCGTCGCCTCGGGGTTCCGAGCCCTGCGGCGTCTGCGCCGCGGCGGCGCCTCGCTCACCGTCGTCCGACCCGGGGCAGGGCTCAGCGGGACTGGTCGGACGCGCGCGCCTGCTCGACGCGGGCCCGCAGCTCCGCGGCGCGCAGCTCGGCCGCGCGCGCCTCGGCGGCCAGCACCTCGGCCTCGGCAGTGGGAGCGCTGGGCGTCACGATCTCGCCGCGGACGGTGGTCTGCGCCGGGTCCTTCCCGCGGAGCCCCCCGCCCACGGAGTCATCGTCCTTCATCCCCTTCATCTCGCCCTTGAAGATCCGCAGCGAGCGGCCGAGCGAGCGCGAGGCGTCGGGGAGCTTCTTGTAGCCGAACAGCAGCAGGATGGCCAGGATGATCAGGCCGATCTCCAGCGGGCCGAGATTCACTGGTCCTCCAGACGTCGATTCCCGGGTGATGCTACGCCCGGTGGGGGCCGCTCCCCCGCACCGTCAGAGGCGGTCGGCCGGGCCGTCGCCGGTCCGGGCGGCCCGCTCGGCGGTCGCCGCGACCCGGTCCGCCAGCGGCCGGACCTCCCGCTCGAAGGCGGCGACCTCGCGCGCCAGCCGGGCCTGGGCGCCGCGGACGCCGTAGGCCAGCGCGCCGAGGACGACGACGGACAGCACCACGACGACGCCCCACACGACCCACAGCAGCACGGGGCGACCCTAGCCGGTGGTGCTGCCCGGGGCGTCGATCCCGTAGCGGGCCAGGGCCGCCCGGGCGTCGGCGGCGACCTGCTCGGCCAGGCCGGCCGGCTCGTCGACCAGGGCGTCGCCACCCAGCGAGGCGACCAGCCGGCGGGCCCAGGCGAGGTCGGCGGTGCGCACGGTCACCGCGAGCCCCCCGGGCGGGTCGTCGACGGGCGCGACGGAGTCGACCGGGTAGTACTCGGCGACCCACCGGCTGCGGCGGGACAGCCGCAACCGCACGGCCGGCGACCCCGGCTCGGGCTGGTACACCCCGGCCTCGACGTCGCGCTCGTGCGCCTCGGGCGGCGGCGCGGCCGGCTCGTCGAGGACGGCGACGTCGTCCACCCGGTCGAGCCGGAACAGCCGCACGCCCTCGACCCGCCGGCACCAGGCCTCGAGGTACCAGCGTCCGTCGACCAGCAGCAGCCGCATGGGGTCGACGGTGCGCTCGGTCCGCTCGTCGCGGGTGGGCACGTAGTAGTGCAGGTGGAGGGCGCGGGTGCGCTGCAGCGCGTCGCGGACGACGGCGAGGGTCTCCTCCCGCGCGTCGACGCTCACCGTGACCGGCGTGACCTCGGCGGCGTGCCCGGCGGCGGCGGAGACCTTGGCCAGCGCCCGGCTGACCGCCTCGCGCTCGGCCAGCCCCGGCAGCTCCAGCAGCGTCTTCAGCGCCACGACCAGCGCGACCGCCTCGTCGGTGGTCAGCCGCAGCGGCCGCTCCATCCCGGCGGGGAAGGTGACGTGCACGCGGTCGCCCTCGAAGGACAGGTCGATGAGGTCCCCCGGCCCGTGCCCGGGCAGGCCGCACATCCACAGCAGCTCGAGGTCGCTGCGCAGCTGCCGCTCGGTGACGCCGAAGTCGCGGGCCGCCTCCTGGACCCGCACGCCACCGGGCCGGGCGGTCAGGTACGGGATGAGGGCCAGCAGGCGGGTCATCCGGTCGGGCGTGCTGGTGGTGCTCATGCCGGGGCCCCCAACGCCGCGAGCCGGGTGAGGCGGGCGATCACGGCCTCGCGCACCTCGGGAGGCGACTCGACGACGACGTCGGCGCCCAGCGCGGCGAGCTGGTCGGCCAGCCCCCACGGCTGGCTGCTGCGCAGCTCCAGCCGGTCCTCCGCACCGTCCTCGGTCGGGCCGAGCGGCGTGGCCCATCGGCGCAGGCCGACGGCGGTGCCGGGCCGGGCGCGGACGACGACCACCTGCTCCTGGCCGCCCACCTGGTTGGCGACCATGCCGGCGAGATCCAGGTCCGCCGGTGGCTCGAACGCGCCGCCCGGTCCGGTGGCCCGCGGCGTGCCGACCACGCGGGAGAGCCGGAACACCCGCGGCTGCTGCCGGTCGAGGTCCAGCCCGCCGAGGTACCAGCGGCCGTGCCAGGCGATGACGCCCCACGGCTGCACGTGCCGGCGGGCCGGGGCGTCCTCGTCGGGGCGCTGGTAGTCGAACTCCACGGCGCGGCGGTCGCGGGCGGCCGCGTACACCGGCTCGAACGCCGCCTCGCCGGCGTCCAGCCGCGGCTGCAGCGGGATGCCGCCGCCGGGGTCGACGTCGACGCCGGCCGCCTTGAGCTTCACCAGCGCGCTCTGCGCGGCGCCGGCCAGCTGGGCGGACTCCCACAGCCGCAGCGCCAGGCCGACGGCCGCGGCCTCCTCGCCGGTCAGCTGGATCTCGGGCAGCTCGTAGTCGGCGCGCGCGATGCGGTAGCCGTCCTCGGTGTCGAAGACGCTGGTGCGGCCGGTCTCCAGCGGCACGCCCATCTCGCGCAGCTCGGCCTTGTCCCGCTCGAACATCCGCTTGAACGCCTCGTCGGCGCGGTCGGTGCCGTCGTCGGCCTCGTAGCCGGGCACCGTCGCGCGGATGCGGGCCGCCGTCACGTACTGGCGGGTGCTCAGCAGCGCGATGACCAGGTTGAACCAGTCGTTCCGCCCGCTTGGCCGCCATGGACCCAGGCTAGTGGGCCGCGGCCACCCGGCCGTCCGCCGGGACGCTGGCTAGCCTGCGGGCATGAGCTCTCCGGTCCCCTCCCGCATCCGCTGGCGGCGCGGGGCGGTGACGGCCGTGGGGCGCGGCTGGCGCGACGCGCTGGAGCTGACCGTCGCGGTGCCCGAGGACGGCGAGGTCCGCGCGCTGGCCTACCCGTCGCTGGTCGGCGTCCCCCAGGTCGGCGACGACGTGCTGCTCAACACGACCGCCTGGGCGCAGAACCTCGGCACCGGCGGCTACGCGCTCGTCGTCGCCGTCCCCGACCGGCTGCCGGCCGACCCGACCGGCCCCGGTCACCTGGTCAAGGCCCGCTACACGCCGCTGCAGGTGACCGTGCAGGGGGTCGACGAGCAGGACACCGAGCACCACGCCGCGCTCGCCGAGGCCGACTCGCTGGACGGGATGCCGGTGGTCGTGGCCGATCTGCACTCGGCGCTGCCGGCGGTGCTCATCGGCGCGCTGGCCACCGACCCCGACCTGAAGGTCGCCTACGTGATGACCGACGGCGGAGCGCTCGCCGCCGGCTTCTCCCGGACGATCGACGTCCTGCACAAGTCGCTGGCCGGCGTCGTCACCGTGGGCCAGTCGTTCGGCGGGGACGTCGAGGCGGTCACCGTGCACACCGGTCTGCTGGCCGCCCGGCACGTGCTCGGCGCCGACCTCGTCGTCGTCACCCAGGGGCCGGGCAACCTGGGCACCGGCACGCCGTGGGGCTTCTCCGGCGTCGCCGCCGGTGAGGCGTGCAACGCCGTCACCGTCCTCGGCGGGCAGGCGATCGGCGCCCTGCGCATCTCCGACGCCGACCCGCGGCCGCGGCACCGCGGGGTGTCGCACCACTCGCTGACCGCGTTCGGCCGGGTCGCCCTGGGCGGGGTGACGCTGGTGGCCCCGCGCGGGCTCGGCTCGGAGCTCGGCGCCCAGGTCGACGAGGACCTCGCCGGGCAGCCGGCCCGCAACCCGGTGGTGTGGGTGGACACCGACGGCCTCGAGGACGCGCTCGGCCTCTCCCCCATCCCGCTGCGCACGATGGGCCGCGGCATGCCCGAGGAGCGCGCCTACTTCCTCGCCGCGGCCGCCGCCGGCCGCTACGCCGCGCTGTCCGTTCCGGAAGAGGACATCGAAACGGGACCACCGACGCCCGTGCCGAACGACTGACCCGACCACGGACTGTCGTGCCGAGTGGGCCCCGGAGGGGTCCGCGCAGGCGCGACGCAGCTGCTCAACGGCGGCCGGGGACGGCTCGTGGCCGCGGTGTGGTCCGGAGGACCACAGATCACATAGACGCGATGAGCTTCTCGACGCGGTCGTCGACGGACTTGAACGGGTCCTTGCACAGCACGGTGCGCTGGGCCTGGTCGTTGAGCTTGAGGTGCACCCAGTCGACGGTGAAGTCGCGGCGCTTCTCCTGGGCGCGGCGGATGAACTCGCCGCGCAGCTTGGCCCGGGTGGTCTGGGGCGGCACGTTCTTGGCCTCGAAGACCCGCGGCTCGTGGGTCACCCGCTCCACCTGGCCGGCCCGCTCGAGCAGGTAGTAGAGGCCGCGGGTGCGGCTGATGTCGTGGTAGGCGAGGTCCATCTGGGCCACGCGCGGTGAGGACAGCGGCAGGTCGCGCTTGGTCCGGTAGCGCTCGATGAGGCTGTGCTTGATGGCCCAGTCGATCTCGCGGTCGATGAGGCTGAGGTCCTCGGTGTCGACGGCCTTGAGCACCCGCCCCCACAGCTCCAGCATCTGCCGGTGGACGGGGGTGACGCCCTCGCGGTCGGCGAACTCCAGGGCGCGGTCGTGGTACTCCCGCTGGATCTCCAGCGCCGACATCTCCTTGCCGTTGGACAGCCGCACCTTGCGCCGGCCGGTGATGTCGTGGCTGATCTCGCGGATGGCGCGGATCGGGTTCTCCAGCGTCATGTCGCGGATGGGCACGCCGGCCTCGATCATCCGCAGCACCAGGTCGGTCATCGCCACCTTGAGCAGCGTCGTCGTCTCGCTCATGTTCGAGTCGCCGACGATGACGTGCAGCCGGCGGTAGCGCTCGGCGTCGGCGTGCGGCTCGTCGCGGGTGTTGATGATCGGCCGCGAGCGGGTGGTGGCGCTGGAGACGCCCTCCCAGATGTGCTCGGCGCGCTGGCTGACGCAGTACACCGCGCCCCGCGGGGTCTGCAGCACCTTGCCGGCGCCGACGACGATCTGCCGGCTCACCAGGAAGGGGATGAGGACGTCGGCCAGCCGGGCGAACTCGCCGTGCCGGCCGACCAGGTAGTTCTCGTGGCAGCCGTAGCTGTTGCCGGCGGAGTCGGTGTTGTTCTTGAACAGGTAGATGTCGCCGCTGACGCCCTCCTCGGCCAGGCGCTGCTCGGCGTCGACCATCAGCCCCTCGAGGATCCGCTCGCCGGCCTTGTCGTGGACGACCAGCTCGGCGAGGTCGTCGCACTCGGCGGTGGCGTACTCGGGGTGGCTGCCGACGTCGAGGTAGAGCCGGGAGCCGTTGCGCAGGAAGACGTTGGAGCTGCGCCCCCAGGAGACGACCCGCCGGAACAGGTAGCGGGCGACCTCGTCCGGGGACAGCCGCCGCTGCCCCCGGAAGGTGCACGTGACGCCGTACTCGGTCTCGATCCCGAAGATCCGTCGGTCCACGAGTCGAGCCTAGGCGCCGGGAGGGACAGAGGCCCGGTGCGCGCGCACCGGGCGCTCCGGGCGCTCAGCCCTCGCCGCCGTCCTCGTCGTGGTCGTCGTACTCGTCGAACTGCGCCCCGCCGGCGGTGTCGGGGTTGGCCGGGTCGCCCAGGCCGGCCGGGGTGCCCGGCTCCGGGACGCTCGCGGCGTGCGCGGGCGTGGCGGGGGCGTCGGCCACGGCGTCCGGTGTGGGCTCGTCGCCCAGCAACGTGCGCAGCGCCGCCCCGGTGATCCGGCGGAACGCCCGCTTGGGGCGTCGCCGGTCCAGGACCGCGACCTCGAGCTGGGCGGCGGTGAGCCGGGTCCGCTCGCCGTGCGTGGCGCCGGCGGTGACCGGGCTGACCGCGGACAGCGCGCTGACCCCGACCTCGAGGGCGTCGGCCAGGCCCATGCCCGGGTGGAAGTGCTGGCGCAGGTGGCCGGTGACCGCCTCGGCCTGCCCGCCCATGACGACGAAGTCGGGCTCGTCGACGACCGAGCCGTCGAAGGTGAGCCGGTAGAGCTGGTCGGTCTCGGGGCGGTCGCCGACCTCGGCGACGCAGAGCTCGACCTCGTAGGGCTTCATCTGCTCGGTGAAGATCGCGCCGAGGGTCTGCGCGTAGGCGTTGGCGATCACCCGGCCGGTGACGTCGCGGCGGTTGTAGGAGTAGCCGCGGACGTCGGCCAGCCGCACGCCGGCCACCCGCAGGCTCTCGAACTCGCTGTACCGGCCGACGGCGGCGAAGCCCAGGCGGTCGTAGAGCTCGCCCACCTTGTGCAGCGTGGAGCTGGGGTTCTCGGCGATGAACAGGACGCCGTCGGCGTAGGTGACGACGGCGACGCTGCGGCCGCGGGAGATGCCCTTGCGGGCGTACTCCGAGCGGTCCCGCATGACCTGCTCGGCGGAGGCGTAGTACGGCACGGTCATGGTCAGGCCTCCCGCGTCGTGGTGCCGCTGTCGGCGGCGGCCCGCTCGGTGACGATCGTGTCGGCGACGGCGGCGACCTCGGCGTCGGTCAGCCGCACCGCACCCTCGGCGTCCACCCGGTAGACGATCGGGTAGAGCCGGCGCACCGGGTCGGGCCCGCCGGTCGCGGAGTCGTCGTCGGCGGCGTCGTAGAGCGCCTCGACGACGGTGCGGGTGGCGCTGCCTGCGGCCAGGCCCGGCCGCCAGGTCTTCTTCAGCGAGTTCTTCGCGAACAGCGAGCCGGAGCCGACGGCGGCGTAGCCGCGCTCCTCGTAGTTCCCGCCGGTCACGTCGTAGCTGAAGATCCGGCCGGGGGCGTTGCCCTCGGCGGCGTCGAGGTCGAACCCGGCGAACAGCGGGACGACGGCGAGGCCCTGCATCGCCGCCCCCAGGTTGCCGCGGATCATCGCGGCGAGGCGGTTGGCCTTGCCGTCGAGGGACATCGTCAGGCCCTCGATCTTCTCGTAGTGCTCGAGCTCGACCTGGTACAGCTTCACCATCTCGATGGCGATGCCGGCGGCGCCGGCGATGCCGATCACGCTGTAGGAGTCGGCCGGGTAGACCTTCTCGATGTCCCGGCTGGAGATCAGGTTGCCCATCGTGGCGCGGCGGTCGCCACCCATGAGGACGCCGCCGTCGTAGGTGACGGCCACGATCGTCGTGCCGTGCGGGGCGAGGTCCCCCACGGGCGCGGTCGGTACGGGGCGGCGGCCGGGCAGGAGGTCAGGCGCCGCAGTGGCGAGGAAGTCGGTGAACGAGGAGCCCACCCGGTCCAGGTAGGCGGGCGGGAAGCCGCTCCGGCCGGTCGACGAGTCGTTCACGCATCTCCCTCTCCCGCCTGCTCGCGCCGGCGTGCACCGCTGGTCCGCCCGGTGCTCCGCGTGCTGGTCCCGCGCGCCGCCGGGCGTCGCTGCGACCCTACCGGCGGCTCCCCCGGGCGGCTGGCCGCATCGGCCTCCGCCGCTGACGCCTCCACGAGCCTGGCGATCGCCTGCTCCTGGGCGTGGTGCTGCAGGTAGAAGACGGCTCTCTGCAGGACGACGGGGTCGTCCCGGAACTGGCCGAGCCCACCATTGCAGTTGAAGCAGAGCAGGGCTCGCACGATCCCGCTCGAATGATCATGATCAACATGGACGGCCGGCGCGGCGCGGCAGATGGCGCAGAGCCCGCCCTGCGCCTCGAGCATCGCGTCGGCTTCTTCAGCCGTGATGCCGTACCGACGCTTCAGGTGGTAGGTCCGCTCACCGCCGACGAGATCCTTCGATTTTCGTCCGCGGACGTTGTGGCACGGCTTGCAGTAGGAGGCGCGGCCGGTCGCTGACGCGGCGTTCCGACCGAAGGACTCGAACGGCAGAACTTCGCCGCAGTCCGGGCACCATTTGTGCCCTGCGGGGACAGCGATGTCTCGAGGGTGCCGACGCCGTGGGGGCCCGACCCGGTCGTCACGACTCGCACGATGCCGCCGGCGCGCATGAGCCCGGCAGTAGAAGGCATAGCCATCGCGTGAATTCTTGTTCCGGGTGAACTCGTCGATCGGCCGGTCCTCACCGCAATCGCGGCAGAATTTTGTTTCCATCAGAGGGAGAGATACGGAACAAGATCGTTCACTGACCCCCTTTTTGTACGTACGAGCGAACGAAGTCCTCGGCATTGGACTCGAGGACCTCGTCGATCTCATCCAAGATGGAATCGACGTCGTCGCTCATCTCCTGGCGCCGCTCGGCGGCCTCGGTGTCGACCGAGGCCTCGACCTCGTCGGTCTCCTCGCGCGAGCGCGTCGCCTTCTGCTGCCCGCCGGTGTCCTTGGTGGCCATGGCCTGCCCCTCCCGTCGTGGGAACTGCTGCTGCGGCTGAAGCTACCCGCCGGGTGCGACATCCGGGGGCCGGCGGACGGGCCTGTGGATCACCGGCCGGTGATCGTGTCCACCAGGTCGCGGGCCGTCGCGGAGGCCTCGAACAGCGCGCCCACGTGCTCGCGGGTGCCGCGCAGCGGCTCCATGGTCGGGATGCGCACCAGGTTGTCCCGGCCGAGGTCGAACACCACCGAGTCCCAGGAGGCGGCAGCGACCTGGGCCGGGAACCGGCGCAGGCACTCGCCGCGGAAGTAGGCGCGGGTGTCCTCCGGCGCGTGCACCACCGCGCGGTCCACCTCCTCGTCGGTGAGCAGCCGCTGCATCGAGCCGCGCGCCACGAGCCGGTTGTAGAGGCCCTTGTCCGGGCGCACGTCGGAGTACTGCAGGTCGACCAGCTTGAGCCGGGAGTCGCCCCACGCGAGCCCGTCGCGCGAGCGGTACCCCTCGAGCAGCCGCAGCTTGGCCGGCCAGTCCAGCCGGTCGGCGCAGCGCATCGGGTCGATCGCGAGGTCCTCGAGCACCTCGGCCCACCGGCGCAGCACGTCGTCGGTCTGCTCGTCGCCCTCCCCGTGCTGCGCGACGAACTTCTGCGCCAGCTCCAGGTAGCACTGCTGCAGCTCCAGCGCGGTCATCCGCCGACCGTCGCGCAGCCGCACCTGGTAGGTCAGGGACGGGTCGTGGCTCACCGCCCGCAGCGCCTCCACCGGCTCCTCCAGCGAGAGGTCGCGCGGCAGGAACCGGGCCTCGATCATCGCCAGCACCAGCGACGTCGTCCCGACCTTGAGGTAGGTGGACAGCTCGGCCAGGTTCGCGTCGCCGATGATGACGTGCAGCCGGCGGTACTTGTCGGCGTCGGCGTGCGGCTCGTCGCGGGTGTTGATGATCGGCCGCTTCAGCGTCGTCTCCAGGCCCACCTCGACCTCGAAGAAGTCGGCGCGCTGGGAGAGCTGGAAGCCCGGCGTCCGGCTCTCCACCCCGATGCCCACCCGCCCGGCGCCGGCGAACACCTGCCGGGTCACGAAGAAGGGCACCAGGCCGCGGATGATGTCGACGAACGGCGTCCGGCGGTCCATCAGGTAGTTCTCGTGGGCGCCGTAGGACGCGCCCTTGCCGTCGGTGTTGTTCTTGTACAGCTGGATGGGGCTGGTGCCCGGCACGAGCGCGGCCCGGCGGGTGGCCTCGGCCATCACCCGCTCCCCCGCCTTGTCCCAGAGGACGATGTCGCGCGGGGTGGTCACCTCCGGCGTCGAGTACTCGGGGTGCGCGTGGTCGACGTAGAGCCGCGCGCCGTTGGTCAGGATGACGTTGGCCATCCCGGTGTCCTCGTCCAGGTCGTTGTGGTCCAGCGCCTGGGCCGGGGTGAGGTCGAACCCGCGCGCGTCGCGCAGCGGCGACTCCTCCTCGAAGTCCCACCGCGGTCGGCGGCGCGTCGGCGCCTCGGCCACCGACCAGGCGTTGACCACCTGGCTGGACAGCGTCGTGGGGTTGGCCGTCGGCGCCCCCGGCACGGAGATGCCGTACTCGACCTCGGTGCCCATGACCCGCCGCACGCTCATGAGCCAACCCTAGGCCGGACGGCGCCCCGGGGACGGCGACGGCCCGGCCCCCGCCGTGCGGGGACCGGGCCGTCGGTGCGTGCGTGCGCCTACAGGTACTGGCCGGTGTTCGTGGCCGTGTCGATCGCGCGACCGGACTCGTTGCCCTTGCCGCTGATCAGCGTGCGGATGTAGACGATCCGCTCGCCCTTCTTGCCCGAGATCCGCGCCCAGTCGTCGGGGTTGGTCGTGTTGGGCAGGTCCTCGTTCTCCTTGAACTCGTCGACGCAGGCCTGCATGAGGTGGCCCACCCGCAGGCCGCCGGTGCCGGTCTCCAGCCGCTCCTTGATCGCCATCTTCTTGGCGCGGTCGACGATGTTCTGCAGCATGGCGCCGGAGTTGAAGTCCTTGAAGTACAGGACCTCC
The DNA here is from genome assembly GCF_016612845.1 of Blastococcus sp. TML/C7B. Taxonomy (NCBI): domain Bacteria; kingdom Bacillati; phylum Actinomycetota; class Actinomycetes; order Geodermatophilales; family Geodermatophilaceae; genus Blastococcus; species Blastococcus sp. TML/C7B. Next base: position 395,498 of record NZ_JAEOAA010000002.1, on the reverse strand, counting down.
TTGTCACCGTTGGCGTAGGTGACCTCGAGGAAGCGGTTCTCCTCGACCTCGGTGTACATGCGCTCGACGGTGCGCTGGATCATCCCGGCGATCGTCGCCTCGCGGCTGCCGCCGTGCTCGGCCAGGTCGTCGGGGTGAAGCGGCAGCGTCGGCAGCAGGTACTTGCTGAAGATGTCCCGCGCGGCCTCGGCGTCCGGCCGCTCGATCTTGATCTTCACGTCGAGCCGGCCGGGCCGCAGGATCGCCGGGTCGATCATGTCCTCCCGGTTGGAGGCGCCGATGACGATGACGTTCTCCAGGCCCTCGACGCCGTCGATCTCGCTGAGCAGCTGCGGCACGATCGTCGACTCGACGTCCGAGGAGACCCCCGACCCGCGGGTGCGGAAGATCGAGTCCATCTCGTCGAAGAACACGATGACCGGCGTGCCCTCGCTGGCCTTCTCCCGCGCCCGTTGGAACACCAGGCGGATGTGCCGCTCGGTCTCGCCGACGTACTTGTTGAGCAGCTCGGGACCCTTGATGTTGAGGAAGTAGGACTTCCCCTGCCCCTCGCCCTTGAGCGCCGACACCTTCTTGGCCAGGGAATTGGCGACCGCCTTGGCGATCAGCGTCTTGCCGCACCCGGGCGGGCCGTACAGCAGGATGCCCTTCGGCGGTCGCAGCTGGTACTCGCGGAACAGGTCCGCGTGCAGGAACGGCAGCTCGACGGCGTCGCGGATCTGCTCGATCTGCCGCGACAGCCCGCCGATGTCGGCGTAGTCGATGTCGGGGACCTCTTCGAGGACGAGCTCCTCGACCTCGCTCTTCGGGATCCGCTCGTACACGTAGCCCGAGCGCGCTTCCAGCAGCAGCGAGTCCCCCACCCGCAGCGGCTGGTCGGTCAGCGAGTCGGCCAGGTAGACGACCCGCTCCTCGTCGGTGTGCCCGATGACCAGGGCGCGCTGGGTGACGCCGTCGACCGGCTCGAGCAGCTCCTTGAGCATGACGACGTCGCCGGCGCGCTCGAACCCGCGCGCCTCGACGACGTTCATCGCCTCGTTGAGCATGACCTCCTGGCCGGGGCGCAGGTCCAGGCCCTCCACGTTCGGCGAGAGGGTCACCCGCATCTTGCGGCCGCTGGTGAAGACGTCGACCGAACCGTCCTCGTGCCGCTCCAGGAAGACGCCGTAGCCGGACGGCGGCTGACCGAGCCGGTCCACCTCCTCCTTGAGCGTGACCAGCTGCTCGCGGGCGTCGCGCAGCGTCGAGGCGAGCTTGTCGTTCCGCTCGGACAGGAAGGCTGCGCGGCCCTCCGCCTCGGAGATCCGTTCCTCCAGCGCCCGCGCCTGGCGGGGGCTGTCGGCCACCTTGCGGCGCAGCAGCGCGATCTCCTCCTCGAGGTAGGAGATCTGCGTCAGCAGCGCGGCGACGTCACGCTCGCGCCGCGCCTTCGTCTCGTCGGGACCATCGATCGGACCTGGGCCCATCGCGCACCTCCGCACATTCGGGGGAGCCAGGACGCAAATCTATACACGCGCGACGACAGTTCGCCGGGGGCTCGCGCGGGGTCCGTGGCTCCCCGCGCAGGGCGGGGAGCCGGGTCAGTACTTCTGCGCGCGGCGCTGGCGGATGGGGGCGACGGCGCCCTCGGCGAGCCGCCGGGCGGTCACCAGGAACGCGGTGTGCGCGACCATCCGGTGCTCGGGGCGCACCGCCAGGCCGACCGCGTGCCACGGGCGCAGCAGCGTCTCCCAGGCGTGCGGCTCGGTCCACACGCCTTGCTCGCGCAGCGCCTCCACGTAGGTGGACAGCTGGGTCGTCGTCGCCACGTAGCCGACCAGCACGCCGCCGGGCCGCAGCGCGGCCGCCACCGTCGGCAGCACCGCCCACGGCTCGAGCATGTCGAGGACGACGCGGTCCACGACCTCGTCGGCCGGGTGGTCGGCGAGGTCGCCGAGGCGCAGGTCCCAGTTGGCCGGCACCTCGCCGAAGAACGCGCCCACGTTGCCCCGGGCGACGTCGAGGAAGTCCTCGCGCCGCTCGTAGCTGGTGAGCGCCCCCTCCGAGCCCACCGCCCGCAGCAGCGAGCAGCTGAGGGCTCCGGAGCCGGCGCCGGCCTCGAGGACGCGCATGCCCGGGCCGACGTCGCCGAAGCCGACGATCTGGGCGGCGTCCTTGGGGTAGATGACCTGCGCGCCGCGGGGCATGGAGAGCACGTAGTCGGCCAGCAGCGGGCGCAGCGCCAGGTAGCCGGTGTTCGCCGTCGAGTGGACGACGGACCCCTCCGGCGCCCCGATGAGGTCGTCGTGCTCGATGGCCCCGCGGTGGGTGTGGAACTGCTTTCCCGGCTCCAGGACGACGGTGTGCAGCCGCCCCTTGGGGTCGGTCAGCTGCACCCGGTCCCCGGCGACGAAGGCCCCGGCCACCGGCTCCGGTCGCCCGGCGGGCACGCCGACCGGCTCGGCGGGGACGTCGAGGTCGCTGTCGGGCTGGGTGTCCACGGGCGTCGAGGGTACGGAGGGCGCCGGTGTGACCCCCGTCCCCGGTCCGGCGCGGGCGCTCGGAACTGTCGCTCCCCCGACCTAGCCTCGGACCCATGACGCTGACGGTGGAGACGACCACGCCGCTCGCGCCCGACGCCGGGCCCGCCCCGGCCCCGGAGCAGGCGGCCGACCGCGCACCGCGCCGGCCCTCCCTCTCCCCCAGCCGCGCCGCGGACTTCAAGACGTGCCCGCTGCTCTACCGGTTCCGCACGATCGACCGGCTCCCCGAGCGCAAGAGCCTGGCCATGGTCCGGGGCACGCTGGTGCACTCGGTGCTCGAACGGCTCTACGACCTGCCCGCCGCGCAGCGCACGGTCGCCGGCGCGCTGGACCTGCTCGAGCCCGCCTGGGCCGACCTGCAGGCCGAGCCCGGCGTCGCCGACCTGTTCTCCGCCGCTCAGGGCGAGGGCGCCGAGACCGACGTGAACGCCCCCGAGTCCGTCGAGGCGTGGCTGGCCTCGGCCGGCAGGCTGGTCGAGCGCTACTTCACCCTCGAGGACCCGACCCGCATCGAGCCCGCCGGCCGCGAGGAACTGGTCGAGGTCACCCTCCCCGACGGGCTGCTGCTGCGCGGCTTCGTCGACCGGCTGGACGTCGCCCCGAGCGGTGCGCTGCGGGTCGTCGACTACAAGACCGGCTCGATGCCCCGCGAGGCGTTCGAGAACAAGGCCCTGTTCCAGATGAAGTTCTACGCGCTGGTGCTGTGGCGCACCCGCGGCGTGGTGGCCGCCCAGCTCAAGCTGATCTACCTCGGCGACGGCGATGCGCTCACCTACGCCCCGGACGAGCAGGAGCTGCTGCGCTTCGAGCGGACGCTCCAGGCGATCTGGTCGGCGATCGAGCGGGCCGCAAGCACCGGCGACTTCCGCCCGAACCGGTCCCGGCTGTGCGGCTGGTGCGACCACCAGGCCGTCTGCCCCGCCTTCGGCGGCACTCCCCCGCCGTTCCCCGCCGAGGCCGCCGCGGCGGCGGGCTGGCGGACCCTCCCGGTCGTCGAGCGGGGCTGACCCCGGCGCGCGAGCGGGAAGACTCCGCCAGGCGTGCGCGCCCCAGGCAGCAGCCTTCTGTCGCCCGCCTGGCGGAGCACCCCCATTCTCGCCGCGCTTCCCTCCCCCCGTCACATCCTGGGCCGGTGCCAGGCCAGCAGCCCGGCCAGCACCCCGAGCGCGTTCGTCGCCCAGTGGGCGCCCGCGCTCGCCAGCACGCTCCCGCTGCGCCGGCGCAGCTCGCCGAACACCACCCCGCCGACCGTCGTGAGGCGACGGCACCGGGGACGCCCGACGGTGCGGCGCGCCCTGGGCAGCGGCGCCGCCCGGGTGTGGCACGCGGGCGAGCGCGGCCTGTCACCGCTGGCCGACGCCCTGCTGCCCCGGGCCGCCGTCGCGGTGCTCTCCCGCCTCGACGTCGCGGGCCTGGTCGAGCGGTTCGTGGACGTCCAGCGGATCGCCGGCGGCCTCGACGTGGACGCGGTGGCCCGCCCGCCTCGACGTCGACCGCGTCGCCGCCCGGCTGGACCTCGACCGCGTGCTCGACCGGGTCGACCTCGACGCCGTCGCCGCCCGCCTGGACCTGGACGCCCTGGTGGCGGCCGTGGACATCGGGCGGGTGATCGACCGGCTGGACCTCGACGAGCTCGTGGCCCGGGTGGACGTCGGGAAGGTCGTGGACCGGGTGGACCTGGACCGGATCGTGGACCGGGTCGACGTCGACCGCGTCCTCGACCGGGTGGACATCGACAGCGTCCTCGAGCGGGTCGACCTCGACGGGATCGTCGACCGGGTCGACATCGACCGGGTGATCGAGCGGGCGCACGTCGTCGAGCTGGCGCACTACGTCGTCCGGGAGATCGACCTGCCCGCCCTGATCCGGTCGTCCACGAGCTCGCTGTCCACCGACGTGGTCCGCAGCGTGCGCGACCAGGGCCTGGACGCCGACCGGGCGGTGGAGCGGCTCGTCGACCGGCTCCTGCTCCGCCGCCGCGGGCGGTCCGACGGCTACCCGGTGGAGGGGACGTGACCCGGACCGGGACGCGACCGCCCTCCCCGCCGGCCTCCGGGGAGCCGGAGCCGGGCGGCCCGTTCCCCTGGCGGGTGGCCCCGGCAGCACCCGCGCCGTCCGGCCGGCTCCTGGCCTCCGGGCGCCCGGCCGGCTTCGTGACCCGGGCGGCCGCCAACGTCGTGGACGTCGGCCTGGCCACGGGGGTGGTCCTGCTGGCCTACGCGTCGGTCGTCGGGTTCCGCTTCCTGCTGGCGCCGACGTCGTTCCGGCTGACAGCCCCGGCCTTCGCCTGGGTGGTCGTGGCGGTCGGCGCCGTCCTGACCGTCTACTGGACGGCGAGCTGGACCGTGGCCGGGCGGAGCCACGGCGACCAGCTGATGGGGCTGCGGGTGGCCGGACCACGCGGCGAGCGGCTGCACCTCGTGCACGCCGCGGTCCGCGCGGTGCTCTGCGCGCTGTTCATGCCCGGCCTGTTCTGGGTGCTGGTCAGCCCGCGGAACCGGTCGGCGCAGGACGTCGTCCTGCACACCAGCGTCCGCTACCGGTGACCGGCGACGGCCGGAGCGGCGTCAGGGGGACGGCCGGCCCGCCGGCACGGCGCTCGACCGCGCCGAGGCGAGCACCTCGCGCAGCTCCGGCAGGCCCACCCCGGCGAGGTCCGCCCGCAGCACGAGCCCCTCGGCCGGCTCGACGGCCTGCAGCGTCGGGACACCGAGCACGGCGGCGCCGGAGGCCAGCCCCGAGGCGATGCCGACGGCGGAGTCCTCGATGACGACGCACCCGCCGGGCTCCACCCCGAGCGCCGCCATCGCCTGCAGGTAGGGCGCGGGATCGGGTTTGCGGGCCGGCACCTCGTCCCCGCAGACGGTGACGGCGAAGGGGTCCAGGCCGAGGTCCGCGCGGATGCGGCGCAGCACGATGTCGGCGATCCGGCGGGGCGTCGTGGTCACCAACGCCGAGCCGAGACCGGCCGCGTGCACGGCCCGCAGCAGGTCGGCGGCGCCCGGTCGCCACGGGATCGAGCCGGCCAGCAGCTCGCCGGTCCGGTTCTCCACCCAGCGGGCGTCGGCGAGGAGCTCCTCCTCGGTGCGGACCAGGCCCAGGTCGTCGTGCAGCACGCGCATCGAGGTCCGCATGCTCGTGCCGACCGTCCGCGCCCGGGCCTCGGCCGACATCCGGCCGCCCAGCCGGGCGGCGAGCTCGAACATCGCCTCGCCCCAGTACTCCTCGGTCTCGACGAGCGTCCCGTCCATGTCGAACAGGACTGCGGCGAGGGTTCTCGGCATGGGGCGGGGTCGTCCTCCGTGAGCGGCTCGGCGCGGGCGCGCCGGTGCACCAGTCTCCCAGCCCTGCCAGCGGAGCGGCCGGAGCGCCCCGCGGCGCCGGCCCGGCTCCCCCTCCGGGAGGAGAGCCGGGCCGCGGGAAGCCCGGGCGCTCCAGCACGCCGCCGGTCCTGACGATGACCCGGGCGTGAGCACACACCCGGGCGCCGCCGTGCTGCGCGACCTCGCCTCCCCGCGGGCGATGGCACGCACGCTGGCGCTGTTCTTCGTCGCGGGCGGCGCGACCGCGCTGCTGGCCGCCGCCGGCGGTGCGAACCACCCCGGGCGCCGGCTGGCCGTCGCGGCCGCCGGGCTGCTCGCCGCCTCGGTGGGGACGGCGGTCCTGCGCTGGGGCAGCGCCTTCCCCCGGGTGCTCCTGGGCGCGCTGGTGACCCTGGGCTGCGCCCTGATCAGCGCCGTCACGCTGATCAGCCCCGACCCGGTCACGGCCGTGGTCTGCGCGTCGATCTCGGCCTTCGTCGGCGTCATGGCCTGCTTCTTCGCCGACGCCCGGATCGCGCTCGCGCACATCGCCACCGCGGTCGTCGGCACCACGGCCGCCCTCGTGCTGCGCGGCGACACCCCCGTCGTGAGCGCGGCGGCGCTGGCCGTCGTCGTCCTCACCCTGTCGGCCGTCACCCGCACGCTGGCGCTGCGGGCTTCCGACGCCGACGCCGACGCGCTGACCGGGCTGGCCAACCGCCGCGGCTTCGACGAGGCCCTCGACGAGCGCGTCCGCCGCCCCGGCCTGGTGCTGTCGGCCGGGCTGCTGGACCTGGACCACTTCAAGCAGATCAACGACAGCGCCGGGCACGAGGCCGGGGACCGGCTGCTGCGCCGGGTGTCCACCGCCTGGCGGGCCGCCCTGCCCGAGGGGGCCGTGCTCGCCCGGCACGGCGGCGACGAGTTCGCCCTGCTGCTGCCCGGGCGCTCCGGCAGCGAGGCGCTGACCGTCGTCCGGCACCTCTGCTCGCTGGTGCCCGACGTCGGCGTCTCCGCCGGGGTCGCCGAGCGCCGGGCCGGCGACACCGCGGCGCAGCTGATGCGCCGCGCCGACCTGGCGCTTTACCGCGTGAAGGCCGACGGGCGGGGCGCCGCCGCGCTGTCCGGAGTGCCCGTCGAGGGCACCGCCGTGTCGGCTGCCGTGGAGGCCGCCGCCTCCTGACCCGGCGCCCCCCGCCCGGTCAGCTTACTCGTCCTCGGTGCGGTAGCCCAGGTTGGGCGAGAGCCACCGCTCGGCCTCGTCGACCGTCCAGCCCTTCCGCCTGGCGTAGTCCTCGACCTGGTCGCGGCCGACCCGCCCGAGCACGAAGTACTGGGACTGCGGGTGCGAGAAGTACAGCCCGCTGACCGCGGCCCCCGGCCACATGGCCATGCTCTCGGTGAGCTGGATGCCGGTGTGCGCCTCGACGTCGAGCAGCTCCCAGATCGTCTGCTTCTCGGTGTGCTCGGGGCAGGCGGGGTAGCCCGGCGCCGGGCGGATGCCGGCGTACTTCTCGGCGATCAGCGCCTCGTTGTCCAGGTGCTCGTCGGCGGCGTAGCCCCAGAACTCCCTGCGCACCCGCTCGTGCAGGCGCTCGGCGAACGCCTCGGCCAGCCGGTCGGCCAGCGCCTCGAGCATGATCGCGTTGTAGTCGTCGTGCTCCTTCTTGAACGCCTGCACCCGCTCGGCCGAACCGAGCCCGGCGGTGACGGCGAACGCGCCGACGTGGTCGCGCAGCCCGGTCTCCCGCGGCGCGACGAAGTCGGCCAGCGACTTGCGGGGCGACCCGTCCCGGCCCTCGGTCTGCTGGCGCAGCTGGTGCAGGACGGTGCGCACCTCGGTGCGCGACTCGTCGGTGTAGACCTCGATGTCGTCGCCGGCCACCTGGGCGGCCGGGAAGAGGCCGAACACGCCCGAGGCGCGCAGCCACTTCTCCTCGACGATCCGGTCGAGCATCGCCTGCGCGTCCTCGTAGAGCCGCCGCGCGGCCTCGCCGGTGGTGGGGTTGTGCAGGATGTCGGGGAACCGCCCGCGCATTTCCCAGGCGTTGAAGAACGGCTGCCAGTCGATGTAGTCGCGCAGCTCGGCCAGCGGGTAGTCGTGGAAGTGCCGCACGAACTGGGTCGCCGTCCCGAGGGTGCACGCGGGGCCGTCGCAGACGTCCTTCGCCTGCTGCAGCAGCATCCGCGGGCGGGGCGGCACGTACCCGGTCCAGTCGATCGGGGTCGCGGCCTCGCGTGCCCGGGCGATGGGCAGCAGCGAGCGGGTGTCCTGGCGGGCGGCGTGCCGCTCCCGCAGCGTCGCGTACTCCGCCTCGGTCTCGGCCAGCAGCGCCGGCCGCTGCTCGTCCGACAGCAGCGCCGCCACGACCGGCACCGACCGGGAGGCGTCCTTCACCCAGATGACCGGGCCGGAGTACTTCTGCGCCACCTTGACCGCGGTGTGCGCGCGCGACGTCGTCGCCCCGCCGATGAGCAGCGGGATCTCGAAGCCCTGGCGCTCCATCTCCGAGGCCAGGGTGACCATCTCGTCCAGCGACGGCGTGATGAGCCCGGACAGCCCGATGACGTCGGCGCCCTCGGCCTTGGCGGCGTCGAGGATCTTCTGCGCCGGCACCATGACGCCGAGGTCGACGACGTCGTAGTTGTTGCACTGCAGGACGACGCCGACGATGTTCTTGCCGATGTCGTGGACGTCGCCCTTCACGGTGGCCATGACGACCTTGCCGTTGCTGCGCTCGGCGTCGCCGGGCTTCTTCTCCGCCTCGATGAACGGGATGAGGTAGGCGACCGCCTTCTTCATCACCCGCGCGGACTTCACCACCTGCGGCAGGAACATCTTGCCCGCGCCGAACAGGTCGCCGACGACGTTCATGCCGTCCATCAGCGGGCCCTCGATGACCTCGATCGGCCGGCCACCGCGCTCGCTGATCTGGGCGCGCAGCTCCTCGGTGTCGCCCTCGACGAAGGCGTCGATGCCCTTCACCAGCGCGTGGGTGATCCGCTCCCCCACCGGCAGGCTGCGCCACTCCTCGGTGGCGACCTCCTTGACGGTGCCGTCGCCGGCGAAGTCGCCGGCGATCTCCAGCAGCCGCTCGGTGCTGTCGGGGCGGCGGTTGAGGATGACGTCCTCGATCCGCTCGCGCAGCAGCTCGGGCACCTCGTCGTACACCTCGAGGGCGCCGGCGTTGACGATGCCCATGTCCATCCCCGCGCGGATCGCGTGGAAGAGGAACACGGCGTGGATGGCCTCGCGCACCGGGTTGTTCCCGCGGAAGGAGAACGAGACGTTCGAGACGCCGCCGGAGACCAGCGCGCCCGGCAGGTTCTGCTTGATCCAGCGGGCGGCCTCGATGAAGTCGACGCCGTAGTTCGCGTGCTCCTCGATGCCCGTGGCGACGGCGAAGACGTTCGGGTCGAAGATGATGTCCTCGGCCGGGAAGCCCACCTTCTCGGTGAGGACGTCGTACGCCCGGCGGCAGATCTGCTTCCGGCGCTCCAGGGTGTCGGCCTGGCCGTCCTCGTCGAAGGCCATGACGACGACGGCGGCGCCGTACTTGCGGCACAGCCGGGCCTCGCGGACGAACTTCTCCTCGCCCTCCTTGAGGGAGATGGAGTTGACGATCGCCTTGCCCTGCACGCACTTGAGGCCGGCCTCGATCACCTCCCACTTGGAGGAGTCGACCATCACCGGGACGCGGGAGATGTCGGGCTCGGAGGCGATGAGCTTGGTGAAGCGGTCCATCGCCTCGACGCCGTCGATCATCCCCTCGTCCATGTTGACGTCGATGACCTGCGCGCCGGCCTCGACCTGCTGGCGGGCGACGGCCAGGGCCGCCGGGTAGTCGCCGGCCTTGATCAGGTTCCGGAAGCGCGCCGAGCCGGTGATGTTGGTGCGCTCGCCGACGTTGACGAACAGCGACTCCTCGGTGACGGTCAGCGGCTCCAGGCCGGACAGCCGCAGCGCGGGCGCCACCTCGGGCACCACGCGCGGCGTCTTCCCGTCGACGTCGCGCGCGATGGCGGCGATGTGCGCGGGCGTGGTGCCACAGCAGCCGCCGACCAGGTTGACGAAGCCCGCGTCGGCGAACTCGGCCACGATCGCGGCCGTCTCGTCGGGCGTCTCGTCGTACTCGCCGAAGGCGTTGGGCAGGCCGGCGTTGGGATAGCAGGAGACGAAGGTGTCGGCGACGCGCGAGATCTCGGCGATGTAGGGCCGCATCTCCTTGGCGCCGAGGGCGCAGTTCAGCCCGACCAGCAGCGGCTTCACGTGCCGCACCGAGTGCCAGAACGCCTCGGTGACCTGCCCGGACAGGGTCCGGCCCGAGGCGTCGGTGATCGTGCCGGAGATCATCACCGGCCAGCGCCGGCCCCGCTCCTCGAACAGCGTCTCCAGCGCGAAGATCGCCGCCTTGGCGTTGAGCGTGTCGAAGATCGTCTCGATCAGCAGCACGTCCGCGCCGCCGTCGACCAGGCCGTTGGCCTGCTCCAGGTAGGCCTCGACCAGCTGGTCGTAGGTGACGTTGCGGGCGCCCGGGTCGTTGACGTCGGGCGAGATGGACGCCGTCCGGCTGGTCGGGCCGATCGCGCCGACGACGTACCGGGGCTTGTCCGGGGTACGCGCGGTCATCGCGTCGGCCTCGCGGCGGGCCAGCCGGGCCGAGGCGACGTTGAGCTCGTAGGCGAGCTCGGACATGCCGTAGTCGGCCAGCGAGATCGTCGTGGCGTTGAAGGTGTTGGTCTCGAGCAGGTCGGCGCCGGCCTCGAGGTACTCGCGGTGGATGCCGGCGATGATCTCGGGCTGGGTGATGCTGAGCAGGTCGTTGTTGCCCTGGACGTCGCTCGGCCAGTCCGCGAAGCGCTCGCCGCGGTAGCCGGCCTCGTCGGGACGGTCGCGCTGGATCGCGGTGCCCATGGCGCCGTCGAGCACCAGGATGCGCTGGGCCAGCAGCGCGGTCAGCTCGGCGGTCGCGTCGGGGCGGAGGACGGGTGACTCGGTCACAGGTGTTCCCCATGGTGGTCGCTGTGGGTGTGCGGGCCCTGGCTTCGCGCGCGCGAGCTCCGGCACCCCGGCGGGTTGGCCCAGGCTTGGGCGGTCCCGATGTCGGCCCCATGGTCTCACCTCTGCCCGCGGCGGAGGGGCACGTCCCCTCTCCGGGGTTCGCGGTCGTCGTCGTCCGACGCCCCGGGTGGATCGACGTAGGCTGGCAGGGGTGATCGACCCGCAGCCCAGCGCCGAGGACATGCCCGACCTCACCGACCCGGTGGTGGTCGTGGCCTTCGAGGGCTGGAACGACGCCGGCGACGCCGCGACGGGTGCGGTCGAGCACCTGGAGCTGATCTGGGACGCCACCCCGCTCGCCGCCCTCGACCCCGAGGAGTACTACGACTTCCAGGTCAACCGGCCGACCGTCTCGCTGATCGACGGCGTGAGCCGGCGCATCGAGTGGCCGACGACGCGGATCTCCGTCGTCCGCCCGCCGGAGAGCCCGCGGGAAGTGATCCTGGTGCGCGGCATCGAGCCGAACATGCGCTGGCGGTCCTTCTGCGCGGAGCTGATCGGCCTGCTCCGGGAGCTCGGCGCGCAGACCGTCGTCGCCCTGGGCGCGCTGCTGGCCGACACCCCGCACACCCGCCCCACCCCGGTCACCGGCTCGGCCTACGACGACGACTCAGGCGCAGGCCTACGGGCTGGAGACCTCCCGGTACGAGGGCCCCACCGGGATCCTCGGCGTGTTCCAGGACGCCTGCGTGCAGGCCGGCCTGCCGGCGATCAGCTTCTGGGCGGCGGTGCCGCACTACGTCTCCCAGCCGCCCTCGCCGCGCGCGACGCTGGCGCTGCTGCGCCGCGTCGAGGAGGTGCTGGAGATCGCCGTGCCGGTCGGGGCGCTCCCCCAGCAGGCCGAGGAGTGGGTGCAGACCGTCGACGAGATGGCCAACGAGGACGAGGAGGTCGTCGAGTACGTGCGCTCGCTCGAGGAGCGCGCCGCCGAGGTCGACCTTTCCCAGGCCAACGGCGACTCGATCGCCCGCGAGTTCGAGCGCTACCTGCGCCGCCGGGGGAATTCCTGACGCGATCCTCCGGATCGCACCGCGGTCAGGTGCCGTCCCCCACCGGCGCTGAGCCGCTGCGTCGCTCGATCGCGGGGACCCTCCGGGCCCCACTCCTCACGACCTCACCGCAGCAGCTCAGCACTCGGCCGTCGAGGACCGGGCGCGTGACCGCGGCTCGGCGATGATCAACGCACGCCGAGGGCTGCCCTCCTCGTGGTGAGGACCGCCGTCAGCGCGATCTCGTCCGCGCGCGGTCGATGGACCGGGGGCTGAGCGTCAGCGGTCGCGGAGCAGGGGCGTCAACCTGCTGCTCGCGTCGTCGTCGAAGAGGCGGTCGTGGGTGTTGAGCGCGAACCGGTCGGTCATGCCGCTGACGTAGTCGACGACCTGGGTGACGGCGTCGGCCTCGGTGTCCCGGTAGGACGCCGGGAGCAGCTCGGGGTGCGCCAGGTGGTGGTCGACCAGCCGGCGGATGACGTCGACCGCCACGTGCTTCTGCCCCGCGGCGGTCTCGGACTCGTACACCCGCTCGAACATGAACGCCCGCAGCTCGTGCATCGCCTCGAGCGGCCCGGGCGCCATGACCACCTGGCCGCTGCCGGAGGTCAGCGAGCCCTCGATGACGGCTTCGATCATCGCGCCCACCATCTGGCTGCCCGGCTCGCCGAACACCGCACGGGTGCTCGCCGGGAGGTCGGTGGGGCGCAGCACCCCGGCGCGGACGGCGTCGAGCGCGTCGTGCGAGAGGTAGCCGATCCGGTCGGCGTAGCGCACGCACTCGGCCTCGCGGGTGGACGGCGGCGGCGTGATCTTCCAGCTGTGCGCGCGGACGCCGTCGCGCACCTCCCAGGTGAGGTTGAGGTCCTCGAGCACCTCGACGATCCGCACCCCCTGCGCGGCGTGGTGCCAGCCGCCGGGGACGTAGGGGTCGAAGGCGTCCTCGCCGATGTGCCCGAACGGCGAGTGCCCGACGTCGTGGGCCAGGGCGATCGCCTCGGCGAGGGTCTCGTTGAGGCCGAGGCCGCGGGCCAGCGAGCGCGCCACCTGGGTCACCTGCAGCGTGTGGGTGAGCCGGGTGACGAAGTGGTCGCCGTCGGGGTTGAGGAAGACCTGCGTCTTGTGCTTGAGCCGGCGGAACGCCTTGGCGTGCAGGATGCGGTCGCGGTCCCGCTCGAACGCCGTCCGCAGCCGGTCCTCGGCCTCCGGACGGGCCCGCCCGCGGGTGGCCGCGGAGCGGCAGGCGGCCGGGGCGAGCTGCTCCTCGGCGCGCTCGCGCGCGCCCCGGTCGGTGAACCGGAACGGGGCCTCCGGCCCGGGCAGCCCGCCGGTCATCAGCAGTCCTGCAGCGCGACGCCGAGCAGCGCGTCGACGGCGTCGCAGACGATCGCCGGGGCCTGCTCCTCCTGCTCGCCGGTGCCGGCGAGGGTGGCCGCGGCCCACGCGTCGACGACGGCGATGGCGCCGGGGCTGTCGAGGTCGTCGGCCAGCCGCTCGCGCAGGCCGTGCAGCACCGGGCCGGCCGGGGCGCCGGTGCCCTGGGCGACGGCGCGCCGCCAGGTGGCCAGCCGCTCCTGCGCCTCGTGCAGCAGGGCCGGCGTCCAGGCGCGGTCGGTGCGGTAGTGCCCGGAGAGCAGCGCCAGCCGGATCGCCATGGGGTCGACGCCCTCGCCGCGCAGCTTGGAGACGAACACCAGGTTGCCGCGGCTCTTGCTCATCTTCTCGCCGTCGAGGCCGATCATCGCCGCGTGCACGTAGGCCCGGGCGAAGGGCTCGGTGGCCCCGCCGGCGCGCAGCGCCTCGGCGTGGACGGCGGAGTACTCGTGGTGCGGGAAGACCAGGTCGCTGCCACCGCCCTGCACGTCGAAGCCCATGCCGATGGTGTCCAGGGCGATCGCGGCGCACTCGATGTGCCAGCCGGGCCGGCCCTTCGTGCCGCGCGGGCCCGGCCACGAGGGCTCGCCCTCGCGCTCGCCGCGCCACAGCATCGGGTCCAGCGGCTGCCGCTTGCCGGCCCGGTCGGGGTCGCCGCCCCGCTCGGCGAAGAAGCGCAGCATGGTCGCCTCGTCGTAGCGGGACTCGCTGCCGAAGCCGGGGGCCTGCGCGATGTCGTGGTAGACGTCGCCGGTGCCGTCGTCCAGCACGTAGGCCAGGCCGGCGTCGAGCATCTCCTCGACGTAGCCCACGATGCGCGGGATCGCCTCGACCGCGCCGACGTAGTCCTCGGGCGGGAGCACCCGCAGCGCCGTCATGTCCTCGCGGAACAGCGCCGTCTCGCGCATGGCGAGCACGACCCAGTCCTCGCCGTCGCGCTCGGCGCGCTCGAGCAGCGGGTCGTCGATGTCGGTGACGTTCTGGACGTAGTGCACGGCGTGCCCCGCGTCCCGCCACACCCGGTTGATCAGGTCGAACGCCAGGTAGGTGGCGGCGTGGCCCAGGTGGGTGGCGTCGTAGGGGGTGATGCCGCAGACGTACATGCGCGCCGTGCGGTCCGGGCTCGTGGGGACGACCTCTCCGCGGGCGGTGTCGTGCACCGAGAGGACGGATCCGGTCCCCGGGAGGGTCGGCAGGAGCGGAGCGGGCCAGGAGAGCACGACCCGAGCCTAGATTGCGGGTCCGACGCCGCCGGTCCGCACGTCCGCTGCGGTCCTCGCCCGGGGAGGACGCCCATGGAGATCGAGCAGTACCTGCCGGCGTTGCGCCGGGCCGACGACCGGTTCGCCGACGTGACGGCGGCCGCCGTCCTGGACCGCGGGTGGTCCGCCCGGGTGCCCGGCTGCCCCGGCTGGACGCTGGCCGACCTCGTCTGGCACCTGGCCACCGTCCAGCGGTTCTGGGCGTGGGTGATGCGCACCCGGGCCGAGAGCCCGGCCGGCTACGCCGAACCCGCCCGGCACCCCGACGACGAGCTGCTCGCCTACGGCGCGGCCCGCAGCGCCGAGCTGGAGGCGGCGCTGGCCGCGGCCGACCCGGGCGAGCGGGTGTGGACGTGGGGCCCGCGGCAGGACGTCGGCTTCGTGCTGCGCCGGCAGCTCCAGGAGGCGACCGTGCACACCGCCGACGCCGAGCAGGTGCTGGGCGACGTCCGCCCGATCCCGGCCGACATCGGCCTCGACGGGCTGGACGAGTGGCTGGAGGTGATGGTGCCGGCGAGCCTCCCGGACGGGCCTCCCCCGCACGCGCACCCCGTCGTCCTCCACGCGGTGGACGCCGACGCCGAGCGCACGCTCTTCCCCGGCTCGCGGCCCTTCCCGATCGCCGCCCTGACCGGCACCGCCGGCGACCTGCTGCTCGCGGTGTGGCGGCGGGTGCCCCTCGAGGTGCTCACCGTCGACGGCGACGGGCTGCAGGCCGCGGCGATGTTCGACCTGGTCGACCTCGGGTGACCGGGAGCTGACGTGCCCACCTCGCTGCAGGTCCTCACCGGCGTCGCCGCGCTCGGCTGCGGGCTGGTCGGCGGGGTCTTCTTCGCCTTCTCCACCTTCGTCCTGCAGGGGCTGGCGCGGCTCCCGGCGGCGGGCGGGGTCGCCGCCATGCAGTCGATCAACCGCACGGCGGTGCGGCCCGGCCTGATGACCGCGCTGTTCGGCACCGCCGCGATCTGCCTCGCCGCCGGCGTGGGCGCGGTCACCGCCTGGGGCGAGGAAGGGGCGCCCTGGGTGGTCGCCGGGAGCGCGCTGTACCTGCTCGGCGGGGTGGCGGTGACCGCTGCGGCGAACGTGCCCCTGAACGACGCGCTCGCCGCGGCCGACCCGGAGGCCGAAGGGACGGCGGACCGGTGGCGGGGCTACGTGCGCGCGTGGGCGCGCTGGAACCACCTCCGCACCGTCACCTGCCTCGCGGCGTGCGCCGCGCACCTGATGGCGCTGGCCGGCTGAGGGCGGTCGGGGATCACCGGGCCCTCAGGGCCAGGTGACGGCGTGCCGGTCGAACTCCTCGCCGGTCTGCACGCCGACGACGCAGAAGACCATCCCCGCCGGGTCGAGCAGCTGCCAGAAGCCGCCGGGCTCGACGAAGCGGTGCCGGGTCGCGCCGAGCGCCTCCAGCCGCGCGACCTCGGCCTCGACGTCGTCGGTCTCGACGTCGACGTGCCAGCGCGGCGGGGTGCCCGCACCGGTCCGCTGGATCTCCACGTGCCAGCCGTCGGCGAACGAGCCGAGCGTCCCCCAGTCCTCGTCATCGGGGTCGGGTGCGACGGCCCGGCCGGTCGCACCCGACCAGAACGCGGACCCGGCGGCGTGGTGCTCGGGCGGCAGGTCGAGCAGCAGGATCGACAGGCGGCTGCGGTGCGGCACGACCGGCCCGCTCAGCGCATGCGCCGGTAGAGGCACTGGCCCCCACCGGAGGCGTGCAGCGCGCCGCCGGGCGACCACACGTTGGCCCGCCAGCCGAACATCCCCCGCGTGGAGACCGGCGCCGCGCCGTCGCAGAGCAGCCAGGGCTCGTCCAGCGCCGGCCGGTGGAAGGCGACGTTGAGGTCCAGCGTCGGCGCGGTGAACGGGGGCCGCTGCCAGGCGTGCGGGCGGACGGCGGCCGGCCAGCTCGGCAGGTCGATGAGGACGACCGACCGGGCGGCGTCGGTCCACGGGTCGGCGAAGGTCGGCGTCCCCCGGAACCGCAGCCACTGCTGCCAGACGGCGGGGCTCGGGCCCTCCGGCGGCCGGGTGGCGTCGAAAGTGATCGGGCGGCTCTCGATGTTGTTCCAGAACGGCACCGGCGCGGCGGAGCCCTCGGGCATCAGCTCCGACATCGGCCGCAGCTCGTCCGGCCCGGGGACGTCGGGGGCCACGGACTCGTCGTGCTCGAGGCCCTCGTTCGGGCCCACGGCCCAGATCATCGCGTTGAGGATCGGCCGCCCGGTCTGGGTGATCGTGACCGTCGACGACGCGGCCGTCCGGCCCGGCTTGGCGTGGTGCACCTCGATGTCGACCGGCTCGGGCCGGGCCACGCCCAGGTAGTGGCAGGAGAACGCGGCCGGCTGCAGCTCGCCCGCCGTCGCCCCGACCGCGCGCAGCGCGAACGAGGCGATGTAGCCGCCCATCGGGCCCCAGATGTCCCACTCGGGCGACGGCGTCCCCCGGAAGAGACCCTCGTCGACCTGCTCCACCCGGGTGGCCTCGCCAAAGATCCATCACACCGCCACACTCCCCGACGGCCGCGTTCCCGCGCAAGCGACGCTCCTGGGACCGCCCGCATGCGCACGAGCGTGGCCTCGCCGGACCCGGAGACCACCCGCGGACGCATCCGGGCGCGCAGAGCGCTAGGAGGGCGAGCTCAGAACGGCGGCCAGGGCAGGGCCGGCCAGTCGCCGCTGGGCTCGGGGTGCAGCTTGGTGCGCAGCAGCTCGGCGACGCGCTGGGACGTGCGGCGCACCTCGCGGCGGGTCAGGTGCTCGTGCAGCTGCTCGCCGAGGTCGCCGCGCAGCTCCTCGGCCAGCCGCTCCAGCACCTCCAGCGACGCCAGCGGGATCGGCCGGCCGGCCCAGCGCCACAGCAGGGTGCGCAGCTTGGGCTCGGCGGAGAAGCAGATGCCGTGGTCGACGCCGTAGGCGTGCCCGTCGGGCATCGGGATGATGTGCCCGCCCTTGCGGTCGGCGTTGTTCACCACCGCGTCGAAGACGGCCATGCGGCGCAGCGCCGGGTCGTCCCGCCGCACGTACTCGGCCAGGTCGACGTCCTCGTCGCCGTCGATCCACAGCTGCACCATGCCGGTGCCGAAGGGGCCCTCGCGCAGCACCGTCGGCGGCACGACCCGCCAGCCGGTGGCCTGCGAGACGAGGAACGCGGAGATCTCCCGCCCGGCGAGGGTGCCGTCGGGGAAGTCCCAGAGCGGGCGCTCCCCCGCGACCGGCTTGTAGACGCACTCGGCGCCGAGCTCCCCGGCGCGGATGGTGCCCACCAGGGTCACGTTGGACGCGTCGAGCATCCGGCCCTCGAGGTCGATCTCGCCGGTGCTCAGCAGGTGCAGCGCCTCGGCGTCGTCGGCCGGCGGCCGGGTGTCCGGTTCGGCGGGCTGCTCGCTCATCGACGCGCCGCCGGTCAGCGGCGGTAGCCGTTCTGCCGCGGGCAGACGTGGCCGGTCGGGTCGAGCGGCATCGAGCACAGCGGGCAGGAGGGCCGGCCTGCGGCGATGACCCGCCGGGCCCGGGCGATGAACGCCCGCGCCGCCATCGGGGTGATGGTCACCCGCAGCGCGTCGGGGCCCTCGTCGCTGTCGGAGAGGATCGCGTCCTCCTCGATCGGCTCCTCGCCGGCCGCTACCGCCTCGACGACGACGGCCTGCTCCGAGCCGTCCCAGGCCAGGCCCATGGCCGCGACCCGGAACTCCTCGTCCACGGGCGGGGTGAGCGGCTCGAGGTCGTCGACGTCGGCGTCGGGCGGGATCACCGCGTCGGCGCGGCCGGCGACCTCGTCGAGCAGCTCGGCCATGCGGTCGGCCAGCACCTGGACCTGGTTCTTCTCCAGGGCGACGCTGACCGTGCGGCCACTGCTGTCGGACGCCTGGAGGTAGAAGGTGCGGTCTCCTGGCTGGCCCACGGTGCCGGCGACGAACCGGCTCGGACGGTCGAAGAGATGGACCTGACGGGGCACATGCCCAGGTTACGCGGGCGGTGCCGGGGACCGCCGGGGTCGCCGCCGGGGAGGTCAGGCGGGCGCGCCGGCCCCGCCACCGACGACGGCGTCCGAGGACGCCCTGCGCCGGCCCCGCTTCTTCGGCGGCGGCGGGATCAGCGCCGAGACGTCACCGCCGGTGTCGTTGACCCGCGCCACGAACGGCCGGGTCTCGGTGTAGGTGACCACCGAGATCGACGCCGGGTCGACGACGATCCGCTGGAACTGGTCCAGGTGCAGGCCCAGCGCGTCGGCCAGCACCGCCTTGATGACGTCGCCGTGGCTGCAGGCCAGCCAGACGGCGTCCGGGCCGAGCTCGGCGTTCACCGCGCGGACGGCGGCGACGGCGCGGGCCTGGGTCTGCGCGAGCCCCTCCCCCTCCGGGCCGGGGAAGACCGCGGCCGAGGGGTGCTGCTGGACGATCTTCCAGAGC
The DNA here is from genome assembly GCF_016612845.1 of Blastococcus sp. TML/C7B. Classification (NCBI taxonomy): domain Bacteria; kingdom Bacillati; phylum Actinomycetota; class Actinomycetes; order Geodermatophilales; family Geodermatophilaceae; genus Blastococcus; species Blastococcus sp. TML/C7B. The sequence goes on along the minus strand of NZ_JAEOAA010000002.1, from coordinate 376,579 downwards.
GGCTCCTTGGCCAGCTCCTTGATGGCGCGGCCGGTCCAGTCGCCGTAGCGGGCCTCGCCGAGGCGCTCGTCGGTGCGCAGCTCGAGGTCGCGCCCGGCGGTGACCGCCGTCGCCGTCTGCACGCAGCGCTCCAGCGGGCTGCTGACCACCGCGGCCAGCGGCACCTTGGCCAGCCGCTCCCCCACCGCGGCGACCTGCGCCTCCCCGGTCTCGTCGAGCCGGACGCCGGGCGTCCACCCCGCCAGCACGCCGCCGGCGTTGGCCGTCGTCCGCCCGTGGCGGAGCAGGATCACCGTGGTCACAGCGCGGACACTACGGGGAGCGGGCGCCCGCGAGGGCGGGGTTCCGGGCGTCCGGGCCTCACCCGCAGGCCCCGGAACCCCGCCCTCGGCTCAGGGCAGCGACGAGGCTGCGGGCTCCGGGTCGAGCACGCCGGCGAACACCAGCACGAGCAGCAGGACGCCGAGCGCGATGCGGTAGACGACGAACGGCGTGAACGAGCCCCGGTCCAGGTAGCGCAGCAGCCAGGCGATGACGGTCAGGCCGACGCCGAACGCGATGACCGTGGCCAGGACCGTCGGGCCCCAGGAGACGCCGGGGCCGGCGGTGTCGCCGCTGAGCTCGTCGTAGGCCTGGTAGAAGCCCGAGGCCAGCACCGCGGGGATGGCCAGCAGGAACGAGTAGCGGGCGGCCGCGGCGCGGGAGTAGCCGAGGAACAGCCCGGCGGTGATCGTGCCGCCGGAGCGGGAGACGCCGGGGATGAGCGCCAGCGCCTGGGCGAAGCCGTACGTGATGCCGTGCGGCACGGTGAGCTGGTCGAGCTCGCGCTGCTTGGCGCCCACCCGGTCGGCCCAGAAGAGGATCAGCGCGAAGACGATCAGCGTCGTCGCCACGATGCGCAGGTCGCGGAACGTCGTCTCGATGCTGTCCTGGAACAGCAGGCCGAGGATCCCGATCGGCAGGCTGCCGACGATGATCAGCCAGCCCATCCGGGCGTCGGGGTCGCCCTTCCGGCGGCCGCCGAGCGAGCCGATCCAGGCGGTGAGGATCCGCCAGATCTCGCGGCGGAAGTAGAGCAGGACGGCGGCCTCGGTACCGATCTGCGTGATCGCGGTGAAGGCGGCGCCGGGGTCCTCCCAGCCGAAGGCCTCCCCCACGACGCGCAGGTGCGCGCTGGAGGAGATCGGCAGGAACTCGGTCAGGCCCTGGACCACGCCCAGGACGACGGCTTCGAACCAGCCCATCAGCGCGCGCCGGACGGGGTGGGGATGCGGCAGGCGGACACGAGCGGTCACCCTAGGCGGCGCGTCGGTCGGGCCCGGCCGCGCCGCTCCGAGGGCAGCGGTGCTCCCGCGTGCCGGGTGCCGCGCGCCGGTAGGTTGGCCGGTCGTGGAACAACGGGCGCTCGGGCGCAGCGGTCTGGTCGTGAGCCGCCTGGCGCTGGGCACGATGACCTGGGGCCGCGACACCGACGAGGACGAGGCCGCGATGCAACTCACCGCTTTCGTCGACGCCGGCGGCACGCTGGTCGACACCGCCGACGTCTACTGCGACGGCGACAGCGAGCGGATCCTCGGCCACCTGCTCACCGACGTCGTGCCGCGCGACTCCGTGCTCGTCGCCACCAAGGCCGCCGGGCGCACCGCGCCGGGCCCGATGGGCCGCGGCGCCTCCCGCGGCCATCTGCTCGCCGCGCTCGACGCCTCGCTGCAGCGGCTCGGCCTGGACCACGTCGACCTGTGGCAGGTGCACGCCTGGGACGACGTGACGCCGCTCGAGGAGACCCTGGCCGCCTGCGACCTCGCCGTCTCCTCGGGCCGGGCCCGCTACATCGGCATCAGCAACTTCTCCGGCTGGCAGACCGCGCAGGCCGCCACCTGGCAGCGGGCCTGGCCGGGGCGCACGCCGATCGTGAGCACCCAGGTCGAGTACTCGCTGCTTCAGCGCGGGGTCGAGCGGGAGGTCGTGCCCGCCGCGGAGGCGCTGGGGCTCGGCGTCCTGGCCTGGTCGCCGCTGGGCCGCGGGATCCTCACCGGCAAGTACCGGCACAGCACGCCGTCGGAGTCCCGCGGCGCCTCCGCGCCGTGGCAGGCCTTCATCGACGGGCTGCGCTCGCCGAAGTCCGACCGGATCGTGGAGGCGGTGATCACCGCGGCCGAGGGGCTGGGCACCAGCCCGCTCGGGGTGGCGCTGGCGTGGGTGCGCGACCGGCCCGGCGTCGTCGCCCCGGTCGTGGGCGCGCGCACCGCGCAGCAGCTGCAGGCCTCCCTCGACGCCGACGGCGTGCGGCTGCCCGCCGCGATCCGCACCGCGCTGGAGGACGTCTCCGCCGCGCCGGCCGGCTACCCCGAGCGCCGGGCGGACCGGTGAGCGCGCCCGCTGCCGCGCCGGGCGGCGACCCGGTCTTCGCCGCTTTCTGCGCCGCCGGGCTCTGGCCGGGTCTGGGCCGGCGGACCGCCGCCGAGCTGCCCGCGGCCGGCATCACCTCGCCCGACGACGTCACCGCCGACCGGCTGATCAAGCTCCCGCGCGTCGGCCGGCAGCGCGCCGAGCGGCTGTTCTCCGGCTTCCTGGCCGCGGCGCCCACCTACGAGGTCGTGGAGATGCTCCTCGCGGCCGGGCTGCAGGCCAAGCTGGCGGCGGGCGTCGCCGACGCGCTGGGCCCGGACGCCGCCCGCCGGCTGCGCGACGACCCGTGGGCGCTGCTCAGCCTGTCCGGCGTCACGCTCGGGGACGCCGACCGGCTGGCGATCGCCGTCCTCAAGGGCGCCGACCGGCAGGACGCCCGCCGCGGCCGGGCCATCGTCGGGCTCACCCTGCGCACGGCCACCCGCGACGGGCACACCGTGCTCCCGGCCGACCTCGTGGTGGCCGCCCTGCGCGCCGAGGGCATCACCGACCCGGCCGCCGCGATCGTCGCCGCCGTCGACGGCGGCGAGGTCCTCGAGCACGAGCCGCCGCTCCCCGAGGACGACGGGGCAGGTGGGGATGCCGACACAGCCGAGCCCGATCCCGCGCTGCGCACGCTCTCCCTGGCCCGCTACGGCATGGCCGAGGAGGCCGTGGCGGAGAACGTGGCCCGGCTGTCGGCCGCGGCCGAGCTGATCGCGGACCCGCTGTCGGTCCGCAAGGTCTCCAAGGGCCTGGACAAGGCGCAGACCGCGGCCGTCGCCCAGGTGCTGGGGAGCGGCGTCAGCCTGCTGACCGGCGGCCCGGGCACCGGCAAGAGCCGCACGGTCGCCTCGATCGTGCAGCTGCTGATGGCCAAGGGCACCGAGGTGGCGCTCGCCGCGCCGACGGGACGTGCGGCCAAGCGGCTGGAGGAGCTCACCGACCACCCGGCGACGACGGTGCACCGGCTGCTCGGCGCACAGGGCATGACCGGCGGCTTCTCCCGCAACGAGGAGTGGCCGCTGGACGCCGACGTCGTCGTCGTCGACGAGGCCTCGATGCTCGACGTCGAGCTCACCGCGGCACTGCTGGAGGCCTGCAAGGACGGCACCCACCTGCTGCTCGTCGGCGACCCCGCGCAGCTGCCCTCGATCGGCCCCGGCCACGTGCTGGGCGACCTCATCGACTCCGGGGCCGTGCCGGTCACCGAGCTGACCACGCTGTACCGGCAGGCCGAGGGCGGTGCGATCGCCCGGCTGGCGACCGGTGTCCGCGGCGGCGACCTGCCGGTGGTCGACTCCCCCGACCGCGAGGTCGTGATCGTGCCGGCGACCGGCTCGGCAGAGGCGGCCCGCCGGGTGGTGCAGCTGGTCACCGACTCGATCCCGCGGGCGCTGGGCATCGAGCCGGGCGCGGTGCAGGTCGTGACGCCGGTGCACCGCGGGCCGGCCGGCACGATCGAGCTCAACAAGGCGCTCAAGGCGGTGCTCAACCCGGGCGAGGGCACCGTGTTCGGCTTCGACCCGGGCGACCGCGTCGTCGCCACCGCCAACCACCTCGACCTGGAGCCGGTCGGCTTCGCCAACGGCGAGGTCGGCGTCGTCACCAAGGCCGGCGAGGGTTCGCTGGACGTGGCGTTCGCGTCGGGGCCGGTGACGGTGAACGGCACCGCGCTGTCGGACCTGCGGCACGGGTGGGCGATCACCGTGCACCGCGCGCAGGGGTCGGAGTGGCCCGGCGTCGTCGTCGTGCTGCCGCCCGAGGCCGGGGGGATGCTCTCGCGGCCGCTGGTCTACACCGCGCTCACCCGCGCGCAGAAGCACCTGTCGATCGTGCACGCGAGCGGCGCCGCGCTGGTGCGGGCCGTACGCGAGGTCGACGTCCGCCCGCGGCGCACCCGGCTGGCCGCGCTGCTGGCCGAGTACGCCGCCGACCTCGCCGGCTGAGCAGTCCGCGAGATCTGCACACTCGGGGCTCTCCAGCGGTCGAAAGGCCCGAGTGTGCAGATCTCGTGCAGGAAGGCGGGTCAGCCCTTGAGGGACTCCTCGACGTCCGGGTTCTCCTCGAAGAACGCGGTGATCGCCTCGTCGTACTTCCCCTCGCCGTACTCGTTCACGACCAGGTTCTCCAGCGAGCCGTACTGCTCGTCGGTGAGCGAGAAGCCGCCCATCAGCTCGGCGACCTCCCCGCAGTCGTCGGAGAAGCCGTCGCGAGCCAGGGTGTGCAGGCCCTCGGCGTCGCCCAGCGCGCCCTCGGGGTCGGCGAGGTCCTTGACCGGGAACTCGCTGTTGGCCCAGAACGGGCGCCACAGGGTGACGACGATGTCCTCCTGCGCGTCGACGGCGGCCTGCAGCTCGGCGAGCATCGCGGTGGTGGAGGACTCGACCAGGGTGAAGTCGTCGAGGCCGTAGGTCGGCATGACCTCGTCCTTGGTGGTGCGGGTCAGGCCCGCGCCGGGCTCGATGCCGACGATGCGGCCGTCGAACCGGTCGGCCTGGCCGGCCAGGTCGGCGATCGACTCGATGTCGACGTACTCGGGCACGGCCAGGGTGAGGACGGCGCCGCCGTACCAGGAGCCGAGGTCCTCGATGTCGTCGCCGTACTCGTCCATGTAGTCGGCGTGGGTGACCTCCGACCAGGCCGACGGGTAGACGTCGACGTCGCCACCGGCCAGGCCCGCGTACAGCGGGGCGGCGTCGGCGATCTCCTCGAACTCGACCTCGTAGCCCTTGTCCTCCAGGACGTCCTGCCACAGGTGGGCCATGCTCAGGCCGTCGGTCCAGGACGGGATGAACCCCAGGGTGACCGACGCGCAGCTGTCGCCGCCGCCGTTGCCGGAGGCGGTGGTGTCGCTGCCCTCGTCGTCGCTGCCGCAGGCGGTGGCCGCCAGGGCGATCGCGGCCAGGCCGGCTGCCGCTCGCAGGCCGCGGCGGTGTCGGTTCAGGGTCACGTGGTGCTCCTCTCGTCGTGCGGCCCGCCTCGTCGCGGGCCGTCGAACGTGCTCGGCCGCCGGGCGCCGTGGTGGCGTCCGGTCGGCTCCGTGCGGATCAGCGGCCGACGGCCGCCGGAGAACGGGTCGGGTCGGCGTCCCCGGTCGGGACGACGGGGGTGCCGACGGCCGGCGCGGTGCGCCGCCGGACCAGCCACGAGCGGACCCCGCCCGCGCGGCGGCGCTCCCCGAAGGAGGAGGATGAGCCGGTCGAGGAAGATCGCCAGGATCACCACCGACAGCCCGGCCTCGAAGCCCAGCCCGATGTTCAGCCGGGAGATGCTGGTGACGACGACGCCGCCGAGCCCGCCGGCGCCGATGAGGCCCGCGATGACCGCCATCGAGAGCGCCAGCATGATCACCTGGTTGACGCCGGCCATGATCGTGGGCCGGGCCAGGGGCAGCTCGATGCCGCGCAGGATCTGCCACGGCGAGCTGCCGAACGCGTGCCCGGCCTCCACCGTCTCCCGGTCGACCTGGCGGATGCCCAGCTCGGTGAGCCGGACGCCGGGCGGCAGCGCGAAGATGATCGTGGTGACGACGCCGGGCACCAGCCCGATGCTGAAGAACGTGACCGCCGGGATGAGGTAGACGAACGCCGGCATCGTCTGCATGAGGTCCAGCACCGGCCGGACGACGGCGCTCACCCGCGCGCTCTTGGCCGCCGCGATGCCCACCGGGACGGCGACGACGACCGACACCAGCGTGGCGACCAGCACCAGGGCGAGGGTCTCCATCGCCGGCTCCCAGAGCTCCATGCTCTGGATCAGCAGCAGCCCGAGCAGCGAGCCGACGGCGAAGACGACCGAGCGGACGCCGAGCGCGAGCACGGCGAGGAGCGCGGCGAGCAGCAGCGGCGGCGGGGCCAGCAGCCCGTCGGTGACGCCTTCGACGGCGTTCTCGGTGCCGGTGCTGATGGCGTCGAAGACCGGGTCGAGGTTGTCCTTGAGCCAGTCGAAGGCGGTGTCCACCCACTCGCCGACGGGCACCCGCGGCAGGGACGTCTCCGCGAGGACGGCGGTCGGCTCAGCCACGGGATCCCTCCAGCAGCCCGGCGCGGTCGGCGAGCGGCGCGGCAGCGCGGTCGTCCGACGGCCTGCCGGCCAGCGCGGCCAGCACCGCGCGTGCGTCGACCAGGCCGATCGTGCGCCCGGCGTCGTCCACGACCGCGATCGGCGCCTCGCTCGCGCTCACGGGGCCGAGCAGCTCGGTCAGCGGGGTGTCAGCCGGCACCCGGCCGGCAGGAGGGACGTCGGGGCTCGCCGTCGGCACCGCGACGTCGGCGGCGGTGAACACGCGGGCGCGGTCCACGTCGGCCAGGAACCGCTCGACGTACTCGTCGCCGGGGTCGGCGAGGATCGACTCGGGCGTGCCCAGCCGCACGATCCGGCCGTCCCGCATGATCGCGATCCGGTCGCCCAGGCGCATGGCCTCGTTGAGGTCGTGGGTGATGAAGACGATCGTCTTGCCCAGCCGGGCCTGGAGCTCGAGCAGCTGGTCCTGCATCTCGCGGCGGATCAGCGGGTCCAGCGCGCTGAACGCCTCGTCCATCAGCAGCACCTCGGCCTCCGACGCGAGCGCGCGGGCCAGGCCGACGCGCTGCTGCATGCCGCCGGAGAGCTGGTCGGGGCGCTTGTCGGCCTGCCCGTCCAGCCCGACCATCGACAGCGCCTCGCGGGCCGCCGCGAGGCGGGTGCGGCGCTCGACGCCGCGGACCTCGAGGGCGTAGGCGGCGTTGTCCACCACGCTGCGGTGCGGGAGCAGCGCGAGGTGCTGGAACACCATGCTGATCCGGCGCTGCCGGACCTCGCGCAGGCGCTTGCCGCTCAGCGCGGTGATCTCGTCGCCGCCCACCGTGACGGTGCCGGCCGTGGGCTCCAGCAGGCCGTTGAGCATCCGGAGCAGGGTGGACTTGCCCGAACCGGACAAGCCCATCACCACGAAGATCTCGCCGGGCTCGACGGCCAGATCGACGTCGATGACCGCGGGGGTCGCGCCGGAGGCCCGGATCTCGTCGGCGGTGGCCCCGGCCCGGAGCCGCTCCACCGCCCCGGCCGGGTACCGACCGAAGACCTTGAACAGGCCGTCGACTCGCAGTGCGGTCACAGGTCCCTCTCGCCCGGTGTCCGGCGGCAGGGGGCGCCGGACACGTCGTGTCGGGCCGCGCCGACCGCGGCCCGACGATCGACGCTAGGGGCCGGTCAGGACCCGGGCTCCCGGAGTCGGGATCTCGACAGATGCCCGTAACGGGATCGTCACAGACACCCCCGGAACGAGGGACCGGCCTCAGCCGGGCAGGACGTCGTCCTCGTCGGCGGGGACCTCGCTCTCCTGCTCCAGGACGTCGGCCTCGTTCGCCTCGCGGTCACCGACCGGGCGGAGCGGGCTGCCCGACTCCCCCGGGCGCGCGGCGAGCTGCTGCTCGAGGGCGTCGGCCTCGGGCACGGTGTCGCCGGGCCCCGTCGCGTCGCCCGCGGTGGTCACCGCCGGTGGGTCCACCAGGGCGTCCTGCTCCGCGCGGTCGGCGTCGTTCGCGGCACCGGGATCGGTCACGTCGTCCTCCGTCGGGGAAGCGGTCGGGTCGCCTTCTATCCTGCCGTCCGGACGACGGTCCGGCAGGCCGGCGATCGGCGGCGGGGGGACGACGGCGTGACCGACGGGCGCCGGGCAGGCACAATCGGGCCGATGGAGGCGTCTGGCGATTACGAGTTCGCGCCGCTGCGGATCCCACCGGGCACGTCCCGGTCCGCGGCGGCGACCATGCTGAGCCTGCAGTCCGACGTCGGCGGATGGGAGCTCGCCCGGCTCCAGCTGCACCCCGACGGCACGCGCAAGGTGATCCTGCGCCGCCGCTCCCGGCTCTCCTACCTGCCCGGACCGGTCGTCTAGCCCCAGTGCTGCGGGCGGCGGAGCCCGGCAGGGACGCGCGTGGTGACGTCGCCCCGGGCCGCGGCCAGCTGCGGGCCGGTGAGGAACAGGCACGCCGAGAGGTCCGCGCCGCGCACGTCGGTCGCCCGCAGGTCGGCGCCGAGCAGGTCCGCCGTCCCCAGGTCCGCGCCGCGCAGGTCGGCCCCGATCAGGTAGGCGCCGCGCAGGCTCGCGTTGCGCAGCCGCGCCCGCCGCAGGTCGCGGCCCATGAGATCGGCACCGCGGCGGTCGGGCCCGGTGGGCGTGCGGACGGCCTCGCTCACCCGCTGCAGCAGCTCCCCCACGCCCGCCCGGTGAGCGCCGACGTCGAGGGCGCGCAGCGCGTCGGCGTCCAGGGCGGCCAGCCGCTCGGTCTCGGCACGGGCGGCCGCGACGGCGGGTTGCAGCGCCGCCGCGCCGGGCAGGGCGGCCGCCTCGGCGAGGTGCCAGAGGGTCTCGTGGAGCTGGCGCATCACCGGCAGGACGGCGAACTGCGCGGTGGCCAGTTCCGGTGACTCCCGCCAGCTCCGCCCGCCGAAGGTCTGCTGGGTGATCCGCTGGCCGGCGCCGAAGCAGTCGAAGACCGTGCAGCCGGGGAAGCCCTCGGGCCGCAGCCGGTCGTGGATGCCGCAGCGGAAGTCCTGCTGCAGGTGCCGGCACGGCGTCCCGGCGGGCTTGTCGACGGCGAAGTCGGCGGACGCGGCGAACGCCGGCGCCACGCAGCACAGCCCGGCGCAGCGGGAGCAGTCGGCGGACAGCCCCTCGCGCCCCGGGACGATCGGGAGCGGGCGGGGCGTCATGGCCGGTCCAGCCTAGGCGGGACCCGTCGACCTACGGGACGAGGACGACCTTGCCGACGGTGCCGCGGTCGCCGAGGCGGGCCAGCGCCTGCGGCGCCTGGTCCAGCGGCAGCACGTCGCCGACCAGCGGGTCGATCAGCCCCTCGCCGACCAGCCGCAGCAGCTCCTCGTGGGTGCGCCAGAACAGCGCCGGCTCGTGCTTGCGGTACAGCCCCCAGTGCAGCCCGACGACGCTGTAGTTCTTGACCAGCACGTGGTTGGCCGGCGCCGACGGGTGCTGCCCGCTGGTGAAGCCGACGACGAGCAGCCGGCCCTCGAAGGCGATGCAGCGCCGGGACTTGTCGAACACCTCGCCGCCGACCGGGTCGTAGACGACGTCCGCGCCGTGCCCGCCGGTGACCTCCTTGACGATCGGGACGAAGTCCTCGGTCGTGTAGTCGATGACGTGGTCGGCACCCAGCTCGCGGCAGATCTCGGTCTTGCGGGCACCACCCGGCCGTGGCGATCACCTTCGCGCCGGCGGCCTTGCCCAGCTGGATCGCGGCCGAGCCGACGCCCCCGGCGCCGGCGTGGACGAGCAGCCACTCCCCCGCCTGCAGGTGCGCCCGGCGGTGCAGGCCGACGTGCCCGGTCGAGTAGGTGAGGTACAGCGAGGCGGCCTTCTCGTCGGAGAGCCCCTCGGGCGCGGGGTACGCGGCGGCGGCGTCCATCAGCGCGTACTCGGCGAAGGCACCCGGCCCGCTGGCGGGCGAGCCGATGACCCGCTGCCCGGTCTCCACGATCTCGCCGCACAGCTCGACACCCGGCGTGTAGGGCAGCGGCGGCTTCTCCTGGTACAGCCCCTGGGCCATCAGGATGTCGGGGAAGTTGAGGGCGGCCGCCCGCACCTTGACCAGCACCTGGCCCTCGCCCGGGGTCGGGATGTCGACCTCGTCGAAGCTCATGACCTCCGCGGGGTCGCCGAGGTCGTGGACCCGCCATGCACGCATGCCCCCGACCTTGCCAGACGCGGGGGTGACCGCCGTCACCTGCCCCCGCCGGGTCTCGCCGTCCGCCAGGCCGTGGCAGGGTGCTGGACACGACGCCGCGCGACGCCGGCCCGACGTGAGGACCGTCTTGAGACAGCACCTGCTGGACCCGCTGCGCTTCTTCGCCGCTTTCGTGGCCAACCCCCGCCAGGTCGGGGCGGTGCTGCCCACCTCGCGTTCCGCGGTGCGCGACATGCTCGACCTCGCCGACGTCCCGGCCGCCGACCTGGTCGTCGAGCTCGGCGCCGGCACCGGCGTGCAGACCGGCGAGATCCTCGCCCGCCTGCGCCCGGACGCCCGGCTGGTGGCCGTGGAGATCGACCAGAAGCTCGCCACGGCGCTGGCCAAGCGCTACGCCGGTGACGACCGGCTCCAGGTGCTCGCCGACTCGGCCGAGAACGTCGCCGCCCACCTCGACGGCCGGCGCGCCGACGTGCTGGTCTCGGCCCTGCCGTTCACGTCGCTGGGACGGCGAGCTGCGGCGGCGGATCCTCGACGAGCTGCCCCGTCTGCTGGGCCCGCGGGGCGTGATGGTGGTGATCCAGTACTCGCCGCTGATGCTGGGTGAGTTCCGCCGACGGTTCCGCTCGGTGCGCTGGCGGATCACGCCGTGGAACGTCCCGCCGGCGTTCCTCTTCGCCTGCTCGCAGGACGATCCCGCCTGATCAGCTCCGGCGGGCCAGCACCTCGCCGCGCAGGGCGTCGTTCATCGCCCGGAACCCGGCCAGCGTGCCGCCGTCCAGGAATCCGCGCAGCGGGCGCACCAGCAGGCCGCTGAACGACTCGCTCTGCACCAGGCGCGTGCCGGCCGGCGTCGCGGTCAGCTCGAAGCGGTGCCGGCCGTCGAACAGCCCGGGGACGCCGAGGTGGCCCAGCCACTCGAGGACGGCGCCGTCGACCACCTCGGTGACCGTGGGCCGGATGGGCAGCGCCCGGCCGCCGGGCGGCTGCAGCCGCAGCGACAGCCGGCTCCCCCGGTGCGACCGTGCCGGCCGCCGACGGGATGAACGGGTTCCACGCCGCGTGGCCGGGGAGGTCGGTCAGCACCGCCCAGACGGCGTCCGGTGGTGCCTCGACGTCGACCGCTGCGGAGATCCGGTGTCGCATGGGCTGCACTCCCGTCCCGGGGCGGCTGCGGTCGGGGCAGTGTCGCCGACCGCAGCCGCACCGGGGAGGGGTCAGGTCGCCGAGCCCGGCTTCAGCGCGCTGGGGACGCCGGCGGTCTCGCCGCTGGCGGTCTTCGCGGCGGGCACGCCCTTGAACTTGTAGGGCACCGCCCCGATCCCCGGCTGCACGATGTAAGCCGCACCCGGCTCGCCGGAGGTCCACGCGGCGATCATGGCGTCCGCGACCTCCTCGGCCGACAGGATCGGGAAGTTGTTCTGGATGAACGTCTCGCGGATGCCGTCGATGATCGCGGTGTCGGCGAAGCCGGGGCAGATCGCGGTCATGCGGATGTTCTCGTCGATCACCCGCGCGGCCATCGAGCGGACGAAGGTGATCGCGCCGCCCTTGGCCACGCTGTAGCCGGGGTCGGTGGCCAGCGGCGCGAGCCCGGCCAGCGAGGCGGTGACGACGATCGAGCCCCCGCCGGCCCGGCGCAGCGCGGGCAGCGCGGCCTCGGTGCCGTAGACGACGCCGAACAGGTCGATCTCGACGACCTTGAGGAACTCGTCGACGTCGAGGGCCTGCCGCGACTTGCCGGCGATCCCGGCGTTGAGGAACGCGGCGTCCAGCCGGCCGTGCTCGGCCTCGACCTGGGCGACGACGGCGGCGTTGGCCGCGCGGTCGGCGACGTCGAGGACGACGAACGGGCAGCCGAGCTCCTCGGCCACCTGGCGGTTGCGCTCGCTGTCGAGGTCGGCGAGGACGACGGTGACGCCGGCTGCCTTCAGCTTGGTGGCGAGGGCGCGGCCGAAGCCACCGGTCCCTCCGGTGATGAGTGCGACGGAACCGGGCTTGAGTGTGGGAGCGGTCACTCCCCCATCATGCCGACCGCAGGAACCGGTCGAGCACCCGGACGCCGAACCGCAGCGACTCGACCGGCACCCGCTCGTCGATGCCGTGGAACAGCGAGGCGAAGTCCAGGTCGGCGGGCAGCCGCAGCGGCGAGAACCCGAAGCAGCGCATGCCGAGACGCTGGAAGCTCTTGGCGTCGGTGCCGCCGCTCATCGTGAACGGCACGGGGCGGGCGCCGTCGTCCTCGGCCCGGAGTGCGGTGACCATCTGGTCGACCAGCGGCCCGTCGAACGTCGTCTCCACGGCCTGGTCGTGGACGAGCCACTCGCGCTGCACGCCCTCGCCGACGAGCGTGGCGAGCTGGCGCTCGAACTCCTCCTCCTGGCCGTAGAGGAAGCGGCCGTCGACGGTGGCCGACGCGGTGCCGGGGATGACGTTGGCCTTGTAGCCGGCGTCGAGCATCGTGGGGTTGGCGGTATTGCGCAGGGCCGCGCCGATCATCCGGCTGATGCTGCCCAGCCGCGCCAGGGCCAGCTCGGGCTCGGCCGGGTCGATCTCGATGCCGTAGGCGTCCTCGACGGCGGCGAGGAACTGGCGCATCGGCGGGGTGAGCGTGAGCGGGAAGCGGTGGCTGCCGATGCGGGCGACGGCCTCGCACAGCCGGGTGACGGCGTTGTCGTCGTGCACGAACGAGCCGTGCCCGGGCTTGCCCCCGGCGGTGAGCCGCATCCAGGCCAGGCCCTTCTCGGCGGTCTGCACCAGGTAGAGGCGCAGGTCGTCGCGGACGGTGATGCTGAAGCCGCCGACCTCGCTGATCGCCTCGGTGCAGCCCTCGAGCAGGTCGGGGTGCTCGTCGACGAGGAAGTGCGCGCCCAGCTTGCCGCCGGCCTCCTCGTCGGCGACGAACGCGAGCACGATGTCGCGGTCGGGCTGCACGCCGGTGCGGGCCCAGTCGCGGACCAGCGCGAGCACCATCGCGTCCATGTCCTTCATGTCGACAGCGCCCCGGCCCCAGATGTAGCCGTCGCGCTCCTCGCCGGAGAACGGGTGCACGCTCCACTCGGCCGGGTCGGCGGGGACGACGTCGAGGTGCCCGTGCACGAGCAGCGCCGGGCGGCTGCGGTCCCGGCCAGGGATGCGGGCGACCAGGCTGGCCCGGCCGCGCTCGGACTCGTGGATGACCGAGTCGATGCCGACCTCGTCGAGCGTGCCCGCGACCCACTCGGCCGCGGCCCGCTCCCCCGCGCTCGTGGCGGTGGCGCCGGTGTTGGTCGAGTCGATCCGGATCAGGTCGGAGAGCAGCTCCGCGACCTCGTCCTGGGCTCGGGTCAGCGGGGCCACCGTGTCGTCGGTCATGCGGCGATCGTGCCACCGGGCGCGTCCCCTCCCCACCGGCTGGAGCAGGGCGCACCGGGCCGGCAGGGGGTGCTTCGGACGCCGGATCGGGTCCGGTAGTCTTGCCACGCACTCGTCCGGGTGGCGGAATGGCAGACGCGCTAGCTTGAGGTGCTAGTGCCCTTTATCGGGCGTGGGGGTTCAAGTCCCCCCTCGGACACAACATCGCCCCGGTGTTCCTGCACGTCAGGAGCCCGGGGCGTTCTGCTGGAACGGCCTCCTAGGGCCTCGTGATACCCGCGTGATACTTCGCGCACCGGATCACCCTTCGAGCAGGGCAGCGAAGCGGTCGGCCGCCTCGCGACCCATGCCGGGGTGCACGTGCTGGTAGACGGTCAGCGTGATCGTGGCGCTCGCGTGGCCCAAGCGCTCTGAGACGACCTTGACCGGCACGCCGTCGGCCAGCAGGAGCGTGGCGTGGGTGTGGCGGAGGTCGTGCAGCCGGATCACCGGCAGCCGCTCCTCCCCCAGCGCTCGACGCGCCCGCGCGATATGGCCGGCGAAGTGGCGGGAGAACCGCTCAGGGTGCCGATGGGTGCCGTCGAAGTTGCTGAGCACGAGCGCCGAGTCGCGCACGAGATCGAGCGCCAACAGTCCGCGAGCGGCCCGGTAGGCTCACGCAGCGCGGCCACGGTGCCGGAGTCCAGGTCGACAACGCGTGACCGGCCCGTCTTGGTGGGGCCCTCGACCAAGCGCTCGCCGGCGCCCTTGGTCTTCACGACGCCGACGCTGCGGCGGATGGCGAGGCGGCCGGCGTCCAAGTCGATGTCGCGCCAGCGCAGGGCCAGCGCTTCTCCGCGGCGCATCCCGGTGGCCGCTAGCAGCCGCCAGCCTATGGCGAGGTCCTCGTCATAGGCCTCCGCCCAGCTGAGGAACCGGCCAAGCTCGGCCGCGGTCCACGCCTGCATCTCCGGAGGACGCGCCTCCGATGGGCTCGGCGGTGTCGACCGGTCGGTCGGGTTGACCGAGAGCCGTCCCTGTGTGACCGCGTCACCCAGCGCCGACCGCAGGATGGTGTACACGTAGCGCACCGTTCGGGCGGAGAGACCGCCCTGACCATCCGCGCGGCCGGACTCCTCCAGTGTGCGCATCCATGCGTCCACCGCTGGACCGGTGAGCCGGGCGACCGACTGTGCACCGAGGTACGGATCGATGTGCAGCCGGATGTTCTTCCGGTAGGAGGCCAGCGTTGAGGGGCTGAGCCGCTGGCCCTGGATCCACTCGGCGAGGTAGGCGTCGAGACGCTGCTTCGACGGCTCGACCCACTCCCCCACTTCGGCCTTGCGGACCTCCGCGCGCAGTGCCGCAGCGGCGTCCTTCCTGGTCTTGAACCCGCGCTTGAGGACGACGCGCCTTGTACCGTCCGGTCGCTGAGCAGTGAACTTGATCAGGAAGCGCGGACCAGCCTTGGTCATGTACTCGCTGATCCCGCCCTCGCCCGCCTGCCGTCTCCGCGGCTTCACCATCGCAGACCTCCATCGCTCGACCCCGCGACTCCGCTGTCAGCCGGATGACTGCTTCAGGCCAGCCACGGCAACGACTACGGAACGCCCAGCGGTAGTCCGGCGGCCGGCACCGGCAGCCATCTGTGGACGCAAGCCGACGCTGTGGACGACGGTCAGGACGCGACCGCCCAGCTGAACGCCCGCACCGTGGGACTCTTCACGAGCGACCTACCGAGCCTCTCCAGTCCTTCTCCGGTAGGCCGCCCTGCGGAGAGGTACCGCGTGGACGCACTCGATCCTCGGTCTCGGACGTCGATGACGCGACGAAAATCGCGGGACATGAAGAGCGCGGCGCGATAGCCGGACTTCCAAACTGGCCATGCCGGTTCGATCCCGGTCACCCGCTCCATGCCCTGACCGGCTCGTATGTCCGTCTGGGTGACGTCCCCGCTGGTGGTGTAAGTCCAGGCCACGACCGCGTGGGTGATCACGTGCGAGGGGCCATCGTGTGATGGTCAGCGAGACCACGCCAATGGTTCTCGCGGAAGGACACAGCACACGATGGCCCTGGACCAGTCTGCCCTGCTCGAGGTGCTCGATGCACTGAAGGCCGCCGATGTCGATGACCGGATCCGGTCGGCAGCGACCACGATCTACCAGGCCTTGATTGAGGCCGAGCTCACCGCGGTGATCGGTGCCGCCCCGCACGAGCGCACCGAGGCCCGGACCGCGCAGCGCAACGGCTCCGCCCGAGAACCCTGTCGACGACGGCCGGGGATCTGGAGTTGCGGATCCCGAAGCTGCGCGCCGGCTCGTTCTTCCCATCGCTGCTGGAGCGGCGTCGGCGGATCGACCAGGCGCTGTTCGCGGTGGTCATGGAGGCCTACCTGCACGGCGTCTCGACTCGGAAGGTCGATGACCTGGTCAAGGCGCTCGGCGCGGACACCGGGATCAGCAAGAGCGAAGTCAGCCGGATCTGCGCCGACCTCGATGAGGAGGTGGCCGCCTTCGCCGACCGCTCGCTGGCCGATCAGGCCTTCCCCTACGTGTTCCTCGACGCGACCTACTGCAAGGCGCGAGTCAACCGGCGGGTGGTCTCCCAGGCCGTCGTGATCGCCACCGGGGTGGCCGCCGACGGACACCGGGAGGTGCTCGGCTTCGCCGTCGGCGACTCCGAGGACGGCGCCTTCTGGACAGCGTTCCTGCGCTCACTGAAGGCCCGCGGGCTGACCGGCACGCAGCTGGTCATCTCCGACGCCCACGCCGGGTTGAAGGCCGCCATCAGCGCGGTCCTGCTCGGCGCCAGTTGGCAGCGCTGCCGGGTGCACTTCATGCGCAACGTGCTCGCTCAGGTGCCGCGCGGCAACAGCGAGATGGTCGCCGCCGCCATCCGCACGATCTTCGCCCAGCCCGACGCCGAACACGTGCACTCCCAGCTCGACGTCATCGCCGGCATGCTCGGCCGCCAGTTCCCGAAGGTCGAGGCGATGCTGCGCGAGGCCGAGGAGGACCTGTTGGCCTTCGCTGGATTCCCGGTCGCGCACTGGAAGAAGATCTGGTCGACCAATCCCCTGGAACGGCTGAATAAGGAGATCAAGCGCCGCACCGACGTCGTGGGCGTTTTCCCCAACCCCGAGGCACTGCTGCGGCTGGCCGGCGCGGTGCTGGTCGAGGCGCACGACGAATGGCAGGTCTCCGACCGCCGCTACCTCTCCGAGGGCTCCATGGCCGTGCTCAACCACCCGAACCCGACCAAGGAGGTGGCGCAACCGGCACTGATCGCGTCATAGTCACCACACCGCTGACCAACACGGTGAGGACTACATCCACCACTCAGCGGGACGTCACCTCCGTCTGCGCAGCTCAGCGCAGCCTGTGCGCCGCTCCCGTGCCATAACGGTGCTGACCCCTGCTGACCGCTGATCACCGGCTTTGGCCGGTGCTTAAGGCACGGATAAGGCACGCCCCGGCCGTGAATGACCTCGACGTCGCGCAGCTTCGTGCAGGTGCAGGGGCACGGGCCGCCAGCCCACGAGCGACGCTGCGTATGGACCGCCAAGCGTTGTCTCGTGGCCGGCCTGTGCCGCATCAAGAGCGGCCGGCGCACCGTGATCGCGGGCTGACCGTCCCGCGTCTTTCACGCGTCGTGGCGGACATAAAGCGGTGGCAGCGAGTCCACCACCCTGATCGTCTCCAAGGAGACTGTGACGACGCGTGCCAGCAGATCAACGATGTAGCGCGGATCGCCGACTTCGCGGGACCAGTTGTTGGGGTCGTTGACGATGCCCGACGCCTTGTCGGTCTTCACCCAGTAGCGGTCGATGATCCACTCGATGGCCGACCGGCTGCCGAGCATGTACCGGTACGCCTCTTCTGGGATGCCGCGCAGGGTGATCCGGTCGTTGTAGTGGATCACCGACCGATCGTGTCGTAGCCCAGCGGCCTTCTGCTCCGCGGTCGGCTTGCCGAAGGCCATCTTCTTGTCCCGGACAGCGAAGAACGCGTAGTCCGCCTCGCCGCCGGGACCGGAGACGTCGAGGCCCTCCAGCGGGTACGGCTCGACGGTCTCGTAGCCCAGGTGCAGCTCGGCCAACTGCTTACCCGCGTCGACGAAGGCGCGGAAGTCCATGACGAACGGGATGCGGGGCAGCATCTTCTTTATATCCGCGGCGTAGTTCTCCCGGTACTCCGGCGAGTGCAGCAGCCCGTACACATAGTTGAAGATGTCGTCCTTGCTCAGCGACTCGTTCGGGTACGCCGCCGAGAACGCGGCCAGTGCCTCATCGGTTATGTTGTCGATACGCCGGTAGCCGTCGACCACCTCCCCCTGGTGGACGTCGAACATCCCCGACTCGTCGACCTTCTCGTACCGCCACCGCGCGAAGAACTTGCCGCCACTACCTGCGCCTGTGACATGAAGGTTCGGTAGGCAGTCGAGACTGAGTACCGAGAAGGGGACATCCGAGCCCGCCCCGACCTGGTAAATGCCGAGATTGCTCGCCTGTGGAGCAGGGAAAAGCTCGTATAGGCGGTAGACCATGTCGTTCAATGCGCGACTGAAGTAGACCGCTTGCTTGGTGAATGGGCGATACACACTGGTCACGACTCGGTCCTCTTCGAAGCGGCGCTCCCGCCGCCGGTCGAGGTCCGCCAGAAGACTGCGATTCCAGCTGATCAGCTTGTCGTCGCGGGTCGCATTGGACGAGGACCGCCCAGCGGCCCTGTCAGCCTCGTAGGTGCTGACAAGGCGCCGCATGTTTGCTTCGACCGCGTGTGGCCCGAACGAGTAGCACCAGGGATCCCGGTTCGTCTTGAGGCCGCCCGACTGGACGGCGAACACGTCCTCCACGGGCAGAAAGCGGTCGAAGTCGTCGGTTCGCTGATTCACCCAGTCGCCGTGCTCGTTGGCGATGATGACGACCGGGGTCAGGCTGCCGATGCTGCCGACTTCCGCAACCGTGGCAAGCTTCTCCTCGCGGGTGAGATAGTCGCCGACGTCGGTGTAATGCACGCTGGCCGGCCCAGTCGCTGCCGGCTCCTTGACCAGAATCGTGATGGCCACGGTGGCCCGGCTGCCGCTGCCGAAGACCTTGCCGCCCTCGCGCCGAGAATCCTCACCCGAGGTGCGCTGGTTGCCACGCAGGTTGAAGACGTGAATCGCGGAGAACTCTTCGGCGAGCGTC
Organism: Blastococcus sp. TML/C7B; assembly: GCF_016612845.1. Lineage (NCBI taxonomy): Bacteria > Bacillati > Actinomycetota > Actinomycetes > Geodermatophilales > Geodermatophilaceae > Blastococcus > Blastococcus sp. TML/C7B. Next base: position 357,982 of record NZ_JAEOAA010000002.1, on the reverse strand, counting down.
TTGCGCATGCCGTCAGCGGTGTTCGAGTCCAGAAACCCGCCGTTGGTCACGAACGCCACGATGCCGCGGTCCTGAATCCGCAGCGTGGCCCACTTGATGGCCCGGATGTACGAGTCGTACAGCGAGTTCTTGTTGGTCGCCGTCGACCGCGCGGCGTAGGTGTCCCGAATCGCGGCGTCCAGGGTCGGGTACTTCTCATTCGCGTTGTCGTCGTTGGCGGAATCCTGCCCAGATGAATAGGGCGGATTGCCGATGATGACCTGGATCGGCAACTGCTTCTGCCGTTCCAGCCGCTCGTTGTTCTCCGGCATGACGTCGATGTCCTGCTGGTCGCCGTCTTCCCACGACTGGAAGCTGTCGGTGAGCACCAGGCCGGGAAACGGCTGCGGCGTCCCCTCGAGATCCTCGAACGTCGTCTCGATATTGGCCGCGGCGATGTAGTAGGCCAGCAGCAGAATCTCGTTGGCGTGCAGCTCGTTGGCGTACTTCCGCGCCAGGTCGTGCGGCTCGATCAGGCCGCTCTGCAGCAGCCGCACCAGGAAAGTCCCGGTGCCGGTAAACGGGTCGAGCACGTGCACGCCCTCATCGGTAAGCCCCTGGCCGAACTCGGCGCGCAGCACCTCGTCGGCCGAGCGGAGGATGAAGTCGACGATCTCCACCGGCGTGTAGACGATGCCGAGCTTCGCCACCGTCTTCGGGAACGCGGTTGCGAAGAACTTGTCGTAGAGCTCGACGAGCACCCGCTGCTTGCCGGCCGCGTTGTCCACCCCGGCCACCCGCTTGCGCACGGTGTCGTAGAAGCCCTCGAGCGTCTCGTTCTCCACGCCGACAGCGTGCGCATCGAGCACCGCCAGCATGTTCTCCATCGTCCGAGCCACCGGGTTGCCGGCCAGGAAGCTGGAGTGGGCGAACAGCGCCTCGAACACCGGCCGGGTGATCAGGTGCTGGGCCAGCATGTCGATCGCGGCGTCATCGGTGATCGAGTCGTTCAGATTCCCGCGCAGGCCGGCGACGAAGTGCTCGAACTCGTCGGCCGCCGGTCCGGGCTTGGCGAGCAGGCCCTTGATCCGGGTGACATGGGCGGCGGCGATGTCGGCGATGTCCTTCGCCCAGGTCTCCCAGTACCGGCGCTCGCCGACCTTGGCGACGATCCGCGCGTACATCGCGTCCCGGAATTCGTCGGCCGGGAACTCCATGAGCAGCTGCTCGGTGGTCTTCCGCGTGGGCTGGTCCGGGTCGGGCACGGTCACGCCGTCGCCGTCCGTCGGGCCGGTGATCGTGACGATCTCGACGGTGTCGGGCTTTCGCTTGTTCAGCTCGATCTGGTTGACCATCGCGTGGAACCGGTCGTCATGGCTGCGCAGCGCCTGCAGCACCTGCCAGACGACCTTGTAGCGCTCGTTGTCCCGCAGCGCCTCCTCCGGGGCGATGCCGCTGGGCACCACCACCGGCAGCACGATGTAGCCGAGCTCCTTGCCGGGTGCCTTGCGCATCACCCGGCCGACGGACTGCACAACGTCCACCTGCGAGCCGCGCGGGGTGAGGAACAGCACCGCGTCCAGCGCCGGCACGTCGACGCCCTCGGACAGACACCGGGCGTTGGTGAGCACCCGGCACACGCCGTCCTGCGGGGTCTCCTTCAGCCAGGCCAGGTGCGTGTTGCGCTCGTGAACCCCCATGGTGCCATCGACGTGCGCCGCCTGGATGCGGAGTCGCGGCCGGTCCTCGGGCGTGTCGATCTGCGCCCGGTCGGCGAGGTCGGGGAACGCGGCAGCCGCCGCTTTGGACGCCTTGATGTGCTGGGCGAAGGCCACCGCGGTCCGCATCGGTGTGGGGTCGACGACCGCACCGTCGCCGATGGTCGCTGCCGGTCCGAAGTTCTTCGCGAGACCGTTCCAGCAGCCGATGAGCTTCGCGGCCTGGTCGAGCGGGATCTCTCCGGAGTTGGCCATGGCCTGCTGGAAATTTTCCGCGACGTACTTTTCGTGCGACCGCCAGCACCAGCACCTTGTAGTCGGTGAGCAGGTCGGCCTCGACCGCCTGCCCGAAGCTGAGCCTGTGCAGCTCGGGGCCGAAGACCTCCACGTCGCCCATGTCGGCCAGCACCGCGTCGGCATCGGTCGCCTTGCGCTTGACCTCTTCGCCGAACACCCGTGGAGTCGCGGTCATGTAGAGCCGCTTGGTCGCCTTGAGGGCGTCGGCATCGTGCACCCGGACGAACGTCGACTCGTCCCCCTCGGCCAAAGTGACGCCGGTCGTGCGGTGGGCCTCGTCGCAGACGACCAGGTCGAAGCTCGGCAGGCCCCGCTCCTGGGCCTGGATCACCACGTCGATCGACTGGTAGGTGGAGAAGACCACCCGCATGCGTCCGGGAGCCTGCTCGCCCTTCTCGAAGCGAGTCAGCAAGGTCTGCGGATCGGTCGAGGCGGGCTCGGTCAGGTCGATCGGGAGCTGGTCGGCGTCGTCGGACGGCGTGCGCCGTCCGACCCGGACGTCGGAGCAGACTGCGTACGGCGCGATGTCCACCTCGGCGTTGGCCATCCACTCCCGCAGGCTCTGGCTCAGCAGCTGGATGCTCGGCACGAGAAACAGCACGGCGCCGCCCGCGCCCACCAGGTCCTCGGCGATCCGCAGGCTCGTGAAGGTCTTCCCGGTGCCGCAGGCCATCACCAGCTGGCCCCGGTCGTGCTCGGCGAGCCCGACGCGGACGTCATCCAGCGCCTTCTGCTGGTGTGGGCGCAGCGCCTTCTTGCCCGTCGGGACGACGATCTCCGGCGTCGTCCAGGAGAACTGGTCCCAGTCGATGGCGGCGTCGGCCAGGTACCCGATGTCGACGCGCTGGGCCACTCCCCCGGCCAGCGTCTCCTCGGCGTTGGCCGACCAGCCGGCCGCGGTGTCGAACACTATCCGCCTGGTGAACTGCGAGGAGGCCGAGGCGGAGATGAACGAGTCGATGTCGGCCTTGGCGACCGTGCGACCCGGTGCGTAAAACTTGCACTGGATGGCGGTGAGCCCGCCGTCGTCGGCATTCGCCGCGACCAGGTCGATGCCGGTGTCCGGCCGACCGGCACGCTCGGGCCAGTCCGACCACAGCCAGACGTCGGAGAACCGCGACTTCCACTCGGGGTCGGAGGTCAGGTAGGCCCTGATCAGTCGCTCGAACTTGCTGCCCTTGTCCCGCTCGTCCAGCGCTTCGCTGCGAAGCCGGTCCAGGACAGCGTGGATGGTCCCCGTCACGCTTCGCATCTTGCCCGACAGAACGTCCGGACAGGGTTGCCCCGCCCGGACGAGTCAACCCCTCGCAGGGCCCAAGATTGACTGGCCCGCGTCCATCGACGTTGACCTACGGTCGACGACCACCTGGTTCAACCCGTCATCTGAGGCTCTGCAACACGAGGTGCTGGGTTACTTGACGTGTCTACGGCGCTGGGCGGCGCGCTCGACGACGCTCTACGACCGCGACTTGATCAGAGGGACTGCTGGCTCGAACTTCCAACTCCGACACTGCCAGGCCGTCATGATCGCGTTCGTCGTAGTTCGCTGGCGTTCTGTATGCCGCTTGAGCCGCCTCTTTGCGCGACGGCGGGTAACGAGGAACTAGCGCGGACGGGGCCAACTGCAACCACGAGTGCAACCAGCCCGGTTCCATGCCGGGTCGCCAATGACCACCTACGCCAGCGTTGAGTTATAGCCGCCGTCTGCGAGCAGTGGGTGATGGGGCCAAGACGCCAGCTCCGTGTCGGAGGTGACTCGCCGGTCCGGCGTAACGGTGGTTTCCAATCCCCCTCGGGCACTTGTCAGTGATTCCCCCAGCCGGCTGGACCTTGCTCGACCCGCGCAACCCGCATGACGTCCCTCCCACGCGCTGGGAACATGACGGGGTGAGTGCGTCCGACCCCGACGAGGAATCAACATCCCTCCCAATGCCACGGCCGGACGTACCTCCTGGAGCCGACCTTCCCTCGACGGTCGGCGAGGGCACAACCGGGTCCGCGGAGGTGGGCCACGAGAGTCCCGACGAGGGCGCCACCTCCGATGACGATCCACCTCCGGCCGCTCCCCTGCCCTACACGTTTGCAGCCACGGACGTACCCCACGCTGCACGCGTCCTCGACGCCGCGTTCACCGACCTGATCGAGGGTTGGGAGGGATGGGGGGCCATCGAGAAGGCCGTCAAGGAGTTCACCTCACCGCTGAGCGAGGAGTGTGTTCGGGTCCTCGGGCAGCTCGCCGCCCGGCCCCTCAACCTCGAGCTGCGGGGACGACCTGGCACCGACCTCGCCGTCGGCGGCGGCCTTGGCCTTCCCTCCATCAGGGACGTGGGTGCCGACGACGTCGCCCTGTGGGAAGCACTCGCAGAGGAGGTCACTGCACCGGCCGCGCTCGCCCGCCTCAGCGATCTGCTGTTTCTGCGCCGTGTTGGGAATGTCGGTGGTCACGCCCGGCGTGCGGGGCGCGCCTACCTCGACGCCGTCGGCGACCGCGCCGACGACATGGACACCACCACCTACCTGGTGCGGGCATGGACCCTCTGCCGGCTGGTCAAAGCTGCCGAAGTTGAGGGAGAGGTACTCGACGAGATCGAACGACGCGTCGACTCTCTCGTGGCCGGTGACGGCAAGAATCGTCCCGGCGTCCTGTTTCCGCTCGTGGCGGCTCTGTGTGAGAAGCCCCTGGACGCCACGCAGACCACGTCCCTCCGTGACCACGCCAACACGGTTCTCACCACCCTTGCCTCCGTGGTGTCGCGCGCCGACCTCGCCTCGGAGGTCGCGTCCATGCGACGCAAGGTCGCGGGCGGTGCAGCCACCGCCGGCGACCTGGCCGCGATCGACGGGGACGAACTCGCCGGCTACCTGCGCGACGCCGATGCCTCCCCGAACGCTGCGGTGCGGATGCACCGCCTGGAAGCGGCTGCCCGCACCGCGACCACGCGCGGCATGACGAACCACGCGCGCGACATCGCCGCCAAGATGCAGGCCATCCGGCCCGAAGAGCTCGGGATGCAGCGCATCAGCGCCAGCAGCAGCCTGCCCAACTGGGTCCCGGAGTCCTACCTCGATGAGTTCACGCGAGGCTCCGACTGGCGGAGGGGCATCGCCGTGTTCCTGCTCAGCCCGAATGCTCCGTCAGGCAGCGTTAGCAGCCTTCGGGAGTACGCCGTCGAACGACGTGGCAGCCTCGGCCGGCTCTTCTCGACCACGATCTACGGCAACGGACTGCCCCAAGCCACCTTCTCCTCCGAGGCCGAGCAGGACCGCCACGACATGGCTTTCGCCGGGCGCGTCGCCGCCGAGAACCACGGTCAGCTGCTAGCGATCGCCCTGCACCGGATCTCGGAGAGGTTCGGCACGCCCGACCTGGACGAGCTGACCGGCCTGCTGATCAACGTCGGCGCCGCCGACCCCCGCCTCGCCCGCAGCCTCGCCAAGGGCTTCATCTACTTCTGGGCCGGCGACTACGAGGCCGCCGTCTGCGTCCTGATCCCCAAGATCGAGGCCGCCGCGCGCGCACTGCTCCGCGAGCTGGACGAAGGGATCTACCGCGTTCAGGTCGACAAGAGCCCCGGGGGCTACCCCGGCCTCTATGTGTTGCTGACCGAACTCGAAAAGCTCGCTCTCGACGAGGACTGGGCCTGGTTCCTGCGCTGGCTCCTCCTCGGCCCACTCGGGGCGAACATCCGCAACGAAGTCGCGCACGGTTTCGTCACCGAGCTCACTCCCACCTACACCGCGCTCGTCCTGCGCGCCGCGGCCGTGCTCATCACCGCCAGCCCCATCGCCGACGACCTTGGCCGCCACGTCGATGTCCTTCCGCAGCTACGGCCCCTCACCGGCGCTGCGCACATCGCCGACACCATCTTGGTCAAGATCGCCACCGCTGGATTGAGGCTGCACAGCGCGGTCGAGGGCCGGCGCGCCCGACTACGAAGCCGCCTCCTCGACGGATCGAGCGGACCCACCTCGTCCGCATGACCCATCCAGGGCGCGAAGCCGATTCCATCAGCGGTTGGGCAGAGCTCAGGGCAATCACGCAAGCCGGCGGGCTTACCCTCCACGGCCGCCGGGCCGTGCATGCGGTCCTGGCGGATCTCGAGGCCCTGCTCGGGCCCTCCTGGCTCCGTCGCCAGCAAGCCGCGTATGGCGGGCTGCCGCCCGAGCTGCGCCTGTTCGCGTTTCATGCTGGCGCGCTACCGCAGTTCCTCAGCCTGGGACTACGACTGGCCGCCGCCACGGCCGAGCCATCATTCGCGCGGGTGCGCGCCGAGCTCAAGCGCGGCCTGGACCAGCAAGCCTGGCGACACCTGCTCCTGCAGCTGGAAGTGGGGCGCCTTGCGACCGCGACCGGTTGGCGAGCGGGCTTCGAGCCGCCCACCCCCGACAGCGACCGCCGCGCCGACGTCGTCTTCAACACAGCCGACGGGCGGATGCCGCTGGTCGTGGAGACAACATCACTGTTCCGTTCCGACCCCGACCGCGACCACCATGCCTACGAAGATCACCTCGTGGACGCGCTGCTCGCCATCGAGCAACGCCACGGAGTCGTCACCATCACCCACCTCACCGGCCATCTCGACGCCGCCGCGACCGGCGCGTGGCTTCGCGAGGTCGACGCCGCCGCAGTGCTCGTGTCACGAGGCGGCACGGGTCAGACACTCCGCACCCCGGCCGGAACGATTCAGGTGGTGTCCGAGCCGCCCACCGACGGCACAACCTTCCTGGGCGCGCCCATGCATGGCGACCGTTGGTACCGCCTCGCCCGCTCTGTAGGAGGGAAGATCCGGCAGACCAGCGGCTGGCCCTCGATCTGGATCCGTGTCGATGCGCTCGACGGACTGTTCCAGTTCACCGACTGGCAGCAGCGACCGTGGCCCGACCGCATCCAACTCTTGAGCGTCGCCTTCCGTGCGGCTTTTCCCGATGCGTCACACGTGGCTGGGGTGGTGGTGTCCTCCGGGCTGGCCGTGGCACCCGGAGCCACCGACCCGACCATCGAGGACGTCACCGTTGTTGCGAGCGAAGGAACCGGGCTGCGGCGCACCGTCTGCCCGCACCTGGTGCGCGAGACGGTGATCATCCCCCTACAGGCAGACGTCGACGAGCAACTCCAAGTGTGGGCCGCGGGATACGCCGGCGAGCGGTCGTGGCTCGAGAGCGACCTCCAGACCGCGGGACTGGCGCCGCTGGCGCAGCTCTGGCAGGACTGACGGGGGAAACCAGGTTGTCGCTTCGAGTCGGACATGCCCCTTGACCTGCCCACGGGTCGCCAGCGCGTCCGGGTCCGCGATCGCCGCTGCCCTACTGTGGAGCCCTCGGGCAGCAGAACCAGTGGAAGCGGAGGGTGGCAGGCATGCCCAGCCGGTCGGGCCAGGCGAACGAGGCCGGCAGCGTCCACCGTCGCGGCGTCGCCGTCTACCTCGCCGCCCATGGCCTTGCCAGCCGCCCTGTTGCGGCAGCCGATCCGGGTCCCGGAAACCCCACGCCGGTGGCCTTGGCGTTCGAGACTTCCCACGCGACGGACGACCTCCTCTGCACGCTGTCCGATGAATCCCGGCTGTTCATCTCGGCCAAGCGCGCATGCGGCAATGACAGCCAACTGCAGGACACCGTGGAGCAATGGCTGGCCCAGGTTGACGATCTTCAGCCAGGCGACCGCCTGGTGTTGGCCACGGCGGAGCCGAAAGGCATCGTCCACCACCTCGGCAAGGCCCTGAGCCGTCGGCGTACCGCCCCGACCTCCGTCTTCCCCGTCAAGGAGCAGGAGGCTCTGTCCGCGCTACGGAAGCGCATGATCGACGTACCGAAGGAGAAGCAAGACCGGGTCCTCGACGCTGCCGCAGTCCTGATCGTCGATGCCGACCAGCCCGGGCGGCCCCAACACGACGTCGCCTCCAGCCTGCTCGAGGGGACGGTGGTGCCCGCCGGCTCCGGGGTCACTGCCCTGTCTCACCTGGAGGCGCACCTACACACTCACGCCGGTTCGGCCTACTCCGGAGACGTAGAGACCTGGGTGGACCATCTCGTAGACCTCGGTGTCCAGGTCTACGCCGACCGTCGCGGGGCTGCGGCCGCGGCCATCCGCGCCCGACAAGTTGCCGTCGAGCGCTACCGGGTCTCGCTCTCGGCCGAATCCGGGCGAGTGGACCTCACGCTGCTCGCCGACGACCTCGAGCCACTGATCATCGGCGATCTCGCCGATCATCTGCAGGTCACGGTCGAGGACTCTGATCGGGACCGTCAGAAGGTGTCCCTACTGCCCCTCGCCCGACGTCGGCCGCGGTTGCTCATCGAGGGTCTGCCGGGCGTGGGCAAGAGCGCCGCGATGACCCAGCTGGCCGCTCGATGGGCGACGGAACGCGCAGCACCCCTGCCGATCCTGGTCCGGCTGCGCGATTTCGTCCGGACCTGTCAGGCCCCCTCGGACGTCACCCTGGCGCGACTGTGTGAGACGGCAGCGTCGCGGGCCCCGGCCAGTGAGCAGGCCGACCTCATCGAGGCAATGCAGGAGTCGATCGCTCGCGGCGAGGCGGTTCTGCTACTCGACGGGTTGGACGAGTGCCTCGACCGTCGGGCCCTCGTCGCCGACGGCCTCAAGCAGGTTCTGTCTGCGCTGCCTACCGAGACGGGCGTGCTGCTGACCACCCGCCCCAGCGGCATGACGCCCGCGGGCCGGCTCGCCCTGGATGCCGTCCGTCTGACGACGCCACGGAACCTCGACGCGGTGCTAGACCGGCTGCTGCGCCACGTCGCCGAGGTCCGCGTGCCCAAGGCGGACCGGGACGGTTGGGTGGCCGAGCGAGCACGGCGGGTCCGCGACATCCGCCGAGCACACGAGGATCTGGGGACCGTTCCCCTGCTGTCCGTGCTGATCACACTGGTCTTTGCAGACAGCAGCGACGCCGCCCCGCCCGAGCACACCGCTCAGGTGTTGCACCGAGCAGTCACGCAGACGGTCAGCCGATGGGAGCGACGCCGCCCGCTGCTACCCGAGGGGACGCCACCCGGCCCAAGCGACCGTCAGCTGCTCATCGGCTTCGAGACGATCGGCTTCCTGCTCAGCCACCAAACAAATGCCTCAATCGCAGACGTCGACTCCGCCGTCACCTCGGCCATGGCGACGCGCTGGGGGCTGGCCCCCGAGCCGGCCGCGGAGGTCGCCGACCTCGTTCGGCGCTTCTGGGATGACCACGTCGGTGTCTTCGTAGCCGATCCCACTGGCCATGTGGTCCCCCGCAGCCGTGTGTTCGCCGAGATCGGGGCAGCCATGTACTGCCCCACGATGCCTCCGGACGAGCTCGCCAACTGGACGTCGGCGGCCGTGGCCGACCCCGACCGCCACACCGCACTATTGCTGGCCGTGCAGCTCGATCAGCGAATCATCAGCGAGCTACTCAAGCCCGGAAGCGATAGCGATGTACGTAGCCGCCTCGCCGCGGCGGCGCTCCACAGCGGCGCTTCCCTGACAGTCGACCAAGCCGCACAACTGCTGGACCTGCTCGCCCACGCGGCCCAGATCGCTGCGACGACCGCCCCTCCGACCCCCGGTCCCCAGACCACCGGGTTGGCGACTGACAAGCCGACGGCCAAGCAGCTGATAGCCAAGCTCGATGAGCGGCGGCTGCGGCGCGATGGACCAGTGTGGCCCTGGGCCTTGGAGATCGCGCGGCTCCCGCTTCCGGCCTCCCTCGAGCCCCGGCGCGCTGAGGCCCTCGCGGCACTGCCGGTGAGCCAAGATCAGCACCTCGTCGCTCGCGGAATCGCGGTTCTCACAGCTGCGGACACCAGCCACCGGCCGCTGACGCCATACGAGCGCGATGACGTGCTCCGGATGCTCGCCGTCCCCCTCCCCCCGAAGGTCGAGCTGCAGCATCCGTCACGCCGTCGACTGGTGATCGGGCAGTCGGTAGGCCTGCTCGCGGGCCTGGGACAGGGGGCAGCACGCGCCGCGGCCCGGCTCGGTGAACTGGACGGTCGAGCGGTGGAGCTGATCACCGCCCTCGCGCCCAGGGCTTCACACCGCGATGCCATCGCCATCTCCGCCGCGATGCGTGCCCACGGCCACGACCTCAAGCTCCCAACCCTGTCGCCCGAGACGTTCGCGCTCATCCAACAGGCCAGCGACGATTACCGAGACGGCTCCCGGATCCTTCTCGCGGCCATCGCAGACTTGGCTGAGGACGAAGTGGCCTTGACCGCTGCTCAGCGGTGGCGCCTGCCCGACCTGTGCGACTTCATCGCGCTGCTCGATGACGATTCGGTGAGCATCCCCGATTTCCGCGCCGCAGTGCGGCTGGATTCCGAGTCGACGCGGGCACTCTGGATACGCACGATGGCGCTCGCCGCCGACTTCGATCTATCGCTTCTGGCCGCTCAGGCCCGGGCCGCCCTGGAAGAAGACGGAGCCGACGACCAGGTCGCCTTGCCCTTCGAGATGGCCTCAGCGTGGCCGGAACGGGGCGTTGAACTGAACTTCGGACGGATCGACCCTGTTGAGCCCTCCGAGGTCGTCGAGCTGCTGGCGGCTCATTCAGACTGGATCGCAGAATCAGCCGCCCGGCTCCTGTGGGACACCCGCTTCCCTGGGCTCGACGATGAGGTTGCCGCCCTGGTGCCAGAGGTCCCCCCCGATCGTCGGTTCCTCGTGGCCGTGCTGTGCTGCATCCTCAGCGCAGAACCCGCCGTCCGCGCGCACAGCTTCTTCGAGACCGAGGATCCTGCCCTCCGACGAGCAGCGGCTGCCGTGTCGCAGGACGACGAACACGACCCGCAGTTGGAGGTGCTGAGATCGCAGGCGTTGCGGGACGCGGACGCAACCATCCGGATCGCCGCCGGCGCCGCCTCCCTCGATGAAGCCGATGTGCCCCCGCCCGCGTACTGGTCATGCCGCTGGTGCGCGCAACGCAACGACCCCCACGCCGAGGACTGTCACAGTTGCGACTGGGGAAGCCGTCCCCGGCCGGGCGCCCTGTAGGCCAGCGCAGTCGACTCCTGCAGGGTTCGCCTAACGATCGGGTCGACTCCGTCCCCCAGACGTGGACGATCCCGTCCATCGACGCCCGCAAGGCCTGCATGGTTCTACCGTCAGGCGCTGTCCTTACGTCCGCCGAGGAAGACCTGGTCGTCAAAATGGGATAGGTCCCACGGGGTCGGTTCGGGCAGGTCGTCGTCCCCGTTGATCGTGCGCTTTTCGGGTGCCCAAGCCAAGAATGGTTCCTCCACTGGAATGACCATCGTTATCTGATCCGTCGGCGGATCGCTTTCGGGAGTCCGCGTGATCGACTCGGGGACCATTAGCGGGTGACGGATCAACGTGGTCGGCACAGGAAACTCGGTGCCGGCGATCGTCAAGGTGGTTGCCGGCATCACGATCGCTTTCGGAACCACACCTGCCGGTGCCGTCGCCGTCAGGGGACTCAATCGGAACGGAACGACCTCGCCCTCCCAGAGCAAACGCGTACGACGTAGAAGAGCTCGATCAGAACCGCTGTACATGCCACTCAATGGTTGCAGCGCCTGACGAGTGATGTTTTCGATTACGACAAGGTCATAGAGACTGTCGACGGCCACATCGATGGACGCTGCATCTTTGGCCCCCAGCCCGGAGACCCTGAGAACAAAGAACTTCTCGCCACCGACAAAGAAGACGACCTCTTCGCTCATGGTCAATTCTTGCTCGAATACCGCCTCGGCGAGCTTCATTCGATTCGTCGTGCCGTGCCATTCGATGCCCTCGAAGCGAGCATCCGTCACCCGATCGCCCCTAAGGCCGAAGGACACCGTGAACGTCACGCTGCCCGCTACAAGCGCCGCCCAGTGCAGTCGGCCTTCGCTCTCTCCACGTCGAGACACTGCAGCCTCGTAGTCGCAGACGCTCGAGCCGTCCGCCGCGCGACACTCCACCCGGACCCGGTTCGCTGGCGACTGGCGCAAAAGTTCCGTGACCGTGAAAGCCTGAAACCCCTCAGGGAGTTCTGCCAACGCGATGTCAAGATCTGGCATCGGCGAACCGACCGGACCGAGGTAGGCCGCACCTCGCTCGACCAGTTCGCCCACGCCGACAACGACTTCGCGCTCGACGGACTCGGCATCAAGAGCGATTACGCCAAGTCTGTGCAGCGCCAACACCAAGTCCAGCGTCATCAAGCAGAGCACCGCCGCATGAGCGAAGTATGTAACCGCGGCCGAATATCGCTCCTTTATCGGGAAAAGTAGCCCGTCACTCTTACTGCCACGCGTATCCACGTGGACCAAGTCGCCGTAAAGCCAAGCAGCAGCCAACTGAGTGTCAGACACCTGCGGCGTGACGTCCGATCCGTCGGCCCTAGACGACTGCACGGCAAACCGCAGAACGTTGGTGCCATCGAGGTCGAAACGCGACCAGTCGCGCTTCAGATCCGCGAGCCGTCTAAGTAGGTCCGCGGGCACTTCGGATTGAGATACATCGACCGCCGCTTGAATCGCCTTCAGCACATTCGCCTGGAAGACCGACTCACTCTTTACCAGGACAGGACGCACCCGAGCAGCCAACGATTCAAACGCCTCCTCGTCCGGCAGGGCCCGACGCATCTCCATCGTGCCGTCCAAGTGGAGTTGGCCGGTCAACGAGAAGTCGCTCAACGCCGACAGAGACCGACGGTCGCGCGCCAGCGAATGCGCCTCGATCCGACGCGCCCGCAGGACAAACCGGTTGAGCGTTCGTTCGGAGTCAGCCACAGCTCAAGCGTGCCAGGACGCACCGACACTCCAGAGTGCGAGTGCCCCTCCTGGCTGCACGGCGTTGCTGGGGAGCCCTCAGGGGCGAGCAGCACTGGAGACATCAAGATCGACCGGCAGGTCCGTTGCAGGCGCCGCGTTAGCGCGGGGCGGGCGCAGCCCGTCCTTCAGTTCTTCTGCAGTGGGTCAGACGGCCGGACCGAGGATGACGGTGTGGCCGAGCCGTTCGAGCTGGGAGACCAGCCGGCGGGTGTGCGCCTCGTCGTTCCGGCGGCGCAGCCAGTCGGCGCCAGGGTCGGAGTAGGGCTCGTCGCGTTGGCGAAGGAGCGCCACGCGACGTCGCGTCCGAGGCGACGTACGAGGCGATCGTCGGCAGCCGTACGCGAATGTGTCGTTTGATCAGGGCAACATGTCAGCCGTGGTCCAAAAGACGAGCCGCCGGCCGGCGAGGGCGAACCGACCTCGGCCGCCGCGCAGGCGAACCAGCGGCCCACCGGTAGATCCGCTCAAGATTGTCGTGGCTACCTTCCCGTCAACTGGCCCAGATGGGGTGTCGCTGGCGAAGGAGGTCGAGCTCGTCAGGGCGGCGCTGTTGTACGCCGACGAGATCGAGGTGGTCAGTCCAGGCGCCGGTCTGGTGGCGAGCATGGCGGATCTGGCAGACGGGGACCGCTACGGGCTTCTCACCATGTTGATGTCCCTTGAGGACGGTGCTCTCGCACGCCTACCTGCCGAGACCGTGAGCAGGCTCCCGCAGAACTGGCGAGAGATCCTTCCTGCGGCCATGTTCGCCATTGAGATGGGCCCGGACTGGGTCCGACGCTTGCCGGGTGGAAGGCAGATCGACCCGGCTGTCCTCGATCAGATGGCTGCTTTCGATGGCCAGTTCGATGGCCTCTTGGACATGTTTCGGGAGGTCGCCGACCGCCTGCTTGAGCAGTCTGGTGGGTCTGAGCTACAGCCGGCCATTAGGGCTGGCGTGGTGACCGTGTCACCACTTGCGATCAATGACGCGGTGCAACCAGGAGCAATGGCGGCAAATTTTGTCGCGCTGCTCACTGAGCTGCTGGAGAACCGGCGTGTGCGACTGCTCTTCGACGACAGTGTCGCGAAGCTGGTGCGGGGATTAGTGGACGCCGGCCTGGCCACGCCGCATCAGATGACGGTCAAGCACGCGGGCGAGGCCGCCGTGGGAAGCGGCTTCGTGACCCGACTCCCTGCCTTCACTGCAGCTCCGGTCGACGAACTCTTGGATCTGCGGGCCGATCTCGCCGATCCGCTGGCCCGCTATCGCCGAGGCGTGTCCCTCATGGCCAGCAAGCTGGCTTACAGGGCGTACGACGAGGAGTCTGCCGTCGAGATCGAGGACCTGTGGCGGAACGAGGTGGACCCTGCTCTTCGGGATCTACGGGAGGGCTTCTCCGAGCATGGACTCGTTAGGGAGTTGTCGCGGTCTCTCTTGCTTGACCTGAAGACCTACGCCAGCGGCCTCGTCGGTACGGGCTTGTGGGTGGCCATGGATGACCTAACGTCGATCAACGGCGTGATCAAAGCTGTGGGCGCAGCCGCGCCCACGGCGGCTGTTGCCGCGCAAGGAGCCGCCTCTGCGGCGTATAGGCGTCACGACGCGCGCAGACAGTTGAGCAAGCACGAACTGTTCTACCTCTACGAGGTGGAGAACCGACTGAGCGCGAAATAACCAGGCACATGCTGGAGCACCCAAGGCTGTCCCGCGCGCGGCGCGCGTCCGATGCCCGTGCCGTCTGCGCGATCTGTGTACGGCTCACCCGAGCGACTCTCCTGCAACTGCGAGCAACCGACGGTTGGGCCGTTGCTGTTGCCGCTGTCCCATAGGCCGTCCTCGGGCCCCGCGTGCTCGAGACCCGGGCCGACCCTCCAACAAGGGCATCGCGCGCTGCCCGCCCATGCGGAGCAACCATCCCGGGGCCGAGCAGCACTGGAGACTCCAAGATCACGAGGCATCACACGTCTTGCATTCCGGCCAGCGGGGCCCCGTCAGCGCTCGGTTGGACAGGAACCGACGGCGCCTTCCGGTGTTGGGCTGAGGTTTCCTGAGCGAACCGCTCGTCGTTGCGCCTTAGGGCTCAGCGTTGCGTGCCCATCTGAGCGAGCGACGCGGCTCCGGCCCGGGACTCTGCGGCACCGGGCTACTGGAGAAGTGCGGCAGCCGTAGTGGAGTCCGCCCTCCTACGGTCCGCGGCCGTGATGACGCTGCACAAGCTGACGGCCGGGGACGGCTACACGTACCTGACGCGGCAGGTGGCAGCGTTCGACGCGACGGAGCGGGGTCACGCCGGCCTGGGTGACTACTACTCCCAGCGCGGAGAGTCCCCGGGGAGGTGGACCGGCAACGGCCTGGCCGGGGTCGGCGGAGTAAGCGCCGGTCAGCCCGTCACCGAGGAGCAGATGAAGTCGCTCTTCGGGGAGGGGCGCCATCCCGACGCCGATCGGCTCGAGAAGGAGGCCCTGGCCCGGGGACAGGCACCTCAGGAGGCGCGGGCGGTGGGAGCCCTGGGGCGGGCCTTCTACGTCTTCGCTCCTCGAGCCGACGGCTTCCGAGCCCGCTGCGCGGAGGAGTTCGCCGCCTTCAACACTGCCCGCGGACAGCCGGCCACAGCCCCGGTTCCGGACGACGACCGAGCGAGGATTCGCAGCGACCTGGCCCGGGCCATGTTCGCCGAGGCCTACGGCCGCGCACCGCACGATGCCCGCGAGCTCTCAGGGTTGCTTGCCCGGGTCTCGCGGCCGGCGACGACGGCGGTGGCCGGCTACGACCTCACCTTCTCCCCCGTCAAATCCGTATCGGCGTTGTGGGCACTGGCCCCGCGGGCGGTGGCCGAGCAGATCGAGGCCGCCCACGCCGCCGCGGTCGCCGACGCCCTGGCCTGGCTGGAGGAGAACGCGTGCTTTACCCGGCTGGGCACCGACGGGGTGCGACAGGTGGAGACCACCGGGTTGATCGCCGCGGTGTTCACTCACCGCGACTCCCGCGCCGGCGATCCCGATCTGCACAGCCACGTGGCGGTGAGCAACAGAGTGCAGACCCGCGACGGGCTCTGGCGGGCGCTGGACGGGCGGGTGCTGCACAAGGCCGCCGTCGCCGCCTCCGAGCGCTACGACACCCGGCTGGAGGCGCACCTGGTCACCCACTTGGGGCTCCGGTTCGCCGACCGGCCTGGGCCCACCCCGGGACGGCGGACGGTGCGCGAGATCACCGGCATGGAAGAGGGACTCCTGACGGCGTGGTCGTCGCGGCGTCAGGACATCGACGTCCGCCGCGCGGTGCTGGCCGACGGTTTCCAGCGCGACCACGGCCGGCCGCCCACGGCGGTGGAGGCGATCGCGCTGGCGCAGCAGGCGACGTTGGAGACCCGCGGCCCCAAGCACGAGCCTCGCTCGCTCGCCGAGCAGCGGGCCACATGGCAGCGGGAGGCCGCCGCCGTCCTCGGCGGCACCGACCGCATCATCCGGATGCTCGGCCGCGTACTGGGCGCGCGCGGATCCCCGCACCCGGGGATCACCGAGGCCTGGGTCCGGTCGGCCGCCGTCCGGGTGCTGGACACCGTCTCTGCTGCGCGGGCCACCTGGCAGGTCTGGCACGTGCGCGCCGAGGCCGAGCGGGTGGTGCGGGCCGCCGCCCTGGCACCGGACGACGTGGACGCCGCGGTCACCCGGGTCACCGAGGGGGTGCTCTCCCCCGCCCTGTCCGTTCCGCTGGGTGAGTCGGATCCGGTGGTCGAGCCGGCGGAGATGCGCCGCTCGGACGGGGCCAGCGTCTACACCGTCGCCGGTGCCCGGCTCTACACCAACGAGGCGGTGCTGGACGCCGAGGCGCTGCTCCTGGGAGCCGCCGGCCGCCGCGACGGACGACGTGCCGATCCGGCCACGGTGGAGCTGGCGCTGCTGGAAGCCACCGCCAACGGCGCCGAGCTCAATCCAGGCCAGGCGCAGTTGGTGCGCGAGCTCGCGGGCAGCGGCGCCCGGGTGCAACTGGCCCTCGCCCCGGCCGGCGCGGGCAAGACGACCGCGCTGGCGACCCTGGCCCGCGCCTGGACCGCCGGCGGCGGAACGGTGCTCGGCCTGGCGCCCTCCGCCGTGGCCACCGCCGGACTGCGCGACTCCGTGAGGGCTCCGTGCGACACGCTGGCCAAGCTCATTTGGTGCCTCGACGCCGGGCAGGCACCCGACTGGGTGGCCGGCATCGGGCCGACCACGCTGGTGGTCGTCGATGAGGCCGGCATGGCCGGCACCCGCGAGCTGGCGCGCGCCGTCGAGTACGTCCTGGGGCGGGGTGGATCGGTGCGGCTGGTCGGCGATCACCAGCAGCTGACCTCGGTCGCCGCCGGCGGCGTGCTGGCGGAGATCGCCGCCACCCACGGCGCGGTCACCCTGACCCAGTTGGTGCGCTTCACCGACCCGGCCGAGGCCGCGGCCACCGTCGCCGTCCGGGACGGCGACACCCTCGGGCTGGGCTTCTACCTGGACTCCGGCCGCGTGCACGTCGGGGACCTGGCTGCCTGCGCCGAGCATGCCTACACCGCCTGGGCCGCCGACGCCGCCCGCGGTCTGGACGCACTGCTGCTGGCCGCCACCCGGGACCTGGTCACACAGCTGAACCAGCGGGCGCGGGCCGAACGGCTGGCCCGCGTTGCCTCCTCCCCGGGCGCGGAGGTCGAGCTGGCCGACGGCACCCGCGCCGGGGCCGGGGACCCGGTCATCACCCGCGCCAACAACCGGCGGCTGCCGATCACCGCCACCGAGTGGGTGAAGAACGGTGACCGTTTCACCGTCCGGGCCGTCGGCCGGGACGGCGCCCTCGACGTCGTCCACACCAGCACCGGACGGCGGATCACCCTGCCGGCGGGCTACGTCGCCGAGCACGTGCAGCTCGGCTACGCGACCACGGTGCACGGCGCCCAGGGCGTCACCGCCGACGTCTGCCACACCGTGCTCACCGGCGGCGAGTCCCGGCAGCTGCTCTACGTCGCGCTCTCCCGCGGGCGCGCCGCCAACCACCTGTACCTGACCACCGTCGGCGACGGCGATCCGCACAGCATCGTCACCCCCGCCGCCGTGTCCCCGCCCACCGCCACCGACCTGCTGGCCGGCATGCTGGCCCGCGACGGCGCCCAGACCTCCGCGGCCGGCGCCCGCCGGGCGCTGGCCGACCCGGCCGAGCAATTGCACTCCGCCGCCACCCGGTACGCCGACGCGCTGCGCGTCGCCGCCGACCACCGCCTGGGTGCCGCGACTGCAGAAGAACTGGAGAACGCCGCCGAGCGCCTGCACCCGGGGCTGACCAGCGCGCCGGCGTGGCCGGCGCTGCGCGGGCACCTGGCGCTGCTCGCGCTCACCGGTGCCGACCCTGTCGCCGTCTTGAGGACGACGGTCGAAGCGCGGGAACTGGAGACGGCGAGTGACCCGGCTGCCGTCCTCGACCACCGGCTGCCCGTGTCCGGCCCCGCTGGCCCGCTGCCGTGGCTGCCCGGCATCCCGGCGGCCCTGGCCGACGATCCGCGGTGGGGTCCCTACCTGGCCGCCCGCGCGGATCACGTCACTACCTGCGCGGCCCGTGTTGCCTCCGCCGTCGTCGAGATGACCGCGGCCACCGCACCGACCTGGGCTCAGCGACTGCTGGGCCCGGACCACGAGGCACTGCGGGCCGACCTCGCCGTCTGGCGCGCAGCACTCGCCGTTCCCGACAGCGACCGGCGCCCCACCGGACCGCCCCGGCGGCCGGCTGCGGAACGCCGATCCCAGACGCGACTCGACGAGGCGGTGACCGCCGCCGCTCCCGCCCGGGACAGCTCGGTGTGGGCAGCGCTGGCCGACGGCATCGACCCCCGCATCCGACGCGACGAGCACTGGCCGGTCCTCGCCGACCGGCTGGCCGCCGCCGACCGCGCCGGTCTCGATGCCGCCGGCATGCTCGCCGCCGTCGCCGCACGGCGTCCGCTGCCCGACGACCTGCCCGCCGCGGCCCTGTGGTGGCGGCTGTCGCCCCACGTCGCTCCGGCCACCGTGCCCGCGGCGGGCTCGGCCGGACCGCGCCCGGACTGGTGCGCCACCCTGCTGGGCCGGCTGCCCGTCGAACAGGCCGAACGCGTGCTGGCCGACCCCGCATGGCCGGCGCTGGTCGCCGCGGTCGCCAACGGCATCCGCACCGGCTGGTCCCCCGCCGACCTGCTCACCGCCGCATTCGCCGGGCTGCCACCCGCGGTGACCGGCGACGTGACCGGGCTGGCCGAAGCGCTCGTCTTCCGGGTCGCCGCCCTCACCGACCCAACCCCCGCGCAGCACCCCGAACCGCTGCCGGCCGATCTGCAGCCACCCGACGACGCGCACCTGCTGCCGACCGTGCCCGCGCCAACCACCGCCGCCGACCCGGCGGACGTGCCGCCCGGCGACGAGGACGCGCCGTTCGACCCTGACTACGACACCCATCCCCCGGCGTCGCCGCCGCGGTACCTCACGCCGGACCCGTTCACCCTGACCGGCGCGGTCGAGGCCGCCGACGACGCGGACTACCTGCTCGAGCAGCACTTCTGGGCCACCGCCGTGGTCGGCCGCGATCGGCTCATCGAGCTCAACACCCAGACCGCCGCCTTCTTCACCGACCACTACCCCGACTCCTGGGCGCCGGGCTACCTGCGCGACCGGCTGGGCACCGACCTCACCGCCGATGCTTGCTTCACCCCCGGCTACGCCTCGGCCGGCTGGACGGCGCTCGTCGACCACCTGCGTGGCCTCGGCGCCACCGATACCGAACTGGTCACCGCGGGCCTCGCCCAGCGCGCCCGCACCGGCGCGCTGATCGACCGGTTCCGCGACCGGCTCACCTTTTCCATCCACGACCTCGATGGCGCGATCGTCGGCTTCATCGCCCGCCGCCACCCCACCGCAGCCGACGACGGACGCGCCGGACCCAAATACCTCAACACCCCGGGTACCGACCTGTACCGCAAGGGCGAGCACCTGTTCGGGCTCCACGAAACCCGATCCACGCTCGCCGCTGGAGCCACCCCGGCTCTCGTCGAGGGACCACTGGACGCCATCGCCCTCACCCTGGCCGGTGCCGGGCGGACCGTCGGCGTTGCCACTCTCGGCACCGCCCTCACCGACCGGCAAGCCGACCTCCTCGGCCGCTACATCCGCACCGACGGTCCCGGCATCCTCGTGGCCACCGACAACGACCTCGCCGGGCAGCGCGCCGCCGAGCGCATCTACTGGCAACTCACCAGCCGCGGTGACGCCCCGCGCCGCCTCGCCCTACCCGAGGGGCTCGATCCCGCCGACCTCGTCCACCGCGACGGCGCCACCGGGCTGCGGACGGCCATCGACTCCTCATGCAGCCTCGCCGACATCCTGCTCGACGCCCGCGTGACGCTGGCTTTGTGCAGGCGGAGCGTTTTGGACATTCATGCGGCACTGCGCGAGGCCGGCGCGATCATCGTTGCCCTGCCACCCTGCCGGTGGCTGGCGCACATCGATCGGGTCACCGAGGCACTTGGCGTGCCACCCGGCACCGTCCACAGGGCCGTGCTCGACGCCGACTCGAACACCTCGGCGCTTAGCAGAGCCACGGCTGATCCCCCACGGGCGTCCCGCTCGATGCCCCCAACCGAGGATCCTCCGCGGGCTGCCCATACGGGACAGCCGCCGAGAGCCAACTCTCCCGACCTGCATCTCGCCCGATAGTCGGTCCCTGAAGGAACATCAGAGGTCGAACCCGACTGCAGGGCGGGAACCGTATTGAGGCGGCGCTCCGGCCCGCAGGCCGGGGCGTAGGGACGGGTCAGTGGAGGGGCGCGCCCGCCAGCCAAGCTCGAGCGGCGGCTGTGGCGTCGGCGACCAGTCGCTCGGCGATGCCCTCGGTGGTGGAGTCCCACGCGAAGTCTCAAGTACACCGGGGAATAGGGCGATCTGCTCCCAGCCCGCGCCGCCGCGCTGCGCCGCGGGTTCGCCGATCACCTAGCTGAGGAGTACCTCGGCCTCTGTTGAGGCGCGGAAGTTGTCGCGGCGCCGAAGTACCGTCCGCACCCGTGGCACCGACGAGAAGGCCTCCTTGGTCTGAAGGCGTAATCGACTCGCTGAGTGCTGTACTGGCATCGACAGAGTGGCCGGGGCTTAAGGGTTGGGAAATCGCCCGCTTGCTCGATAGCGTCCGCATCCAAGACCCCTTCCCTACGGGGACCAAGCGGCATCGGCTCTCAGCGGCACTCGTCAATCGGCAGGTGGCTGACCAGTCGAGCCATCGCCTCCTGACCTTCGTGGTTGCTGCGCTCGACCCCGCTCGCTACATCGCGGACCCCGGACGCTTCGAAGCTCTGCAGCAGGGCGTCAACGAGGTCCTGTCGATGGTCGGACTTCGCATCACCGACCAAGGCAAGCCAACCACCGCCAAGCAGGCTCGGACGCTCGACGAGGTTGCTGAGTTGGCCGGTCGGCTGCGCGGCGAGATGAACCGCCGGGGCGTGCACCCGCAGGTTCTTGCCTATTGCCAAGAGGAGCTGCTGCGACGCTCGGTCTTCCATGCCGTGTTCGAGGCGACCAAAGGCCTGGCCGAACGACTGCGTCAGATCAGCGGCAGCGTGCTCGACGGCGCTCATCTGGTCAACGCCTGCTTCGCCAAGGCCAATCCCGTCATTCGCATCAACGCTCACCGAACCTCTAGTGAGGTGAGCGAACACAGCGGCTTCGCCAACGTGTTGCGGGGCGTGTTCGGAACGTTCCGCAATCCAACGGCGCATGCTGCCGCGCACCGAGTGGGCGGTCAGCGAGGCCGATGCCCTAGACCTGTTTTCGATGCTGTCGTACCTGCACCGCCGCCTCGATCGAGTGACGGTCGACCGCCGGATCTGAGCCCGGGCCGCGGCGCGGGAGGCAGCGTCAACCGACTCCCGCGCCGCAGTTGCTACTTCCCCTTGCGCTTGGCCGGGGTCTGGGACAGAGCGCTACCGGCGGCTGTCTTGGAAGCCTTCGACGTGCGTCCGTCACGCAGCACCTTGGACGCCGCCTTGGCGGCCTTAGCGCTGGTCTTGTTCTTCGCTGCCATGGTGTCCTCCAACAGGGACGGCCGTGGGGAGGGGTAGGCGCTGACGCCCCCGGCCAACAGGCCGGCGGCGGAGGCGTCAGGCCAACTTCAGCTGCTCAATCGCGACGAGGCGCGACGAGTCAGCGGGGCTTGACCGTGATGGTGACGGTTCGAGTCACCTTGACGGGCACACGGACGACCTTGGTGGTCCGCACGACACGGCGAGGGGGCACGGTCGTCTCCTTC
The DNA here is from genome assembly GCF_016612845.1 of Blastococcus sp. TML/C7B. Taxonomy (NCBI): domain Bacteria; kingdom Bacillati; phylum Actinomycetota; class Actinomycetes; order Geodermatophilales; family Geodermatophilaceae; genus Blastococcus; species Blastococcus sp. TML/C7B. Next base: position 335,968 of record NZ_JAEOAA010000002.1, on the reverse strand, counting down.
CCGACAGCTTCTGGTCCGTCCGCCCGAGCGTGGCGCTGGCCGCGCCGAACTCGACGACTTGTAGCGTCGTGATTTCCTCCTGCCCAGAGGACTCGCGAGGCCCCGGACTGGTCCCACCCCGGACCTTCCGGGGCTTTGTGCTGTCTGTAACTAGAGGAACACGCGGACACGACAAGTTGGGCGCGACACGCTCAAACCAGCACTACATCTAGCTCTTGGACTGTACGTAGCTACCAGATGTAGGGGTTGTGGCCGGACGATCGAAGCTAGTGGCCACCACTGACAGTTTCGTCGTCGAGGGGTGAGCGGGCGCCGGCACGAGAGGGTGACGCCAAGGGAAGGTGCACCCACAACGCGCTGGCCGTAAGGGCGAGACCAGCTCGCTGTGACGCTGGGCGGGAGCTCGGTCGCATAGGGATCGACTATCGGGACGGCGGGATCTGTCGCGGTGCGTGGAGCACCCGGATGCCCTCGCTCTCGCGGTCGACGGCGTGAGCACGACTGAGCACGCGCTCGGCGTTGCCCGGCACCTTCGTTCCTCGGTCGCGCCGGTCGGTTCGGTGCTGTTGCGCCCGTGGCCCTGTGCCGGCCGCTCGGTGCAGCACGTCGGCCAGTCCGGTCGACAGATCAGCGGCCCGACCGACGACCTGCCGAAGACCGTCAAGGTCGGCGCCGCTGGCCCGCACGTGTCGTCCTGCGATCACCGCCTCGATCCGGTCCTGGGGCATGGCCTCCATGCGTGGCAGGTCTCGGGCGTTCGCGAACAGCTGGCCGGTGCGGGACCAGCGCTCGACCGCCATGGTGAGGTGGTCGGCGAGAACCGGCATGTGGCTCGCGACCTGCTGGACCGCTGCTGCCGCGTCCGCGGCAGTCCTGCGGTCGTGCTGCTCCCCTATGTCGGCGGGCGCGCCGACCTCGTTGCGCAAGGCGCGGACGAGCGCCTGCGACGACGCGACGACGCCTCCGCGGTCGTCGTGGGCTCCTCGGCGTCCGTCGTGGAAGACCATGCTGGCGCGGCCGGCGTGTTGCCAGGCGAGCCCGGCGACCAGCAGCGGTCCGGCGTCCCTTCCGGTCATGCCCGCCGCGACGGCGGCGTAGCGACTGGTGAGCTCGGCGGCGGCGACGGCGGCACGGAAGTCCCGCAGTGTCAGGTCGTCGGCTCGCTGTGCTCGGTCGAGCGCGGCCAGGAGGCCGGCGGCGGCGTCCAGGACGGTCACCTCGGCCTCTCCGGACGGCGGTCCTGGCAGGGGAACCAGACGGTCGAGCACCACGGAATCCGCGCCGGTGGGCGGATCGGCCTGCGCGTCACGCTCGATGGTGACGGCCAACTGGCGGACGACGTCCAGCTCCGGAGCTGCCGCCTCCGGCAGCAGACGGCGACCGAGCCGTGCGCAGTGGTCAGCGACCTCGGCCACCTCGACGGTGGCCGCCCAGCGGTGGGAGCGGCCCATGACCGACCGGTCGAGGCCGATGAGGTCGGCGGCGGCGCCGGCGAGATCGGTGAGCGGCCCGCCGCTGTGCGGCCACAGCCGGCCGGCGGTCGTGCAGGCGGCAGCGAGCGCGGTGACGTTGCGCTGCCGGTGGCTGTCGCCGGGGGTGAGCCCGTCCTCGGCAAGCCCGGACAGCGCCCGGCCGAGGTGGGCCAGTGCTCCGCTGACGTCCTCGATGGCCGCCACCGCCGGGCGGGCACCGGCTCGGTCGGTGAGGTCGTCGAGCAGCTGCCGCAGGGTGGTGACCACCGTTCAGCCCAGCCGTCGCAAGGCGTGGCGGGCGGCGCGCGCGGCGTCGAGGACCGGTGTGCTGGCGAAGGTGTGCTCGTCGAGGAGGCCGAGTGCGCCCATGGCTGCGCGGATGCTGGCGGCGGGGTCGCCGTCGATCAGCGGGACCGGTTCGGTGCGTCCGCCGGCGAGCTCGAGGAGCTCGGCGGCGTAGAGGCACTCCAGGGCGATGTCGGCAGGCACTTGCTCCCGGTCGGCGCCGACGGCGTCGAGCAGGGAGGCGGCGTAGCCGAGGGGGTCGCTGACCGTGTCGACGGTCATGAGGCACGTCCTCTCCTCAGGGGTTGGTTCTGTCGACGCTTGCGTCGCCGCGGTCGGCGGCGGGGGTGTTGCGGGACATCTGTGGAGGACCGACCGGGCTGTGTGTGGTCGAGGAGCGGTGACCGGTGGCAGCGCGCGTCGGAAGGGCGGCGGCGCAGTCGTCGAGCAGCCGCCAGTGCAGCTCGCGAGCGGGGTGCCGGTCGGGCAGCGGAGCGGCGGCGGCCAGCGCAGGCAGCCGGGCGGCGACGTCGTAGCCGGCGGTCGCGGCGCGGGCGAGCGCGGCGGCCAGCGGCAGCCAGTCCGGGCCGCGAACGAGGCGGGCGTCGATGACGGCCACGAGCTGCCGCCAGGCCGGGTCGGTGGCTGCGTCGTCGTCGCCGTGCCCTGGTTCGCTCTCCAGGTCGGCGGCGATCTGCAGGATGCGCGTGGCAATCGCGCGACGGCCCTCGTCGGTCGCGGCGTCGCACCAGGCGGCGAGCAGGTGTGGGGTGTGCCGGACCATCCAGGCGCGGCTGATCCGCACGCCGGCGAGCAGCGACACCCAGTCGCCGCGGTCGGACCGGAAGGCGCTGGGCATCACTTGCCTCCTGCCGCTTCGGGGGTGTGGCCGGTCGGGGTGGCGCCGAGGTCGCCGTCGAATAACGCTCGACGCGCCGCGGTCGCCTGCGGGCTGTTGTATTCGGCGGCCCAGGAGCGGGCGGGCCAGTCGGTGTGCCGGCCGGGTGGACAGCCGATGCCGAGCCGCTCGGCCAGGCGGGCGTGGAAGGCGGGCAGCGCGTAGCGGTGCCACTCCTCCAGCGCGTGGGGAGCCGCCGCGTCGGCGGCGGTGGCACGCAGGCAGGCTAGGACCGCGAGTTCGTGCACGAGATGGGGATGGGCGGGCCAGCAGGAGGGGATCGCCTGGGTGGTCTGCCAGGCGTAGCTGTGGTTGAGCCAGGCGGCGACGTCGTCCAGCCACGGCCACAGCCGGGTGCGTACATGAGCCGAGCAGGTCGCCGGGTCCCAGGGCCGGTCCAGCAGCCGTAGGCCGGCGGGGTCGAGGCCGGCGTCCTCGGCCTGCCGGAGCTGCTCGATGGCCCGGCGGATCTCCCGCGGCGGCAGCGGGAACGGCACGGCCACGTGGGAGGCGGTCATCGCAGGCCCCGCTCGACCGGGGTGAGACCCGCGCGGGCGGCCGCGGCGTGCGCGCGGCCAGTGCGCTCGACCACACTGGCGGTGTGCTCGCGAGCAGCGGCGACGCGATCGCGGGCCGAGGCCTGCGCGGCCAGCAGATGCTCGCCGCGACGTCCGGTGAGGCAGCGGGTCAGCCCGGCGATCAGCGGTGGGGCGTTCTCTGCGACCACGAGGGCCCGGCCGGGCGGAAGCTGGCGTATTTCCTCCGGGCGCAGCACGGGCACGGTTTCGCCGTGGGTGGATCGGGACCATCCGGTGCCCCGGTAGCTGTAGGAGGTGCGCCGGACCCGGGTGCTGCCCAGCAGCTCGGAGAGTTCGCGGTAGAAGCCGCCGTCCTTGCCGCCGCCGAAGACGACGAGCACGTTGGTGAGCCCGAACAGGGCGCGGGCCTCGTCCTCGCCGTAGATGAGCACCAGCTGCCGCCACGTCTGCGCGGCGTAGAGGAAGCTGATCCCGAGGGCCCGGTCGTTGGCCATACGGGTGCGCAGAGTGGGCAGCGGCGCGGTGGAGGGCAGCTCGTCCAGGCAGGCCAGCAGCGGCGGGCACAGCCGCCCGGTCGGGGCGGCGCCTGCCAGCTGCAGGGCGGTGTCGAGGACGTGCTCGGACAGAGCCGTCATCAGCGGGGCCGCCGAGGCGTAGGGATCCTCGCGGCCGAGCAGGTAGACGGTGCCGCCGGCGGCGAGCAGCGCGGCGATGTCCGTGGCCGGCCGGCCGGGCGCGGGAGTGCACCGGCGGCGGATGTCGGCCTGGAAGAACAGGGTCAGCGCCTGCTGCACCGTGGTGGCGGTGTTCCCGGCGGTGCGCGGGTCGCCGTGCAGGGCACCGTGCAGCAGCCCGTCCCAGAACGGCGCGGCGTGCGGATGGGCGCGCAGGACGTCGGCCGGCTGGGTGGCCGCCTGGGGGTGCGCGGCCCACTCCAGGACGTCCTCGATCGTGCGGCCGGTCAGCGCGGCGGCGTGCAGGTAGCCCTGAAGCACCTTGGCGGCTTCGAAGGCGTAGAAGCGGGCCGCCGAGTCGGTGGCGCCGCCGGTGACCGCACCCGGAACGGTGCCGGCGGTGAAGGCCTTGGCGCGGCGCTCGGCCGTCATGGGATCCACGCAGCCGGCGACGGGGTCCCACACCAGCTCCGGCAGTCCAGGAACCGCGCCGAAGGGGTCGAGCACGGCGACCGGGCGGTCGCCGGCCGCGCGGGCGTCGAGGGTGAGCAGCAGGTCCTCGGCCTTGGTCAGAGTGACCAGCGCCGCGCCGGGAGCGTCGAGCAGAGCGGGGGCGAGCAGGTCGAGGGTCTTGCCGGACCCCTGCGGGCCGTAGACGCCGGTCGTGCGATCGAAGGGCACCCACAGCTGCCCGGCGGCGGGGACGGTGGCGTGGCCCAGCCGCCATCCCACGTCCGTGTTCACGACGCGGCGAGGTCTGGACCGGCGAGCCGGAGCCAGATCAGGGCGGACGACGGGTCCGACCCGACGCAGCCGACCGCTGCCGAGCACGTCGGCGACCTGGCTGCGGGTGGCCATGCCCGACCGCCCGGTCAGCCATCGGTGCCCGGCCCAGGCCGCTCCCCCGCTGGCGGCCAGGAAGAGTGCGAGGGACCCGGCGATGACGGTGTACACAACCGCGGGCGGCGGTAGCGCCGCCGCCTGGACGGCGTCCAGCCCGGCGGTGGGATCGGCGGTGAGCAGGCCAGCGACGGAGGTGACCAGGGCGGCCGACCCGTGCGGCCACACCCAGCCGCCGCCGGCCAGCAGTGCCGCGGCTGCGCGGCCGGCCGGCAGCAGGAGCGCGGCGGCCGTCACCCACACCAGGGTGGCGGCGAGCGGGATCTCCCAGCTGGCGGGGCCGACGTCGGGCCGCGACCGGCCGGCGTTCATCGCCGACCGCCTGCGTTCGCGTGGTGCATGGCTTCTCCCTCGATGAAGTCCAAGCGGTTCATGCGGCATCGGAGGCGCGCAGGTCGACGCCGCGGTCGGCCAGCCACGGGACCGGGTCGACCGGCGCGCCGTCCTCGCGGACCTCGAAGTGCAGGTGGACACCGGTGCTGTTGCCGGTCGAGCCCTGGAAGCCGACCAGCGTTCCGGCGGCCACGTGCTGGCCTGCGGTGACCGTGTACGCGGAGAGGTGCCCGTAGCGGGTGATCACCCCGCCGCCGTGGGCGAGCTCGACCAGGTTGCCGTAGCCGGCCAGGCTCAAGCTGCCGTCACGGTCGCAGTAGTCGCTGGTGCACTCGGCTCGAAGCACGGTGCCGTCGGCGGCGGCGTAGACAGGGGTGTTGCGGGGGCCGGCGATGTCCACGCCGGCGTGCAGCGTTCCCCACCGGGACCCGTAACCGGAGGTGACCGTGCCGGCGGTAGGCCGGGTCCACGACCCGGCGGCCACCGGCAGTCCCGGACAGACGGCGGGCGCTGCGCCGGATGGGGCGGCCGCTGCGGCCTGGGCGGTCGGCCACAGCATGGCGGTCAGCTCCCGGGCCAGCGGCGCCCAACGGGCGTAGGCGCCGCCGGCGGCGGAGACCTGCACGGCCTGGGCCGCCTGCGTGAGCGGGATGGTCTGCCAGTCCGGCACCTCGACCAGTCGGGCGTAGAAGGCCTCGGCGGCGTAGACGGGGTCCATCAGCTCGGCGACGGTGCCCCAGCCGGCCAGCCACCTCTGCTGGAAGGTGTTGACGCTGTCGTGGTCGGAGCCGAGCCCGTCGTGCGGATAGGTGAGGCTGGTGGCGGTCACCGCCGCCTGCTCGCCGGTGAGCTCGGGGCTGCTGCCGTCGTTGGCCAGCAACCGGATGCGGGACTCCTGGTAGGCCGTGGCCAGCGCCACCGTGGCCGCGTACGCATCGAGCCCGCGGGCCGCGGCGACGTCGGCGATGATCTGCGCGTGGCCCATCTGGACGGCGTCCAGCTCGATGCCGGCGACGGCGGCGCCGGTGCCGCCGATCGAGCAGGCCGACGACCCGGTCGGCGTCGACGCCTCGTGAGCACCGACGACCGCGAGCGGGATCAGCAGCAGCGTGAGCCCCGCGAACACCGGGAGGGCGCAAGGAGCGGCGGCCTGCCACAGCCACGCCCGCACGTACGACTCCGCCGCCCGCGCCGCCGTCCCGCTCACGCCGGGCCTCCGGCGGCGAGCGCCTCGTTGGTGTAGGTCAGCCGCAGCTCCGGCCCGGTGAGGACGGTCTGCACCTTGAACGCCCGGTCCCCGACCAACCACAGCGCCCGGCCCTTGCCGGCGACCGCCCAGCCGGTGACCAGCCGCTGGGCGATCGGCGTCAGGCCGAGCATGCTGCCCAGCTCGTCGCCGACGGCCTGGTCCTGGCCGTGCAGCACCTTGACGTCACACAGGTGCAGCAGGTCGCGGGCGATGGCGACAGCCTGGGAGGTGGCGTCGCCGGCGGTGAGCATGTCCGACGGCTTGTGGGCCAGCAGGACCTGCACGTCGGCGTCGCGGCGCGACAGCCGCAGGTTGGCGTCCAGGCTCTTCATCGCCTCGGCGCCGAGGCGCATCTGCCGCCACGTCTCGTCGCGGACGACGATGCGCAGGTCACCCGGGTCGGCGATCTCCCGCATCGCCTGGCCCCAGGAGTTCAGGCAGGTCAGCGCGATGCCGACGGCCTGGTCACCGAGCGGCTCGAGGCGGGACAGCGACAGGGACTGAATCGGGGCGCGCCAGTCGACGTCGATCGACGTGTGGTCGTCGAACAGCCCGGCCAGGGAGCCCTTGACCAGGGAACCGAGCGCGTCGCGCAGGGTCCGGGTGGCGTCGAGGAAGTGGCCGCCGGTCGGCGTAGCGGCAGCCGCTGACCAGCTCCGGCGGAGGCTCGTCCAAGGCCTGCCAGAGCTGCGGGATGGTGGGCTCGGTCAACCGGGTGGCTCCGCTGCGGTACCCGGTGAGCAGGCGCAGCGCCTCACCGACGGCGGTCTCCTCCACCGGGCCGAACGGCACCGCCTGGGAGGCGACCAGCCCACGGAGCAGCACGAGCCACCGGGCGAAGACGAGCGCCTCGCGGCGGCGGGCCTCGGCGGCGTCGAGTCGCTTCCAGCCGTACCCGAGCGGACCGAAGGCCAGTGGGTTGACCCGGGCGGGAAGGCCGTGGCCGATGACGAACGGTTCGACGCCGAGCGCGCGGCACAGCGGCTCGTACTCGTCCTTGGTGTCGCCGAGGACCAGGGTGCGGTAGCCGTAGGCGAGCATGCGCAGCGCGAAGGCCTTGACCGTCGCTGACTTGCCCCGGCCAGGCTTGCCGAAGACGACGACGTTCGGGTTGGTGACCGGGATGTCGTCGTCGGTGACCCAGCCGACGGGGTCGCAGTAGAACGCTCCGCCCGACAGCAGGTCGAGTCCCATCTGCGCGCCGGTGGGTGGCAGACCGGAGGTGGCGATCAGCGGCCACACCACCGGCGTCTGCTCCGAGGTCATCCGCCACACCGACAGCGGGGCGAGCGCCGCCGCCCGGCCCCGGCCGCGGCCGCGGATTCCCCGGCCGGGCACCAGCTGGGTGAACGGGCCCCGTTCACGCGGTGCGGCGTTCGCGGAGGGCTGCGGAGGGAGGCGGTGGCCGAAGTCGTCGAGCAGGACGGCGACGTCCCGACCTCGGCGGCTCCCGCGGCCGATCACCGTCGGCTCCGGCGGTCGGGCAGCCCGACGCCGAGGGGAACGGCGGCGGCGGCGAAGCCGGAGTCCTGCGCCAGGTCCAGCCGCAGCGGCACGTAGCCGGCAGCGCGGATGGAAGCATCCAGCCGCCGGCCGTGCTCGGCCACCGGCCAGGTCGCGGGGACCGTGACGCAGGCGGCGACGGCGGGGCGGACCAGGGCCCGCCCGGCCGCGAGCTTCTCGTCCGCCGCGCCGATCCGCTCGGTGTCCCGCCGTTGCCTGGCCCGCTGCCGGAAGCCCATCCGGGCGCGCAGCTCGTTGCCGGTGGTGGCACTCAGCTCCTCCCGGCCGACCAGGCGGGTGGCCCGGTCCAGCGGCATCGGGGCCAGGAAGACGGTCAGGCAGCGCCGCTCCCCCGCCACCGTCGGCACCAGCACCGGCGCCAGCGCGCCGAGCACCGCTCCCGAGTCGGGAAGCAGGACGGTGTCGGTGACCGACGCCCACGCGTCGTGCGCGTAGTGCCGCACCTCGGCCCGGGCCTGGCTGGGGCCGGCGGCAGCCATCGGCACCCCGGTCGCCAGCTGGGCGCCGTCGGCGGCGGCCAGGTCGGCGGCGATGAGCTGGCCGCGCTCACCCGGGGCGAAGCCGGTGCGGACCGCAGCGGCGAGGGCGGCGGAGTCCAGCCAGGTGACCGCAGTGCAGCCGACCGCTCCGCGAAGCGCCGCCTCCACCTCGGCCATCACCCCGTGCAGGACCCGGGCGCGGCCGTCCACACCCCCGCCGGACTCCCGCGCGGCGCGGCTCATCCGCGCCTCGCCGACGACGACAGTGAGGAAAGCCTCGGTGCGCACCGCGGCCGGGGTGAGGGTGGCCCCGAGGAGCGCGTTGATCCGGGTGGCCAGGGGTGCGGCGTCCGCGCGGGTGTGGACTCGTTCCCAGGCCGCGCGCTCGGTGCCGTCGTCGGGCACGGTGCGCACCTGCAGGGCCAGGACGTCGACCAGCTCGGTTCGGGCAGCGAGTTCGCACAGCTCGGCCAGGCCGGCGCCCATCCGGTTGCGCTCGTCCGGTTCGGCCAGGCCGATCCCGGGATGGGTGATCGACGCGACGGCCGCCCAGGTCCGAGCCGCGCAGTTCTGCACGATCACCGGGCGGGTAAACAGTTGACCGAAGGGCGGCCCGTCGTGGGTGCGGATGCCGGCCAGGACGCCCGGCAGGTCCGCCTCGGCCAGGTTCTCGGCCGTCCCGGGCGCGGCCCGGGAGCCGAACACCGTCCATCCCATGACTGCTCCGATCGCGTGCAGGAGGAGATCGACCAGCCAGCGGCCGGCCGAGCGCCCTCGGACCGGCACAAGCAGCACCGCCGCCAGCAGCGCCCACACCGGCAGCCAGAGGACGAACAGGCCCCAGGCCTGGGCGTTGAGGGCGAGCAGCGCCGGAACTCCGGCGAGGGTGACCAGGGCCAGTTGGGCGCCGGTCATCCCGAGGAACCAGCCGGAGACGTCCTTGGCGTAGTCGCCGTATCGGGCGGCGCTCACCGCGCACCGCCGTCGCCGGGTCCGTGCTCGGTCCGCGCCGCCCGGGCGGCCGGCGGATCGGTCTCGTCGGCATCGCCGAGCCCGCTGCCGTCGAGGTGCTGCGACGGCCAGGTCGTGGCGACCGGGCCGTTGCCTCCGTCGGTCCCGTGCAGACCGGGCGTCGAGCCGCCCAGCGATCGGGAGCCGTCCTCCCGGCCGGGCGGCCGCCCGAACCGGGACGGTCGTCCGGCTCCCGAGCTCCCACGTCCGCCCGTAGGCGCCCCCTTCGGTGTCGGCTGCCCGTAGTAGGGCGCGGAGTGGCCGACGCCGACGCCGGAGAGCACGTCGGCGGCCGAGGCAGCCACGCCGGCCGCCAGCCGGCCGGCGGCGGAGGTACCGGCGGTCACTGCCTGGAGTGCCCCGGCGAAGCGGCCGCTGGTCGCCGCGTCCGCCGTCGACTCGCCCTGGGCCCGGTCACCGGCCAGCTGTGCCGCGGCTCCCGAGGCGGCCACCCCGCCCGAGGCCGCGGCCACTGCGGCGCCGGCGGCCCGACCACGTCCGCCGCCGAGGTTGCTCAGTGCACCCACGGCTCCACCGGACGCGGCCAACGAGGAGCGGAGCGCGGCCCCGCTCGACGTGCCCGGATCGACGAAGGCCAGCAGCCGGAACAGCGCCAGCGGACAGATCGCGCCGAGCAGGATCAGCAGGCAGCCGACCACCGCCATGCCGATCGCGGATTCGGTGCTGGTCTCCTCAGCCCCGGTGACGATGCCCTCGGTGATGGTCACTCCCACCCCGAGCACGAGCACGGCCACCGGGGCGACCAGCAGCGCCGCCAGGAACCAGCGCAGGCTGCGCCAGAACCAGGTGCTCGAGGACTGCGCGAGCAGGCCGCCGGCCGAGATCGCCGAGGTCGCCGCCAGCACGATCAGCGCCGCCTCGCGAACCAGCATCACGAGCAGGTAGCCGACGCTGGCGGGCACCAGCAGGAAGATCGACGAGACACCCAGCACGGTGGCGACCGTTCCGTCGACCAGGTCGCGGCCCACGCTGATCGACGGGTCGAAGGCGGCCATCGTGTCGATGCCCAGCAGGCTGCGCAGCAGGGCGGTGGTCAGTCCGGAGACGCCGGTGACCAGCAACGCCGCCACGCCGACGTAGCCGGCCCACACCAACCCGAACTGCACCAGCCCGATCAGCAGCCGGCCCAGGGTCTGCCCGTCCCGGCGCACCGCCGCGGCCCCGAGCTGCACGAGCGCCATCAGTGCCGCGACGGTGGCACCGATGCCGAAGGTCACCGGATAGATCCCGGCCAGCGGGCCGTCGGCGGACAGGTCCGGGGTCGCCAGGGCGTCGATGACCGAGAAGGCCAGTCCCAGCAGCCAGAGCCCCGCCTCCCACAGCGACAACATGGCGCTGACCCACACGTCGGCCACCACCGCTCCGGCCGCCTCGCCGATCACGCAGAACGGGTTGATCGGCAGGCACGGCAGCGAGACGTCGTCCGCCGCGGGAGCTGCGGGGAACGCCACGACCGTCGAGTCAGCCGAGGCCGGAGACGCAGTCGTCAGCCAACCCACCACCGCTAGCATCAGGACGACGACCAGCATGAGCGGACGCGGCGATCGGCCACCTCGATCGAGCTGGGGCCTAGCCATGACGCAGGTAGCCCGCCAGCCGACGGCGATCGCCGCGTCGGTGCCCGGCCAGACCGAGGGAGCCGGCGCGGGCTCCGCCCCCGCTCCGATCAGCCACCGGTCCCCGGTCCAGGCCATGCGCTGGCAGTCGGCGATCGCGATCCGCGAGGTCTCCTCCACGGTGACGGTGAACTCGAAGTTCACGCACACCACCGCGAAGTCCTCACCGACCGTGCCCTTGATCAGTCCCATGACCGGGCGGACCACGATGGCCAGCTGCGGTGACCCGGCACCGGACAGCCCCGCCGCCGACAACAGGCTGGCCATGCCATGCGCCCCGGACCAGGTCTGCGGGGTAGGGCCACCTGGCGCGGCCCACTCGGCGATCACCTGCCGCACGCCGTCCATCGAGCCGGTCTGCATCGCCGTCACGTCGATCGCCGCCAGCTGCGCCAGCGCGCCTTCCGGAGTCCGGGGGAAGCCGGTGGGCACGTCGGCCGGGCCGGCGCCCGTGGCGCGGGGTACCTCGAGCACGCCCGCGGCCCGGTTGGACAGCGGGCCGGGCAGCGCGTCGTCCGGGTCGGCGCTCGGCATGGGCGCGGCGGCGAGCGCGTCCTGCTGCGACAGATCGGTGGCGGGAGCGGCCGCCCGCGGTGCGGCGCCTGCGCCGTCCCGCCGTTCCCCGGTCAGTGCCCCGACGACCGCCAGCACCAGTCCGGCCAGTACCGCCAGCGCCACGAGGGCGCTGACCACGATCAGCAGGAGGAGGCGGGCGGGCCCCCACGTCGACGTCTCCCCCACCGGGCGTTCTGCGCGGCGGCGCATCAGGTGCACCCGCTGCCGGTGATCGAGCCGATGATCGTCAGGATCACCGTGTACGTGATGGCCACCATCACCACGACCGCGACGCCCATGGCGCCGTACCGGGACGCGTGCGGATGGGAGAAGATCCGCCCGACCAGGATCGACCCGAGGGACGCGACCGCGCCGATGCCGATCAGCGCCAGCACGCCCCACTTCACCCAGGCGGTCACGTCGTCGGCGAAGGCCTGCATCCCGGGCGGTGCGGCGGGGCAGACCGCCGCGGTGATCTCCGGCGCCGCGCTCGCCGGTCCGCTGCTCAGCACCACCAGCCCGGCGAGAACGAGCGCGACGGTCGACGCCGCCCGCACCGCCGCGCTCGCTTGCCCGACCGTCATCGGGTCGCCCCGGCCCGCCCGGTCCGCGCTGCCCGGCGCCGGTGCCGGGGTGGCGCCGCCGGGACCACGAGCGCAGCCAGCGCCCGGCCGGCGGCGGCCACCGGCTTCGGCAGCCGGTCCCCGGTCAGCCCGGCGATCTGCAGACGCCGGTCGAGCGGCACCGGGACCACTTGGCCCGTCGACCGCGCCTCACGGAGCCGGGGACCGCAGCTGGCCTCTACCAGCCGTGGCCACCGCGCCGGGCCCACCGCGGCGACCGCCGCGTCCCCGCCGACGGCTGCCAGGACGTGCTCGGTCTGCCGGACCGCTGGAACCGTGACCCGGGTGACGACCACCAGAGCGCAGCCGACGAGCGACCTGGGCGAGTAGAGCAGCGCACCGGTCGTCGACCACCCCGTGTCCACCACCACCGTGGCGTCCGCGTCGGTCTCCGGGAGCGGTGGGAGCGCTCCGTCGGCTGGGTGCTGAGCGAGCCGGACGAGATCGAGTCGACCGCGGCGACCGCACCGCCACCCGGCGCTGTCGGTGCCCAGCTCGATGGTCGGGGCCGCCGACAACCCCGACCGGGCCGGCTCGGAGTAGTCGACCAGCTGCACGCGCCGGCCCTCCGCCAGCCCCTCGGCCAGCGCCAACGCGACGGTGGAAGCGCCGGCCCCCGCGTGCCCGGCCACGACGAGGACGACACGGCCGCCGACGCCCGCTCGCGTCCACTGGATGGGTGAGTCGGGTTGGCCGGCACGGCTGCGGACTGCGGCCCCGAACGCCTGGTCGCCGTGCGCGAGGACGTCATCGGTGACGTCGTCGAAGACACCGGCGCGGATGGCCACGACGGCCGCGCGCATGGCAGGCACGGTCATCGACCGTGCCTGGTGAGGATTGGTGGGGCTGGGAGGCGCCGTCGCCGCCGACGGCGGCGCGTCACGGCTCGGCCGGCCGCGCCTCGATCCCCGATGCGGGGTTGTCGTCTGCATGCGCCGACGGTGGCGACCGGATCTCCAGTAGTTCTCCAGCCGACCTAGGCTCGCGGCCTCCCGCGGTCTCGGGCACTCCGGCGCGGTCTGCCCATTTGCGGTGACGTTCGGGCCGGAGAACGACTGGTGGAGTAGCGGAGAACCCGTGCCGTGGACCGGCGGATGCTACCGGTCAGGGGCGCGCGTCGAGTGCGGTGCGGACGCGGTTGTGGCTGTCCAGCCAGGTGCGCAGCTGCGGGTGGACGTACCCCACGACGTCGAGCAGGTCGATGTAGCGGTCGATGAGGGGCTCGGACAACAGCGGCTCGTGGTGGGCCACCCGGTTGCGCAGCACGTGCAACCGGGCGACCGGGGCCTCCAGTAGGCGCCGGTCAGATCCGGGCAGGTACTGGAACGCGGGCCGCAAGGCCGGCCACAGGGTGGCCGTGTAGCGGCGGGCGAGCAGGAACCGCCAGAAGCCGAAGTTGAGCTCGGCGACGATCTTGCCGGGCAGGAGCGGGGCGCCGGCCCGCTGCAGCCGCTGCTTGGCTCGGGTGATGTCGTCGCGGGCGTGCTGGGCGAGCTCTTGAGCTGGGTCGTCGTACCACTGTCCGGCGCGACCCAGCCGCTGGTGACGGGCGGTCAGGGCATCGTGCAGGACGTTGCGCAGCACGACTTCGACGTGGCCGAGCACCTCCCACAGCGCGCCGGCGACCGCCGCGTTCCAGAGGTAGAGCTCGACCGCGCGGTCCAGGTCGCCACCCACGGCGCGCGCATAGGTTCCCAGCCGGGGCGCGGACAGGTGCCGTTGGACGAGCAGCGCGGTGGGTGAGGGATGACCGATCGGCTCCGGCGCGGATCCGCCACCCGGCGGGGACGTGGACATGTCAGTCCGGCGCTCGTAGACTCGCCGGTGAAGACCCCGGAGCGATCCCTGGCCTCGGCCACATCGCCGGGGTTTCGTCTTGCTCGGGCCGCTTCTCCGAAGCCCCGCGACCGTGCCACGTCCAATCGATGACGCGGGTCCGCCCTGTCATCGCCACGAGCGTCGACCCGCGCGCGGAACGGCGTCCGGGTGCGGGATCACGTCCGGCCCCCTCATGGGGCGGGGTCACCTGCCGTCCATGTGCCGTGCAGCGCCGACGGCGTGCCGGAACGGGTAGGGCATGGCTGGTCAGTCCCGCACCGGCCAGGCGACCAGCGGTCCGAGCCGCACGCCGGCACCGGCGCCGGAGCCGGCCGGAGAGGCGTCACGGTGATCGTGGCTGCCGGCGGCGTGGGCCAGCGCGGCCAACACCAGCTCGAGCGCACGGCGGCCCAGCGCCACCGCCACGTCGGCGAGGTCGACCGGTCGTCCGTCGGCGAGGCTGACCGCCACCCGGAGCACCGCCAGCTCCTCCTGGCTGCCGTGCAGGCGTCCCTGGGCGAGGGCGGGGTCGAGCTCGGGCCATTCGACGCGCGCCCACAGCTGACCGCCGACCGGCTCGGCTTCGATCGTGACCAAGCCGGCGGCGCACAGCCGAGCCGGCCAGTACCCGTCGTTGGCCAGCAGCAGCACGGCAGCCTCGGCCGCGTAGTCACCGACCGCGGCATGCAGCAGCGCGGCCTCCACCTCGTCGAGATCGAGGTCGGCGGCGATCGGCTCCACGCTCACCAGCGTCACTCCTTTCCTCCCCAGGTCCCCCGCTCGCGAGTGTGGCCAGCCGGTACGACATCTCCAGGAGACGGATCCCCGCACGCCCCAGGCTGCGGCCCCGTGTGGGCGGGCCGCTCCCTGGTCATGGGGTATGTGCGGCGGCCTCACGACGCGCGGTCGAGGAACTGCCGGCGGGCGCGGTTGATGGTCTCCGCCGTGCTCATGGGCAGGTCCATCTCGTCCTCACCGTCGTGGACGGCCACGATGCGCCCGACGTAGGTCTCGGCCTCGGCGCGGTGCCCCTGGTGGAAGGCCACCCACATTGCGTCGATCAGTACCTGCTCGTCGTCCGGCGCGACGAGCAGGGCGGTGGCCGAGGCGGTTGCGGCGGCGGCCAGGTCGCCGTCGGCGAGTGCCGTGGCGACGACCTGGTGGGCGACGTCGCAGACGGCTGCGGTGAGCGTCAGGTCCAGGCCGTCCAACCACTCGTAGCCGGCTGGACGTTGGGCGAACGGCGGGCCGGACACCAGCCGCAGAGCGGCCAGCAGGTCGGGCAGGCCGCCGTCGCCGCGCACTGCGGCCCGGGCGCGCAGCTGGCGGAACAGGTCGGCGTCGACGAGCACGCCGGTCAGCGTGTAGCGGCCGCGGTGACCGGAGCTGAGGTGCTTCTGACCGGTGGCGGGGTCGGTGCCCAGCCAGGCGCGAGCGCCCGCGGCGACCCGGTGGACGTAGGCGCGGGCGCTGACGCGGGTCGGTCCTGCCGCCGCGGGCCGGCTGCAGCGCGGTGGCGGCCTCGTCGGCGGTGGCTCCGTGCGGGCGGGTGGCGAGGTAGGCGACCGTCTCCTCGTAGCGGCGCCGCAACCCGGACCTGGCGACGGCCGCCTCGTCACCGTGCGCGCGCAGGGCGACCGGTCCGAGCAGGGTCAGCCGCGGCCGCGCGCAGTCCGGCGACCACCAGTCGGCGAGATCGCGGTCGAGTTGGGCGAGGTCGTCCTCGACCTCCCTGCGTACGTCGGCCGGCGCTGCAGACCCCGGAACGTCGGAAGCACCGCTGGTCGTCCACGACGTCCGCGCGCTCGTAGGAGCGCCGGTCGGCGTGGGTGGCGTCGAGTGCGGGACGGCCTCGGTGATGGAGCCCCGTCGGAGCCGTGGGGACGGGGCGGAGGTCGGTGGTGCAGCGGTGTCCGGACCGGTCAGGTCGCCGTGGAGCGCGCCGGCGGCGTCGGTGTGCACCTGCCAGGGGCGGTCAGCCGTCGGCGGCGGGAATCGGGGCGTCCTCGGAGTCGCGCTCGAAGGCCAGCAGCGTGGCGATGTCGCGGGCCTGCTGGACGGTGAGCTGTGGCGCCGGCAGCCGCAGCCCGAGTGCGGGGACGAGCAGCGACCCGTCGTCGGTCAGCGTAAGCAGCCACTCGTCGCTGACCTGCTCCGGCTCGGCGCCGAGCACCAGGGCGACCGTTCCGCGTCGCTCGCGGGCCCGCAGGACGGCGACGGCCTCGGCCAGTGCGCAGTCCCGATCCGGCGGGGATGGGGCGAGCACGACCTGCGGCATCCAGCCGTCTCCGGCTCCGGCCCGTAGCCGCCCGTCCAGCACGTCGTCGTCGGACTCGGCGGCTTCCGCCAGACCGGCATGCAGGCCGGCATCATCGGCGCTGTCGACCGGGCGGATCCTCCCGGGGGCCAGGTCGACCAGATCGTCGCCGAAGCCGACGGGCGTAACGGTGAGCAGGTCCGACCAGCCGTTGACGGCCATGCTCGGCGGCCACATGCCGGGCGAAGTCCTCGCGACGGTCGGCCGGTCCGGTCACGTACACCCCGCCGAGCCGTTCCACGTCCAGCAGCCAGCGGCCTGCGGTGTCGGTGCCGATGGTGACCAGAGTCGGGTACGGCGCCAGGCGGGTGCGGGCCACCTGGGGATCGACGCCGGTGTCCTGGTCGAGCCGTGCCGACCACCGGAGGCCGGTGTCGTCCGCGATCCACGGTTCCGGCGGAGGACGGTCAGCCGGAGCGTGCAGACGCAGCTCGAGCCGGCCGCCCTGGAGTCGGGCGGCGACGACGTCAGGGAGCCGCCCGTCCGGATCGGCGGAGATCCGCACGGCGAGGCCGCGCAGCGCCAGGTCCAATGCGGCGTAGTCGGCCGTGCCCTCGTCGGCCGCCGATGCCACGACCGTCTGGGTGGCCGACTGCGTCCTCGGAACGGGGGCCAGCCGTCGGCCGGGCCGGCGGCGGCGTAGCCGCTGGCGGCGATGCGTCCAGCCAGGCGGCGCCCACACCTGCGGCGAGCAGCGCCCCGCTGCCGGCGAGCACGGCCGCCAGCTCCGACGGACTCTCGGCGGCATCCCCACCGTCGGCGTCGGCGTCGACCGCCGCCTGCTCCGATTGCTCGGGCATGCCTTCCGGTGTCGGCGAGGCGACCGGGGTCCGGGCGGGCTCCGCTGGGGCAGCCGGCTCGTCCTCGTCCGGCGCCGGCTCGTCGGCCGGGGGCTCCGGACCGGTCGGCGGCGGAGAGGCGGCGGCCGCGGGGGCGGCCGGCGGGAGGTCGAGAACCTGCCCGGGGCGGATCAGGTCGGGGTCGGTGAATCGACCGCCGCCGGGCAGCGGTCCGCCGGCATTGAGGTCGAAGATCGGTTGCCAGTGCTCCAGGCCGTGCTGCTCGGCGAGGTCGGCCAAGGTGTCGCCGGGCTGCACCGTCACCTCGCCGGCGGTCGCGCCGGCTTCGGGAAGGCGTGCGTCCGGTGGAAGGACCAGCGTCCAGCCAGGGCGGATCAGCCCCGGGTCGGTGAGGAGCGCGCCGTCGGGCTGGGGCCGGCCGCGGTTGAGCTCGAGGATCTCCTCGAACCGGGTCCAGTCGCCCAGGTAGCGGGCGGCGATGCGACCCAGGGTGTCGCGCGGGGCCACGGTGTACGTGGGACCGGCCGCTGCAGGCCCGGTCGGCCGGGTGTCCACGGGCGGTGCAGGGGCTGGCGCCGGCTCCTCGTGGCCGACCGGCTGGTCGGCCACGATCGGGGGGCCGGCCAGGGCGGGAGCGGCCAGCAGCGGTCCGCTGCCGACACCGAGGACGGCAGCCACGAGCAGGCCGGCCATCTGCTGCGGCGCCGCCAGGCCGGGCAGTCGCATCGGTGGCAGGCCGCGCAGCTGGCTGGCGAGCTCGACGGCCACCGAGAGGGCGAAGCAGGCCCACGCGACCCAGCCGATGACCACGAGCAGGCCGAGGAAGAGCGCGCCGGTGTCCGGGCGGCTCAGCGCGGTGGTCACCTGTTCCCAGGAGGGCAGCTCGTCGGGCAGGTAGGCGCCGCCGAACTCCCAGAGTGCGACCGGGACGCCGGCGACCGCGGCCGCCAGCAGGACTCCGGCGATCAGCCGGCGCAGCAGCTCCTGCGCCGACAGTGGTGTGGTCATGGGCCCTCTCCCCCGCGCTGGTCGGTGATCAGGTCGGCGGTGCCGGTGCCCTCCACGGTGAGCGTGGAGATCCCGATCAGGCCGAGGAAGGTCGTGGGCTCGGAGATCGTGGTGGTCACCTGCAGGGTGTCGCCGTCGACGACGGTCACCGCCCCGGCCACGTCGTTGCGGTCGAGGTAGTCCTGCGCGGCGGCGACCGCAGCGGCCGGATCCACGCGGACCTGCCCGCTGAGGGCAGCGGCGACGTCGAGCGCCTGTCCGCCGGCCCGGGCGGCTTCGTCGGCGATGGCGTTGGCGCGCTGGGTGGCGGCCACCTTGGCGCCGCCGTCGACGGCCAGGCCGATGATGAGCAGCAGCCCGGGGACGAGGACGACGAGGAAGACGCCGATCGCGCCGCGCTCGGCGTCCGACTGCTGACGGCGTCGCTGGCTGGTCATCGTTCGCGGTAGGCGTCGACGGGGCTGGTGAAGGACGCCTCGACGGTGACCGATCCGGGCAGGCCCGGCGCGAGCAGGTCCGCCATGCCGACGACGCAGGTGATCGACACGGTGACGTCGCCGGGCTGGCCGGGCGGAGTCTGGAAGCCGGTGGTGTCGATGTCGACGCTCGTGCTCTGGCAGCGCAGGTCCTGGGCGGCCAGGGTGCGGTCCGCCTGGGCTCTGGCCAGTGCGGCGGCGGTGACGTCGTCCCGGGCAAGTGATGCCTCCCGGGCGGCCGCGCGGGCGGCCTCGGCGACGGCGCCCTCAGCGACCTGGGTACGTCCGGCCACGACGGCGAACGACAGCAGCAACAGCAGCGCCGGGGTCAGCAACGCCAGCTCGACCGACACCGAGCCCTGATCCCCCGCCCGTCCGTTCATGGCGTGGGCCGTTCCACGGGGCCAACGGCGCTCTGGGTGACCGCCCACCCGGACAGGCCGGGGAAGAGGCTGATCGACGTGCCCGTCACGGTCACTTCGATGCTGCTCGGGGAGCCCGCCACGGTCACGTCCCGGCCGGTGAGCAGATCCTCCGCGGTCTGGTCGAGGAAGCCTTCGGCCGCCGACTGGGCGCGTGCGGTCGACGCGGGCTGCACCCGACCCTCGCGGGCGCCTTCCTGGGCCGCGCCCAGGGCGACCGAGCGGGCGTAGAACCACAGGGCCGCCTGGATCAACGTCATGACCAGCAGGAGCACGACGGGGAACGTGACCGCCAGTTCCACCGACGCCGCGCCGCGTTCCCCTGACAGCTGCCGGCGCGCCACGCCGCTGGTCCGGCGGCCACGGACGTGGCACAGCCGG
This sequence comes from Blastococcus sp. TML/C7B, assembly GCF_016612845.1. NCBI lineage: Bacteria > Bacillati > Actinomycetota > Actinomycetes > Geodermatophilales > Geodermatophilaceae > Blastococcus > Blastococcus sp. TML/C7B. The sequence continues at coordinate 316,567 of NZ_JAEOAA010000002.1, read as the reverse complement.
GACAGCGGTGTGGGGCCGCGTGAGCTGGCGGAGCGGGCCACGGGCGGGCTACTGGATCTCGGCTGAGCGGGAGGTGACCGCGTTGGCGATGATCGCGACCAGCGCGACGGCGATGCCGATCAGAGCCACCGTGATGATCACCTGCTCCACCGACAGCGAGCCGCGTTCCGGCTCGCCCCGCAGATCGCGGAGCCGGTCGCGCAGTGCTGCGGCGAGGATGGTCAGGGTGGTCATCAGCGGCATCATCGGACTCTCCTTCTGAGGGGCATGGCGGTCAGGTGGCCATCAGTCGGGCCAGGGCGGGATAGAGGAAGAGCAGCAGGAAGGCGATCGACAGCAGCGCCACCGGGGCGGTGAGCTTCTCGCTGGCGGTGTTGGCCGCCGCCTCTTCGTCGGCCAGCAGCTGGACGCGCAGGGACTGCGCACGGGCCCGGAGCGTCGGGGCGATCGACGCGCCCTCCTGGGCGGCAACCGCCGCGATGTCGGCGACGTCGGCCAGCTCCCCGACACCAGAATCCGCGGCCAGCCGGCGCAACCCCTCCCACGGTGGGTCGCCTGCGAGCCGGGCCGTGACCAACGCGTCGCTGATGCGGCCGAACACCCAGCCGTCGCCGATCGCGGCGGCACGCTCCAGAGCCATGGTGGGGCCCTCGCTGGCGTCCCGGCGGAGGCTGACCAGGTCGAGGTAGGAGCAGAGCGCCCGGCGCATCTGGCCGCGCGCCTCGGCGGCCTGGTCCCGCACGACCAGGTCGACGACGAGGAACAGGCCAACGGCCAGCGCTAGCGATCCGGCCACCGGAACCACGACCGGCAGGTGGACGCCGACGATGCCGAGGACGGCCGTGAGCAGCGGCACAAACGCCGCGCCGAACAGAGCCATGCCGATCTTGCGGACGGCGTACCCCGCCGGCGTCCAGCCGATCAGCGCCAACGCCGATCCCGGCGCCTGCAGACCGGTCGTGGGCAGCCGAGCGGCGGCCCACGACCCGGTCCGTCCTGCCGCCTGCGCCCAGCGGTCTCCCACCTCCCCGACAGGTCGCACGGAACCGATCGGGGCGCGCCCGTCCAACCGGGCCAGCGCGTCGGACAGCCGCGGCTGCTCGATCACGAGCGCGGTCCGTAGCAGCAGGAACAGCCCCAGCCCGACGGCTGCGCCGCAACCGATGAGGAGTACCTGCGCCGCGCTCACCGGGCCGGCACCTCCTCCGGGTCCCGTGCCGCCCCGCCGCGCGTCGTCGGGTCGACGAGGAAGCGGACCGTCGGCGCCGCCGCCGTGAGCCGGCGCATCCACAGCAGGCAACCGACCATCAAGGCGGCGATGACGGCCAGCACCAGCTGCCCGAGCGCGGTGCCGTAGGGAGCCAGGTAGTCCCCGTTCAGGGCGGCCAGCCCGGCGGCGGCGACGGTGATGAGCAACAGCCAGCGCGCGTTGGCCCGGGGCTTGGCGCGGTCGGCCTCCACCTTGCGGCGCATGGTGACCTCCTCGGTGAGGCTGTGCGCCAGCTCGGTCAGCACCCGGGCCAGCCCCGGACCGCGCAGCTCCGCACCGAGCAGCAGGGCGGCGACCACCAGATCACCGGCGGCGTCGTCCAGGTCGTCGGCGAAGGCCAGCAGCGCACGGGACGTGGACCAGCGCGCCTGCAGCCGGGCAGCCAACGTCGCGACCTCGACCTGGATCGGCTCCGGTGCGGTTCGCGCCGAGCGGATCAGCGTCTGCTCCAGCCCTCCGCCGGCGGCCAGGACATCGGAGGTGCGCCGCACCCACTCCTGCAACGCCTCGAGCCGCTCCACCGCCGCATTCCCGGCGGAGAACTGCGTCAGCAGCCACGGCACCCCGACTACCGCGAGCCCGGCCAGGACCCCGCCGACCGGCCACCCCGAAGCCAGCCACACGACAGCGGCCGCTGCTGCACCCGCCGCCCACAGCGCTCGCTGCCGGCGCGTCGTAGGCCCGTCGGCCCACGCCGCCGGGCGGCGTCGGCGAGGAGGCCGCGCCGGCCGCTTATCGGCGGTGAGCGCATGCGCGGCGAGGAGGGGGCCACCGACCACCAGCGCGCCGCACACGCCGGCCAGCAGCACCACGCCGGTCACCGCCGTCCCCCGGTGGCGCTTGCCCAGTGCTCCTGGCCGGGGCGGAGCCAGCCGGGATCGAAGCCGACCCGCACGTAGTCGGCCAGGTCGACCGGATCGTGCGCGGGCGTCGCCCGCCCATCCGGCCCGGCGGCGAAGACCTCCGTGACCGCCGGTCGCCCGCCCTCCCCCATGCCGTTGCACTCCACGACCTGGCTGACGAAGCGGTGCCGCTGCCCGCCGATCCACCGCTCGTCAACCGTGGTGATGTGCACGATGAGGTCGATCGCCGAGGCGCAGGACCGGTAGGCGTGCTCGGGGGTGACCGAGCCCCGGCCGCGCATGCACAGGTTGGCCAGTCGTTCGAAGGCGTGGTGGGCCGACCGGGCGTGCAGGGTGCAGGCCGAACCACCCTCGCCGGCCTCCATGACCTCGATCAGCGGCCAGGCCTCCTCGCCGCGGACCTCGCCCAGCCACACCCGGCTGACGTTCATCACCAGGGCGTGCTCGACGAGTTCGGTCAGGGTCACCTCCCCGAGGCGACGTCCGTCCGGGCCGCGCTCGCCGGTGCCCTCGCGCGCCTCGAACGGCACCACCCGAGGGTGGCGGTCGGGCAGCTCGTGCAGCAGCAGTTCGAAGTGCTTCTCGATCGTGGCCAGGTTCTCCTCGATCGGGAGTTCGTTGGCCAGCGCCCGCAGCAGCAGGGTCTTGCCGGCGCCCTGTCCGCCGGTGACCACGATGTTCTTCCGGGCCCGCACCGCAGCGCGCAGGAACTCGGCCAGCGGCTGGTCGATCGCGCGCAGCCCCACCATGTCGTCGAGGTCGACGTCGCGGATCCGGTGCCGCCGGATCACAAGCTGCGGGCGGGGCACGGTCTCGATCACCGCGGCCAGCCGGGAGCCGTCAGGGAGGCGCATGGTCAGCAGCGGGCTGGCCGTGGTCAGCGTGCGCTCGGCGCGGCCCAGCCGGGCGGCGATGTGCTGCAGCTGCCGGACCAGGTCCTCGTCGGAGTCGGCGATCGCGTCGACGCGGACGTCGCGGCCGTCGGCGTAGCCGATCCACACGTTGTCGAAGCCGTGCGCCTCGATGTTCTCGACCTGCGCATCGTCGACGTAGGGCTGCAGCCGGCCCAGCCCGAACTGGGCGGCGAACACGGCCTCGGCGATCGCCAGCTCCTCGTCCGGGGACGGCACCGCCTGCCCCGCGCGCATGCGCTCTCGGACCAGCGCGTCCATGCCGTCCTGGATGAGCGTGCGAGCCAGCTCCTGCTCCGCGGCCGAACCCAGGGAAGGACGTCGCTTGAGCTCCTCGGCGAGCGCGGTCGCCGTCGTCTCGTGCAGTCGGCGCACCAACGGCCAGTCGACCTGCGGCCTGACGGCGGGCAGGGACCGCCCCAGGTCGAGCTGCTCAGCGGACATGCTCGTGTCCGATCGGGTGCACCGGTGCGGGGACCTGGGCCGGCGGGCTGAGTATGGCCTCGTGCCGGGCGGCGAACTCTGCGACGCGGGCGGCGACCTCCCGCGCCCCTCTCAGCAGCGCCGATTGGTGGAAGGAGCGACCGGCCGGTACGCCGTCGCTGAGCACCGACGCTGCCTTGTCGTCGCGGGGCAGCGCGCCGAGGACCGGGATGCCGAGAGCGTCGCCGATCTCGCGCTCGCCGTAGGGCTCCCCTGCTGCGACGACGACCGCGGCGAGCGCACAGACACCCGCCCCCGATGCTGACTCGGCCTTCAACGCGGCGACCGCGTGGGTCGCGGCGCGCACGGCGCGCAGCGACGACCGGGACACGACGATCACGGCGGCCGCCCGCCGGACGGCGTCCCGGGGGAAGTGCTCGGCGCCGAGCCGGCCGCAGTCGGCCAGCGCGTCCGTCGTGCCGCCGTCGATCGCGGCGAGCGCCCCGGCCAGGCGGTGCCAGTCCACGTGCCGCGCGCCGATGGGGTCGGTCAGACCGGGCAGCAGCCGCACCCGCGCGCCGGCGTCCAGTTGCAGCAGGTGCGCCTCCAGGTGCCGTGCCGGTCCGCCACGCCGCGCCGCCAGCTCCAGCTCGGCCAGCCCGCCTGCGGAGACTTCGCCGCGGCCGTAGCCGGCCAGGACGTCGCCGCCGGCCGGATCGAGCTCGGCGAGCACCGTGCGGCGGGGCCAGGACAGGGCGAGGGCGAGCGCGGCGGTGGTCACGCCGGGGGCTCCCTTGGCCGAGGTCATCGCGATCAGCACGGTGGGTCGCCTACTCCCCTGCGACCACGACGAGAGCGACCAGCCCGGCGGCTGCGCGGGCTGCCACGTCTGGGCCGTCGGCTTCGTCGACGAGGACGTCGACGACACGCCGCCCGTCCGTGCCCGGCTCCCCTGCGCGGACGACGGTGGCCGCCACGGTGACCGAAGAAGCGGTGGGTGCCGCCTGACCTTCGGTCGGCAGAGGCACCAGCAGCACGTCGTCCCCCGGTCGCAGCGGCGTGCCCGGAAGCTGCACGGCCGGCAGTCCGATGCCGACGAGTTGTTGACCGGGCGGAGGAAGCCGCTGATCGGTGGTCGCGTCGCGGGTGAGGAGTGTTCCGGGTAGGAGGTCTGCTGTTGCTGTTCGGCCGATGACCCGCTCGCGGTCGGTGTACGGGACCGGGGACAGGGCCGGGTCGGCGGCGATGCGTGCCTCCACGAGATCGGCAGCGGTGATCGTCTGCCCCCAGGCGACCGGCTGAGCGACGGCGATCACCGACGTCGTCTGGCCGAGCGAGGTGGCGAGGTAGGCGGCACCGAGTGCACCGAGCACGACCATGGCGACCGCCAGGGCCAGCAGGGCGGGGCGCCGGCGGCGTCGTGGTGGCGGGAGCACCGGAGCCTGGGGCAGTGGTGGGGGCACCCAGCCGTTGCCCTCGACGACGTCGTCGGTGGGGGCTGTCCGCATCCTGGCCATCAGCGCTCCTCGGCCTGGTTGAGCACGTGGAGCTCGCCGACGAAGAGCTCGCCGGTCGAGGACAGCTGCACCGTTTCGGTGCCGGTGCGACCTCCACCGGACCAGGTGACCGTCCACGTGGTCGTAGCGGTGATCGGCCACGGTCCGCCGCCGGGCACGTGGTTGGCCGATGCGCGGTCATAGGTGTGGCCGCAGTCCGGGGAGGGGCCGTCGGCACCCGGGGAGTGAGGCGTTCCGAGGCCGCAGGTGACGGTGGTCCCGTCGCCCATGTCCCAGGCGATGCGGGAGACCACGCCGGTCGCTTCGACGGCGACCGGCCCTTCGGTAGCGGAGCGCGTGATGGGTCCGGAGACGTTCTCCGCGCGATCGGTCCACATCCACATCGGGAGGCCGACCAGTCCGCTGGCCGACGCCTGCGGGGGTGCGGTGCGCAGTAGCGGCGGCTGCAGTTGCATGGCGGCGATGGCGCGCTGTGCGAGGACCTCGGGGTCGATGACTGCGGCCGGTGGCCCGCGACGCCAGGCGATCCCGGTGGCCGTGGAACCGAGCGAGCCGCCGTCCGCCGCACCGCAGTTGGCGATGTAGAGGGCACCGCCGTCCCCTGGCGTATGCCCTTCCCACAGCGGCGAGCCGGGAGGGGGTTGGGGGTCCATCAGCTTGAGGTAGCAGCCGCTGGATGACTCATACCAGCCAAGGTTGTCCTGGTAGCAGGGCACCGCAGCACCGTTCGACGAGGTGCACTCGGACGGTGCCGGCGCCGCAGCCCGGGCGGGGACGGTGGAGGGCGAACTGGGCACGGCCGGCCGGATGTCCTCGATGTAGCAGAAGCCGGAGGGCAGGCAGATCTCCTGGGGCGCGGCGGTGGCGACCGCGGCCGGGACCTGGAGGAGGACGGTCGCCAGGACGCCGGCGGCCGCACGCGCCCAGGAATGGGTCAGCACGTCTCGTCCTGCACGTCGACGGTGGCGACCAACCAGCGGTCCTCGGGTGGCGGGTAGAAGACAACCGTGGCAACGGCGACGTGCGGCGGTCGATCGACGCTCACGACGTCACCAGTGGCCTTGACCGTGGCCGGGAAGTCTCGGGTGTCGACGCAGTCCTGGATCGTGACTGTGCGGAGGGTTCCGTCTGTGCCACCAGCAAGGTCGACAGCGAAGACGTCGGGCGTGTGGATCACCTCGCCGGTGTGGGCGATACCGCGATCCCGGAGAGCCGAGATCTCGAGCAGCTCGGCGGACCGATAGGGGTCTGCGGTCAGCTGCGCGTAGGCCGGCAGCCAGTCCTGCGTCGGGTCGCGGCGCGCATCCTGGACCAGCCGAGTCACATCCCGGTAGACGGCCATCGCCGCGTCGGCGGCCGCCGCCTCGTCAGGGTTCATCGACGGGCCCGAGCTGGTGGACGCCGCACTGGTCTCGGAGGCCGATGCCTGGGGCGAGGTCTGCTCCGTGGCTTCCCCGTCCGTTCCGCATGCGGCGAGTGCCAGCACCGACGCGAGAGCGACGATGCGGCCCCGTACCCCATCGACCGCCCGCGAAGCGGTGCCGTGCAGCGCGGCCGGCGAGCTCGCCGGTCCAGTCTCCAGGACCGCGCCGAGGCCAGCCGCCATCGCACAACGCGACTCTGACCTGCGGATCACGGGCGCCTCCCGGACGAGGTTGCGGGAAATTACCACCAAAGACCGTCAGAAGGGAAAGCCCCAGATCTCCAGTAATCCTCCGGTCAACCTCCAGTTGACGCCAAGGGCGCGTGGTCACGGCGCGCGCGACGGATCGCGGCCTGGACGCGGGACTCGTCCACACCCAGCAATCCGGCCACGGCATGGACGGCGTCCGCCGTCGGCTCGGTACCGGGCCTGCCGTCCTCCAGTCGCACGTACGTCATGACGGACACCCCCGGTGCGCCCATCTCGTTCGTCGCCAGGCCGGCCGCCAGCCGGAGCGCCGCCAGCGGTGGATCGTCGGGATCGACGTCGAGCAGGTGCAGCGGATCGATTCCCACCGCGGCGGCCAGTCGGGGCACGAAGCGGGGCCGCGGACGCTCCAGGCCTAGCTCCCACACGCGGACTCTTGCGGGGCTCGACAGCTCGAGGCGTTCGGCGAGGTCGTCCCGGCTCAATCCCGCGGACTCCCGGGCGGCCTGCAGGCGATCGCCTCGAAGCAGCGGCCGCGCCACGGCAGCCCCCCATCACTCGTTCGGTGGACACCCGTTCGTGGCGTAGGACCCTAGCGCTCACCGTCCGCCTCGGTCGCACGACACCTCATCGTCCGGCGCGGGGTACGCGGCCGACGAGCGTTCGAGCGCCAGGGCTGACCTTTGAGCAACCGTGGCGGCGGAGGGGGTCCGGTCCCCTGACGGCTTTCCATTCACTGGAGAACGTCTCCAGGCTTACAGCGGGCTGCGCAAGCCTCCTGGCACAGGGCTGGGAAGGCCCGGAGGACGGCCGGACCATTACCCCGGAGCTCCCGCGCGGCAGCCGAGGGCGCCTGCACCGTCGTGGCAGAGCATCGAGACGAGGTCTCAGCGACTGCAGGAAGACCGGGTTGGTCTTCGTAGCGCCCAGGGGTTGGCCGATCCGGCGGAACAACGTTTCCGCACGGGTTCGGCCACCTCATCGGGCGGTGGCCGTCGCTGGCGCCCGGCTTCCGAGGGGCCGTGACGGGTCACTCGCTCAGTGCGGTCACGAAAGTGAGCAGCGCCGCGTAGAGGGTGAGGCCGGTGAGGAACCAGCCGAAGCTGGACCTGCGGGTCGAGGGCAGCTCTTCCTTGAAGACGTTGAGCAGGATGGAGCCGCCCAGCAGAGCGGTGAGCAGCGCGACGACGAGGGTGCTGGACGGCGCGAACAGTGCCGCGACGGCCCAGCCGCCCAGGAGGGCAGCGGCCAGTGCCAGGCGTCCGCGGGCGGTGAACCGGGTCGGGTAGTGCTCCTCCAGGCCGCGGTCGGTGAGCACGAAGTGCAGGCCCATGGCGATGGTGAACAGGACTGCAAAGGCGATTCCGGTGCGGAGCCGGAGCGCCATCGTGTACGTGATCAGGGCGTTGTAGACCATGAACGAGGAGAGGTGGAGCAGGTACACGCCGCGGCTGGGCTCCGTCCCCGGATCGCGGTCGTCCTTCGTCGCCGTGCCGCCCTCCGGCGAGCCGGCGCCACCGCTGCTCCGTGAGACGGCGTGGACGGGCGCTGCGCGGTGCTGGCGATCGGCCAGTCGTTCCAGCCCGTAGAAGACGGTGAAGCCGAACAGCGCCACGAGGAAGATGCCGAGGTCCATCAGCGGTGTGGGCCGCACGACGTCGGACAGCGCCTCTCCGATGGCTTCGTTGCCCTCGGCGATCTCGGGCAGGAGGTGCAGGAACACGTAGGCCACGGCGAGCCCACCGGCGAAGGAGCCGGTGGCCCGTTCCGGGACGAGGGGGAGCTTGCGGATCCGCGGGGCTGCCAGGTGCAGCGCGGCGAGTGCCAGGGCGATCAGGAAGGCGCCGATCACGCTCTGCCCGGTGGTCAGCTCGACGTCCACAGCACATCCGTCCTGAGTCGCAGGTCGCGCGGCCGACGTCGCCGCCCACGCCCCCGGTGGAGCGCCACACGGACAACGGGTCCACCGGCAGGCGCCCCACTCATGCCCGGGCAACCGCCGACTACTCCCGCTCCAGCACGGACGGCCTCTGATCAGCGTGCCGGCATGCATGGCGGCGCACTGTGCGTGCTGCGGCTGATCCGTTCGTCCCGCCGAGTGCAGGGCCCGCTACCGGGTACCGGTCGCGGATGGCACTTGACGAGGACACTTTCCACCCCGGTCAGATGGTTCCCCGCAGCGGGATTTACCGCTGTTCGGAGGGACACGGCGACCATGCCTACGAGTCCACCGACGTCAAGGGGCACCGCTTCCCGCCGCTGCCGGACGGGTGCCGTGGAGAGGGCTGGCGGCTGGAGCGGGCGGCCGATCACCACTGAGGCCCAGCCAGCCGCCTCTCGTCGTCACGAGGCTGGGCCGACACCCCGCCGGCTCAGTGCCCACCCCTCAGTTGTCAGACCGGGTGGTGCGTGCTCCGCCGGGCGATGCACGCACGAGCCTCCACCCGTCGGCCGCTCAGTTCAGAGACGACTGCATGCGTACCCCGTCCCTCACAGCGGGGCCTGCCGGTCGCCAGTCGGGCGCACGGAGGGGCCTGGATGGCCTGAGAGGGTCATGCTTGGACATGGCCTAGCTGAGTAGCAGCACATCGGCGCACGACCGCCTCGCCGCGTCACTTGCGGGACCGGCGCATGGCCGGGATGAAGCGGGGGGTCGTCGCGGCGTATGACGGGTAATCCGGAAAGCGAGTGCTCATGAGGCGCTCCTCCCATCGTGCCTTGGCGGCCAGGAGCAGCGTGAGTGCGACCGCCGGAGCAACCCGACGACGGCCTGCGGTCAGGAGTCGACCGGCGCCCAAGAGGAGTAGGCCGCTGTAGATCGGATGCCGCACTCGCCCGAACATTCCATCGCGCCGAAGCTGCGCTTGCGTTGAAGGCAGCGGAGAGGGAGTGAGCGCCGGTCCCAAGCCGGCCGCGGCCACCCCTGCTATGACGAGTCCCGCCCCACTCATGACGCGACCGATCCACCGGAGGGTCCGTGGGTGGGGAGGCGGGCGGACGGGCCACGCGAGCCCAGTGAGCAGAATCGCTTGGGCGCTGACCGCCGCGACTGCCGTGCACGGTTGATGCCTTGAACGCTGGTCCATCGTCGACCCCTCCCCTCAGCCGCTCATCCCACCTCACGAGTCGGCGCGTGGCGAACCGGTCCCCCCAACGACGACCGGTCTCGAAACCGGTGCCGCGAAACATCCACCGGCTCGACAGGGAACCTCTCGAGACCCGGCTACCTGTTCGCCCTGAAGAGGGCTCGCGGTTCCGCCCACAGGCATACCCATGGACACGCACCGGTCAGCCCACGGCGAGGTTCGTATCGCGGAGGCGCTGAGCCGCCGCAAGGCCGGTTGCCGATACCCCCCGGGGTATGTACGGTAGTGCCGTGGACATCCCCCAGGGCGAACTCGCCGACGTCGTCAAGCGCCTTAAGCGCATCGAGGGCCAGATCGGCGGCATCGTCCGCATGATCGAGGACGGCCGGGACTGCTCCGCCGTCGTCACCCAGCTCGCCGCCGCCTCCAAGGCGCTGAACAAGGCTGGCTTCGCCGTCGTCTCCACCGGGATGCGCTTCTGCTCGACCAACGAGGACAGCGAGACCCGCGAGATCGACCTGCGCGAGCTCGAGCGCCTCTTCCTCTCCCTCGCCTGACCAATCTTTCTTGGAGTCACGATGACCCAGCAGATTCCCCAGCTCACTCCAGCTCAGGCCGCCGACCGCACCGAGGCGGTTCTGCTCGACGTGCGGGAGGCCGCCGAACTGGCCGAGGGCCGGATCGCCGGCAGCACCCACATCCCGCTGGGCCAGCTGCCCGCCCGCGTCTTCGAGCTCGACCGGGCCCGCCCAGTCATCACTGATTGCCGTAGCGGCGGGCGCAGCTCCCAGGCCGCGAAGTTCCTGGCAGGCCAGGGCTACGACGTCGCCAACCTCGACGGGGGCATGACGCAGTGGATCGCCGAGGGTCGCCCCACCGCCTGACGTCGTCTCCTATTTGCCACGCAGATACCCCTGCCCCGTACCGTACTGAGGAGCCTTCCGTGCAGATCGACATCATCGAGACCACCGGCCTCGGCGACCGCAGCTACCTGATCAGCGACGGCGGGATCGGCGTCGTGATCGACCCCCAGCGCGACATCGACCGCGTGCTGGCCCTGGCCGAGAAGCGGGCCGTCCGCATCGCGCTGGTCCTGGAGACCCACCTGCACAACGACTACCTGACCGGTGGCCTCGAGCTCTCCGGCCGCGTGGGCGCCGACTACGTCGTCCCGGCCGGTGACACCGTCGCCTACGACCGGGTGCCGGCCGCCGACGGGGACGTCCTCGATGCCGGCCCGATGCGGCTGCGCGTGCTGCACACTCCCGGGCACACGCACCACCACGTCAGCTACGTCGTCGCGGACGCCGACGGTCAGGTGCAGGCCGTGTTCACCGGCGGTTCCATGCTGTACGGCGCCACCGGCCGCACCGACCTGGTCGGTCCGGAGCACACCGATGAGCTCACCCACGCCCAGTACCACTCGGTGCGCCGGCTCGTCGACGAGCTGCCCGCCGGCACTCCGGTCTTCCCCAGCCACGGCTTCGGCTCGTTCTGTGCGGCCACCCCGACCAGCGGCGACTCCTCCACCGTCGGCGAGCAGGCCAAGGTCAACCCGGCCCTGACCCGGGACGAGCAGACCTTCGTCGACGAGCTGATCGCCGGCCTGACGGCGATTCCTGCTTGGTACAGCCACATGGGGCCGGGCAACGCCGCCGGCCCGGCGCCCGTGGACCTCTCCGCGCCGCGACAGGTCGACCCCGCCGAGCTGGCCGGACGGCTGGCCGCCGGCGAGTGGGTGATCGACCTGCGTACCCGCACCGCGTTCGCCGCCGGCCACCTGCCCGGGGCCCTGAACTTCGAGCTGGCCATCGCCAACTTCGTCACCTACGTCGGCTGGCTCATCCCATGGGGCGGACCGATCACCCTGATCGGCGAGACCGAGCAGCAGGTCGCCGAGGCCCGCCGCGAGCTCGTCCGCATCGGCATCGACCGGCTCGCGGGTGCTGCGATCGGCAGCCCCGAGGCCCTGGCCGCCGGCCGCGAGCTTGCCTCCTACCCGGTCAGCGACTTCTCCGGCTTGGCCGCGGCGCTGGGTTCTGACCCGAACCTTGTCGTCCTCGACGCGCGCCGCGACGACGAGCGCGCCGGAGGCGGCGTGCGCGGCTCCCGGCACATCCCGATCCACGACCTGCCCGGCCGCCTCGACGAGGTTCCCGACGGCGACGTGTGGGTGTACTGCGGCTCGGGCTACCGCGCCTCCATCGCCGCCTCGATGCTCGCTCGCGCAGGCCGCCGGCCCGTGCTGGTCAACGGCGGCTACGGCGATCCCGACGTCGGTGCGGCCGCCGTGGGTCTGCACGACGACTCCGCCGCTCGCTGACTCGGCGGCCGTCGCCGGCCGCCACCCACTCCCCTTCTGACGAAAGCGACTCATCCGTGACCACGACGGCGACCAGCCGCCAGCCCGACTCCGTATCCACGTCATTCCGCCCTGGCCCGCTCGGCCGGCTTGGGGTCTGGGTCACCGCCCACGCCAGGACGACGACCGTCGTCTGGCTGCTGCTCATCGTCGGCCTGGGCTTCTTCGCCCCCCGCGTCGAGGCCGCACTGTCCGGAGCCGGCTGGCAGGCCGACGGCTCCGAATCCGTCGCCGCCCGCGAACTCGCCGTCGACCACTTCGGCGGCAACGCCAGCTCGGCCATCCAGGTCGTCGTCCACAGCTCCGACGGCCCGGTGACCGAGGGCGCCGGGGCGGACGTCCTCGCCCGCGCCACCGAGCTCCTCGCCGGCGAGGATCGCATCGGCGAGGTCCTCCAGCCGCAACCCGGCGCGACACTCAGCCCGGACGGCAGCACCGCCGTCCTGCTCGCGGGCGCAGGCGCCGACACGAACGAGATGGTCCGGGCCGCCGACGACCTCAAGGGACCTCTGGAGGCGATGTCCACCGGGTCGGTGGAGGTCAACCCGACCGGCGCTTCGCTGCTGTGGTCGGACTTCAACGAGGCCAACCTCGACGCGATGCTCAAGTCGGAGATGCTGTCCTGGCCGGTGACCCTGGGCATCCTGGTGCTGGCCTTCGGCGCGCTGGTCGCCGCCGGGCTGCCCCTGCTGCTCACGCTCGCCGGACTGGTCGCCTCCGCGGGCTCGCTGGTCCTGATCAACGAGCTCGTGCCGGTCTCCATCTGGGCCATGAACTTCGCGATGATGTTCGCCCTGGCCCTCGGGATCGACTACGCGCTCTTCCTCGTGGTCCGCTACCGCGCGGCACGGATGGGCGCGGGCGCACCACCGGTGCGCGCGATCGCCGAGACCATGGACACCGCCGGCAAGGCCGTCCTGCTCTCCGGCGCGACGGTGCTCGTCTCCTTGTCGGCGGTGATGCTGGTCCCCTCGCCGTCGTTCCGGTCGATGGCCGGCGGCATCATGCTCGCCGTCGTCTTCGTCCTGGCCGCCACCCTGACGCTGCTCCCCCTGGTCCTGTTCAAGCTGGACCTGAAGATCAACCGGATCGCGCTTCCCTGGGTCCGCGCCGGAGAGCACCGCTCCCCGCGCTTCGCCGCGTGGGGTGAGCGCCTGTGGAAGCGACCGATGGTCTACGGCATCGGCTCGCTGCTCGTCCTGCTCGCCCTCGCCGCCCCGATCATCGGACTGAAGACGGCGATGCCCTCGATCAAGGTGCTCCCGGAGGACGCCAGCGCCCGGATCGGCTACGACCAGGTGCAGGAGGCCTTCGGCGAGGGGGCGCCCGGGACCCTGCAGGTCGTCGTGGACACCGCTGACGCCCCGACCGCTGCCGCCGTCCTCGGGGATGACCCCGCCGTCGCGGGTGTGATGCCCCCCATGCCGGCGTCGGACGGCACCGATCTGGCGATGATCCAGGCCGTCCCCACCGTGGACCCCTCGGACCCCGAGCTGTCCACGCTGGTCGACCGGCTGCGCGCCGACCTCCCCGACTCCGCCCTGGTCGGCGGCGCGCCGGTGGAGAACCTCGACCTCAAGACGCAACTGGACGAGTCCACGCCCCTGGTCATCGGGGTCGTTCTCGTGCTGGGCTTCCTGCTCCTGCTGGTCGCACTGCAGGCGCCGTTGATCTCGCTGCTGGGCACCCTGGCCAGCCTGCTGTCCACCGCCGCCGCGTTCGGCGTCGCCCGCCTGGTCTTCCAGGAGGGCATCGGGGCTGGCTTCTTCGGCTTCGAGAGCCAGGGCTTCCTCGACGCCTGGGCCCCGGTGTTCTTCTTCGCGATGATCTTCGCCATCGCCATGGACTACACGGTCTTCCTCCTGGCCAGCGCCAAGGAGCACTACGAGCGGACCGGTGACCCGCGAGAGGCGATGATCGGCGCCCTTGCACACTCCGGCCGGGTCATCTTCGCTGCAGGCGCCGTCATGGTCGCGGTGTTCTTCACCTTCGCCCTGTCCGGCCCCTTGCCGCCCAAGGAGATGGGGATCATCCTCGGCGTCGCGGTCCTGCTCGACGCCTTCCTCGTCCGACTCGTGCTGCTGCCGGTGATGCTCCGGCTCACCGGCGCAGCCGCCTGGTGGAGCCCGGCATGGCTCACCCGGGTCCTGCCGAACATCCGCTTCGCCCACGACTGATCCGGTGGCCGACGGCCGCCCCACTCACCGACAACGAGGAGATCCACCATGTGCCGAGCAGCCACCTGCAAGACCTGCGGCAGGACCACCTGGGCCGGATGCGGCCAACACGTCGACCAGGTCATGGCCGGCATCCCCAGCGCCGAGCGCTGCCCGGGCCACCCTCGCCCCGAGCGGTCCGGCGGCTGGCTGAGCAGGTTGATCGGGCGCTGACTCCACCCGCCTCCGCGCTCACCCACCGGGCGCAGTGCAGGTCTGTCCCTGACGGGCTGGGCGGTCTCCGGACCGTCCAGCCCGTTCCGCATGTCCTGCCACTCGGGCGGTCCGGTGCCCACGCCCTCGAACCTCGTCCGCGCAGCCCCCTGCGGCACGCCCTCGCCGAGGCAACGAGATGGTCGGGAGGGAGTCGGCTGACTGGTACCCCCACCGTCAGACCTGGGCCGTTCGACAGGTATGCCCGGGACCGCTCCTGCCAGGCCTGTTGCACTCGTCGGCGCCTTCTGCCTATTCTCGATCTGTGTACTGGGGATTTGCACCGGGTCGGCCCGCGTTCTGCGTGTGCCTTCTCGCGGTGACCCCGCTTTCGGTCGACGACCGGCTCTGTCCGGGCGGCACGCACTCCCGCTGAGGAAGCCACCCAGCGGCCTACCGCGCCCGCCCGCACTGCCCTGAAGGATTCTCGTTGACCCAGATCGCCGCGCCCCTGCCCTCACCCGCGCCGCTGCAGCCCGGCCTCACCGCGGAGCCGGCCTTGACGACCACGCCGGTTGCGAACACCCCCGTTCCGGCCGGCGAGTCACGCTGGCGGCGCCTTGTCGCTGCCGTCGCCGACACGCATCGGGCAGCCGTCCCCTTCTGACGACACGCGCTCCGCCGCGGCGAGGAGCCGCAGACTCACACAGCAGCGGGGGTGCTGGGGGCCGAGGTCGCTTCGCGCGCCAGAGAGCGTCCGGTGCGCCGATACCAGGCGGCGAACAGGGCGACGAGCAGCAGCAGGTCAGCGACGTGGCCCCCGTAGTACATGACCTGGGCCGCAGCCTCCACCTCCGCAGCGTCGTGCCCTCCGCCCACCGGGAGCACAGGAGCACGGGAGTACAGCAGCTTGGCCAGGAAGGCATGCAGGCCGCCGGCGACGACGACGACGGCCAGGCGTACCGCCATGCCTGGTCGGCGCGGAGCGGGATCGGGGCCGGCCACCGCCCAGGCGAACAGGTACCCGGCCAGCAGGAAGTGCAGGTGCACCAAGTGGTGCACCACCTCCGAGCGCGCGCTGAGGGCGTACAGCGGCGTCAGGTAGAGCAGGTACAGCCCGCCGACGCTCAGCACGGCGGCGGTGGCCACGTGGGACAGCGCGTGCAGCGCCCGGGATCGCAGCAGCACGGCCACCGGGCGCCGAGCGGACACGGGCAGCCCGGCGAGCAGCAGGGTCACCGGGGCGCCCAGCACCAGTGCGATCGGCGCGAACATCCCCAGCAACAGGTGCTGCGCCATGTGCCCGCCGGCCGTGCCGGCGTCGACCGCTGGAGACAGCGCGGCGCTGATCAGGCCGGTACCCAGCAGGAAGCTCGCCGTCCGTCCGCGGCTCCAACCGCGTCCGCTCCCCCGCAGCCGGACGACGCCGGCCAGGTAGCCGGCGGCGAGCACGGCGGCGACCAGCACTGGCAGGAGCCACGTGGCGGCGGCCGCGCCTATCCCATGCGAGCCGCCGTGGGCGAGCACGGCGAGGGCTCCACTCGGCGTGCTCACCGCCGATCGGCCCCGGCCGGCCCCTCGTCCCGGGACCGCCACAGCATGATCGCGCCCACCGCCAGCAGCACCAGCGCAACGCCGTTCCAGGCCAGGTCGTACGGCAGCACATCAACCCCGTAGCGGATCTCGTGGAGGTCCAGGAGCTTGTGGTCGACGATCCCGTCGAACAGATGGAAGATGCCCAGGCCGAGCACGAAGCCGCCCCACGCCGAACGCCGCGCCAGCGTTCCGCGGCGGCGCAGGTCGGCGAACCAGAAGAATCCGGCGACCAGCAGCACGAGGTAGGCCGTCTGCAGCAATCCGTCCGACAGCAGGCTGATGTCAGGGGTGGACCGGTCGTAGAAGTGGTGCCAGCTCAGGATCTGGTGGAACACGATTTCATCGGCGGCGGCCATGATGGCGATGCCGAGCATGGTGCCGGTCCACACCGATCGGCGGCGGTCCGCCGCGACTTGTCGCGGGGCGGTGTCCGTCATACCCGTCCTCCTGCGTCAGTGGCTGGTCAGCCCACGCCGGGACTGCAGGGAGGGCTGGATCCACCGCTCCGCAATCAGCCCGGTCGTGACCGAGTAGATGGCCTTGTGCAGGATGTCGACGACGTGCTCGTTGCGGGGCCAGACCATCGGCGGGGCCCCCACCCCGGTGGTGTTCTCCAGCGTCTGGTCGGTCGACAGCCGCACGATGGTGTGCGCCGCGTGCGCCTGCGGGCCACGAAGCCCGACCGCAGCCCACACACCGCGCAAGGCCCCCAGCACGGCCCCGGTCCCGTAGTGCATCGCCCAGTTCCAGCCCGTCGGACGGTCGGCGTCGGTCGGATGGCGGCCCAGCAGCGTGAGCAGCGTCCGGGCGGGGATGTAGGAGTTCGGCCGGTGGGTGACGGCCTGTTCCAGCTTCTCAGCCGCCGTCATCACAGCCACCCCGAGCACGCCCGCGGCCGCGCCGCGGCCTGCTGCCGAAAGCAGTGCTCGGGCACGACTCGACTCGCTAGCAGTCACCATGGGGCTTCCTCCTGATCGGTCATCGCGGTCTTAGCCCCTCGGCGCGGATCTACACCGTCGTCAGGGACGCCGTCCGTACACGAGCGTGTCCACCGCGGTGCGGGAGTCGGTTGCCCGGTCGATGCGCTCGAGGCGCGATGCTCCAGCTCGCGACCGCTCCGCGCAGCAGCTCGCGGTGGTGGAGCACTCGGGTTCCTGCGGGCCACCGATGCCGCGGGCCAGGTTCTGCCCGGTCGTGCCCGAGGACCAGCAGGTGCCGGCCGGGCGGACGACGTCGGCCACCGTGCGAGGACGTCGACCAGCTGGGGGGTGACGTCCCGCTGAGTGGTGGATGTAGTCCTCACCGTGTTGGTCAGCGGTGTGGTGACTATGACGCGATCAGTGCCGGTTGCGCCACCTCCTTGGTCGGGTTCGGGTGGTTGAGCACGGCCATGGAGCCCTCGGAGAGGTAGCGGCGGTCGGAGACCTGCCATTCGTCGTGCGCCTCGACCAGCACCGCGCCGGCCAGCCGCAGCAGTGCCTCGGGGTTGGGGAAAACGCCCACGACGTCGGTGCGGCGCTTGATCTCCTTATTCAGCCGTTCCAGGGGATTGGTCGACCAGATCTTCTTCCAGTGCGCGACCGGGAATCCAGCGAAGGCCAACAGGTCCTCCTCGGCCTCGCGCAGCATCGCCTCGACCTTCGGGAACTGGCGGCCGAGCATGCCGGCGATGACGTCGAGCTGGGAGTGCACGTGTTCGGCGTCGGGCTGGGCGAAGATCGTGCGGATGGCGGCGGCGACCATCTCGCTGTTGCCGCGCGGCACCTGAGCGAGCACGTTGCGCATGAAGTGCACCCGGCAGCGCTGCCAACTGGCGCCGAGCAGGACCGCGCTGATGGCGGCCTTCAACCCGGCGTGGGCGTCGGAGATGACCAGCTGCGTGCCGGTCAGCCCGCGGGCCTTCAGTGAGCGCAGGAACGCTGTCCAGAAGGCGCCGTCCTCGGAGTCGCCGACGGCGAAGCCGAGCACCTCCCGGTGTCCGTCGGCGGCCACCCCGGTGGCGATCACGACGGCCTGGGAGACCACCCGCCGGTTGACTCGCGCCTTGCAGTAGGTCGCGTCGAGGAACACGTAGGGGAAGGCCTGATCGGCCAGCGAGCGGTCGGCGAAGGCGGCCACCTCCTCATCGAGGTCGGCGCAGATCCGGCTGACTTCGCTCTTGCTGATCCCGGTGTCCGCGCCGAGCGCCTTGACCAGGTCATCGACCTTCCGAGTCGAGACGCCGTGCAGGTAGGCCTCCATGACCACCGCGAACAGCGCCTGGTCGATCCGCCGACGCCGCTCCAGCAGCGATGGGAAGAACGAGCCGGCGCGCAGCTTCGGGATCCGCAACTCCAGATCCCCGGCCGTCGTCGACAGGGTTCTCGGGCGGGAGCCGTTGCGCTGCGCGGTCCGGGCCTCGGTGCGCTCGTGCGGGGCGGCACCGATCACCGCGGTGAGCTCGGCCTCAATCAAGGCCTGGTAGATCGTGGTCGCTGCCGACCGGATCCGGTCATCGACATCGGCGGCCTTCAGTGCATCGAGCACCTCGAGCAGGGCAGACTGGTCCAGGGCCATCGTGTGCTGTGTCCTTCCGCGAGAACCATTGGCGTGGTCTCGCTGACCATCACACGATGGCCCCTCGCACGTGATCACCCACGCGGTCGTGGCCTGGACTTACACCACCAGCGGGGACGTCACCAGCTGGGGGCGCGGAAGGTGCAGGTCCAGCACCAGGTCGAACTCCGCGGAGCCCAGATCGGCGGTCAGCACTTCCTCGACCCGCCACGTGAAGCGCCCCCTGGCGGCGCGCTCTCCTGCTCCCGCGCGAGCCGACGGCCGAGAAGCCGATCGCATCGACGCCCCCATCCCGCACCGGCCAGCCACAGCACCACCACGTTCCGGCAGCGCGTCGATGGGAATCACCTCGACCTGCACCGTGACTCGACCTGCGGATTGCACCTGTCCGGACAATTGGTGTAGACATGACCGTACACGTTCCGATGTGACGCGCACCCCCACGTCGGAGCCGGATCAGGAGACTTCTCGGCGGCACGGCAGGGAGCTTCATGACGGTCGATTCGGCGTCAGGCAGAAACGGAGCGGGGCGCCTGACGCGCACGCCGGGAATGCCGCTGTGGCATCAACTGCTCACCGACCTGCGCGCTCGGCTGGACCGCGGGGACTTCGCCGGCAGCTTCCCCGGCGAACTGGACCTGGTCGAGCAGTACGGCGTGAGCCGGCACACCGTCCGCGAAGCGCTCCGCCACCTACGGGCCGAGGGCGTGCTGAAGGTCTCCCGCGGCCGACGCGCACGCGTGGCAACGCCCGACACGGTGATCGAACAGCCGACGGGGATCGTCTACTCGCTCTTCGCGTCCGTCGAGGACACCGGGCTCGAGCAGCTGTCCGAGGTCCGCGCCCTCGACATCCGGGCCGACGGCGTCATCGCGCCGCGGCTCGGCCTCGAGGAGTCCACCCCACTGCTGTACCTGGAGCGACTTCGCCTGGCCGGCGGATCGCCGCTCGCGCTGGACCGTGTATGGCTGCCGGCCTCGGTGGGCGAACCCTCTGCTCGGGGTCGACTTCCGCCACACCAGCCTCTACGACCAACTCCTGGCGACGACGGGCATCCCGGTCACCGCCGGCGAGGAGACGGTGCGCGCGATCATCCCCACCCCGGCCGAGCACCGGACACTGCACCTGCAGCCACCGTCGGCTGCGTTCGCCGTCGAGCGGGTCGGCATCAGTTCCGGCGTGCCCATCGAGTGGCGGCACACCGTGATCCGCGCCGACCGCTTTGCGCTCACCAGCGCGCTGACATCCGCCCACGGGACACCCGGCGGGCACGGAAGCCTGATGTTGACGCCTACGTACAGCTGACCTCCGCACCGGAAAGGACGCCGGACATGACAACTGCGAACCATCAGGACCGGCTCCCCGACGTCGACGCGCAGCGGGCCGAGGAGATGCTCGACCGCGGCGAGGCGCTACTCCTCGACGTCCGTGAGCCGCAGGAGTGGGCCGCAGGCCACGCCCCTCGAGCCCAGCACGTGCCGCTGGGCGAGCTGCGGCCCGAGTCCATCCCCGCCGGCCGGCCGGCCATCGCGGTCTGTCGGTCCGGCAACCGTTCGGAGACGGCCGCCGATCTGCTGGCCGCCTCCGGGGTGCCCGTGCACAACCTCGCCGGCGGGATGAAGGGGTGGGCCGAGGCCGGTCTGCCGGTGGTCACCGACAGCGGGCAGCCGGGCACGGTCGCGTGATCGCCGCCACGGCGATCGGGCTGGGACTGCTGATCGGGCTCAGCCTCGGCGCCCTCGGCGGCGGAGGCTCCATCCTGGCCGTGCCCGTGCTCGTCTACGTCATCGGGCAGGATGCCCGCACGGCCACGACCAGCAGCCTGTTCATCGTCGGCATCGCCGCCGTCACCGGGGCCCTCGGGCACGTGCGCAGCGGGCGGGTGCGATGGGGCGTCGGCCTCGCCTTCGGGATCGTCGGCGTCGCCGCCAGCCTCGCCGGCACCGCGGCCAACCGCCTCGTCGACGCGGACGTACTGCTGCTCGTGTTCGCCGGGGTCATCCTCCTGGCCGCTGCCGGGATGCTGGCCCAGAGCCGCAGCTCCACGAACTCCCCTCCGGAACGGCGGCTCGTGCACTCCGGCGTCGGCGCCGTCGAGGCCGCGCCGCGCGCGGGGGCCGAGGCCGAGCCCGAGGCCGCATCATCCGTCACCGGGGGCAGGCACACGAGTCGGCGGTGGACCGGCGCACAGGCCGGAAAAATCGTTGCCACCGGCCTGCTGGTCGGCTTCATGACGGGCTTCTTCGGCGTCGGCGGCGGCTTCGTCGTCGTGCCGGCCCTGGTCCTCGCCCTGCGCATGCCCATGCAGCAGGCGGTCGCCACGTCGCTGATGATCATCGCCCTCAACTCGGCCAGCTCCCTGCTGGCGCGAACCGGGTCCGCAGACTTCGACTGGTCCGTGATCGTGCCCTTCACGTTGGCGGCGGTCGCCGGCTCGCTGGCCGGAAAGAAGGTCGCCGACCGCCTGTCGGGTACCACCCTCACCCAGGCCTTCGCCGTGCTCCTCATCGCTGTCGCCGTCTACACGGGTACCGACAGCATCCTGGGCCTGGCCGGCTGATCGACCTGTCAGCGGTTGAACCCTTCCGGCGGCACTTCGGCTGGGGACCGAGTCGGATGGGCTCGCTTCTGCTCCGCCGTCAATGTTCACCGTGGCAGGGCGACCGGACGACCTGACCTACGACCCGGCGATCCCCCGGGAGAGGCGGTGGAGGCGGGTAGCAGTCAGTGGGCGCCGAGCCCGTCCAGCAGGACCGCGACGAGGGTGCCTGTGGCGTCGTCGACCCCAATTCTGCCGCCGGCAATGAGGTGCGACAGCCCAGTGACAGTCACAGCACCGAAGATCATCAGGGCGGCGGCGTCGGCGTCGGCGACCTGCGCAAGAGAGCCGTCAGTGGCGCCTTGGTGCAAGAGTTCGACCACGGGAGCGTGGTAGGCCGCCCGGATCGCGGCGGCCAGCGCAGGCACCCGACCGGCCCGGCCCAACTCTCCGGTCAGCGCGCGACAGACCGCCGGCTGCTCGGCCATCACCGCGAGTTGGGCACGAACGACGCCGACGAGCCTGTCGCGGGCGCTGCCCTCCCCCATCGCCGCGATGGCGACCTGATCCGCAATGTGACGGAGGACGTCCTGGAACAGGAACGCCAGGATCTCCTCCTTACCACTGAAGTAGTAGTAGAGGGTCGCCTTCGGCACGCCTGTGGCGGCCGCGACATCCTCGATCTTCGTGCTCTCGACACCCCGGTCGGCGAACAGCTCGGCGGCCGCAGGCAGCCGGGCGGCGATCTGGACCGGCACCGCACGCATTGACACTCCTCCCGATCTGCTGTTTAGACTGCGAGTACAAACTCCCGACGCAAGGGGTCACCATGCCAGAGACAGACCTCCGGTACGACCCCTTCGACCCGGCCATGCAGGACGACCCGTACCCCGTCTACGCGGACTTGCGCGCCACCCGCCCTGTCTACTGGTGCGCGCCACGGAACTGCTGGGTACTCAGTCGCTACGAGGATGTCAGCGCAGCCCTCCAGGACCCGACGACATTCTCTTCCGCTCGAGGCATCTTCCCGGCACAGGGCTTCGACCTGGCGGGCGCGTTCCTGCCGATGATGATCATGATGGACCCACCGCGGCACGACCTCCTGCGGCGTGTGGTCGCCAAGGCCTTCACGCCGCGCCGGATCGCCCTGCTCGAGACACCGGTGCAGCAGATGGCTGCGGAGCTCACCGAGCGTCTGGTCACCGCCGGCGGTGGCGACGTGGTGCGCGAGTTGTCCGGCCCGCTGCCGGCGATGGTCATCGCCGACCTGCTCGGCGTGCCGCGTGAGGACCGGGACCAGTTCAAGGCCTGGTCGACGGCGCTGGTGACCACCGACATCTCCGCGCCCGATCCGATGAGGTCGAACCTCGACGCCGCGGCTGCGCTCTACGAGTACTTCCGCCAGTTCCTCGACGAGCGCCGGGCGCGGCCACGACCGGACCTCATGTCGGCGCTGGTGACCGCGGAGGTGGAGGGCCGACGGCTCTCCGAGGACGAGCTGCTCGGCTTCTGCCTCCTGCTGCTGGTGGCCGGCCACGAAACCACCACGAACCTCATCTCCAACACCATCGCCGTCCTGGCCGAGCGGCCCGAGGTCATCGACCGGCTCGCGCGCGACCGCAGTCTTCTTCCGTCGGCCGTGGGAGAGATGCTCCGCTACGACTCCCCCGTCCAGGGCCTGTCGCGCACTCTCACGCGAGACGTGCTCCTGCACGACGTCCAGATGAGGTCCGGCGACACGGTCCTGCTGCTGTTCGGCTCCGCCAACCGGGACGACAGCGCGTTCCCGGACGCCGACCACTTCCACATCGACCGGGTCGTCGACAGGCAGCTCGCGTTCGGCCGCGGCATCCACTTCTGCCTCGGCGCCGCGCTCGCCCAACTCGAGACCCGATTGGTGTTCGACGAGCTGCTCAGCCGGACCCATGCCTGGCGGCTCGACACCGGCGCCGCGCCGGTCAGGTTGCGGTCAGGCCCCATCCGTGGCTACGGGTCGCTGACCATCACCATCTGACTCTCCCAGGCCGGGACGCTGCGGTGCTCGGCGGCGCCTCGACCGACATCCTGCTGTTCATCGGCCGGCGAAGGCGAGAGCGTCCTGCCAGGCGGTTCGCCAGCCGATCATCGCCCGGTACTTCATGATCTTGCCCGGCATGTTGAGCCCCAAGGTGCCGACGAGCAGGTCGTCCTGGCGGTAGAGGGCGAGCCATCGAGCGTCGTCGAGGTCCCCGATCACCGTGACCTCGTCGGCGGCGGTGATACCGACCATCTGGAGCTTGTCGCGGTACCAGTCCGACCAGAAGTAGGGGACGGCGCTGTACGGGGTGGCCCGAGCGGGAGCCAGAGCGTTGCGGGCGGCAGCGGCGCCCTGCTCGGCGGCCGACGTCCAGTGCTCGAGGCGCATCGTCCGGCCGAAGAGTGCGTTGTGCCAGCGCGCGACGTCACCCGCGGCGTACACCTCGGGGCCGGCACGCAAGGTCTCGTCGCAGACGACGCCGTCCTCCACGTGCAGTCCTGAAGCGATGAGCCAGTCGGTGACGGGGTCGGCACCGATGCCGACGACGACGAGATCGGCGGGCAGGACCGAGCCGTCGGACAGCGCGACACCTTCCACTCGACCCTCGCCTTCGAGCCCGGTGACGGAGACACCGCACCGCAGCTCGGTGCCGTTGCGGGCGTGCAGGTCTGCGCAGGCGGCTGCCATCTGCTCGCCGACGGCACGAACGAGCGGCAGAGGGGCCGCCTCGAGGATGGTGACGTCGACGTTCCGTTTGCGGGCGGCCGAGGCGACCTCGGACCCGATGAAGCCACCACCGACGACGACCATGCGGCGTCCGGCGTCCAGTGCCCCCCGGATGCTGCGGGCGTCCTCGACCGTGCGCAGGGTGTGCACACCGTCGAGCTGCTCGCCGGGCAGCTGCCGGGCCCGCGCACCCGTCGCGATGACCAGCCGCTCGTAACGCAGCTGCTCCTCACCACCCAGGACGATTTCCCGGGCATCGGTGTCGAGCGCGGTCGCGGGCACGCCGAGGCGCAGCTCGACGTCCAGGGCTCGCAGCTCGTCGTCGGTGCGGTGGTGCGGCATCGCCGGGTCGTCGCCCGGGTCGAGGAATGCCTTGGACAGCGGTGGCCGGTCGTAGGGCAGGTGCTCCTCCGCCCCGACGAGCAGCAGCCGACCCGAGTATCCGGCCTTGCGGGCCGACTCGACCGCACGCAGTCCCGCAAGCGAGGCGCCGACGACGACGAAAGGTGCTTCGGGCATGACTCTCCAGAGAACAGTCAGCGCTGGTGCGCCGAGACACAGCGCGCAGCAGCGGTCGGCGGTCACACGAGCCGGGAGCAGTGGAAGGCGCGACGGGCTGGTCGCCGCGCCCAGCGGTGGCCTGGAGCCCGCTCTCCCTTCAAGCCAGAGGGAGGCGGGATCAACCTGTGCGGTGATGGTCAGCGAGGCGTCGAGACCGAAGTCGGCCGAGATCGCCCAGCCGCCGGCTACGTGCAGGCCCGGGTTCCCGAAGACGTGGGACGTCGCGCTCCCGGCGATGGACCAACCTCACTCCTCGATGCTCAGCGCGCTGGTGGGACAGGCCGCGACGGCCTCCTCCATCAGCGCCCGCTGGTCCCCCGGGGGCGTGGGATTCAGCAGCTCGAGTGCGCCGTCGTCACGGACCTCGAAGAAGTCGGGGGCGACCGACTCGCACATCCCCAACGACGAGCACTTGCTCTCGTCCAGCACGATCCTCACGCGAGTGTCCTTTCCGATCGGGTGGGTCGGTCAGCGCTCTGGGGTGAAGCGCACGGGCAGGTGGTTGACGCCGTGGAAGAAGGTGCTGACCGTGTAGGAGGGCTCGCCGGCCACCTCGATGTCGGGCAGCCGGGTCAGCAGCTCCCGGTAGATGGCCGCCAGCTGCTGGCGGGCCAGCTGGTTGCCCAGGCAGTGGTGGATGCCGCCGCCGCCGAAGCTCACGTGCGGGTTCGGGTTCCGGGAGAGGTCGAAGCGCTCGGGCGCGTCGAACACCTCGGTGTCCCAGTTGGCCGAGGCGTAGAACATGACGACCTTGTCGCCCTGGGTGATCTGTTGCCCGTTCAGCTCGCAGTCGCGGGAGGCGGTGCGCCGGAAGGTCATGATCGGTGTGGCCCAGCGGACCATCTCCTCGACCGCCCCCTTGAGCCGGCCGTCGAGGTCCTCCATCAGCCAGGCCTTCTGCTGGGGGAAGTCGGTCAGGGCCTTCATGGCATGGCTGGTGCTCTGCCGGGTCGTGTCGTTGCCGGCAATGGTGAGCAGCCCGAAGAAGGACATGATCTCCTCGTCGGTCAGCCGCTCGCCGTCGACCTCCGCCTGCACGAGGTTGCTGAGCAGGTCGTCGCCCGGGTTGCGCCGGCGCTCGGCGATGTACCGTCCGGACAGCTCACCGAGGTGGAGCATGGCCTCGAACAGGCGGCCGAGGGGTTCCTGGTCACCCATCAGCTCCGGGTCGTTCCAGCCCCCGGCGAACTGCGACTCGTAGGCCATCCTCGCCCGGTCGGCCTCGTCGATGCCCATCATGTCGCAGATGTTGTGCATCGGGACGAGAGCCGCCACTTCGGGGACGAAGTCGACCTCGCCCCGGGTGGCGATGTCGTCCACGATGCGCCGTGCGTTGGCCTGGATCTGGTCATCGATGCGACGGATCTGCTTCGGGGTGAACGCCGAGCTCAGCAATCGCCGGATCTTGGTGTGCCGTGGCGGGTCCATCGCGATGAAGCCCTGCCCCGCGTCGAGCAACTCCTGCGGCATCGACTCCATCACGATGCCCTCGCCGGAGATGAAGTCCTCGTGCCGCTTGGTGACCTCGACCAGGTCGGCATGGCGCACGACGGCCCAGAACCCCTGGTCGTTCGGGTCCTTCATCAGCATGTCCTCGACCGGCTGGTGCCATGTCACCGGACGCTCGGCGCGCAGCACGGCGTAGGTCTTCTCCCGCTCGGCGGCCGTTTGCGACCAAAACGCTCGGGACGAAAGGTCCGCCTGGTCATAGGGGCGGGTGTCGCGTGGCTGGGCAACAGCGGTCATCACGGCTCCAAGGTCTGCTCCATACGGGTGACGCTTAGGTTGACACACGGCACGGTTTTGTCAAGTCTTGGACTCGATCACCGAATCTGTCACGGCTGGCCTCGCGAGCGGGGATTTCGGGCAGTGCGCCGTGACAGACTGTCGGCACTTGTCAAAGACTCAACAAGCACGAGGGGACGGAGACGGCCAGTGGCGGCAGAGCCTCTTCGTCTGACCTTCCGCCAGCACGTGCGCGACCGCGCACTGGACGCAGTGCGGGCCCTGACCGTGGAGAAGGGCTGGTCCGGCGTGCGCATGGGGGACGTCGCCGCGCTGACAGGGGTATCGCGCCCGACGCTGTACAAGGAGTTCGGCGACAAGCAGGGACTCGGCGAAGCGCTGATCATGCAGGAGACCGAGAGGTTCCTCGTCGGCATCTCCCGCACCCTCGACGCGCACCCTCAGGACGCCGCGGGGGGAATCTCCGCAGCAATCGAGTACGTGCTCGGCGAGGCCGACGCCAGCCCCTTGCTGTGCGCCATCCTCACCTCGGCACGTGACGCCGACAACGACCTGCTGCCCATGCTCACGACGCGTTCTGCGCCGGTGCTCGACGCCGCCACCCGAACCCTGATCAGCTGGTTCACGCAGCACTTCCCGCAGCTCGACCCACGAGACCTGGCCGACGGCGTGGACGCACTGGTCCGACTGGCCGTCAGCCATCTGGTACTCCCCGTCGATGACCGCACGACCACCGCGCACCGGCTGACTCGGATCGCCCTGCGCACCCTGCAACTCGACCAGGTCGTAGGGGACTCCCCCCGGCGATGAACCCGGGCGGCTTCAGCTGGCGCAGCCGTCCACGAGAGGCGATACGGCGGGCCGCTCGTGACGACGGGGCCCGACCGCCCTGCTTCATCGGGGACGGACTCGACCACGCCTCCGCTCCGCCACGACCGTGGTGCTGATCGTGCGTGTCCGATCCCGCCACTCACGCCAGCGCGGGGTCGCAGGAGGGCCGCCCTGCCGTAGCACCGCTACCTAGGTGCTGTACGAATCGTTCGAGGTCGCGGGCAGGGCACGACCTCGCCGCGAGGACGAGCGCCGTCCCCCGCCCATCTCATAGCTCACGCCGGCGACCCGCCGGCGGACAGGCGTTCGCTCGTGCGTCGGCAAGCGCGAGTGCCCTTGCGCAGGTCACGGCCCTCAGCTCTGGGGCCATTGCCATGGTCCGGGACGCTGCGGCCCTGACCGGGCATTCCGACCGGCCCGGCGCTCGCGCGAGTCGGCCTCACGGCCGTGAGGCAGCTGTGGAAGGTGTGGAGGAAGCCGAGCTGAGTCAGGGTGCGGGCGGCTCGGGTGGGAGCAGGAGGTCCAACATCCGGACGAGCGCGTCATCCAGTCCGCTGGCCGGATGGGTGATCCAGTACTCGTGCGCGGCCAGGGTGCCCGCCAGCACCGCGTGCCCGACGACCACCGGGAACACGTCGTCGTCGGGTCGTCTGCCTCGCGCGAACTCGGCGGCCGCCTTTCGCCACTGCGCGTAGATCCGCGTCGCATGGGCCTGCAGGACAGGTACTTCCAGCACCAGCTGCGCCCGCTGCCACGCCCACTCCCGCTCCCCGGGCGGAAAGCGCAGGGCCGCCACCACCGCTCGGACGATGACGAGGCGGTAGGACTCATGCGGGTCCGCCGCCGACAACGCCTGCTGCAGCCGGACCAGCTCTGTCGGCGAGTCAGCGAAGCAGACGTCGGCCTTGACCGAGAAGTAGCGGAAGAAGGTGCGCCGACTGATACCGGCCGCCGTCGCGATGTCCTCCACGCTGGTCTCGTCGAACCCGTGGGCGACGAACAGCCGCTGCGCCACGGCCGCCAGCTCGTGGGCGCTCGTGATCGCCGGCCTGCCGCCGCGGTCGCCAGTCGCAGACCCGCCCCTGCTCCATCCCCTCAGCAACCTCCCCTCCGGATCCAGGCATCGAGCGCCCTTCCATTTCTGACACACGGTGCCATAACCTGAGACGCAGGTCACAGTCGGCAATCGGCCGGCGCACGAAGGGAGATCGCCGTGGGACGAGTCGAAGGCAAGGTCGCCTTCATCACCGGGGCGGCTCGCGGCCAGGGCCGCAGCCACGCGGTGCGGCTGGCGCAGGAGGGCGCGGACATCATCGCCGTCGACCTGCTGGGGACGGTCGGGACGGTGGGGTACCCGCTGGCGACGCAGGAGGACCTGGACGAGACGGTCCGCCAGGTGGAGGCGCTGGACCGACGGATCATCGCCAGCAAGGCCGATGTCCGGGACAGCGCCGCGCTGAAGGCCGCGGTGGACGACGGTGTCGCCCAGCTCGGCCGGCTGGACATCGTGCTGGCCAATGCCGGGATCGCCAGTTTCGCACCGGTCGACGAGATGACCGACGAGATGTGGGACGACATGATCGACGTCAACCTCACCGGGGTCTTCAAGACGGTGCGAGCCGCTCTTCCCCACCTGAAGGCCGGGGGGAACGGCGGGGCCATCGTTCTGACCAGTTCGACCGCCGGGATCAAGGGTCTGGCCAACCTGGCGCACTACGTCGCGGCCAAGCACGGCGTCGTCGGACTGGTGAAGACACTGGCCAACGAACTGGCGCCGCACATGATCCGGGTGAACTCGGTGCACCCCACCGCGGTGGACACCACGATGATCCACAACGAGCAGACCTACACCCTCTTCCGGCCGGACAAGTCGCCGTCGGACGTCACCCGGGACGACGTCGGCGAGGCGTTCCAGAGCCTCAACGCACTCCCGATCGAGTGGGTGGAGCCGGTCGACATCAGCAACGCGATCCTGTGGCTGGTCAGCGACGAGGCCCGGTACGTCACCGGCGTCCAGCTGCCGGTCGACGCCGGGTCGGTGATCAAGTGATGGCCGGACGCGTCGAGGGCAAGGTCGCATTCATCACCGGCGCCGCCCGGAGCCAGGGCCGCAGCCACGCGCTGCGGCTGGCCCAGGAGGGCGCAGACATCATCGCCGTCGACATCGCCGGGCCGGTGCCGTCCATCCAGATGTTCCCGCCGGCCACCGAGGACGACCTGGCCGAGACAGTGCGGCAGGTCGAGGCGCTGGACCGGCGGATCGTCGCCACCAAGGCCGACGTGCGCAACAGCGGGGCGCTCAAGGCCGCGGTGGACGAGGGGGTCGCCCAGCTGGGACGGCTGGACATCGTGCTGGCGAACGCCGGCGTCTTCGAGATCCAGCCGGCCCTCGAGGTCTCCGACGACGCCTGGCGGGAGATGATCGACATCAACCTGACCGGGGTGTGGAACACGTGCAAGGTCGCGCTCCCGCACCTCATCGAAGGCGGCCGGGGCGGGGCGATGGTCCTCACCAGCTCGACGGCCGGGCTCAAGGGGACGCCGAACACGATCCACTACACCGCGGCCAAGCACGGCGTCGTGGGGATCATGCGGACGCTGGCGAACGAGTTCGCCCAGCACTCGATCCGGGTCAACAGCGTTCACCCGACGGGGGTCGACACGGTGATGATCCAGAACGAGAAGACCTGGGGACTGTTCGCGCCCGACGATCCGGCACCCAGCCGGGAGAAGGCCGAGCCGATCTTCCAGTCCACCAATGCGCTGCCCGTCCCGTGGGTGGAGCCTGTCGACATCTCCAACGCCATCCTGTTCCTCGTCTCCGACGAGGCGCGATACATCACCGGGGTGACCCTCCCGGTGGACGCCGGGTACACCGTCAAGTAGCGCCCGCCGCCTTTCTCCGAGGAGCTCGTCCTGACCGAGCACATCCCGCACGCCACCGGCGACGACCCGGTCGTCACCGGCCACCGGGTCACCTTCGACGACGGCGCGCACGTCCGCACGATCCGCACCCGGGTCGCCCAGCACCTCGTCGGACGCACCAGGGAGCTGGACCTGCTGCTGGCCGCGGTCGCGGCCGGCCGGGACGTGCTGCTCGAGGGACCGCCGGGGACGTCGAAGTCGACGCTGCTGCGCTCGATCACGGCCGAGTGGGGCATCCCGCTGGTCTTCGTCGAGGGCAACGCCGACCTCCCTCCCACCCGGCTCGTCGGGCACCACGACCCCGCCCGGGTGCTGCGCGAGGACTACTCCCCGGAGAACTTCGTGCCAGGCCCGCTGGTCGAGGCGATGCGCTCAGGCGGCTTCCTCTACGTGGAGGAGTTCAACCGGGCGCCGGAGGACACCCTCAACACGCTGCTCACAGCGATGGCCGAGCGGCGGATCGCGGTGCCCCGGGTCGGCACGGTCGAGGCGGAGGCCAGCTTCCGCGTCATCGCCTCGATGAACCCCTACGACACGATCGGCACCACCCGGCTGTCCACGTCCGTGCACGACCGGTTGTGCCGGCTGGTGATCGGTTACCAGGATGCCGAGGCCGAGCGGGGCATAGCCGGCCGCCGGACCGGGCTGGAGTCGCCGCGGCTCCTCGCGGACGCAGTGGCGCTCACCCGGGCGACCCGGGAGCGGGATGACCTGCGGCAGGGCAGCAGCGTGCGGGGCGCGATCGACCTCGCGCTGATCGCCGCCCAACTGGCCGCGATCCGCGACGTGCAGCTGCCGGCCGAACCGTCGGTCGCGCCGCCGCGTGGGCTGCCCGAGGAGTACACCGACATCGTCCTGGACGCGATGCTGCTGGCCCTGTCCGGGCGCGTGTTCCTCGACGAGACGCTGGAGACGACGCCGGAGACGGTGCTCCGGGAGATCTGGCAGGACCACTTCCTGCTCCACCCGGCGGCGGCGGAGCCTGGTTGAAGAGCCGTCGACGCCGACTCCCCGGTGACCCGCCGCGACCGCCCGGGCGCGAGCCGGACCCGGGGAATGCGACCACTCCGGCGCAGGCCCAAGCAGCTCACCGAGCAGCCGACGCTCTATGAGCCGTCCCGCGGCGAGGGCGGCATGGCGCTCGTCTCCGGCGACCGGCGGCGGACGCAGACGGCGGCGACCCGGGCCGGCGGGACCGCGTCCGGCACGACCGACGAACCGGCCGACCTCATCGCGCTGGCCGACCTGGCGACCGAGAGCGGGGCGGACCAGCTGACCCGGGCACGCGCGCGGCAGATCGCCCGCCGGCTCGCTGTGCCGCGCCCGCCGCGCGACCAGCGGTCCCGGCGCGGCGTGGGCGAGCTGGCCAGTCTGTCCTGGAGCGGGGGGTCCGACGAGCTGGACCTGGAGCGCACCCTCGAGGCGATCGTCGGCATCCCGTACCCGGAGGGCACCGACCTGGTGGTGCGCGAGCGGGTACGGCAGCGTCGCTCGGTCGTGCTCGTCGTGGACGTGTCGGGGTCGATGAAGGGCGAGCGGGTGCGGACGGCGGCGGCCACGGTGGGGGCGCTGGCCGGCGAGCTGGCCCGCGACTCGCTCGCCGTCGTCGCCTTCTGGTCCGACGCTGCGGTGTTGGTGCGGATGGGCGAGCAGGTCGCGCCGCTCGCCGTGCTCGACCTGTTGCTGCGGGTGCCGACCCAGGGGCTGACGAACGTGTCCTTCGCGCTGGATACCGCGGCCCATCAGCTGGAGGGCGTGCCGCCGCGTGACGCACGGGTGCTCCTGCTGTCGGACTGCGTGCACAACGCCGGACCCGACCCGCGGCTGACCGCTGCGCGGCTTCCGCGGCTGGACGTCCTGGTTGACACCTCCGGGGAGCAGGACGTCGAGCTCGGCCGCGACCTCGCCCGGCTGGGTCGCGGCCGGGCCAGGCTGGTCAGCGACCACCGGGACGTCGCTGCGGCGCTCTCCGCTGTCTTCAGTGATTGACCTGTGGGGATTCGTCACGCACTGCGCCC
Organism: Blastococcus sp. TML/C7B; assembly: GCF_016612845.1. NCBI lineage: Bacteria > Bacillati > Actinomycetota > Actinomycetes > Geodermatophilales > Geodermatophilaceae > Blastococcus > Blastococcus sp. TML/C7B. The sequence continues at coordinate 284,621 of NZ_JAEOAA010000002.1, read as the reverse complement.
TCCCCCACCCTGTCCAGCAGTCTCCGCCTACGCCTCGAGGCGGCGTGGTCGAGCGGCATGCCCGCACCTTGCGCGTCCCGTCCGGAGGGACTGTCAGGCGCAGCCGCAGGAGCACGCGGCCACTGTGCAGGAAACGGCGACGGCGCGTGCTCCCCGGGCGGGGAACACGCGCCGTCGCCGGTCCTTCTCCTACTTAGGGTCGTGCTCCGTCGCCGCGGAGTCGAGCCCGACGACGTCGTCGGTCTTGGTGCCGACGTCGGCACCGGAGGCCGCGCCCTGGACGCCCGCCGCCACCGGCTGCATCGAGCGCAGCAGGATCTGGCTGACGTCGAGGACCTCGACGTGCTCGCCGGCCTCGCCGTTCTGCTTCTTCGACGTGAGGGCGTCGGAGAGCATCGTGATGCAGAACGGGCACGCGGTGGAGATGACGTCAGGATCGAGCTCGAGCGCCTCCTCGGTGCGCTCCATGTTGATCCGCTTGCCGATCTTCTCCTCCATCCACATGCGGGCACCGCCGGCGCCGCAGCAGAAGCCGCGGTCCTTGCAGCGGTGCATCTCCTGCGTGGACAGGCCCTGGACGGACTCGAGGATCTCGCGCGGCGGCGTGTAGACCTTGTTGTGCCGGCCCAGGAAGCACGGGTCGTGGTAGGTCACCTTGCGGTCGATCGGGGTGACCGGGACGAGCCGGCCCTCCTCGATCAGCTGGCCGAGCAGCTGCGTGTGGTGGATGACCTCGTACTCGCCACCGACCTGCGGGTACTCCTTGCCCAGCGAGTTGAAGCAGTGCGGGCAGGTGGCCACGATCTTGCGCGTGCCGGGGACGCGGCCCTCGAAGACGCTGTTGAGGGTCTCGACGTTCTCCATGGCCAGCTGCTGGAAGACGAACTCGTTGCCCAGGCGGCGGGCCGGGTCACCGGAGCAGGTCTCCCCGCTGCCGAGGACGGCGAACTCGACGCCCGCGGTGTGCAACAGCTCCGCGACGGCCTTGGTGACCTTCTTGGCGCGGTCGTCGACGGCGCCGGCGCAGCCGACCCAAAACAGGTACTCGACCTCGTGGGGCAGCGGGCCGTCGGCCATGCGGACCTCGAAGTCCAGCTCCTTGATCCAGTCCTCGCGGACGTTGCCGCCCATGCCCCACGGGTTGCCGCGCTTCTCCAGGTTGGTCAGCATCACGCCGGCCTCGGAGGGGAAGTTGCTCTCGATCAGGACCTGGTAGCGGCGCATGTCGTTGATGTGGTCGACGTGCTCGATGTCCACCGGGCACTGCTCGACGCAGGCACCGCAGTTGGTGCAGCTCCACAGGACGTCGGGGTCGATGACCCCGCCCTCCTCGAGGGTGCCGACGAGCGGGCGGTGCGCCTGCGCGTCGTTGGTGCCCTCGATGCGGGCGTAGCCCGAGGCCCAGACCTGCTCGTCGCTGGGCTTGAGGACGTCGTAGTCGGGAGCGGTCTCGCTGGCCGTCTGCGCGCCGAGGAGGTAGGGGGCCTTCGCGTAGAGGTGATCGCGGAGATCCATGATCACCATCTTCGGGCTGAGCGGCTTGCCCGTGTTCCACGCGGGGCACTGGCTCTGGCACCGCCCGCACTCCGTGCAGGTGGAGAAGTCCAGCATCCCCTTCCAGGTGAAGTCCTCGATCTTGCCGCGACCGAAGATGTCGTCGTCGCCCGGGTCCTCGAAGTCGATCGGCTTGCCGCCCGAGGTCATCGGGAGCAGCGGGCCGAGCGCGGGGGCGCCGTCGGCGTTGCGCTTGAAGTAGATGTTGAAGAAGGCGCTGAACCGGTGCCAGGCGACACCCATGTTCAGGATCCGGCTGATGACGACCAGCCAGGTCAGGCTCACGACGATCTTGACGAAGGCGACGACCGTCAGCAGGTCGGGGCTGTCCGGGAGGATCGTGGCCAGGGCGCCGGAGACCGGGTGCGACCAGCCGGGGGCCTCGGTGAGGTCGCTGGAGACCTTGAGCGCGCGGATCAGCAGGATGCAGACACCGACGGTGGCGACGACGAACTCGACGAAGTAGCCGCGGCCCTCGTTGGAACCGGCGAAGCGGCTCTTGCGACCCTGCCGGCGCGGGTGGTCCTTCTGGCGCCGGTAGATCAGGTAGCCGATCCCGAGGATCGTGCCGGTGCCGATGATGTCCGCGAACAGGTTCCAGACGCCCCACTCACCGATCAGCGGGATGTGGAAAGCGGGGTTCCACACCTCACCGAACGCCTCCACCAGCGTCAGCACGAGGCCGTAGAACCCCATGAAGACGAACCAGTGCGCGACCCCGATCGAGGACCACTTCAGCATCCGGGTGTGACCCAGCGACTCGACCAGCGTCGTCTTCAGGCGGGTCCTCACCGGCCCCCACCGGGTGCCGTCGGGCTGGCCGGTGCGGATGATCCGCACCATCGCGCGGACGGCCCGGTAGGCCATCACCACCGAAACGAACAGGAACAGGACGCTGATCGTCCCCAGGACGACCTGCAGCGGGCCCGTCATCAATTCCTCCCCCGCACGCCTGACGGCGTCGGTTGACTCCCGTGCGCCGATCGGCGACGGCGAAACTCTGTGCGGTGTGCGCCTGGGGGCTCATCGCTCCGCGCCCCGGAACTCGCGCGCGAGAACGCGGCCTCGGCGATCACCCGGCGTCCCCTTCCTGAGGGCTGGCGCCGTTCGGACGGCTGCTGTCCGGCTCGCGCGAGGAGCTGGCCATCCGGATTGCCATGAAGCCGCTTCGCATACCCTCCACGCCGTCCTTCTCGTCGAGGGGAGGCAGCGACTCAGCCTGGTCGGGTCCCATTGCATCGAAGACCAGGGACACGTACCGGCGCCGGTCTGCCGGCGAGGCCGGGGGCGTGGAGAGACCGACGACGAGGATGCTGAGCACACGCGGGATGTCGTAGGGCTGCAGGTCCGCCCGGATCTCGTTCCTCTCCTGCGCGTGCCGCAGCAGGACGGCGAAGGGCTCCAGGAACTCCCTCAGCAGGTCGTCGGTCAGCACCGCGAAGTCAGCGGACGAGGCGATCAGTCCGCGCTCCCGGTCGAGTAGCTCCAGCAGTCGCTCGACGATCAGCAGGAACGACTGCCGGGCGCTGCCTTGGGCGCACGACTGACGAAGCAGGGGCAGGAGCTCGTCCCGCATGATCGATCGGTACACCGCCCGGGTCAGGCTCTCCCGGCCGGAGAAGTGGCGGTACAGGGTGGCGATCCCGACTCCGGCTTCGCTCGCGATCTCCTCCAGCGAACCCTGACCACCGGAGGCGAACACCTTGCGGGCGGCCGCGATCAACCGTTCGCTGTTCGCGAGGGCGTCTCGCCGCCGTGTACTCGCCGGCGGTGTCATGGCAGGGTATCCTCTCAGCCGACGCGAGCGGCACCCGCAGTACCGCTGGAGACCACCGGCTGCAGCCAGGGCCTTCCGTGCATACGATAGCTCCCTATCACTTCTGGTCTTCCACGGTGCCCTCATGGGAGCCGTGACGCACTGACCGGCTCTGGGGGCTGCGGTGTCGACATTGCTGTACAGGGTGGGGCGGGCGACGTATCGGCACCCGTTCCGTGTGGTCGCGGTGTGGGTGGTGCTGCTGGTCGCGCTCGTCGGCGCACTGGCCCTCAATCCCCCCAAGCTGAGCACGGAGTTCCGCATCGACGGGACACCGGCCCAGGAGGTGATCGACGAACTGGCCCGGGAACTCCCGGAAGTGAGCGGCGGTCAGGGTTCGCTGGTGTTCCAGGCGTCGTCCGGCGAGCGTCTCGACTCGGACCGGCTCGCCCCGGTGGTCGCCGAGGCCGTTCAGGGCGTCTACGGGATCGATCCGGTCGTGGATCCGGCCGAACTGACCGGAGCCCGAGAGCCAGGGGGCCCGCCCGCAGCCGGTTCCCCGGGCGACGTACCGCAGCCTCCCGGCGCGGCGGCTGTCGCGCCGGGGGCATTGGTCGTGGACGGCCGGCCGATCCCGGGCGTGATGGTGTCCGAGGACGGCCGCGTCGCGCTGTTCCAGTTCCAGTTCGAGGACCAGCTGTTCGAGCTCCCCCAGGGCACCGTGGCCGACACCGTCGCAGCGGCGGAGGCACCGGCGGAAGAAGCGGGGGTGGCCGTGCTTCCGGGCGCCACCCTGCAGGAGATCCCCGAGATCATCGGCATCGGGGAGATCGTCGGCCTCGCCGTGGCGGCCCTGGTCCTCGTCGTCACGCTCGGCTCCGTGGTTGCCGCCGGGCTGCCGCTGCTCACCGCCCTGGCCGGGGTCGGCGCGGGCATCGGCGGCGCCTTCGCGCTGGCCCACCTGTTCGAACTGAACTCCTTGTCCGTGGTCCTGGCGCTGATGCTGGGGCTCGCCGTAGGCATCGACTACGCCCTGTTCATCGTCAACCGGCAGCGGTGGCTCATCCTGACCCGCGGTCTGGACGCAGGAGAAGCCGCGGCCCGAGCCGTGGGCACCGCCGGAAGCGCCGTGTTCTTCGCCGGAACGACTGTCGTCATCGCGCTCACCGGGCTGTTGGTCGTGGGTATCGAACTGCTGACGGTGATGGCGCTCATCGCCGCCGCGACAGTCGCCATCGCCGTCGTGGTCGCCCTGACCCTGCTTCCGGCCCTGCTCGGCCTGGTCAGGGAACGCATCTGCTCACCTCGCGCCCGGGCACACCAGGCCCGGCCCGGCGACCGCTCCCGGAGCCCGGCGCGTCGCTGGGTCGGGCTCGTCGTGCGACACCGCTGGGCGGCCGTCCTCCTGGTCACCGGGGTCACCGCGCTGCTCGCCCTGCCGCTGTCCAGCATGCGGCTCGGGATGCCCTCGGCCGAGAGCTACGGCAGCGGCAGCGCACAGCGCGAAGGTTATGACGTGGTCGCCGAGGGCTTCGGCGAAGGCTTCAACGGGCCGCTGACCGTGGCCGTGCGGACCGCCGAGCCGGGCGCACCGATCGAGCCGCCGACTCTGGAGCAACTGGCGGCAGACCTCGACGCGCTCGAGGGCGTCCAGACGACCATGCCCGCCGGCGCCAGCCAGGACGGCACCATCGCGGTTCTGCAGGTCGTTCCGACCACGGGTCCGACCGACGAGGCGACCGAGGACCTGGTCGCGGAGATCCGCGACCGCTCGACGCAGTACGCGGGCGACCTCGGGGTCACCCTCGGCGTCACCGGCCTGACAGCCATCGGCATCGACATGTCCGAGCGACTGTCCGAGGTGCTGCCCCTCTACCTGGCGGTCGTCCTCGGCCTGTCGCTGATCGTGCTGCTCCTGGTGTTCCGGTCCGTCCTCGTCCCGATCAAGGCGACAGTCGGGTTCCTGCTCAGCATCCTGGCGACGTTCGGGGCGACGACGGCCGTCTTCCAGTGGGGCTGGCTCAACCAGGTGTTCGGGCTCGACAGCACCACCGTGGTGATGAGCGTGATCCCGATCATCGCGACCGGCGTGCTCTACGGGCTGGCGATGGACTACCAGATCTTCCTGGTCTCCTCGATCCGCGAGTCCCACGTCCACGGAAGTCACGGAGCCGACAGCGTCACCGACGGGTTCACCCAGGCGAGCCGCGTGGTGGTCGCTGCGGCGATCATCATGACTGCGGTCTTCGCCGGCTTCATCTTCAACGCCGACCCGACGGTCAAGCAGGTCGGCTTCGCGCTCGCCGTCGGCATCCTGATCGATGCGTTCCTGATCCGGCTCACCCTGGTCCCGGCGGTCATGGCCATGTTCGGCGACCGGGCCTGGTGGCTGCCCGCATGGCTCGACCGGCTCCTCCCCGACCTCGACGTCGAAGGTGAGAAGCTCCTCCAGCGGCTCGACGAAGAGCGCGGGGAGGTTCCCGCCGCCACGGATCAGCCTGGTCGGGAGCCGGCGTCGATCCCCGCGGGGGGAGGATCCCGATGACCCTCGCGCGGTGGGGACGACGGTTTATCACCGGATCCGCCGTAGCGTCGGCGACCCTCCCCTGGCTCGCCGACTGGAACCACGGCCACACCTTCGGTCCCGAGTACGGTCCGCACGCCCGGTGGCACGGGACCTCCGAGGTCCTCGGTGCGACGGCGGAGGGAGTCCTCGCCCTCTGGCTGCTCCGTGCCGCCGGCGACGAGCATCGGCCCGACGAGCGTCTGCTCGTCGCCGCCGCACTGCTGCCCATCGTCCGCTGGGCGCCGTTCAACCTCACGCTGCTGGTGCCCGGGACGTCCCCCTACGACCAGCACCGCATCCCGCAACGGGTCCTGGGCATGCCGGCCGCCCTGCTCAGCCAGGACCTCATCGCGGCCACCGCCGCCGCCGGGCTGCTTCTACGCCGCCTCGCCCGCCGGCGCCCGTAGGGCCGCGGGCGGCCGGCCGTCCGGCCGCTCGGCGAGCGCTCTGCAGGTTCAGCCGGCAGCAGGGTCCCCGTCGTGGAGGTGGTGGGAGAAGAAGCCGAGGATCCGCCGCCAGGCGTCCTCCGCGGATGGATGGTGGTAGCCGAAGCCGGCCACCCGCTCGAGGACGGCGAGTGGCCCGGCGTTGTGCCGGTTCATGAAGGAGTGGCCGGCCTGTGGGTACTCCTTGACGTCGTGGTCGACCGCGAGGCCGGTCAAGGCCTCGTCCAATCGCTCGGCCGCACCGGGCAGGGTCCTGTCGCGACCCCCGTAGCTGGCCACCACGGGGCACGCGCCCTGCAGCACGCGCGTCGAGGTCCGATGGGATCTGCCCGTAGTTCGGGGCCGAGGCGTCGAAGCCGCGGGTGGCTGCGAGCAGGGCGAAGCCGCCCCCCATGCAGAAGCCGAGGATTCCCACGCTCCCAGTGCAGTCGGAGCGCCCCGTGAGCCAGGAACGGGCAGCCGCCAGATCGTCGAAGGCCGGACCTTCTCCACGGGCCAGCGTCCGGAACGTCGAGCGAAGGCAGCGGACAGCTCCCCCGGCGCTGAACAGGTCCGGCGCCAGGGCCAGGTAGCCGCCGGCCGCCAGGCGGTCGGCCTGCTGCCGGGTGTCGTCGGTGAGTCCGAAGGCCTCGTGCACCACCACGACGCCGGGCCACGGGCCCGTGCCGACCGGCGGTACGGCGAGATAGGCCTTCAACTGCGAGGCGCTCGCGGCCCCGCCGATCGTCGTCTCGGGCATCACGGCCTCCGGGGTCAAGTACCAGTCGATGAGCTGTGGGGCAGGCCCGGCGTCACATGGACGCCCGCAGTTCCTCGGCGGCCGCCTCCAGGAACTCCACGGCCTCCTCCTCCAGGCCGGGCAACCGGTCGGCCACCTCCGCCACGGCAGCGACCCGGTCCGGCAGCGGGGTGTCGACTCTGGCAGACCGGCCCAGCCGGCTCCAGCCTTCGGCGCACCTGTCGTAGGCGAGGCCCGCCTGTTCGCTCGCCGCGCTCCCCGTCCGCCTGGCCACGTCATGGCAGCACTCGGCCTGCAGCCGACGGAACAGCCCACCCCCGGTGCCCGCCTTCTCGATGAACACGGGGAGGGCAGCCAGCGCGGACTCCAGGGTCACGTCGTCGAGGACCTGCGGCCAGCGGGCCAGGTCGTCGGCGAATCGGCGGATGCCGGCCAGCCCGGCTGCACTGATCGAGCCCGGCGGCAGGTCAGGGCGGTTCGCCAGCCCGGAACCCCCGCTGCGCATCCCGGCCCCCGCGGCGGCGAACGCGTCCGCAGCGGTGGAGCGCAGGTCCGGAAGCCGCTCCGGCCACTCCACGGCGAACGTCGCGTGCCGTGTGGGCGCCGGGAACCCCGTCGAGCGGCGCGCCCGGGCCAGCGCCGCGTAGGGCACCTCCTGGACGTCCTCGCGGTCGTTGTCGACGACGTAGGCGATCTCCCGCTCGTCGTCGTAGCCGACGATGACGACATCGTGCCGGCTCATCTGCAGCCGGACGCGGAGGTAAGGGAGCTCGGCGATGTCAGCCCACACCATGACGGGCCGGCCGGCGACCAGCTCGTCGCGGACCCACTGCCACCCCAGCGCCTCATCATCGGTACGCCGCAGGTCCACGCCGGCTCCGAGGCGACCGAGCAGGTCCACCTCCATGTCTCCTCCCCTGCCGACGAGGTAGACCGGCGGGGTCAGGCCCGGCACCCGCATGTACGAGAAGTGCAGTGCACCACCGAGGCCGAACACCAGGCCTTCCGCGGCCGCCTCCCCTCCCCAGGCAAGGCCGGCCCACTCCAGCAGATCCCGCAGGGCTCCGGATCCGCAGTGCCCGGCCATGCGGTGGGGGTAACCCTCCAGCAGCCGTCCCCCGGTCACGGTGCCACCCTCACCACGTCGCCGCCGCCACGAGCGAAGTGCTCCCGGCCGACGACGACGAAGACGGCGTTCGCTTCGACGACGAGCGCGCCCCCCTCGTCGGTGCCCTGCGCCCGGACGAACAGCTTCCTGCCCTCCCGGCGCTGTAGTCCGGCCTCGAGCAGATACGGGGTTCCGAGCAGCACCGGCGCCCGGTAACCGACCTCGAGATGGCGGGTGACAGCGGGCTCCCCGATCCGGTAGAGGAGGAAGCCGAACAGGTCGTCCAGCACCGTGGCGACCGCGCCACCGTGCGCGATGCCCGGCGCGCCGACATGCCGCTCGTCGAAGGCGTGCTCGGCGCGGACCGCGTCCCCTTCTCGCCAGACCTGCAGGTGGTGGCCGTGTGGGTTCTCCGGGCCACAGCCGAGGCAGCGTGGATGGTGCGGGGGCAGGTCTCGGGCATGGTCGTGCCCGGCGAACCCCCGCGCCCAGTCGCCGACCACCGAATTCACGTCGTCCACCACCACTGCCTCCTGTCGGACCCGTCTGATTGAGATTTCACGCGTGCACACTCCGGCCCGTGCGTCCCGGCGAGCCGGATGGGGGCAACTTCGGCGTCGCCGACCGGCGTGCTCAGCGGTGTACCGCCGCTTCTCCTCCGCCGTGCTGCTGCCGCAACACCGTCTTCAGCACCTTGCCGGTGGCGTTGCGCGGGAGCTCGGCGACGAACTCGACCCGCGTGGGGCACTTGAAGTGTGCGAGCCGTTCGCGGGCGTACGCGATCAGTTCCTCGGCCGTCGTCGCGGCGCCGTCCTGGAGCGCGACGACGGCCACCGGTGTCTCCCCCCAGCGGTCGTGGGGGACGCCGACGACAGCCACCTCGCGGACGGAATCATGCCGGTAGAGCACCTGCTCGGCCTCGATGGGGTACACGTTCTCGCCACCGGTGATGATCATGTCCTTCTTGCGGTCGACGAGCGTCATGAAGCCCTCGGGGTCCATGCGCCCGAGGTCGCCGGTGTGGAACCACCCACCGCGGAATGCCTCGGCCGTGGCCTCCGGTAGACCCCAGTAGCCGGCGAACACGTTGGGTCCGCGCAGCACGAGCTCTCCGACCTCCCCGGTGCGGACGTCCCTGTCGGCGTCATCGACGATGCGCGCCCGGACGTGGAACATCGGCCGGCCGATGGAACCCGCCTTCTCCTTGACGTGGTCGGCGTCCAGCACTGACACACCGGGCGCTGTCTCGGTCATCCCGAAGCCCTCCTGGAAGGGCAGTCCCTTCCCCTGGAAGAAGTCGATGACCGGCAGCGGGCACGGCGCTCCCCCGGACACTGCCAGCTCCAGCGACGACAGGTCGAAGTCGTCCAAACCGGGCACCGACATGAGCGCCGCCCACATCGCCGGGACCATGAACTGCACGGTGGTCCGCTCCCGGGACATGGCCTCCACGGTCCGGAGCGGATCGAACGACGGCAGCAGGACGTTGGTCCCGCCGACGTAGAGCAGCGGCAGCGTGTGGACACCCAGGCCACCGATGTGGAACATCGGCGCCACTGTCACCGTGACGTCGCTCTCGCGAAGCCCTCGGCCGAAGGAGAGACTGTTCACGACGTTCCACAGGTGGTTGTCGTGGGTCAGCATCGCCCCCTTGGGACGTCCCGTGGTCCCGGACGTGTACATCAGACAGGACAGGTCCCGACGGTCGACGTCGGTATCCACGGGCCGGGGATCGCCGCTGCTCAGCACCTGCTCGTAGTCGAGCTCCCCGTCCTCGGGCTCTCCGCCGACGACCAGGCGGGACCGGACCCGCACCCCGTCCGCGGTGACTGCTGCGCGCGCCATTGGCGCGAGGGGCGCCGAGTACACGAAGGTGTCCGACCCAGAGTCGACCAGGAGGTAGGCGACCTCCGCCGGCCCGAGCCGCACGTTCATGGGCACGAACACAGCCCCCAGCTTCGCGGTGGCCAGCATGGTCTCGAGGAACGCTGTGCTGTTGAGCAGGAGCCCGGCGACCCGGTCCCCTTGGCGGACCCCGAGCGCACGCAGCGCTCGGGCCAGCTGATCGATGTTCCTGTCCAGCTCGGCATAGGTGAGGCGCCGGTTTCCGTCCACCAGTGCGAGCCGGTCCCCGGACAGGAACGCCCTCGTGGCGACCCAGCCACCGATTCCCTCGTCCATGCGCCACCCTCTTCGTCGGGACAACAGTCCGTGACCCAGGTCACGGCAGCTTGGTCCAAACTTGACGGTGTCGTCAAGATGGAGCCCGCGGCCATCGGCGGAAGGGACGGAGCATGACCTCGGCAGGACCTGCGTCACCTCCGGCCACGGCGCGTGGCCGCCGCACCCGATCCGCACTGCTGACGGCCGGACGGCAGCTGTTCGAGGAGTGCGGGTTCTCCGCCGTGGGGATCGATGACATCGCCTTACGCGCGGGGGTCTCCCACGGCACGTTCTACACGTGGTTCGACTCCAAGGAGACGTTGCTCCGCGAGATCGTCAGCGAGGTCGCCGCAGAGGTCTTCTCGGCGACCTCGATCGGTACCCGCCTGCCGGCCAAAGCTGCGTACGCGCGCATCGAGGCCGCCAACCGGTCCTTCCTGCGTGCTGTCACCCGGCACTCCCGCATCCTCCGAGTGCTGGACTCGCTGGCGGACACCCAGGAGGACTTCCGACAGCTCCGCTCGGAGATGCGTGAGTCGTTCGTCCAGCGTGGGATGGAGGGCCTGATCCGGCTGCAGGAGCTGGGCCTGGCCGACCCGCTGCTGCCACCGCGGGCGACGGCCAGCGCGCTGGGCGCGATGGTGGAGTCCTTCGCCCACGTGTGGCAGGACCCGGTGGAAGAACTCGACGAAGCCGCCGCCGTCGACGTCCTCACCCGGTTGTGGGCGGGGGCGATAGGTCTGGCGCCGCCGGCCCGACCCGCCGGTGAAGGCACCGCCGAGAGCCCCGGCGCGGGCGTGACCCTGCTGGGACCGCCGAGGGACCGCGCGGGGCGGCCCGGCCGGTCAGTGCTGCACCCAATGCCACGGCGTCTCGCGGCTGCGCCGCACCCGACCCCTGCTCTCCAGGAGAACCAGGTGCGCCAGGGTCTCGGCAACAGCCGCTCTGCGCATGAAACCCGAGATCTGCTGCCATGGCCGCGACCAGCTCAGCGCGGCGGTCAGCTCCCAGGTCGTGGGCGCCGTCGTCACAGCAGCGTGGATCTCCTGCAGTCGGGCGTCGTGGTGGCCCACCAGCGCCGACACGCGCGCCGCCAGACCGGCGAAGCGGTACTCGTGCCCGGGCAGCACCTCGTCCAGGTGGGAGTCCAGCGCCCCGACACGCGCCACGGAATCGATGAAGTCGGCCAGCGGGTTGCCGCCCGACTGCGCGTGCACCCCGATGTTGGGTGTGATGCGGGGCAGGACGTGGTCGCCGGAGAAGAGGAGGCGACGACGGTGCTCGTGGAAGCACAGGTGCCCGGGCGAATGGCCGGGAGTGTGCACGGCACGCAGATCCCATCCAGGCAAGGGCAGCCGGTCACCGTCGCGGATGAGGCGGTCCGGTTCGGCCTGGCGGACGTAGTCGGCGATCTGCAGCGAGGCCCCGGACAGGACCCGGAGCTCGTCCTCGGGCACTCCGCAGTTCCGCAGCAGTGCGACCATGCCCTCCAGCAGGTCGGTGATGCCGGCCCCGTACCGGGCCGGCAGCAGCGCAGCGTCGTCGGGATGCAGCCCCACCCAGGCCCCTGACGCCTCACGGACCCGGCCCGCCAGGCCGTAGTGATCGGGATGGATGTGCGTCACCATGACGCCGCGGACGTCGGCGACCACGTACCCCGCCGTCGCCAGGCCCTGGGTGAGGGCTTGCCAGGCGTCGTCGGTGTCCCACCCGGCGTCGATCAGTGCCACCCCGTCATCGAGCTCGAGGGCGTAGACGAGGACGTAGCGCAGGGGGCTGTCGGGAATGGGCACCGGGATCGACCACAGCCCCTGCTGGACCCGCTCCACCGGCGGCAGTACGTTTTCGACCCACGCCCGTTGCTGCTTGACGCCGGTGACCCACAACGGGCCGGCGGACCCCGCGGTCACAGACCCATCCGCTTGCTGATGACCTCGTTCATGATCTCGTTCGCCCCGCCGCCGATGCCGAGTATCCGGGCGTCCCGGTAGTGCCGTTCGACCTCCGACTCCCGCATGTATCCCATGCCGCCGAAGATCTGCACCGCCTCGTCAACCACGAAGTCACAGGCGTAGACGGCGGTGTTCTTCGCCATCGACACCTCGGTGACGACGTCCTCCCCGGCCAGGTAGCGCTGCGCCACAGCTCGCGTGTAGGTGCGGGCGACGTCGACCTGACGCGCCATCTCGGCGAGCTTGTGCCGGATCACCTGTCGAGAGGAGAGCGGCCGCCCGAAGGTCTCCCGGTCCCGCGCCCACCCGAGGGCCAGGTCCAGGGCGCGGGCCGCGGTGGCGTAGGCCTGGACTGCCAGGCCGATCCGCTCGCTCTGGAACTGCTGCATGATCTGCACGAAGCCGGAGTTCTCTGTGCCCACCAGCTGCGCGGCCGGCACGCGGACGTCGGTGAAGGCCAGCTCGGCTGTGTCGCTGCACCGCCAGCCCATCTTGTCCAGCCGCCGGGAGACGCTGAACCCGGGCGTGTTCGTGTCGATGACGAGCAGCGAGACACCGCCGTGACCCGGTCCGCCGGTGCGCACAGCGGTGGTCACGAAGTCGGCGCGGACCCCGCTGGTGATGAAGGTCTTGGCTCCGTTGACCACGTACTCGTCGCCTTCGCGCACGGCCCGGGTGCGCAGATTTGCGACATCCGAGCCCCCGCCGGGCTCGGTCACCGCGAGCGAACCGATCAGCTCCCCGGCCAGCGTGGGTCGGACGTAGCGGTCGACCAGCTCGGCGCTGCCGTGGGCGGCGATGTGCGGCACGGCGATGCCGTGGGTGAACAGCGAGGCACAGACACCTGTGGACCCACCCCCGTGCAGGATCTCCTCGGTCATGACCGCCGAGTCGATCGCGTTGCCGCCGCTGCCGCCCACCTCTTCGGCGAACCCGACGCCGAGCAGGCCCGCGCCGGCCGCCTTACGGTGCAGATCGCGCGGCAGCTCGCCATCCCGTTCCCACTCGGCCATGTTCGGAGCGATCTCCCGGGCCACGAAGTCGCGGGCGAGCCGGCGGAGGGCCACCCGCTCGGGCGTGCTCCATGGGTCGGGGGCGTGCGCGGTGACGTCGGTAGGGCTCATGACTGCTCTCCTCCGGTCGGTCCTCCCGCAGCTGGTACACAGGCGGCCGCGTGCATGTCGAGCAGGGCCGCGATGCACCCTCCGCGCCTCGAACGACGTGAGCCACTACGACACCTCAAGCAGGTCGTGGGGACGGCCACGGAGGACTTGACGTCACCGTCAGGTTAGTCGTCCGTGGATGTGGCGCACAACACCCGCATCGTTCGCGCCGGCCATTCCGACAGCGGACTCGCAGCGCCGAGAGGCTCCGGTTGCGCTGGCTGCAGCGGTGGCGGATGTCGGCTCCACTACGCGCGATCCACCACGTCCTGCGGGAGCGGGAGTACCGCCAGATCGCCCACCAGTGCGGTAGGGAGAACGCATGACGCACAGATTGCTCGTCCAGTACGGCCGTCCGACGGACCCTTCTGCGTTCGACCAGCACTACCGCGACGTCCACGTCCCGCTCGCACGGAAGATCCCCGGCGTGGTGCGCTTCGACATCGGCCACGCCAACGCTCTGGACGGCGACACCGCGCCGTACCTGGTTGCCGTGCTCGACTTCGCCTCCGCCGAGGCGTTCGCTTCCGGCATGGGGTCCCCCGAGGGCACGGCCGCCGCCGGCGACGTGCCGAACTTCGCCACCGGCGGCGCGAGCATGAGCCACTACGACATAGAGGACTTCACTCCCTGAGCTGCCGGGTGCCGTCCTCCGGTGCGACGGGGGACGGCACCCGCGTCGGTCCAGGGGACTGCGCTCCCTCGACCGATTTCCCATTGCCGGCGGGCGCGGGAGGCGGCGGCGGCTCTACCGTCGCACCGGTGGGGGGGCTCCGGTGCCGGGTCCCGGGGGCGAGCGGGGCCGCGACGCGGGCCCCTGCTCGTCGCCACCGCCTCCGGCACGGTGCTGAACCCGCTCAATTCCTCGCTGATCGCCGTCGCCCTGATCCAGCTGGCGGAGGACTTCGAGCTGTTGTTCGCCTGCGTCTCCTGGATGATCTCGCTGTTCCACCTGACCAGCGCGGTGGCCCAGCCGGTCTCCGGCCGGCTCGGAGACGTGTTCGGGCCACGCCGACTGTTCCTCGCGGGGCTCGCGCTGGTCGGCCTGGCCAGCCCGCGGCGCCGCTCTCCCCCGAACTTCGCCACGCTCCTGGCCATCCGGGCGGTCCAGGCGCTGGGCAGCTCCGCGATCTACCCCCTCCGGCATGGCGATCATCCGCCGGCTGGTCGTGGAGGGCCGGGCCCGCGCGCTGGCCGTCGATCAGCCCGGCGTTGGGGCGGTCGTGCAGGTCGCGGGTCGCCGTCCACGGTGACCGGGCCGTCGGCGAGGGCGGCCACCGGGGGGAGGAACCGCAGCACCGTGCCGGCCAGCCCGGCGTCGACCGTGACCGGACCGCTGAGCGTTCCGGGTGCGACCAGCCAGTCGCTGCCGTCGACGTCGTCGATGCCGACTCAGAGTGCGCCCAGGCCTGCGGCCATGAGGTCGGTGTCGCGCACCCTGAGGGGGTGCACGAGCCGACTGGGGCCGTCCGCCAGCGCGGCGAGCACGAGTGCCCGGGCGGTCAGCGACTTCGACCCGGGCAGGGACACGACGGCGTCGACCGGAGCAGGGTGGTGCGGCGCGGGCCAGACGTCTCTCACGAGGTCAGTCTGCCCGCCCGCGCCGCACCTCCCCGCACGTGCTCAGCCGGCCTGCGGCTTCTCGGTCTTCTTGACCGGGACCGTGCGGAGCAGCCGCCGGTTGGCGAACTCGAACATGGCCAGCTCGGAGAGCTCGCGGCCGTAGCCGGACCGCTTGACGCCACCGAAGGGCAGCTCCGGGGAGGAGCCGGTGGGCTGGTTGATCCAGACCATGCCTGCCTCCAGCCGCTCGGCCACCGACCGCGCCTCCTCGGGGTTGCTGCCCATGACGGTTGCACCCAGGCCGAAGTCGCTGTCGTTGGCCAGCGCGACCGCCTCGTCGGCGTTCTTCACCTTGTAGACGACGGCCGCGGGACCGAAGAGCTCCTCGCGGTAGGCCCGCATGTCGGGAGTGACGTCGGTGAGGATCGTCGCCGACACGAACGCGCCGGCGTGATCGGGGCGCTGGCCGCCCGCGACGACGGTGGCGCCCTTGTCGATGGCGTCCTGGATCTGCGCCTGCAGGTCCGCGGCCGCCTTCTCGCTCGACAGTGGCGCGAGCGACGTCGCCGGGTCGGCCGGGTCGCCGGGGGCGAAGATGCCGAATGCCTGCTTCAGGCCCTCGACGAAGGGCTCGTAGGCGTCCTCGGTGACGATCAGCCGCTTGGAGGCGGTGCAGGCCTGCCCGGTGTTACCCATGCGCCCGGCGGTGGCCGCCTTGACGGTCGCCTCCAGGTTCTCACCGTCGAGGACGATGAACGGGTCGCTGCCGCCGAGCTCCAGCACGGACTTCTTGAGGTGCTTGCCGGCCAGGGCGGCGACCGACGAGCCGGCCCGCTCGCTGCCGGTCAGCGTCACGCCCTGGATGCGGGGGTCGGCGATGACCTGCTCGACGTCCTCGATCTTGAGGAAGGTGTTGATGAGCGCGCCCTCGGGGGCGCCGGCGTCACGGAACAGCTGCTCGATCGCCACGGCGCACTGCGGGGTGATCTCCGAGTGCTTGAGGATGACGGTGTTGCCCAGCACCAGGTTCGGGCCGGCGACGCGGACGACCTGGTAGAAGGGGAAGTTCCACGGCTCGATGGCCAGGAGCACGCCGACGGGGCGCGTCTCGATGACGGCCTCTCCGCCGCCCATCATCGGCTCGATCGAGGTCGGCTCGAGGAACTTCGGGCCGTTGCCGGCGTAGTACTTCAGGATCATCGAGCAGAGGAAGAGCTCGCCGACGGCCTCGTCCCGGCGCTTGCCCATCTCCTTGGTGATGAGGGCGGCGAAGTCCATGATCCGCTCGTCGAGCAGCTCGGCGGCCTTCTGGACAACGGCCGCGCGCTCCTCGACCGAGCGGTCGCGCCACTCCAGGTACGCGGTGTGCGCCTGGCCGATGATGCCGTCGATCTCCGACGTCTCGGTGAAGGGGTACTCCTTCTCCGTCTCGCCGGTGAACGGGTTGACGGTCGCGTAGCGCCGCTCGGCGCTGTCGCTGGCGGTGGTGGGGGCGTTCTGCGTAGCGGTCACGCGGTGATCCTCGTCTCTGGGGGGCTTGTTCCGCCTAGGCCTACCCCACGAGTGCCCGGCTGTCACGGGGCGGCCCGCTGTCAGCGGGCGCACCTACAGGGCGAGAGGTCAGCCGAACCTGTGCCAGGAGGCGCCCATGTGCGGTTGCTACGCCGCCAGCCGCAAACCCGAGGACCTGGCGCTGGAGTTCGAGGCCGTACCGGCCGGCGGGCAGTCCCCGGTGCCGGCCGACTACAACGTCGCCCCGACCAAGGACGTGCACGTCGTCCGCTGGAAGAAGGAGCGCGACGCCGAGGGCGCGCTGACCCGCGGCGTGCACCGCGAGCTCCGGGCGGTGCGCTGGGGCCTGGTGCCCTCGTGGAGCTGTCGAACGCGGCGACGGCGGGGCTGCTCGCGGTGATCGGCGTGAGCGTCGGATCCACCAACCTGGGGCTGCAGACGGCGTTGTACGACACGGTCCCGCCTGACGAGGTCGGGGCGGCAGCCGGCCTCTTCCAGACCTCGCGCTACCTCGGGGACCATCCTCTCGGCCAGCCTGCTGGGACTGCTGTTCGGCGACCAGATCGACACCGGGAACCTGCACCGACTGGCCTGGTGCCTGTTCGCCGTCAGCGCGCTCGTCCTGGTCCTGCACCTGCGTCTCCCGGGACGGCCACCCGCTGCGTCCTCGACCTGATCGCCCGTCCGTCATCGCCCGGCGAGGGCCCCGGCGTCATGGCAGGGTTCTGGGGGACGCGGAACCCGGCGGTGGAGGATCGGATGCCCGATCAGGCGATCGAGAGCCAAGCGCGGGAGACCGATGTCAGCGGCGTGCGGGTGCTGCTGACCGGCGGCACCAGCGGGCTGGGGCTGGGCATGGTGCGGGCTCTGGTGGCCGATGGGGCCTCAGTGGTCCTGACCGGCCGGGACGCCGACCGCGCGCGCCGGGTCGCCGAGCAGGAGACTGCCGCCGGGCCCGGATCGGCGACCGGAATTGCGATGGACGTGCGGGACGAGGCCTCCGTCGCCGATGGCGTGGCGGCGGCGCGCGCTGCCCTGGGTGGCATCGACGTCCTGGTGAACAACGCCGGCATCGGCATGCGGACTGTCAATCCGCGGTTCCTGACCGAGCCGCGACGGTTCTACGAGGTCGCCCCGGCGGGCTTCGCCGACCTCATTGCCACCAACGTCACCGGCTACTTCCTGGTGGCCCGCGCGGTCGTACCCGACATGGTCGCGGCGGGACACGGCACCGTGGTCAACGTCAGCATCAACGAGGAGACGATGCGTCGCCGAGGGTTCGTGCCCTACGGCCCGTCCAGGGCCGCCACCGACGCGATGTCCCGCGTCATGGCCGCCGACCTTGCCGGCACGGGCGTCCACGTCCACCTGCTGCTGCCCGGTGGCGCCACGGTCACCGGCATGATCCCCGACGACCTGCCGGATGAGGCCCGGGGCGGCCTGCTGGAGCCTGCGGTGATGGGCCCGGCCATCCGGTGGTTGTGCTCTCCAGCGGCGAGAGAGCACAACGATCTCCGCGTCGTGGCCCGGGAATTCGTCCCGCCGGTGGACACGTCCCCCGCGTGACCGACCCGCGGTTCGTCGCACCCACGGCTCGAGCGCCGGGCAGCCGGCCCCCCCGTGGCGGGTCGGCTGCCCGGACCCCTCAGCCGCGCAGCAGCTCGCCGAACCGGGCGCTGCTCTCGTCGATCGCGCTCTGCGCTGCCGGCGAGATGGCGCCCATGTCGAAGAACCCGTGGATCATGCCGCCGTAGCGACGGACGTCCGCGGCGACGCCCGCGGCACGCAGCGCCTCGCCGTAGGCCTCGCCCTCGTCCCGGAGCGGGTCGAACTCCGCCGTCACGACGACCGCAGGAGGCAGCCCCGACAGGTCGGCGCCGTGCAGCGGCGACAGTCGGGCGTCCTTGGCGTCGTCCCAGGCGCCTGCGTAGTGGCCGTAGAACCAGTCCATGGTGTCCTTCTCGAGGAAGTAGCCCTTGGCGTTCTCCACGCGGGAGGGGTACTCCCCCTCCGCGTCCACGGCCGGGTAGATCAGGAACTGGCCGGCCAGCGGCGTCCCGTCGGCGTGCAGTACCTGCGCCACGACCGCGGCGAGGTTGCCGCCGGCTGCTGTCCCCGGCGAGGCCCAGCCGCTGGTCCCCGCCGAACTCGTCGAGGTGCCCGGCGATCCAGCGGGCGGAGGCCACCGCGTCGTCCGCTGCGGCCGGGAACGGGTGCTCCGGGGCCAGCCGGTAGTCCACGGCCACCACGACGGCGTTGCTGCCCTTGCAGACGTTGCGCGCCATGTTGTCGTGGGTGTCGAGATCGCCGATGACCCAGCCTCCGCCGTGGAAGAAGATCACCGTGGGGAAAGGGCCCTCGCCTTCCGGGCGGTAGACGCGCGCCTCGAGGTCACCCTCGGCACCGGGCACCGTCCGGTCCTCACTGCTCCCGACCTGGACGACGTGTTCGGGCGCCCGGGAGCCGTGGGTGAGCGCGAGGTACTGGGCGCGCCCGGCCTCGGCGCTCCCCTCGTACATGGGCGGCATGCCTGCCTGGTCGATCATGCTGAGGACGGCGGCGATGTGCGGGTCAACCGGCACAGGGTTCTCCTTGTGGGGGACGGCTGGGGACGTGCGGGAAGGGACTCCGGAAGCGGTGCGGCGCGACGGCCGGTCAGCCGTACACCAGCGAGCTGTCGTCGAGGTCGAGCGCAGGCAACGAGTCGCGCTCCTCGGCGTACTCGCGCAGGTGGACCCAGGGCTCCTGGTCCCCCTGCTTGAACATCAGGTGCATGGTGCGCATGACGTAGCCGGCGTTGAAGTTCTCCGGGTCGCCCCAGGGCCGCAGCTGCATACCGTCGTCCTCCCGGCGCAGCGTGGGGACGACGGTCGCCACACCCCGCTCCTCCATGTGAGCGAGCAACCGGCAGACGAACTCGCTGACCAGGTCGGCACGCAGGGTCCAGCTGGCGCGGAAGTACCCGAACACGTAGGCCATGTTGGGAACGCCGCTGATCATCATGCCGCGCCACGTGACCCGCTCGGTGAAGTCGACCGGCTCTCCGTCGACTGTGAAGGCAACTCCCCCGAACAGGCTCAGGTCGAATCCGGTGGCGGTGACGACGACGTCGGCCTCGATCTCCTCACCCGAGGACGTGCGGATCCCGGTCGCGGTGAACGTCTCGATGGTGTCGGTGACCACCGATGCCTTGCCCTCCCGGATGGCGGTGAACAGGTCGCCGTCCGGGAGTAGGGCGAGCCGCTGCTGCCACGGCCGGTAGGTGGGGTTGAAGTGCTTGTCGATGTCGAAGCCTTCGGGTAGCAGCGGACGCATCGATTCGATGATGAAGGCCCGCAGTTCGTCGGGCGCCTCCTTGGACATCCGGGTGATCTCGTCCCCCTCGGCGATGTACGCGCGCCGGAGGATCTCGTGGGTCCACTCGTCAGGGACGTCCAGGGCGCGGAGTGTGTTCGCCAGCTCGTGGGTCCTGGGGCGGGCGAAGAAGAACGTCGGCGAGCGCTGCAGCATCGTCACGTGCGCCGCCTCCTGCGCCATGGCCGGCACGAGGGTGGCCGCGGTGGCTCCGGATCCGATGACGACGACGCGCTTGCCGGCGTAGTCGAGGTCCGCGGGCCACTGCTGCGGGTGCACGACATGACCGCGGAACCGGTCCAGCCCCTCCCACTGCGGCTGGTGGGGCCGGGAGTGGTCGTAGTAGCCCTGGCACATCCAGAGGAAGTCGGTGGTGAACCGCAGCGACTCGCCGGTGTCCTCACGGGTCACCTGCACAGTCCAGCGCTTCTCCTCCGAGGACCAGCTGGCCGCGCTCACCCGGTGCCGGTAGCGGATCCGGTCGCCCAGGTCGTTCTCCTGGATGACCTCGTCCAGGTAGGACAGGATCTCGTCCGAGGTGGCGATCGACGCCCCCCGCCAGGGCTTGAACTTGTACCCGAAGGTGAACAGGTCGCTGTCGGACCGGACGCCGGGGTAGCGGTGGGTCCACCAGGTGCCGCCTCGGGCGTCCAGCGCGTCGAGGATGACGAAGCTCTTGTCCGGGAACTGCTGCTTCAGGTGATAGGCGGCGCCGATCCCGGAGATCCCCGCCCCGACCACGAGCACGTCGACGGTGCTGGGTCTCCGCCGCGGTGCCGGTTGCTGCTTCTGCCGTCAAGGTCATGCTTCATTGCCCATCTGCCTGGTGATGTCG
Source organism: Blastococcus sp. TML/C7B (assembly GCF_016612845.1). NCBI lineage: Bacteria > Bacillati > Actinomycetota > Actinomycetes > Geodermatophilales > Geodermatophilaceae > Blastococcus > Blastococcus sp. TML/C7B. Next base: position 263,910 of record NZ_JAEOAA010000002.1, on the reverse strand, counting down.
GTCACGACGGAAGCTAGCCGTGCGAGGCGGAGGTGAGCCATGCCACAATCGGCCGTGAGTTGAGTATTCCGGCCAACCCCCAACACCCCTTCGACGCGCCCGTCCGCGGCACGGGCAGCGTGGCACTTCTGTGTGGGCTGGCCGTGGAGCACGGCCTCCCCCGCCGTGACGTGCTGGCCGGCGGGGGGATACCGGAAGAAGCCCTCGAGGACCCGGCTGCCGAGATCACCGGCGAGCAGGAGATGCGTGCAATCGCTGCCATCGCCGGCTCGCTGCCCGAGGACGCAGGCCTGACCGCCGGAGCGCGATACCGGCTGGCGAGCTACGGCATCTGGGGCTTCGCCCTGCTCTCGAGCCGCACCCTCCGCGAGGGGACCGAGGTCGCGATGCGATTCGTGGACCTCACGTACGCGCTGACGCGCGTCAGCGCCCGGGAGGACGACGGCGAGGTCCGGCTGTTCTTCGACGACCTGGACGTCCCGGAACACGTCCGGCGCTTCGTCCTGCTCCGCGACAGCTCGGCGGCCCTGCAGCTGTGGCGGGAGACACTGGGGCGCCCTGTCGTGCCGCTGCGCGTGGCGCTGCGACTGCCGCAGCCCGCCGATCCGACGCCGTACGAGACCGCGTTCGGAGTGCCGCCGCGGTTCGGCGCCGCACGGTCGGTCCTGGTCTTCGACGCTGCCCTCCTCGACCAGCCGTTGCCGCAGGCAGCCCCCCTGACCGCCGCACTCTGCGAGGCCCAGTGCCGGGACCTCCTCCAGCGCCGCCACTCACGGCGAGGGACGAGCGGGCGGGTGCGTGACCTCCTGGTGCACACCGGGGGCCGGATCCTCGGACAGGAGGAGGTCGCCGCGGAGATGCACGTCAGCGTGCGGACCTTGCGCCGGATGCTCCGCGACGAGGCAACCACGTTCCGCGCGATCGTGGAGCAGACACGTGAACACCTGGCGGAGGAGTTGCTCGTGACCGCCGGTCTGAACGTCGAGCAGGTCGCTCGACGCCTCGGCTACACGGATGCCTCCACCTTCGTCCATGCCTTCCGGCGGTGGAAGGGAGTCAGCCCCGGCCGCTGGAGGGAGGGGGAAACCCGGCCGTCCACGAGCGGTGACACGTCCCGGCCTGCGGCCGGGCCGGAGTGACGGCGGCGCGGGCTGAGCTGCGCATCGAACCCCGGTGTCGCATCGGAGGGTCGAGAAGCGACGCGCCGGGCCCTCCAGGGCTGCACCGACCCCAGGACTGAGCCTTTCCCTGAGGCCGCTCAGTCAGAGGTCTTCGGCGGCCCTGTGCGGTCCCGCTCCGGCCGAACAGCCCGTGGCGGACAGCCGGCCCGCATCCAGGACTCCAGCTCGGCGAACCCCCGCGCCGCCTCCAGCGCGATCATGACCTGTCGGCGACACGGCCCCTGCCAGGTCGGGGGCCCGGCCGCCAGCCAGTTGGTCAGTACCGCCGGACGCCCTGCCCACGACGTGCCCATGGCCAGGCCGCCAGTCATGAGGCACCACAGCAGGAACCGCGCCACGGCCCGAAGCCACATCGCAGCGGCCTGGAGATACAGGGTGCCTCTGAGATAGCAGTCCACCGCGCACCCCACTCCGTAGGGGTCCAGCGCCGTCAGGGGGTGAGACAGCACCGCCGGTCGGCGCTTCTCCCGGCGTTGCACGCAGCAACCATCGTCGCCCCGTGGCGCCGCAATAGGAAGGGTTTCGGCCCCCGCTGTCCCACGCGACCGGGTGGGGTTGCGACCCGAATGACCCCTCGGGCCTCCGCGTTTCGGAGGTCGGCGGAGGCGGTCGTGTCGCGGCCGCCGCGGGCGTACAACGCTACGGCCGGGCCTTCGGTGGTTGCGTGCCTGCCGTGCCGTGAGTGTCGGAATGAGGAGGGCGAGCGACGTCGTCGGTTCCGCGCCGGAGATCGGAGTCCGGAACGACCGCCGTCTCGAAGGCCTCGGCGAGGTCTTCACCGCTTGTCTGCTCCTGCGGGTGACGGCGCAGCGGGGTCTCCCGCAGGAACAGCAGAACGAGAAAACCGACCAAGGCGAACGGGACGGCGGCGAGGAAGGTGGTCTGCAGCGCATCGGCGAAGCCTGTGATGACCGCGGTGTACACCGGCTCGGGCAGCGCGCCGATCTCTTCAGGGCTGCCGAGCGTCGGAGCCCCTCCCCCGAGCCTGTCGGCCGGGACGCCGGCCTCGGCGAGCCGGGACGGGATGGTGTCGGCGAGGCGATGCGTGAGCAGGGCGCCGAACACGGCCACCCCCAGCGCGCCACCGAGCGAGCGGAAGAACGTGGCACCAGAGGTCGCGACGCCGAGATCTTTCCGCTCCACGGCGTTCTGGGTGGCAAGAACGAGGACCTGCATGACCAGCCCGATCCCGGCACCGGTGACGAACATGTACCCCCCGGCCACGACCAGCGAGGTGTCGGCGGCCAGCCGGCTCATGAGTCCCAGCCCGGCGGCGGCCAGCAGCAGGCCGACGACCGGGAACATCTTGTACCGGCCGGTGGCGGTGATGGCTCGCCCGGACCCGATCGAGGCGCCGAGCAGGCCCACCATCAAGGGGAGCGTGAGCAGCCCGGAGGCGGTCGGCGACTGCCCCTTGACGATCTGCAGATACTGCGGCAGGAAGACGATCGCCCCGAACATGGCGACGCCGACGACGAAGCCCGCCAGACTTGTGATGACGAACGTGTGGTTCGCGAACAGGTGCGGCGGCATGATCGGCTCGCGAGCGCGACGCTCCTGCCACACGGCGAGGGCCAGCAGGACGGCCGCCGCGGCGGCGAGCGCGTAGGTCCACGCGGAGTTCCAGGCGAACTCCTTGCCGCCCAGCGACAGCACCAGCAGCAGAGCGCTGACCGAGCCCACGATGAAGAACGCGCCCAGCCAGTCGATCGAGCGCTTGCTGCGCGGGAACGGCAGTCGCAGCACCCGCTCGGTGACCAGCAGGGCGGCCACGCCGATCGGGATGCCTACCCAGAAGGTCCATCGCCAGGACAGGTGCTCGACGAGGAACCCGCCGAGCAAGGGCCCCGCAACGGTGGCAATGCCGAACACCGATCCGATGTAGCCCTGGTAGCGACCACGCTCCCGCGGACTGACGATGTCGCCGAGGATCGCCTGCGACAACGCCATCAGCCCACCGGCGCCGATGCCCTGGACCGCGCGGAATGCAATCAACTGGGCCATGTCCTGGGCGAAGCCACAGGCGAGAGAGGCGAGCAGGAAGATCCCGATGGCGGACTGGAACATGATCTTCCGCCCGTAGAGGTCGGACAACTTGCCCCAGATCGGCGTGGATGCAGTCGAAGTCAGCAGCGTCGCCGACACCACCCAGGCGAGCTGTTCCTGCCCACCGAGCTCCCCCACGATGGTCGGCAACGCCGTCGCCACGATCGTCTGCGACAGCGCCGCGACGAGCATGCCCAGCATGAGGCCGACCAGCACTGTCACGATCTGCCGGTGCCCCAGCGGCGGCAGACCCTCGCCGCCGGCGGAGTCCGGAGGCGGGTTACGGGGAGCAGGAGAACTCACGCGCGCACGACCTCTTCCGCACGAGTCGTGTCGGCAGGCTGTCCGCCAGGCGCTGCGTCGCTGGCCAGGCCGTCGAGATCCGCGTTCAACCGTTCCAGCAGCGCCGCGAACATGTCCTGTTCGTCGGTCGGCCAGGAGCCGACCAGCTCGCGGACGGCATTCCGGCGGAGCTGGCGTGTCTCCGCGACTGCACTCTGCCCGGCGGACGTCAGTCGCAGCCGGCAGGCCCGTCCGTCGTCCGGATCCGCCTCCCGCGTGGTAAGCCCGGCCTGCTGCAGGGCGGCCACGTGCCGGCTCACCGTCGAGGCGTCGAGGTGCAGGCGGGCCGCCAACGCCCCGTTGCGCATGGGTCCCGCGTCGTTCAGGAGGCCGAGGATCGTGTACGCGCTCCGGTCCAGCAGCTGTACGGGCCCATCGGTATGAAGCCGGACGCGCTGTGCTCGGTGGACGAGGTGGGTCAGCGCCTGTTCAATGCGCTCCAGCGACTCGAGGGCAACCCCACCCTGATCCGGTTGCATGTCCCAACCATACTCGGCTGCTGTACGGCGTCCAGCCGCACAGAGCTGGTCCGCCGCAGCCTCCCCGGCCGCGATCAGGCATCGTCGTCGCCCACCGATCCCGGTGACGCCTGGGCGAGCCAGGACTCCAAGGCAGCAATACCCCGCACCGCCTCACGGTGCACGACCTGATCGTCGACTCCCGATGGAGGCAAGCTGTCGACGAGCTCGGTCGGCCCGAGGCGACGGCCGAGCAGGTGTCCGGCGGCGGCGTAGATGCCGTAGCAGGACAAGGCCGCGGCCCCCAGACATGATGCGGCTGCCGCCGTCCAGGTGAAGACGGACAGGGTCTCCTCCAGCAGACGCCAGAGCGCTGCATCCAGCGCTTGCCAGGCCGAGAACGAGACACCGTCCATGTCGCCGCCGATCAACCGGTGGCGCCGCGGTCCCCGGGGGCCACGGCGCCCGTACGGAAGAAGGGGATCCTAGTCGCCCGAGGGGGTCATACCGACCTTTGTCAGTCCTGACTCCTGGAAGGCGCGGTGGTTCGCCACCCGTCACATCTCACGGCATGGAGTGCGGACACGAGGCGGGCGGACTCAGCGGGTGACCCCGCACGTGGGCTGTTCCGCGGTCCGGCTCACCCGACGGAGAGCATGGCTCCCCGGCGACGGACTGCCTTGCGGTAGCCGGCGAGCATCTGCGCGGTGATCTCGGTGAGCTCTTCGCGGAGCCAGTCCTCGGTGACGTCGGCCGGCGCGGCGAGCAAGGCCCCGGTGAGCGCCTGCAGCGTCGCGCCTCCCCACACCGCGCCCAGATCATCTGCCCCGTCCCCCAGGAGCATCGACTCCACCTTGCCCCGGAGCCGCGTCGTGAGTTCCAGGACGGCAGGTCTGGACATGGCGGCGGCGTCGCGGACGAGGTACCCGGCCAGCCGACGGTGCCGCAGCAGGTAGTCGACGTAGCCGGCCACCTCGATACCCCGGCTCCGGTGCCGGCTCTCCCTCGAGCTGTTGGCCTCGACCAGTCGGATCAACTCGTCCAGTGCCGGCCTGACCAGTGCGAGGAGCAATTCGTCCTTGGTCCGGAAGTGGTAGTACACGGCCGCCTTCGTCACGCCGAGCCGATCCGCGATCTCCTGCAACGAGGTGCCGTCGAACCCCTGGGCGGCGAACAGGTCGAGGGCGGCCTCCAGCACGCGCTGCGCCCCAGGAGTGCGGGGAGCCGATGTCGGGCTACCTGCTGCCGACGTCGCGAGCTGCGGGCTGGTCACCACGTCAGGGTAGCCATCAGCCCGTGTGCCCCACGGCCCACGGCGCTACTAGCCGCATGGCTAGATGAGTGAGTCCGTTTGATCGTCAGCTGTCGTAGGCGATCAGGGAGCGCTTGATCGGGGCTCCGATCTGCCAGTTGTGCCAGATGGCGGTGGCCAGGGCGAGCAGGCGGGCGGCGACGCGGGCGTAGACCCCGGCCAGGGTGCGCCCGCCGTGGTCTTCGAGGCTGAGCTGGCCTTTGAGGGTGTCGAAGACCGCCTCGATCCACTGCCGGCAGCGGGCTAGCTTGCCGTGCCGGGCCGGCTCGTCCTTGCGGTCGGGACGGATGAGGTGGGCGCCGAGTTCGTCATGGACGAAGGCCTCGAACTCCCGTCCGGCGAAGCCCTTGTCTCCGAGGATGACCTGTCCGGCACGGATGAGGTGGTGTTGGTGTTCCAGCAGGGCCTGGGTGACTTCGCGTTCGCCGATCTTGGGGTCGGCCAGGCCCCAGATGATGGGCATGCCCTCCGCGGTGCAGATCAGGTACAGCCGGAACCCCCAGAAGAAGCGGGAGTGGCTGGCGCAGAAGCCGTAGCCGGCATGTCCGGCCAGGTCCGAGCGCTTGACCGTCTCCCGGGAGGCCGCGCACGGCAGCGGGGTGGAGTCCACCAGCCGCAGCAGGTCGTGCCAGGAGTCGGTGTCGCGGGCCAGTTCGGTGATCACCGACGCGATCAGCGGTCCGGCCGCGCGCAGCCGTTTGCCGTATCCGGACTGCCCCGGCAGGTGCGGGAACATGCCGGTCAGATGCGTGCAGGCATACCGGATCCAGCGCCGCTCGCTGGCCACGCCCAGCAGTTGCTGGGCCACGACCAGGCACAGCAACTCGGCATCGGTCAGTGCCGGCTTGCGGCCGCGCCGGTGTGCCCGCGAGCAGCCCAGCCGGGGCAAGACGCGGTCATCGAGTTCTACGTAGAGTGCCGTCAGGAGGGTGTTGAGTTCGTTGCTCACAACCTCGGTCTTGGCACCCTCCGCTCCTCAATCGGTGGACCGACACGCGCCCCGGCCAATCGGACTCACTCATCTAGTAGCCTCTAGCCGATTAGCTAGTCACCGATGCCGGTCCCCCTCACCGCCCCCCCTGACCTCCGGAGCACCACACGTGGCCGTCTTCCTCCACCGTCTCGGACGCTGGGCCTTCCACCGTCGCAAGACAGTCCTCATGGCCTGGGTGCTCGCCCTGGTCGCGCTCGGCAGCCTGGCCGGCGCTGTCGGAAAGGATGCCGACGCTCAGCTCTCCATCCCCGGCGTCGAGTCGGTCACCGCGTTGGAGACGCTGCAGGAGCGCTTCCCCGACGGCGCGGCGGGTGGCGCCACCGCCCGCATCGTCTTCCGCGCTCCCGAAGGTCGGACGGTGAGCGATCCGGAGATCGGCGCCGCCATCCAGGAGACGCTCGCCGCCGCGGCGGAGGCGAAGCAGGTGACCGAGGTCAGCGACCCCTTCCAGGACCGCGGCGTCTCGGCGGACCAGACCACCGCCTACGCCACGGTCGTCTACGAGGTGCAGCCCAACAACATCACCGACGAGGCGCGAGCCGACCTTCTCGACGTGGGAGAGGGCGCCCGGGGCGCCGGGCTCCAGGTGGAGTTCGGCGGCGAGGCCACCCAGGCCGCACCCGAGCAGGGCATCGCCGAGGCGGCCGGGGTCGTCGTCGCCCTCGTCGTCCTCGCGATCACCTTCGGCACGCTGCTCGCCGCGGGCCTGCCGCTCCTGACCGCCCTGATCGGCGTGGCCACCGGCATGGCCGCGGTCCAAGCCCTCTCGGCCGTCGTCGACTTGGACAGCGCCACACCGACCCTCGGTCTGATGATCGGGCTTGCGGTCGGGATCGACTACGCGCTCTTCATCATCATCCGGCACAAGGAGCTGCTGGCGACGGGCACGCCGGCCCGCGAGGCGGCGGGGCGAGCGGTCGGCACCGCCGGCAGTGCGGTCGTCTTCGCCGGGCTGACCGTCATGATCGCCCTGGCCGGGCTGGCCGTCATCGGCATCCCGTTCCTGACCACGATGGGTCTCGTGGCGGCCGGCATGGCCGGCGTGGCGGTCCTGGTCGCGCTGACCCTGGTGCCGGCCATGCTGGGCTTCGCCGGCGATCGGTTCAGCCGCTGGCCGGTGCCTGGTCTGCGGCGCCGTCAGGCAGCACTGGCCACGACGGAGTCCTGGGGCACGCGGTGGGCGCGCTTCGTCACCCGCCGACCGGTACCCGTCGTCCTCGCTGCCGTCATCGGCCTCGGGGTCATCGCCTTGCCGGCCCTGGACCTGCGGTTGGGGCTGCCCACCGACGGGGACCTGTCGGAGGAGGCCACTCAGCGGCAGGCCTACGACCTGCTGGCCGAGGGCTTCGGGCCCGGCTTCAACGGTCCGCTCACCGTGGTCGTGGACGCTACGGACGCCGAGGCGCCGGACACTGCCTTCGTCGCCACTGCTGAGGCGATCGCCGCGCTCGACGGCGTGGCGACCACGGCACCGCCGCGGCCGAACCCGGCCGGCGATACGGCAACCATCACTGTCATCCCGAGCGAGGGGCCGTCCGCGGCCGCGACCGAGGATCTGGTCGGCGACATCCGCGACCTCCGTCCCGGCCTGAGGGAGCAGACCGGCTCCGAGCTCGCCGTCACGGGCAACACCGCGCTCGGCATCGACATCTCCGAGAAGCTGGCCGATGCACTCCCGCTGTTCCTCGCGGTGGTCGTCGGCCTGGCGATGCTGCTGCTGATGGTGGCATTCCGCTCCATCCTGGTGCCGCTCAAGGCAACGCTCGGCTTCCTCCTGAGCGTTGCGGCCACCTTCGGTGCCCTCGTCGCCGTGTTCCAGTGGGGCTGGCTGGCCGAACTGCTCGGCGTCGCCTCGACAGGGCCGATCGTGAGCTTCCTGCCCATCCTGCTCATCGGACTGCTGTTCGGCCTGGCGATGGACTACGAGGTGTTCCTGGTCAGCCGGATGAGGGAGGAGCACGTGCACGGCGCCGAGCCGCGTGAGGCCGTCATCGGCGGCTTCCGTCACGGCGCGCGGGTCGTGACGGCCGCAGCCTTGATCATGGCGTCGGTGTTCGCGGGATTCGTCCTCGGCCCGGACGCCACCATCAAGAGCATCGGGTTCGCCCTCGCCTTCGGCGTCCTCGTCGACGCCTTCGTCGTCCGGATGGCGCTCGTCCCTGCGGTCATGACACTGCTGGGTCGCAGCGCCTGGTATCTGCCCCGTTGGCTGGACCGCGGGCTGCCGAACGTGGACATCGAAGGCTCGACCCTGGAACGCCACACCCCGGCGCCTGACCGCGAGCTCGCCGACGCCCGTCGCTGAGCTCACTGAGCGACAGCTGGGAGGGCCGCTTCCGGAGATGGAGGAGCAGCCCTCCCAGCGTCGCCATACCGCGTTTCGCTCCACCAGCCGGTCCAGCAGGGGCCACGAGTCGGGGAAGGAGTTCCGGGAGGCCACCGACGCCTCACGCTCATCCCGTTGGCCGAACTGCCGTCGGTTCGGCGTACGGACCGGCCCGGTGAGCGTCGCCCGTGATCGTTGCCGCCCCGGTACGCCGTCCATTCGGCAATGAGGGACGCAGAAGGGACATGGGACCTTCGCAAGATCGGTGCGGCGTCAGCACCCACACCTTCGCTCGGAGGTCTCCCCATTGGTCCAGCCCCCGACGCCGTCAACAACCCTCATGGGCACTACAACCAGTCCCCGACCTCGCCGACGGGGACCCGGTAGAGGGTGGACGGAGGCGGAGTCCGACGATCGGCCAGGGGCACCGGACACCTCGCCCCGGCAGCACTGCTCCGGGTGGTGCGCCGCTGAGAGCGGCGGCCGATCTCAGCGGGCCGCTGCGGTCCAGGACGTGAGAAGGGTGCGTAGGGCTGCGACCAACGGCAACGGCTGGTCGAGCATCGGGTGATGTCCCGCGTCGGGCAGCTCGATCACCGGAACCCCCACGGGTAGCAACTGTTCCATCCGCACCGCCATCGCCGGCGGGACCAACCCGAACTCGGACCGGAGGAGTGCGGCCCGGCAGCGTAGGGCGGGCAGCAGTTCCCGCATCAACGCGCGCTGGCCGAACATCGCGGGGTCGAACTTCCAGGTCCAGCCACCCTCCACCTGCCGGAGTGATTGCTCCGCGATGTGCCGGGCGATGAAGGGGAGCATCACGTCCTGGCGCGGCAGCGTGGTGAAGCGGGCCACCGCCTCCTCCAGGGTCGGGTAGACCCGCCGCGGCCGCATCCGGTGGCGGATTCCCTTCTCCTCCGGGGGCTGGTCGTTCAAGGGCGAGTCGATGATGACGACGCCGGCGAGTCGCTCGCCGTGCTGGACACCTGTGGTTGCCGCCGCCCAGCCGCCCATGCTGTGGCCGACCACCACAGGTGGCCGGGTGATCCCACCGGCGGCCGCCGCAGCCATCACCTCGGTCGCCCACAGAGTCATGTCGTAGTGCTCACGGTGACCACTGTCGCCGTGCCCGCTCAGATCGAGCGCCACCACCCGCTGTTCGCCGGCGAAGAAGGGAGCTACGTGATCCCACCACCCGGAGTGAGCGGCGCCGCCATGCACCAGCACCAGGCCCGGGAGCGCCGGGTCCCCCCAGCAGCGGAGGTGGATCGCGCAGCCGTCCACGTCCACGTCCACGTGGTCCGGGCGCGAGGCCAGCGCCGCCGAGAACCAGCGGGGGGTGGTTGCCGTCTCCGGCGATGGATCGTGGTGCTCCAATGGATCCTCCTCCGATGCGCCACGGCAGGCTATCCCCGCTAAACCGGTCATCCGGCGGCGGGTGCCTCGCTGCGACGACCAGCCGAACTCCGTCAAGCGGAGGCCGCGAACCGGTGAGTAGCGACGCCCACCTCTCGTCACCGACCGTGCCGCAGGACGAGCTAGCGACGGATGCGGCCTGTCACGGTGGACGTCACGACAGCAAGGACCTGAGCTGCGGCGATGTAGTCGGCCCCGGCAATCGGGGCCGACGGAGCGCATTCCCCGGGGGCAGCCGGTCGGTGATGTCGTGGATCGTTCCGCCGGTGTCCAGGTTGGCGGTGCGGCGCACGTGGATCCGGTTCCCGGCCGGGGTACGTCGTCCATCAGCCAGCCGGCCTCGGCGCCGACGGCGCGGGTTGTGTCGTCCAGCGGGATGCAGGACTCGCCACCGGTGGCCCTTTCCCGGCGGCGGCGCGACCCATTGACCCTCACCTGGCCGTCGGCCTGCCCCAGCTGGTCCGCACGTTCCGGCCGCCCTGTGAGTGCCCTACTTGCATCGGCGACGGCCCGCTGGCCGGGGGGTCATGCGGGCGGGACCGCACGGTCGAGCTCGGTGCGCCGTCCGTAAGGGCGCCCCACTACTGACGCGCCCGGGCAGTAGCCGATGTCCCGTACTCAAGGCTGACCTCCGGTACTTCTCCGGGGGGATCCTCCGGTAGCAGAAGACGGATCCGAGGCGCCGGCCTGTCGGATGACGGCGGGCGGGCGGTGCTGCCGTGCACTGGAACGAGAGAACTTCTGGAGCCTCGTTCGCGATCGTTGGACGGCAGGCAGCAGGCAGCAGGCAGCAACCGCTCCAGCACGGTTCGGGCCGTGGCAGCGGAGCGGGACAGTTCCGGAGGATAGCGACATGGGCGATGCGCAACTGCTCCGCGACGTGCTGGGCGCCGGTCCCTTGCTGCTGACGCCGGAGGAGGCGGTGTGCCTGCTCGGGGCCGGCTGTAAGACGACCATCCGTCGGGCCTCCGGCACGGACGGGTGCGGTCCTAAGGCGCTCCCGATCCAGCCCGACGTCATCGCTCGTAGGGAGGGACCGCGGTGAACCTTGAGGACCTCAGGGCCAGCGGCTCCGCCGTTGTGACGATCGCGCAGGCGGCCTCGGTATTCGGTGTCGACGTCCGCACGGTTACCCGGGCCATCGAGAACGGCGAGCTGCCGGTGGTCCGGTTGGGTCGACGACTACTGATCCCACGCCTACCCCTGCTGGCCGTCCTCGGCGTGGCAGTCGACGACGCTGTCGGAGGCCCGAACGACACCACTGCTGGTAGTCGTTAGCCGCGCACTCCACAACGACCCAGCTGATCGCAACGAGGACGCCTAGCGGCCCCGTACCGACAAGTCGCCGCCCAGCTGACAGCGCATCGTCTGCGTGGGATGGCGTACTCGTTGACCTGAGCTGGCCGACCGATCGGAAGTCGGGTCCGCGAAGGATCGCCTCGTGATACTCCGCGTGATACTGCTGCCCGTGGATTTAGGGGTATCTGGATGCGAACCTGGGTCGTCTGGGCGTCTCTGACGCAAGGCAAAAGCCCAGTTCAGAGCATCGTGACGTACCTAGATGCTGAACCGAGGACAGGAGTTCAAGTCCCCCCTCGGACACTCAGAAGTGGGCTGATGCCCACCTCCCAGACCTGAACCAGGTCCCTCTCGATCCACACACGGCCACCGTCCCGGGCGGCCCAGGCACGGCAACCATCCCGCCGAAGCCGGCCGATCGCCGTCCCAATGCCCCGGCCGATCACGTCTCCGACGCCGCAGTGGTCCAACGGCTGTTGGCCGCGACTGCCCAACCCGGATCGCCCGGGACGGGTCGGTCCATGCCGAACCCCGCTCCCCCGGCCCCACCCGGCCGCCCGCCGGCGAGCAGCCGAATCCCCCTCACTCCCCCCCGCCCACTCCCTCCCCCGCCCCGGGGCTGGCGGCGGCACGACCCCGTCGCCGGCCACCGGACGGCAGGCCTCCCCCGCCCTGACCGGTGTGCCGTCCTCGTGGACGGGCCTCGGCGCGCTGCTCCGGAGTGCCGGTGAGCGGGCACCCGCCGATGCGCTCACCCTGGTCGCCGTCGCCGTCGCCGTCGGCGCCGGTAGCGCCGACGGCCGTCCCCACGTGGACCTGTCCGGCATCTGGGCTCAGTCGGTCGACATGGCCGCCGCCAGCAGCGCCACGCTCATGCGCACCCTGGACGCCAAGGGCCGGCTGCAGCTGCCGGTCGACGTCGACGCCGCCACCAGGCTCCCCGCCGAGCGCGACGGCGCGCTGGTCACCGTGTACCTGCCCGGAAGCCCGGACCAGCCGCGTCCGAACTACGCCACCAACGCCCTTCCCCTGGATGCCCGTGGCCGGCTCACCGTCACCGCCGGCGTGCGCCGAGAGGCCGGCATCGCCGACGGCGCCGACGTCCTCGCCGTCCTCGATCGCGACCGGCGCACCGTCACCCTGACCGCGGCCAGCCGCGTCGACGCCGGCGTCACCGGCCTGCTCGACGGTCTCCGGCGCCCCGCCGCGGCCGCCTCCGGTGACATCGCCCGCCCCGAAGACGCCGCCGTCATCCCGCAGGCCAGCAAGGCGGATGCCGGCCTCGCCACCGGCTCCGGCGGGCGACTGCGCATCGTCGGCTGACCGGCACCTTCCCCGGTGCCCGCGGCACGACCGGTGCCGCCGCAACGCAGGAGAGACCTCCGATGACCACCATCCCCGCCCCGCACGACGGCGCCCTGCCCGACCCCGAGGAGACCGACAGCCGCGCCACCCGCCGCGAGGCCGACCGGGCCGCCAAGCCGGCCAAGAAGGCCAACAAGAGCAGGAGCGTCGACGCGGCCACGACCACCCGGGAGGCGATGCGCGCCAGCCTCATCGGGCAGGGCTTCGACCCCGACGTCGTCGAGGTCATGCTTCCGCCGGCGGACGTGTCGAAGAAGGCCTACACGGTCCGGCTGGCCGTCGCCGACGCCGTGAGGGCCATGCGTCAGGACCTGCCGCGCAGCGAGAAGACGTGGGCGCCCTACCTGCAGCTGCTCGTCGACGGGCTGCCGGGCATGTGCCCCTGCCCGTGCCCGGCGTGCGCGGTTGGCCCCTGCCCGTGCCCGGGCGGCGTCGACGGCCACGCTGACGTCTGCGCCATGCCCGACGACGAGATGCACACCGACTGCGCCGTCCGCTACGTCGGCGTGCCGGACATGCCGGTCAAGAAGGTCGCCCGCAGCACCCTGTCCGACGCCGCGTGGTGGGCCCAGCGGCGCGGCCTCAAGCGCACCGTCGCGCGCAACGTCAAGCGCGAGCAGGCCGGCCGGCCGCTGCTGCACAGCGACGGCCGCGGCGCCCGTGAGCAGTTCCTGCAGGCCAGCCGCTGGATGTTCGGCTGGCTCGGCGACGACGACAAGGTGAAGGCCAACCCGGCCGCGAAGCTCAAGCTGCCGCCGCGGCAGGAGGCCGGTTCCCGGTCGCTGACCGAGGAAGAGTTCCTCGAGGTCTACGGGGTCGCCGTCAGCACCGGGCAGGACCCCACGCTGGACGGGCTCATCCTCCGTCACCTGCTCATCCAGGCCGTGCGGCGTGGTGCGCTGCTGGACACGACCTGCGGCGGACTGGACGTCGAGGGCTGCCGCATCCGCTACTGGGACCAGAAGAAGCAGACGTGACGCTACCGGCCCACCACGCCCACGCACCTGGCCGACCTGCTCACCCACGCCCTGGCCCGCGGGCCGCGGGTGGCCGCCTCGCCGGATGCGACGCCCGAGGAGCGCCGGCACGGCGTCCCGGCGCTCACCGACACCTCGCCGGTCTTCTACGGCCGACCGGTCGACACCTTTGACGCCGACGGCAACTTCGTCTACCGCCACGTGCCGGCCCATCACCCGCAAGCGCATCGAGAGCCTGTTCGCCCGCGTCCGCCGCAACCTGCCGTGGACCGAGCGCATCGAGCTCCGCTGCCACGACGTCAGGCACACCAGCGGGCGCATCGTGTTCAAGGCCGCCGACCAGCAGGCCGCCAAGCTGCACCTGGCCCACGACGGCGGCAGCACCACCGACCACTACCTCAAGGAGCGCCTCGATGAGCTCGCCAAGCTCAAGCAGCAGTTGTTCGAGCGTCCCGTGCAGGGCGAGCAGTAGCGACAACGTGCACTACGGGCCTACCGGTGCCCCGGTGGGCCCGTTGGCGCGGTAGGTCGTTATGCGCCCCGGTGACGTCGGCTAGGCCCGTGCGGTCAGCCGGCGGTTCATGCTGACCGGGCCGGTGTTCAGCGCGATAAGCAGATCGGCGGGCATGGCAGGAGGCGCCTCGCGTGGAATCCGGCGAGAGTGTCGGCGTCCGACCTGCGGTGCTCCGCCGAGCGACACTTCGCGGACGTTCGCCGAACGACACTCCCCACTCAACGAGTCCGACCAGTGACACTCCCGTTCCGCCGAACGACACTTCGGGGTCTTCGCAGATCTGCAACGCCCCAGGCCAGGGTGGGAATCTACGAGCGGGTTCGGGAGCGTGCACCCTTGGCGCGCAGAATCAGCACCCTTCTGGTCGCAGCCCTAAAGTCGGGCGCTGTGGGTGCGACCGGAGGGGTTCTCAGGGGCGGTCGCCTGCACCGGGACACGCCGAGGGCCGGCACCCCGCGGGAGTGCCGGCCCTTCGGTCGCAGCGGAGCGCAGCAGTGAACTACAGGACCTTGCGGGCTGCCTCGACGTATCGCTGGTTGATGAGCACCCGCCAGTCGTCCTTCGTGCCTTCGATGAGCTCGTAGTCGACGACAGGCGGCATCTTGGCCAGCTCTCGCCGCTTGATACCGCCGACGACGCCGCCGAGTGAGGGGCCGGTGATGCCGAGGTCCTCCAGGGCCTTGCCGTAGTCGGCTCGCTCCTGCTCCTGGGTGAGCAGGTAGCGCACGAGGTCCCTGCCGGCGTCGGTGAGGGCGAGAACGGCCTCCTCGTCGCGGTTCGGGGTTCCTTGCATCGTCCGCTGGGCGATCGCCCGCAGTCGCTCAGCGGTCGCTTCCAGCTCGTTGGCGAGGTTGAGCAGCTCGTGCGGGGTGGTGGGGTCGGTGACCATGGTGGGCCCTCTCGTTGGTGGCGCCGGCACCTCGCCGGCGAAACCATTGAACCGTAGGTTCATCACTTTACGCAACACATTGAACCAATGATTGATCGGTATTGCCTCGATGTCCCGCCGCGCGGACGAGCGCCGGCCGCCGGCCCATCACCGAACTGCGCGCATTGGACATCGTGGCCTGGTGGGCCGGCGCCCCGACGGCCCAGTGAGGGTCGGGCACGTACTTGTCGAACAGCGTGAGCAGCGGGTAGTCGGCCGGCCCGTTGCGCAGCACCGACACGGTCCGCTGGCGGAGCAGGGCGTGCCGCATCCGTTGCGGCACCTGCACCGGGCCGCTGCGCAAGTCGAGGCGACTGCCGTCCCGGCCGAGCATGCCGGCGTGCACGTCGGTGAACCGCTGGTCGGCGGGAAGCAGCTGAGCCAACGCGTCCGAGGCCGGCGTGTAGGGGTCGCGGCCGGCGTCCCGCAGCTCCCACACCTCGTCGGCGTCAGTGGAGGGGTGGGCCTCGAGCTCCCGCAGCGTGCCCAGCTCCACCTTCGCCGCTTTTCTGCGCAAAGCGGTCCTCACCGCGGCCGGAGGCACGACCGTGATCGGGGTCGTCAAGGCGAGCCTGGACACACGGTACTTCCGGGAGAACATCACCGACGTCGGCGCGGTGGTCTGGAGCGTGCCCGGCCGCGTCAGGTTCACGGGGCCCCATGCGACGGGGGCGACCCGACGTGGGGTGTGGCCGTCATCGAGTGGCCCGCCGGCCTGAACCCGCCCAGCTCGACGGTCGAGCAGCCCGGCCGACCCGCCATCCTGCAGACCTGGGAGCCGTGCTGAACGGCGCCCGTCCTGCTGCACACCTGTTCGCCGAGCGTTGACGCCAGCCCGACAGCGGCCAGCGTCGATGTGAAACGCCGTCCGTGGGCGTCCCGAGCCGCAGATGGAGCGGTTGTCGGCCCCTGTCGTCGCGCGCCACCATGACGGTCATGAGCTCGGACCCCGGCTTCCGGCGCCGGACCGGTGCGCCGTGGATCGACCTGCTGTGGTGGGACTGAGGCCCTGTGTCCAGGCGTCAGATCGGTTCGGCGGACCAGGTCGCGTGCAGTGTGCCGGCCGCGATGGCGGCGTCGGCGTCCTCGCCGCGCTCGAGCGCGGCGGTCCGGCACTTGCGCGAGCCCGGAGCGCCGTCGACACGAGGATGGCACCAGTGGCCGTCGACCCGGCAGATGCGCGCCCCGCACCGGCAGTCGGCCCAGCCCGTGACCGCGGTCAGCGCGATGAGCACCTCGGGTTCCTCGACCATCGCCTGCCAGCGGGCCACCTCGGCGGCATCAGCGGTGCGCGACAGGGCGCGCATCGGCTCCCGATCGTGGCGGACCGCCGACGACGAACTCCAGCAGAGGGCGACGAACGCCCGCTCATCTGGGCGCAAGCGGGTCTCCGACACCTGGCCGCCTTCGACCCGGCGCTTGACCCAGCCTTCGCGGGACAGGTGGACGCTGGCGGTCGACCCGGCGCCGCGACGGGCAACGAAGATCAGATGGTTGCCGAAGAGGTCGGGCCAGCATGCGCTGTAGCCATCGGCCCCGGGCCAGTCGTCCAGGGGCAGGGCCGCCGCCACTGGCAAGGAGGTCAGCATCCGCACCGACCCACGCCGCAGCACATCCGACAGCCACTTCTCCATGGCGGGCAGGCTACCCGCGCCATCACATTCTGTAAGCGCCAGTGACGGTGCGTTCGACGCACTACTCGCGAGGATGGCGGCGATCAGCGTCGCGGCTCCTTCAGCGGGTCTACTCGTCGTCGGGCGTCTTCTCGTACCACCGGATCCGGTCGACGTTTCGCGCTCCAGCCATCTGCGGAGCGCTGAGTCCACCACGGGTAAGTCGTGCATTGGTGAGGTCGGCCTCGGTGAGATTCGCGCCGGTGAGATCCGCGCCGGTGAGGTCCGCGTCGGTGAGATCCGCGCGGAGAAGGTTGGCGTTGGCCAGCCTTGCGCGGGGCAGCTGGGTACCGACCAGCTTGGCGTCGTGGAGGTCAGCGCCGGTCAGGTCTGCCTCGCAGAGATCGGCGTTGTGCAGCCTGGTGAGGACGAGGTGAGCACCGACCAGCTTGGCGTCGTAGAGGAAGGCACCGCGCAGATCCGCCGCGGAGAGGGTGGCGCCGGTCAGGTCGGCGCCGGCGAACTGAGCATCGGAGAGGTTCGAACGGGCGAACATGGCGTCAGTCAGCGTCGCTCGCTGGAAGTTCCTGCCTCTGAGGTCCGAGTCGGGGAGCACAGCACCGGGTAGCTTCGCGCCGACGAGCCGGGCGCCGGTCAGGATCGTGTTGTGGAGAGTCGCGCCGGTCAGGTTCGCCCCGTCGAGCCGGGCGCCGGTCAGGTCCGCCCCGAGGAGCTGGGCGCCGGTCAGGTCCGCCCCGAGGAGCTGGGCGCCGTTCAGGTCCGCCCCGAAGAGCCAGGCGCCGGTCAGGTCTGCCCCGTCGAGATGCGCTTCGGTCAGTTCCGCGCCGTCGAGCTGGGCGCCGGTCATGTCCGCACCGTAGAGCTGGGCACCGGCCAGGTACGCACCGTCGAGCCTGGCTCTGCGGAGCATGGTGACCGGTAGCTCGATGGGGTTCTCGCCAGCCACGCGACGGCGTCGGCCCAGCACGGTGACCACGGCCTGGACGTCCTCGGCCGGGTGCTCCGGGACAGCTGGCGTGTGGCGGCGGCGATGCCCGGCGACGCGCCGCTCCCTCACAGGCGGCGCCTCCCCCGGTGCGCGCGGTGCGTGGTGGCGGACGTAAGCGGTGAGTGCCTCCATGATCGTGGGCTGGTCGGTTGGGCTGTCGTGCATCAGCCTTTCGAGGGCGTAGATGCCGCCGAGGCGGACCTCGAGCTTGTCGCTGCCCAGCTGCTCGACGGCCTTCGAGTAGCGGTCGGTGATCTGACCTTCCCGGCTGAGTCGGTAGGTCCGGGCGGTGTAGGCCAGGCCGCCCGCAGCACCGAGCGCAACCAGCATGGCCACCAGGCCGGTCCGGGTGTCGGCAATCGCCTGATGCCGCTCGGCAGGCTCGTTGAGATGCGGGTGGCGGGTGAGCACCGCCGGCAGCACCCAGATAACGGCCACGACCGCGACCATCACGACCAGCCCGAGATAGGTCAGCAGGAGCGGGCGCCGTTGCTGCAGCCGCTGGCGGATCTTCTCCCGCCGCCGGGGCGCCTCCGCGTGGCCGGGCTGCCGCGTCCGTCGCGGCAGCGGGAAGAGCAGCGTCGCCACCGCAATCAGCACGGCGGTGACCCCAACGGCGACGACGATTGCGGTGCTCACCGGGGCGGGCTACCCCTCCTCGGCGTCCTCGCCGCCGAGGACGGGGTCCTCGTCGCCGCTGAGGGTGGCCGGCGCCAGGTGCAGGACCATCTGTCGCGCGCCCTGGGCGGTGAGTCGGTGAGCTTCGCCTGCTTACGCAGCGATCGGCCCGCCGTGTACTGCTCCAGGACGAACGCCTCGACCTGAGAACGAACCACTCGGTCCGGACGGGCGTGGGCAGTGCCGCGGAACTCAGGCAGCGCCCGAGGTCCTGGACGCGGCGGGTTCGGCACCGCAGCAGGCTAGCCGCGCCGACTCCGCGACGCGCCCCTCCGGAAGGTGAACCGCAGCGCTCAGGGTCCTGTGCAGGCGAATGCGGAGCGAGCCCGATCGAGAAGCGTGCACGCGGCGAAGTTCATCGGGGCCACGAGAAGGCCGGCGGAGTCGATGGAGAGTTGGGGTTGCAACGAAACCACCGGGTGAATGCGCTGCGGTTCCAGGCGCGCATGGTGCTCACGGGACCGCGAGAGTGAGACGCGCCCGTCCTCGCGGGCGTCGGAGTGTGCCTCTACGGCCTGCACCGCGTCCTGCGCGTACTGGTCTGGGCCTACCTCGTCCGTCGGGCGAGGGAAGCCGATCTGCCGGCCATCGCCCGCGCGTTCGCTCCTCACCCGGGCGCTCCGGGGGCAGCACCCCTCCGCGCTGATCGCGGCCGGGGAGTCCGAGCAGGTCGTCTCCGACCTGGCCGCCTCGATCGGGACGATCGCCGGCGCGTTCGCGCCCCGCCCGGTCACGTACCGCGCCGCCGATCTGCGCAGCAACGAGTTCCGCGGCCTCACCGGCGGCGACGTGTACGAGCCCGTCGAGGACAACCCGATGATCGGCTACCGCGGCTGCTACCGGTACGTCCACGACCCGTCGTTCTTCCGCCTCGAGCTGGCCGCGCTCGCCCGGGTGCGGGAGGAGTTCCCGGCCGTCGGCCTGATGATCCCCTTCGTGCGCACGAAGTGGGAGCTGGAGGCGTGCCTCCAGCTCGTCGACGACTCCCCGCTCGGTCGGCAGCGGGGCCTGCGGCCTGGGTGATGGCGGAGGTCCCGTCGGTGGCGCACTGGCTGCCCGAGTACGTCGGACTGGGCGTCGACGGCGTCTCCATCGGGAGCAACGACCTCACCCAGCTCGTCCTCGGGGTGGACCGGGACTCCGGCGACCTCGCCGAGCTCTTCGACGAGGCCGACCCCGCCGTGCTCGCCGTCATCGACGCGGTCATAGCCGCAGCCCGGCGGACGGGGATCCCGTCGAGCCTCTGCGGGCAGGCACCGTCCCGACGTCCCGAGTTCGTCGAGCACCTCGTGCGCGCGGGCATCACCTCCGTCTCGGTCGAGCCGGCCGCCGTACCCGCCACGCGGCGGGCGCTGGCCACCGCCGAGCGGCGTCTACTCCTGGAGGCCGCGCACCGCGCCGCCCCCTCGTCGGCGGTGTCCCGGTGACCGGCCGGCTGTCGCAGCTCGACGAACGGATGGCTGCGCTGGAGACGGCCGCCGGCCGGGCGACGCTCACCTCGGCCTTCTGCGACGTACCTCCCTGCGCCCCTGTCCTGCACCCGGACCGGCTGGAGGTGCGCGTCGATCGGACGCCCGGGGCATCCGGCACGTGGTCTCCCCCGCGCCGAGACGTCCAGGGTGTCGGAGCCCTGGTGCTCGGCGTCCGGGTCGCGCTGGCCGGGCAGGGCTGGGCCGTGGAGGTCGACCGCCTGCCCCGCCCGGACGACCCCGAGCTGGTCGCCGTCCTGCGTCCCGTGGCACGAGCTCTCGAAGCGGGGCTCGCTCCGCTCGCCGCCGTGGCCGCCGGAGGGCCGCTCGGCCGTCGCACCACCCGGGCACGGGTGCCCTCGCCCACCCTGCTGTCGCACCTGGGCCGCGTGGCGGCGCTCGAAGGCGCAGTGCTCGTACCGATCACGTCCGACGACGGCCGCCGCGCGGTGGAGGAGTTCGACCGGGAGGCCGGCTCCGTGCTCGGGCACGCCTCGGGCGCGGCCACCGGCGCGGGAGAGCGCGCGGACCGGGACGTCTTCCTGCTCCTCGCCACCGAGGCCGACGACGAGCTCGCCGCGTTGCGGTCGGGAGAGGCGCTGGAACGCGTCCTGCTCGAGCTGGCGCACCGAGGCTGGACCGCCAGCGTGGTCCCCTCCGCCCTCGCCGTCCCCCTCGTCCGGGCCGAGGCGCGGTCGGCGCTGTGCTGGGACGACCACCCCCAGGCCCTGATCAGGATCGGGTGACCCGGTGCGCGGTCGCCCCGACCTGCCTCTCGGCGGTGCTCCAGGTCGGGCGGGGTCCGAAGTCCCCACCCTCCCGGCCTTTGGGCCGCTCCCCCGCAGGACCCGCCGGGTCCACGGTGGTGCCACGCCCGCCCCAGGACGCCGGAGGCGCGGCCGGGGACCGGGAGACGGAGGAGGGAGCGTCATGTCCGAGACCACGGTGGAGCAGCGCGCCGACTGGGGCACGCTCACCGAGCGGCTCAGCGCCGCCTCGGCAGGCAACGAGGTGACCATCGAGATCCTCGACGCGGAGGGCGGCGATGCATCGATGGTCGAGCGGCTGCCGTTCTCCGGCATCACCTACGACCACAAGGACGACGTCCTCGTCGTGTCCGTCGGTGGGAGCGAACCGCGGTTCCCGGTGCAGCTGCGCCACGTGATCGAGCACCCGACCGAGATCCAGTTCGACGTGGTGCGGCAGGGCGGAGCGCTCAAGGTCACCGACGCGTCGGGTACGACCACGCTGATCAGCATCCTGCGGCGTTCCGACCGCGGCGATCACGGTTCCTCGCAGCCGTAGCCGGCGCGGCGGGCGCGGCGAGGGACGTCGGCATGACGGGGTGGTTGCTCCGCTACGACGGGTGGGATCCCTCCGCGGAGGCGCTGCGCGAGTCGCTGTGCGCGCTGGGCAACGGGCGGTTCGCCACGCGCGCCGCCGCCCCGGAGAACCGAGCGGGGAACGGGTCCTACCCCGGGACCTACGCCGCGGGCGTGTTCGACCGCCTGCCCGACGTGGTCGACGGCCACCGGCTGGAGAACGAGAGCATCGTCAACCTGCCCGACTGGCAGTCGCTCACCTTCCGCATCGACGACGGCGCCTGGCTGGACCTCTCCGCCCTGGCCGTCACCGGATACGTGCAGGAGCTCGACCTGCGCCGCGGCGTGCTGACCCGCCGGTTCGTCGTCGAGGACCAGCAGGGGCGGCGGACCGGGGTGGCCCAGCGACGCCTGGTCTCCATGGCCGACCCGTGCCTGGCCGCCCTGGACCTCACCGTGGAGGCCGAGAACTGGTCGGGCACGCTGACCGTCCGCTCGGCCCTGGACGGGCGGGTCACCAACGACGGGGTCGCCCGGTACCGCGGGCTGGACGGGCGGCACCTCGTGGACCTCCGGCCCGTGGTCGACGGCGACGTCCTCGGGCTCGACGCCCGCACCGTCCAGTCGGGTGTCGTCGTGAGCCTGGCCGCCCGGCACCGCGTGCTCGTCGACGGACGGCCCGCCACGGCCGGGACGGAGACGGCCACGGAGCCGGGCTGCGCGGCGGTCGACCTCGTCCTGGCCGTCGATCCGGGCCGACCGGTGACCGTCGAGAAGATCGCCGCTCTGTGCACCTCGCGCGACCGCGGCATCGGCGAACCCGGTGAGGCGGCACGTGACGAGATCGCCCGGGCCGGGAGCTTCGCCGACGTCCTCGCCCGGCACGAGCTGGCGTGGGACCACCTCTGGACCCGGTGCGACGTGCGGATCACCGGCCCGGTCCGCGCCACCCTCGTGCTCCGGCTGCACGTGTTCCACCTGCTGCAGAGCGTCTCCCCGCACAGCGTCGACCTGGACGTGGGCATCCCCGCGCGGGGACTGCACGGTGAGGCGTACCGCGGCCACGTCTTCTGGGACGAGGTGTTCGTGCTCCCCTTCCTGAACCTGCGGCTGCCCGAGGTGGCCCGGGCGATGCTGCTCTACCGCTGGCGCCGCCTGCCGCAGGCCCGCGCGAGCGCCCGGGCCGTCGGCCGGCGAGGAGCCATGTTCCCTTGGCAGAGCGGCTCGACGGGTCGCGAGGAGACGCAGACCATGCACCTCAACCCGCGGTCCCAGCGGTGGCTGCCCGACAACTCCCACCTGCAGCGGCACATCGGCCTGGCGGTCGCCTACAACACCTGGCGGTACTACGAGGCGACCGGGGACGTCGACTTCCTCAGCGAGTACGGCGCCGAACTCATCCTGTCCGTGGCCGCGTTCTGGGGTGACCTGGCCAGCTACGACCCCGTCGGGGACCGCTTCGACATCTGCGGGGTGATGGGCCCCGACGAGTACCACGACGCCCTGCCCGGCGCGGACTCCCCGGGGCTCGACGACAACGCCTACACCAACGTGATGGCGGCCTGGACGCTCACCCGGGCGCTCGAGTGCCTCGACGTGCTCCTCCCGGGCCGACGGCACGAACTCCTCGACCTCCTGGACATCCGCCGCGCGGACCTGGAGCACTGGCAGCACGTCAGCCGGAAGCTCCGGCTGTGCTGGGCGGACGGCGTGCTGCTCCAGTTCAGGGGGTACGACCAGCTCGAGGAGTTCGACTGGGCCGGGTACCGGGAGCGCTACGGCGACATCAGCCGGCTGGACCGCATCCTGGAGGCCGAGGGACGCAGCCCCAACGACTACAAGCTGTCCAAGCAGGCCGACGTCCTCATGCTGTTCCAGCTGCTCACGTCCGACGAGCTGTACGCCGTCCTGGACCGTCTCGGGTACCCGCACGACCGGCACACCATCCCGCGTTCGGTCGCGTACTACCTGGAGCGCACCAGCCACGGGTCGACCCTGTCGAAGGTCGTGCACGCGTGGGTCCTGGCCCGGGGGGACCGGCGGAGGGCGTGGAACTGGTTCCTCGAGGCCCTCGAGAGCGACGTGGCGGACGTGCAGGGCGGCACCACGGGAGAAGGGATCCACCTCGGCGCCATGGCCGGGACCCTCGACCTGCTCCAGCGCGGGTTCACCGGCCTGGAGACACGCGAGGAGGTCCTGGGCTTCGACCCCTTCCTGCCGGACGCCCTCGGCAGCGTGCGGTTCCGGTTGCGCTACCGGCGGCACAGCGAGGTGGAGGTGACCATCGACCACGACACGCTCACCGTCGGCGGTTCCTCCACCGGCTCGACGGTGCTGCCGGTGCGGGTCCGGGACAAGCACTTCAGGCTCGATCCGCGGGGCAGCCTCGCCATCCCCCTGCGCCGGCGACGCGGTGACTGACGCCTCCTCGGCCCCCCGAGGACATCCCCCGACGCAGAGGAGATCCCGTGACCGATCCGACCAGCCCGGCCCCGGTGGTCGTGGGGCTCGACGGCTCCGCCGACGCCTGGGCGGCGGCCGAGCTCGCCGCGGAGGAGGCGCGCCGACGGGGTGCCCCGGTCGAGCTGCTGTTCGCGTTCCCGTGGCCGGAGGGCGCGCGGGTCGCGGCGCCGGAGGGGTTCGACGGACGGGCCGCGATGCACGTGATGGCGGAACTGGTGCTCGAGACGGCGGTCGACACCCTGCGGCGACGCGTCCCCGGCCTCACGGTCGGATCCCGGATGCACGTGGGCGCGGCTCCCGACGTGCTGGTGGCCGCCAGCAGGTCGGCGCAGCTGCTCTGCGTCGGGTCCCGGAGCAGCGGCTCGATCGACGACGTCGTCCTGGGATCCACGGCGTCGGCCGTCGCCCGGCACGCTGCGTGCCCGGTGCTGGTCGTCCCCCTGCGCGCCGGGTCCACGGTCACCGGCCGGTCCGGCGTGGTGGTCGGTGTCGACGGACCGGAGGACGACCCGGTGCTGGACGCCGCGTTCGACGCGGCGGAGGCGCGCGACTGCGGACTGGTGGCCGTGCACACCTGGCGGCACCCCTTCCCCGGAGCGGCCCACGTCGTCCTCGACCCCCTGATCGGTGCCGACGCCGCCCAGCGGCGCCAGGAGTCCCTCCTGGACGACCTCCTGACGTCCCGGACGACCCGCCGGCCCGACGTGCCCGTCCGCCGGGTGGTCGAGCAGGCCCGGGCCGCGGACGTGCTGCTGTCGGCGGCCCTGACCGCGGAGCTCCTCGTGGTCGGCCGGCATCACCGGCCCGGCGGGCCGCTGGGCACGCTCCGGTCGACGACGAACGCGGTGCTGCACCGGGCCGGCTGCCCGGTGGAGGTCGTCCCCGGGGCCGGACCGGCGGAGGCCGGAAGACCCGGGGCGCGCTGACCGGGCCCGCTCGGCGGGACGGGCACGGGGTCCGCGGGACCACCGAGGTCGTGGAGCCGGGTCACGGCGTCCCCCGGGGCGTCGGCTGGGCACCGACGCCAGGGACGCGAACCCCTCGGTCACCGGGTCGGCGGTCCGCCGCGGGGTCGGAGACACCGTCGGAGGGGAGGCCACCTCGCCGGCCCACGAGCTCCACCAGCAGCCCGGCGACGACCCCCAGGGCAGCCGCCACGGCCATCCCCTGCGCGGTCGGCTCCAGCAGGAGCACGTCGGTCCGGACGGTGGGGAGCGCGACGGCGCCCGCCGAGAGGCCGGCCATGGTCCCGATCAGGGCCACCCTCCGCGGCGTGAGCGGGCGGGCCAGCACGACCAGCGTCCACAGCGCGACGACGAGGACGACGACGGTCGCCGTCGTCCTCCCCTCGGCAACCCCCGCGCCGGGGTCGAGCCAGCGGGTGGCTGCGTATCCGGTGTAGGCGGCAGCACCGATGACGATCCCGATGGGCACGGAGAACCGGAGCACCCGGCTGAGGAAGCCCGGCACGTACCGGCGGCGGTTCGGGGCCAGTGCGAGGAAGAAGCCGGGGACGCCGATGGTGAGCGTGGAGATGAGCGTCAGCTGCACCGGCGCCAGCGGGTAGGCCACCAGGGTCACCACGGTGACCAAGGCCAGCACGAGGCTGTAGACGTTCTTGACCAGGAAGAGGTTCGCCGCCCGCTCGATGTTGGCGATCACCCGCCGCCCCTCGGCGACGGCGTGCGGCAGGTGGGCGAAGCGCCCGTCGAGCAGCACCAGCTGCGCGACCGCCCGCGTGGCCGGGGCGCCGGTCCCCATGGCCACCCCGATGTCGGCGTCCTTGAGCGCCAGCGCGTCGTTCACGCCGTCCCCCGTCATGGCCACGACGTGCCCGCGGGCCTGCAGGGCCCGCACCATCGCGCGCTTCTGGTGCGGGGTGACCCGGCCGAAGACGCTCCCGGCCTCGACCGCGGCGCCCAGCTCCTCCGGGTCGTCCGGCAGCGACCGGGCGTCGACGGCATCGCCGGCGCCCGCGATCCCGGGCACGCCCACCGCCGCGGCCACGGCGCCCACCGTCCGCGGGTTGTCCCCGGAGATGACCTTGAGGGCGACCCCCTGCTCGGTGAAGTACCGCAGCACCTCGGCGGCGTCCTCCCGGATCCGCTCGGCCAGCACCACGAGCGCCTCGGGCACCAGCGCACCGGGCAGGTCGGGCTCGGCCGCGTCGCCGGACCAGGGCTGCGGGGACCGGGCCAGCAGCAGCACCCGGCGGCCCTCGGCGGCCAGGGCGTCGGCCCGCGCCCGCGCCTGCTCCTGCGCGGGCCCGGCGGGCGCCGGCAGCACCATCTCCGGCGCGCCCAGCACCCAGCTGGTCCCCGTCGCCGTGCGGACCGCCGACCACTTGCGCGCCGAGGAGAACGGCACCGCGTCCGCTCTCGCCTGACCGCCGGTGTCGGAGAAGACGGCCGCCAGGGCGCGAGCCGTGGCGTTGCCGCCGTCGGCATCGGCGAGCAGCGCCAGCGCGGCGGGCGCCGCGGCGCCGTCCGCGAGCGGCTCGAGGCGGTCGAACGCGACGTCGCCGTGGGTGAGCGTGCCGGTCTTGTCCAGGCAGACGACGTCGACGCGGGCCAGCCCCTCCACCGCCGGCAGCTCCTGCACCAAAACCTGGCGCCGGGCCAGGCCGAGCGTCGCCACCAGGAACGCCAGCGTGGTCAGCAGGACCAGGCCCTCCGGGATCATGCCGACCATCGCGCCGACCGTGCCGGTGACCGCGTCGCGCCAGTCGACGTTGTCCTCGGCGCGGAACTGGCTCCACAGCACCAGCGGGCCGACGACGAGCAGCCCGGCCGCGATCCAGCGCAGGATGCGGTTCGTCCCGTCCTGCAGCTCCGACCGCGCCCGGGTGAAGACCCGCGCCTCGGCCGCCAGCCGCGCGGCGTAGGCCTGCTCCCCCACCGCGGTGGCCTGCATCCGCCCGGCGCCGGCCAGCACCACCGACCCGGACAGCAGCTGGTCACCCGCCCCCTTGGCGACCGCGTCGGCCTCGCCGGTGAGCAGCGACTCGTCGACGGAGAGACCGGCGCCGTCACGCAGCACCCCGTCGACCGGCACCTGGTCGCCCGCCCGCACGACCAGCAGGTCGTCGAGGACGACCTGCTCGACCGCCACCTCCTCCTCCCGGCCGTCGCGCACCGGACGGGCACGCGGCGCGCTCAGCACGGCGAGGCGGTCCAGGGTCCGCTTGGCACGCACCTCCTGGACGATGCCGATGGCCGCGTTGGCCACCACCACGCCCCCGAAGAGCGTGTTCTGCCAGCGGCCCGCGAGTGCCGACACCACCCACAGGACCGCCAGCAGGGCGTTGAAGAACGTGAAGACGTTGGCCCGCAGGATCTGCGTCAGCGTGCGGCTGGTCCGCGCAGCGCCGGCATTGACCGCGCCGGTGCCGACCCGGTGCGCGACCTCGGCGGCGGTGAGCCCGGTCGGGCGGGTGACGGGCTCTTCCCCGGCCCGCACGGGCACGGGACCGGGGTGGGACACCGGGCCATCCTGGCCCGGCGGTCCCCTCGCCGGCCGGGTCCGAAGGCCCCGTTTCCTGAGACCTCGGCCACGACCGGCCCGCGGCCGGGGTCCGCGTCCCCGGGACGTTCGGCGCGCGGGAGGTGACGTGGGCCCCGGGTGGGGACCGCCGGCGCCGCCGAGGCTGGACCGTGCAGCCGCACCGAGGAGCCCTCATGGCACCGCACGCCGACCCCACCCACCCCCGCTCCCCGCCCGACCGTGGCGGAGGCGCTGGAGACCGCGGTCGACCTGGCGCGGCTGGCTCCCTCGGTGCACAACACCCAGCCCTGGCGGTTCGTGCTGCACGGCGACCGGCTGGAGCTCCGCGCCGACCGCGGCCGTCAGCTGGCGGTGCTCGATCCGGTGGGGCGGGCCCTCACCGAGAGCGTCGGCGCCGCCCTGGCCAACGCACGGGTCGCCCTCGCCGCGTCGGGGTGGGCCACCGCGGTGCGGCGGTGCCCCGATCCGCGTGATCCCGATCTGCTGGCGGTGCTCGCTCCGGTCGAGGGCGCCGTGGACGCCGCCCTCACCGCGCTCGCCGGAGCCGTCCCGGACCGCCGGACGAACCGGCGCGCCTTCACCGCGGCCGAGCTGCCCGACGAGCTGCTGGGCGAGCTGGTCGCCGTCGCCGCGGAGGAGGGCGTCCAGCTGATCCCCGTCCGGTCCGCGGACCACCGGCGGCTCGTGGCAGCGCTCACCCAGCGGGCGGACGCCCTGCAGAACGCCGATCCGGCGTACCGCGCGGAGCTGCGCCGCTGGACCACCAGGTCACCCGACAGCGGGGACGGCGTGCCCCCGGCGGTCGTGCCGCACGTCGACGGCCTGCAGCACGACGACCTCCCGCTCCGCGACTTCGACAGCACGGGCACCGGTGAACTGCCGCCGGAGACCCGCTCGACCTCCGGTCAGACGCTGGTCCTGCTCGCCACCCCGCTCGACGACCGGGCGGCCTGGTTGAGCGCCGGCGAGGCGCTGGAGCGGCTGCTCCTGGTGCTGACGCTGCACGGCTGGGCCGCCAGCCCGCTGAGCTCGGCGGTGGAGGTGCCCGTCACCCGCACGCAGCTCCGGTCGGCCCTGACCTGGGACGCCCATCCGCAGATGCTGCTCCGCATCGGCCGGGCGGCGCCCACGCCCGCTCCTCCGCACCGCCTGCGCGACGACGTCGTGGAGAGCGGCACCCGCCGGCCCGGCCTGCACGTCCCGCACGAGCCCCTGGAGCAACCGGATCCGGCGCTCCTCCCCGACGCGGGGGCACCCGCCTCCCGGCCGGTTCCCGACGGCCGGGGTGGGACCACCTGGGCGTGAGGCGGGGCACCCTCCGCGCGGGTCAGGTCGACGCGGCAGCGGCCGGCTGCGCCGCCGGCTTCCCCGCCCGACGGGTGCGCTCCGGGTGCACGACCATGACCGGGCACGGCGCGTGCACGACGACGTGCAGCGCCACCGAGCCCAGCAGCATGCCGGCGATCCGGCTGCGGCTGTGGCTGCCCACCACGAGCAGCGCCGCGCCGTCGGCCACACGGGTCAGCACCTCCCCCGGGGCGCCGTCCTCCAGCCTCAGCCGCGCCGTCGTCCCGGGGCCCAGCACCTCGGCGACGATCTGCTCGGCGCGCTCCTCGAGCTGCGCGCGGGCCTCGGCGGCGGGGGGCAGGTACACGGCGTGCACCTCGCTCCAGTAGGCCACCGGCTGCTGTGCGGCGACGACCTCGAGCTCGGCGCCCAGCACCTGCGCCTCCCGCGCTGCCCGCGCCAGCGCCGCCCGCGCCGTCGCCGAGTCGTCGATCCCGACGACGACGCGGGGCGGGGGCTGCACCACCCCGGGGTGCACGACGACCACCGGGACCGGCGCGTGCGCCACGCAGTGCAGGGCGACCGACCCCAGGAGCGTGCTGCGGACGCCGCCCCGGCCGCGGCTGCCCACGACCAGCAGCTGCGCGCCCTCGGCCTCGGCGACGAGGTGCTCCGCCGCCGCGCCGCCGACCACGGTGACCTCGGTGCTCAACGCGGAGATCCCGGGGACGGCGGCGACCGCCGCATCCCGGAGCGCCTCGTCCACCGCGTCCAGCACCAGGCGCGCCGTGTCCGCCCGGACCTCGTCCAGCCGGCGGCTGTCGACCAGGTAGGGGTCGGCCCAGTAGTAGTCCACCGGGTAGGCGCTCACCAGCTCCACGGTCGCGCCCGCCCGGGCCGCCGCGGCCAGCGCCCAGACGAGGGCCGCGCGCGCCCCGGGGGACCCGTCCACGCCCACGACCCACCGCGCCGGACCGCCGTCCGCGTCGCCGTGCCCGTCGGCCTCCGCAGGCGTCCGCTCCGTCGTCACGTCGTCCTCGGCTCTCCGCCCGGACACGCGCCGGGCCTCGGACCCGAGCCTGCGTCCGGACGGCCGGGGGCGGACGAGGGCCGACGTCCCGGCCGGCGGTGACCTTCGGCCCGCCCGGCTGTGCCCTCTAGCCGCCGCACCGGTGGTCCGGGGCACCTAGCGTCGCCGTGGAGCCGGCCGGATCGTCGACCCGAGGTGACCGATGCCCCTGTCCCTGGCGCAGCGCGCCCTGCTGACCGCCGGCGTGGGTGCCTCGGCTGCGCAGCTGCTGCACGCCACCCGGAACTGGGGTGCCAGCTCCGGGGAGGTGTCCCGCGTCCTCCCCGGCGACGAGCTCGTCCCCGGCCCGGTCGAGCGGACCACCCTGGCGGTGACCGTCGAGGCGCCCTCCCGAGGCGGTCTGGCCGTGGCTGGTCCAGATCGGCCAGGACCGCGGCGGCATGTACAGCTACGACCGGCTGGAGAACCTGCTCGGCCTGGACATCCACTCCACCGACGAGATCCGCGAGGAGTGGCAGCACCTGGCCGCCGGTGACCGCGTCGTCGTCGTGCCCGAGGGGTACCGGGCGATCCCGGCCGGCTACTCCTTCCCCGTGGCCGAGGTGGTGCCCGGGCGGGCGCTGGTGCTGCGCCAGGCTCCGCCGGAGCACCCGTGGGACGCCGTGTGGTCCTTCCACCTGCTACCGCACGGTCCCGGCCGGTGCCGGCTGCTCTCCCGGTCGGTCGCGCGTCGACCGCGGGGCGTCGGCCTCCGCGTGGCGAACCGGGTGATGGAGCCGGTCACGCTCGTCATGACCCGCCGGATGCTGCGCGGCATCGCCGAGCGCGCCCAGCGGCGCTGACGCCCCGCCGCGGCGCCGGGCTCCCTTGACCGCTCACGCGGCGCGGTGCCACCGTCACCAGCAGCGGCCGGAGCCGCCGTCCAAGGTGGCCCCGGTGGCCTCCGTGCGAGCGGACGGGACGGAGCGATGCCGGGACACGGGCCGGGCGACCGGCCGGGAGACAGGTCGTCGAGCCATGACCTGCTGGCCGGGATGCGGCTGGTGGAGCTGCTCAACGAGGTGCAGGAGCGGCTGCGGGCGGTGGCCCGCACGCAGGAGCGGGTCCAGGGGCTGCTCGACGCGTTCCTCAGCGTGTCCACCGGCCTGGACCTCGACTCGACGCTGCGGCGGATCGTGGAGTCCGCGATCGGCCTCGTCGACGCCCGGTACGGCGCGCTGGGGGTCCTCGGCACCCAGGGCGGCCTGTCCGCCTTCGTCCACGCCGGGATGGACGCCGAGGCGGTCGCGTCGATGCCGCACCTGCCGGAGGGCAAGGGCGTGCTGGGTCAGGTCATCGCGGAGCCCTACCCGCTGCGGATCGACGACCTCTCCACGCACCCGTCGCGTCCGTGGGCTTCCCCGAGGGCCACCCGCCGATGCGCAGCTTCCTCGGCGTCCCGGTCCTCGTGCGCGGGGCGGTCTACGGCAACCTCTACCTGACCGAGAAGCGCGGCGGCCCCTTCACCGCGGAGGACGAGGCCGTGCTCACCGCGCTCGCCGGGGCGGCGGGCATCGCCATCGACAACGCGCGCCTGTTCGAGGCGGGCGAGCTGCGGCGGCGGTGGTCGGTGGCCGCCGGCGACGTCCGCGAACGGCTGCTCGGGGACGTGCCGCCCGAGGAGGCGCTGGACCTCATCGTCGACCGCGTGCGGGAGCTGACCGGAGCCGACGCGGCCTGGATGCTCATGGGGCCCGACCCCCAGGACTCGCGGTACACGGTGCGCGCCCAGGCCGGAGCCGACCTCGAGGACGCCGCGGGCGCCCGGCTCCTCCCGTCGGAGGCCCCGCTGCTGGCCGCGGTGGCCGAGACGCAGGGCGTGGTGGTCCTGGACATGAGCGGGGTGGCCTACGACGGCCCCAACGCGCACATCGGCTGGGGCCCCTGCATCGCCGTCCAGCTGCGGGCCGCGGGTGCGCTCCTGGTCGCCGCCAGGCGGGCCGGTGGCGAGGCGTTCGACCCCGCGCTGGCCCCCCTCGTGGGCACGTTCGGCGACCAGATGGCCGTGGCCCTCGACCTGGCCGACCAGCAGCGCACGGCCCGCCGGCTGGACGTCTTCGAGGACCGTGACCGGATCGCGCAGGACCTCCACGACCTCGTCATCCAGCGCGTGTTCGCCGCGGGCCTGAGCCTGCAGTCGGTGCTGCCGCGGGTGACCGACGCGCAGGCCCAGCAGAGGATCCGTGCGGTGATCGAGCAACTGGACGGCACCGTGCGGGACATCCGGACGACGATCTTCGACCTGCACACCACCGAGGACGCCGACGCCGGCAGCAGCCTCCGGCGGCGCGTCCTCGACGTCGTCACCGAGACGGCGGGCGACCTCTCCCCCACCGTGCGCATGTCGGGGCCGGTGGACAGCCTGGTCGGCGGTGACCTCGCCGCCGACGTCGAGGCGGTCACCCGCGAGGCGGTGAGCAACGCCGCCCGGCACTCCGGCGCCCAGCACGTCACCGTCACCCTGGAGGTGACCGACCGGGTGGTGCTGGAGGTCCTGGACGACGGCCGCGGCATCGATGCGCGGGCGCCCCGCAGCGGGCTGCGCAACCTCAGCGACCGCGCCGTCCGGCGCAGCGGCGGCGCCACCGTCGAGGCTCGGCCGGAGGGCGGCACGCGGCTCCGGTGGTGGGCCCCGCTCGGGTGAGCGCCGGATCCGAGCCGCGGGGTCAGCGCTCCGGGATCAGCGCTCCGGGGTCAGCGCTCCGGGCGGGCCGGGCCCCCGGTGCCCCGGAGCTCCGTGGCCAGGACCGCCGCCTGGGTGCGCCGCTCCAGCCCCAGCTTGGCCAGCAGGTGGGAGACGTAGTTCTTCACGGTCTTCTCGGCCAGGTACATCCGCTCGCCGATCTGCCGGTTGGTCAGCCCCTCCCCGATGAGCTCCAGCACGGTGCGCTCCTGCTCGCTGAGCTTCGCCAGCGGCCCCGCGGGCTCAGCAGCCCGCCGCATCCGCTCGAGCACGGCCGTCGTCGCCGTCGGGTCCAGCAGGGAACCGCCCGCCGCCACGGTCCGCACGCCGTTGACCAGGTCCTGGCCCAGGATCTGCTTGAGCAGGTAGCCCGAGGCGCCGGCCATGATCGCCTCGAACAACGCCTCGTCGTCGCTGTAGCTGGTCAGCATGATGACCTTGAGCTCCGGCACGAGGGAGCGGACGTCCCGGCAGACGGTGACGCCGTCGCCGTCGGGCAGCCGCACGTCGAGGATCGCGACGTCCGGCCGCAGCGCGGGGATGCGGGCGACCGCCTCCTTGGCGTTCTTTGCCTCGCCGACGACGGTGATCGCGGGGTCGCTCTCGAGCAGGTCGGCGACACCGCGCCGGACGATCTCGTGGTCGTCCAGGAGGAAGACCCGGATGGCCCCCACCGCCGCGCCGTCGTCCGTCGTCCCCACGGGATCCGCTCCGTCCCTGCCACCGTCCCTGCGCCCGAGGTTAGGCGTCCGACGGTGCACCGCACGCAGAGTCGAAGGTCCCGTCCTCGGCTCCTCCCGGCGCGACCACCGGCCCCGGGTGGCGGCGGCCTCGGCCTCTCCCGGGCCGGGGTCCGCGGCCGCCACGGTGGGCGCATGACCGAACCCCGCAGGCAGGTCCTCGTCGCCTTCGCGACCGCGTCCGGGTCCACCCGCGAGATCGCCGAACGCATCGGCGGGCGGCTCCGGGCGGTCGCGGACGTGGCGATGCTCCCGGCCGGGCCCGGGGTGGAGCTCGACCGGTTCGACGCGTTCGTGATCGGGAGCGCGGTGCACGACATGGCCTGGCTGCCCCCGGCCCGCGGGCTCGCCCAACGCCTCGCACCGGTGGTGCGGGGGCGCCCGGTCTGGTTCTTCAGCGTGGCCGGGATCGACCCGCGCGGCCGCAGACCCGGACGTGGATGGCGCACCAGGAGGCCGCGCGCGTCGCCCGGGGGCTGCCCGGCGAGCTGCACCCGCGCGACCACCGGCTGTTCGGCGGCGTGGTCCGGATGGACGGGGTTCCCCTGTGGGGACGGCTCTTCTACCGCCTCGCCCGCCAGCACCCCGGCGACCAGCGCGACTGGCCCGCGATCGACGCGTGGGCCGACGAGGTCGCCGGTGCCCTCGCGTCGTCGCCGCTCGATGCCGGCTCCCGGTGAACAGCTCCCGCGGGGTCCGGTGGCCACCGGGACGGCGGGCATTGCCGAGGTCGGGCCGCTCCGGTGAGATCGGGCGATGGACGCCGTCGCAACCCGGCCCGAGCTCCCCTCCGACGCCACCGGCCCGCTGTCCGGGGACGAACTCGCCCGCCTCGACGCCTGGTGGCGGGCCGCCAACTACCTCTCGGTCGGGCAGATCTACCTCATGGGCAACCCGCTGCTTCGGGAACCCCTGCGGCCGGAGCACATCAAGCCCCGGCTGCTCGGCCACTGGGGCACCACCCCCGGGCTGAACTTCGTGCACGCCCACCTCAACCGCGCCATCACCGCGCGCGACCTGGACATGATCTACGTGATGGGCCCCGGGCACGGCGGGCCCGGCCCGGTCGCCGCCGCCTGGCTGGAGGGCACGTACAGCCACTACTACCCGGACGTCTCGCAGGACGAGGCGGGGATGCGCCGGCTGTTCACCCAGTTCTCCTTCCCGGGCGGGGTCCCCAGCCACGTCGCCCCGGAGACCCCGGGCTCCATCCACGAGGGCGGTGAGCTCGGCTACGCCCTCGTGCACGCCTACGGGGCGGCGTTCGACAACCCCGACCTCGTGGTCGCCGCGGTCGTCGGCGACGGCGAGGCCGAGACCGGGCCGCTGGCGGCGAGCTGGCACTCGAACAAGTTCGCCGACCCGGCCACCGACGGCGCGGTGCTGCCGATCCTGCACCTCAACGGCTACAAGATCGCGAACCCGACCGTGCTGGCCCGCATCCCGCGCGAGGAACTCCTCGAGCTGCTGCGCGGCTACGGGCACACGCCCTACCTGGTGGAGGGCGACGACCCCGCCACCATGCACCAGCAGTTCGCCGCCACCCTCGACCGCTGCCTCGACGAGATCGCCGCGATCCAGCGGAGGGCGCGGGTCGACGGCGTCACCGTCCGGCCGCGGTGGCCGATGATCGTGCTGGCCTCCCCCAAGGGCTGGACCGGCCCGGAGGTCGTCGACGGCGTCCAGGTCGAGGGCACCTGGCGGGCGCACCAGGTGCCGTTCACCAACGCCCGGGACGACGACGGCCACCGCGCCGTCCTCGAGCAGTGGCTGCGCAGCTACCGGCCGGAGGAGCTCTTCGACGACGACGGCGCGCCGGTGCCCGCCGTCCGGGACCTGCACCCCGCGCACGACCGCCGGATGAGCGCCAACCCGCACGCCAACGGGGGCAAGCTCCTCTCCCCGCTGCGCATGCCCGACTTCCGCGACCAGGCCGTGCCGGTCGCGGCGCCGGGCACGGGGGCGGTCGAGTCCACCCGCGTCCTGGGGCGCTTCCTGCGCGAGGTCATGCGCGAGAACATGACGACCTTCCGGGTGTTCTCACCGGACGAGAACAACTCCAACCGGCTCGGCGACGTCCTCGACGTCACCGACCGGGCCTGGATGGCGCAGCGGCTGCCCGGGGACGACCACCTCGCCCCCGGCGGGCGGGTCATGGAGGTGCTGTCGGAGCACCTGTGCCAGGGCTGGCTGGAGGGGTACCTGCTCACCGGCCGGCACGGCTTCTTCTCCTGCTACGAGGCGTTCATCCACGTCGTCGACTCGATGTTCAACCAGCACGCCAAGTGGCTGAAGACGACGAACGGCATCCCGTGGCGGCGGCCGATCGCCTCGCTCAACTACCTGCTCACCTCGCACGTCTGGCGGCAGGACCACAACGGCTTCTCCCACCAGGACCCCGGCTTCATCGACCACGTCGTCAACAAGAAGTCCGACGTCATCCGGGTCTACCTGCCCCCGGACGCCAACACGCTGCTGTCGGTCGCCGACCACTGCCTGCGCACCCGGCAGTACGTCAACGTGATCGTCGCCGGCAAGCAGCCGGCGCTGCAGTACCTGGACGTCGACGCCGCGGTCGCGCACTGCACGAAGGGCATCGGCATCTGGGAGTGGGCGAGCACCGACGCCGGCGCCGAGCCCGACGTCGTGCTCGGCTGCGCCGGTGACATCCCGACGATGGAGACGCTGGCCGCCGTCGAGATCCTCCGCGGGTTCTTCCCCGACCTGCGCATCCGCCTCGTCAACGTCGTCGACCTCATGCGGCTGCAGGACGACCGCGAGCACCCGCACGGGCTCTCCGACCGCGAGTTCGACGCCTACTTCACCCGCGACAAGCCGGTGATCTTCGCTTACCACGGCTATCCGTGGCTGATCCACCGGCTGACCTACCGGCGCACCAACCACGACAACTTCCACGTGCGCGGCTACGTCGAGGAGGGCACCACGACGACCCCGTTCGACATCTGCGTGATGAACCGCATCGACCGCTACGACCTGGCCATCGACGTCATCGACCGGGTGCCGCGGCTGCGCGCCGTGGGCGCGCACGCCCGCGACCGGCTGCGCGACATGATCACCGAGCACCGCCAGTACGTCCGGACCCACGGCGAGGACCTGCCCGAGATCCGGAACTGGCAGTGGTCGGGGCAGCCCGGCCCCACGACGACGGGCCCGGACCCGCTGCACGAGCCGGAGGCGGGATGAGGGTCCTCGTCGTCAACGCCGGCTCCAGCAGTCTCAAGCTCACCCGCCTGGACGACGACGGCGCGGTGACCGCGGCGACGACGGTAGAGCGCTGGCGCGGCGAGGGGCACCTGGACCCGCTGACGGAGTTCCTCGGGTCGTGCGGCGAGGTGGACGCCGTCGGGCACCGGGTCGTGCACGGCGGCCCCCGGCACACCGGGCCCGCGGTCGTCGACGACCTGCTCGTGGCCTCCCTGTACTCGATCGCGCACCTGGCTCCGCTGCACCAGCCGCGCGCGCTGGCCGGCGTCCGGTCCGTGCGCGAGCTGCTCCCCGGCGTGCCGGCGGTGGCCTGCTTCGACACGTCCTTCCACGCCACGATCCCGGCCGCGGCGGCCACCTACGCGGTGCCGCACGAGTGGAACGAGCGCTGGGGGCTGCGGCGGTACGGCTTCCACGGGCTGTCCCACGCCTACGCCGTCCGCCGGGGCGCGGAGCTGGTGGGCCGGCCGGTCGAGGAGCTGCGCGTCGTCTCCTGCCACCTGGGCGCGGGGGCGTCGCTGGCCGCCGTCCGCGGCGGGGTCTCGGTGGACACCACGATGGGCTTCACCCCGCTGGCCGGGCTGGTGATGAACACCCGGCCGGGCACGCTGGACCCCGGGCTGCTGCTCTGGCTGCTCGAGCACGGCGACGTGCCCGAACCGGAGCTGGCCGACGTGCTGGAGCACCACGCGGGCCTCAAGGGCCTGTCCGGGACGGAGTCCGGCGACCTCCGCGACGTCCTGGCCGGCCGGGACGCCGGGGATGCGCGCTGCGCCCTGGCCGTCGACGTCTACCTGCACCGGCTGTACCGCGAGATCGCGGCCATGACCGCCGCCACCGGCGGGCTGGACCTGCTCCTGTTCACCGGCGGCGTCGGCGAGCACGCGTGGCAGGTGCGGCAGGCGGTCGCGGACGCGCTGGGGCACGTCGGTGTCGCCGTCGACGCCGACCGGAACATCGCCGCCACGGCCGACGCCGACATCGGTGCGGACGGCGCCGCCGCCCGCACCGTCGTCGTCACGGCGCGCGAGGACCTCGAGATCCGCCAGCAGGTGCTCGACGCGCTGGGTGCCGCCCCTGCTGGTTCCGGTCGAGGCCGTGCTGCCGGGTGAGGAGCGCCCGCTCGCCGGCGGGCTTCACCGGTACCCGCCGTCGAGGCGGAGCACCGCACCCGTGCAGTACGACGACGCCGCACCGGCGAGGAACAGGGCGGCACCCACGACCTCGCCGGGCTCCCCCGCGCGCTCCAGGGCGATCGTCTTCCGAGCCCGCTCGGCGAAGGCGTCGAGGTCCCAGGCGGTGGAGATGTCGGTGAGGAACGGGCCGGCCTGGATGGCGTTGACCCGCACCGTGGGGCCGAAGGCGTGCGCGAACCCCTCGGTGAGGGTGTTCAGCCCGGCCTTCGCCGCGGCGTAGGGCAGCTCGGCCGGCGTCGGGCGGATCGCGGCGACGGACGACACGTTGATGATCGAGCCCCCCGCGCCGGCCGCCATCCGGGTGCCGACCAGCGCGGTGAGCCGGAACGGCCCCTTGAGGTTGACCGCCACCACCTTGTCCCAGAGCGCCTCGCCCACCAGGTCCAGGCTCGGGTACAGCGGCGAGAGCCCGGCGTTGTTGACCAGGACGTCGACCCGGCCGAACTCCGCGTAGGCCCGCTCGACGAGGGCGTCGCACTGGTCCCAGGAGCTGACGTTGCACGCGACCGGCAGCGCCCGGACCCCGTGCTCCTCGGCGATCTCGCGGGCCGCCGTCGCGCAGGCCTCGAGCTTGCGGCTGGCGATCACCACGTCGGCGCCGTGCGCGGCGAACGCGCCGGCCATGGCCCGGCCCAGGCCGCGGCTCCCACCGGTCACGAGGGCGACCTTGCCCGTCAGGTCGAACAGCGGGTCGGTCACCGGATCAGCGTCCGGGCCTGGGCGAACAGAGCCAGGGTGTGCGCGTGCAGCTGGTCGCCGACCGCCACCGGGGCCAGGCCGGCGCAGGCGCGGGCGTGGGTCCCCTCCAGCACGATGCCGAGCTTGAAGCAGGCCAGCACCCGGTACCAGGTGATCGCGGAGAGGTCGCGGCTGCTGTGCTCGGCGTAGCAGGCGACCAGCTCGTCCGGCGTCGCCAGCCCGCCGGCCGCGGCGAGCGCCGAGGGGCGCTGCGAGCCGGGGGCGCCGTCCTGCGCCGGCCACGTCGCGAGCAGCCAGCCGAGGTCGAGCAGCGGATCCCCGACCGTGACCATCTCCCAGTCGACGACGGCGGCCACCTCCGGGCCGGTGCGGGAGAACAGCAGGTTGGCCAGGTGGAAGTCGCCGTGCACGAGGCCGGGACGGGCCGCCGGCGGACGGTGCCGCTCCAGCCAGCGGGCCACCTCGCCGACGCCGGGGATCTCGGGGCCCGGGTAGCCGTCGAGCGCGGCGTAGGAGTCCAGCTCGCGCAGCCACCGGCCCACCTGCCGCTCGAGGAACCCCTCGGGGTGCCCGAGGTCGCCCAGCCCGAGGGCCTCGTGGTCGATCTCGCCGAGGACCGCCGCGGCACGGGCGGCGCTGCGGCCCATCGCGGCCCGCAGCGCCGGGTCGCCGGCGTGCGGCTCCGGCAGCTCGACGGTCGCGTTGAATCCGTCGACGTCCTCCATGAGGTAGAAGACGGCCCCGCCGAGAACGCCGGGGTCCGCGCACGCCGCGATGACGGCGGGGACGGGCACGGGGGTGGACGCGAGTGCTGCCAGCACCCGCATCTCCCGGACCAGCGCGTCGTTGCTGCGCGGGCGGAGGTGCCGGGGCGGGCGGCGGAGCACGTACCGACGTCCGCCCCGCCGCACCCGCAGCATCACGTTCTGGGTCCCGCCGGGGATCGGGTCGAACTGGCCGAACTCGCCCCTCGGCAGGCCCTGGTCGTCCATCCAGCGCCCGAGGGCGGCGACGTCCACCAGCGCCGGGTCGACGTCGCCCGGCGTCGTGGTCACGCGTCCCTCGCCGTGCCGGCGCCCTGCCGTCGGGCGTTCGCCGTC
This sequence comes from Blastococcus sp. TML/C7B, assembly GCF_016612845.1. Taxonomy (NCBI): domain Bacteria; kingdom Bacillati; phylum Actinomycetota; class Actinomycetes; order Geodermatophilales; family Geodermatophilaceae; genus Blastococcus; species Blastococcus sp. TML/C7B. The sequence continues at coordinate 224,695 of NZ_JAEOAA010000002.1, read as the reverse complement.
CTGCGCCGGCCGGCGAGCGCGTAGGCGGCCACGACGACGACCACCCCGGCGCCCATCCCGGCGAGCGTCCAGCGCAGCCCGAGGAAGTCGGCGAGCAGCCCCAGCGGGAGGGCGGCGATGCCGAAGGCGCCGAAGCTCAGCATGACCAGGCCCTGCACCCGCCCCTGGAACTCCGGATCGGTCAGGTCGAGCAGCTGCGACTGGTTGCTGGTCTGGAAGGCGAGCATCGCCCCGCCGACGACGAGCAGCACGACGACGGCGACGTAGGCGGTCGGCGCCACGGCGAGCGAGCAGATGGCCAGGCCGAAGAGGGCGCCCGCGCCCACGAAGACCCGCCGGCGCCGCACCCACGCGCCACGCCGCCCGAGGAGGAGACCCGCCGCGACACCACCGACGGCGGAGGTCGCGGACAGCACCCCGTAGCCGGCCGACCCCAGGTCGAACAGGTCGCTGGCGATGGTCGGCATGAACGCCAGGTACGGCATCCCGAGCATGGTGACGCCGACGCCGCACCACACCAGGGCGTTCAGCTCGCGGTGCCGGTGCACGTAGCGGACGCCGTCGGCCAGCTCGCCCAGCGGGGAGCGGCCCGACGGCTCCCCCGGCCGCCCGGCCGGCAGCGCGGCGGTCAGCATCAGGCCGACGACCGCCAGACCGGCGCTGACGAGGAAGACCGCCTGGATGCCCCAGGCGACCGAACCGATGACCACTCCGGCCAGCGCGGGCCCGGCCACCCGGTTCACCTCGGCGTTGACCATCAGCAGGGAGACGGCCGCGGGCATCGACCCGCGCGGGACCAGCTCGGCGAGGAAGGCCATCCGGCCCGGGCCGAAGAGCGCGAACCCCGCCGCCTGCAGCACGCTGGCCACCAGCAGCATCCAGTAGGCGATGACGTCGAAGACGACGGCCAGCCCGATGCCGGCGCTCGACACCGCCAGCAGCAGCACCGAGAGCTGCAGCACCATCCGCTTCGGCAACCGGTCGGCGGCCACGCCGCCCCACGGGGTCGCCAGCAGCAGGGCCACGCCGAACGCCAGCAGGATCCCGCCCAGGGCGGCGTTCGACCCGGTCAGCTCGAAGGCGAGCCAGCCGCGGGCGATCGCCTGCGCCATGACGCCCAGGAAGACCGCCGCGGAGTTGAGGTACAGCACCAGGAAGCCGCCGAGCCGCAGGATCGCCATCCCGCCGAGCACCGCAGGCTCCGGTGGGAACGGGTGGGAGCGCCTCGCCCGGCACCGGAACCGCCGGCACCGGGACCTCGGGTGACAGGACCGGCCCGTCGACGTGGCGGACGGCTTCCCCGCTCATGGCCCTCCTCGACCGGCGCCCGCGCGCGGCAGCCGGCACCTCGGCGGCGTCGGGGCGTGTCTCCGCACCCTGCCACACCGGACGCCCCGGGAGGCCTGCTCCACCGTGAGCGTCCGCCGTCTGGTCGGGCCCCGGCCCATCGGGCAGGCTGGCGGCGACCCGCCCGGTGGCGGGCAGCGGCAGGACGGAGATCCAGCATGTGGGCGCAGGCGCTGAGCGGGCCCTTCCGGTTCGAGCAGGTCGAGGTCCCGGCCCCCGATCCCGCGACCCTGCCCCCGCGGCACGTGCTGCTGGCCACCCGCGCCGGCGCCATCTGCGGCAGCGACCTGCCGAACGTCCGCGGCGGCCTGTGGCCGCACCCGGCCGCCGAGGACGGGTGGGGCGCCACGCGGGCCCCCGGCTTCCCGCTGCACGAGATCGTCGGGGAGGTCGTCGTCAGCCGGCACCCCGACCACTCCCCAGGCGACCTCGTCGTCGGCTGGGCGTCCATGTTCGACGGCATCGCCGAGCTGGTGGTCACCGACGGCGACGGCCTGGCCGGCTACGACGCCGGGCTGCCGGCCACCACCGCCGTGATGCTGCAGCCCCTGGCGTGCGTGCTCTACGCCGTCGAGCAGCTCGGCGACGCCTCGGGGCAGTCGGTGGCCGTCATCGGGCAGGGGCCCATCGGCCTGCTGTTCAGCCACGTCCTCAAGGCCCGCGGTGCGCGGCGCGTCACGGGCGTGGACCCGGTGGACCGCGCCGACGTCGCCGCGCTGTTCGGCGTGGACGAGACGGTCACCGCCCGCGCCGAGCGGTGGGCGGGGCGGCTGTCGGACGCCGACCGGCCGTCGGTCGTCGTGGAAGCGGTCGGCCACCAGATCTCCACGCTGGCGCCGGCCCTGGGCGCCGTCGCGTTCGGCGGGCAGGTCTTCTACTTCGGCGTCCCCGACGACCCGGTCTACCCGTTCGACATGATGACCTTCCTGCGCAAGAACCTGACCCTGCGCTCGGGCGTCGCCCTGGAGCGGCGGCGCGTGCTGGCCGACGCCGACCGCTACCTGGCCGAGCACCCGGAGCTGCGGGAGGGCTACGTCACCGCCGTCCACCCGGTCGGCGACGTGGAGGCGGCCTTCGGCGCGGCGCTCACCCCGCGCCCCGGGCAGCTGAAGATCGCGCTGGACATGGCCTGACCGGGCCTCCGGGTCAGCTCAGCCGGTAGCTCCAGCGGTACGTGCCGGGGCCGATCCGGTGCGGGGCGCTGACGTCCGGTCCGACCGGGCCCGAGCCGACGCCCCGGTGCCGGGCGTCGATCCAGAGGTAGGCGGAGTCGCGGGCCGGCAGGTCCTCCAGGTGGCCGGCGGCCGCCAGCTCCTCGTCGGTCCAGCGGCTCACCGTCACGTCCAGGTCGTCGAGCCCGTCCACGGTGAGGACGACGCGGTCGTCGGCGTCCAGGAAGCGCAGCACGCGCACCCCGGTGCGGTTGCCGCTGGCCTGCGGGTGCACGTAGGGCACGGGCCAGTCGTCGACCGCCGTGCGCCAGCGCCCGAACAGCGCGCCGGCCCGGCGGTCGGAGTAGTTCTCGTGCGGGCCGCGACCCAGCCAGTCCACCGCGACGACGCCCCGCGGCAGCTCGAGGCGGACCCCGACGCGCGGGATGTCGTCCCAGTCGTCGGGCACGGTCACCTCGTGGGTGACCCGGTCGCCGTCGGTCTCCGTCCGCAGCTCGACCCGCTCGTGCGCCGAGGGCAGCCCCAGCCGCTCCCACCGCTCGGCGTGCCGCGGCCCGTAGGTCTCGTTGTCGATCGGCGCCCGCCACAGCGCGAGCCGGGTCGGCAGGCTCACCGTCGGACCGGCGCCTGGCGGCTCCGCCTCCTCCGAGCGCGCCAGCTCGATCTGCCAGGACGCGACCGTGCCGACTCGCAGCGCCAGGTGCGCGACCTGGCGTCCGCGCAGCCGCAGCGGCGGGACGGGCACCCGGACGTCGCCGTGCGCACCGGGTGCCAGCGGAACGCGGCCGAACGTGCCGGCCGCGACCTGCTCGCCGTCGACGGTGACCGACCAGTCGACGTCGGCGACGTCGGCCAGGTCGGTGACGTCGTGCTTGTTGGTCAGCCGGACGCCCCCTCCCCCGGTCCAGGCGAAGCCCACCGGCTGCAGGACGTGCGCGAGCTCCAACAGGGCCGGGTGCGGGGTGCGGTCGGCGGCGACCACCCCGTTGAGGCAGAACGGGCCGTCGTGCGGGGTGTCGCCGAAGTCGCCCCCGTAGGCGAGCCGCTCGGTGCCGTCGGGCATCCGCTGCACGAGGGCCTGGTCGACCCAGTCCCAGACGAACCCGCCCTGCAGGCCGGGGTGCGCCTCGATCGCCGCCCAGTACCGGTCGAGGTCGCCTCCGGAGTTGTTCATGGCGTGCGCGTACTCGCACATGATCAGCGGCCGCTCGGGCAGCGCGACCGTCGTCGCCCACTCCTCCAGGTCCTCGATCGCGGGGTACATCGGCGGGACGACGTCGGTCTCCCGCCGCGGGGTGCGCCACGACTCCGGCGGGGTCAGCCCGCCGGCGAGCGCCGCCTCGAGGTAGCCGTTCTCGTAGTGCACGGGACGGGTGGGGTCGTAGGCCCGCAGCCACGCGGCGGCGTCCAGGATCGGCGCCCAGCCGCTCTCGTTGCCCAGCGACCACATCACGACGCACGGGTGGTTCTTGTCGCGCAGCGCCATGCGGGTGATCCGCTCCAGCACCGCCGGGCCCCACTCGCTCCCGGCGAGCAGGGAGCGCAGGTAGGCGTGCGTCTCCAGGTTCGCCTCGTCGACGACGTACATGCCGAGCTCGTCGCAGACGTCGTAGAGGTAGGGGTCGTTCGGGTAGTGCGACGTCCGCACCGCGTTGAGGTTGTGCGCCTTCATCAGCTCGACGTCCCGGCGCATCGCCGCCCGGCTGACCGTCTTGCCCGTCCGCGGGTCGTGGTCGTGCCGGTTGACGCCCTTGATCAGCACGGCCCGGCCGTTGACCAGCAGCTCGTGGCCGCGCACCTCGACCCGGCGGAACCCGACGCGCAGCCGCACCGCGTCCAGCACCGCGCCGTCGTCGTCCACCAGCTCGACCCGGAGCTCGTGCAGGTGCGGGTGCTCGGCCGACCACGCCGCCACGCCGGGGACCTCGGCGGAGACCGTCGCCCCGCGGCCGGTGAAGCGGTAGGCGTTGGTGGCGACGTCCGTCCGGTGCTCCCAGCGGGCGCGCGCCTCGCCCACCGGCTCGCCGTCCAGCAGCACCCGGAGCCGCGCCCCGTCGCTGCGCGCCTCGCCGGTGGTGGCGTGCACGGTGAGCAGACCGGTGCCGGTGGCGGGGTCGCGGTCGGCGACGGCGCGGACGTCGACGAGGTGCACCTGCGGGGTGCGGTAGAGCAGCACCGAGCGGTGCAGACCGGCGTGGTACCAGTGGTCCTGGTCCTCCAGGTAGCTGGCCGCCGACCAGCGGACGACGGTGAGCACCAGCTCGGACGGCCGGCCCGGGGTGAGCAGACCCGTGAGGTCGAACTCCTGGCCGAGACGGGAGTCGGTGCCCATGCCGACCGCCCGGCCGTCGAGCTCCACGTAGAGGACGGAGTCGGCACCGCCCACGTGCAGGACGACCCGCGATCCGGCCCAGTCCGCGGGGAGCTCGACCTGCCGGCGGTAGACGCCGGTGGGGTTGTCGGCCGGGACGCGCGGCGGAGGGCCCGGGAACGGCATCTGGATGTTCGTGTACTGCGGCCCGTCCCCGACGTCCTGCATGGTCCAGCAGCCCGGCACCTGCACGGTCGCCTCGGTGCGGACGGCCCCGCCGGGGCGGTCGAGCAGCGTGAACGACCACGTCCCGTCGAGGGACAGCACGTCGGCGCCCTCGCGGAGGAACGTCGTCATCGGGAGCCGGTTCAGCTGCACCGCCTCGGGCCGCGTCCAGGAGCGCGTCTCGAGCATGCGCGGGAGCCTAGGTGCCCGGCGGCTGTTCCGACGCGTGCAGGCCGAGCACCTCGCGGGCGAGCTCGGCCAGCGCCGCCTTGTCCTCGGCCAGGGCGGCCCGGCCGGCGTCCGTGGCGCGGTACAGCCGCCGGGTGCGGCCGTCGACGACCAGCTGCCGGGAGGTGAGCAGCCCGTCGGCCTCCAGCCGGTGCAGGGTCGGGTAGAGCGTCCCGGGGCTGATCCGGTAGCCGTGCCGCGCCAGCTCCTCGGCCATCCAGGCGCCGTGGATCTCCTCCTCGGCGGCGTGGTGCAGGACGTGGATGCGCATCGCGCCCCGCTGGAACTCCCGCACGCCGCCCTCCTGTCCACGCCGTCGGCCCCGGTCCGGCAAGGGTAGGGCCGCTCAGCCCGGGGTCAGCCGCAGGCGGGCGGCCCGGTAGGCGACGCCCACGAGGACGACGGCGGCACCGCCGAGGACCGCCGACAACGGCAGCGTGGCCGCCAGCACCAGGCAGCCCAGCAGCCCGAGCACCTGCAGCGGGCGGGGGAAGCGGCGGTGCGCGCGGTCCTGGGTGAAGGCCGCGGCGTTCGCGACGCCGTAGTAGAGCAGCACGCCGAACGAGGAGAAGCCGATCGCGCTCCGCAGGTCGACGGTGAGCACGAGCAGGCAGACCAGCGCGGCCAGGGCCACCTCCGCGCGGTGCGGGACGGCGAAGCGCGGGTGCACGGCGGCCAGCACGCGCGGCAGGTCGCCCTCGCGCGCCATCGCCAGGCCGGTGCGCCCCACGCCGGCGATCAGCGCCAGCAGCGCGCCCAGGGACGCCGCGGCTGCCCCGACGCGCACGACCGGCTCGGCCCAGGCCCAGCCGCTGCCCGCGACCGCCGTCGCCAGCGGTGCGGACGAGCCGGCCACGCCGTCCGGCCCGAGGACGGCGAGCAGGGCGACGGCCACCACCGCGTAGACGGCGACCGCGATGCCGAGCGCCAGCGGGATGGCCCGCGGGATGGTGCGCCGGGGGTCGCGCACCTCCTCGCCCATCGTGGCGATCCGCGCGTAGCCGGCGAAGGCGAAGAACAGCAGCCCGGCCGACTGGAGCAGGCCGTGGACCCCACCGTCAGGTGCTGCCCAGCCCGACAGCCGCCCGGGGTCCGGGTCCCCGCCGACGAGAGAGGCGGTGACCGCCACGGCCAGCGCGACCAGCACTCCGGTCACGATGACCCGCGTGAGACGCGCGGTGCGGGTGACGCCGCGGTAGTTCACCGTCACCAGGCCGACCACAGCCGCGACGGCCACCGGCCGCTCCCACCCCGCCGGGGCGGTGTAGGCGGCGAAGGTCAGCGCCATCGCCGCGCAGCTGGCGGTCTTGCCGACGACGAACGACCAGCCGGCGAGGAACCCCCACCAGGGCCCGAGCCGCTCGCGGCCGTAGACGTAGGTGCCGCCGGAGACCGGGTACTGCGCGGCCAGCTGGGCCGAGGCGGTCGCGTTGCAGTAGGCGACGACGGCGGCGAGCGCCAGGCCGACGAGCAGCCCGGCGCCGGCGGCCTGCGCGGCCGGGGAGAACGCGGCGAACACCCCGGCGCCGAGCATCGAGCCCAGGCCGATGACCACCGCGTCGGTGGTCCCCAGGCGCCGGGACAGCTCCGGTCCGGTGCCCACCGCTCCCCCTCACCGTCGGTCGCCGCTCCGCCCCGGATCGCCATCCCGTCCGGCGTGGCGATGTCGGGTCCCGATGTCGGTTCACGATACCGGTGACACCGGGCGGAGCGTGCCGGACGCTGAGGGCATCCACGGGGCTCGGCCGACCCGGAGCACAGCAGCTGCGCCGCCGGTCGCGCCGTCGCCTCCCCCCGTCCCCGCACCGGAGGATCGGCCGTGACCGCAGCCGAGCAGTACGCCAGCGTCCGCTACGTCGTCACCGACGTGCAGGCGGCGATCGACTTCTACACCCAGCACCTGGGCTTCACGCTCCGGATGGACGCCGCACCGGCCTTCGCCGACGTGGTCCGCGGCCCGCTGCGGCTGCTGCTCTCGGGGCCGGCCAGCTCCGGTGCCCGGGCGACCCCCGCGGACGCCGCCACCCCGGGCCGCAACCGCATCCACCTGGTCGTCGACGACCTCGACGCCGAGATCGCCCGGCTGCAGGGCGCGACCTTCCGCAGCGACCCGGTCTCGGGCCCCGGCGGCCGGCAGATCCTGCTCGCCGACCCCGACGGCAACCTGGTGGAGCTCTTCCAGGCAGCGCGGCACCCGGCCGCGGCCACCCCGTAGCCGCACGCCGCGGGCTGCCGCGCCGGCGGAACACCGCGCGCGTCGAGCGGTTGGAGGAGGTGACCGCCCGACTCCACGGCAGGAAGAGGTCATCCCCGTGACCACGCTGGGCATCCTCGGCGCCGGCAAGGTGGGCACCGTGCTCGCCCGCCTCGCGCGCGCGGCCGGGTACGACGTGCTGATCGCCGGCTCCGGCGACCCGGCGCGGATCGCGCTGACCGTCGAGGTGCTCGTCCCGGGCGCGGTCGCCACCACCGCGGCCGAGGCGGCGCTGAAGTCCGACGTCGTCGTCCTCGCGCTCCCGCTCGGCAAGCACCGGGCCCTCCCGGTCGACGCGCTTGCCGGGAAGCTGGTCGTCGACGCGATGAACTACTGGTGGGAGGTCGACGGCGTCCGCGAGGACCTCACCGACCCGCGCACCTCCACCAGCGAGATCGTGCAGGCGTTCCTGCCGGCGTCCCGCGTGGTGAAGGCGTTCAACCACATGGGCTACCACGACCTCGAGGGCGGGGCCCGCCCCGCCGGCGCACCCGACCGGAAGGCGATCGCGCTCGCCGGGGACGAGGCCGCCCACCTCGACGCGGTCGCCCGCATCGTCTCCGACCTGGGCTTCGACCCCGTCGTCGCCGGCCCCCTGGCCGACGGCGTGCGCCTCGAGCCGGGCACCGAGCCCTTCGGTGCCGACGTCGACGCCGCCGAGCTGCGCGCCATGATCGACCGGTTCCCCGCCTCCGAGCGCGGCCGCGAGGTGCTCGCCGCCCGCGGGTGACCCCTCGCGCGGTCGGCGGCCCGACGGCGACACGGGAGCGCATCCGGTTCTGACGAACGGCCCGTGCCGTGCCACCCTCGGGGGGCCGCCGTCCACCGGCGCAGCCTCGTGGCGAGAATCACCAGGAGCCCGGTGGAGCGCCCGCCGCCCGACGAACCAGCTGAGAGGGACATCCAGATGCAGAGAGCCGAGCCCGCGGAACTGTTCGACCTGCGCATGAGCGAGGAGGCCCAGCCGCTCTACGAGCGCGTGGTCCGCTTCCTCGAGGACGTGGTCGCACCCATGCAGGAGGAGTTCCACCGGCTCGGCGAGGGCCGCGCCGACCGGTGGTCGTACGCGCCGGGTCAGCTCGAGGCGCTGGAGGGCGCCAAGGACAAGGCCAAGGAAGCCGGCCTGTGGAACTTCTTCCTCCCCAACTCCGAGGTCGGCGGCCTGAGCAACCTCGACTACGCCTACATCGCCGTCGAGCTCGGCAAGTACCCGCTCGGCTCGGAGGCGCTGAACTGCTCGGCGCCCGACACCGGCAACATGGAGGTGCTCGAGCGCGTGGGCACCCCGGAGCAGAAGGCCCGCTGGCTGGAGCCGCTGCTCAACGGCGAGATCCGGTCGGCCTTCGCCATGACCGAGCCCGACGTCGGCAGCTCCGACGCCAAGAACGTCCGGCTGCAGGCCGTGCGCGACGGCGACGAGTACGTCCTCAACGGCGAGAAGTACTACATCTCCGGGGCCGGCGACCCGCGCTGCAAGATCATGATCGTCATGTGCCAGACGAACCCGGACGCGCCGGTGCACCAGCAGCAGTCGCAGATCCTGGTGCCGATGGACACCCCGGGCGTCCAGGTGATGGAGCCGATGGAGGTGTTCGGCCGCGACGACGCCCCGCACGGGCACATGCGGATCCGGTTCACCGACGTGCGCGTGCCGGTCGAGAACATCCTGCTCGGCGAGGGCCGTGGCTTCGAGATCAGCCAGGTGCGCCTGGGCCCGGGCCGCATCCACCACTGCATGCGCGCCATCGGCCAGGGCGAGAAGGCACTGGAGCTGATGGTCCGCCGCGGCAAGTTCCGCGAGGCGTTCGGCAAGCCGATCCTGAACCTCGGCAAGAACATGGAGACGGTGTCCCGCGCCCGCATCGAGCTCGACGCGTGCCGGCTCATGGTGCTCAAGGCCGCCAAGGCGATGGACGTGCTGGGCAACGCCCAGGCCCGCGTCTACGTCTCCGCGGTGAAGGCGATGGTCCCGGAGAAGGTCTGCCAGATCATCGACCAGGCCATCCAGATCCACGGCGCCACCGGCGTCTCCCAGTGGACGCCGCTGGCCGGCATGTACGCCAGCCAGCGCACCCTCCGCCTGGCCGACGGCCCCGACGAGGTGCACCACTTCGTGGTCGCCCGCGCCGAGGCCGGCCGCTACAACGAGCCGGCCCCGGGCCGCTCGGAGTCCCGCGGCGAGGGCGTGTTCGCCGGTCCGTGATGCCGCCGCCCGCTCCGCGGGCAGCACGGCCGAACGCAGCGGGGCCCGGTCACCACACGGTGACCGGGCCCCGTCCCGCATCCGGGAGGCGGCGCGCCTCAGCGGCGCAGGCCGCTGCGCAGCTCGTCCAGGGCCTGCGCCAGGCCGACCCGGGGCGACCAGCCCCACCCGTGCGCGCGGTCGGTGAGCAGCCGCCCGGTCCACGCCGGCTCGTCGGTCCACTCCGGCTCGACGCCGAGCGCCTCGGCCACCGTGCCGATGTAGTCGCGCAGCGTCGCCGGCTCGCCCGCCACGATCACCGGGGTGGTCGCCCCGGCCACCGGGCCCCGCGCGGGGGCGTCGGCGGTCGCGATCGCGCCGGAGGCGACGTCGGCGATGAACGCGGCCAGGTCGTCGACGTGCACCCACGACCAGGTCTGGTCGGGATTGGCCCGGCGGTCGCCGGCCCCGATCGCCCGCGGTCGCAGCGTGTTCCAGACCGACGTCTCGCCGGCGCCGAGGATCGCGGGCGGGCGGACCAGCACGACGGTCAGCCCGTCGATCTCCGCGAGGGCGGCGTCGGTGGCGTTCTTGCTGTCGGGGTAGGCCCCGCTGCCCTCGGGCGCGAGCGCGCCGTCCTCGGCCACGTCGCCGAGATCGGTCGAGCGGTCGTAGACCGCCGCGGTGGAGACGTGCACCAGCCGGGCGACGCCGGCGTCGCGAGCGGCGCGGGCGAGGACCGCCGTCCCCTCGGCGCCGACCCGGTGCTGCACCTCCCGGGAGGAGGCCATGGGGTGCACCGTGGTGACGACGGCGTCGGCGCCGCGGGTCACCTCGCGCGCGAAGGACGCGTCGGCGAAGTCGCCGACCGCCTCCTCCACGCCGTCGAGGGCGGGCGCACCGCCCGGCCGGCGGACGACGGCGCGCACGCGCGCTCCGCGGTCGGCGAGGGCCCGGCACACCGCGGTGCCCACCAGGCCGTTCGCACCGGTCACGACGACGACGGGGGTCTGCTCGGTCATGCCGCCACTGTGCCAGTGGCCGGCCCGGGTCACCCCTGGAGCGGTCGCTGCTCCGCGAGCCGGCCCGCGAACAGCGGCGGCAGGTAGCGAAGCATCAGCGCCGACCACACCGCGTGCGTGATCATCGGCGCCTGGATGCCCCCGGTGATGCGGCGCTGCTGCGCGAAGAGCAGCCCCATCGGCACGCTGGCCAGCACGAGCGCCGGGTTGCGGGTGGCCGTGGTGGCCAGGCCGTACACCGCGGTCGACGTCAGCACCGGCCGCGGACCGGAGGCCGCGTACAGCGCACCGCGGAAGAACACCTCCTCGGCCACCCCGTTGGCCAGGGCCGTGGTGAGCACGAGCGGCCCGGATCCCTGATCCGCGTAGGTCAGCACCGAGCCGATCGCGCGGTCCAGGACGGGGATGCGGCGGGCCACCAGCGCCGCCGCGTAGAAGGCGCCGAAGGCGGCGACGCCGGAGGCCAGCGGGGTGAGCACCGGCCGGCGCAGCGTGTCCTCCGGGCCGAACATCCGGCCCAGGTGCAGCGGCCCGGACGCCAGCCCCCCGACCACCCAGGTGCCGGCGACGCCGAGGGTGAGCCCGTAGAAGCGGGGTGAGCCCGGCGGGGTCGACAGCGAGACGCCGAGCAGCGAGGCGCCGGCCACCGCGACCACGCCGGTCACCCGCCGCCGGCGCCGGAAGACCTCGTCGCTGTCCCAGTGCTGGCGGGGCACGATGCGCACCAGCGGTGCGGAGGCCCGGGCGAGCGCGGTCCGCAGCCCCCGCAGCGGCCGGCGGCCGGTCACCGGCGCGCCCCGCGGCTGAGCCACCCGCGGCGCCGCTCCCCCACCTGCTGCCGGCGTTCCCGCGCCCGCTCGACCAGGGCGGTCATCACCATCTCGTCGTAGTCCATCGGCTCGAACGGCACCACCGAGCGGATGGCGTCGTCGGTGACGACCACCTCGTTGGTCATCGAGTCGATCAGCGACCGGCCCGTGGTCACGTCGACGTCGGTGACGAAGGCCAGCCAGCGCGAGGACAGCTGCGGGCTGAGCAGCGGCACGGGGACGACGAACAGGTGCCGGTTCTGGATCTCGGCGATGCGGGTGAGCATCTGCAGGTAGGTGAGCACGTCCGGCCCGCCCACCTCGAACACCCGCCCCTCGGCCTCGGGGGCCTCGAGCACCCCGACCAGGTACCGGACGACGTCGGCGACCGCGATCGGCTGCGTCCGGGTGCTGACCCAGCGGGGCGTGACCATGGCGGGCAGGTGGGCCACCAGCTGGCGGGTCATCTCCCAGGACACCCCGCCGTGGCCGACCACGATGCCGGCGCGGAGCACGGTCACCGGCACGCCCGTGCCGCCCAGCAGCGTCTCCACCTCGCGGCGGCTGCGCAGGTGCCGGGAGAGCTCGTCGCCGTCCTGGCCGAGGCCGCCGAGGTAGATGATCCGGCCCACCCCGGCCGCGGCGGCGGCACGGGCGAACGCGCGGGCGGCGTCGGCGTCCTTGCGCTCGAAGTCGGGGTCGTCCAGCGAGTGCACGAGGTAGTAGGCGGCCGCGCACCCCTCGAGCGCGGTGCGCAACGAGGCCTCGTCCCCGACGTCGCCGGCCACAGGCGTGCCGGCGCCCCGGTACCGCTCGGGCCGCCGGGTCATCGCCCGGACCTCGTGGCCGGCCTCCTCGAGGGCGGTGGCCAGCCTGCTGCCCACGAAGCCCGACGCGCCGGTGACCAGGATCCTCATGGGGACAGCCTCACCCGGACCGGCCGTCCCGGCGACCCGCGGGCTCCGGATACCGTGCTGGCCTCGGCGGACCCGCGCGGGGTCGGCCCCGTGCGAGCCGGAGGGCCCGTGCCCAGTTCCCTCGACGAGTCCTCGGCCGGGCAGCGCCGGGGCCGCCGCATCGCCATGTCCCCCGACGAGGTGGACGCCTTCCTCCGCGAGGAGCGGACCTGCCGCGTGGGCACGGTCGGCCCCGACGGCGCCGCGCACGTCTCGCCGCTGTGGTTCGTCTGGGACGGGACGGCGCTGTGGCTGCACTCGCTGGTCCGGGCGCAGCGCTGGGCGGACCTGCAGCGCGACCCCCGGGTGACCGTGCTGGTCGACGCGGGCGTGGAGTACACCGAGCTCCGCGGGGTCGAGCTGTCCGGCCGCGCCGTCGTCGTCGGCGACGTGCCGTGGACGGGGCAGCCGGACCCTGCGCTGGACGAGCCGGTGCGGCTGTTCGGCGACAAGTACGCCGGTGGGCGGCTGCCCGCCGACAGCCGGCACGCCTGGCTGCGGATCGTCCCGGAGAAGCTGGTCAGCTGGGACTTCCGCAAGAGCTGACCGCTCCCGGAACCGTCAGGCGCCGGCGGCGGTCTCCAGCGCCCGGCGGGTGAGCAGCCGGGCGAGGTGCCGGCGGTAGTCGGCGTCGGCGTGCATGTCGGCCACCGGCGAGGTGCCCTGGTCGGCCAGGGCCGCGGCCTCGGCGATCGGGGCGCCGGCCGCGAGGGCCTCCTCGGTGGCCGTGGCCCGCAGGACCGTGCCGCCCATGTTGGCCAGGGCCACCCGGCCGTCGACGGCGGCCGCGGCGACGATCGGCCAGTCGTTGGCCCGCCGGGTGAACTTCTCGTAGCCCCACCCGAGGGTGCCGGTGCGCGGCACCCGCAGCTCGACGACGAGCTCGTCGGGCGACATCGCCGTCTCGAAGAAGCCGGTCCAGAACTCCGTCACCGGCACCTCCCGGCGCCCGCCGGGGCCCTGGAGGACGACGGTGCCCCCCAGCGCCAGCAGCGCGGTGGGCAGGTCCGACGCCGGGTCGCTGTGCGCCGTCGTCCCGCCGATCGTGCCGCGGTGCCGCACCTGAGGGTCGCCCACCAGGCCGGCGACGTGCGGCAGCAGCGGCACCTCGGCGCGGGCGACCTCGTCCCGCTCCAGCTCGTGGTGCCGGGTGCCCGCGCCGATCGCGACGACCGCGTCCGCGCCGTCCCCCTCGACGCGGACGTAGGACATCCCGGGGATGCCGCTGATGTCGACCAGCACCTCCGGGACGGCCAACCGCAGCTTCATCAGCGGCAGCAGCGAGTGCCCGCCGGCCAGCACCTTGGCGTCCTCGCCGTGCTCGGCGAGCGCGGCGAGCGCCTCCTCGACGGAGCCGACCCGGACGTACTCGAAGGGCGAGGGGATCACGCCTGCACCTCCTGCGCGCCCGGGACGCGGCCGGCGGCCGGGCCGGCCTGGGCCGCGGAACGGACCGCCCGCACGATGTTGTGGTAGCCGGTGCAGCGGCAGAGGTTGCCCTCCAGGCCCTCGCGGACCTCCCGGTCGGTCGGGTCGGGGTTGGCGGCCAGCAGGCCGACCGAGGCCATGACCATGCCCGGGGTGCAGAACCCGCACTGCAGGCCGTGCTCCTCGCGGAACGCCTTCTGCACCGGGTGCAGCTCGCCGTCGGCGCCGGCCAGGCCCTCGAGCGTGGTGACCTGGGCGCCGGCGGCCTGCACGGCCAGCACGGTGCAGGACTTCACGCTCAGCCCGTCGACGACGACCGTGCATGCGCCGCAGGACGTCGTGTCGCAGCCGATGTTGGTCGCCTTGAGCCCGCACACCTCGCGCAGGTAGTGCGCGAGCAGGAGGCGCGGTTCCACCTCGTCGGTGCGCTGCTCGCCGTTCACGGTGATGGAGACCTGCATCGGTTGCCCTCCTGGGCGGCGGTCGGTGCGTGGTGCCGGGGTTCGAGGTCTACACCCTGCGACCGGCGGGACACCACCTGGCACCGCGTGTTGCGGGCCGGACCTTGCACGACGACGGGATCGGTGCGAGGTTGCCGGGCGACGCGTTCCTCGGCGGCAGGAGACCCTGGTGGAGATGACGGACGGCCCGAGCGACGTGCTGCCGCGGGGCAGCATCCTCGGCACCCGGGTGCTGCGCACCGAGGACCCGGGGTTCCTCACCACCGGCGCGGTCTACACCGACGACCTGGTCGACGAGCGGCTGGCCGGCGCCGTCCACGTGACGTTCGTGCGCTCGCCGGCGGCGCACGCCCGGATCACCGGCATCGACACCTCGGCCGCCGAGGGCATGCCGGGCGTCGTCGCCGTCCTCACCGGCGAGGACCTCGACGCGCCCGAGCAGCGCGCGGCGATGCCGATGTACCCGAAGCCCATGGCGCAGCCGCTGCTGGCCCGCGACACCGTCCGCTTCGTGGGCGAGCCGGTCGCGGTCGTGCTCACCGAGGAGCTGTACCAGGGCGAGGACGCCGCCGAGCTGGTCAGCGTCGACTACGAGCCGCTGCCGGTCGTCGTCGACCCGAAGGCGGCGCTCGACGGCGAGGTGCTGCTGTTCCCCGAGGCGGGCACGAACGTCTGCTTCGCCGGCCCCGCGAAGCCCGCCGACGCCGACCCCTTCGACGGCTGCGAGGTCGTCGTCACCCAGGAGATCCTCAACCAGCGGGTCGCCGTGGCGCCGCTGGAGGTGCGCGCCGCCGCCGCCGCGTGGGGCGAGGACGGCCGGCTGACGCTGTGGCTGCCCAACCAGGGCGCCCAGGGCAGCCTGCGGGCGGCCCGCGGCCTGCTGGGACTGCCCGCCGACCAGGTGCGTGTCATCACCCCCGACGTCGGCGGCGCGTTCGGCGGCAAGTTCGGCGCCGACCCCGAGCACGCCGTCGTGGCCCTGGTCGCCCGGCACGTCGGCCGGCCGGCCACCTGGGTGGAGACCCGCTCCGAGAACATGCTGGGGATGACCCACGGCCGGGCCCAGGTGCAGACCGTGACCATCGGCGGCGACCGGGACGGCCGGATCCGCGCCTACCGGCTGCACGTGCTCCAGGATGCCGGCGCCTACCCGAAGATGGGCGCGCTGCTGCCCACGCTGACCCTGCTCATGGCCCCCGGCGTCTACGACATCCCGGTGCTGGAGACCTCCTTCCAGAGCGTCGTCACCAACACCACGCCGATCGGCGCCTACCGCGGCGCGGGCCGGCCCGAGGCCACCGCGGCCATCGAGCGGGCCGTCGACCTGTTCGCCGCCGAGCTCGGCATGGACCCCGCCGAGGTGCGCCGGAAGAACCTGGTCGCCCCGTTCACCGAGCCGTGGATGAGCAAGGGCGGTGCCCTCTACGACTCCGGCGACTACCCGGCGGCCCTGGACGCCGTGCTCGAGGCCGCGGGCTACGGCGACCTCCGGGCGGAGCAGGCGGCCCGGCGCGAGCGCGGCGACGTCCGCCAGCTGGGGGTGGGCCTCTCGGTCTACGTGGAGATCACCGGCGCGGGCTCCGAGGCCGGGGACCCCAACGAGGCCGCGGTCGTCGAGGTGCACCCCGACGGGTCGGCGACGATCCTCACCGGCACCTCGCCGCACGGGCAGGGGCACTCCACCGCCTGGGCGATGCTGGCCAGCGAGGAGCTCGGCATCCCGGTCGAGCGGATCACCGTGCGCTGGGGCGACACCGACCTGATCCCGAAGGGCGGCGGCACCGGCGGTTCCCGCAGCCTCCAGCTGGGCGGGGGGCGTCGGTGCGCCAGGCCGCCGGCGAGCTGGTCGAGCTGGCCCGCCAGCGGGCGGCCCAGGAGCTGGAGGTCGACCCCGCCGACCTCGTCGTCGACCGGGAGCTCGCGGGCCTGCGCGTCGCCGGCGTCCCGGGTGCGTCGGTCTCCTTCGCCGCGCTGGCGGAGAAGGAGCGGTTGTTCGTCCGCAGCGTGTTCACCGCGCCGGGCGCCACGTACCCGTTCGGCGCGCACGTCGCCGTCGTCGAGGTCGACGTCGAGTCGGGCAAGGCCGAGCTGGTGCGGCTGGTCGCGCTGGACGACGCCGGGGTCATCCTCAACCCGCTGCTCGCCGAGGGGCAGCGGCACGGCGGCCTGGCCCAGGGTGCGGCACAGGCGCTGCTGGAGGAGATCCTCTACGACGCCGACGGCAACCCGACGACGTCGACGTTCGCCGACTACCCGATCGTCTCGGCCACCGAGCTGCCCTCGTTCGAGCTGGTCGCCAGCGAGACCCCGACCAGCTACAACCCGCTCGGCGCCAAGGGCATCGGCGAGGCCGGCACCATCGGCGCCACCCCGGCGGTGCAGAACGCGGTCATCGACGCCGTCGCCCACCTCGGCGTCCGGCACGTCGACATGCCGACGACGCCGATGCGCATCTGGCGGGCGGTGCAGGCCACCGTCGGCTGATCCCGCCGACGAGGCGAACGCCGCGTGCGTGATCACCACGCACCCGCGGTCGTTCCAGCGTCTGCGAGGCGACCCTCAGCGAGGGCTGATCACGGATCGGCGGCGCTCGGGGCGTCCGGTGCCGGTCGCCGCCGCGTCAGGCGTCGGTGCCCAGCCGGTACAGCGCGGTGTGGTGCACCTGGAAGACCGGCTGGTCGCCGGCGAGGACCAGCGCGTCGTAGCGGACCTCGTCGTGCCGGCCCCGGCGGCCGACGTGCGTGACGCGGCCGTGCGTCGTGAGCACCACGGGCAGGCGGGCGATGCCGAGGAAGCGGCAGTCGCTCGCGGTGTGGATCCACGGCCCCAGGGCCACGTTCTGCATCAGCAGCCGGTGGACCGCCTTCATCAGCATCCCCGGGTGCGCCCAGCCGTTCTCCCGGTACAGCGTCAGGGGCTCCCCGATCGCGTCGAGGTACCACTCGTTCCGCTCGACGGTGCACAGCTCCGCGACGCTGCCGAACGGCCCCACGACCGGGTCCGCCACCAACCCGGGACCGGCCGGCACCTCCGTGAAGCCGGTGAGGTCGGGCCGGTCCGCCGACGGTTGCGCCGAGCCGACGCAACGCACCTCGCCGTCCGGGCCGGTGGCGGTGAGCCGGCCGTCGGCCAGCTCGACGAGCAGCTCCTCGCCGTCGTAGACGGGACGGCGGAAGCGCACGTCCACCCGTCCCTCGGACAGCCACTGCTCGCCCCACCCGGTCACGAGCGGCGTGGTCATGCGGGCGAACAGCTCCACGCCGGGGACCAGCGCGCCGGAGAAGCCGAGCTGCCGGGCGACGCCGTCCTCGTGGATCTTGTTGGCGGCCTCCTCGACGACACGGGCGACGAACCGGTGCGGCGCGGGGGCGTCCATCAGCCGGCGCTCTCCACCAGCCGGGGAAACGCCGGCCCGTGGGTGGTCAACCGGACGCTCTCGGGGAGCGCCCGCAGCGCCGCGAGCAGCGCGGGCGGGAGCTCCGCGCTCACGTCGGTGACGACGTAGCCGAACTCGCCGCGGGTGGCCAGCACCTGGCCGTCGACGTTGAGCCCGTGCTCCCCCACCAAGGCGTCGACCCGCGCCAGGACGCCGGGCACGTTCCGGTGCAGCAGCCCGAACCGCTGCGCCGAGCGGCCGTGCAGCGCGACCGTGGGCAGGTTGACGCTCAGCGTCGTCGTCCCCGCGCCGACGTAGTCGGCCAGCTTGCCCGCGACGAAGCGGCCGATGTCGTGCTGGGCCTCCTGGGTGGACCCGCCGACGTGCGGGGTGAGGATGACGTTGGGCAGCCCCCGGAGCGCGGAGTCGAAGGGGTCGCCCTGCTCGGCGGGCTCCTCCGGGAAGACGTCGACGGCGGCCCCGGCGATGTGCCCGCTGAGGATGTTCTCGCGCAGCGCCTCGTGGTCGACGACGAAGCCGCGGGACAGGTTGAGGAACAGGCTGCGCGGGCGCATGCGGGCGAACTGCTCGGCGCCGAACAGCCCGGCGTTGCCGCCCCGGCCGTCGACGTGCAGCGTCACCGCCTCCGCCCGCTCGAGCAGCTCGTCCAGGCTGCCGCACTTCTCCGCGTTGCCGAGGGCCAGCTTGTCCTCGAGGTCGTAGTAGACGACCCGCATGCCCAGCGCCTCGGCCAGCACCGACAGCTGGCTGCCGATGTTGCCGTAGCCCACGATGCCGAGCGTCCGGCCGCGGATCTCGTGGCTGCCCGCCGCCGACTTGTCCCAGGTGCCGGCGTGCAGCGCCTTGTCCCGGTCGAGCAGCCGCCGGGCCAGGCTGATGATCTCGGCGATCGCCAGCTCGACCACGCTGCGGGTGTTGGAGTAGGGCGCGTTGAAGACGGCGACGCCGGCGGCCGCGGCGGCGGCGAGGTCGATCTGGTTGGTGCCGATGCAGAAGGCCCCCACCGCGACCAGCTCGGGGCGCTGCCGGAACACCTCGGCGGACACCTGGGTCTTCGACCGGATGCCGAGCAGCGTGATCCCGTCGAGGGCGTCGATCAGCTCGGGTTCGGCCAGCGCACCGCGCCGGGACTCGACCTCGAACCCGGCGGCGGTCAGCAGCTCGACCGCGACCGGGTCGATGTTCTCGAGCAGCAGGGCTCTGGGCATGCACCCGAACCTAGCGGCGTCAGGCGAAGCGGTGCGCGGCGGCCGACTGGAGGCCCAGCTCCTCGATGGAGACCTCCCGCATCTCGACCTTGCGGATCTTGCCGGTCACCGTCATCGGGAACTCGTCGACGACCTTCACGTAGCGGGGCACCTTGTAGTGCGCGAGCCGGCCGGCGCAGAACTCCCGCAGCGCCTCGGCGGTGAGCGGTTCGGCGCCCTCGCGCAGCCGCACCCACGCCATGAGCTCCTCCCCGTACCGCTCGTCGGGGACGCCGATCACCTGGGCGTCGACGACGTCGGGGTGGGTGTAGAGGAACTCCTCGATCTCGCGCGGGTACACGTTCTCCCCGCCGCGGATCACCATGTCCTTGATCCGGCCGACGATGTTCAGGTAGCCCGCCTCGTCCATGACGGCGAGGTCGCCGGTGTGCATCCACCGGGCGGCGTCGATGACCTCGGCGGTCTTCTCCGGCTCGTCCCAGTAGCCGAGCATCACCGAGTAGCCGCGGGTGCAGAACTCGCCGGGTTCGCCGCGCGGCACGGTCAGCCCGGTCGCGGGGTCGACGACCTTCACCTCCAGGTGCGGGTGCACCCGGCCGACGGTCGCGGTCCGGCGGTCTAGGTCGTCGTCGGCACCGGTCTGGGTGGACACCGGCGAGGTCTCGGTCATGCCGTAGCAGATGGTCACCTCGGTCATCCCCATCTCGCTGACCACCCGCTTCATCACCTCCACCGGGCACGGGGAGCCGGCCATGATCCCCGTGCGCAGGGTGGACAGGTCGTAGTCGGCGAAGTCCGCCAGGCCCAGCTCGGCGATGAACATGGTCGGGACGCCGTAGAGCGAGGTGCAGCGCTCCTCCTGCACGGCCCTCAGCGTCAGCGCCGGGTCGAAGCCGGGGGCCGGGATGACCATCGTCGCCCCGTGCGAGGTCGCCCCCAGGTTGCCCATCCCCATGCCGAAGCAGTGGTAGTAGGGCACCGGGATGCAGACCCGGTCGGCCTCGGTGTAGCCGCAGCCCTCGCCGACGAAGAAGCCGTTGTTGAGCAGGTTGTGGTGGGTGAGCGTGGCGCCCTTCGGGAAGCCGGTCGTCCCGGACGTGTACTGGATGTTGATCGGGTCGTCGGCCGACAGCTGCGCCTCCCGCTCGGCCAGCAGCCCGCGGTCCGCCGCCCGGCCGGTCGCCAGCAGCTGCTCCCACTCCGGGCTCCCGAGGAACACCACCTCGCGCAGCTCGGGGCACTCGCCGCGCACCTCGGCGACCATCGCGCGGTAGTCGCTGGTCCTGAACTCCGGCGCGGACACCAGCACCGAGATGCCCGCCTGCTTCAGCACGTAGGCCAGCTCGTGCGTCCGGTAGGCGGGGTTGATGTTGACCAGCACCGCGCCGATCTTCGCCGTCCCGTACTGGACGAACACCCACTCGGCGCAGTTCGGCGCCCAGATGCCGACCCGGTCGCCCTTCCGCACCCCGAGGGCGTCGAGCCCGAGCGCGCAGGCGTCGACGTCGGCGACCAGCTGGGGGTAGCTCCAGCGACGGCCGGTGGCGCACTCCACCAGCGCCTCGTGCTCGCCGACGCGGGCCGCGGTGCGGTCGAGGTTCGCGCCGATCGTGTCGCCCAGCAGCGGCACGGCGGAGGTCCCGCTGCTGTAGGAGGGGACCGCGGGGCTCGGCTGGGACACGTCCTACCTCCGGTGCGGTGGGTGCGGCGCGGAGCGGCCCGTTCCCGGGTCGACGCATTGTGGGCCGGACGCGTGCACGCCGTCCAGGGCGGCGGCCCGGCCGGTCCCGGTGCGCTCCACGACGGCTCCAGCGGTTCCCGAGCGCCGCGCGCCATGGTCTGCCCGCTCGGGTGCGGACCACCTGCCCGCACCCGCCCGGACGAGGAGAACGCGCATGACCTGCACGCAGCACCGCCTGGGAGCCGCGCGGGCGACGGCGCGACCGCGCTGATCGACCTGCGCTACGACGTGCCGGTCACCGAGGCGGGGGCCTGGCGATCGCGATCCTCATCGGCGCGACCCTGGTCCGGCTGGTGCTGGTGCCGGCGACGTGGCGCTGCTGGGCTCCCGGAACTGGTGGCTCCCGGGCTGGCTGGACCGGCTGCTCCCCCCACCTGGACCTCGAGCCGGTCACCTCCGAGCCGCTCGTGCCGGCAGACGTGCCCGACGACGAGCCGCCGCCGCGGGTGCCGGAGGCCGCGGGCGCCCGCTGACGCCCGGGCCGGACGCCCCGCGCCGATGCCGGCGCGGGGCGTCCGTCGTGGGTCGCGCGGGCCGTCAGACGGGCGCGGTCTCCGGCAGGAGGGCGCGCAGGTGCGCGGCGATCTCCGCCCGGAACCGGGCACCGGAGAGGACGACGCCGACCATCGAGAGCGAGGTGTGCGTGTGCCCGTGGGCGTTCACGTGCTCGACCGGGACGCCGGCCGCGCGCAGCGCCTCGGCGTAGGCGATGCCCTCGTCCCGCAGCGGGTCGAACTCGGCGGTGACGACGATCGCGGGCGGGAGGTCGTCGAGCCGGCCGCGCAGCGGCGAGGCCGCGGGCTCGCTGCGCCGGTCCTCGTCGCAGTAGTGGTCCCAGAAGTAGCGCATCACGCCGGCGGTGAGCACGTAGCCCTCGGCGTTCTCCCGGTAGGACCCCGTCGCCATGGTCGAGTCGGTGACCGGCGTGATCAGCAGCTGCCCGCGCAGCGCGGGGCCGCCCGCGTCCCGGGCCCGCTGGGCGACGACGGCCGCGAGGTTGGCCCCGGCGCTCCAGCCGGCGACCACCAGTTGGTCCGGGAGGCCGCCGAGCTCGCCCGTGTGCGCGGCCACCCAGTGCAGCGCCGCCTCCGCGTCCTCGACGGCCGCCGGGTAGCGCGCCTCGGGGCCGTGCCGGTAGTCCACCGACACGACGACCGCGTCGGCGCGCACGCAGAGGTCACGGCACAGCGGCTCGTCGGACACCTGGTCGCCGATCACCCACCCGCCGCCGTGGAAGTACAGGACGACCGGGTGCGGCCCGGGCGAGGCCGGCCGGAACAGCCGGTAGGCGAGGTCGCCGGCCGGGCCGAGCAGCACGCCGTCGCGGACCTCGCCGACGTCGGGCCCCTGCGGGCGGTCGGCGTTGAGCGTGTCCATGAAGGCGCGCAGCTGCTCGGGCGGCATCGACTCCAGCGGCGGCAGGTCCAGCTGCGCCATGGCCTCCAGCACCGCGCTCACGTCGGGCTGCAGCCGGCGCACCACGCCGTCGGTGCACCGCTCGCCGTCCGGCCCGGACATCCGGAAGCCGAGGTAGTCCCGCTCGCGCACCTCGTCGGCCACCGCCCGGTAGCCGTCGACGCCCCCGATGTAGGGGTAGAAGACGCGCGGCTTGCCGGGCACGTTGGCGCCCATGTACCAGGAGTTCGCGGTCGGGTGCAGCGTGATCGCGGCGCAGTCGGCCGCGTGCCGGTTCCAGCCCTCCTCGGCCTGCGGGGTCGGCTCGATCGTCGTCATCCCCCGGTCGCGCAGGTCGATGAGGCAGTCGGCCACCCAGTCGACGTGCTGCTCGATGGAGACGGCCATGTTGGACAGCACCGACGGGCTGCCGGGCCCGGTGATGGCGAAGAAGTTCGGGAACCCCGTCGTCATGAGCCCGAGGTAGGTCGAGGGCCCGTCGGCCCACTTCTCCGCCAGCGTTCCGCCGTCGCGACCGGTGATGTCGACGTTCACCAGCGCGCCGGTCATGGCGTCGAAGCCGGTCGCGTAGACGATCGCGTCGATCTCGACGGACTCCTCGGTCGTCTCGATGCCGGTCTCGGTGATGGTGGTGATCGGCGTCGTCCGCAGGTCGACCAGGCGCACGTGCGGCAGGTTGAACGTCGCGTAGTAGCCGGTGTCCAGGCAGGGCCGCTTGGTGCCGAAGTAGTGGTCCCGCGGCGAGAGCGCCTCGGCCGTCTCCGGATCGGTGACGATCGACCGGATCTTCTCGCGGATGAACTCCGCGACGATCTCGTTGGACTCGGGGTTGGTGCCCTGGTCGGCGAAGACGCTGGTGATCACCTGCAGCTCGCCGGCCTCCCACGCCGCCTCCAGCCGCTCCCGCCGGACGTCCTCCGGCGTCCCGACCCCCGTCAGCTCGGTGGCCTCGCCCGGCACGCCCATCCGGGACCACCTGCCGGCCTCGCGGTAGGCCGCCCGGTCCGCGGCCAGGCGCTCCACCCGCGCCGCCGGCGCCGGCCCGTTGTGCGCCGGGATGGAGAAGTTCGGGGTCCGCTGGAAGACGGTCAGCTCGGCGGCCTGCTGGGCGATCAGCGGGATCGACTGGATGCCCGAGGAGCCGGTGCCGATGACGGCGACCCGCTTGCCGGTGAAGTCGACGCCCTCGTGCGGCCAGCGGCTGGTCAGGTGCACCTCGCCCCGGAAGCGGTCGGCACCCTCGATGTCGGGCTGCTTGGGCACCGACAGGCAGCCGGTCGCCATGACGTGGAAGCGGCTGGTCACGGTCTCCCCGCCCGAGGTCCGCACCCGCCAGAGGCCGGCCGCGTCGTCCCAGGCGGCCTCCTCGACCCGCGTGCCGAAGGTGATGTCCCGGCGCAGGTCGTAGCGGTCGGCCACGAACTGCAGGTAGCGCAGGATCTCCGGCTGCTGCGCGTACTTCTCCGACCACGTCCACTCCCGCTCCAGCTCCGGGTCGAAGCCGAACGTGTAGTCGGTGGTGGGGATGTCGCAGCGCGCCCCCGGATACCGGTTCCAGTACCAGGTGCCCCCGACGTCGTCGGCGGCCTCGAAGCCGCGCGCGCGGAACCCGGCGGCCCGCAGCCGGTGCAGCAGGTAGAGCCCGGCGAAGCCGGCCCCCACGACGACGACGTCCACGTCCGGCTCCCGGCCGGTCTGCTGCGCTGCTGCCTCGGTCACGCGCTCCCCCTCGGACTATGACGGTGGTCACACTCGATGGGGACGGTAGTACCACGGGACGGGCCGCCCGGGGCCCGTCCCGGGCGGCTCAGCCGCCGGCGGCCAGGGTGCGGCCCATCTGCTCGTGGACGGCGGTGATCGCCTGCAGCGGGCGCAGCATGACCCGGAACTCCACGATCCGGCCGGCGTCATCGCAGCGGATGATGTCGACGCCGTTGACGTACTTGCCGTCGACGCTGGTCTCGAACTCGAGCACCGCGGTGTCGCCGGCGAGCACCTCCTTCGTGTAGCGGAAGGTGCCGCCCTCCCCGCCGCCCAGCGTCCCGGCCGCGGCCCGGAGGTACTGGGTGGTGACCGCCTTGCCACGCTGCGGCGTGTAGACCACCGGCGAGTAGAAGACGACGTCGTCGTCGAGCAGCTCGTCGAGCCCACCGGGCAGCTCGCCTGCCATGTACCGGTGCCAGCGGGCGATGACGTCGTCGATCACGGGGCCTCCTCGTCGTCCGCGGCGCGGGATGCGCCGCCGCACCGATCCTGCCGGGAGGTGCCCGCCCCCGGGAACGGCGACGGCCCTCCCGGGAGGACCGGGAGGGCCGTCGTCATGCAGAGCGGGCGGATCAGTGCATGAGCACCGGAGCGGCGACCGCGCCGTCCTCGTCGTCCAGGAGGTGCGACTCCTCCTTCTTCCGCGGGAGGAAGGCGACCGGCACCAGGGCGACCAGGACCAGCACGAAGGCGACGGTGAACGTCGTCCCGAACCCGGCGGCCATGGCCTCGAGCGGGTCCTCCGCGCCGGGGAGCCGCGACTGGAGCTGGTTGGTCAGCACCACCGACAGCACGGCGGTGCCGATCGAGCCGCCGATCTGCTGGACGATGTTCATCAGCGTCGAGCCGCGGGCGACCTCGGCGTTGGTCAGCGACTTCAGCGCCGAGGTCATGATCGGCATCATCGTGCCGCCCATGCCCAGGCCCATGACGAACAGCGCCCCGCACAGCACCGGGTAGGGCGTGTCCGCGCCGACCTGGGTGAAGACGAAGAACCCGGCGGCCATGACCAGCAGCGCGAAGGGCACCGTGCGCCCGATCGGCACCTTGTCGGCCAGCACACCGGCGATCGGCATGGTCACCATCGCGCCCAGGCCCTGCGGCGCGATCAGCAGACCGGCCATCAGGGTCGTCTCGCCGCGCACCTGCAGGAAGTACGACGGGAAGAGCAGCCCGGCGCCCATGAACGCGATGACGAAGACGAACATCGCCACGGTCGCGATCGTGAGCCGCCGGTTGCGGAACAGCCGCAGGTCGATCAGCGGCTTGTCGGTGCCCAGCGCGTGGCGGACGAAGGCCAGGATCAGCAGGACGCCGATGGTTGCCGACACCCAGACCCGCGGGCCGAAGGACGCACCCTCGCCGCCCTCGGCGATCGAGGAGACACCGAAGAGGAACAGCGCGAGGCCCGGCGAGAGCAGCAGCATGCCGAGGAAGTCGAACGTCTCGGTCTCGCTCGGCTCGTCCGCGGGCAGCACCCGCCACGAGTAGAGCAGTGCGAGCAGCCCGATCGGCAGGTTGATCAGGAAGATCCAGTGCCACGAGGCGACGTCGATCAGCCAGCCGCCGAGGATCGGGCCGGTGATCGGGCCGAGCAGCATCGGGATGCCGAGCACGGCCATGAGCCGGCCGATCCGGTCCGGGCCCGCGGCGCGGGTCATGATCGTCATGCCCAGCGGCATCAGCATGCCGCCGCCCAGGCCCTGCAGGACCCGGAAGGCGATCAGCATCTCGATCGAGGTCGCCACCGCGCACAGCACGGAGCCGGCGGTGAACAGGAACAGCGCGGCCAGGTACAGCCGCTTGGTGCCGAACCGGTCGGCGGCCCAGCCGGTCAGCGGGATGACGGTGGCCAGGGCCAGCGTGTACGCCGTCATCGTCCAGGCGACGGTGGCGTAGGTGGCGTCGAAGACCTCCTGGAACGTCGGCAGCGCGACGCTGACGACGGTGATGTCCAGGATCGACATGATCGCGCCGAGGACGACGACGCCGGCGATCTTCAGGACGGCGGCGTCGATCTTCTCGGGGTACGCCGGCGCGGTCGGCGCGGCGGGGGTTGTCACAGGCGGTTCTCCTGGTGTCAGCGGGGCGGAGGACGCCGCCCGCGTGGTGTCCGGAAGGCCCGGGGCAGCACGGAGCGCTGCCCCTGGGGACGTGTGGACGGGCCGTCCGCTCGTCGTCGCGGCGTTGCGCGGCGAGCTCCCGGCCGATCGGTGCTGCCCGGGCCGACCTGGCGGACGGGACCCCGGTCGAGCACCGGAGGACTCTATCGCCCGGCGTCACGCGAGCCGAGTGAATTGCGACGAGCCCTCCCGGGAGCCACGCGACCCCTTGCCGGGTGCCGGGCGGAGGGCCAGGCTCGACGGGTCCCATCCGCACGGGGGACGACCTCGATGGAGAGCCAGCCATGCTGAACACGAGCAGGGTCGAGGCGAACGTGCCGGCCGCGGACCTCGGCCGGGCGAGGGCCTTCTACGCCGAGAAGCTCGGGATGACCCCGACCCGCGAGGTGGGCGGCGTCGCCCTCCGGTACGAGACGCGGGGCGGCACCACCTTCAACGTCTACGAGACGGCCTACGCCGGCCAGGCGGGGCACACCATCGCCCAGTGGCACGTGGACGACATCGAGGCCGAGGTGCGCGACCTCAAGGCCAAGGGCGTCACGTTCGAGGTGTACGACCTCCCCGGCGTCCGGTGGGACGGCGACATCGCCTCCATGGAGGGCATGGCCCGGGCGGCCTGGTTCAAGGACAGCGAGGGCAACATCATGTGCATCGACCAGGAGACCGCCACCTCGCCGTAGCCTTCCCCGGGTGCCCGTCGCCCCCCTCCCCGGCAGCGCCCCCTGGTGGCGCCGGCACGAGGAGCGGCTGGGCCGGCGCCGGCCGCACACCGACGGCCTGACGCTGGAGGTGCTGCTCGCCGAGGCGCTCGCCCTCGTCGACGCCGACGGGCTGGACGCGCTCACCGTCCGCGCGCTGGCCACCCGGCTGGGCACCGGCAGCTCGACGCTCTACCGCCACGTGGCCAGCCGGGACGAGCTGCTGGTGCTGCTGGTGGACGCCGTCCTCGGCGAGGTGCGGCTGCCCGATCCGCAGCTGCCCGGCCGCACCCGCGTGGAGCAGCTGTCCACCGAGCTGCGCCGGGTGCTGCGCAGCCACCCGCACGTCGTGCCGGCGCTGAGCGGCGCGCCCATCCAGGGGCCCAACGCCTCGCGGGCCGCTGCCTGCGGGCTGGACAACCTGCTGGCCGCCGGGCATCCCCCCGAGCGCGCGCGGACCGCCTAACCTCGCCCTGCTCGACTACGTGCTGGGCTCCGTCGCCTTCGACGCCGCCACCGAGACGCCCGGCGCGGAGACCCCCGGGCGCCCGGACAGCGACGACGTCTTCGCCTTCGGGCTCGCCACGTTCCTGGACGGCCTCGAGAGGGGCTGACGGATGCGAGCACTGCTCGCTAGTGTCCGGGGTCACACCACCTTGGAGGCACCGTGGCCCGTCCTACCCCCGCCGACGAACAGCTGGTCCACCAGCTCCCCGAGCTCCTGCCGGCAGTCGCGACCCCGCACCCGCACTGGCGCGAGAGCCACTTCTTCGACATCCACGACCCCTCCGGCACCGGGGACGCGGTGTTCTTCACGATGGCCGTGAAGCCGTCGCAGGGGACGATGGACAGCCTGCAGATGGGCCGGGTCGGGGCCGAGCAGATCCTGCACGGCAGCGCGCGCGAGCTGGGCGAGGACCCGCAGACCCCCGAGGTGCCCGGCGCGCGGGTGGAGATCGTGAAGCCGTGGCAGGAGGTCCGGCTCTGGGCCGACCCCGACGTGAGCCCGATCGGCGTCGACGCCGTCTTCCGCGCCCGCACCCAGCCCTACGGCCTGCGCCGCGGCACCATGCGCGCCGCCGACGGCATCGTCTGGGACCAGAGCCACATCCTGCAGTCCGGCACCTGGTCGGGCACCTACACCGTCGCCGGCGTCGAGCACTCCATCGACGGCTGGACCGGCCAGCGCGACCACTCCTGGGGCGTGCGCGACCACGGCCGCTGCCCGCTGTGGATCTGGTTCCAGATCCAGCTCGAGGACGGGATGCTCGGCGTCTGGCACTGGGAGCTGGCCAACGGCGCGACGATCTACACCGACGGCTGCTGGGCCGCGGCCGACGGGAGCGACCCGGTGCCGGTCGTCGGCTTCACCTACGACGTCGACTGGCGCGGCCGGGACGGCGCCGTCGTCGACTACGGGACGAACGGCGAGCAGGTCGCCGGGATCGCCGGCGGCTGCCGGTTCGTGCTCGCCGACGGGCGCACGATCGACGTCGAGGCCGAGGGCGACTTCGTCCGGCCGTACGAGCCGTTCCACCGCGGCGGCCTCAACGTCGTCCGGGTGCGCACCGGCGACGGGCGCAGCGGCACCGCCGTCTACGAGGTGACCGGCGCGCGCCACCACCGCTTCTTCCCCGGCACCGACGTCACCGGGGTGCTGCCGTGCTGACGATCGCCGACACCCCGGGCGCCCTGACGCCGGAGTGGCTGACCGCCGCCCTCACCTCCTCGGGCTCGCTCGCCGTGGGCCGGGTGGTGGACGCCGACGTCCGCCCCCTCGGCACCGGGCAGATGTGCGACAGCGTCCGGATCCGGCTCACCTACGACGAGCCCGGCGCCGGCCCCGCCTCGCTGGTCGCCAAGCTGCCCGCCGCCGACGAGGGCAGCCGGGCCACCGCGAAGGCGTTCCGCTCCTACGAGAAGGAGGTCCGCTTCTACCAGGAGCTGGCCGGCCGGCTGCCGGTGCGCACGCCCCGGCTGCACCACGCCGACCTCGACGTCGAGACGGCGTCCTTCGTGCTGCTCCTGGAGGACCTCGCCCCGGCCGAGCCCGGCGACCAGCTGCGCGGCTGCGGTCCCGACATCGCGGCCGCGGCGGTGCGCGAGCTGGTCAACCTGCACGCGCCGCTGTGGGGCGACCCCTCGCTGCTGGCGCTGGACTGGCTGCACGGCGACCCGGAGGGGCGGGGCGCGCTGCTCGGCGAGGTGCTGCCGATGCTGTGGGCCGGCTTCCAGGAGCGGTACGCCGCCGTCCTGGAGCCGCACGTGAAGCAGGCCGGGGATCTCTACTTCGGCCGGCTGGACGCCCGGCCGGAGCGGGCCCCCGCGCCCACGATCACCCACGTCGACTACCGCCTGGACAACCTGCTCATCGGCCCGGACGGCACGGTCACCGTCGTCGACTGGCAGACCTGCGGCACCGGCACCGGCCCCAGCGACGTCGCCTACTTCCTCGGCGCCGGCCTGCTCCCCGAGGTCCGGCGCGAGGTCGAGGAGCAGCTGGTCCGCGACTACTTCGACGGTCTCGTCGCCGGCGGCGTGACCGGTTACGACTGGGCCGACTGCTGGCTGGACTACCGCCGCGGCACGTGGGGCGGGCTGTCGATGGCGGTGCTGGCCTCGATGAGCGTGAAGCGCACCGACCGCGGCGACGAGATGTTCCTCGCCATGGCCACCCGGCACGCCCGGCACGCCCTCGACCTCGACGCCGCCGACGTCCTCACCTGACCGCACCCGCTCCCCCACCTCCCGAGGAGAACCCGACGTGACCCAGCACCTCATGACCATCAACGGGGAGGCCCGCGACTCCGCGGCCCGCTCCGAGGTCATCAACCCCGCCACCGGCGAGCCCTTCGCCACCGCCCCCGAGGCCACCGCGGCCGACCTCGACGACGCCATGGCCGGCGCCGCGCAGGCGTTCCGCACCTGGCGGCAGGACGACGACGCCCGCCGCGAAGCGCTCCGGCTGGCCGCGAAGGCGGTGAACGAGGCGATCCCGCGGATCGCCCCGGTGCTCACCCAGGAGCAGGGCAAGCCGCTCGGCGAGGCGATCTTCGAGGTCGCCGGCGTCGGCATGTGGCTGCAGTACTACGCCGATCTGGAGCTGGAGCGCGAGATCCTCCAGGACGACGACGCCGCCTTCGTCGAGGTGGTGCGCCGGCCGATCGGCGTGGTCGCGGCGATCGCGCCGTGGAACTTCCCGCTGCTGCTGTCGTCCTGGAAGATCGCGCCCGCGCTGCGCGCCGGCAACACCGTCGTCCTCAAGCCGTCGCCGTACACGCCGCTGTCGTCGCTGGCGATGGTCGAGGTGCTCAACTCCGCGCTGCCGCCGGGCGTGCTCAACATCGTCACCGGCGGGGACTCCCTCGGTGCGGCGATGACCGCGCACCCGACGCCGCGCAAGGTCAGCTTCACCGGCTCGATCAGCGCCGGCAAGAAGGTCGCGGTTGCCTCGGCCGCCGACCTCAAGCGGGTGACCCTCGAGCTCGGCGGCAACGACCCCGCGATCGTGCTGGACGACGCCGACCCCGCCGTCGTCGGCAAGGCGCTGTTCAACGCGGCGTTCACCAACAACGGGCAGACCTGCGTCGCGGTCAAGCGGGTCTACGTGCCGGAGAGCCTGCACGACGCCGTCGTCGACGCCCTCGTCGCCGAGGCGACCAGCGTCGTCGTCGGCGACGGCATGGACGAGGCGACGAAGCTCGGCCCGATCCAGAACCGGCCGCAGTTCGACCGGGTCCGGAGCCTGGTCGACGGCGCGCTGGCCTCCGGCGCGCGCGCCGCGGCCGGGGGTGCCGCGCTGGACCGGCCCGGCTACTTCTTCGCCCCGACGATCCTCACCGACGCCGCCGACGGCACCGCGATCGTCGACGAGGAGCAGTTCGGCCCGGCGCTGCCGGTCATCGCCTACCGCGACCTGGACGAGGCCGTCGAGCGCGCCAACGCCACCACCTTCGGGCTGGGGGCGTCGGTGTGGGCCACCGACACCGAGCGCGGTGAGGGCGTCGCCCGCCGGCTCGATGCCGGCTCCGCGTGGGTCAACACCCACGCCGCCCTGGCACCGAACCTGCCGTTCGGCGGGCTGAAGTGGAGCGGCATCGGGGTGGAGAACGGGCCGTGGGGGCTCAAGGGCTTCACCGACATGCAGCTTCTCCACCGCCGCAAGCAGTAGCGGCGGAGGACGGCGTGCGACCCGACCCGGGGCTGCTGCTCCCGCGACGGGCCGACGAGTACCGGGGCACCCGGTGGGCGATCGGCGTCCTGGTGCTCTACGCCGTCCTCGCGACGGCCCGCAGCCTCGTGCACGTGCTCGCCCCCGACAGCGGCGCCGGGTCGATCGCCACGATCGACACCGGCGCCGCCGGCGGGGACAACGCGGTCGCGCTGCTCGGGCAGTGGGGCGGCGCGCAGCTGGTGCTGGCGCTGCTGGTCTGGGTCGTGCTGGCGCGGTACCGCGGGCTGGTGCCGCTGGTGCTGGCCGCCGTGCTGCTGGAGGCGCTGCTGCGGCTGCTCGTCGGCAGGCTCAAGCCCCTGGAGACGCTCGGCACCCCGCCCGGCGCCCCCGGCACCTGGGTGCTCCTCGTCGTCGCCGCCGCGGCGCTGGTCGCCTCCCTGGTGCCGCGGGAGCCCGCCGGCTGATCAGGCCTTCGCGTGCCCGTCGCGGATGAGCAGCGCGAACGGCACGCTGATGAACGCGCAGGTCGCGGTCAGCAGGTAGACGACGGCGAACGGGCCGGCGGTCGTGGCATCCCCCGCCAGCGCGGTGAACAGCCCGATGCCGACGACGGCGCCGATCTGGTTCGACGTCTGCTGCAGCGAGGTGGCCAGCCCGAAGTCCCGCTCGTCCACCGCGTGCCCCATCGCCGAGACCAGCCCTGGCTGCGCGTGCCCGAAGGCCCAGCCGGACAGCGGCAGCGCCAGGGAGATCGCGACCACCGAGGTGGTGAGCGCCCCCACGGTCATCGACGCCATCACCAGGCCCAGCCCGGCGGCCGCGACCACCACCATCCGCCGCTCGCCGAAGCGCTGGCCCCAGCGCGAGGCGGTCGGCGCCGCGCCCACGATGAAGACCGCACGCGGCACGCTCAGCAGCGAGGTGAGGCCCGCCGACAGGCCCATCACCGACTGCATGAGCAGCGGCGTGAGCACGAAGTTGCCCATCCACCCCGCGCCCAGGAAGAAGCTCGCGGCGGTCACCACGCGGGTGTTGCGGGAGGAGAGCACCCGCAGCGGCAGCAGCGGCGCCGACGACCGCCGCTCGATCCGGACCAGGGCCCAGACGGCGAACGGCACGACGACCAGGCAGCCGATCGGCACCGGCGACAGGCCCCACACGCCCAGCCGGTTGACCCCGAAGGTGAGCGCGAGGGTCGCCACCGCCAGGGCCAGCGCCCCGGGCAGGTCCAGCGGGATGCGCTCCCGCCCGCGCGGGTCGGAGGGCAGCACGGGGATCGCCGCCACCAGCGCCCCGACGCAGACGGCCGCCTGGACGACGAAGATGACCCGCCACCCGACGAGGTCCACCAGCGGGCCGCCGATGACCACGCCGACCACCGCCGCGCCGGCCAGCACGGCCGAGGCCAGCGAGGAGACCCGCACCCGCTGGTGCGGCGGGTGGGCGCGGAAGAGCATGGCGAACGAGCTCGGGATGGTGGCGGCCGAGCCGAGCTGGGAGATGGTGCGCGCGGCGATCAGGCTGCCCGCGTCCCACGCCAGCGCCGTGGCTATGCCGAACACGACCGCCACGGTCATCCCGGTGAGGAACAGCCGCCGGTGGCCGCGCAGGTCGCCGAGCCGGCCCAGCACCGGGGTGCTGACGGCGGCGGCCAGCAGCGGCGCCGTCGTCACCCACAGGACGGTCGAGGGCGAGGAGCCCAGGTCCAGCGCGATCGGCTGGACGGCGATCGTGAGGATCGTCGCCGGGAACGTCGTCGCGAACATGCCGGCCAGGCAGGCCAGCAGGATCCAGCGCCGCCGCCGCGGATCGGGGACGTCGGCGCCGCCCGGGTCGGCGGAGGTCGGCCCGTCGCTCACCGCTCCTCCGCCCTTCCCCTCGGTCGTGCCGGCCGCCTCCCGCGACCCGGATCGGCGCCCGCGCGCCGGTGCGTCAGGACGCCTCGGTGACGAACCCCCGCCAGTTGCGCATGTACTCGACGAACACCGGCGACAGCCCCTCGTCCGCCAGGTGCGCCGGGCTCACCGGGGTGCGCGTGGCGAAGGAGCCGTCGGCCCGGACCCGCTCGGGGAAGTCGTGGTGCAGGATCGACGCCCGCCCGACCATCACGAAGTCCGCGCCCCGGTCGAGGGCCTCGGTGACCTGCTGCCCGCTGCGCACCTTGCCGGCCACGCCGAGGCGGGTGGTGCCGCGGTCGAGGTCGGTGAACCAGTCCATCAGCGGGCGGTCCTGGAAGCCCTCCTCCTCCGGCTGCTTGGCGACGTCCCAGAGGGACAGGTCCAGGTAGTCGACGGCGTCGGAGAGGAGCAGCTCGGCGGCGACCTCGCGCACCTCGCCCAGGCGCAGCCCGAACCGCTCCGGGGAGATCCGGACGCCGACCTGGAAGTCCGGCCCGCAGCGCTCGCGCACGGCGCGGACCACCTCGAACAGCAGGCGGGCGCGGTTCTCCAGCGAGCCGCCGTAGCCGTCGGTGCGCCGGTTCTCCTCCGGGGAGAGGAACTGGGCCAGGACGTAGCCGTGGGCGCCGTGCACCTCGATGCCGTGGAACCCGGCGCGCTCGGCCCGCTGGGCCCCCGCGGCGAAGTCCTCGACCAGCTGCGCGACCTCGTCGCCGGTCATCGCCCGCGCGCCGGACTTCTCGTGGTCCGAGGGGCCGACCGGCCGGCCGACCAGGTCCCGCGGCGACCGGTTGCCGGCGTGGTGGAGCTGCAACGAGGCCAGGGAGCCCTCGTCCTTGAGTGCGGTCGCCAGCCGGGTCAGGCCGGGCAGGTGGTCGTCGGAGAAGACGCCGAGCTGCCCCGGGAAGCCCTGGCCGCCGGCCTGGACGTGCGCAGCGGCGGTCATCGTCAGCCCGTGCCCGCCGCGCGCCCGCATCGACAGCCAGTGCAGCTCCTCGTCGGAGAGCCGTCCGTCGGGGTGGCTCTGCGTGTTGGTGAGCGGGGCCAGCCACACCCGGTTGGGAGCGGCCGGGCCGTGGGCCAGCGTCAGGGGCGCGAAGAGGTCGGACACCCGCGCGAGGCTACCGGGGGTGTGCGGTCGGTCACCTGGCCGCCCTGGGTGGCGGGGGCCGCGCGTCGGGCAGGGCTCACGTCCGGGCTGGAGGGCCCTGGCGTCCGGGGCCGGGCAGGCGGACGATCGAGGGGCGGTACCCACGACGGCACCCCTCCGGAGGAGGAGGAACACCATGTCGGCTCTGGAATTCGGCAGGCCCGCGGCGCACGGCCGCGAACGCACCGGGACGACCTCGGAGATGTCGGAGGTCGAGAAGCTCGCCTGCGAGCGCGAGGCCCGGCACGACGTCCTCGCCCGCCACGGCCTCCCGTCCGCGGCGCCGGTCCAGGAGTACCTGATGCACGTCCGGTCGACCGGTGGTGAGCGTCCGTCGAGGGAGACCTCGACCGCGCCCCGCCGCCGACCGCGCAGAGGGCGGGACAAGGCCGACGCCGACGCCCTCAAGGGCCTGCGCAGCTGGATGCGCTGGGGTGAGGACGGCGGCCCCGACCGGCCGGTCATCCCGTTCAGCTGACCCCTTCGGGGGGACGCGCACCCGCGCGCTCAGGTTCGCCGCCGGTCCTGCCGAAGGTGGAGGCATGTTCTCGCTCTCCGTCGTCGACGCAGGGCTTCCGGACCCGGGCGACGACCCGCTCCGGCGGCTGACCGCCCAGGTTGCCGAGCTGGAGGCCCTCTCGCGCTTCACCGTCGAGGGCATCGCCGAGCGGGCCGAGCGGGTCGCGGCCGAGGCCGAGGCCGAGGGGCCGGAGCTGACCGAGGTGCGGCTGCGCGCCCGGCTCGTCGGCGCGGACATGGCGCGGTGCCGGGGCGAGCACGCCGAGGCCGGCCGGAGCGCTCAGGCGATCAGCCGCTGGGCGGTCGAGAACGAACGGCCCTTCCTCCGGGCGCGCAGCGCCTACGTGCTCGCCTCGATCTTCCAGGAGCTGGGCGACTCCGCCACCGCGCTGGAGCACGCGATCGAGGCCGTCGACCTGCTCGACGACGACGCGCCCGCCGAGCTGCGCATCGACCACTCCCTGCGGCTGGCCGACACCCTGGGGCAGCACGGGGACGCCTCGGCCTCCCTCCGCTACGCCGACGTGCTCGCGTTGACCCACGAGCGCGGTGACGCCCGGCGCGAGCTGGTGGTCCTCAACAACTGGGCCTACATCGAGACGCTGCTGGGCCGCTTCGACGAGGCCCTGCCCATCGCGCAGCAGCTGGAGGCGCGCTCGGCCGACTTCGGCGAGACCCTCGGCGTCGGCCGGCTGGACACGCTCGGCCGTGTGCTCATCGGCCTGGGCCGGCTGGAGGACGCCGAGGCGGTGCTGCTGCCGGGGCTGGCACCCGAGCTGCTGGACAGCTCCACCGACGGGGACGCCGGGGCGGACTTCCTGCTGACCCTCGCCGAGGTGCGGCGCCGGCTCGGCGATCTGCACGGGGCGCGGCAGGTCCTGGACGACTGCGTGGCGCGGTGCGAGCGGCACGGCCTGACCGCCATCCGGGTCCGCGCCCGGCAGGAGCAGGCCGAGCTGCACGCCGCCCAGGGCGACCACCGGGCTGCCTTCACCGAGCACAAGCTCTTCCACGAGCAGCTGGTGGAGCTGCAGTCGGCCCAGCGGGACGCGCGCGCCCGGGCGGTCCAGGCCATGTACGAGACGAGCGAGGCCCGCCGGCAGTCCCGCCGCTACCGGGAGCTGTCGCTGCGCGACCCGCTGACCGGGCTGTACAACCGCCGGCACATCGACGAGCAGCTGATCCGCCTGCTCGGTCCCGGGGGGCTGCCCGCGGCCTCGGCGAGCGTGGCGCTGGTCGACCTCGATCACTTCAAGCGGGTCAACGACACGTTCGGCCACGACGTCGGCGACGCCGTGCTGCGCCGGGTGGCCGGACTGCTCCAGGCGGCCGTGCCCGCCGACGGCGCCCGGGCCCTGGGCGGGTCCTTCGCCGCCCGGATGGGCGGCGAGGAGTTCCTCCTCGTCCTGGTCGACACCGCACCCCCGGACGCCGCCGCCCTGGCCGAGGAGCTGCGGACGGCGATCGCCGGGCACGCGTGGGAGGACCTCACCGGCGCGGTGCCGGTCACCGCCAGCATCGGCGTCACAGGAGCTGCCGACGAGACCCCGGCGGCGCTGCTCGGACGCGCCGACGCGCTGCTCTACCGCGCCAAGGCGCAGGGGCGCGACCGCGTCGTCACCGACGCCTGACCGCTCGACCCGGTCCGCCGTCGGGGCGATCTCCCCGTCTGGACAGGCGGCTTCCCGCTGCCGGACCTAGCGTGGCCGACGCCGCGCCGTCCGCCCACGGGGAGAGTTCCATCAACGTGTCCGAGGAAGAGACCCCCGGCCCGTCCACCGGCACCGCGACCGCGGCCCCGCCCGGCGGGACCACGACGACGGACGACGGCGGGAGCCTGACCGGCGCCGTCGTCATCGTGGCGCTGGTGTCGGCGATCTCCGGCCTGCTCTACGGCTACGACACCGGGATCATCTCCGGCGCGCTGCTGCAGATCAGCGACGAGTTCGACATCGGCAGCGGCTGGGAGCAGGTCATCGCGGCCTCGATCCTGGCCGGCGCGGTGATCGGGGCGCTGACCTGCAGCCGGCTCAGCCAGGCGCGCGGCCGCCGCACGACGCTGCTGATCGTCGCCGGCATCTTCGTCCTCGGCTCCCTGGGCGCCTCGCTGGCACCGAACCCGATCACGCTGTCGCTGGCCCGCGTGGTGCTGGGCTTCGCCGTCGGCGGTGCCACGCAGACCGCGCCGGTCTACGTCGCCGAGCTGGCCCCGAGCCGGTACCGGGGCCGGCTGGTGCTGTTCTTCCAGATCGCCATCGGCGTCGGCATCCTCATCGCCACGATCGTCGGCGCCACCGAGAGCGTCGACTGGCGGGTGTCGATCGGCGCGGCCGTCGTCCCGAGCGCGCTCATGCTGCTGCTGATGCTGCGGCTGCCGGACTCTCCGCGCTGGCTGGTCAAGAACGGTCAGGAGGACCGCGCCCGCGAGGCCCTCGAGCGGGTCCGCCCGTCCGGCAGCGACGTCTCCGCCGAGCTGCAGGAGATCGACGAGCTGGTCGAGGAGGAGCGCTCCGCGGAGACCAGCGGCTGGCGCGGCCTGCGCGAGGCCTGGGTGCGCCCGGCGCTGGTCGTGGGGTGCGGGCTGGCGATCTTCACCCAGCTGTCCGGGATCGAGATGATCGTCTACTACTCGCCGACGATCCTCACGGACAACGGCTTCTCCGACTCCGCGGCCCTCCGGGTGTCGGTCGCCCTGGGCGCGACCTACCTGGTCACCCAGCTCGTCGGGCTGGCGATCATCGACCGCGTGGGCCGCCGCCGGCTGACGCTGCTCACCCTCCCCGGGGCCGCGCTCGCGCTGATCGTGCTGGGCACCTTCTTCGTCACCGGCAACGACGGCGAGGCCCAGGTCCCGTACATCATCGCGACGCTGATCGCCTTCATGGCCTTCACCGCCGGCGGCATCCAGCTCATGGGCTGGCTGACCGGCTCGGAGATCTACCCGCTGGCCACCCGGGAGGCCGGCGCGGCCGCGCAGTCCGCGTCGCTGTGGGGGACCAACCTGCTCATCACGCTGACCCTGCTAACATCATCGACACGATCGGCACCGGCCAGACCTTCTGGCTGTACGCGGCGTTCAACATCGCCGGGTTCGTCTTCCTGTACCGGCGGATGCCCGAGCTCAGCGGCCGCAGCCTGGAGAAGATCGAGAAGCGGCTCTCGGAGGGCCGCTTCTCCCCCGCCGACTTCGCCGGCTCCCGGTAGCCCCGCGCGCGGCGGACCGCACCGGAGGACGTGGGCCTGCCACGATCCGGGCATGCCCACGCTCTCCGGCGTCTCGCACGTCGCCCTCACCGTCCGGGACATGGACGCCAGCGCCGCCTGGTACCAGCGCGTCCTCGGCCTCCAGGAGCTGCGCCGCTACGGCGCCGAGGACGCCGGCTCGCCCCGGGTCCTGCTGCTCGAGCCGTCCAGCTTCGTCGTGCTCGGCCTGTGCCAGCCCGCCGAGGGCTCGGGCGACGAGTTCGACTTCCGCCGCACCGGGCTGGACCACCTCGCGTTCAAGGTCTCCGACGAGGCCGAGCTCGACCGCTGGATCGCCCACCTCGACGAGCTCGGGGTGCCGCACTCCCCCGTCCGCGTGCTCGACCTCGGCCGGTTCGTCTCCTTCGAGGACCCCGACGGCATCCAGTTCGAGCTCTGGCTCTGACCGCGGGGCGCCGTCCCCCGGTCGGGGTAGCGGCGCACCGGGGGCCGTGCAGCCGACCGCACCGCGTGCCGACGAGCACCGGGTGAGCACCCGTCGGTTCGTCCTCGGCCTCGACCTCGACGGCGTCTGCGCCGACTACACCGGGGGCTTCCGGGCGTTCGTGGCCGGGGAGCGCGGCGTGGACCCCGCGACGCTGCCCGACCCGGTCGACTGGGACTGGACGCGGTGCGGCTGGGGCATCGCCA
Organism: Blastococcus sp. TML/C7B; assembly: GCF_016612845.1. Classification (NCBI taxonomy): domain Bacteria; kingdom Bacillati; phylum Actinomycetota; class Actinomycetes; order Geodermatophilales; family Geodermatophilaceae; genus Blastococcus; species Blastococcus sp. TML/C7B. Next base: position 186,318 of record NZ_JAEOAA010000002.1, on the reverse strand, counting down.
CCCGCGCCGAGTACCTCGACCTGCACGGCCGCGCCGTCGCGGCCGGGCTGTTCCGCGACCTCGCGCCGCTGCCCGGGGTGTCGGAGCAGCTGTGGCGCCTGTCGGAGGCCGGCGTGCGCATCCGGGTCATCACCCACCGGCTGGTCGTCAGCGGGGGTCACGGCGCGGCCGCGGCGGACACCGTCACCTGGCTCGAGCGGCACCGCATCCCGTTCTGGGACCTGTGCTTGATGGCCGACAAGCCGGAGGTCGGCGCCGACCTGTACCTCGACGACAGCCCGGCGAACCTGACCGCCTTCGCGGCCGCCGGGCGCGCCGCGCTGGTGTTCGACCAGCCCTACAACCGCGCCGTGCCCGGCCCGCGGGTCGCGGACTGGCCGGCGGCCGCGGACGCCGTGCTGGCCGCGCTCCCCCCGGCCGGCTGAGGCGCGGGGGACGGAAGACCCTGCTGGCCCGGCCCCCGACGCGGTGCACTCTCCTGGTGACGACGCTGCTGCGGCCGGGGCGCGCCTCCGGTCCGGCCGGCGCCCGGGTGCGCGACGGCCGCCGCACGCCGGTCGACCGCTACACCGTGGACCTGGTCCGGGTGGTGCTCGGCGCCGCGGTGCTGGGGCTGGGCTTCCTCGTCGCCCGCCGCGGCGAGCTGCCGGTCGCGGAGCGGGACGTCTTCCAGCTGGTCAACGACCTGCCACCGGCCCTCTTCCCCGTCGTCTGGCTGGTGATGCAGCTCGGCAACGTCGTCGCCGTCCCGCTGGTCGCGGTGCTGGCGCTGGCCGCGCGGCAGGTCCGCCTGGCCCGCGACCTGATCGTCTCCGGCCTGCTCGCCTACGTCGCCGCCGACCTGGTCAAGTCCGTGGTGCGGCGGGAGCGGCCCGGGGGCTTCGCCGTCGACGTGCACTTCCCCGAGGGGCCGGTCACCGGGCTGGGCTTCGTCTCCGGCCACGCCGCGGTCGCCGCCGCGCTGGCGACCGCCGTCGTCCCGTACGTGTCCCGGCGCACCCGGCGGGTCGTGTGGGCGCTCGCCTGGGTGGTGGGCCTGGCGCGGATCTACGTCGGCGCGCACCTGCCGCTCGACGTCGTCTGCGGCGCCGCGCTCGGCTGGGCGATCGGATCCCTCGTGCACGTGGCGTTCGGCGTGCCCCGCCTGCAGGTCGACCCGCAGCGGCTGGCCCGGCTCCTGAACCGGGTCGGCCTCCCGGTGCGCGAGCTGCGCCCGGCGCCGGTCCGCGCTCTCAGCTCGCACCCCTTCGTGGCCACCACGGCCGAGGGCCGCCGGCTGTACGTGAAGTACCTGGGCCCGAACCGCACCGAGCGCGACTGGCTCTACCGGCTGTACCGGCTCGTCGCGGTCCGCGACGTCAAGGACGCCGACGCCGTCGCGCCGCTGGGCCGGCAGGCCGAGCACGAGGCGGTCGCGGCGATGACCGCCCGCGAGCGCGGGGTGCGCACGCCCCGCGTCCTGCTCGCCCGCGGCAGCGACCGCGGCGCCGTCGTCGTCCAGGAGCACCTCGAGGGGGTGCCGCTGGACGAGCTGCCCGCGGAGCGGGTGACGCCCGCACTGCTCGCCCAGGTCTGGCACCAGGTGGGCCTGCTCCGGGACGCCCGCGTGGCCCACCACGACCTCGTGACCGCCAGCATCATGGTCGACGACGTCGGCCGGCCCTGGGTCGTGGACTTCGCCAACGCGCAGACCGGCGCCGACGACGACGCGCTGGCCGGCGACGTCGCCGAGCTCATGGCGTCGCTGGCGCTGGTCGCCGAGCCGGACGTCGTCGTGCGCTCCGCCGTCGCGGGCCTGGGCGCGGCCCCGGTCGCCGACGCCCTGCCGGCGCTGGCACCGCTCTGCCTGACCGCCGCGACCCGCACGGCGCTGCGCACCCGGCCCGAGCGGCTGGGCGTGCTGCGGGCTGAGGTGCGGGCCTCCCTCGGGCTGCCCGACCTCGACCGCCCGGAGTTCCCGCCGACCGGCTGGGCCGCGTGGCTCGCCGTCGCGGCCGGGTCGGGCCTCGCCCTCGTCGGGCTCCCGCTGCTCGGCGCCGACGGCGTACCCGCCGACTTCCTCGAGGACGGCGGGTGGCGCTGGCTGGGCGCGGCGGTCGCGCTCACGGTGCTGGCGCGCACCGCCCGGGCCGCGGGCGCGCTGCTCACCGTCGACCGGCGGATCGCCCTCGGCCGGACCGCCGGCGCGGGGATGGTCGCCGACTCCGCCACGCTGCTGCACGGGCACGACGGCTGGCGCCGGGCGGCCGCCCGCTTCCTGGAGCGGGCCGGTGTGCTGCCCGCGGCCGCCACCGCCGGGTTGTCCCGCTTCGCCGCGGCCGGCGTCGTCGCCGCGTTCCTCGTCGCCGTCCCGACGCTCGTGCTCGCCCTCGTCGACGACCGGTTGACCGGGTGGCGGACGCCGGAGGCCCTCGGCCCGGCCGTCGCCCTGGGTGCGGGCGCCTGGGTGCTCGTGCTCACCGGGCAGTGGCTCGCGCTGCCGTCGGGGCCGGCGCCGGTCCGGCGGGACCGGGCGGAGGTCGCCCGCGCGCTGCGGGAGCTGCTGCGCATCCACCGGCCCGGTGGGGTGCGGCCGTGGCGGAGGGGCGCCCAGCTCGCCTGGGTCACCACCGGCATCTTCCTCGAGGCCGCGGTGCTGGCCGCGGCCCTGCACAGCGTCGGGGGCGAGGTGCCGGTGCTGGCCACCGCGACGGTGTACGGGGCGCTGCACCTCCTGTGGTCGCTGGTGCCGGTCACCGCGGCTCCGGGCGCGGCCGACGTCGCCCTGCTGCTGGCGCTCACCGCGCTGGGCGCGCCGCTGTCGTCGGCGTGCGCGTGCGTGCTGGTCTTCCGGCTGCTGACCTTCTGGCTGCCCGCGGCGGCCGGGGCCCTGCTGACCGCCCGGTTCGAGCACCGGTTCGGCATGTGAGCGCGCCGTTCCGCCGGCGCCGGTCCGACGTCGTCCTGGCCGCGGGCGGGATCGCGGTCACGGCGGCCTGCGCCACCGCCGTGTCCGACGGGACCGTCGACACCTGGGAGCGCCGCCTGTTCGCGCTGGTCAACGACCGGTCCGACGCGTGGGAGACCCCGCTGTGGGCCGTCCAGCTGCTCGGCGTGCTCGGGACGCCGCTGGTCGTCGCCGCCGGGGCGCTGCTGCTGCGCCGCCCGCGCCTGGCCGCGGCGCTGGTGCTGCTCGTGCCGCTCAAGCTGGTGGTGGAGCGGGGCGTGCTCAAGGAGCTGGTGCACCGCGAGCGGCCGGGGACGACGATCCCCGGCGCGGTGCTGCGCGACGTGCCCTCGGCCGGCGGCTCGTTCCCCTCGGGGCACGCGATCGTCGCCTTCGGGGTGGCCGTGCTGCTGCTGCCCTACCTGGCCCGCCGCTGGCAGGTCGTCGTCCTGGTGCTGGCGGTGCTCAACTCCGTGGCGCGGGTGTACCTGGGCGGGCACGCACCGCTGGACGTCGTGGGTGGCGCCGCGGCCGGCGTGGCCCTGGCTGCCACGCTCGACCTGCTCCTCGGCGTGCCGGCCCGCGGCCCGCGGCCCTGACCGCCGGCCCGACGCGCCCGGGCCCGAAAAGCCCTACCGACCTGTCGGTGGTCCCCTCTAGCGTCCTGGCCGCAGACCGTGCCCGCTCCCTCCCCTCTGGAGTTCCCCGTGACCCCTCCCGGTCCGTCTCCCGCCCCGGCCGCCCGCGGCCGGAAGCTGACCAAGGTCTTCGGCGAGGGCGACACCCGCGTGGTGGCGCTGGACGGCGTCGACGTCGACTTCGACCGTGGCCGGTTCACCGCGATCATGGGCCCGTCCGGCTCGGGCAAGTCGACGCTCATGCACTGCATGGCCGGCCTGGACTCGGTGACCGAGGGCCAGGCGTTCATCGGCGACGTCGACCTCAGCACCCTGGAGGACAAGGCGCTCACCGTGCTGCGGCGGGACCGCGTCGGGTTCGTCTTCCAGGCGTTCAACCTGCTGCCCACGCTCACCGCCCTGGAGAACATCACGCTGCCGATGGACATCGCCGGCCGCAAGCCCGACAAGGAGTGGCTGGACACGGTGATCGACACCGTCGGGCTGCGGCAGCGGCTGGCGCACCGGCCCACCGAGCTCTCCGGTGGCCAGCAGCAGCGGGTCGCCTGCGCCCGCGCCCTGGCCGGGCGGCCCGACATCGTCTTCGCCGACGAACCGACCGGGAACCTGGACTCCCGCAGCGGCGCCGACGTCCTGGACTTCCTGCGCCGCTCGGTGCGCGAGATGGGCCAGACGATCGTGATGGTGACCCACGACCCCAAGGCCGCCAGCTACGCCGACCGGGTCCTCTTCCTCGCCGACGGCCGGATCGTCGACGAGATGCTCGAACCCACCGCCGACCGCGTGCTCGAGCGGCTCAAGGCGTTCGACACCGAGACCGACCGCGCACCCGCGGCCGTCCTGCCCGGCGGCACCGGCGACGGCGGCCCGGCGGGGGTGCGCTGACCGTGTGGCGCACCACCTGGCGCAACCTGCTGGCGCACAAGGTGCGCCTGGCCCTGTCCGGGCTGGCGATCGTGCTCGGCGTCGCCTTCGTCGTCGGGACGCTGATCTTCACCGACACGCTGAGCAAGACGTTCAACGACCTGTTCGAGACCACGGCAGCCGACGTCAACGTCACCCGCGCCGCCGCGTTCGACCAGGGTCTGGCCGGCACCGGCGCCGGCGGCACCGCCACCTACGTGCCGGCCGAGCTGGTCGACCGGATCGCCGACGTCGACGGCGTCGCGGCGGTGGAGGGCAACGTCCAGGCCGAGGGCGTCTACATCCTCGTGCCGGACGGCGAGGTCCTCGACACCGGCGGCGCCCCGGGCCTGGGCATCAGCTGGGACACCGAGGAGTCCATCTCCCCCACCAGCCTGGTCGAGGGCCGGGCGGCCGAGGGGCCAGGCGAGGTCATGATCGACGAGGACGCCGCGGAGGAGTCCGGCTACCAGGTCGGCGACACCATCAGCCTGCTCACGCCGGGCCCGCGGATCGAGGCCGAGCTCGTCGGCATCTTCCGGTTCGGTGACGGCAGCGGGCTGGCCGGCGCGTCGCTCACCGCGTTCGACACCGCGACGGCGCAGGAGCTGCTGACCGCTCCGGGGCAGTTCACCGGCATCGGCGTCGGGGCCGAGGACGGCGTCGACCCCGACGAGCTCGCCGGCCGCGTGGCCGCCGCCGTCGGGGACGGCCACGACGTCAAGACCGCCACCGAGCAGGCCGAGAGCCTGGCCTCGGACTTCTCCGAGGCGCTGCAGTTCATCAACATCTTCCTGCTGGTCTTCGCCGGGATCGCGCTGTTCGTCGGCACGTTCATCATCCTCAACACCTTCTCGATGCTCGTGGCCCAGCGGACCCGCGAGCTGGCGCTGCTGCGCGCCCTGGGCGCCAGCCGCGGGCAGGTGACCCGGTCGGTCCTCGGCGAGGCGCTGGTCGTCGGTCTCGTCGGCGCCACCCTCGGGCTGGCCGCCGGCTACGGCATCGCCGCCGGCCTGCGGGCGCTGTTCGGCTCCTTCGGCCTCACCCTGGACGGCAACCTGGTCCTCGCCGCGGACACCGTGGTGTGGGGGTACGTGGTCGGCGTCCTGGTCACCCTGGTCTCGGCGTACGTGCCCGCCCGCCGCGCCGCCCGGATGCCCCCGGTCGCGGCGATGCGCGACGACGTGGTGACCGCGCAGCGCGGCCTGCGCCGGCGCACGGTCCTCGGCGCCGTCCTGGCGGTCGCCGGCATCGCGGCCCTGGTCGGCGGCACGCTCAGCGAGGACGGCGGCACCGGCGCCTCGCTCGTCGGCGTCGGTGCGCTCGCGCTCATCCTGGGCGCGACCGCGTTGAGCCCGGTGCTGGCCCGGCCCTTCCTGCGGACCGTGGGCGCCGTCCTGCCGCGCATCTGGGGCACCACCGGCCGCCTCGCGCAGGAGAACGCCGTCCGCAACCCGCGGCGCACGGCCGCCACCGCGTCGGCGCTGATGATCGGGCTCGCGCTGGTCAGCGCGTTCAGCGTCATCGGTGCGTCGACCAACGCCAGCATCGAGAAGCTGGTCGCGGGCTCGGTGCGCGCCGAGTTCGTCGTCTCCAGCGCGGTGCAGGTGCCGTTCAGCTCCGACGTGGCCGCCCAGCTCGCCGCCGTCGACGGCGTCGAGGCGGTCATGCCGCTGCGCTGGGGCCAGGCCCAGCTCGACGGGAGCACCGCCTTGCTCACCGCCGTCGACCCGGCGTCGCTGGACCGGAGCATCGACCTCAGCTGGGTGGACGGCTCCGCCGACGACCTGGCCGGTGACGGCGTCGTCGTCGACGAGTCGACCGCGGAGGGCCGCGGCTGGTCGGTGGGCGACCAGGTGGAGGTGCTGACCCTCGACGGCCGGACGGAGCAGCTGACCGTCGGCGGGATCTACGAGTCCAACCAGGTCATCGGCAGCACCGTCGTCTCGCTCGACTCGCTGAGCCGCTTCGGCGGGGTCGGCCTGGACCGTTTCCTCTTCGTCGACCTCGCCGACGGCGTCGCGCCGTCCGAGGTGCGGGCGCAGCTGGAGGACGTGGTCAGCGGCTACCCGATCGTGAACCTCAAGGACCGGGGCGAGTTCTCCGACGAGCAGGAGGGCTCGGTCGACCAGCTGCTGCTGCTGATCAACGCGATGCTCGTGCTCTCGGTGCTCATCGCCGCGCTGGGGATCGTCAACACCCTGGCCATGTCGGTCATCGAGCGGACCCGCGAGATCGGGCTGATGCGCGCCGTCGGGCTGGGCCGGTCGCAGCTGCGCCGCATGGTCCGGCTCGAGGCGGTGATCATCTCGATCTACGGGGCGGTGCTCGGGCTGGTGCTCGGCACGCTGTTCGGGGTCGCGCTGAGCCGCTCGCTGGTCGACCAGGGCATCACCGAGCTCGTCGTCCCCTATCCGCGGATGGCCGTCTTCCTCGTGGTCGCCGCGCTGATCGGGGTGCTGGCCGCGGTCGGGCCGGCACGACGGGCGGCCAAGCTGGAGATCCTGGACGCGATCGCGCGCGCCTGAGAGGCCGCGCCGGGGAGCCTGGACCGGCGGCACGGCGGGTTCCACACTGGGTCGCCCGAGCAGGAGGCCGCACATGGATCTCGGCATCGATCTGGGGACCGCCACCACGGTGGTCAGCGACCTGCGGCGCGGCATCGTGTTCGACGAACCCAGCGTGCTGCTGCTCCGGCCCGGCTCCGGCCGCCGTCCCCGGATCACCGCCGTCGGGCGGGAGGCCGGGGAGCTGGTCGGCCGGGCCCCGGCGCGGTTCTCCGCCGTCCGGCCGCTGCACGACGGCGTGGTCACCGACCTGGAGACGGCGCGGCTGTACCTGCGCGCGGTCCTCGCCCGGGCCGGGCGGCGGCTGTGGAGCCCGGTGCGCGCGGTGATCGGGGTGCCGGCCGACGCCACCTCCCTGGAGACCCGCGCCCTGCTCGAGGCCGCCGAGGAGGCCGGCATCCGCCCCGCGACCGCGCTGGACGACGCCGTCGCGGGCGCGGTCGGCTGCGGGCTGGACCCGCTGGAGCGCCGGGTGCACCTGGTCGTGGACATCGGCGGCGGATCGGCCGCGGCGGTGGCGTTCTGCTACGGCGGGGTCCTCGCCCAGCGGACCAGCAAGGTGGGTGGCGACGAGATGACCGGCGCCGTCGCCCGCTACCTCCGGGAGGAGCACCAGCTGTCCATCGGGGAGCTGGAGGCGGAGCGGGTCAAGACCTCGCCGACGGCCGACGCCGGCCCGCTGGTCGTGCACGGCCGCGACGGCGGCACCGGCCGGCCCCGGCTGGTCACCGTGCAGCCCGGCGAGATCGGCACCGCCGTGCGGCCCGTCGTCGACGAGATCGTGCGGGCGCTCAGCGGCTGCCTCGACGACCTGCCCCCGCAGGCCCTGGCCGACGTGCTCGCCGAGGGCGTGCTGGTCTTCGGCGGCGCCTCGCTCGTCCCGGGCCTGCCCCAGCAGCTGGAGAACGCCCTCGGCCTGCCGGTCAAGCTCGCCGAGGAGCCCCTGACCTGCGTCGCCGAAGGTGCCGCCCGGGCGCTGCGCAACCGCCCCCTCCTCGCCGCCTACGGCCGGGGCTGACCCGCCGCCGCCGCCGAGCGTGTGCGCTGACGCCCGGTTCCGAGCCGCGGAACCGGGCCTCGGCGCACACCGTCTCCGCGCGCGGGATCGTCAGGGCGCCGGCGGGCCGACGGCGAGGACCTCGTCGTGGTGCTCGTAGAACCAGTGCAGCGCGTCGTCGACGACGGCGGAGGCGCTGTTCCCGCCGGTGCCGGGGCCCTGCACGAGCGCGGTCATCACGATCTCCGGGTCCGTCAGGGGGGCGACCGCGGACATCCAGTTGTCGTACTCGTCGTCGCGCAGCCCGCCGTCCTGCGCCGTGCCGGTCTTGGCACCGACCGGCACCGGCAGGTCGTTGAGCCGGCTCCCGGTGCCGCCGGCGACGACCGCCCGCATCCCCTCGCGGACCGGCCCGAGGTCGGCGTCGAACGGCAGCGGCCGCGGCGGCGGGGCGGGCAGCGGCGCGGAGGTGCCCGGCCCCGTGCCGAGGGCCATCGCCAGCCGCGGGGTCACCAGCGCGCCGGTCGCGATCGCGGCGGTCCAGCCGGCGTTCTGCAGCGGCGTCACCTGCAGGTCGCCCTGCCCGATGCCGAGGATGACCGTCGACCCGCCGTACCAGGGCTGCCCCTCCGCCGCCGCCAGCTCCGGGCTGCCCAGCCGGCCGGCCGACTCCCCCGGCAGGTCGACGCCGGTCGCGACGCCGACCCCCAGGTCGCGGGCCGTGCCGACCAGCCGGTCGGCGCCCAGCGCCACGGCGAGCTTGTAGAAGTAGACGTCGTTGGAGACCGCGATCGACGTGCACCAGGTCCATCGGTCCCATCGGCCGCCAGTTGCCGAACGTGTGCCCGCCGTAGGTGAAGCTCGCCCCGGTCGGGATCACCTGCCGCGCACCGAAGACCCGGTGCACCTGGTTGGCCACGGCCGCGACCAGCTTGAAGGTGGAGCCGGGCGGCGCCACGGCCTGCGTGACGTGCTCGAGCATCGGTGAGCCCGGGGCCTGCGCGAGCGCCTGCAGCGCCGGGCCGTCGAGCGGCGGCCCGTAGACGTTGTTGTCGAACGACGGCGCGCTGGCCATGGCGAGCACCTGGCCGGTGCGCGGGTCCATCGCGACCGCCGCACCGATCTTTCCCACCCGCCGCGGCTGGGCGGCCAGGGCGGCCTGCACCCCGGCGTCCAGTCGCCGCTGCAGCCCCAGGTCCAGCGACAGCCGCAGATCGGCACCGCGCACCGGCGGGCGCAGCTCCCCGAGGGCCACCGGTACGCCCGTCGGGTCGACGTACAGGCACTGCCGCCCGCTCACGCCCCGCAGCACCGCGTCGTACTGGCGTTCCAGCCCGGCCCGACCGACGACCTCACCCGGCCGCAGGTCCGGCCAGCGCTCCTCGTCCTCCGGGCCGGCCACCCCCACGAAGCCCAGCAGCGGCCCGAGCAGCGCGCCGTGCGGGTAGGTCCGGCGTGGCAGCGGGACGACGAACACCCCGGGGATGGCGGCCGCGGTGACCGCGTCGGCCACCGGGCGCGGGACCTCGGCCACCGGCAGCGACAGGGTGGTGTCCTCGGCGGCGGCGAGCTGCGCGTGCAGGTCCGGAGCGGGGGCACCGACCAGCTGGGCCAGCCGGTCGACGTCGGCCGGCCGGTCGCGCAGCAGCGCCGGGACGCCGAGCACCTGGTCGGGGCCGGCGCCGGCGTCCCCGGCGTCCATCGCCAGCGGGACGTCGTGCCGGTCGGTGATCGCCCCGCGCGGCGCCGGCAGCCGGAAGCAGCGGGTCATCTGGTCGTCGCCGGCGACCTGCAGCTCCGCGCCGCGCTCCTCCTGGAGCCGCCAGCCGTACAGGCCGAACGCGATCAGCAGCGCCGACAGCGCCGCGGCGGCGAGCCGCACCAGCCGCGGCCGCGGGTTGCGCCGGCCGGGGGCGGCCCAGAGCCGGCGGCGGGCCCCGTCGCGCCGGACGGCGAGGACGACGCCGATCGCCGCCAGGTGCACGACCAGCGCCGTGCCGCCGTAGCTGAGCAGCGGGAACGGCACGCCGGCCAGCGGCAGCAGCCCCAGGTTCGCCCCCACCGAGACCACCGTCTCGACGCCCAGCAGCAGCGCCAGCCCGCCCGCGACCAGCGCACCGTGCGGCGTCCGCGACGTCCGGCTGGCCAGCGCCAGCCGCCACACGAGCAGCAGCGCGGCCAGCACCACGGCGGCGCCCGCGACCAGCCCCCACTGCCCGACCAGGCTGGCCAGCGCCAGGTCGGTGTCCCGCTCGGGCAGGTAGGACGCGCGGAGCTGGCGCAGCGGGTCGTCGGAACGGCCGAACAGGCCACCGGAGGCGACCGAGATGTGCGCCTGGCGCACCGCCCACCCGGAGCCGGTGGGCGACTCGTGCGCGCCGACCAGGAAGCTGCCCAGCCGGGCCACCTGGTACGGCCGCAGGAAGCTGATCAGCAGCGGCGCCGACACCGCCGCGGCCGCGCCCAGCGGCACGAGGAACCGGGCCGGGACGCGCCCCAGCAGCAGCAGCCCGCCGGTCAGGACCGTCAGCAGCATCGCGGTGCTGAGGTCGGGCTGCATCAGGGTCAGCCCGATCGGGAGTGCCGCCAGCACGAGCGCGAGCGCGAACCGCTGCCAGGCCGGGCGGTTCGAGGCCAGCACCGCGGCGAGCACCAGCAGGAGGCCGAGCTTGGCCAGCTCGGAGGGCTGGAAGGTCAGCGAGCCGATGGCGAACCAGCGGGTCGCGCCGTTCGCCGACAGCCCGACGGCGAGCACGCCGACGAGCAGCAGCACCGCACCGCAGTACGCCACCCACGCCAGGACGCCCAGGTAGCGCACCCGCACCCGCCAGAACACGGCCAGCGCCAGCACGCCGCCGGCGGCGATCAGGACCGTCCGCACGGCCAGGTCGCGGAATCCGATCAGGTAGAGGTTGGCGATCCCCAGGAACACCAGCCCGCCCGCCGCGACCACGGCGAGCAGGTCGAAGGCGGCGCCCCACCGGGCGCGGCGCTGCTCGCGGGTGCGGTGGGTGCGCCGGGGCCCGGTCCCCGTCGGCGGTGCTGCGCTCGGCACGGTTCGGCTCCCCCGTCCGGTCTCACGCGCCGTGTCCGGCCGGGCGGCAGGAACCCAGGACGACGGGGTCGGAGGCGGCGACCGCGGGCTCCTCGGTGACCGCGATGAGCGCGGCGCCGGCCAGCGGCGGGAGCGCGACCTCGGCGACCACCGCCGTCCGGTCGGCCTGCGGCGGCACGGTCACGCTGCCGCCCGGCACGGGGGTCGACGTCCCCGTGCACCGGTCGACCACCCGGTAGGACCCAGCTGACGACCTGCTGCTCCGGGGACGGCACCAGCCGCACGAGCACCCGCACCGCGCACGTCGCCCCCGGGGTGCAGGTGCCCAGCGGCCGCAGGTCCACCGCCACGACGGCGCCGGCGGAGGGCGGCGCCGGGGTGGCGACGGGCAGCCCGTCGGGCACCGGCTCGTCAGAGGGCTCCTGCCCACCCCGGCCGGCGTCCATCAGCAGGTCGAGGTCGGCGGTGATGTCGTCGCCCAGGAGCACGACCTCGGCGGTGACGGCGGCGCCGAGCACGACCAGCGAGAGCAGCCACGCGCCGATCCGCCGGCCGGTCGAGCGGGGCCGGCGCGGCGGGCGCGGCGCGGGCCGGTCGCGCACGGCAGCCCGCCGCGCGGGAGCCGGCGGCGCGGCCCCGGCCCCGTCGGGCAGCGCCCGCACCGCACGGGCCAAGGCGGCCAGCTCCGAGCGCACCGCGGCCCGGTCGACGTCCATGACCGGCTCGTCCGGCAGGAGGGCGGCCAGGTCGTCGAGGAACCGCTCGGCCGGCCGTGTCGCGGGGCCGTCCGCGGCCGGGCCCAGGGTGATCCGCCCGTCACCGGTGAGCAGGGGCCGGCCCGCACCCCCGCCCTCGGCCAGCGCGGCGCGGAGGTCCTCGGTGAGGACGAGCGCCTGGGGCGCGGTGATCCGCGCGAGGGAGAGCACCCGGCCGAGCTCGACGCCGCCGCTCGTCGACGCGACGGCCGGCGTCGGCTCGCCGGGCGGTGTCGACCCGTCGGGCGGTGCGGGCACGGGCGGCGGCGGTGCGGCAGCGCGCGGCGTCCTCAGATCCGTCACGACCGCCACCCCCGCCCAACGGCTCTTCCTGGGCACTCCCCCCGTGACACGTCGCCGCCGATGCTCCGCCCCGGCCGGGGAGTTGTCACGGGGTTCCGATGCGCTGCCGTGGAGTCACGACGCCGAGACGCGCACGACCGCATCCCGGTCGAACCGCCACCGGACGGTGACCGGCACCGAGGGCCCGTCGGCGTGGCTGTCGGTGGGCGCGTAGGCCAGCATCCGCGCCACGATCACCCGGTCCTCCACCGACAGCCCGTCCGGTTCGTAGACCGGGGGCAGCGGCGCCTGGCCCTGCAGCGTGCGCGGGCTGGGCAGGCTGCCGATGCGGGAGCCGGTCGCCGAGAAGACCAGCACCTCCTGGACGATCCCGTTCGACGGCTGCGGCGAGCACTCCAGCAGGACGACGGTGTCCTCCCCGCCGGTGCCGTCCACGTCGCCGGTGGCGGTGTCCACCACCCGGACGTCGTAGAACTCGTACCAGGGCGGCCGGCTGCCGTCGGCGGGCACCCGCGCCGCGCCGTCCACGACCGGCGCCCGGAACCCGCCGGGCACCAGGCCGTCGCACGTCAGCTCGTAGGTGGTGGCGCGCCAGTCCACCGCCGCGGCCGCGGGCGCGCTGCCGGCGTCCCGCTCCGCGCCGCACCCGGTCAGCAGCAGGAGGAGCAGCCCTCCCGCCGCCGTCAGCCGGGACGGCGTGACCACCGCGCCAGCAGCGGGCCGGGGCGTCGCCGGCCGGGGCCGGCCGCGGCGCGCGGGCGTCCCGTGCGGGGCGGACCGCTGTCGGTGCACATCCCGCCTCCTCGTGGGCGCTCGTGCCCCCAGGGTCCTCGCCGGGGCGGCGGGTGCCAGGGCGGAAGGTCCCCGGTCCGGCGGGGCCGGCGGCGGCTCCGCCGGGGGCGGCACGCAGGATGGGCCCATGTGCACGGTGGTGGTCCGGCGGTCCGGTGCGGGGCCGGCGGAGGTGCTCGCCATCCGCGACGAGCTCACCGGCCGCGAGTTCGACTCCCCCGGCCGCTGGTGGCCCGACGCGCCCTCCGTCGTCGGAGGCCGCGACCGGGTGGCCGGCGGGACGTGGTGCGCCACCGACGTGCGCACCGGCGTGACCGCGCTGGTGCTCAACCGGTACCACGAGCGGCCCGCCGCCCCCGGCGCCCCGAGCCGGGGCGTGCTGCCGCTGCTCGCCGTCGCGCACGGGCCCGGGTGGGTGCCGCACGTGCGGCTGGAGGGCATGGCCGGCTTCCTGCTGGTGCTGGTGACGCCGGACGCGCTGACCAGCTGGGAGCACGACGGCGAGCGGCTCGTGCGCGCCGAGCACGGGGAGGGCACCACCGTGTTCACCTCCGGCGGCCCCGAGGACCGCGAGGACGAGCTGTGGCGGGAGCCGTTCGCGCGGGCGGCCTTCCCCGCGCGCTGGCGGGAGCTGGTGCAGGAGCAGCAGCCGGCCGAGGACCCGGCCGCCCTCGTCGTCCGGCGGGAGCGGGAGGGCCGGGTGTACGGCACCGTCTTCGCCGAGACGATCGACGCCCGCCCGGGCCGGCTGGAGCTGGAGTACAGCCGGCAGCCCTGGACCGGCGCCTGGGAGCGCGCCTCCTTCGCCGCCGCAGGCTGACCCCGCGGGTCAGATGTACCGGCGGCTCTGCAGCCGGACGAACGCCACCCAGCCCACCGGCGCGGGCAGCCAGAAGGTGACCGTGCGGAAGGCGAGCACCGCGGCCAGGGCGGCCGACACGGGGACGCCGGTCGCGGTCAGGCCACCGAGCAGCGCCGCCTCGACGGCGCCCAGCCCGCCGGGGGTCGGGGCGACCGAGCCGACCGCCGAGGACACCAGGTAGACCCCGATGACCGTGGGCAGCGCCAGCGAGGCGTCGAAGGCGCGCAGCGACGCGTCCAGCGCCAGCACGTAGCCGGCGTTCTGCAGCAGGATGCCCCCCAGCGCCGTCGCCAGCCGTCGCGGCTCGGTCGCCGTGGCGAGCAGCTGCGGCAGCGACTGCCGCAGCAGCGGCTCCAGCCGGCTCACCAGCAGCCGCCGCGCCGGCGCGACCGCGAGCAGCAGCCCCACGACGGCGACCGCGCCCAGCAGGACCAGGAGCACCTCCCCGCTGGGCACCAGGGAGAGCCGGGACGCCGACACCCCGCTGGCCCAGCCGACGACGAGCAGCAGGAGCACCGTCGCGGCGACCGTCGCCACCTGGCTCACCGCGACGCTGGCCGCCGCAGCGCCCACCGCGAGCCCGGCCCGCTGGAGGTACCGGATGTTGATCCCCACGTGCCCGACGGTCGGCGGGGTGACCAGCGTCAGCCACGCCGACGACACCTGGACCAGCGTGGTGCGCCCCAGGGAGAGCGCGACCGGCACGAACGGGATGAGCGCGAGCGCCGCGCCGACGTAGGTGAGCGCCGAACCGCCGAGAGCCACCAGCAGCCACAGCGGATCGGCCCGCCGCAGCTCGTCGACGACGCTGACCTGCGACAGCTGCGAGGCCAGCAGGACGGCGGCGACGGTGGACGCGGCGACGGTGAGGATGGTGCGCACCGAGAAGCGCTCGAGGCGGGGCGCGGCGGCGACCGTGCCGTCGGGGCCGGCGAGCGCGCGGCGCAGCTCGGCGAGCAGCTCCGTGCCGCGCACCGCCCGCCGGACCGCCGCCGGCAGGGCCACCGGCTGGAGCAGCGCGGGCACGCGGGCCGGCGTGGGGCCCGGCGTCCGGTCGGCCTGCAGCGCAGCGACCGCCGCCGCGGCGCCGACGACGGTGGCGCCCCCGACGAGCAGGGCGACGGTGTCCAGGTCCCGCTGCAGCTCGCCGGCGGCCGGCTGGGCGGCCCGCAGGTCGCGGAACCCGGCGGCGCCGTCGGCGTCCAGCAGCACGCTGTCCGGGGTCAGGGCACCGTGCGCCAGGCCGACGGCGTGCAGCCGGCGCAGCGCCGCGAAGGCCGCGGCCAGCCCCGCCTCCGCCCCGTCCCCGGCCTCGGTCAGCGGCGTGCCGGGCAGCGGGCGCTCGACCAGCACCAGCGCCGGGCCGACGGCCAGCAGCGCCACCACCGGCGGCACCGGGACGCCGGCGGCGGCGGCCAGGGCCTTGCTCGACGTCTCCCGCTCCAGGTCGCCGCGCTGGCTGAGCGAGGGCCGGCCCACGACGGCGGCGCGGAACCGGAGCATCCGCCCGGCCCGCCGCACCAGCGGCAGCCCGCGGCCGTCGGGGTCGACGACCGTGACGCAGACCGGCCCCTCCTCGTCGGAGCCGGTCAGCCGCACCAGGCCGGCGTGCTGCTCGGTCACCTCCAGCGCGGTGACCACCACCCCGGCGCGGGCGAGCTCGGCGCGCAGGACGTCGTCCCCGGGCCGGGCCGGGCTCACCCCGGCGGCCAGGCGCACGGCCAGGCCGGCGACGGCGCCGAGCAGCACCGCCGCGACCGCCCCCTGCATCGTCAGGTTGCCCAGTGCCACGCCGCAGACGAGCGCGGCCAGCACCACCCACCGCGCCGGCGCCCGCCAGCGGCGGCGGCGCTGCAGGTCCGCGCCCACGAGGAAGGCGATCGTCGCGACGACGGGCACGAGGGCGGCGTCGTCGCGGGGGCCGGTGAGGACGTCGGCCACCACGCCGCCGGCGGCGTCCCCGCTCCGCTCGGCGACCGCTCCCAGCAGCAGCCCCAGCAGCCCGGCGACGAGGGCCTGGACCAGGGCCGCCCGCCGGTGCCGGGCGGCGTCGACCGCGACGGTCGCGAGCACCGCGAGCACCGCGAGCGAGGCGGCCACCGAGGCGACCGAGAACAGCGTGCGCAGCGGATCGCGGACCACCGTCGGGACGGTGCGGTCGAGGGTGTCGACGGCGTCCGGGGTGGTGAGCGTGAGCAGCACGATCAGCGCCAGCCCGGCGGCGGCGGTGAGCAGCTGGACGACGTCGTTGGGCCGCCGCACCCGGGTCGCGGGGGCCAGCACCGCCTCCCCGCCGCCCCCGCTCACCGCGCGATCATCCCCGAGCCCGGCCCCGCGGTCAGCCACCGGCATGCCGGGTCACCCCGAAGGGGAGGGACGGGAACGGTCCCGCGAACGGCTCGTCGCCGGTACGCTCTGTGAGCCAGGTCACACGACGAGCGGGGGTCCGCCATGACCGCGACCGACCAGCGCACCAGCCCGGCCGAGGCCCTGGACGGGTCGCCGGGAGAGCACGTCGACGTCCTCATCGTGGGGGCCGGGGTGTCCGGCATCGGCGCCGCGCACCACCTGCAGGAGCGCTTCCCGGACAGGAGCTTCGTGCTGCTCGACGCGCAGGACCGGCCCGGCGGGACGTGGTGGACCCACCGCTACCCGGGGGTGCGCTCGGACAGCGACCTGTTCACCTACGGGTACCGCTTCAAGCCCTGGCGCGGGCCCTCCATCGCGGCGGGTGGCGAGATCCTCCGCTACCTGGACGAGGTCATCGCCGAGGACGACCTGGCCCCGCACATCCGCTTCCGGCACCGGGCCACGCACGCCTCGTGGTCCACCGAGGACCGGCGCTGGACGGTCCGGGTCACCCGGCTCGACACCGGGGAGGAGGTCCGGTTCACCACGAACTTCCTGTGGATGTGCCAGGGCTACTACAACCACACCCGGCCCTACCAGCCCGACTGGCCCGGCATGGACCGGTTCGCCGGCCGGATCGTGCACCCGCAGCAGTGGCCCGAGGACCTCGACCTGGACGGGAAGCGCGTCGTCGTCATCGGGTCCGGCTCCACGGCGGCGACGCTGATCCCCGCGATCGCCGGGCAGGCGGCGCACGTGACCATGCTCCAGCGCTCGCCGTCCTACTTCCTCGCGCCGCCGCTGACGCACGACCTGGCGACGACGTTGCGCGCGCTGGACATCCCGGAGGAGTGGACCCACGAGATCCTCCGCCGGGCCTACGCCGCCGAGTTCGACGAGCTGGCACGGATGGCGCACGAGGCGCCGGACGAGCTGCACGACTACCTCATGGAGGCGATGAAGCCGCACCTCCCGGAGGGCTTCGACGTCGAGAAGCACCTGACGCCGCGCTACCGACCGTGGCAGCAGCGGATCGCGATCGTCCCGGAGGGCGACCTGTTCGCCGCCCTGCGCGAGGGGAAGGCCTCGATGGTCACCGACACCATCGACACCTTCACCGAGACCGGCATCCGGCTCGGCTCCGGGGACGAGCTCGAGGCCGACGTCGTGGTCAGCGCCACCGGGTTCAACCTGTCGGTGCTCGGGGACGTCGCCTTCACCGTGGACGGCGAGCCGGTCGACTTCCCCGAACGGGTCACCTGGCGCGGCCTGATGATCAGCGGGATCCCGAACATGGCCTACGTCTTCGGGTACTTCCGGCACAGCTGGACGCTGCGCGTGGACCTGGTCAGCGACCTGGTGATCCGGCTCCTGGAGCAGATGGAGACCAAGAAGGCGACCATGGTCGTCCCGACCCTGCGCGACGAGGACGCCGGCATGCAGCCACGGCCGTGGTCGGACCCGGAGGACTTCAACGCCGGGTACGTGATGCGCTCCCAGCACCTGCTGTTCAAGCAGGGCGACCGCGAGCCCTGGGTCCACATGCTGGAGCACGCCGAGGAGGCCGAGATCCTCCCGAAGGTCGACCTCGACGACGGCTCCCTCGTCTACCGGTGACCCGCCCCGACGTCCCCGCACCCCCGGCGGGCGCCGTGCCCGCCGTTCCGCCTCCCGAGGAGTTGCCATGCCGCAGACGGCCGTCCGGACCGGTGTCACCCTGAACTACGAGATCAGCGGCGAGGGCGACCCGCTGCTGCTCGTCATGGGGACGTCGGGGTCGATCCCGCTGTGGGGCGAGCTCATCCCCCGGCTGGCCGAGCGCTACCGGGTCATCGCCTTCGACAACCGCGGCCTCGGCGGGAGCGAGCGCGGCGAGGGCCCGATCACCGTGACCGCCCTGGCCGAGGACGCCTCGGCCCTGCTGGAGGCCCTGGGGATCCCCCGCGCGCACGCCATGGGCTGGTCGCTGGGCTCCGCCGTGGTGCAGGAGCTGGCGCTCGCGCACCCCGATCAGGTCGCCACCGCGATCCTGCACGCCACGTGGGCGCAGTGCGACGGCTTCCAGCGGTCCGTGCTGACGGCGCTGCGGCACCCCTACGCGAAGCGGGACATGGAGGCCGCACTCGCCACCGCGGGCATCGCCTTCTCCCCGCAACTGCTGGACCACCCCGACTTCGCCGCGATGCTCGAGCCGATGCTGCCGGCCTTCCCGCAGACCGAGGAGCAGATGCAGGTCACCGTCGAGCAGTGGGACGCCGACCTGGCGCACGACACCACCGACCGGCTGGCCGGCATCACCGTGCCCACCCTCGTCATCGTCGGCGAGCAGGACCTGCTCACCCCGCCCTGGCAGGCGAAGAAGGTGGCCGACGCGATCCCCGGCGCGGAGTACGAGCTGCTGACCGGCCCGGGGTCCAGCCACGGCGTGCACATCGAGCGACCCGACGACGTCGTCCGGCTGGTCACCGGCTTCCTCGACCGGCACGCGCTGCAGCCGGCGGCCTGAGCGACCCGCCGGAGCGCCGCCTGGGAGGATCGGCGCACCCGACGAAGGAGCGCCCCGGCATGCCCGTCCCCTCGCAGCCGCTGGAGAAGCTCGGCTTCCTGACCATCGGTTCCTTCGACGCCGCCGATCCGCGCGCGGGGCACGAGACGACGCTGCGCGTCATCGAGCTGGGCGAGCGGCTGGGCTTCGACAGCGCGTGGGTGCGGCACCGGCACCTGCAGTTCGGCATCTCCTCCCCCGTCGCCGTCCTGGCTGCGGCGACGCAGCGCACCAGCCGGATCGAGCTGGGGACGGCGGTCATCCCGCTCGGGTGGGAGAACCCGCTGCGGCTGGCCGAGGACCTCGCGACCGTCGACGTCCTCTCGGGGGGCCGGCTCAACCCCGGGGTGAGCGTGGGGCCGCCGATGCACTGGGACGACGTGAAGGGCGCCCTCTACCCGGACACCGCCGAGCTCGAGGACTTCTCCTACGGGCGGGTGTCCCGGCTGCTGTCGCTGGTCGCCGGCGAGCCGGCCTCCTCGTTCGCCGGCCGCGAGGGCGTGGTCGAGGAGTGGTCCGACCGCGTGCAGCCGCACGCGGCGGGGCTGCGCGACCGGCTCTGGTACGGCGGCGGCAGCCTCGGCTCGGCCCGCTGGGCCGGCGAGCACGGCATGAACCTCCTGACCAGCAGCGTGGTGAAGGCCGAGGGCACCGCCGAGCCGGACTTCGCCGCGATCCAGCGCTCGCACGTCGACGCCTTCCGCGCCGCCCACCCGGCCGGCGCGGCGGCCCGGGTCTCCCAGGGGCTCGTCGTCATCCCCACCGACAGCGCCACCCCCGCGCAGCGCGAGAAGTACGCCGCCTACGTCGCCCAGCGGCTCCCCCGGACGACGAGCCCGCAGGGCCCGGCGCGGATGCTCTTCGCCCCCGATCTGATCGGCACCGCCGAGCAGATCGCCGAGCAGCTGCACGCGCACGCCGGGTTCCGCGCCGTCTCCGAGGTGGCCTTCGCCCTGCCGTTCTCCTTCGCCGACGAGGACTACGAGCAGATGCTGACCGACATCGCGACCCGGCTGGGGCCGGCGCTGGGGTGGCGCCCGCCGGGCTGATCGCCCTGCGGCGAGAGGTGCGCGCTGGTTGACTCGCGGCATGGTCGAACCGCTGCCGGAACCGGGCCGGAGATCGATCCCGACCAGCCGATCCCCGACGACCCGGGCGAGCTGCTGCCCGACGCTCCCGAGGTGCTGCCGCCGCCGCCGATCGAGGCGACGCCGGACGACCCGGGCGGCGACCCCGGGGGCGTCCCCGAGCCCGCCTGACGGCGATCCGGTCGCCGACGCCGCGCGGCAGCCCGGTGGCGGAGCCGGTCGTTGCCGAGCCGGTCGTTGCCGACCCCCGGCAGGGATCGGCGCCTCGACCTGGCCGACCGGGACCGTGGTCCGCACGCCGGCGCGCAGCGAGGGTCGAGGCCGGTACCCCCGCTGACGAGGAGGCACTCGATGGGTGACAAGTCCCCCGGCCGGAACACGAAGAAGGCCGGCCGGTCGATCAAGGAGAAGCGCGCCGAGAAGCGCGCCCGCACCGAGGGCTCGACCCCGGCCGGGCAGCTCACGTCCCGCAGGAAGAGCTGACCCCCGCCCGGCCCCCTGACCGGGGGCCGGGCCCTCGGGCACGACGTGCCAGGATCGACGGTCGTGCGGTCATGGGGGCGCGGGGAGCTCCCCCGGGAGGTGGGCGTCCTCGCGATCATCGCGTTCGTCGTCGCCCTCGGGTTCGGCATCGTCGCCCCGGCCATCCCGCTGTTCGCCCGTGACTTCGGCGTCGGGCGGACGGCGGTCGGCCTGGCGGTCAGCGCGTTCGCGTTCTTCCGCTTCGTCTCCGCGTTCGGCGGCGGTTCGCTGGTCGAGCGGTTCGGCGAGCGGCTGGTGCTCGCGGCGGGGCTGCTGGTCGTCGCCGTGACCACCGGCGCGGCGGGGCTGGCCGGCTCCTTCCCCGTCTTCCTGGGGTTGCGCGCCGCCGGCGGCGTGGGCAGCGCGATGTTCAGCGTCGCGGCGCTCTCGCTGCTGTTCCGCGTCTCGCCGCCGACGCACCGCGGCCGGGCCGCCGCGACCTGGCAGGGCGGCTTCATCCTCGGCGGCATCGCCGGGCCCGCCGCCGGCGGACTGCTCACCGAGCTCTCACCGCGGCTGCCGTTCTTCCTCTACGCCGGGTTCCTGCTGGTCGCCGGCGGCGTCGGGATGGTCCTGCTGCGGGCGGCACCTGACGCGGCCGGCCCCGCGCCGTCCCCGGGGGTCGACCTGGACGCGGGCCCGGTCGACCTGCGCACCGCCTTCCGCTCGCGGGCCTACGTCGCGGCGCTCATTGCCAACCTGGGCGTCGGGTGGGTGCTGTTCGGCGTCCGCAACTCGCTGGTCCCCCTGTACGTGACCGAGGAGCTGGGCCGCACCGTCGCCTGGGCCGGCGCCGGGCTGCTCGCGGGCTCGCTGGCGCAGGCGGTCGCCCTGCTGCGGTCGGGCCGGCTGGTCGACGAGTGGGGACGGCGACCGGCCCTGCTGCTCGGCTCGACGCTGGCCACCACGTCAATGCTGGTGCTCGTCGCCCCGCCGCAGCTCGGGCTGTTCCTGCTGTCCATGGCGGTCTTCGGCCTTGCCGCCGCGCTGCTGGCCAGCGCGCCGGCTGCGCTGGTCGCCGACGTCAGCCCCGCGCGCGGCGGGCGGGTGGTGGCGGTGTTCCAGATGTCGGCCGACCTGGGTGCGATCGCCGGGCCGCTGGTGGCCGGCTGGCTGACCGACGTCGCCTCCTTCCAGTGGGCGTTCGCGCTGAGCGCGCTGGTGCTGGCCGCCGCGCTGGTCGCGGCCTTGACCCTGCCGAGGGCCGGGAGCCGGCCGCCGGCTTGACGCCGCCCGTCCGCGGCACGGATGGTCGGGCCCGGTGCGCCCACCCGGGCCCCGGCGAGGAGGATCCGTGCCCCCAGTTCCACGGTCGGCCGGCTCCGGTGACCGCGCCTGGCTGGACGCCGTCGGCGCCGCGGCCGCCGCGGCGACCCGCGCGCCGCTGGAGCTGATCGGCGACTACCTGCCGGTGCTGGCCGATGCGGCCATCGGCGGCCGACGGCCCGAGCCCTGGGAGCTCGCGGCCGTCCGGGAGCTCGGCCGGCGCGCGGCCGCTTCCGGTGTCGGCGCCCGCCGGGCGGTCGACCTCTACCTGTCGGCGGCGTGGCGGCTGTGGCGGGCGCTCCCGGTGACCGAGCGGTCCGCGGACCCCGAGCACGTGCGCCGCTCCGCCGAGGCCGTGCTGCGCAGCCTGGACGACGCGGTCGGCGCGCTGGTCGCCGGCCACCAGGCCGAGCGGCGCGAGCAGGTCCGGCACGAGGAGGCGCTGCGGCGTGAGTTCGTCGACGACCTGCTCCGCGGCGACGCCGACGTCGCCCTCGTCGTGCAGCGCGCCGAGCCGTTCGGCCTGGACCTCGGCAAGGCCCACCGCGTCGCCCTCGCCGCCCGCCGGGACGACGCCGACCCCGGGCGCGCGCCGATCCTGCTCGAGCGGGCCGTCGTCGACCGGTTCGGCGACCGGGACGTGCTCGTCGCGACGAAGGACGGCCGCGTGGTCGTCGTCGTCCCGGACCGGGCCGGCGGGACCGGACCTGCCGAGCCCACGCTGGCTGCCGTCCTGCGCCAGGAGCTCGCGCGGCTGGAGCCCGGCCGCGGCTGGCGGGTCGCGGCCGGGCGCCCGTTCCCCGGCGCCTACGGCGTGGCCCGCTCCTACGAGGAGGCCCGGGAGGCGCTGACCTTCGCCGAGCGGCTGGACCCCGGCAGCGACGTCGTCGACTCGGGGGACCTGCTCGTCTACCGCGTCCTCGGGCGCGACCAGGCGGCGATCACCGACCTGGTGCGCGACGTGCTCGGCCCGCTGGCAGGCGTCCGGGGCGGACCCGAGCTGTTGCTCGACACGCTGCAGGCCTACGTCGCCGCCGGGGACGTGGCGACCGAGGCCGCCCGCCGCCTCCACGTGTCGGTCCGCACCGTGACCTACCGGCTGGCCCGGGTGCGGGCGCTGACCGGTTACGACGCCGGGGTGCCCGCGGAGCGGTTCGCCCTGCACGCCGCCGTGCTGGGCGCGCGGCTGCTGGACTGGCCGGCCCGGCCGCTACCCGCCGACCACTGAGCCCGCGCGGTCGACCCCGGCGGCCAGCTCGGCGAGGTGCCAGAGGGTGACCAGTCCGCGGAGCCGCCCGGCCCGGTCGACGACGGGCACCGCGTCGGCGCGCGAGCCGGCCATCACCCGGAGGACTGCGGGCAGCTCGTCGGTGCCGCGCACCCGCGGCCCCCGTCCGGCCCCTCAGCAGCGTGCGCACCGGGGTGCGCCGGGCGGCGAACGGCCCGGGCGGCCACTCCAGGGCCAGCGCCCGGTCGTCCAGCACGCCCACCGGCCGGCCGGTGCCGTCGATGACGACGACGCGCTGGTCGCGGGCGCTCGCGAGCCGGCTCCACGCCTCCCACATCGACTCGTCCTGGTCCACCGTCGTCGGAGAACGGGTCATGACATCCGCCGCCGTGCGCGGCATCCGGGAGATCTCCGGCTCCGGCGTCCCGCGGCGCCACGGCCGCAGGGCGAGCGGCGCGCCGGCAGACCTCGGGGCGCGGTCGAGCACGGGGTTCATGGCTGGCCTCCTCCTCCGGCGCCCGCGGTCCGGGCGCTCCTCGCCCCTGGGGCGGAAATGGCCATTTCTGCCCCAGGGGGCCTCGTCGTCGAACTGATCGGAGTCTGCGTCGAGCGGGGTGGCCGGGTCACCGGCTCCGGACGGACGATCCGCCGGGTCGGAACTTGCCGGGGCCCGGCAACGGGACGCCGTGGCCCTCGGCTCGATGCGCGCAGCTGAATGTGCGCAGGCGGCCGAGCGGCGCGGGTTTGCCGGGGACGGGCAACGACGGGGCGATCGAGTTGACCGGTGGCGCCCCTCGATCCACGGCACCCGGGAGGCCACGCTGGAGTCGACGTCCCCGCAACCGAAGGAGGCACCGTGTCCCTCGCCCTGACGCCCGCTCCCGCCCTGCTGCTCGCCCCCGTGCGGCAGCCTGCTGCCCGGACCGCGGCCCCCGAGCTCCGTGCGTTCACGGCTCCCATCGCGCCCGCCGGCCGGGAGGACCGCGGCTCCGACGTCGTCGAGGAGTGGGGGCTGCAGTCCTTCCCGGCCAGCGATCCGCCGGCCAACTGGTGACCTGCCCGATCGACGAGGAGGACGACCGTGACCGCCCCGGCATCGACAGCCCCACGCCCGACCGCTCCCGCGCCCGGCTGCGCCGCCTGCCCCCACCCGGTGGGGAACCACGACCCGGTCGCGCTGCGCTGGTGCCGGGCCACGACCGGATCCGCGCTCGACCGCACCTGCGTCTGCCCGACCGGGTGACCGGCCTCGCGGGCCTGGCGGAACAGGACCCGGCCCGCCGGCGCTGGAGCGCACGTGACCTCCCCGGAGCCCCGGCTCTCCCTGCTGGACCGCTCCCGCACCCGGGTCGGTGAGCCCGACGCCGCCGCGCTGCACGGCACCCGCGCCCGCGCGGCGGCTGCCGAGCGGTCGGGGTACGAGCGGTTCTGGGTCGCCGAGCACCACGGGGTCCCCGGCGTCGCCGGCGCCGCCCCGGCCGTGCTGCTGGCGGCGCTGGCCGGGGTGACGTCGACCATCCGGCTGGGCTCGGCCGGCGTGATGCTGCCGCACCACCAGCCGCTCGTCGTCGCCGAGCAGTTCGCGACCCTCACCGCGTTCGCACCGGGCCGGATCGACCTTGGGCTGGGTCGCTCCCCCGGCTTCACCCCGCCGGTGCGGCGCGCGCTGCGGGAGACCGAGCGCGACTTCGCCGCCGACCTCGCCGAGCTCCGCGGCTACCTCACCGGCTCGGCCGAGATCACGGTGCGCCCGCAGCCGGCCGGCCCCCTGCCCCTGCACGTGCTCGCCACCGGAGCGGGCCTGCAGGTGGCGGCCGCGCTGGGCCTGCCGGTGGTCGTGGGCGGGCCGGTCCTGGGGGTCGCCGGCGATCCGGAGCCCGGGCTGGCCGCGCTGGCCGCCTACCGCCGCGACTTCCGGCCCTCCGAGCAGCAGCCCGCACCGCGGGTGTCGATCAGCCTCGACGTGCTGGTCGCGGACACCGCCGCCGAGGCCGCGGACCTGCTGCTGCCCGAGGCCTGGGCGATGGCGCGCTCGCGGACCGAGGGCGCCTTCCCGCCGCTGCAGCCGGTCGCCGCCGTCGTGGCGGCGCCCCGCACGCCGCGCCAGCAGGAGCACGTGGACCGGACCGCGGCCATGGCCGTGGCGGGCACCGCCGCGCACGTCGGGAGCCGGCTGGCCGAGCTGCTCGAGCGCACCGGCGCCGCCGAACTCGTGGCCAGCAGCAGCACGTTCGACCGCGACGCCCTGGCCGCCTCCGACGCGGCGCTCGCCGGGATCCTGGGCCTGCGGCCCCGGACCAGCGCCCCCGCCGGCTGAGCGGGTCCCGCCGGAGCTAGGGCTGCGGGATCTCCGCCCGCTCCTCGAGCCGCCGCCGGTGGTGCTCGCGCACCATGGCCCGCGTCGCGTAGGTCGAGTACCGCGGCACCCAGCGGGCCAGCCCGGCCGCGCCCAGCAGCCCGACGCCGCCCATCACCGCGATGCCGACGCCGAGAGGGGCGACCGTGGCGATCGCCGCCGGCACCACCGGGCCCAGCGACGTCCCGACGTCGTTGATCAGCCGGAAGATCGCCAGGAACGACCGTCGGTCGAGCTCGGGCGAGGTGTCCGCGCCCAGGGTCATCACGATGCCCGAGCCGATCCCGTTGCCGAAGGCCATGACCATGGCGACCGCGGTCAGCCCGACCACGCCGTCCGTCAGCGGCAGGGCCAGCGTGCCGAGGCCCAGGACGACCATGCACGGGACGGCGATCCACAGCCGGCCGAGCCTGTCCATGACGTGGCCCGACGGGTAGAAGAGCGCCATGTCGACGAAGTTGGCGATGCCGAAGACCAGGCTGGTGGTGGCCGCGTCCAGACCGATGTGATCGGCCCACAGCGGGATGACCGCCACCCGGGCCGCGCGGATCGCCCCGATGGACGCCACCGCGATCCCGAGGGTGAGGAACAGCCGCCGGTGCCGGCGGAACATCTCGCGGACCCCGACCGGCCCGTGCCCCGCGCCCGCGGGCCGGGCGGCCGAGCCGGGCGTGACCGGCGCCAGGGCCAGGATCGCGGCCGCGACCAGCGAGGCGACCACCGCGACGGCGAACGCCGAGCGGGTCCCCCAGATCGAGATGACGCCGGCGCCCACGAAGGGGCCGATGAACAGCCCGATGCGGAAGACACCGCCGAGCGTGGACATCGCGCGGGCCCGGTGGTGCACGGCGACGACGTCGGCGACGTAGGACTGCCGCGCGAGGTGCATGGTCGCGCCGCAGGCACCCAGCACCAGCAGCGCCACGGCCAGCGCGGCGACCGACCCGGTGACCAGGCAGGAGGCCATCGCGACTGCCGAGGCGAGCATCGCCGCGAGCATCGCGCCCTTCTCGCCGACCCGGTTGGCCAGCCACGCGGCCGGGACGTCGCCGAGGATCGTGCCGATGCCGATCGCGGCGAGCATCAGCCCGGCGACCGTCGTCGAGGCGCCCGCGTCCAGGGCCACCAGGGCGATGACCGGCATCACCGCGCCGTGGCCGATCTCGTAGACCAGCATCGGCAGCATCACCGACGGTCCGATCTGCCGCAGCACCGTGCTCAAGGTCGAACTCATCGCCGTGGTCCCTCGTCCCGCTCGGTGCCGCCGACCCCATTCGACACCACCGCGCCTCGCCGTCCCGCAGGGGGAACTAGGTTCCGGGCATGGCCACGACCGCGTTGCTGGTGCTCGACCTGATCGGCACCTTCGCCTTCGCGCTGAACGGGGCCCTCACCGCGCTGCGGGCGACCCGGCTGGACATCGTCGGCGTCATCACCCTCGGCATGATCACGGCGCTGGGCGGGGGCACCATCCGCGACGTCTTCCTGGACGCGCTCCCGCCGGCCACGTTCCTCGACTGGCGGTACCTGGCCGTGGCCGCCGGCGGCGGGCTCATCGCCTTCCTCACCGGGCACCACCTCGAACGGATCAACGGGACCATCAACGTGCTGGACGCCGCCGGGCTCAGCCTGTTCGCCGTCACCGGCGCCCTCAAGGCGGTGGACCTCGGGTTCGGGCCCGCGCAGGCGGTCATCGTCGGCGCGATCACCGGCGTCGGGGGCGGCACGCTGCGCGACGTGCTGATCCGCCAGGTGCCCTCGGTGCTCAGCAGCGGCCTGTACGCGGTGCCGGCGCTGGTCGGGGCCACGGTGGTCGTGCTCGCCGACGTCCTCGACGCCCGGGGTCCGGTGGCCGCGATCGGCGCGGCCGCGGTCTGCTTCGCGATCCGGATGCTCGGCGTGCACTTCGACGTGAACGCGCCCTTCCCCCCGGGCGAGCGCCGCCGGGAGCGCTGAGCCGCCCCGGGGGCGAGCGCGGCGGACTGGTCGACCGGGCCGTCCTCGGCGACCCGGCCGGCGCGCTCGGCCGTGGCGTGGCGGTCCGCGAGGCGGCACCCGACCACTCGCGGAGAAACGTGCCGGAGTGCATGGTGGTCGACGTCACGACGCGCATGCGGCTGCCGGGCAGCGGGGAGCCCGGACGCAGGTCACAGTCGAGTGCGACACAGACTCGTCGGGTTCTGCACCCACCACCCCCGGAGCCACCACACGTGAGATTGACCCGCTCGTCCGCAGTCCTCGCCGTGATCGGCGTGCTGCTGGTCGTCGCCGCAGCGATCGTCCGCTTCGTCGTCGTCCCCTCGGCCACCCAGCTGCCGGAGGACCTCGACGTCACCCTCGAGTTCGAGGGCACCTACAACGGGATCAACCCGGCCGTCCTCTCGGGCGGAGCGACCGAGGTGCTGGCCCGGGACGTCCCCATCGAGGCGACCCGCAACGTCTCCGCCGGCGACGTCGACGGCGGCAGCGAGATCGTGACGCGCACCGACGAGCGCACCGTCGGCACCGCTGAGCCGGCGATCACCGAGGTCAGCTTCAACGTGGACCGCGAGACCGCCGAGGCCGGCCCGGCCCCCGCCGGTGCCGACGACGTGCAGGACGCCGAGGGTCTGGTCTTCACCCTGCCCGTCGACCCGTCCACCGAGGAGGGCACGTACGAGTACTGGGACCAGTACACGCTGCAGGCCGCCCCGGTGACCTTCGAGGGCGAGGAGACCTTCGGCGGTCGTGACGTCTACCGCTACGAGTCGCTCTCCGAGGGCGAGCTGGCCGACCCGGCCGCGCTGAACCTGCCGACGTCGCTGCCCAAGGAGACCCTCGCCGCGCTCGCCCCCGGCCTCGACGGCCTGGTGTCGCCGGAGCTCCTGGCCGCGCTGCCCGCGGTGCTGCCCTCGCTCCCGGCCGAGATCCCGATCGCCTGGACCTCGCGCACCACGACCTTCGTCGACGCCGACCAGCAGCTGGGCGCCACCATCGCCGGCGGCAGCATCCAGGAGATCACCGGCTCGCTGGACCTCGGCGTGACGACGGTCGACGTCCCGTTCGCGACGATCGACATCTACTCGACCGACGACTCCATCGAGGACCGCGGCGACGAGGTCGCCGACCAGGCGCAGCTGCTGACCCTGGTCGGCACGGTGCTGCCGATCGCGCTCCTGGTCATCGGCCTCCTGCTGGTCGTCGCCGCCCTGCTGCTGGCCCGCCGGGCCGCCGGCCGCACCGCTGCGGCGGACCGGACGGGCGTGCACACCGCCTGACCTCCCGCACGCGGACGGGCCCGGCCCCCAGGAGATCTCCTGGGGACCGGGCCCGTCGTGGTGTCGGAGCGCCGGTCAGGCCACCGGCGCCGGCAGGTCGACCAGCTCCGCGAGGCGGGCCCGGTGCGCAGCCGGCGTGCCGAAGGCGATCTGGTCGGCCTTGGCGCGCTTCAGGTAGAGGTGCGCCGGGTGCTCCCAGGTCATGCCGATGCCGCCGTGCAGCTGGACGGCCTCCTCCGCGGCCTTCACCGCGACGTCGGAGACGAACGACTGCGCCACCGCGGTGGCCACCTCGCTGTCCGGGTCGCCCTGGGCCGTGGTGGCCGCGGCGTACCGGGCCGCGGCACCGGCGGACTCGACCGCCGCGTACAGGTCGGCCAGCCGGTGCTTGATCGCCTGGTAGCCGCCGACGACCCGGCCGAACTGACGGCGGTCCTTGAGGTAGGTGATCGTCGTCGTCAGGCACCACTGCGCGACGCCGTACTGCTCGGAGGCGAGCAGCGCGGCGCCGACCTCCAGGGCGCGGCGCACGGCGTCGGCACCGGCGGAAGCGCCGAGCAGCTCCTGCCCGGCCACCCCGTCGAGGGTGACGTCGGCGAGCTGGCGGGTCATGTCCAGCGAGACGACGGCGTCAACCTGCGCGTCGGCAGCCGGGACCGCGTACACGGCCGTGCCGCTGCCGGTGCCGACCGGGACCAGCAGGACGTCGGCCTCGACCGCGCCGGCGACGCTGCGCGCGGTGCCGCTGAGCCGGCCCTCGCCGTCCACGGTGAACGCGGTGCGCTCCTCCCCCGGCCCGGCCGAGAGCGGCAGCACGAGGGCGGCGGTGCGCTCGCCGGCGGCGAGACCCGCGAGCAGCTCGTCGGCCGCGCCGCCGGCCTCGGCGGCGAGCAGCACGGTCGTGGCGACGACGCTGCTGGTCAGGAACGGCACCGGGGCCACCGCGCGGCCGAGCTCCTCGAGGACCACAGCGGCCTCGCGGGCCGAGGCGCCGGCACCGCCGCGCTCCTCCGGGATGAGCAACGCGGCGAGGCCCAGGTCGGCGGCGACGGCGCGCCACAGCGGGTCGACGAGCGAGCGGTCGCCGTCGTAGGTGCCGGCGACGGCGTGCGGCTCGCTGCGCGCGGCGACCAGGTCGCGGACGCTGCTGCGCAGGTCGTCCTCGACGTCGGTGTAGAGCAGGTTCAGGTCGCTCATCGGGGCAGGTCCTTCCAGGCGATGCCGGTGTCGACGCGCGGCTCGGAGGGCAGTCCGAGCACCCGCTCGGAGATGACGTTGCGCAGGATCTCCGAGGTGCCGCCCTCGATGGAGTTGCCCTTGGCGCGCAGGTAGCGGTAGGTGGCGTCGCGGCCGGTGAAGTCGACGTGCTCCGGGCGCTTCATCGTCCAGTCCGATGCCCGCAGGCCGTCCTCGCCGAGCAGCTCGAGCTCCATGCCGCTGGCCTCCTGGGCGATGCGGGCGAAGGTCAGCTTCATCGCCGAGCCCTCGGGACCGGGCTCGCCCGCGGCCAGCTTCTGCCGCAGCCGCTGGCCGGTCACCCGGGCGACCTCGTTGTCCACCCAGAGCCGCAGCAGCTTGTCGTGCTGGCCGACGCCGCGCCTCTCGGGGTGCTCGCGCCAGCTCTTGGCCAGGACGCCGACCATCCCGCTCTCCCGGCCGCCGCCGCCACCGCCGATGGCGACGCGCTCGTTGTTCAGCGTCGCGGTCGCGACCTTCCAGCCCTGGCCCTCGTCGCCGAGCCGCTGGCTGTCGGGGATGTGCACGTCGGTCAGGAAGACCTCGTTGAACTCGGCCTCGCCGGTGATCTGGCGCAGCGGCCGGACGTCGACGCCGGGGGCGTCCATGTTGCACAGGAAGTAGCTCAGCCCCGCGTGCTTGGACACCTCGGGGTTGGTGCGCGCGACCAGGATCGCCATCTGCGCCTTGTGCGCGCTCGACGTCCACACCTTCTGGCCGTTGACCACCCAGTCGGCCCCCTCACGGACCGCGCGGGTGCTGACGGCGGCGAGGTCGGAGCCGGCGCCGGGCTCGCTGAACAGCTGGCACCAGATCTGCTCGCCGGTCCACAGCGGGCGGAGGAACTTCTTCTTCTGCTCCTCGGTGCCGAACGCGAGGATCGTCGGCGCGGCCATGCCCAGGCCGATGCCGTTCCCGCGCGGGTTGTTGTCCGGCGCGCCGGCCTTGGCCAGCTGCACCTCGACCTGGGTCTGGAAGGAGCGCGGCAGGCCCAGCCCGCCGTGGCCCACCGGGAAGTTCACCCAGGCCAGGCCGGCGTCGTACCGGGCGCGGAGGAACTCCAGCCGGTCCATCGTGGTGTGGTCGTTGGCCGCGAGGAAGTCGCTGACCCGCTGGCGCAGGTCCTCCTCCACGGCTCGTGGATCGGTCGTGGTCATGGTGGTGCTCCCGTTCGGGGTCGGTGGTACGGGTCGGGGTCGGGCGCCGCTACTGCTGCGCGGCCACCCGGTCGGCCAGGAGCTGGGAGCGCCGGATCTTGCCGGCGTCGTCGCGCAGCGGTTCGGACACGAACTCGAACGTGCGCGGCTGCTTGTAGCGGACCAGCCGGTCGGCGAGGTACCGGCGCAGGTCGTCCAGGTCGACGGCGTCGACGCCGGGCGCCGGCTGGACGATGGCGTGCACGACCTGGCCGAGGTCGTCGTCCGGCAGGCCGATGACCGCGCTGGAGGCGACCTGCGGGTGCTCGTCGAGCGCGGCCTCGACCTCGGCGGGGTACACGTTGGAGCCGCCGACCAGCACCATGTCGGTCCGCCGGTCGGCGAGGTAGAGGTAGCCGTCCTCGTCCATCCAGCCGACGTCGCCGAGGGACTCCCAGTCGCCGCGGGTGCGGGCCTCGGCGCCGATGTAGCGGTACGAGGGCGGCTGCCCCTCGCCGCGGCGCATGAACACCTCGCCGACGGTGCCGGCGGGCAGCTGCTCGCCGTCCGGGCCGAGGATGGTGATCTCGCCGTAGAGCGTCTTCCCGACCGAGCCGCGGTGCGCCAGCCACTCGGTGCCGCTGATGACCGTGCCGGCCTGCGCCTCGGTGCCGGCGTAGAGCTCCATGAGCACCTCGCCGCCGACCCAGTCGATCCATGCCTCCTTGAGCCACGGCGGGCACGGCGCGGCCAGGTGCCAGACGGTCTCCAGCGAGGAGAGGTCGTAGCGGCCGCGCACGTCCTCGGGCAGCCGCCAGATCCGGCTCATCATGGCCGGGACGAGGTAGAGCCAGGTGGCGCGGTGCTGCTCCACGAGCCGCAGGACGGCCTCGGCGTCGAACCGCGGCATGAGCACCAGCGTGGAGCCGCCGAGCAGCCCGCCCATGGCGCTGGTGAACGGCCCGTTGTGGTACAGCGGGCCGGGCATGAGCAGCGTGCCGCCGGGCCGGTGCCGCCACACCGCTCCCCCGCCCAGCGGGTCGACGACGCCGGTCTGCCCGGAGACGATGAGCTTGGGCCGGCCCGTGCTGCCGCCGGAGGTGGGCGCCTTGTAGGCCGGGGCGATCGCGGGCGGCAGGGGGCTGTCGTCGTCGGAACCGGCGATCAGCTCGTCGACGTCGGCGATCGGCCGGTCCAGCGGGATGTCCCCGCGGGCGACGACCAGCGGCGGGTTCGCCAGCTCGACGACGCCCTGCAGCTCCAGGGGCGGCAGGGCTGCGGAGACCGGCTGCGGAACCGCGCCGATCTTCCACGCGGCCACGCACGCCTCGACGAACTCGACGCTGTTGGGCAGGCCGATGGTGACCAGGTCGCCGAGGACGACGCCGCGGGCGAGCAGGGCGCGGGCGAGCCGGTTGGTGCGGCGGTCGAGCTCGATCCAGCTGCGGGTGGTGCCCTCGCAGGCCACCGCGGGGGCGTCGCCGTACCGCTCCGCCAGCACGCCGATCTGCACCCCGATCGGCACCGGCTCCGGCAGGTCCTCCACACCGTCGACGGGCTGTGCGGACTCGGTCATCGGCTGCCTCCCGGGGGACGGACGGCCGCTGCAGCACCGCCGCGGACCGTGAGCGGGCTCACGACGCCCGGGCTCGTTTCGGACTGTAACGCAGGCCTCACCCGGCTCCGGCCGGGCCGACGCGCGACCCCTCCCCGCCGTCCTCCCGTCCCGCCGGCGACCTGAGCGGAAGCGGTCCGGCGGTGGGCGTGCGGGGCCGCGAGCGGGCGTCGAGCTCGGCCTGCCACTCCGGCGACGAGCGCCGGAAGGCCGTGGCCAGCACGCCCAGCGCGAGCAAGGCGAGGGCGACGACGAGGACGGCCAGCAGCGCGACGGCGAGGTCCTGCCAGCCGGCGAACGGCGGCACCGACGGGCTGCCGGGAACGGGCGCGGGATCGGGGAGCACGGGACGAGCGTGCGACCCGTCGGGGCCTCGTGCGGCCGTTCGCGCGCCGGCTCACCCGGGCGGGCGAACCGGCCGGCGTCGACCGGATCCCGCGTGCCGCCCCCGTCCGGGTGAACCACCCAGGGTCACCGGGCGAGCACGCTCCGCTGGTCCTAGCGTCGGAAGGGATCGACCGGACGCCGGGGGAAGCGGATCGCATGAGCATCGAACTGGACGTCGAGGGAACGGTGGGCGCCGGCGCCGGGCGGGCTCGCCCTAACGTCTCCGGGGACCTGCCGACCGTGCTGCGGGCAGCGCCCATGTTCGCGCGGGCGCTGTCCGGCTACGACCGCTTCCAGGTCGAGTCCTACGTCCAGTGGGCGGAGGACGAGCTGGCCGCCGCCGATCGCGAGCGCGAGCACCTGGTGGGCCGCCAGCTGGAGACCGCCGCCGCCCTGGCGGAGGCCCGCGAGCTGCTCGCGCACTCCCCCGGCGGCGGGGAGTACCTCGGGGCGTCCCGGCGGATCGGCGCGCTGCTGGCCGCGGCGGCCGACGAGGCCACGGCGCTGCGCGCGGAGGCGGCCGAGCAGGCCGCCGCCGAGCGCGCCGCCGCGGCGGAGGACCGGCAGGCGGCCGCGGCCGAGGCGCAGCGGCTGCTCGCCGAGGCCCGGCGCCGGGCCGCCGCGACCGAGGTCCTGGCCGACCGCTCGCTCGCCGCGGCGCGCACCGAGGCGGCCGCGATGGTCGAGCAGGCGACCGCCATCGTCGCCACCGCGCAGCAGGACGCCGCCCGCCTCCGAACCGCGGCCGAGGAACAGCTGGCCCGGGCGACCGCCGAGGCCGACCGGATCCGCACGCAGGCGGCCGGCGACGCGGTCGGAGCCCGCGCCTCGGCGCGCGCCGAGGCGCTCCGCGTGCTGGCCGCCGGCCACGCGGAGCGCCGGCGGGCCGACGCGGAGGCCGCGCGGCTCAGGCAGGGGCCTCCCCCGCCGCGGTGACCGCGGCGACCACCGCGGCGTACGCGCCGTCGGCCGCCGCGCGCATCTCCTCGTCCGTCCGGTCCTGGACCGGGTGCGGCACCAGGACGTACGGGGCGGGGAAGCCGAGGGTCGCGCTCTGCAGCCGGGCTGCCTCGTCGAACACCTCGCTGGCGAGGAAGACCCCCACCACTCCGCGGCGCTCCAGGTCTGCGATGTCATGCACACTGCACGACGTGCAGGAGCCCTAATCAGCGAGCGCCTCGATGACCACCTCGCACTGCTCGGCGATCTCGTGCCGCAGGTCGACCGGCGCCGTCCGGGTGAAGGTGGGCTTCTGGTACCGCCGCACCACCACGCCGTCGGCGGTGAGCAGCTCCTCGAGGCGGTCGAGGAAGACGTCCCCGCGGGGCTTGCTGATGTCGAGCAGCCCCACGGTGCGGCCGCGCAGCGACGCCGGGCGCGGCAGCAGCTCGCGCTCCGCCGTCCGCCGCTCGCCGGTCGGGTCGAGGACAGTTCTCATGTGCGCACCTCTCTGGTCACCGGGGCGCTCCCGGTGCTCCCGGACACCCAGCCGCCGACGATGGCGCTGAACAGCCCCGCGTCACCGCCGGCGTGCACCACCAGCAGCCCGCCCGGTCGGAACTTGGGCAGCTCGACCCCGGCCAGCCGCTCCTGGATCCCCTCCTCGATGCCGCCGGCGCCGCGGATGAGCTCGTCGGAGGGCAGGGTCAGCAGCGCGCCGATCTCGGCGACCAGCCGGTCGCGGTCCCAGCCGGCCTCGCGGAAGAGCCGGCCGTGCTCCGGGGAGACGATCAGCACCGCGTCGAAGGCCAGCGGCAGCTTCGGGTGACCGTTGACGCGGAGGCACGCCGCGAAGCTCCGGGCCAGCGACTCCGGCGTCCGGCTCAGCTGGTCGACGACGGGCTGCACGCCCGAGCCGGCGAAGACGGTGACCGCGTTGCCGGGGACGCCGCGGTCGGCCGCCAGCGGGGTGAACGGGCTGTCCTCCTCGCGCTCGGCGAAGCAGAAGCTGTACTTGCCCGG
Source organism: Blastococcus sp. TML/C7B (assembly GCF_016612845.1). Classification (NCBI taxonomy): domain Bacteria; kingdom Bacillati; phylum Actinomycetota; class Actinomycetes; order Geodermatophilales; family Geodermatophilaceae; genus Blastococcus; species Blastococcus sp. TML/C7B. The sequence goes on along the minus strand of NZ_JAEOAA010000002.1, from coordinate 151,573 downwards.
ATTGCCGAGAGTGGCGCGGTCGATCTCGCCGGGCCGGCCGCCGCCCACGTTGCGGACGACGAGCTGCAGCGCCCGGCCGATGGTGGCGTTGGCGCGGTTGCCCTGACCGAGCGCGTTGACGCCGCTGTTCATGCCGATCCGCCGCGTGATCGGGCCGTTGACCACGATCATCGGCCCGGAGAAGTACGTCGTCGCCAGGAGGCCGTGCAGGCCGAACTCGTCCGCGGAGGCGGCCTCGAGGGCGGCCAGCACGACCGGGAGGTGCTCGGGCAGGCAGCCGGCCATGACTGCGTTGACCGCGACCTTCTCGACGGTGCACTCGACGAGGTCCGGCGGGACGACGGCGACGACCTCCTGCGGGTCGCGGGGCGTGCCGCGGAGCATGCGCAGCACCCGCTCCGGGGTGGGCGGGACGACGGGCAGGCCGTCGGTCCAGCCGCGGTCGTACATGGCCTCGTGCTCGTCCTCGAGGTCGGCGAGCTCGACCCGCCGGCTGCCCAGACCGGTACCGCCGTAGCGGGCCTCCAGGGCGTCGATCCGGTCCGGGTCCACCGACAGCGAGCCGCACCCGGGCCGGTGCTCGGGCAGGCCGGTGCCGAGGCCGGTGACGCCGGTCAGGCCCTCCCACTGCTCGCGGCTCCAACCGACGACGCGGGCGGCCTCCTCGCCGTCCTCGATCCGCAGGAGCGTCGGGACGGTCTCGATGTTCCACCGGTACGAGAGCTCGAGCTCGAGGTCCTCGTGCTCGAACCAGCCGGCGTCGTCCTGGCACCAGACGGTGGCGCCGAGTTCCCGCAGCACCGGCTCGACGAGGACGCAGGTGGGGCACTCGCGCTTCACCACGGCCACGAGACCGTCGGGGAGCTGCATGCGCCGGACCGTAGCGCACGTCACAGCGCGGGCGGTCCGATCCGGTGCTCGGCGAGCCCTGTCAAGGGCCGTCGCCGATCTGTGGACAGGCGTCTGACCTGGGGATTCATCTGGTCTCGTACTGCCGTTGGCGATACTATTCGCACATGTGTTCGACTGACTGTGAGACGCCGGTGGAGTGCCTGACCGGCGCCCTCACGGCTCTGGGCGGTCAGGACCTGAAGTCCTCGTTCGGGCCGGCGGTGATCGAGCGGACCGGGGTGCTGGTGCAGGCCCGCAACCGGCTGGACGCCGAGGTGTCGCGGACGGTGCGCGAGGGTGAGCTGACCCAGGCCTCCGAGCACGACGGCAAGGCGACGATGGCCTCCTGGCTGCGCGGGCACCACCGGCTGCCGCAGGGCGCGGCGGGCCAGCTGGTGCGCAACGGGCGCGCGCTGGAGCAGCTGCCGGCGCTCGCGGCAGCGGCGGCCTCGGGTCTCGTGCCGGCGGAGGCGGTGTCGGTGATCGCGCCGGTCGTGGCCGAGGTGAACCTGGCCCGCGCCGAGGCCCAGGGCGTGGACCTCGCCGAGATCGACCGGCTGCTCACCGAGGTCGCGGTGAGCGCCTCGCACGCGGATCTGCGGCAGGCCGTGGGGCACTACCTGGCGCGGCTGGACCCCGACGGCGCCGAACCGGATTCCACCGAGCAGCGGTCGCTGTCGTTCGCCAAGCACACCGACGGGACCCTGTCCTTCTCCGGCACCCTGGATGCGGTGGGTGGGGAGAAGTTCCAGGCCGCGATCGAGTCGATCCTGCAGGCCTCCCGCCCCGCCGGGGACACCCGCACCCGCGCCCAGCAGGCCGGCGACGCCCTCGTGCAGCTGTGCGACAACGCCCTGGCCTCAGGCAACCTGCCGGTACTGCGCGGCCACAAGCCGCACATCGGGGTGCTCATCGACCACGAGGACCTCATGGACACCTCGTCCGCCGCGGGCGTCGGCACGGGTGCCGGGCGCACCACCTTCGGTGGGCTGATCTCCGCGGCCAAGGCCCGCTGGCTGGCCTGCGACGGCGCCATCACCCGCATCGTCATCGGCCCCGAAGGCCAGCCCCTGGACCTGGGCCGCACCCACCGGGTGGTGCCGCCGCACCTGCGCCGCGCGGTCGAGGCGCGCGACGGGCACTGCGTCTTCGCCGGCTGCGACGCACCCAGCTACTGGTGCGACGTCCACCACCTCGTGCACTGGATCGACGGCGGCGAGACCTCGCTGCACAACTCCGGGCTGCTCTGCGAACGCCACCACACCAAGGTCCACCACGGCTTCCGGATAGAACGCCAACCCGACGGCCGATGGCGCACCTACCGCCCCGACGGCACCGAGATCCTCATCGGCGAACCGTTCCTCCTCTCCGCCTGACCTCCCGCCGGGACGTGACCCGGCTACCCGAGTTCGACAGCGAGCCGACCCTGCCCTGGCACCGGTATGCCGCCCGGCAGGGCCGGCTCGGCGGCGCGCCCGCACGCACGCAGCGGTCGTCTCCCGGGGAGGATGACCGCATGGCACTGGTCGGGGCGTACGAGCCAAGCACCGTGCCGTGGGTCCGGGAAGAGGTCGAGCACCTCGAGCGCACCGGCCGCGGGTTGCGCGGGCGCGACGTCGTCCTGCTCACCACCGTCGGCGCCCGCACCGGCCTGCTGCGGAAGACGCCGCTGATGCGGGTCGCCCACGCCGGCGTCTACGCCGCGGTGGCCTCCACGCGGGGCGGCGACGCGCACCCGCACTGGTACGTCAACGCGCTCGCCCACCCCGAGGTCGAGCTGCGCGACGGCGACCTCCACCTCTCCCTCGTCGCCCGCGAGGTGACCGGCACGGAGCGGGCGCAGTGGTGGTCGCGGGCGTGCACCACGTTCCCGTCCTTCGTCGAGTACCAGCGGCGGACCGGCCGACGGATCCCCGTCCTCCTGCTGGAACCGCCCGCCGCCTGACCCGCCGCGCCCACCGCCGAGCGGCGCCCGTCGGAGCAGCGGCGCTCGAGCAGCGGCGAGGGGCGCACCCGCGGTACCGGGCACGCCCCCCGCTCCCCCTCCGGCCGCAGCCGGCCCGACTCAGTCGGCCGGAGTCGGCTCCGCCCCGCCGTCCGCCCCGTCGTCCGGAGCGCCGCCCCACCGGTCGTGCGGGCCGCCGTCGGACCGCTCGTGCGCACCTCCCCGACCCGGCCCGCCCGGGCCGCGATCACCCGGCGCCGGCAGCGGGTCGTCCACCCGGTCGGTGATCCGCTGCTCGAGGTCGGCCAGCCGCTCGTCGGCCTGGTCCTGGGTGATCCGGCCGTCCTCGACCGCGGCGGCGATGCGCTCCTGCGCCGCGCTCACCAGCGCGTCGACGAGCGTCCCCACCGGCACGCCCTGCTCCTCGGCGACGTCGGCCAGCGTGGTGCCCTCGGTCTCCAGTGCGGCGCGCAGCTCGTCCTGCGTCATGCCCAGCGCCGTCGCGGCGGCGTCCAGGTCCGGGCCTCCGCCGCGGTGCCCGCCCCGGTCGCCGATGCCGGCATCGCTCAGGGTGCTCGCGACCTCGTCGGCCTGCTCCTGGGTGATCGACCCGTCGGACACCAGCCCCGACAAGGCGTCGGCGATCCGCCCGACCGCCGACCCGGCGGTGCTCCCCTCGTCGGCGACCGCCGGGACGGCGACCGCCAGTCCCCCCAGGCCCAGCGTCCCGGCGGCGGCGGCGATGATCAGCTTCTTGCGCATGGCGGCTCCTCGTCGTCAGCCGGCGTCCCCGGCTCCCGGGAGGAGCCTGCGGGCGCTTCCTGGCGCGGACCTGGCCCGCTCCCGTGCGCTCCCTGGGAAACGACTGCCGTGCGGGCTCAGCCAGGCGTCACCTCGTAGGTGTGCCCGGCGGCGCGCAGCCGCTCGACCAGGACGTCGCCCAGCGCCGTCGCCGGGGTGAGCGAGCCGGCGCGGTCGGGGAGCCGGTCGCCGTCCAACGCCAGGGCGAGCGCGGACTCCCCGAGCATCACCGCGGTCGCGGCGTAGCCGGGGTCGCCCTGCCCGGAGGCGACGGCGGTGTACCGGCGTCCGGACTCGGTGGTGGCGCTGACGTCCATCCGGAACCAGCCGGTGCGCCGCACCTCCTCGCTGGGGCCGTCGCCCGGCGCGGGCAGCACCCGGTCGAGCAGTCCGCGGGTCGGCCCGAACGACATCGCCGCGAGGGCCCCCGCCAACCCGGCGGTCACACCGGCGGCGGACACCGCACCCGCCGGACCCGAGCCCACGCCCATGACCTCGCCGTAGCTGAACTCGCGGCCGTACGCCCAGTCCTGCAGCGCGTTGCTGCGCCGCACGATCCGGGTGTTGAACGACGCCATCACGAACGGCGCCGCCCAGCGCCCGTCCGGCAGCCGCTGGGGCAGGCCGGCGTCGCGCGGCTGCTGCGTCTTCGGCTCGGCCGCACGGTCGTGGCTCAGGGCGAACGGGTGCCCGGCGACCTTGCGCAGCGACGGGTCCTTGCCGATCGCCTCGACCTGCGCACGCATGGAGTCGATCGTGCCGCCGCTGAACCCGCCCTTGAGCGTGGCGACGAGCTGCACGTCGCGCAGGCCACCCGCGCCGTCGGCGGCCGCGCGGGCCCCGAGCAGCATCGCGCTGAGGTCCGAGGGGATCGAGTCGTAGCCGCAGGCGTGCACGATGCGCGCGCCGGTGCCGCGGGCGACCGCGTCGGTCCGGTCGATCGCGTCGCGGACGAAGAGCACCTCACCGGTCAGGTCGGCGTAGTGCGTGCCGGCAGCGGCGCAGGCCTCGACCAGCGGCATGCCGTACCGGGCGTAGGGCCCCACCGTGGTGACGACGACGCGGGTGCCGGCGGCCAGCGCGGCCATCGACGCGGGGTCGGCGGCGTCGGCCTCGATCAGCGGCCAGTCGGCCGCTGCTCCCGGCAGCGCGGCCCGGGCCTCCTCCAGCCGCGCGCGGGAGCGCCCGGCCAGGCTGATCCGGACCCCGGCGGGAGCGTGCTCGGCCAGGTAGGCGGCGAGCAGCTTCCCGACGAAGCCGGTCGCCCCGAAGACGACGAGGTCGGAGTCGCGTGCGCTGGCGGTCATGGACGCAATGCATACCGGTCCGGCCGGACGTCGCGCACCCCGGAGGTCGCCGGACCGTCGGTGGGGGCTGCCACCATGGCCCCGTGCTGCTCGCCGAGGTCGTCGCCGCGTCCGCCCAGGTCGCGGCCACGCGCTCGCGCACGGCCAAGGCCGCCGCCATCGCGGCGCTGCTCCGCACCGCCGAGCCGACGGAGGTCGAGCCGGTCACCGCCTGGCTCTCCGGCGACACCGGGCAGGGCCGGCTCGGGGTCGGCTGGCGCACCCTCGCCCCGCGCACGGGCACCCCCGCCACCGAGCCCTCGCTGACCGTCGCGGCCGTCGTCGCCGCGCTCGGCGAGCTCGCGACGACGTCGGGCGCGGGATCGGCCGCCCGCCGGGACGCCGTCCTCACCGGGCTGTTCGCCGCCGCGACCGAGGAGGAGCAGCGGTTCCTGGTCCGGCTGCTCACCGGCGAGCTGCGGCAGGGTGCGCTTGAGGGCGTCGTGCTCGACGCAGTCGCGGCGGCCACCGACGTCCCGGCCGCGGCGGTGCGCCGGGCGTTCATGCTCTCGGGCCGGCTGCCCGCGACGGCGGCGACCGCGCTCACCGGGGGCACCGCAGCGCTGGAGGCGGTGCGGCTGGAGGTGGGCCGGCCGGGTGCGGCCGATGCTGGCCAGCCCGGGCTCGTCGCTGGACGCCGCCCTGGGGGACCTCGGTGACGATGTCACGGTGGAGTTCAAGCTCGACGGTGCCCGCATCCAGGTGCACCGCGACGGCGACGACGTCCGCGTCTGGACCCGCACGCTGCGCGAGATCACCGACGGCGTGCCCGAGCTGGTCGCGCTGGTCCGGTCGCTGCCCTGCCGCACCGCGGTGCTGGACGGCGAGACGCTCGCGCTGGACGACGACGGCCGGCCGCGCGCGTTCCAGGACACGATGAGCCGCTTCGGCAGCGAGACGGCGGACGAAGGCGTGCTGCTCAGCCCGTTCTTCTTCGACCTGCTGCACCTCGACGGGCGCGACCTGCTCGACGAACCGCTGGCCGAGCGGTTGGACGCGCTGGCCGGGCTGCTCGCCGACGACGCGCACGCCGCGCTGCGCATGCCCGGCACCCGCCGCCCCGACGCGGACCGGGCGGCGCAGGTGCTGGACGACGCGCTGACCGGCGGGCACGAGGGCGTCGTCGTGAAGGCGCTCGACGCGCCGTACGCGGCGGGCCGGCGCGGCAAGGCGTGGCAGAAGGTCAAGCCGGTGCACACCCTCGACCTCGTCGTCCTGGGCGCGGAGTGGGGCTACGGACGGCGCACCGGGACGCTCTCGAACATCCACCTCGGCGCCCGCGACCCCGACGGCGGCGAGCCGGTGATGGTCGGCAAGACGTTCAAGGGCATGACCGACGAGCTGCTGGCCTGGCAGACCGCCACCTTCCCCAGCCACGCCCGCGAGCGACCCGACTGGGGTGTGCTGCTGCGGCCGGAACTGGTCGTGGAGATAGCCGTCGACGGCGCCCAGCGCAGCACCCGCTACCCCGGCGGCGTCGCGCTGCGGTTCGCCCGCGTGCTGCGCTACCGCCCGGACAAGACCCCCGCCGACGCCGACACGATCGACGCCGTCCGCGCGCTGCTCGCGCCCTGAGCTAGCGCGCGGGCACCGCCGGGAACGGCTCCCAGCGGGTGAACCACTCGGTGGAGAGGAGCGCCGCGCGCGCCTCGGGCGGGGCCGCCGCGACCAGGCCGGGCACCGCCCCGCGCTCCACCTCGGTCCGGTGCGCCAGGATCGCGGCGATCTTCGCGTCCAGCCACGGCGTGACGTCGAGGTGGTCGGTGATCTGCTCCTCGGGGACGCCGTGCACCGCCCGCTGGGCGCCGACGACCTGCCGCAGCCCGGCGACGACGGGCTCCGGGTGGGTGGCCAGGAACAGCGCCTGCGGCCGCCAGGGCTCCCCGGCATCCGGGTACATCTGCTCGAGGCCGGCGGCCTGGGTCGCCAGCAGCGTGATCCGGTAGGTGTGCACGTGGTCGGCGTGCCCGGTCAGCCCGCCGTAGGCGTCGTGGGTGACCACCACGTCGGGCCGCACCTCCCGGATGTGCACGGCCAGGGCCCGGACCGCCTCGTCGAGGGGCGCGTCCACCAGGCGGGGCCGCCCGGGCGCGGACTCGGGCACCTGCCCGTCGGCGTAGCCGAGCAGCCGCGGCGGCTCCTGGACCCCGAGCAGCCGGACCGCCTCGGCCAGCTCGCCGGCCCGCGCCGTCCCCTCGGCCCAGGTCGCCGAGACCACGGTCGTCCGCGCGCCGGCGGCGGCCGAGCGGGCCAGCAGCCCGCCGGCGGAGATCGACTCGTCGTCGGGGTGGGCGAAGACGGCGAGCAGGCTCGGCTCAGCCACGCAGCGCCTCCCGCACGAAGGCCACGACGTCGGCGAGGACCTCGTCGCGGTTGGTCTCGTTGAAGATCTCGTGCTGCGCCCCGGGGTAGATGCGCTCGGCGTAGGTCTCGCCGCGCAGGTGCTCGACGCCCACGCGGGAGCCCTCGAGCGGGACCAGCCGGTCCCCCTCGCCGTGCGCCCACAGCAGCGGCAGCGCCCCGAGCGACGGCCCGTCCTGGATCGCCACCAGCGCCCGGACGATCGCCTCGAGGGTGGGCCGCCGGAACGGGCCGTGCCAGACCAGCGGGTCGGCCTCGTAGGCCGCGCCGACGGCCGGGTCGCGGGACAGCGTGCTGCTGTCCAGCGGGGTGTCCGGCAGCTCGGGCAGGTCGAGCAGCGCCGCTCCGCCCCACTCCCCGACCAGCGGGCCGGACAGCACGACCGCGGCCAGCGAGCCGCCGTACCGCTGCGCGTAGCGGGCCGCGATCAGCCCGCCCATCGAGTGCCCGATCAGCACGACCGGCAGCCCGGGGTGCTGCGCCCGCGCCTGCTCGTCGACGACGTGCAGGTCGTCGACGACCCGCTCGAAGTCGGTGATCACCACCCGGTCGCCGTCGCTCTTCCCGTGCCCGACGTGGTCGACGGCGAACACGGCCGCTCCGGCGTCCACCAGGGCGGCGGCGACGTGGTCGTACCGCCCGGTGTGCTCGCCGTAGCCGTGCGCCAGCAGCACCACGTGCGTGGGCGAGGCGCCCTCCCACGTCCGCCCGGCCAGCCGGCCGGCGTGCCCGTCGAGGCTCCACTCCCGCGCCGCGGTCATGCCGACGCCGCCACGCGGGGCGCGACCTCGGTGCCGAGCAGCTCGATGCCGCGCATCAGGTCGGCGTGCGCCAGCCGGGGGTTGGTCATCTGCAGCGAGATCCGGTCCACCCCGCCGAGCTGCGCCGAGATCCGCACCAGCTTCTCGGCGACGGTCTCGGGATCGCCCATGAAGAAGGCGCCGTTCGGGCCGCTGGTGGCGTCGAACTGGGCCCGGCTGGGCGGGGAGAAGCCGCGTTCGCGCGACACCTTCTCGAACATCTCGTGCCACCCCGGGTAGATGGTGTCCGCCGCCGCCTGCGTGCTCCCGGCGACGAAGCCGAACACGTGCAGCCCCACCTGGAGCCGCTCCGGCGGATGCCCGGCCTGGGCGCCGGCCCGGCGGTACAGGTCGATGAGCGGGGCGAACTGGCGCGGCTCGCCGCCGATGATCGCCACCATCAGCGGCAGGCCGAGCAGCCCGGCCCGCACGAACGACTCCGGCGTCCCGCCGACGCCCACCCAGATCGGCAGCGGGTCCTGCAGCGGACGCGGGTAGACGCCCTGCCCGTTCAGCGGCGGGCGGTGCCGGCCCGACCAGGTGACGCGCTCGGAATCGCGGATCTGCAGCAGCAGGTCCAGCTTCTCGGCGAACAGCTCGTCGTAGTCGGCCAGGCTCAGCCCGAACAGCGGGAACGCCTCGGTGAACGAGCCGCGGCCGACGACGAGGTCGATCCGGCCCTTGGCGATCAGGTCCAGCGTGGCGAACTGCTGGAACACCCGGACCGGGTCCGCGGCGCTGAGGACGGCGACCGCGCTGCCCAGCCGGATGCGGGAGGTGCGGGCGGCCGCGGCGGCCAGGATCACCGGCGGCGCGGAGTCGTAGTACTCCGGGCGGTGGTGCTCACCGATGCCGAACGAGTACAGCCCGACCCGGTCGGCGAGCTCGATCTCCTCGAGCAGGTGCTCCATCCGCTCCTCCGGCCCGACCAGGTGGCCGGTCGAGGGGTCGGTCACCGCCGCAACGAAGCTGTCGACGCCGAGGTGCATGGACCGTCCTTCCCGAGCCGGTGCCCGCGGGTGCGCCACGCGGACCGGCCCAGTCAAGCAGCACCGGCCGACGACGGCTGGACCACCGAGCGGCAGGCCCGAGGGCACCGTTCGTGCACGAACCGTCGTCCCGCGCGCCCGGAGACGACGGTTCGTGCACGAAACGCCGGATCGGGGGCACTACAGCCACCATGGCGACCGCGCGGCACGGCCACGACGCGCACGCCCCGCACCGGATCCCCGTGCGGGGCTGGCGTCAGGTGCTCGCCCGGGCCGCCCGGCACGTCCTCGACGACCGGCTGATGGCGCTGGCCGCGGCGGTCTCCTTCTTCGCGATCCTCTCCATCGCCCCGCTGCTGGTGACGGCGCTGTCGATCTACGGCGCGGTCAACACCCCGGAGCAGGCGCTGGACCAGCTCTCCTCGGTCGCCGAGGTGCTGCCGCCCCGGAGCTCGAGCCGCTGGTCGCCGAGCAGCTGACCACCATCACCACCGCCTCGACGCAGGTGCTCACCTGGCGCGGGCTCAGCGGGCTGGCCGCGGCGCTGGTCACCGCCACGACCGCCGCCACCTACCTGATCGACGCGCTGACCCTCGCCTACTCCGAGACCGAGACCCGCAGCTTCTGGCGGCGGACCGGCCTCGCGGTCACCTTCGTGCTCGGCGGCGCGCTCACCATCGGCGCGGTGCTCACCGGCACCGGCGCCCTGTCGCGGCGGCTGGACCGGATGCCCGATCCGCTGCGCCCGTTCGCGCCGGCCCTGCTCTGGCTGGCGCTGTCGGTCGTGCTCGCGCTCGTCCTCGCCGTCCTCTACCGGTTCGCGCCCGACCGGAAGCGGGCCCGCTGGCGGTGGATCAGCGTGGGCGCGGGGGTGGCGACCCTCCTGTGGCTGGTCACCTCGGTCGCGCTGTTCGCCTACGTGCAGAGCCTGGGTTCCTACGAGACGACGTACGGCTCACTCGGCGGCGTGGCGATCAGCATGTTCTGGCTGTGGCTCAGCGTCTTCCTGGTCATCGTCGGCGCGACGGTGAACGCGGAGAGCGAGCGGCAGACCGCGCGGGACTCCACGGTCGGGCCCGAGCGACCCCCGGGCGAGCGCGGCGCCGTCGTCGCCGACAGCGTCCCGCCGCACCCGGACGACGACGCCGGCAGCTGATCGCTCAGCGCGCGGCGGGCCGCAGGTGCTCGCCGAAGAACCGCAGGATCCGCGCCCAGGCGTCCTCGGCCGAGGGCTGGTGGTAGCTGAAGCCGGCCACCCGCTCGAGCACGCTGAACGGGCCGGCGTTGTGCCGGTTGAGGAAGGAGTGCCCGGCGTCGGGGTACTCCTTCACGTCGTGCTCGACGCCGAGGTTCGTCAGCGCGGTCTCGAGCTTCGCGGCGGCGCCCCGGAACATGACGTCGCGCCGGCCGTAGCTGGCGACCACCGGGCAGGCGCCGCCGAGCAGCTCCTCGGCGTTCGCCGGGACGGCGCCGTAGTTGGGCGCGGAGACGTCGAAGCCCTTGTTCGCGGCCATGAGCGCGAAGCCGCCGCCCATGCAGAAGCCCAGGATGCCGATCCGTCCGGTGCTGTCCGGGCGGTCGCGCAGCCACAGCCGGGTGGCCTCCAGGTCACCGAAGGCCGCGCCCTCGCCGCGCAGCAGCGCGCGGAACGTCGTCCGCAGGCAGCGCAGCGCGCCCCCGGCGGTGAACAGGTCCGGCGCGACCGCCAGGTAGCCGGCCGCGGCCATCCGGTCGGCCTGCTGCCGGGTGTCGTCGTTCAGCCCGAACGCCTCGTGGACGACGACGACCGCCGGCCACGGCCCCTCCCCCGTCGGCGGCACCGCGAGGTAGGCCCGCAGCTCCGGGGCGCTGGCGGCGCCGGGGATCGAGATGTCGGGCACGGGGTCTCCAGCGGGTCGGGGCGGGTGGTCAGCTGCCGGGGCGGAACGGGTTCTTGCCCGCCCGGAACAGCGTCTCCTGCGTGAAGCTGGCCGCGAGCGTGCCGCCGGCGGTGAAGATCGCACCGGTGTACCAGCCGCGTCCACCCGAGACCGTGCCCGGCTGCATGTCCATGAGCACCCAGTCGTCCAGCGGCGCGTGCCGGTGGAACCAGAGGGCGTGGTCCAGCGTCGGCCCCGGGCTCGCCTCGTCCTGCGGCATGTTGGCCAGCCCCGTGCCGATGTCGGACAGGTAGGTCAGCACGCAGGCGTGCACCAGCTGGTCGTCGGGCAGCGGCACCGTCGTCCGCGCCCAGAAGCGGGTCGGCAGCCGCCAGGACTCGTCGGCCTGCCCGGGCCGCCGGCTCTCCATCGTGAACAGCCGCGGCATCCCGTGGCTCGTCAGCGTCTCCGGCGCCTCGACGTCGGGCATCTCCTGCACGGGGATGTCGGGGCCCGCACCGCCGGCGTGGAAGGACGCCGCCATGCTGAAGATGACCTCGCCGCCCTGCACCGCGACGACGCGGCGGGCGGAGAAGGAGCCACCGTCCCGGTCCCGCTCGACGCGGAAGATCGTCGGCCGGGCGGCGTCGCCGCTGCGCAGGAAGTACCCGTGCAGCGAGTGCGGCAGCCGGCCCTCGCCGACGGTCAGCCCGGCGGCGAGCAGCGCCTGCGCGGCGACCTGCCCGCCGTACAGCGGGAAGGGGTCGGCGAAGACCAGCGTGCTGCGGTAGAGGTCGCGGTCGATCTCCTCGAGGTCGAGGACGTCGTGCACCGTCGGCTCGGACTCTGCGGGTGCCCCCGGCTCGCTGCGCACTGCGTTCTCCTCGGTCGATTCGGATCGCCGCCGCGACGATACGGAGGTGGGGTTGCGACGCACGTCACCGCCCGGCCAGCACACTGTCGCCCGACCCGTCCCAGAGACCCGGCGGTCGCCGCCGGCGAGAGGCAGTTGCTCCATGACAGGAACGATGCGTGCCCAGCGGTTCTACAAGGCCACCGGCGAGTGGGCGGTGGAGGACGTCCCGATCCCCTCACCCGGCCCCGGCCAGGTGCTGATCAAGGTCGCCTACTGCGGCATCTGCCACTCCGACCTCAGCCTGATCGACGGCGTGTTCGGCGGCCTGGGCACCCCCGACGTCATCACCCAGGGCCACGAGGCCTCCGGCACGATCGCCGAGCTCGGCGAGGGCGTCACCGGCTGGTCGGTCGGCGACCGGGTGATCCCCGCCGCCGGGCGCCCGTGCGGCACCTGCGCCAACTGCGTGCGCGGCCGGCAGTGCCTGAGCATCCAGCTCATGGCCTTCGCCTACGACGGCGCGTGGGCCGAGTACACGCTGGCCAGCGCGTTCGGCCTCACCGAGGTGCCCGACGGGGTGCCGATGGACCAGGCCGCGATCCTGGCCGACGCGGTCTCCACGCCCTTCGGCGCGGTCGTGCACACCGGGCAGGTCCGCATCGGCGAGGCCGTCGGGGTCTGGGGAGTCGGCGGCGTGGGCACGCACGTCGTGCAGCTCGCCCGGCTGGTCGGGGCCAACCCGATCATCGCCGTCGACCTCGAGGAGGAGGTCCGCCGGCGGGCGCTGGAACTGGGCGCCGACTTCGCCTTCGACTCCCGCGACCCCGACCTCGCGGCGAAGATCTCCGAGGCCACCAAGGGCCGGATGCTGGACGTCGCCTTCGACGCCGTCGGCCTCGCCGTCACCTTCGACCAGGGCCTGGCGTCGCTGGCCAACGGCGGGCGCGTGGTCGTCGTCGGGCTGAGCGGCGAGGAGGCCTCCCTCGGCAGCACCCTGGGCTTCGGGCTCTCCACGAAGCAGGCGCGGGGGCACCTCGGCTACCAGGGCACCGACATCGGGACGCTGGCCGAGCTGGTCGCCAGCGGCCGGCTGGACCTGTCCCGGTCGATCAGCGGCGTGGTCTCCCTCGAGGACGTCGGCGAGGGCATCCGCCGCCTCCAGGAGCGCGACGGCAACCCGATCCGGATCCTCGTGCAGCCCTGACGGACGGGGTCGATCGGCGGTGCGACGCAGGTCGCACCGCCGGTCGGTGCGACCATGGGGTGCCCGTGCGGGCCCGGTGAGCAGACGGCCCCGGGCATGAACCCGCCGCCCCCGCTGTTGATCGGAGCGATGGTCCGCCTGCGACGGCGTCGACCCCGCCCCTGCTCCGAACCCGTTCGAAGGACACTGCTTGCCCGAGATCCAGTCCACCCCCCTGCCGCAGACGGCCCGCCGTCGCGAGCGCTCCGCCGGCCGCCAGACCGCCGCCCGCGAGGCCGACCGCGCCGCCGCCCGCCAGGAGAAGCTGGCGCAGCAGAGCTGGGTCGAGGGTGCCGAGCCCGCGCTGCCGACCCGCAGCACCCGGCCCGAGGACGTCGTCTTCCACCTCGGCCCCACCAACTCCGGCAAGACCTACGAGTCGTTGCAGGCGCTGGCCGCCTCCGGCTCGGGCGTCTACGCCGCGCCGCTGCGCCAGCTGGCGCACGAGGCCTACGCCAAGCTCTCCGCCCTGCTGCCCGAGGGCACCGTCGGCCTGTCGACCGGCGAGGAGGAGATCGACCCGTTCGCGCCGATCGTCTGCTGCACCGTCGAGAAGGCGCCGCCGCGCGGCGAGATGCTCGTCCTCGACGAGGCGCACTGGGTCACCGACCCCGACCGCGGCCACCACTGGGCGCGGCTGCTGCTCACCGGCGAGTACCGCACGATGCACCTGATCAGCGCCGCCGAGGCCTACCTGGTGCTCAAGCCGCTGGTCTCCGACGCCGAGCACGTCGAGGTCGTCAACCACAAGCGGCTGTCCCGGCTCGACGTGCTGCGCGCCCCGGTGCGCCCCGAGGGCGTGCGCCCGCAGACGCTGGTCGTCGCGTTCTCCCGCAAGGCGGTCTACGCCGCGGCCTCCGAGCTCGACCAGCACCGCCCCGGCAAGGTCGGCGTGCTCTACGGCGCGCTGCCCCCGGCCACCCGCCGTGAGGTCATCGACCGGTTCACCGAGGGTGAGCTCGACGTCCTGGTCACCACCGACGTCATCGGGCACGGCATCAACGTGCCGGCCACCACCGTGCTGTTCGCCGAGACGACGAAGTTCGACGGCCAGGAGGTGCGGCCGCTGCGCACCTGGGAGGCCGCGCAGATCGCCGGCCGCGCGGGCCGCTACGGCCTCACCGGGCACGGCGCCGTCGGCATCCTCATCGGCGTCAGCGGCCTCAAGCCCCTGGCCGGGCTGGTCGCCAACGGTGCCGCCGTGGCCCGCGGCGACGAGATGAGCGACCTGCCCAAGCGCGCCCCGCGGCTGCGCCCCGAGCTCGAGGACCTCGGCGCCATGGAGGCCGTCGATCTCCCCGAGGCGCTCACCCGCTGGATGGCGTGGGCCCGGGCCGCGACCCGCGACCAGGCCATGACCGCCGACGACGTCACCAGCCTGGTGCTGCGGGTGCACGCCCTGCTGCCGCTGCTGCGCGGCCCGCTCGGCGCGGCCGGCGACCTGGAGACCGTGTGGCGGCTGGTCAACCTGGCCATCGACTACAACCCGCCGCGGCGCACCCGCTGGCTGACGCTGGCCAAGGCCGCGCTCCAGCACGCGGTCGGCATCCCGGTCCCGCCGGAGACGGTGCTGCCCGACGTCCCCCGCGGCGGCACCGTCGAGGAGTACGAGCAGGCCGCCGCGGCCGCCCGCGACGCCCAGACGCTGCTGCGCCAGTTCCCCGGCGTCGGCGGCCTGGACGGCGACGACGCCGCCTGGGTCGAGGAGGAGTGCGCGGAGATGATCACCGAGCTGCTCCCCGACGCGATCGCGCTGGGCCGGTCGGGCAAGTGCACGAGCTGCGGCTCGGCGATCGCCCCCTGGTTCACCACCTGCCGCCCGTGCAGCGGTGGTCCCGCCGGCCGCTCGGGCGGCAACCGCGACCGCCGTCCCGGTGGTCAGCGTTCCGCGGGCCGCGCGCTCGGCGGCCGCCAGGGCGGACCGCGCGGGCGCTCCCGCCGGGGCTGACCCCGCCGTCCGAGGCCGACCGGGCGCGCGGATGCAGCGTTCCCGACCTCGGGATGCCGCATCCGCGCGCCAGGTCGGTGCACGTCAGAGGTGCGGGCGGACGTTCTCCTGCCAGACGTCCCAGCCGACCCGGAGCACCAGCGCCCCGACGACGACGAGGAACGCGACGCGGATGAAGCCGCTGCCGCGCGCGGTCGCCGTCCGCGCGCCGAGGTAGCCGCCGACCATGTTGGCCGCACCCAGCAGCAGGCCCAGGCCCCAGTAGACCGAGCCGTGCGGCACGAAGAACAGCAGCGCGCCCAGGTTGGTGGCGCAGTTGACGATCTTCGCCTTGGCGCTCGCCTCCAGGAACGCATAGCCCAGCAGCGACACCATGGCGAACACGAGGAACGAGCCGGTGCCGGGCCCGAGGATGCCGTCGTAGAAGCCGATGGCGGCGCCGATGACCGCTGCCGTCCCGTGGTGGCGGCGGCTGCTGTGCCGCAGCGCGGTGACGTCGCCCAGGGCGGGCCGGAGCACGGTGAACGCCCCGATGCCGATCAGCGCCACCACGATCACCGGCTTGAAGACGCTCGCGGGCAACAGCGCGGCCACCGAGGCGCCGCAGAAGCTGCCCACGAGCGCGATGCCCGCCATCGGCAGCGCGGTCCGCAGGTCGGGGCGGACGCGCCGGTAGTAGGTGACGGCGCTGGTGGTCGTGCCGAACACCGATCCGAGCTTGTTCGTGGCCAGCGCCTGCACCGGGCTGATGCCGGGGACCAGCAGCAGCGCCGGAAGCTGCACCAGCCCGCCCCCGCCGACGACGGCGTCGATGAACCCGGCGGTGAGCCCGGCGAGCAGGACGAGCAGGAGGGTCGCGGTGCCGAGCCCGTCGGGCAGGACGTCCCCCGCGAGCAGCTCGCCCATCCCTCTCCCCCCGGAGCCCCGATCCGTCCGGCGGCGCCGGAGGCGGCGACCACTCCACCACGGCGGCCGCCTCCCCCGCGCACCGACCTAGGCTGCCGGCGTGGAGGTCTGGTTCAACCCGTCGTGCTCCAAGAGCCGCGCCGCCCGCGAGCGGCTGGCCGACGCCGGCGTCGAGGTCGCGCTGCGCCGCTACCTGGACGACCCGCCGACGGAGGCCGAGCTCCGGGAGGTGCTCGCCGCGCTCCGGCTCGACCCGTGGGACATCACCCGCACCGGCGACCCGCTGGCCCGCGAGCTCGGGGTGCGCGACCTGCCCCGCGACCCCGACGTCTGGCTCCGGTTGCTCGCCGGGCACCCGGCGCTGATCCAGCGGCCGATCGTGCTGGCCGGCGACGGGCGGGCGTGGGTGGCCCGCGACGACGAGACGCTCCGCGAGATCACCGGCGGCTGACCGCGGGACCGGGCGCCGTCAGCCGGCGTCCGCCCAGGAGCCGACGACGGAGACGTCGAGCGGGAAGTCGACCGGGAACTCCCCGAACAGCAGCCGGCCGGCCGCGGCAGCGGCCTCCCGCACCGCCTCGCCGACCGCGTCGGCCAGGTGCTCGGGGGTGTGCACGACCACCTCGTCGTGCAGGAAGAACACCAGGTGCGGCCGGGCGGTGAGCTCGCCCTCCCCCAGCTGCCAGAGCCGGTTGCGCAGGTCGGCCAGCCAGCACAGCGCCCACTCCGCCGCCGTGCCCTGGACGACGAAGTTGCGGGTGAACCGGCCCCACGCGCGACGCTGGCGGTCGCGGTCCTCGCGGGAACCGCCGTCGTCGGGCGCCTCGCCGAGGTCGGCGCCGTCGGCCCACCCGGCCGCCGGCAGCGGTGAGCCGCGGCCGAGCAGGGTGCGCACCACCTCGCCGCGCTCGCCCGCCCGCGCCGCCTCCTCGACCAGGCCGATGGCGCGCGGGTAGCGCCGGGTCAGCCGCGGCATCATCCGGCCGCTCTCGCCGCGGGTGGCGCCGTACAGGGCGCCGAGCATCCCGACCTTGGCCTCCGCCCGGCTGCCGACGACGCCCGCCGCGACGATGCCCTGGTAGAGGTCGGCGCCGCGGGCCGCGTCGGCCATCGCGGAGTCCCCGCTCATCCCGGCCAGCACCCGCGGCTCGAGCTGGGCGACGTCGGCGACGACGAACCGCCACCCCTCGTCGGCGATCGCGGCCGGGCGCACCTGCACCGGCATCGACAGCGCCCCGCCCCCATTGGACGCCCACCGCCCGGTGACGACACCGCCGGGCACGAACCAGGAGCGGAACCGGCCCTCGCGCACCCAGGCGTCCAGCCACGCCCAGCCGTTGGCGGTGAGCAGCCGGGAGAGCTTGCGGTACTCGAGCAGCGGCGGCATCGCCGGGTGCTCGACCTGCTCGAGGGTCCAGGAGCGGGTGTCGGGGACCGGCAGCCCCGCCGCCCGGAGCGCCCGCAGCAGATCGGCCGGCGAGTCGGGATTGAGCCCGGGGGCGCCCAGCGCGTCCCGGATCCGGGCGGCCAGGCGCTCCAGCGCGGCCGGGCGCTGCCCCGCCGGCGGCCGCGGCCCGAGCAGCTCGGAGAGCAGCCGGTCGTGGACGTCGGCCCGCCACGGCAGGCCCGCGTACGTCATCTCGGCTGCCACCAGCGCGCCGGATGACTCCGCGGCGAGCAGCAGGGCCAGCCGCCCGCGCTCGGCGGAGGCGGCCAGCACCGCCTGCTGGCGCTCGTGCTCGGCGACCGGGTCCAGCCGGTCCGCGGGGTCGTCGAGCGGGAACAGCCCGGCGTCGACGGCGGTCACCGGCTGCAGCGCGTCCCAGCCCGGCGCGTCGTCGGCGGCGAGCAGCCCCCGGTCGGCGAACGGCGAGCGCCGCAGCAGCGCGTGGCACAGCCGCAGGTCGGTGCAGCGCGCGACCCGCACCCCCGCGGCCAGCAGCGCCGGGTACCAGCGCGTGGTGTCGTCCCAGACCCAGCGCACCGGCTCCGGCCCCGCCTCCCGGGCGGCCACGGCCTCCGGCAGCGCGTCGGCCGGCACCCGGAGGACGCCGTCGTCCGCCCGGAGCTCGACCTCCTCGCCGCGGCGCACGAGGACGATCCGGTTCACCCCCGCAGTCTCCTCGACGGGTACGACTGCGGGGCTCCGCGGCTGACCGAGCCCGCCCGGGGGTAGGGCGTCCCCATGGATGCCGTCTCGATGGGCAAGGCCGGTCTGCAGGGCTGGCGCGCGAGGGTCGCCGACACGGTGGCGACCCCGGTGGCACGACGGTCCCCGCTCACCGACGACCAGGTGCGGGCCGCGGTGGGGGCCGCGTTCTTCGTGCTGTCGGTCGTCTACGTCGTCCAGACGCTGCGGCAGCTGGGGCGTGGGAGGGCCGCCGCCGGTTAACGTTCGGCATGGCTGTCGATCCCCGCGGTGCCGATCTCAAGCGCTACCTGCAGGAGGACCCGGGCGGGCCCGTGGTCATGCTCAACCTGCTCCGCTACGCCGAGGGCGGCCGCGACTCCTACGCGCAGTACGCCGAGGCGCTGCGGACGACGTTCCTGCCCCGCTACGGCGGCGAGATCCTCTACGCCGGCGACGGCTCCACCGCGCTGGTCGCCGAGGCCGGGCAGGACTGGGATGCCGTGCTGCTGATCCGCTACCCGTCCCGCCAGGCGTTCAGCGCGATGGTGGCCGATCCGGAGTACCAGCAGGTCACCGCCCTGCGCACCCGCGCGCTCACCGAGGCGGTGCTGCAGGCCACGACCCCCTGGTGAGGGCACCCTAACCAGCCCCGGACTACCGTTCAGGCATGACCGAGGCACGACAGGCCACCCGCCAGCCCCGCAAGCGCACCCCGCGGGTGGCCGAGGTGCTGCGCACGACGCGCCTCACCCCGCACATGATCCGCGTCGTCCTCGGCGGCGAGGGGCTGGGCGACCTCCCCGCCGGCGAGTTCACCGACCACTACGTGAAGCTCCAGCTGCCCCCGGCCGGCGCCGGCTACACGGCGCCCTACGACGTCGACGAGCTGCGCGCCACCCTGCCGCCGGAGCAGTGGCCGGTCACCCGCACCTACACGGTGCGGGCGTGGGACGCCGAGGCCGGCGAGCTCACCATCGACTTCGTGCACCACGGCGACGTGGGCGTGGCCGGCCCGTGGGCCGCCGCCGCGCAGCCCGGTGACCGCATCCAGTTCATGGGGCCCGGCGGCGCCTACCGCCCGCACCCGGGCGCCGACTGGCACCTGCTCGCCGGGGACGAGGCCGCGCTGCCGGCCATCGCCGCGGCGCTCGAAGGACTGCCCGCCGGCGCGCGGGCCCTGGCCTTCGTCGAGGTCGCCGGCCCCGAGGAGGAGCAGCCCGACCTGACCGTGCCCGCCGGCACCGAGCTGCGCTGGCTGCACCGCGGGGACGGCGAACCGGGCGAGACGCTGGTCGCCGCCGTCCGGGCCGCGGAACTGCCGCCCGGCCGCGGGCACCTGTTCGTGCACGGCGAGGCCCACGCCGTCCGCGAGCTGCGCCGGCACCTGCGCGCCGTGTGCGGCCTCGACGCGGAGTGGACGTCGATCTCCGGCTACTGGCGGCGCGGCGACACCGAGGACGGCTGGCAGTCGACCAAGCAGGAGTGGAACGCGCAGATCGCGGCCGAGGAGGCCCCGGCGCCGGCCTGAGCCGCCCGCCCGGCCGCGGCGGCCGTCTGACAAGCTCGGAGCCCCACCGACCCCCACCGCAGGAGGACCCGTGCGCGCCGCCCAGATCTCCACCCTCGACGGCCCCCGGGCGATCCAGGTCGTCGACGTCCCCGAGCCCGAGGCCGGCGACAAGGTGCTCATCGACGTCCACGTCGCCGGCGTCACCTACCCCGAGGTGCTGCAGAGCCGCGGCGAGTACCAGATGAAGCCCCCGCTGCCCTTCACCCCGGGCAGCGAGGTGGCCGGCGTCGTGCGCTCCGCCCCCGAGGGCAGCGGCTTCACCGCCGGCCAGCGCGTCGCGGCCTTCCCGTCGCTCGGCGGCTTCGCCGAGGTCGTCGCCGCGGCGCCGTCGCTGACCTTCCCGCTCCCGGACGGCGTCAGCTTCGAGCAGGGCGCCGCCCTGCCCATGAACTACCTGACCATGCACTTCGCGCTGCGCCGACGCGGCCAGCTGCGCGAGGGCGAGTCGGTGCTGGTGCACGGCGCCGCCGGCGGGCTCGGCACGGCCGCCGTCCAGCTGGCCAAGGCCTACGGCGCCCGCGTGCTCGCCGTCGTGTCCAGCGACGCCAAGGGCGAGGTCGCCCGCGCCGCCGGCGCCGACGAGGTCGTGCCGGCCGACGGCTTCCGCGACGCGGTCAAGGAGCTGACCGGCGGCAAGGGCGTCGACGTGGTCGTCGACCCGGTCGGCGGCGACCGCTTCACCGACTCGCTGCGCAGCCTGGGCCGCGAGGGCCGGATCCTGGTCCTCGGCTTCACCGGCGGGGAGATCCCCACGGTCAAGGTCAACCGGCTGCTGCTCAACAACGTCTCCGTCGTCGGCGTCGGCTGGGGCGCGTTCTGGTCCGTCGGGGCGCCCGGCTTCCCCAAGGAGCAGTGGGAGGACCTCTACCCGCTGCTCGAGGCCGGGAAGCTCGACCCCGTGCTGGGCAGCGTGCACCCGCTGGAGGACGTCGTCGCCGCCGTCACCGAGCTCGACGAGCGCCGGGCCGCCGGCAAGGTCCTCCTCCGCGTCCGCGGCTGACCGCACCGGCTGCGGCGCTACTCCCCCAGGAGGCGCCGCAGCCGGCGCGCCGGCTCGCGCACCAGCAGGCCGGGCAGGCGCAGTGCGGCGGTCGCGGCGCGCACCCCGAACCGGAGCAGGTCGGGCCACTCGGCGGGCCTGGGCGCGGCCGCCACGGGCCGCTCCCGCACCGGCGGGGGCACCGGCGGCAGCGCGGGCGGCAGCAGCACGTCCATCGCGGCATGGGTGCGGCGCGGGGCGCGCAGCGAGGCGAAGGACGGGATCGGCGGAGCCGCGGGCGACTCCTCGTCGTCGGGGCCCCGTCCACGACCGGTCGTCGTCACGGTGCGCTCCTCCAGCTCGGTCTCCGGGAACGGGCCGCGTGCTCGGAGGAGCCGCCGCCCGGGGCCGTCGACACTAGCGCCGGCCCGCTGGGCGCCGCGCTCAGCGGTAGTTCACGTGCACGTGGTCCATGTGGTTGGCCGTCGCGCCGCCGCGGTTCTCCATGGGCTTCCACGCACCGCCCGGCGTGCTCATCATCCGCTGCTCCCAGATGAGGTACTCCACGCCGAGCTCGCTCCAGTGCGCCACGTGGTAGGCCACGATCGCGTCGCCGAGGGCGCCGTTCGCCATGACCATGTAGTCCACCGCGAGGCCCGAGGGGTGGCCGCCGGGGTCGGTGGCGCTGGGCCGGGTGCCGCCGAGGGTGATCGAGCCCGCCCCCGGGACGTTGCTGACGACGGCGTCCGCGGCGGCCTGCGCCCGCGGCTTGATCGCACCGGCGCTGTTGCTGATCGTCGCGCGGGTGGTGGCGGCGACCGAGCCCGCGGCCCGCGCGACCGCCGCGGCCGGGGCCTGTGCGGCCGGCGCGGGCTTCGCGGCAGCGGCCTGCGCCGCGGCCAGCTCGGCGAGCTCGGCGGCCTGCCGTGCGGCGGCCTCCTCCGCGGCCCGCCGGGCGGCGGCCTCCGCGTCGGCCCGCTGCTGGTCGAGCACCGCCTGGTCGGCGGCGGCCTGGGTGGCCAGCGCGGCGAACTCGGCGTCCTCACGGCTGCTGCGGCTGGCGGCCAGGTCGGCCAGCGGCCCCAGGTCCCGCGCGACGTCGACCGCGCCGGAGCTGCCCTCGATGCCGAGCTGGCGGGCGACGCTGACCGACTCGGTCTGCGCCGCCTCGGCCTGCGCGTCCGGGCCGGGCCCGAC
Organism: Blastococcus sp. TML/C7B; assembly: GCF_016612845.1. Taxonomy (NCBI): domain Bacteria; kingdom Bacillati; phylum Actinomycetota; class Actinomycetes; order Geodermatophilales; family Geodermatophilaceae; genus Blastococcus; species Blastococcus sp. TML/C7B. The sequence goes on along the minus strand of NZ_JAEOAA010000002.1, from coordinate 129,751 downwards.
GACGAGGTTCACGATGACGGCGCCTGCGGCGGCGACGCCGATGTAGACGGCCGGCCGGCGGGTCGCCGACGGGGGGCGCCGGTGGGCGGCGGGGCGGGTGGACCGGGGTCGTGCGGTGGTGCTGGGGCGCGCCATCCGGCGGCTCTCCGTTCTTCCGATACCGCCTACCGGGTTAGCTGACGGATTCGGGCTCAGAAGTGCCCTACCCGCGGCGGACGGCGGTCCGGCGCGCGATTCACCCCAGTGCTGCGGTGGGTCCCCGGCTCCCCGCGCCCCGGAGGACGACGGCGACTCAGCGGCGCCCGGCGGCTTCCCCGGGTGGGGACGGTGCGACCGACGGACCGCGCCACGGTAGGCAGCGTTACGGTTCCGTGACAATCGGCGACCGGGCCACGCGGGGCCGGGACGGGCCCCCTACCTGGGGCGATGCGCCGGGTGTGAGGTGCGCCGCAGCTATGCGGGGCCCGGGCGTGTCGAGCGCCTCGGCAGCAGCAGTCGCCGCCCGCTCTCGATGAGGTGCTCGCGGAGCTCGGCGTCCTCCAGCGCGGCGGAGCCGGGATCGGCGGCCGGGCCGGGAAGCCCGACGAGGAACAGCGTGGCCGCGACCCGGAGGGCGGGGTCGGGACCGGCGAGCTGGTCGACGATCCGCTGCAGCACGCCCATGAGCGCCGGGTTCTGTTCGAGCAGGTGCCGGACGGCGACGTCGCCCATGAGCACCGACAACCCGCCGCGGTTGCCGATCAGCAGGTCGACGAGGCCGGCGACCAGCAGCTCCACCCGGCCGCGCCGGCTGCGCTCCGCCTCGGCGGCGACGGCCAGCCGCTCCAGCTCGTCGAGCGCGGGCCGCAGGGCGGCCAGGATGATCTCGTCCTTGGAGCGGTAGTGCCAGTAGACGGCCGCCTTGGTGACGCCGAGGGCGTCGGCGATCTTCTGCAGCGAGGTCTCGCTGACGCCGTCCTCGGCGAACAGCCGCAACGCGGCCTGCAGCAGGCGGGCGCGGCCGGCCCCCGCGGTGCGGTCGGTGCCACCCTCCGGAGCCGTGCTGCCCGGTGCTGCGCTCATCGCTCCCCCTCCCGACGTGTGCCATCTCACCTAGCCGATCGGCTAGGGCCAGCCTAGCTGCGCGGTTAGTCTCCTCGGAGCCGGCACGTCGCGTTCACCGACGCCGTCCGAGCCTGCGGACCGGCCCTCCGGCGCCGCGCCCGCCACCCCGATCGAGGAGTTCTCGTGGCCACCCTGCTCTACCGGCTCGGCCGGTTCTCCTTCCGCCGCCGCGGCCTGGTCGCCCTCGTCTGGGCGCTGCTGCTGGCGGTGTTCGGCGCGGGTGCGGCCACGCTGTCCGGGCCGACCTCGGACTCCTTCACCATCCCCGGCGTCGAGTCCATCACGGCCTTCGACACCCTCGAGCAGAAGATGGGCACGGCGGCGGACAACGCCTCGGCCCGCGTCGTCTTCCGCGCCGAGGGCACCGTGGCCGACGACGGGACGCGCAGCGCGATCGAGCAGGCGCTGGCCGAGGTCGCCGAGGCGCCGCACGTGGCATCGGTGACCGACCCGTTCCTGGAGAACGGCGTCTCCGCCGACGGGCGGACCGCGTACGCGCAGGTCGCCTACGACATCCAGACCATCGACGTCTCCGAGACCGACCGCGAGGCGCTGTTCGACGCCGGCCGCAGCGCCGAGAGCGCCGGCCTGCAGGTCGAGTTCGGCGGCGACGCCACCCAGGGCGTGCCCGAGCAGAGCGCCGCCGAGGTGATCGGCCTGCTGGTGGCGGCGCTCGTGCTGGCCCTCACCTTCGGCTCGCTGGTGGCCGCCGGCCTGCCGCTGCTCACCGCGATCATCGGCGTGGCCCTCGGCGTCTCCGGCGTCACGATCGCCACCGGCTTCGTCGAGCTGAGCTCCAGCACCCCGACGCTGGCGCTGATGCTCGGCCTCGCCGTCGCCATCGACTACGCGCTGTTCATCGTGTCGCGCTACCGCCACGAGCTGTTCCTCGGCCGGGAGCCGGAGGAGGCCGCCGGCCGCGCCGTGGGCACCGCGGGCTCCGCCGTGGTCTTCGCCGGCCTCACGGTGGTCATCGCGCTCGCCGCGCTCTCCGTCGTCGGCGTCCCGTTCCTCACCGCGATGGGCCTGGCCGCCGCCGGCACCGTCGCCGTCGCCGTCGTCATCGCGCTCACCCTGCTGCCGGCCGTGCTGGGCTTCGCCGGCCTGCGGATCCTCGGCACGCGCGGCCGCGCCCGCCTCGAGCGCGAGGAGCAGGCCGCGCAGCCGTTCGGCGCGCGCTGGGGCGCCGCCCTGGTCCGCCACCGGCTGGTCGCCCTGCTGGTCACCGCCGGCACGCTGCTCGTCGTCGCCGTCCCGGCGCTGGACCTGGAGCTGGGCCTGCCGGACGAGAGCACCGCCGCGCCGGACAGCACGCAGCGCAAGGCCTACGACCTGGTGAGCGAGGGCTTCGGCCCGGGCTTCAACGGACCGCTGCTGGTGCTGGTCGAGGGCGCCGGGGAGGGCGGCGCCGTCGCCGGGACCGAGCAGGCCCAGGCCGCCATCGCGCAGCTCGACGACGTCGCGGTCGTCGCACCGGCGCAGTTCAACCCGGCGCAGGACACCGCGGTCATGACCGTGATCCCGGCCAGCGGCCCGGCCACGGACGCCACCGAGGAGCTGGTGAGCACCATCCGCGACCTGGCGCCGCAGCTGCGGGCCGACACCGGGGTCTCCCTGGCCGTCACGGGAGTCACCGCGGTGACCCTCGACGTCGCCGACAAGCTCAACGCCGCGATGCTGCCCTACCTGCTCGTCGTCGTCGGGCTGGCGTTCCTGCTCCTCCTGCTGGTGTTCCGCAGCGTCCTGGTGCCGCTCAAGGCCGTGCTGGGCTTCCTGCTGAGCGTCGTCGCCACCTTCGGCGCCGTCGTCGCGATCTTCCAGTGGGGGTGGCTCAGCGGCGTGTTCGGCGTGGAGAGCACCGGGCCGATCATCAGCCTGCTGCCGATCTTCCTCATCGGCGTGCTGTTCGGCCTCGCGATGGACTACGAGGTCTTCCTCGTGACCCGCATGCGGGAGGAGTACGTCCACGGCGCCACGCCGGACGAGGCGGTCGTCGGCGGCATGCGCCACGGCACCCGGGTGGTCACCGCGGCCGCGCTGATCATGATCAGCGTCTTCGCCGGCTTCATCCTGGCCAGCGACACGATCATCAAGACGATGGGTTTCGCCCTGGCCTTCGGGGTCGCGGTCGACGCCTTCCTCGTCCGCATGACGATCGTGCCCGCGGTGCTCTCGCTGCTGGGCCGCTCGGCCTGGCGGCTGCCCCGCTGGCTGGACCGGGTGCTGCCCGACGTCGACGTCGAGGGCGAGAAGCTCACCCGCGCGCTCGAGGACAGCCCCGCGGCGAAGGAGCCGGTCGCCGTCTGAGCCCGGCGACCGGCCCCGGCGGGGTCGCCGATCAGAGCCGGCGGAGGGCCTTCAGCGCCTCCGCGGCCATCCCGGCCTCGCCACGCGCGTTGGGGTGCACGATCACCGGGTTGGTGCCCTGGAGCACCGGCTCGACCCAGCGGACGCCGAGCGGCTGGCAGGCGTCGTGCCCGTCCGAGGCCCGGCTCATGTCGACGTAGGTCACGCCGGTCGCCTTCGCCGCCCGGCGGACGGCGTCGTTGAGGGTGGCCTGCACACCGCGCAGGTAGGGGATGTCACCGGTCGCGATCGGCATCTTGTCGAAGCAGCCGCCGGCCGCCGGGACGATCCACGGGTAGCCCAGGATCGCGACCTCGGCCCGCGGCGCCTTCGCCCGCACCGCCTGGAGCACCTGCACCAGGGCCGGGTAGGTCGTCGTCCGGATGGTGTCCTCGTAGGACGTGCCGTACGTGTCGCGGCACGGGCTGCCCTGGCCGAGGGTCGAGAGCCCGGCAGCGCCGCACTGCAGGATCGCGTTGAGGAACACGCTGCTGTCGTTGCCGCCGATCGTCATCGTGACCACCTGCGTGTCCGCGGCGACCGCGTCCAGCTGGGGAGCCACGCCCGGGTACTGCGCGGCCAGGAAGTCACCGGTGTCGGCGGCCCCGCAGGTCACGTCGGTGAGCTGCGCGCCGGTCGCGGCCGCGATGACGTGCGGGTAGTTCGCCGTCGAGCGCAGGCACTGCGGCGGCGCGGTCAGGTCCGGCGGCAGGACGCCGGAGGCCGCGCTGTAGGAGTCGCCCAGCGCGACGTAGCGGACCGGGCCGCCGGCCGACGACGGTGGCGCGAGCACCACCAGCGAGACTGACGAGGACGAACAGGCACGCGACGAGACGGCGCACGGGAGCACTCCAGCGGGGCGGGGACGAGGTGCCGGGGACAACGAGCGCCCGCCTGCGGCGTTACGGACGTCACACGTGCGAGCGGTGGAAGCACTCTTCCGGATGCCCGGCGACGGTCCGCGGGACTCCCGACGTGCTCCGGCCGTAACAGGCCTGACACCATTCCCGGAGTTTCCCGATCACGGGGCCGCCCCCGCAGGCGCGCGAGCGCCGCGGTGGCTGGAACCCGCCTGGGACGAGAAGGTGGGTCGTAGCGGATGGAGAGGATCCTCGTGACTGCCATAGACGCGGTTCTGGACGAAGCCGGGCTGACGAACGAAGCGGTTCGCGCCTACGTGAAGCACTGGGCGCAGCACACCGGCGCCGAGCGGGTCGAGGTCGTCAACGCCTCCGACGACGCGCGGCTGATCGCCGAGGCGCTCGAGGCGGGTGAGCTCCTCCCCGCAGGCAAGGGGCGCTACTACTCGCGCAGCCACCCCAAGGACACGGCGCGCTCCGAGGAGCGCACGGTCGTCGCGACGAACAACCCCGACGACAAGGGCGAGTACAACAACTGGCGCCCGGCGTCGGAGATGCGCCCGATGCTCGAGGAGCGGATGGCCGGCAAGTCCGCGGGCAAGACGATGTACGTCGTCCCCTACGTGATGGCGCCCCCCGGCTCCCCGCTGCAGCCCTTCGCCACCGGCGTGGAGCTCACCGACACCCGCACCGTCGTCCTGCACATGATCCGCATGGCGCGGGTGGGCGTGCAGTACGTCAACGACCTCGCCGACCAGGACTACTTCGTCCGCGGCGTGCACGTCACCGGCGACCTGGACAGCCTGGGCCAGGGCACCGCCGAGGACCAGCGCTACTTCGTGACCATCGCCGACGAGCGCACGATCCTGCACTACGGCTCGTCCTACGGCGGCAACGCGCTGCTGGGCAAGATCGCCCACGGGCTGCGCCAGGCCACCTACGACGGGCTGGGCCTCCGGCAAGTTCCTCGCCGAGCAGTTCCTGCTCCTGGGGATCACCGACAAGGAGACCGGCCGCACGTACCACATCGTGGGCGGCATGCCGAGCGCCTCGGGCAAGACCAACCTGGCCATGATCCTGTCGCCGGACTCCCTGGGCGACCGGTACCAGGTGCACTTCTACGGCGACGACATCGCCTGGCTGTGGGTCGACGACGAGGACGGTCGCGTCTACGCGATCAACCCGGAGTACGGGGCCTTCGGCGTCGCCAAGGACACCAACGAGACCACCAACCCCACCGCGGTCGAGGCGATCGCCGAGGGCACCGGGACTATCTTCACCAACGTCGCCTACAACGAGCAGACGCAGGACGTCTGGTGGGAGGGCAAGAGCAAGCAGCCCCCGGCCGACGTCACCGGCTGGCGCGACTGGAAGGGCGAGCTGATCTCGGAGCGCTCCGAGGAGGAGAAGGACGCTCCCTGGGCGCACCCGAACAGCCGGTTCACCACCACGCTGGCCAACATCCCGAACATCGCGCCGGACTACGAGAACCCCAAGGGCGTCCCGGTCGACGCGATCATCTTCGGTGGGCGCACCCGTGACCGCGAGCCGCTGATCCGCGCGATCACCGACCTCGCCGAGGGCGTCTACGACGGCCTCACCCTGGGCGCGGAGGCGACCTTCGCGGCCGAGGGCACCGAGGGCGTGCTGCGGTACGACCCGATGTCGATGCGGCCCTTCATGGCCTACTCCGAGGGCCGGTACGCCGAGCACTGGCTGAAGATCATCGGGGCCGCCAAGGACCAGCCGATCTTCGCCCACGTGAACTGGTTCCAGCGCGGCGAGGACGGCCGCTTCCTGTGGCCGGGCTACCGGGACAACCTCCGCCCGCTGCTGTGGCTCATGCAGCTGCGCAACGGCGAGGTCACCGGCCGGCAGACCCCCGTCGGCATCGTGCCGACCAAGGAGGAGCTGTCGCTCGAGGGCATGGACGACCTCCGCGCCGATCGACCTCGAGACGCTCCTGACGATCGACACCCACCGCTGGCAGCAGGAGATGGGCCACCGCGAGCAGCACCTCTCGCTGTTCCGCGACATGCCCCAGGAGATCTGGGCGGCGCACCGCCGCGTCTCCGACGCCCTGGACGCCGAGGCGAAGTGATCACCGGGGGTCCCCTCCCCCGCTGACCGCCACGAAGGCCCCGACCGCACGCCGGTCGGGGCCTTCGTCGTCTCCCGCCCGGCGTGCAGCATCTGGATCCGTTCGATGCGTCTGATGGGGTGAGGACGGCTGACGGGAGCGGGCGTGACGTTCGAGGAGTTCGTGGACGCGCAGGGGGCTGCCCTGCTGCGGCTGGCGTTCGTCCTGACCGGCGACCGGCACCTCGCCGAGGACCTGACCCAGACGGCGCTGGCGGACGCCTATCGGCACTGGCGGAAGGTGACCGCGGCGCAGGACCCCGCGGCGTACGTCCGCCGGATGCTGGTGAACGCGCACCTGAGCTGGCGACGGCGCCGGTCGAGCACCGAGCGCCCGAGCGAGCTGCCCGACCGGGTCGACCTCGCCGACCGGCCCGGCGACGCCCTGGCGGAACGCGACCAGCTGCGCACGCTGCTGGCCGGCCTGGCGCCGCGGGCACGCACCGTGCTGGTGCTCCGGTACCACGCCGACCTGGACGACGCCGCGATCGCCGACGCGATGGGCGTCAGCCCGAGCGCCGTGCGCGCGACCGCCTCGCGCGCGCTGGCCACCCTGCGCACCACCGCCCTCACCGAGACCGTCCAGGAGGCGCCATGAGCAGCCCCACCGAGCGGCACCTGCGGGAGCTCTTCGCCGCCGACGCCGCGGCCGCGCCGGACGCCGGCGGCCTGGCCACCGTGACCCTGCACCGGGTGCGCCGGCGCCGGCGCGTCCGGCGAACGGTGGCGGCCGGGCTCGTCGCGGCTGCCGCCGTCGTCGGCGGGACTGCGGCCGGTTGGGACCCGCTCGCCTCCGACCCGTCGCCCGTGGCCGCGCCCACCGGCGTCGGCGCGCTCCCCGGCGACGCCACCACGGACTGCCAGGGGTACTCGGTCGTCGGGCTCGCCGCCCTCCTGACCCGCGACGGGGGCTTCGCCTTCGACGGCACCGTCGCGGCGGTCGAGCCCGGCCCGGACCTCGGGCCGGAGATGCCCCGTCAGATGGTGCGCGTGACGTTCCAGGTGCGGACCTGGTACGCCGGCGGCTCGGGCGGGACGGTGGACGTGCTCCTCGACGGGCCGGACACCGAGGACTCGGAGGTGCGCGCCTATGGGATCGGCACGCGCCTGCTCGTTTCCGGCGTGCTCGCGTCCACCGAGCGTGCGTCGGGGGCCATGCCCGTGGACGACGACATGGCCCGGTTCGGCTTCACCTGCGGCTACACCCGCTACTTCGACGGGGCCACCGCCGACGAGTGGACCGCCGTCGCCGCCGGGGAGCTGCCGGCGGGCCCGCTGCCGGAGGAGGACGCCAGCGGCTGCCCCGGCTACTCCCCTGCCCTCGTGGCCGAGACGGGCTTCGCGCTGGACGGCACCGTCACCGAGATCGGACAGCAGCGGTTCCCCCCGCTGCCGGGAGACCCCGCCGACGGCTACTACTCGGTCACCTTCGAGGTGCACGCCTGGTACCGGGGCGGCACCGGCGAGACGGTGACCGTGCACATGACGGCTCCCTACGTCGAGACGGCACAGGGGTTCGACGAGACCTACGCCCTGGGCTCGCGCCTCCTGGTCGCCGGGGACGTGAGCGACGTCGAGGGCCGGGGTCCCATCGCCGAGGGCTGCGGCCTCATCCGCTACTACGACGAGGCCACCGCCGCCGAGTGGGCCGCCGCTGCGTGAACCCCCGCAACGACGAGATCGGCGATCTCGCACGCTCTGGATGTCCGGAGGGTGCGAGATCGCCGATCTCGTCAGCTGGCCTGCGGCTCAGTCGAGATAGTCGCGCAGGACCTGGGAGCGGCTGGGGTGGCGCAGCTTGCTCATCGGTCTTGGACTCGATCTGCCGGATCCGCTCCCGGGTGACCCCGTAGACGCGGCCGATCTCGTCCAGGGTGCGCGGCTGGCCGTCGGTGAGGCCGAAGCGCAGCCGGACCACGCCGGCCTCCCGCTCCGACAGCGTCTGCAGCACGGAGAGCAGCTGGTCCTGCATCAGGCCGAAGCTCACCGCGTCGACGGCGACGACGGCCTCGGAGTCCTCGATGAAGTCACCGAGCTGGCTGTCGCCCTCGTCGCCGATGGTCTGGTCGAGGCTGATCGGCTCCCGGGCGTACTGCTGGATCTCCAGCACCTTCTCCGGGGTGAGGTCGAGCTCCTTGGCCAGCTCCTCCGGGGTGGGCTCGCGGCCGAGGGACTGCGACATCTCCCGCTGGATGCGGCCGAGCTTGTTGATGACCTCGACCATGTGCACCGGGATGCGGATCGTGCGCGCCTGGTCGGCCATCGCGCGGGTGATCGCCTGGCGGATCCACCACGTCGCGTAGGTCGAGAACTTGAAGCCCTTGGTGTAGTCGAACTTCTCCACCGCCCGGATCAGGCCCATGTTGCCCTCCTGGATGAGGTCCAGGAACGCCATGCCGCGGCCGGTGTAGCGCTTGGCCAGCGACACCACGAGGCGCAGGTTGGCCTCCAGCAGGTGGTCCTTGGCGCGCTCGCCGTCCCGGGTCACCCAGGTGAGCTCGCGGCGGCGGGCCACCGGCAGCGTCTCACCGGCGGCAGCGGCGTCGGCGAGCTTGTGGCTGGCGTAGAGCCCGGCCTCGATCCGCTTGGCGAGGTCGACCTCCTCCTCGGCGGTGAGCAGCTTCACCCGGCCGATGAGCTTGAGGTAGGCCCGCACCGCGTCGGTGGAGGCCGTCATCTCGGCGTCCTTGCGGGCCTTGCGCAGGGCCGCGGACTCCTCCTCGTCGCCCCACTCGAACTCGCCACCGGTGGCGCCGGCCGCGGCGTCGCCCTCGGCCTCGGGGGCGTCGCTGTCGTCGTCCTCCTCCACCGCGCTGGTGGTGACGGTCACGGTCTCCGCCGGGACGGCGGTCTCGAGGACGTCGTCGTCGAGGACCTCGTCGGTCTCGGCCGGCGCGGCCTTCGACTTCGGTGCGGCCTTCGCCTTGGCGGGCGCCTTCGGCTTGGCGGCGGCCTTGGGCTTGGCGGCGGCCTTGGGCTTGGCGGCGGCCTTGGGCTTCGCCGCGGTCTTGGGCTTGGTGGGAGTGGTGATGGTTTCGTCCGTAGCGTTCGGGGCCGGCTGGGCGATGTCGGTCGCAGTCATCGTCGCCTCTCGTGACGGGATCGGACGGCGTCGCGGGGACGTGGCGGTCCTGGCGGAGAGGCCGGCGCGTGCGCGACGAGGAGCCGGCACGTGCTGAGGGTGGGGAGCGGATGTCCTGCGGTTCCGGCCGTTTCGGCGCGTTCCCGGGGACGACGAGCCATTTTAGCCCGTCCTCGGGACCGGTGCCGCCGCCCACCGTTCCGGGCCGCCCCCACGGGGTGGAATCGCCCCACCGGCGGCGGGACGCACGCCGCACCCGGGCACCCCGCACGTTCGGCCCGCCCCCGCCGCGGGCAGGCTCGGGGTGCAGCCGCTGACGGGAGGAGGTCCCCGGTGCCCGCCACCGACACCGACGCACGACGGGGGCCCCGAGCCCTCCACGGCCGGGCCCGGCGGACCTGGGCCCGGCACCCGCGGGTGGGGATGGCGCTCAAGGCGGCGCTGGCCGCCTCGCTGGCCTGGGCGCTGGTGCGGCTGGTCCCCGGCCCGGCCGCCGACTACCCGTACTACGCGCCCCTGGGCGCGGTCATCGCCAGCTCGACGACGCTGACCGGCTCGGTCCGGGAGTCGGCGCAGACGGTCACCGCCATCTCGCTGGGCGCCGCGGTCGCGCTCGTCGTCGACGCCGTGACCGGCCCCGACCTCCTGGCGATCGCGCTCGTCGTCGCGGTCGGGGTGCTGCTGGCCGGCTGGCCGCTGCTGGGCAGCTCGCGCAGCTGGGTGCCGACATCCGGGCTGTTCGTGCTCATCATCGGCAACGCCAACCCGACGGCCTACGTGCTCGGCTACGCCGGGCTGACCCTGTTCGGTGCGCTCGTGGGGCTCGCCGTCACCGCCGCCTTCCCGCCGCTCCCGCTGGCGCCGGCGCAGGCCCAGCTCCAGCTGCTGCGCGACGCGCTGGCCGACCAGCTGGACGACCTCGCCGACGGGCTGCGCCAGCAGACCCCGCCCACCGCGGAGGGCTGGCAGGAGCGGACCCGCACGATCGACCCTGTGCTGGCCGAGATGCGGGCCGCCGTCGAGCAGGCGCTGGAGGCGCAGCGCGGCAACCGCAAGGCCCGCCGCTACGCCGAGGACGCGCGGCAGCAGGTGCTGCAGGCCCGCGCCCTGGAGCGGCTGACGCTGCTGGTCGAGGAGCTCACCGACGCGCTGACCGCCACCGAGCGGGCCGAGCTCGAGCGGGTGGCACTGGGCCCGGCGCTGCGGCCGGCCGCGGCCCGGACCCTCGGCGCCCTGGGCGACGCGCTCCGGACGGTGCGGGACCGGACGGCGGACCCGGAGGCGCTCCGCGTGGCGGACGACGCGGTCCAGGCCCTCGCCGACGAGGTCCGGCGCACCCGCAGCGCAACGCGCGAGGACCTGTTCGTGGCCGGCAGCGTCATCGACGCCGTCCGCCGCGGGCTGGTCGCGCTCGGCGCGCCGTCGTGAGCCGCGTGGGGCGGCGGCTCAGCTGCCGATCTCGGTGCGGACGGCGTACAGCTCGGGGAAGAAGGTGAGGTCCAGGGCCCGCTTGAGGAACCCGACGCCCGAGGAGCCCCCGGTGCCGGTCTTGGCGCCGATCGTGCGCTGCACGGTCAGCAGGTGGCGGAACCGCCACATCTGGAAGTTGTCCTCGATGTCGACGAGGCTCTCGCAGGCCTCGTAGACCCCCCACGGCGTCTCGGTCGACTCGTAGATCCGCCGGAACACCGGCACGAGCCCCTCCGCGAACCGCCACGGCTCCCGGACGTCGCGGTCCAGCACGGCCCGCGGGACGTCGAACCCGGCCCGGGCCAGCAGCCGCAGGAACTCGTCGTAGAGCGTCGGCGCGTCCAGCAGCTCGGCGAGCAGCTGCCGGGCGGCCGGCTCGGCCTCGAACACCTGCAGCATCGCGGCGTTCTTGTTGCCCAGGACGAACTCCACCGCGCGGTACTGGTGGGACTGGAACCCCGAGGCGTTGCCGAGGGCGCCGCGGAACTGCGCGTACTCCCGCGGGGTGAGGGTGGCCAGCACCGACCACTGCTCGGTGAGCGTGCGCTGGATGTTCTTGACCCGGGCCAGGCACTTCAGCGCCGGGTCCAGCTCGTCGGCGGCGAGGTAGCGGCGGGCGGCCACCAGCTCGTGCAGCACCAGCTTCAGCCACAGCTCGCTGGTCTGGTGCTGGACGATGAACAGCAGCTCGTCGTGGTGCTCGGGGCTGCTGCGCGGGTGCTGGGCGGCCAGCAGCTGGTCCAGGCCGAGGTAGCCGCCGTAGCCGGCGTCGGCGGTCAGGTCGGTCCGGATGGACTGCTCGAGCGTGCGCTCCGCGCGTGCGGCGTCGTCGGGATCGGTGGCCATGGGCGCACGCTAGCCCTCGCGGGGGAGGTCGCAGCTCCCTCTGGAAGAGTGAGGACGTCCGGGCATGCCCGGACGAGATGCGGGGAAACCACGCGTGCAGCGGCCCGGGAGATGACGGAGCTCACGGTGGGCGAGATTCCTCACACCCCGCGGATCGCACGTCGGCAGCGGTTTCGGCCGACCATCTAGGGTGCGGCGCCCGCGGGTGCCCTCCCCCGGTTGGCCAGAGAGGCAGAAGTGACTTCGGATCGCGGCGCAGTACCTGACAGCTCCAACCCCGACGTGGTGCTCGTGGGCGGCGGGATCATGAGCGCCACCCTCGCCTCGCTGTTCGGCATCGTCGCCCCCGACTGGTCGGTCACCGTCTTCGAGGCCGGTCCCGCCCTGGCCGGGGAGAGCTCCGACGCCTGGAACAACGCCGGCACCGGGCACTCCGCGCTCTGCGAGCTCAACTACACCCCGGCCGGTCCCGACGGCCGGGTCGACGCCACCAAGGCCGTCTCGATCAATGAGCAGTTCCAGGTCTCGCGGCAGTTCTGGTCGCACCTGGTGCGCGGCGGGATGACCGGGTCCCCCCGCGACTTCATCTCCCCCGTGCCGCACGTCAGCTTCGTCACCGGCGACGAGGGCCGCCGCTACATGCGCGCCCGCTACGACGCGCTCAAGGCGCAGCCGCTGTTCGCCGAGCTCGAGCACGCCGAGGACCCCGCCGTCCTCGAGCAGTGGATCCCCCTGGTCATGGCCGGCCGCGACCCGCAGCAGGCCGTCGCCGCCACCCGTTCGATCGCCGGCACCGACGTCAACTTCGGGGCGCTGACCAAGCTGCTGCTGGCCGACGCCGAGACCCGCGGCGTCGCGGCGCACACCCACCAGCGCGTCCGCGACATCGAGCGGGAGACCGACGGCCGCTGGAAGGTGACCGTCGAGGACACCCGCTCCGGCGAGCCGCGCACGGTGCGCGCCAAGTTCGTCTTCGTCGGCGCCGGCGGCGGGGCCCTGCCGCTGCTGCAGCGCACCGGCATCCCGGAGATCGCCGGCTTCGGCGGCTTCCCGGTCAGCGGCATGTTCCTGCGCAGCACCGCGGCCGAGCTGGTCAGCAAGCACCAGGCCAAGGTCTACGGCCAGGCGGCCGTCGGCGCGCCGCCGATGTCGGTGCCGCACCTGGACCTGCGGCTCATCGACGGCGAGCACTCGCTGCTGTTCGGGCCCTACGCCGGCTTCTCCCCCAAGTTCCTCAAGGCCGGCTCGATCTTCGACCTGCCGCTGAGCGTGCGGCCGAACAACCTGGGCTCGATGCTCGGCGTCGCCCGCACGGAGCTGGCGCTCACCAAGTACCTGATCAAGGAGCTGCTCCAGTCGCGGGCGGCCCGGCACCGGACGCTGCAGGGCTTCGTCCCGGAGGCCGAGGAGCACGACTGGGACATGATCACCGCCGGTCAGCGGGTCCAGGTGATCAAGCGCGACCCGTCCACCGGCAAGGGCATGCTCCAGTTCGGCACCGAGCTCATCGTGGGCGCGGAGGGCAGCATCGCCGGCCTGCTCGGGGCCTCCCCCGGCGCCTCGACGGCGGTGGCGGCGATGCTGACGCTGCTGGAGCGCTGCTTCCCCGACCGCATGACGTCGTGGCGGCCGCTGATCCAGGAGGCGATCCCCTCGTACGGCCACAAGCTGTCCGAGGAGCCCGAGCTGCTGGCCCAGGTGCGCAAGGACACGATGGAGACCCTCGAGCTCGACGGCTGACCCCCCTCCTCGGGGGCGGGGCTACCGGCAGCGGGTCGCGACGGGGTAGGGTTCTCCCCGGTCGCTGTTGTACCTCTGCTCGTTCTCGAACGTCCGCAGTCGTCTCTGCCTGACGTTCCTCTCGGTCCTGCCGGTCGGTGCGGCGGCCCCGGATCAGCGAAGTGCCGGTCCGGTCACCCCCCAGCACGGAAGAAGAACAACATGGCTCAGGGCACTGTGAAGTGGTTCAACGCGGAGAAGGGCTTCGGGTTCATCGCCCAGGACGGCGGCGGCGCCGACGTCTTCTGCCACTACTCCGCCATCGTCAGCGACGGCTACCGCTCGCTCGACGAGGGCCAGCAGGTCGAGTTCGACGTCACGCAGGGCCAGAAGGGCCCGCAGGCGGAGAACGTCCGTCCCCTCTGATCTGAACTGATCCCCGGACGGGGGTCACGGCGCTCCGGCGCCGTGGCCCCCGTTCGGCGTTTCCGGGGGCAGAGGACGGAGCCCCCGTTCGGCGTTTCCGGGGGCAGGGGACGGAGCCCTTGTTCGGCGTTCCCAGGGGCAGCGGTCAGTCCAGCGAGACGGCCACGGTGGCGGCGAGTTCGCGGACGGCGTCGAGGTCGGCGGGCGACGCCGCACCGGTCAGGCCCAGCGGCGCGGCCACCTGCTTCCAGCGCAGCGCCCCGGTGATGCGGGCGATGCTGGTGAGCGCCCCGGCGGTGTCGTCGTTGCCGTGCACGTAGACGCCGTAGGGCAGGCCGGGGGTGGCGTCCAGGCACGGGTAGTAGACGGTGTCGAAGAAGTGCTTGAGCGCCCCCGACATGTAGCCGATGTTGGCCGGCGTGCCGAGGAGGACCCCGTCTGCGGCCAGCACGTCGGCCGCTCCGGCCGAGAGGGCGGGGCGGAGCACCAGTTCCGTGCCCTCGGCGAGGGCCACGCCCTCCTTCACCGCCTCGAGGACCGCCTGCAGTGCGGGCGAGGGGGTGTGGTGGACGACGAGCAGACGGGCCATGCCCGGATCATCCCGCGTCCGGGTCGCCGTCCCGCGCCCGGCCGGCCGCCGTCCGCAGCTCGCCGTAGAGCCGCGCGAGGTCGGGCAGCTGGACGTGCGCGTTGAGCCCGCTGGGGTTGGGGGCCACCCAGGTCCGGACGCCGCCGATCCGCTCGGGCTGCTCGCCCAGCACCCCGCCGCGCCGCTCGAAGCCCAGCCGGTAGGCGCTGATCCCGAGGACGGCGAGCAGCCGCGGCCGGTACCGCGCCACCAGCTCCTCCAGCGCCGCGGCTCCGGCGCGCAGCTCGTCGCGGCCCAGCTCGGCGGCCGTGCGGGTGGGCCGGTCGACCAGGTTGGTCACCCCGAGGCCCCAGCGCGGCAGCTCGGCGTCCTCCTCGGGGCGCAGCTGCCGCGGCGTGAGGCCGGCCCGGTGCAGGGCCGGCCAGAACCGGTTGCCCGGCCGGGCGAAGTGGTGCCGCCGCTCGGCCGACATCAGCGAGGGGTTGATCCCGCAGAACAGCACGTCCAGGCCGGGTGCGAGCACGTCGGGCACCGGCTTGCCGCCCGCCTGCGGACCGTCCACGGGACCGCGGGTCAGCCGGGCAGCGAGCCGCGGGCGACGACGTCGGTGGGCGCCTCGGGCGCGCGGCGCCCCGGCTCGATGCTGATGCCGTAGCCGGGGAAGCCGTCGGCGTCCTCGACCGCCAGGGTGCGCAGCTGCCGGCCGGAGCCGGTGACGTCGAACGCGCCCAGCGCCTTCGGGGTGCCCTGGTCCAGGCCCCACAGGACGTAGGTCTCGGTCTCCCGGTCGTTGGCCGGCAGCGCCCGGTTGACCACCTGGACGCCGTCGTCGCGGGCCAGCAGGGTGGCCACCGTGCGGCCGTCGGGGTCGGCCACCGGGACGACGGTCGCCGGGCCCGGGCGGAGCAGCTCGTCCACCACCGACGCCTCGGCGGCCGCGGTGCGCCGGGCCTCGTCGCGATCGCCGACGAGCACGGCCGCCCAGCCGCCGAGGCCCACGACCGCGGCGACGGCGGCGGCGAGCAGCACCGCCGTCCGGCGGCGGCGCGGCACGGGCAGCGCCACGGGGGCGGCGGGTGCGGCGGAGGGCAGGTCGGGAGCGGGCACGTCGGGAGCCGGCACGTCCGTAGCCGGCGCGGCCGGTGCGTCCTGCGGCGTGCGCGCCACCTCGACGCGCAGCCGCTCGGCGAGGGCGGGAGGGGGCTCGGCCGCGGGGACGGCGGCGGCGAGGTCGCCCATGACGTCGGTGGTCTCGGCGACGACCTGGCGGCAGCGCGCACACCCGGCCAGGTGCGCGCCGAAGGTCTCCGCGTCCCCCGGCTCGAGCGCGTGCAGCGCCCAGCCGACCGCGAGCTCCTCGGAGTGCTCGCCGTGCCCGGGGCCGGTCGCGGCGGCGCTCACCGGGCGCTCCCGTCCGTCGGCGTGGCGGCCGCGCGGCCCTCGGTCGCCGGGCCGGCGCTGCGGCCGAGGTCGGTGCGCAGCTTGCGCATCCCGGCCAGCATGCGGGTCTTCACGGTGCCCAGCGGGACGCCGGTCAGGGCCGCGACCTCCCGCTGGGTGTAGCCGCCGTAGTAGGCCAGCCCCAGCGCCTCGCGCTGCGCGGCGGGCAGCTCGCCCAGCGCCGCGCGAACCTGCTGGGAGACCACCCGGTCGACGGCCTGCTCCTCGGCGTCGCGGGTGGCCGTCGGCGCGTCCAGTGCCATGTCGTCCTCCGCCCGGCGGCCGCGCCGCCGGTGCCCCTCCTCGCGGCGCACCGCGTCGACCGCCTTGTGGTGGACCATCGCCAGCAGCCAGGACGAGACGGCGGCCCGCTGCTCGTCGAAGGCGCCGGGGCTCCGCCACACCGACAGGAACACCTCCTGGACGACGTCCTCGGCGAGCCCGTCGTCGACCAGGATCCGGCGGGCCAGCGCGAACGCCTGCCGGCCGAACATCGCGTACAGCTCGTCGACGGCGTTCCGGTCGCCGGCCCGGATCCGGGCGAGCAGGGCGACGGCGGCGGCGTTCTCCGGCCTGCATGCCGGTTCGTCCACGCCCGCAACGGTAACCGGCCGCGGGGCGCGCACGGCGGCAGCACCGCGGTCGGCGGCCGGCCGCGTTCCGGTCAGCGGTCGCACGCGCTCCTCCTCCGGTCGGTGGCACGTCGTCGGGCAGCGTTCGTGCCCTGCGCCGGATCGGTTCACCCCCGGCCGTCTCTTCCCGCGCGGCGGCGCCGACGCACCGCGCAGGAGCCGGACCGGGCCCGGGGACCGGACGTCCGGAAGACTGGGCGGGTGCATGCCGAGAACCTGTTGCTGCTGGTCCTCGGCGCGGTCGCCGTCATCGTCGCGGTCCACTGGGTGGCCGCGCGCACCGGGCTCCCCGAGGCGGCGCTGCTCACCCTGTGCGGGATCGGCTACGCGGTGCTGCCCGGGCCGAACATCGTGCTCGACCCCGACCTCGTGCTGCTGCTGGTGCTGCCGCCGCTGCTCTACAGCGCCGCGCTGGACGCCTCGCTCACCGCGATCCGGCGCAACCTGCGCACGGTCGTCAGCCTCTCGGTGCTGCTCGTGCTGGCCACGGCGCTGCTGATCGGCGTCGGGTTCGCCCTGTTCGTCGCCGGCGCCACGCTCGCGGCGGGCATCGCGCTGGGCGCCGCGGTCGCCCCGCCCGACCCGGTGGCCGCGCTGGCCGTCGGCGCGCAAGGTCGGCCTGCCGCCCCGCCTGGTGACCCTCATCCAGGGCGAGGGTCTGCTCAACGACGCGACCGCGCTGACCATCCTGGGCGTCGCGATCGCCGCCGCCCAGGGCGACGGCTTCTCCGCGCCGGGCGCCGTCGGGCAGTTCCTCGTCGCGGCGGTCGGCGGTGTCGCGATGGGCCTGGCGGTCGCCGTCGCCATCCGGCCGCTGCGCCGGCTGCGCACCGATCCGCTGTCGTCGAACGCGATCTCGCTGGCCACCCCGTTCGTCGCCTACCTGCTCGGCGAGGCGGTAGACGTCTCCGGCGTGCTGGCGGTCGTCATCGCCGGGCTGGTCATCGGGCACAACAACCCGAGCTGGGCCTCGGGCGCCAGCCGGCTGCAGACCAACGCGGTCTGGCGGCTGGTCGACTTCCTGCTCGAGGGCATCGTCTTCCTGCTCATCGGCCAGCAGCTGCCCAGCATCATCGACGGGCTGGGCGCCTACGAGGCCTCCACCATCTGGACCGCCTCGCTGATCACCGTCGGGGTGGTGCTGCTGCTGCGCCCGCTGTGGCTGTGGCTCACCGAGCACATGCCCCAGTCGCTGCACATGCGGCTCAGCGAGGACGTCGACGACGACCCCGGTGCGCACGCGCACGGCCGGCTCACCGGGCGGGAGATCGTCGCGCTGAGCTGGGCCGGCACCCGCGGCGTCATCAGCCTGGCCGCGATCTTCTCGCTGCCCCGGTTCACCGAGTCCGGCGCGCCGTTCCCCGACCGAGACCTGCTGCTGTTCTGCGCGCTGCTGGCGGTCCTCGTGACCCTGGTGGGCCAGGGGCTCACCTTCGCGCCGATGGTGCGGCTGCTGGGGATCCGGGCCGACCAGGCCGACGAGGCGCGGCTGCGCAACGAGGCGCGCGCAGCGTCGGTGGAGGCGGGCCTGGCCCGGCTCACCGAGCTGGAGGTGGCCCGCCACGACCACGTCGACGACGAGGCGATCGCCGCCATCCGCGTGCAAGCTGTCCACCCGTCTGGCGCGCTACCGGCAGCGGCTGGACCTGCTGCAGACGGCCGAGGCCGGCGCGATCCCGATGTCGCCGCAGTACGAGGCGGCGCTGCGGGTGCGCCGCTCGGTGCTCGACGCGCAGCGCGCCGCGCTGCTGGACTGGCGGGACACCGGCCGGCTGCCCGACGAGAGCCTGCGCATCCTCGAGCGCGAGCTGGACCACGAGGAGCGGCTGCTCCCGGCCCGCCCGGAGCGCTGAGTCCGGTCCTCAGCCCGCGGCGACGTGGGTGCCGAAGGTCCGCGCGTGGTAGGTCAGCGGCGCGCCGGTCCCGGGATCGGCGCGCCGCACCTGCCCCAGCACGATGACGTGGTCGCCGCCGGGCACCAGGCTGGTCACGGTGCACCCCAGCCAGCCGCCGGCGCTGCGCAGCCGCGGAGCGCCGGCGTCGAGCTCCCACGGCACGCCGGCGAACTTGTCCTCGCCCTTGCGCGCGAACGCGTGCGCCAGGGCCCGACTCCCCGACCGCCAGCACCGACAGGCCCAAGGGGCTGCCGACGGCGAGCCGCCGCAGCAGGTCCGAGCGCTCGTCGAGCGCCACCATGACCATGGGCGGGGCCAGCGAGAGCGAGGCGAAGGCGCTCACGGTCGTGCCGTGCGGCACTCCCCCGGTCAGCGTGGAGACGACGGCGACCGGGGTGGCCACGCCGGCCATGACCGCGCGGAAGTCGTCGGCCAGGGCGACCGCAGGGGCGCTCACGCCGCACCCGCGACCGGGAGGGCGGCGGCCGGCTCGGTGACCGCGGACCACAGGGTGCGGGCGAGCGCGTCGTTCTGCCGGAAGAAGGGCGCGTTGGTGCGCGGCCGGGCGAAGGCGGCGACCTGCGCCCCCGCCGTCCAGAAGCCGACGGCGAACAGCCGAGGCCGCACCCCGCCGGTCGCCGTCCGGACGCGCAGCGACGGGTCGACGTCCAGCCGGCCGGTGCGCCGGTGCCCCGCCGGCGCGGCCGGGTCGGCCAGCACGCGCTCGGCGGCCGCACCGCGGGCCAGCAGGGCGGTGACCAGCGCGTCGGGGGTGGCGCTCACGTCGGGTTCGGGGATGCGGGCCTCCACCAGGGCGCGGGCCTCGACCGCACCGGGCGCGCTGGGCGAGACGGCCCGGAAGACGCCGGCCCGCTCGTCGAGCACCACCTCGACGTCGGCGCCGAGGAACCGGAGCACGCCGGCCTCGGACAGCGCCAGCAGCTCCTCGAGCCGGGGACCCGGCGGGCCGCTGGCCAGGTAGCTGAACAGGTTCATCCACCACCCGGAGAGGTCCTCGCACTCCGAGCGGGGGGTGAGCCGGCGCCCGGTGACCAGCGCGGCGAGGGTGCCGTGGCACTGCAGCAGCGCGAGGAAGACCGCCGAGTCGGCGCTGTGCCGGGGGTCGGCGGCGCGGTCCAGGCTCTGCCGCACGTGCCCGCGGACCCACTCCTGGAGCTCGTGGGAGTCGTCGAAGCGCACCCCCGCCAGCGGCCGGTCCAGCGCGGCGAGGTCGAACCGGTCGGCCGGATCGGGCACCGCCTCGGCGGCCAGCCGGGCCAGCTCCGCAGGGCCGGCCGCGACGTACCGTTCGGCGAACTCCGCCCAGGGCAGCGCGGTGCGTTCGGGGAAGGCGCGGAACAGCTCGGTGTAGTGCGCCCAGCCCAGCTCGCGGGTGATCAGCGGGGCGAGGTCGGCCCGCAGGTCCAGCTGCCGCGCCGGCCCGAAGGCGGCGTCCACGGCGGCCGGGGTGAAGAAGCGCAGCGGCACCGGCGGGCCGGCCCACGGGTAGCCGAGCTTCGGCCGGTAGGGCACCCCGCGGCGCGAGCCGACGTGCAGCACCGGCTCGCGACCGCTGGGCAGGTAGCGCAGCCGCCCCTCGCCGGTGCGCTCGAAGGCGCCCCCGCGGCCGCTGGTGAGCAGCACCACGAGGTCGACGAACGCCAGCCCCGCGCCGCGCACGAGCACGTCCTCCCCCGGCGCCAGCACCGACAGGTCGACGTCGGCGGTGTAGGCGGTGGGCAGGTAGGTGAGGCCGGCGGCCGCCGCCCGCGCGGCGGTGCGCCGCTCGGCGGGGGTCGGTGCGGCGTCCAGGTGGCCCTGCGCGAGCAGGACGGCGTCCACGTCGAGCACGACCCCGTCGGCGAGGTGCACCGTCGCGCCGTCGGGGCGGTCGTCGACGTCCACCGCGCGGGTGCGGTGCACCAGGACGTCGGCCCACGGCGCGGCGTCGGCGACCACCCGGTCCAGCGCCCAGGCGAGGTAGGCGCTGACCAGCGGCCGGGACGGGAAGGACGCCGGCCCCAGCCGCCGCGCCTCGCGACCGACGGCGGAGTCGGCGGGCAGCCCTCGGCCGACGTCCTGCACCCACTGCCAGAGGGTGCTGCCGTCGGTCACCGGTCCCTCGACGACGACGGACCGGTCGGGCAGCACGGTGACGTCGCCGACCAGCGAGTTCGCCCACAGCAGGTCGGGCTGCGCGGCGCGCCAGACCCGGCCACCACCGGCGGGGTGCGGATCGACGAGGTGCACGGTCAGCCGGGCGCCGCCGGAGAGGGCGGGGGCGTTGGCGACCAGGCGCTCGAGCACGCCGATCGCCGTCGGGCCGGCGCCGACGACGCACAAGGACGGGCCGGGCAGGAAGCGGGAGTGCGGGGCGGGTGCGGACATGCGGGGTCGTCTCCAGTACCGGTGCGGACGCGCGAGGACGGGGTGGTCAGCGCGTCGGACAGAGGGCACTGCAGGTGCGCAGGAGGTCGACGTGCCGGCGGGAGCGCAGCGGGGTCGCGACCACGGGCCGGCCTCCTCCCTGGCGCACGGACGTCTGCTCCCGGGCGGGGCGACTGGACTATGTCTACCAAACCGATCGGGTTTGACGGTCATCCGTTCCGTGCCCTACAGTCCCGGCTCAGGTCCTGAGCGCCAGCACCAAGCCCCGGCTCGCTGGCCGGCAACCCTCCGCTGTGACGGGGTGCCCCGGGTGACGACCAGGCGGGCACGTCCGTGCCCGCAAGCCAGCCGGCCCCTGCACGGGGTCGAGAGCGAGGAGCCACGACGTGGGACAGGTGAGCGCGCGCACCCGGCGCATCCCGTCGCTCGACCTCGTCGGCCGCCCTGCGGTCGACCTGCTGCGCACCAGCAGCGCGCTCTGTCGCTGACCCGTTCCTGACCGGTCCACCGGTCCCCGCGGCCCGGCCGCTCCCCCTCCCCTGCGCTGCTCCACCGCGCCGTCGTCCCGGCGGCACCGGTGGCCTGCCCGCGCGTCCCCGCCCAGGAGTTCCCGCATGCCCAGCTCCCCTCCCCCGCGTCCCCGGACCGCCCGGTGACCGCCGCTCCGCGGCTCGAGGCAGTTCGCGTCCACCCGGACGACGCGCTGGCCCGCCCGCTGTTCGCCGAGCTCGCCGTCGAGTACGACACCCGCTACCGCGGGCTGTTCGGCGACACCAGCGCCGAGTTCGCCCGCCACCCCGCCGAGGAGTTCCTGCCGCCGCACGGCGAGCTGGTGCTGCTCCTCGAGGACGGCGTCCCCGTCGCCGGCGGTGCGTTCCGCCGCCACCGCGACCCCGGGACGGCGGAGGTCAAGCGGATGTGGACGGCGTCGGCCCACCGCCGGCGCGGCCTGGCCCGCCGGATCCTCGCCGAGCTCGAGCAGCGGGCCGCCGCGCGCGGCTACACCCGCCTATACCTCACCACCGGCCCGCTGCAGCCCGAGGCGAGGGCGCTCTACCTCGCCGCCGGCTGGACCCCGCTGTTCGACCCGGCCGCCCCGCGCCCGACCGAGCTCGAGGCGATGCGCGGGCTGCCGCCGGCCGACCTCCTCTACGCCTTCGAGACCTCCCTGGGAGGGACCCCGTGACCACACTCGACGAGCGCCCGCCCGCGGCGACCGCCGTCCCGCCGCCGACCGGCACGCCCTACGACGAGCTGCGCGTCGTCCCCGCCCGCCACCCCGGCCGCTGGGTCGCCACCGCCGGCGTCGCCGTCCTGCTCGCCATGGCGGTCAACAGCCTGGTGACCAACCCGCGGTGGGAGTGGGACGTCGTCGGCGCCTACCTCACCGAGGAGTCGATCGTCCGCGGCGTCTGGACCACCGTCCAGCTCACCCTGATCACCGCGGTGCTGGGCTTCGCGCTCGGCACGGTGCTGGCGCTCATGCGGCTGAGCAGGTCGCCGCTGCTGCAGGCGGTGAGCTGGGGCTACACGTGGGTGTTCCGCTCCGTGCCGCTGATCCTGCAGTTGCTGCTCTGGTACAACCTCGCCTACCTGTACCAGCGGCTGGAGTTCGGCATCCCGTTCGGGCCGGCGTTCGCCGGGGTCGAGACGCTCTCGCTGATCGACAAGTTCGGCGCCGCGGTGCTGGGCCTCGGCCTGCACCAGGCCGCCTACTCGGCGGAGATCGTCCGGGCCGGGATCCTCTCGGTCGACCAGGGCCAGCTCGAGGCCGCCGCGTCGCTGGGCATCCCGCGGCGGCGGCAGAGCACCCGCATCGTGCTGCCCCAGGCGATGCGCTCGATCGTGCCGACGGCGGTGAACGAGATCATCGGCCTGTTCAAGGGCACCTCGATCGTCTACGTGCTGGCGCTGGGCGAGCTCTTCTACACCGTCAGCGTCATCTACGGCCGGACCCAGCGGGTGCTGCCGATGCTCCTGGTCGCGGCGGTCTGGTACGTCGTGCTGACCACGGTCATCACGGTGGTCCAGTACTACGTCGAGCGGTACTACGCCCGCGGCGCCGTGCGCACGCTGCCACCGACACCCCTGCAACGGCTGCGCGGCAACCTCACCGCCGGCCTGGCCCGCGTGCGCACCGCCCGCGAGGTGGCCCGGTGACCGCCGTGGCGGACCCCCGTCCGGGGCGGGTGGAGGTGCACGGCGTGCACAAGTCCTTCGGTGCCCTCGAGGTGCTGCACGGCGTCGACCTCGTCGTGGAGCCCGGCAGCGTCACCGTCGTCCTCGGCCCGTCGGGCTCGGGCAAGTCGACGCTGCTGCGCAGCATCAACCACCTGGAGAAGGTCGACCGCGGCTTCGTCGCGCTCGACGGCGAGCTGGTCGGGTACCGGCGCAAGGCGCACCGCGGCGGCACCGACCGGCTGCACGAGCTGCCCGAGCGGGACCTGCTCCGGCAGCGCACCCGGTTCGGCTTCGTCTTCCAGTCGTTCAACCTCTTCCCGCACCTGACCGCGCTGGAGAACGTCGTCGAGGCACCGGTGTCGGCCCAGGGCCGGCCCCGGGCCGAGGTGGAGGGCGAGGCGCGCGAGCTGCTGGACCGCGTCGGGTTGGCCGACAAGGCCGACGCCTACCCCCGGCAGCTCTCCGGCGGGCAGCAGCAACGCGTCGCGATCGCCCGCGCCCTGGCCATGCGGCCCGCGGTGCTGCTCTTCGACGAGCCGACGTCCGCGCTCGACCCGGAGCTGGTCGGCGAGGTGCTCGGCGTCATCGAGGACCTCGCCCGCACCGGCACCACGATGATCGTCGTCACCCACGAGATCGGCTTCGCCCGCAAGGCCGCCGACCGGGTCGTCTTCATGGACGCCGGCCGGATCGTCGAGCAGGGCCCGCCCGAGCAGGTGCTCGACGACCCGCAGCACGAACGGACCCGCGCCTTCCTCGCCCGCGTCCTCTGACCAGCCCCTCCCGTCCCACCCCACGGACGGCGCACCCCGCGCCGCCCGCCGACGGCACGCGCCCGCGTGCCCCGCCCGAGGAGAGACCCCGTGACCGCCCGTACCCGACGAGCCCGCCTCGTCCCCCTCCTGGCCGCCGTGACCGCCCTGGCCCTCGGGGCGTGCACCAGCGCGGACGACATCGAGGAGCAGGCCGCCACCGGCGAGGACCGCACCGCGCTGACCGTGGACACCAGCCCCGACCAGGAGCCGGTCCGCAGCACCCCCAGCGACGAGGCCATCGCCCTGCTCCCCCCGGGGCTCCTGGACGACGGCACGCTCACCGTCGCCGTGGGGGCGTTCACCCCGCCGCTGAGCTTCCTGGCCGACGACAACACGACGGTGATCGGCAACGAGCCGGGCATCGCGCAGCTGGTCGCCGACGGGCTGGGCCTGGACCTGGAACTGGTGACCACCGACTGGTCGAACTGGCCGCTGGCCACGCAGTCCGGCGCGGTGGACGTGACGATCGCCAACGTCACGGTCACCGAGGAGCGCAAGGACCTCTTCGACTTCTCCTCCTACCGCGTGGACACCCTCGGCTTCCTCGCCCGGGCCGGCTCCGGGCTGTCGGTCGACGCGGCCGAGGACGTCGCGGGACGCACCGTCGCGGTGGGCTCGGGCACCAACCAGGAGAAGATCCTGCTGGCCTGGGACGCGGAGAACCGCGCGGCCGGTCTCGACCCGGTGGACGTCCAGTACTACGAGAACGACGGCGACTCGATCCTCGCGCTCCAGTCCGGCCGGCTCGACCTGTACTTCGGCCCCAACCCCACCGGCGCGTACAAAGCCGGGGTGGCCCCGCAGGACTTCGAGGTCGTCGGCACGGTGAGCGGCGGGTGGCCGGAGACCGCGCAGATCGCCGTCGCCACCGCGAAGGGCAACGGCCTGGCCGCCGCGATCACCGCCGCGCTGGACCACGCCATCGCCAACGGCAGCTACGCCGAGCTGCTCGAGCGCTGGGGCCTGACCAGCGAGGCGATCGATTCCTCCGAGACCAACCCGCCCGGGTTGCCCCGGCCGTGACCGCCGACCCGTTCCCGCCCGCACGCGTCCCCGGACCCCCAGGAGCCCCCGCATGACCCGCCCCTTGCTGTCGCGCCGACCCCTGCTGCCCCGCCGCCGGCGACCGATCCCGGCGGCCGCCGCGGTCGGCCTCCGCACCGGCCTGGTGCTCGGCACCGTCGTCCTCCTCGGCGCCTGCACCAGCTCCGCCGACATCGAGGCCGAGCAGCGCGCCGAGACCGCCGGCACCGCCACCGAGGCGTTCGCCGTCGACACCAGCCCCGAGCAGGCCGACCGCGTCCCGACCGACGAGGACCCGGCGGCCGCGCGCCTCGTGCCGGCGTCCGTCGCCGCGGACGGGAAGCTCACCGTCGGCGTGGCCGGCGCCGGGGAGCCCCCGCTGGCCTTCCTCGCCGACGACAACGCCACCGTCGTCGGCAGCGAGGTCGACATCGCCGCGCTCGTCGCCGACTCCCTCGGCCTCGAGCTCGAAGTGGTCAACGTCGCCTGGGAGCAGTGGCCGCTGGGGCTGCAGAGCGGCGACCTCGAGGCGGTGTTCAGCAACGTCGGCGTCAACGCCGCACGGCTGGAGCTGTTCGACTTCGCCACCTACCGCGAGGGCGTCATGGCGTTCACCACCGCGCCGGACAGCGGGCTGTCGATCGACGGCGCCGAGGACATCTCCGGGCTCACCGTCGCCGTCGCGTCCGGCACCAACCAGGAGCGCATCCTGCTGGACTGGAACGCGCAGAACGAGGCGGCGGGGCGCGCCCCGGCCGGCCTCGAGTACTTCGCCAACACCGGCGACGTCCTGCTGGCGATCCAGTCCGGCCGGATCGACACCTACCTGGGCCCCAACCCGAACGCGGTCTACCAGGAGTCGGTCGGTCAGGTGGAGATCGTCGGCACCGTGAACGCGGGCTGGCCCAACACCACCTACGTCGCGGCCACCACGCTGAAGGGCACCGGGCTGGTCGACGCCGTCCGGGCGGCGCTGCAGCACGCCTTCGACGACGGCAGCTACGCCCGGACCCTGGAGCGCTGGGGGCTGACCGACGAGGCCGTCGAGGCGCCCGAGATCAACCCCGCGGTGGCCTCGTGAGCGCCCCCGGCACGCCGCGGCGGACCGACGTCGTCGTCGTCGGTGGCGGGGTGATGGGCTCGTCGGCCGCCTGGGCGCTGGCCCGCCGCGGCGTCGACGTCGTGCTGCTCGAGCGGTTCGCACCGGGGCACGACCTCGGCGCCTCGCACGGCAGCTCGCGCATCTACCGCAGCACCTACGCCCAGCCGCACCACCAGGCGCTGGTCGCCGAGGCGCGCCGGCTGTGGACCGAACTCGAGGCGGAGACCGGGACCACCCTGCTGCACCCGGCCCCCGGCGTCAGCACCGCGGGACCCTCCGGGGAGCCGCGGCTGCGCGAGGTCGCCGCCGCCATGGCGAGCGCCGGGGTGCCGCACGAGTGGCTGACCGCGGCGCAGGCGGAGGAGCGCTGGCCGGGGATGCGCTTCCCCGGCCCGGTCCTGCACGAACCGCACACCGCCGGCCGGCTGGACGCCGACGCCGCGGTCACCGCCCTGCAGACCGCCGCCGAGCGGCACGGCGCCGTCGTCCGGCACCACCGGCGGGTCACCGCCGTCGAGGCCGCGGGCGACGGGGTGGTCGTGCGCTCGGCCGCGGGTGGGGCGGTGCGCGCGCGCACGGCGATCGTCGCCGCGGGCGCCTGGACGGCCGACGTGCTCGGGGACCTCGTGCCGCTGCCCGCGCTGCGGGTCACCCAGGAGCAGCCGGCCCACTTCGCGCCGGTGACCGACGGCCTGGAGTGGCCGGCGTTCACCGCGGACCCGGAGCCGGCCGGGGGCCGGCCGAGCGGCGTCTACGGGCTGCTCAGCCCGGACGGCGTCAAGGTCGGCTTCCACGGCACCGGGCCGGAAGTGCACCCGGACCGGCGCAGCCGCACCGCCGAGCCGGGGCAGCTGGCCCAGCTGCAGGAGTACGTGCGCCGGTGGCTGCCCGGCCTGGACGCCGGCAGCCCCGAGCCGATCTCGTGCACCTACACGAGCACCGCCACCGGGGAGTTCGTGCTCGACCGCGTCGGGCCGGTCGTGGTGGCCGCGGGCTTCAGCGGGCACGGGTTCAAGGGGGCGACGGCGATCGGCCGGGTGCTGGCCGACCTCGCCACCGGCACCGAACCGGGCGCCGACCGCTTCCGCCTGGCGGCGCACGCCGTCGCCGGCTGACACCTCCGGCACGCACTCCGGCCGGGCCACCGCACGGGGCCCGGCCGGATCCGGTTCAGCGGCCGGCGGCCGCGACGCGCAGCCCGAGGGCGACCAGCACCGAACCGCTGACCGCCTCCAGGCCGACCCTGACGCGCGGCCGGCGGAACCAGGCGCCCGCCCGTGCCACGCCCGCCGCCAGGGCCAGGTACAGCCCGGTCTCCACCGTGACCTGCAGCAGGCCGAGCACCGCCGTCGTCGCGAAGACCGGCCCGTCGGCAGGCACGAACTGCGGGTAGAACGCCAGCATGAAGACGGCGGCCTTCGGGTTCGCCAGCTGCACGAGCGCGCCCTCGCCGAACGCCGTCCACCAGTGCCGGGAGCCGGCCGGGAGCACCGCCTCGGGCTGGGGTGCCGCCCGGCCGCCCCTGCCCCGCCACGCGGCGCGGAGCGCCCGGACCCCGAGCCCGATCAGCACGGCCGCGCCGACGACCCGGAGCACCAGGTAGGCGACCTCGGAGGCGGCCACCAGCGCGGCGAACCCGACACCCGCGGCCAGCGCCCAGACGAAGAGCCCGAGCTCGAGGCCGAGCACCGTGGGCACCGCGCCGCGGAAGCCGCGGAGCGCGGCCCGCCGGAGGATCAGCGCCATCGCCGGGCCGGGCGTGGCGGAGATCAGGAGCACCGCGAGCACGAAGGCGGGCAGCGAGGCCAGGACGTCCACGAGCAGATCGTGGCACGCGGCCCGCTCCCCCCTGTTCAGCTGCGGCGCGCCGGCTCGGCCAGCCCGAGGTGGTCGCGCAGCGTCGTCCCCGCGTAGTCGGCGCGGAAGACGCCGCGCTCCTGGAGCAGCGGCACGACCCGGTCGACGAACGGGTCCAGCCCGCCGGGGGTGATGTGCGGGACGAGCACGAACCCGTCGGCGGCATCGGACTGCACGTGGTCGTCGATCGTGGCGGCCACCGTCTCCGGGCTGCCCACGAACGCCTGCCGCGCGGTCACCTCCACCATCAGCTCGCGGATGGACAGGTTCTTGGCCTCGGCGATGGAGCGCCACTTCGCGGCCACGGCCAGCGGGTCCTTGTTCATGCGGACGCTGGCCCGGCCCTGGGCGACGGTGTTCTCCCCGGCCACCGGGTCGAACTCCGGCAGCGGGCCGTCCGGGTCGAGGTCGGAGAGGTCGCGGTTCCAGACCTGCTCCAGCGAGCGGATCGCCGTCTGCCCCGACACCTGCTGCCGCCGGACCTCGTGGGCCAGCTCGGCGGCCTCGGCGTCGGTGTCACCGATGACGAAGGTGGCCGCCGGCATGATCAGCAGTTGCTCGGGCGTGCGGCCGTACTTCGGCAGCCGGCCCTTGACGTCGGCGAAGAACGCCTGGCCGGCCTCGCGGGTGCTGTGCCGGCTGAAGATGACGTCGGCGGCGGAGGCGGCGAACTCGCGACCCTCGTCGGAGTCGCCGGCCTGGAAGATCACCGGCCGCCCCTGCGGGCTGCGGGGCACGGCGAACCGGCCCTCGACGTCGAAGTGCTCGTCGACGTGCCGGAAGGAGCCCGCCGCCGGATCGGTGAGGAACCGGCCGCCGTCCTTGTCGGCCACGATCTCGTCGCCCCGCCAGGAGTCGAACAGCTCGAACGTCGTCTGCAGGAAGGTGCGGGCGCGCTCGTACCGCTGCTCCTGGGCCAGGAAGCCGCCGCGGCGGAAGTTCTCGCCGGTGAACGCGTCCCACGAGGTGACGACGTTCCACGCCGCCCGCCCCGCGGTGAGGTGGTCCAGGCTGGCGAACTGCCGGGCCACCTCGTAGGGCTCGTTGAACGTGGAGTTGATCGTGCCGGTGAGGCCGAGCCGCTCGGTGACCGCCGCCAGGGCCGACAGCACGGTGAACGTGTCCGGCCGGCCGACGACGTCGAGGTCGTAGATCCTCCCGTTCTGCTCGCGCAGCCGGAGCCCCTCGGCGAGGAACAGGAAGTCGAACTTCCCGCGCTCGGCG
This sequence comes from Blastococcus sp. TML/C7B, assembly GCF_016612845.1. Lineage (NCBI taxonomy): Bacteria > Bacillati > Actinomycetota > Actinomycetes > Geodermatophilales > Geodermatophilaceae > Blastococcus > Blastococcus sp. TML/C7B. The sequence continues at coordinate 100,613 of NZ_JAEOAA010000002.1, read as the reverse complement.
GCCTGGGCGAACCGGGCGAACGAGCGGAACTCGATGTGGCTGCCGGCGGCCGGGTCGCTCCACACGGTGGTGTTGTTGACGCCGGGGAAGTGCGCCGCGAGGTGGATCTGCTTCGGGGACATGGGGGTGTCGATCTCCAGCTGGTCGGGCGGCGTCAGGCGACGGCGTAGCGGTTGGCGGGGCGCGGCAGGCCGAGCAGCCCGCGCAGCGTGTCCGCCTCGTAGGCGGTGCGGAACAGGCCCCGGGCCTGCAGCTCGGGCACCAGCCCCCGGGTGATGGCGGTCAGGTCGTGCGGCAGCGCGGCGGGGCGCAGCCGCGCCCCGCTCAGGCCCGCCTGCTGCCACTCGGCGATCAGGTCGGCGAGCCCGGCGGGGGTGCCGGTGAACACCGTCGCGTCGCTGCGCAGCTCCTCACCGGCCAGGTCGTCCAGCCGGGCCTTCCGGTCGCGGGCGGTCGCGTCGTCCTCGTCGAGGAAGACGACGACGTCGCCGAGGACGTGCAGGGTCTCCTCCTCGCGCCCGGCCGCCGTCTGCGCGCAGCGGATCTCGGCGAGGATCTCCGCGGCGTGCGCGGCGTCCCGCGGGGTGACGAAGCCGAGGTCGGCCGAGGAGCCGACCACCTCGAACGGCACCGCCTGGTGGGCCAGCGCGGCCACGACCGGCTGCCCCTGCGGCGGGCGCGGGGTGATCGAGGGGCCGCGGACGGAGAAGTGCCGGCCCTCGAAGTCGATGTAGTGCAGCTTCTCCCGGTCGACGAACCGGCCGGTCGCGACGTCGCGGATCTCGGCGTCGTCCTCCCAGCTGTCCCAGAGCCGGCGCAGCACCTCGACGTAGTCGGCCGCCTCGGCGAAGCCCTCCTCGATCAGTGCCGCCGCGGACGGGTCCGACGGCGTCAGCGGCGGAAAGCTGCGCCGGCCGAACAGCCGCGCCTCGTGCTCCTTGAGCGACACCCGGACCTGGACCCCGGCGCGGCCGGTGCTCACGTAGTCCAGCGTCGCGATCGCCTTGGACAGGTGGAACGGCTCGGTGTGGGTGACGACGGCGGTCGGCACCAGGCCGATGCGCTCGGTCAGCGGCGCCACCCGGGAGGCGATGAGGACCGCGTCGAGCCGGCCGCGCACCTGGTCGGTGCGCTCGTCGGGCCGGTAGGCGTCGGCGGACTGGATCGCCAGCCCGTCCTCGATGGTGACCAGGTCGAGCAGTCCGCGCTCGGCCTCCTGCACCAGGTCCAGCCAGTACTGCGCGGTGAGCAGGTCGAGCGGTCGGGCGTCGGGCTCGCGCCAGGCGGCGGGGTGCCAGCCGGCGCCGTCGAGAGCCACGGCCAGGTGGAGCGGGGATGCGGACACGGGTTCAGCGCCTCTCGGTCGGGATCTGCTCGCCGGCCTCGACCGCGACCGGCAGCCGGTTCTCGGCGGGCGGCAGGGGGCAGGTGGCGAAGTCGGTGTAGGCGCACGGCAGGTTCGTGGCCCGGTTGAAGTCCAGCGTCACGGTGCCGTCGGCCGCCGGGGCGTCGACGGCGAGCGACCGGTTGGCCGCGTAGGTGGTGACGCCGGACGTCACGTCGGTGAAGAGGAGGAACAGGCTGCCCGGGGCGGCGCCGGCGAAGGCGGTGAGGGCGAGCTCCTGCCCGTCGACGGCGAAGACCACCCGGCCCGGCGCGTCGTAGACGTGCTCCAGCCCCTCGACCGCCGCGCCGACCGTCGTCGGCCGCGGCGCGGGGAACGGCTGGTAGCGGGCGGGGACGACCCAGCGCGGGTCCGGCGCGAACGTGGGCGTTCCGCGGTGCTGCGTGCGCAGCGGGTGCGCGGGGTCGCGCGGCCGGACGATGTCGTGCCCGCCGCGGCGGGCCACCTCGATCTCGACCTCGCCCGCGCGGGCCGTGCGGCCGTCCCGCTCGGCGATCGGGCCGAAGGCGTGCCGGTCGCGGACGACGTGCCCGTCGACGACGAGCTCCTCGCCCGGGCCGAGGGTGACCAGCGGGCCGTCGGCGCCGGTCGACCACTCCCCGGGGACGCCGGGCAGGCGCTGCGGCTGCCCGGTCAGCCAGTGCAGGCCGGTGACGGCCAGGAAGCCGTGCGGATCGGCGCGGCGGAGCTCGTGCTCCCGGTGCCAGCGCGCCCAGTCCTCGGCGAAGGACGCGTCCGGACCGGCGGTCGGGGCGAGGGGAACGGTCACGGTCTCTGCTCCTCGGGGATCGCGAGTGGTCATCGGGTGGCCGGGCCGCAGCCGGCGCCCCGGGCCACGACGGCGGGGTCGGCCCCGCCGAGGCCGGCCAGCGGGCGCGGGTCGTCGACGGGCTGCCAGCGGCCGGCGACCAGCTCGTAGCGGTTGCGCGGGCCGTCGGCGAGGTACCGCGCGAGGGCGTCGACCAGCCGGTCGACGTCGTCGAGCGTGCTGCCCACGCCGACGCTGGCCCGCAGCGCGCCCTCGGGCACGCCCAGCCGGGCGAGCAGCGGGTGGGCGCAGAACCGCCCGTCGCGCACGCCGATGCCGTGCTCGGCGGAGAGGTAGGCCGCGACAAGGCCGGGGTCGGCGCCCTCGACGGTGAACCCCACGACGCCGGTGGGCTCGGCGGAGTCCGCCCAGATGCGCAGCAGCCGGACGCCGGGCAGCGCGCCCAGGCCCGCCGTCAGCCGCTCGCGCAGCGCCCGCTCGTGCCCCTCCAGCGCACCGGCGGGCAGCGCGGCCAGCGCCTCGCAGGCCGCGGCCAGGGCCACCGCGCCGAGCACGTTGGGCGAGCCACCCTCGTGCCGGTGCGGCGCGGGTGCCCACGCGGTCTCGGCGACCGACACCTCGTGCACCGCACCCCCGCCGGCCAGGTAGGCGGGGCCGGCGTCGAGCCAGTCGCGGCGGCCGACCAGCGCCCCGGCGCCGAAGGGGGCGTAGGTCTTGTGCCCGGAGAGGACGACGTAGTCCGCGCCCGTGGCGGCCAGGGAGAAGGCGCGGTGCGGCACGAGCTGGGCGCCGTCGACCAGCACCCGCGCGCCGGCCGCCCGGGCCAGGGCCACGACCTCCTCCAGGGGCAGCGACTCGCCGGTCACGTTGGACGCGCCGGTGACGGCGAGCAGCGCGTACGGGGTGCGGGCCAGCTCGGCGGCCAGCGCGCGGAGCGTGCCGACGACGGTCGGCGCGGTCGGCAGCACGGTCACCGGGCCGCGGCGCTGCCAGGGCAGCAGGTCGGCGTGGTGCTCGCAGTCGAGCACCAGCACCGCCGCGCCCTCGGCCACGCAGCCGGCGAGCAGGTTGAGGGCGTCGGTGGTGTGCCGGGTGAGGACGCAGACGTCGTCGTCGCGCGCGCCGACGAACCGCGCGACGGTCTCCCGCGCCGACTCGTACAGGGCGGTGGAGACCTGCGAGAGGTAGCCCGCACCCCGGTGCACGCTGGCGTACAGCTGGAGCGCGGCGGCCACCTGGTCGGCGACGCTCACCAGCGCCCGGGAGCTCGCCGCGGAGTCCAGGTCGGTGTACCGGGTGCGGCCGCCCGGGACGAGCGGGACCTCGGTGTCGGCGCCGACGACGGGCAGCAGCGGCCGGAGGCCGGGCCGGGACACGGCCGGGGCGGGCGGGCAGTCGAGCAGTGCGGGCATGGGAGTGCTCCTGGCGGGTCGGGGACCCGGGCACGGGTCCGCGCTTGCGGCTGCGGGACCGCAGCCGCCCGGTCGTCACCCGGGGCACCCCATCGCGGAGGAGGGTTGCCGGCCAGCAAGCCGGGGCTTCGCGCTGGCACTCGTGACCTGCTGCCACCTTGGCACGGGAGCACTCAATACGTCAAACCCGATCGGTATAGTGCGCTTTGCCGGTCCCGACCCCCGAGGAGCTCCCGCGTGACCACCGTCGCCGTCGTCGGCAACCCCAAGCCGCTCTCCCGCACGCGGGCGGCCGCCGAGCTGGTCGTCGAGCGCCTCACCGGCGCTCCGGCCGACGTCGTCATCGACGTGGTCGACCTCGGCGCCGGGCTGCTCGGCTGGGGCGACCCCGCGGTCGAGCAGGCGGTGGCGACCGTGCGCGGCGCCGAGCTGGCCGTCGTCGCCAGCCCGACCTTCAAGGCCACCTACACCGGCCTGCTCAAGCTCTTCCTCGACCAGATCGGCACCGGCGACCTCGCCGGCGTCACCGCGGTGCCGCTCATGCTCGGCGGCGGCCCGACGCACGCGCTCGCCCCCGAGCTGCTGCTCAAGCCGGTGCTGGTCGAGCTCGGTGCCATCACGCCCACCCGCGGGCTGTACCTGGTGGACAAGGCGTGGGACGCCCCCGGCGCGCTGGACGGCTGGCTGGAGCTCGCCACCGTGCAGGTCGCCGCCGCACGAGCCGGGCACCGCGGCGGTGCGCCGCGATGACCACCCGCCGGCGGCTCCTCGCCAACCGCTTCACCCGCCGCTGCGCGGTCGACCTGCTGCGGACGGCCAGCGCGCTCTGTCCGGGCTGCTGACGCACGCCCCGACCCCCCGACTCCTGCGCTCCCCCGGCACCGCCGGGGTCATCGAGCGCGCCCTCGATCAAGGAAACCCCATGCCGCACAGCACCCTCCTGCGCTCTGCCCCTGACAGCACCGCCCCTGACAGCACCGCCCCTGACAGCACCGCCCCCGACAGCACCGCCCGCCGCACCGGGGCCGCCGGCCTGGCCGCCGCGCTCGCCGCGGCCTCGGCGCACTGGATCGACCTGGTCGAGTACCGGTCCGGCAGCCGCTGGACCCACCTGCTCGACCCGGCGGCCGCCGCCGACGTCCTCGATCCCTCGCTGCACCCCGAGCTGCGCGCGGCCCAGGTGTGGCTGCTCTCCTGGCTGCCCGAGCAGGGCACGCCACTGCACGACCACGGCACCTCCTCCGGCGCGTTCGCCGTCGTCCGCGGCACGCTCACCGAGCGGGTCGTGGCCGCCGGGCGGACCGGCGTCACCGACTCCGCGCACGACCTGGACGCCGGCCGGGTGCGGCACTTCGGCCCGCACTACGTGCACCAGGTGACCAACACCGGCCTGCAGGCCGCGGTGAGCGTGCACGTCTACACCCCGGGCCTGGCGTGGATGAACCGCTACGAGATCGCCGACGGCGCGCTGCGGCGCACCGGCACCGAGCGCGCGGGGGTGGACTGGTGAGCGCCCCGACCACCACCCGACCCGCGGGTGCCCGCTCGATCGACGAGCTGCTGGCCGAGGCCCGCTCCCGGCTGGACCGGGTGACGCCGGAGCAGGCCGCCGAGCGCGTCGCCCGCGGCGCGCTGCTGGTCGACATCCGGCCCGCCGCGCAGCGCGCGCAGGAGGGCGAGGTGCCCGGCGCGCTCGTCGTCGAGCGCAACGTCCTGGAGTGGCGGTTCGACCCGGCCGGAGACGCCCGGCTGCCCGAGGCGACCGGGTACGACGTCGACGTCGTCGTCCTGTGCTCGGAGGGCTACACCTCGAGCCTGGCCGCCGACGCGCTGCGGTCGCTCGGCCTGTCCCGCGCGACCGACGTCGTCGGCGGGTTCCGGGCGTGGCAGGCCGCGGGGCTGCCCACCCGCTGAGCGTTCAGGCCCGCCCGGCGCTCTCCGCGCCGGCCGGGTCGGGCTCCTCGTCGGGCTGGTCCTTGAGGAAGAGGTACCAGTAGGAGGTGGCCACGAAGACCACCGCGCCGACGAGGCTTGCCCGCCCCGGCCAGCAGCCAGTTGAGCAGCGTCTCGCCCCAGCCGACGTCCGGGACGCCGGCGAAGATGGCCGCCGGCAGGAAGAACATGTTGGCGACGACGTGGTCGAAGCCCATCGCCACGAACGCCATGATCGGGAAGAAGATCGCGAGGATCTTGCCCGAGACGGTGGTCGCCGCCAGGGACATCCACACGGCCAGGCAGACCAGCCAGTTGCAGCCGACCGCGCGCAGGAACGTCTGCCACGCCGACTCCCCCAGCGCCTTGCCCTCGGCGATGGACGCGAGCCGCTCGTAGGTGAGGGCGGCGTTCCCGCTCGCGTCGGCGTCGTCGATCACCCCGGTCTGCACGGCGAGGAAGTACGCCACGACCAGGGCGCCGACGAGGTTGCCCAGAAGCACGAGCGAGAGGTTCTTGGCGACGTCGCCGAGGCCCAGCTTCCCGCGCATGGCGGAGAGCGGCACCAGCGCCATGTTGCCGGTGGCGAGGTCGGAGCCGGCGATGAGCACCAGCACGAGCCCGAGCGTGAAGGTCGCGCCGGTGAACAGGGTGGGCAGCGTCCCCCACGTCTCCGGGTCCAGGCCCGAGGAGACGCTGATGGCGACCAGCCCACCGAAGGCGATGTAGGCGCCGGCGAGGAAGGCGCTCACCAGCACCTTGTCCCACGTCCGGTGCGCCTTCTTCGCGCCGGCCGCGGCCGCCACCCGCGCGATCTCCTGCGGTTCTCGTGCCGTCCATCGCTGCCTCCGCCGAGCCGGTGTCCGCCGGCTCCCGGAGCTACCCCGCCGCCGGCGACCGATGCCCGTCAGCCCTCGCGCTGCAGCACGAAGTCGTACCGCGCCTCGATCCACGGCACCTCGCTGCGGCCGCCGTCCGGGGTCGGGCCGGGCTCGCGCTCCTCGAAGCGGACGACGAGCTCCTGCTTGGTCCCGAACACCACGTCGGTGTCGAGGTATTCGGCGCCCTCCTGGAACAGGTGGGTGATCAGCGGCGCGTACCCGGGAACGGCGAGCAGGAAGTGGATGTGCGCCGGGCGGAAGTGGCTGATGGCGGTGCGGGAGATCAGCTCGCCGACCGGGCCGTCCATCGGGATCGTGTAGCCCTTGGGCGCGATGGAGCGCACGCAGTAGCCGCCGTCCTCACGGGTCGTGTACTTGCCGCGCAGCCGCGCCTCGTCGACCTCGCCCAGCTGCGCCTCGTAGACGCCCTCGTCGTCGGCCTGCCACACGTCGAAGGTCGCGCCGGCCACCGGCGCGCCGTCGAGGTCGCGGACGGTGCCGTGCACGTACAGCGGGACGCCGTCCAGCCCGTCGGACATGTCGCCGCCGTAGGGCAGCTGCGGGGAGCCCTCGATGAAGAACGGGCCCAGCACGGTCGCCGGCGTCGCCCGCGGGTCGAGCCGGTGGTTCATCTGCACGACGAGCATGGACAGCCCGACGACGTCGGAGGCGAGGATGAACTCCTCCCGCTTCTCGTCGCTGATCTGCCCGGTGCGGGTCAGCCACTGCATCGCGGTCATCCACTCGGCCTCGGTGAGCCGCACCTCGCGGGCGAAGGCGTGCAGGTGCCGCACCAGCGCGGTCATGAGCTCGGCCAGGCGGGGGTCGCCCGCGGTCGCCCAGCGCTCGACGGCCAGGTCGGTGATGTTGTCCTCGGTGACCAGCTGCACGGTGTCCTCCTGCTGTCCTCGCGGCCGCGTGCCGGTCGCGCTCCGTCGCACCCCGCGGCTCCCGCGGGGGTCCTGCCGTCCTAGGGGGTGAGCACCAGCCGCACGCCCGGGTCACCGGTGGCCTGGCGGCGCCAGGCGTCGGCGACGTCGGTCAGCGGCACCGCCTCGTGCGCCACGCCGAGCCGCCCGGCGGCCGCGTGCCCGGCGACGGCGGTGAGCGCGTCGCGCCGCTGCCCGGGGGTGAGCGCGTTGTTCGTGTAGCCGAGCACCGACGCCGACCGCGAGCGCAGCGCCGCCGAGGAGAACTCGGCGGTGTCCCCGGAGGCGCCGCCGAGGTTGACCAGCCGCCCGCCGTCGGAGAGCACCCGGGAGGCCGCCGTCGCCGCGGCGCCGAACACCGGGTCGACGACGACGTCGAGCCGGCCGCCCAGCGCGTCGCGGAACCGCCCGGTCAGCGCGTCGGCGTCACCGTCGAGCGCGACCACGTCGTCGGCACCCGCCGCCAGCGCCCGGTCCCGGGCCCGCTGCGAGCGGGCCACCGCGACGACCCGCCGGGCGCCGAGCACCCGGGCCGCCCCGACGGCGACCTGCCCCACGGCGCCGCCGGCGCCGAGCACCAGCACGTGCTCGCCGGGCTGCAGGCCGCCGCGCCAGGTGAGCGCCATCCACGCGGCCACGCCGGACAGGCCGAGGGCGGCCAGCGCGGCGTCCGGGAGATCGGCGTCCACCGGCACCACGTCGACCGGCGGCACCAGGCAGCGCTCGGCCAGGCTGCCGTCGCCGGGCGCCATGCCGGCGCTGGTGGCGAACCAGACCCGGGTGCCGGGCGCGAGCTCGGCGGAGCTCTCCACGACCCCGACGCCCTGCACGCCGGGCACGTACGGCACCGCCGGCCGGCCGAAGTACGAGGTGCCCGAGGCGCAGAGCAGGTCCAGCGGCACCAGCGGTGCCGCCGTCACGCGGACGACGGTGTCCCCGTCGGCCGGTGCCGGGTCCGGGTGCTCCGCGAGCGCCGGCACCTCGCCCGGCGTCCGCACGACGGCGGCCCGCACGGCCCGGCCCTCAGCCGTCCCGGCCGGCCGCGGGCAGCGGCGGCGCGACGTAGGGGTCGGGGTCGACGGGCCGGTTGTTGAGGTCCACCGAGAGGAAGATGTCGTTGGCGACCGGGTGCCGCAGCTCCTCGGCGAGCTGGCCGATGAGCCCGGCGGTGCGGGCGAGCAGCGCGAAGCCGCGCAGCAGCTCCAGCGGCAGGCCGAGGTCGGCCAGCGCGGCGCCGCAGACGCCGGCGCCGTTGAGCGGCAGCCGCTTGCCGAGCACCTGCTCGTGCACCCGCCCGATCGCGGCGAACAGCGCCAGGTGCGGGCCGGAGACGCCCTCCTCGGCGGCGATCTCCATGAGCCGGGGGGTGCGCGGGTCGCCCTGCTTGTGCACGTGGTGGCCCAGGCCCGGCACGAAGCGGCCGAGCGCCCGCTGCGCGGTGACGGTCTCCAGCGCGAGGGCGTCCCACCCGGCGTCGTCGGTGGGCAGCTCGCCCTCGACCCCGGCGAGCACGTCGTGCAGGAAGCGGCCGCAGTCCTCGGTGACGCCGAGGAAGCGCGAGCCGCCGCCGAGCAGGCCGGCGGCGAGCGCGCCCTGGATGGAGTCCGGAGCGCTCAGGTAGGTCAGCCGGGTGACGATCGCCGTCGGCGTGTAGCCGTGGTCGGCCAGCGCCGCGAGCACCGCCTCGAACACCCTGGTCTCGCCCGGGGTGGGCCGGCGCTGCGTGGCCAGCCAGAACGACAGCTCACCGAAGCCGACCGTGCCCATCACGTCGCGCGCGAGGTCGGTGGCCCAGCAGCGTGATCGACTCCAGGCTCGAGGCGCCCAGGGCCGTGCGGTACTCGGGTCGATCGTCCATGTGTGCGCTCACTGGGTCTTCTCCTCGGCGCTCAGCCAGCGCCGGATCTCGGCGCCGTGCTCGTCCAGCGCCGGCGGGGGCAGCCGGTAGGTGGCCTCGGTGGCCGAGAAGGTGATCGGGTTGCGCACCGACGGGATGGCGGCCGCGCCCTCGCCGACGCTGACCACGGGGTCCAGGCCGATCTCCTCGGCGAACGCGACGCCCTGGTCGATGGTGTTGATCGGCCCGCAGGGCACGCCGGCGCCGATGATGTCGCGGAACCACTCCATCTTCGTGCGGGTGCGCAGCCGGGCGACCAGCAGCGGGCGGAGCGCGTCGCGGTTGGCGGTGCGGTCCTCGTTGCGGCCGAACCGGGGGTCGTCGGCCAGCTCGGGGACGCCGAGCACCTGGCACAACTTGCGGAACTGCCCGTCGTTGCCGGCGGTGACGATCAGGTCGCCGTCGGCGCAGGGCAGCGGCTCGTAGGGGAACAGGCTCGGGTGGCTGTTGCCCATCCGGTAGGGCACCACGCCGCCGGCGACGTAGGCGCTGGTCTGGTTCACCAGGCCGGAGAGCGCCGAGGAGAGCAGGTTGACCTCGACGTGCTGGCCGGCGCCGGTCTCGTGCCGGTGGTTGACCGCCGACAGGATGCCGATGGTGGCGTGCAGGCCGGCCATGACGTCGAACAGCGCGACCCCGCCCCGGAACGGTTGGCCGTCCGGGTCGCCGGTGAGGCTCATGAAGCCCGAGATCGCCTGCACGATGAGGTCGTAGCCGGGTAGCGCCGCCCCGCCGGGGCCGCTGCCGAAGCCGCTGATCGAGGCGTAGACGACCCGCGGGTTGACCGCGGCGACGGCCTCGTAGTCCAGGCCGAAGCGGGCCAGGCCGCCGGGTTTGAAGTTCTCGACGAACACGTCGGCGCGGCGGGCCAGCTCGCGGGCGACCTCGACGTCGGCCGGGTCCTTGAGGTCCAGCGCGATCGACCGCTTGTTCCGGTTCGCGCCCAGGTAGTAGGTCGCGACGCCCTCACGCACCGGCGGCTGCCAGGTGCGGGTGTCGTCCCCGCCGGGGCCCTCCACCTTGACCACCTCGGCGCCGAGGTCGGCCAGCAGCATCGTGCTGTACGGCCCGGCCAGGATCCGGGAGAAGTCGGCCACGAGGAGCCCGGAGAGCGGCCCCCGTGCGGCCGGGGCGGGCGTGCCCGGTCCTGTCGTGTCGGCGCTCATGAGCGGTCGGTGCCTCCTCGGGACGGCGATCTGCGGACGGTTGTCCGCCGGAACCGCGAGGAGTGTCGACCGGGCTCGGTCACGCTGTCAACCGGAGCGCGCGACCGCCTGCGCCCAGCACGCGAACCGGTTGACACGGCGGCCGCAGCGGGCCAGGGTGACCCGCATCGCACCGCATGTCCGCACACCGGACGCCCGTCCGTGTCGTGCGTCCAAGGTTAGGAGGGAACGATGAGCAACCCCGAGCCCACTCCGGGAGCCGGTCGCCCGGTGGTCCTGCGCGGCGGCACCGTCCTGACGATGGACGACGCCGGCACCGTGCTCGAGGGCGCCGACGTGCTGGTCGTCGGCGACCGCATCGCCGCCGTCGGGCAGGCGCTGGAGGTGCCCGAGGGCACCGAGGAGATCGACGCCCGCGGCGGCATCGTCATGCCCGGCATGATCGACACCCACCGGCACATGTGGCAGACCGCGATGCGCGGCTACGGCGCCGACTGGACGCTCACCCAGTACTTCGTCTGGTACTACCTCGAGCACGGCCGCACCTTCCGCCCCGAGGACGTCGCCGCCGGCAACCGGCTGGCCGCTCTGGAGGCCCTCGAGGCCGGCGTCACCACCACCGTCGACTGGTCGCACGGGCTGCAGAGCGTCGACCACGCCGAGGCCGCCGTCGAGGCGCTGCGCTCGGTGCCCGGCCGGTTCGTCCTGGCCTACGGCAACATCCAGGCCGGCCCGTGGGAGTGGACCGCCGACCCGGCCGTCCGCGCCTTCCTCGAGCGCACCCGGGACGCCGCGGACGACCTGCTCGGCCTGCAACTCGCCTTCGACGTCACCGGCGACCCCGCCTTCCCGGAGAAGGCGGCGTTCGAGGTGGCCCGCGACCTGGGCCTGCCGGTGACCACCCACGCCGGCGTCTGGGGCGCGACCAACGACGACGGCATCCGGCTCATGCACGACAACGGCTTCATGACCCCCGAGACCGTGTACGTGCACGCCGCCACGCTGACGCCGGACTCCTACCACCGGATCGCGGCCACCGGCGGCTCGATCTCGGTCTCCACCGAGTCCGAGCAGAGCGCCGGGCAGGGCTACCCGCCCACCTGGCAGGTCCGCAAGCACGGCATCCCGGTCTCGCTGTCGATGGACACCAGCGTCTGGTGGAGCGCCGACCTGTTCTCGGCGATGCGCACCACCCTGGGCGCCGACCGCTCCCGCGAGCACTTCGAGGCGCACCTGACCGGCGAGACGGTGACCCACGTGGCGCTCCGGGCGCGCGACGTCGTCCGCTGGGCGACCCGGGGCGGGGCGACGGCGCTGGGTCGCGACGACCTCGGCTCCCTGCAGCCGGGCCAGAAGGCCGACGTCGTCCTGCTGCGCAACGACGACTCCCCGGTCTCCTTCCCGGTGCTCAACCCCTACGGCCACGTCGCCTTCCAGGCCCAGCGCGGCGACGTGCACACCGTGCTGGTCGACGGCAAGGTCGTGAAGCACGCGCACAAGCTGGTCGGCGTGGACCTGGCCGCCGTGCGCCGCGAGGTGGAGGCCAGCGTCGAGCACCTGCGCTCCACCCTGGGCGAGGAGGTCTGGGCGCAGGGCATGAACCCCGACCTGCCCGACAACCAGCTGCTCGACAACCCGTACCAGTACACCGACTACAAGTCCGACAGCACGCGCACCGCCCGCGAGGAGGTCTTCGAGGACCACCTGGCGAACGAGCGCTGACAGCCGGACCGGAGGACAGCTCATGGCAGGACGCGGCACCGGCCCCGACTTCGTCGAGGCGCTCGCCCGGGGGCTCGACGTCCTGGCCTGCTTCGACCGGGACTCCCCCACGATGACGCTGTCGGAGGTGGCGGCGGCGGCCGGGCTCGCCCGGCCGACCGCCCGCCGCCTCCTGCTCACCCTGGAGGAGCTCGGCTTCGTGCGGGTCACCGGCGGGGCGTTCGCGCTCACGCCCAAGGTGCTCACGCTGGGCATGGCCTACGTGGGTGCCCTCGGCCTGTGGGACATCGCCCGCCCGCACCTGGAGGCGCTGGTCGCGCGCACCGGCGAGTCGTCGTCGATGGCGCAGCTGGACGGCTCGGACATCGTCTACGTCGCCCGGGTGTCGGTCCCGAAGATCATCACGCTGCGGGTGGAGGTCGGGACGCGCTTCCCCGCCGTCCAGACCTCGCAGGGCAAGGTGCTGCTCGCGGCGCTGACCGCCGACGAGCTGGCCGCGGCGCTGGCCGAGGACAGCCGCGCCGGGCTGCCGCCGTTCATCGGGCCGTCCTCCCCCGCACGCAGCCCCGAGCGGCTGCGCGACGAGCTCACCGAGGTGCGCGCCCGCGGGTGGGCGCTCGCCGACGAGGAGCTCGCCCCCGGCGTCCGCTCGGTCGCCGTCCCGGTTCGGGACGGCACCGGGACGGTGCGCGCGGCCATGAACGTGACCGTGCACGCCGCCGAGACCAGCACCGAGCGGCTGCTGGAGGAGCACCTGCCGCTGCTCCAGCGCACCGCCGGCGAGGTCAGCGCCGAGTGGGCGCTGTGGCAGACCCGCCCGCACGTCGAGCTGCACCGGCCCGCCGACGGCGGATCGGCCACCGCCTGAGCCCCCGCTAGGTTCTCCCCCGTGCTGAACGTCCTCTCGATCCAGTCCCACGTCGCCTACGGGCACGTCGGCAACGCCGCCGCCGTCTTCCCGCTCCAGCGGCTGGGGGTCGAGGTGTGGCCGGTGCACACCGTGCAGTTCTCCAACCACACCGGCTACGGCGCCTGGACCGGGCGCGTCTTCGACGGGCAGGCCGTGGAGGAGGTCGTCGACGGCATCGCCGACCGCCAGGTGCTCGCGCACTGCGACGCCGTCCTCTCCGGCTACCTGGGCTCGGCCGACATCGGGCACGCGGTGCTGCAGACGGTCTCCCGGGTGCGGGCCGCCAACCCCGATGCGCTGTACCTGTGCGACCCGGTGATCGGCGACGTCGGCCGCGGCGTCTTCGTCCGTCCCGGCATCGAGGAGCTGATGCGCGAGGTGACCGTCCCGGCCGCCGACGTCGTCACCCCCAACCACTTCGAGCTCGACCTGCTCTCCGGGATGACCACCCGCTCGCTGGAGTCGGTGAAGGACGCCGTCGCCGCCGTGCAGGCGCTCGGCCCGCGGGTCGTGCTCACCACGTCGCTGGACACCGAGGACACCCCGGCCGACGCGGTGGACCTGCTGGCCTCGGCCGAGGGGCGGCACTTCCGCGTCCGGACGCCGAAGCTGGGCGTCTCGGTCAACGGTGCCGGTGACGCGATCGCCGCGCTGTTCCTGGCCCACCTGCTCAAGACCGGCTCGCCGGCCGACGCCCTGGCCGCGGCCGCCGCGTCGGTGTTCGGCCTGCTGGCGCGCACCGAGGCCGAGGGTTCGCGGGAGATCCTGCTGGTCGCCGCCCAGGACGAGTTCGTGCAGCCCAGCCGCACGTTCCCCGTCGAGGAGGTCTGACCGCCGCGGCTCAGCCGCGCACCGCGACCCCGAGGACCTGCGGGGCGGTCGGCGCCGGGAGCCGCACGTCGGGGAAGCGGAAGCGCTCCACCCGCTCGACGGCGAACCCGGCGTCGGTGATCGCGTCGAGCGTCTGCCGGGAGCAGTGGCAGCCGCCGCCGACGGCGGGCCAGACGGTGCGGTCGAGCAGGCGCTGCACCCGCGCGGCGCCGGGACGCCCGGACCGCACGTGCTCCCAGAACAGCAGCCGGCCGCCGGGCCGCAGCACCCGCCGCAGCTCCGCGAGGGCGGTGGCCTGGTCGGGGACGCTGCACAGCACGAGCGAGGCGACGGCGGTGTCGACGGACGCGTCCGCGGCGGGCAGGGCGTCGGCGGTGCCGTCGACGACGGTGACGGGGACGCCGGCCCGCTCCCCGGCCTGCTCGGCGAGCGTGCGCAGGTGCGGCTCGGGCTCCACCGCGAGCACTTCGTCGACGCCGGGCGGGTAGTGCGCGAAGTTCGCGCCGGTGCCCGCACCGAGCTCGAGCACCCGCCCCCGCGCTTCCGCGAGCAGCCGCGCGCGGTGCTCCGCCGCGCCGTGCTCCTCCGCCGCCGCGGCGATCCGCACCCACATCCGCGCGAACCAGGGGTGGTGCACCGTCGTCCCGCCCGCGCTCCGGGTCATGGCCTCACCCTGGCCCGCGCCCGCCCGGCGCGGCAAGGGGCGCCTGTCCCTCCCGGTCGCGCGTGCCGGCCGACTCCCGCGTGATCAACGCGCACTGGTGGTCGCCTCAGCCGTCGTCAAGACGACCCTCAGCGCGCGTTGATCATGGTTCGGCGGCCCGCGGCGGAGCGGCACGAGGGACGTTCCTGCCACTGGGTCCCACCCCGCCCGACTGAACGCGCCGGCCCGCGCGAGGATGCCACCGTGGACGATCGTCCGATCCGACGCTTCCGGCCGGACCCCGGCATGGCCGCACCGACCGACGAGCAGCGTGCCCGCTGGCCGCTGACGGTCCCCGCTGTGGCCCAGCTCCTCGCCGAGGGGCTCGAGATGCCGTCAGGCGCTCTGGTGCTGGTCGGCGAGAACGGCTCGGGCAAGTCAACGGTGATGGAGCTGCTCGCCGTGACGCTCGGCCTCAACCCCGAGGGCGGGTCGGTGAACACCCGGCATCGCACCCGGGCCAGCGAGCCGGGATCGATGGGGCTGGTGGTAGAGCGCAGTCCCGGAGCTTCTCGGTGGGGGTACTTCCTGCGTGACGAGACGCTGCACGGGCTCTACTCCTACCTGGAGGCCAACCCGAGCTCGCGCTCCTCGGAACCCCGATTCCACGAGCTGTCACACGGCGAGGCGTTCCTGCAGGTGCTCGGCGATCGCGCCCGAGGGGCCGGCACCTACCTGCTCGACGAGCCCGACGCGGCGCTCTCCTTCGGCGGCAGCCTGGCGCTGGTCGCCGCACTGCTGGACCTGGTGGCGGCTGGTGCGCAGGTCGTCGTCGCCAGTCACTCTCCGGTCATCGCGGCGCTGCCTGGCGCGCAGTTGCTGGAGGTCGGCAGTTGGGGCATGCGGCCGGCCCGGTGGGAGGAGTTGGAGCTGACCCGCAGCTGGCGGCAGTTCCTGGCCGCACCGGCGTCCTACCTACGCCACCTCTCCTGAGCCGGCGCCCTGCGCTTCTGCTCGGTCCCCCCGTTCCCACGCCGATCCGCCTGCGCGTCGCCTCGCGCCGTCCCGAGGCGACGCTCGTCCGCATCCGGGCGGCATCGGGACGTGCGCGGGTGACCGACGACGCAGCGGGGAGGGCACCGGAGCGCGGATACTGTCCAGTCGTGCCCCTCGTGAACCCGACCGTGTCCCGCGCTGCCCGGACGGAGCTCCGATGAGCGTCGTCGAGGAGCGCGCCGGCGGATCGCGCCCGGCACAGGAGGCCGTCGGCGAGGCCCGGCGCCGCCGCACGTTCGCCGTCATCAGCCACCCGGACGCCGGCAAGTCCACGCTCACCGAGGCGCTCGCCCTGCACGCCCGCGTCATCGGCTCGGCCGGCGCGGTGCACGGCAAGGCCGGCCGGCGCGGCACCGTGTCGGACTGGATGGACATCGAGAAGGCCCGCGGCATCTCGATCACGTCGGCCGCGCTGCAGTTCGAGTACCGCGACGCGGTCATCAACCTGCTCGACACCCCCGGCCACGCCGACTTCTCCGAGGACACCTACCGCGTGCTGACCGCGGTCGACGCCGCGGTCATGCTGGTCGACGCCGCGAAGGGCCTCGAGGCGCAGACGATGAAGCTGTTCGCCGTCTGCCGGCACCGCGGCATCCCGGTGCTCACCGTGATCAACAAGTGGGACCGCCCGGGCAAGGACGCGCTCGAGCTCATGGACGAGATCAGCGAGCGCACCGGCCTCACGCCGACGCCGCTGACCTGGCCGGTCGGCATCGCCGGCGACTTCCGGGGCGTCCTCGACCGCGCCGACGGGACCTACCGCCGGTTCACCCGCACCGCCGGCGGCGCCACCATCGCGCCGGAGGAGACGCTGCCCGCGGCCGCCGCGCTGGCCCGCGAGGGCGACGCCTGGCAGCAGGCCGTCGAGGAGGTCGAGCTGCTGGAGGCCAGCGGCCAGGACCACGACCAGTCGTTGTTCCTCGACGGCGTGACGACGCCGGTGCTCTTCGCCTCGGCGGTGTCGAACTTCGGCGTCGGCGCGCTGCTGGACACCCTCGTCGACCTCGCGCCCGCCCCCACCGGCATGCCCACCGCCGACGGCGCGGTGCGCGAGCTCACCGATCCGTTCAGCGCCTTCGTGTTCAAGGTGCAGGCCGGCATGGACACCGCGCACCGCGACCGGCTCGCGTTCATCCGGATCTGCTCGGGCGTCTTCGAGCGCGGCATGGTCGTGACCCACGCCCGCACCGGCCGCCCGTTCGCCACCAAGTACGCCCAGCACGTCTTCGGTCGCGACCGCGAGAGCATCGACACCGCCTACCCCGGCGACGTCGTCGGCCTGGTCAACGCCAACGCCCTCGGCGTCGGCGACACGCTGTACGCCGACCGCCCGGTGCAGTTCCCGCCGCTGACCACCTTCGCGCCCGAGCACTTCGCCGTCTGCCACAGCAAGGACGCCGCCAAGCACAAGCAGTTCCGCAAGGGCATCCAGCAGCTGGACAGCGAGGGCGTCGTCCAGGTGCTCACGTCCGACCGCCGCGGCGACGGCACCCCGGTGCTCGCCGTCGTCGGGCCGATGCAGTTCGAGGTCGCGCAGCACCGCATGGCGCACGAGTTCGGCGCCCCGGTCGAGCTGGACCGGCTGCCGTACAGCCTGGCGCTGCGCACCGACGAGGCGTCGGCGCCGGGCATCCTGGCCGCGGCCCGCAACGCGGAGATCCTGCGCCGTGCCGACGGCGAACTGCTCGCCGTCTTCCCGGACAAGTGGGGCCTGCGCGTGCTCCAGCAGAACAAGCCCGAGCTGACCCTGGAGCCGCTGGTCGCCGCCCAGCTCTGAGCCGGCCCAGCGCGGACCGGCTCAGCGCAGGCAGGCTCAGCGCGGGCCCGGCACCTCCGCCCGGCGGGTCGCGGTGAGCAGCAGGTACTCCCACTCCAGGCCACCGTCCCGTTCGAACCGCCGAAGGAGGTCGGCCAGGGCGGCGTCCAGCTCCGCGGCCCGCTCGGGCTCGTCGGCCAGGGCCCTGTAGACGGCGATGGTCGGGCCGTACCGCGCCTTGAAGTAGTCGCGGAACTCCTCGCCGGTGCCGAAGATCCCGACCGGCAGGGCCCGTCGCTCGACGCGGACGTCGGTGACCCGGTCGCCCAGCAGTTCGCGCACGTGCTGCTCGTCGCCCCACAGCGGCGGCGGCTGCGCCCCGGGCGGGGGCGGCGGCGCGTAGGGCTTCATGGTGGCGAACATCTGGCCGATGAAGCCCTCCGGCGTCCAGTTGATCAGCCCGATGCGACCACCCGGCCGGCACACGCGGAGCAGCTCGTCGGCCGCGGCAGCGTGGTGCGGCGCGAACATCACGCCGACGCACGAGACGACGACGTCGAACTCCCCGTCGGCGAACGGCAGTGCCTCCGCGTCGGCCTCGCGCCACTCCAGCTGCAGCCCGCGCTCCGCGGCGCGCGCCCGGCCCGCCTCGAGCAGCTCCGGGGTGAGGTCGGAGGCCACCACCCGCGCGCCGGCCTCGGCGGCGGCGAGCGCGATGTTGCCGGAGCCGGCGGCGACGTCGAGGACGCGGTCCCCGGGACCGATGCCGCACGCCGCGACCATCGCCGGGCCGAGGTCGAGCAGCAGGTCGTCGGCGAGCGCGGGGTAGTCCCCCGTCGCCCACATCGCGCGGTGCCGAGCCTTGAGGGCGCGGTCGGCGTCGGCGGGTGTGCCGGTCGTGGAGGTCATTCGTCCGGGGCCTTCGGTGCGCAGGGCCGGCGCCCCCGTGCGCCGGTGTGCTGGGTCAGCGCCGCCCAGGCTGGCCCGGCGCGCGCCGTGCCCGACAGGGTCCGAGGGCCCGGCTCAGCCGATCCCGCCGGCCCGCAGCACGGCCAGCACCCGGTCCACGGTCGCTTGCTCCACCGGCAGGTGCGGCAGGACGGCGGGCAGCTCCTCGGCCTCGAGCCCGCCGTCGGCGAGCGCGGCCATCAGCAGGTCGGCCTCGCCCGGGGGCACGGGCACCGCGCAACCGGACTCCTCCAGCGCGGCACGGGCGAGGAACAGCGCGCCGGCCAGGCTGTCGTCCGGCACGGCGGCCGCCGCGGCATCCGGTGCGGCCGCCCGGGTCACCGCCTCCGCGGCGCGCACCAGGGACAGGGGCAGCCCCTCGGTCTCCACCTCGAGCAGCGGCGTCGCACCCAGCGCGGCGAGGACGAGCTGCTCGGCGACGATGCGCACCGGCGCCTCCCACTCCCCCGCCCGCACGACGGCGGCCAGGTCGTCGGCGTCCTCCCCGACGTCCTCGGCGAGCTCGGCCCAGGCGACGGGCCGGCGGCTGCGCGCGCGCTCGGCCGCCGCGACGCAGGTCGCCTGCACGAAGGGGGCCAGCAGCTCCTCGTCGAACCGCTCGGCGTGCACGCCGCCCTCGGGCGCCAGCGCGTTCAGCGCGTCCTGGAAGCTCCCCGGCACGGCGTCGGCGAGCTCCAGCCGGCCGTCGTCGTCCCCGCTGAGCGGCAGCCCGCCGGCGGCGCGTTCCCCCAGCGTGGGCCCCGTGGGCTGCGGCAGCCCGCCGCGGCGGCGCAGGTGCGGGCGGTCGGAGAGCCCGACGGCCCAGGCGCAGGTCTCGGCGATCAGCGCGGGCGCCCGCTCGCGCAGCACCTCCCGGGCCAGCAGCCCCATCCAGTCCACCTCGAACACGCGCTCCAGTGTCCCCGCGCGCGGCGGTCAGGCGGCGGGCTCGCTCAGCGGCAGCAGCACCTGGAAACGGGTGTCGCCGGGCTCGGAGACCACGCGCAGGTCCCCGCCGTGCCGCTTGACCACCACCCGCCAGGACACGTCCAGGCCCAGGCCGGTCCCCTGCCCGACGGGCTTGGTGGTGAAGAACGGCTCGAAGACCCGGGCGCGCAACTCCGGCGGGATGCCGGGGCCGGTGTCACCGACCTCGACCAGCGCGCAGTCCCCGTCGCGGGCGGTGCGCAGCGTCAGGGTGCCGGCGCCCTCCATCGCCTCGAGCGCGTTGGCGATCAGGTTGGTCCACACCTGGTTGAGCTCGCCGGCGTAGGCGGGCACCTCCGGCAGGCCGCGGTCGTACTCCTTGACCACGGTGACGCCGGGCCCGATCTTGCCGCCGAGCATGACCAGCGTGGCGTCCAGCCCGTCGTGCAGGTCGGTGGGCTGGTGCGGCGTGCGGTCCATCTGCGAGTACTGCTTGGCGGCGTCCACCAGATTCGAGATCCGGCGGGTGCTGTCGGTGATCTCCAGCAGCAGGCTCTCGGTCTCCACCGTGTAGCCCAGCCAGCGCAGCGCCGGCTCCACCGACGACGCCGCGACCGCCTCCGGCACGCGGTCCAGGTCGGCCGGGCCGAGGCCCGCCGCGACGAAGACGGTCGCCAGCTCCCAGGGCCGGGCGACGTCGTGGTCGGCCAGCCAGTCCTCGAGCGCGCCCTCCAGGTCCGAACGCTCCAGCGCCGGGAGGTCGCGCGCGCCGGGGATGCGGGCGACGAACTCCTCCTGCAGCCCGGTGAGCGCGCGCAGCATCGCGCCGTCGAACGCGCCCCCGGCGAGCATCGCCAGCTTGTGCCGCATGCCGGCGAACCGCTCACGGAGCGCGTCGGTCGCCCGTGCCGCCGCGGCCGCTGGGTTGTTGAGCTCGTGGGTGAGACCGGCGGTCAGCTTGCCCATCGCGAGCAGCCGCTCGCGCTGGCCGACGAGCTCGGCCGAGTTCCGCTGCCCGATGAACAGCCCCTCCAGCAGGTGCACCGCCATCGGGTACCACCGGCGGAAGACCTCGGCGAACGGGCCGGCGGGAAGGGCGAGGAAGCGGCAGCCGGTCACCGCCCGCACCGTGGCGGGGTAGCGCTGCTCGAGCCGGTCGCCGAAGTAGAACTGCACGGCGCCCGAGTAGACGCCGCGGTGCGCGGTCCGCACCGTCTCGACCTCGCTGCCGCCGACGACGCGGACCATCGTCATCGTCCCCTCGAGCAGGACGAAGAAGCACTCGGCCGGCTCGCCCTCGACCGAGACGTCGGTGCCGGCGGGGACCGCGACGACGTCGCCGTTCTCCGCCACCCAGGCCAGCTGCGCGTCGTCGAGGTCGGCGAACAGGAACAGCTCGCGCAGCTCCGCCGGGGTCAGGCCCTCGTGCGTGCTGGTCATCGCTCCCCCAGGTACCGGTGCACGAGGGTGACCGCCATGGCACCCTCGCCGACGGCCGAGGCGACCCGTTTGACCGACTCCGCCCGCACGTCCCCGGCCACGAACACCCCCGGCACGCTGGACTCCAGCAGGTAGGGGTCGCGGTCCGGCCCCCAGCCGCGCGGCCGGCCGCCGTCGGCGAGCAGCCCGGGCCCGGTGGGGATGAAGCCGCGCTCGTCGCGGACCACGACGCCGTCCAGCCAGTGCGTGCGCGGCTCGCCGCCGATGAAGACGAACAGGTGGCCCACCGGCACCCGGGTCTGCTCGCCGGTCCGCGCGTCGTGCAGCGTGACCGCGTCGAGGTGGTCGGTGCCGTGCGCCTCGGCGACCGACGTGCAGGTGTGCACGTGCACGTTGTCGATCTCGGCGAGCTGCTCGACCAGGTAGTGCGACATCGTCGCGGCCAGCGAGGGCCCGCGGCAGAGCAGGTGCACCGAGCTGGCGTAGCGGGCGAAGAACACCGCCGCCTGCCCGGCCGAGTTGGCGCCGCCGACGATGACGACCTTCTCCCCCGCGCACGCGGCGGCCTCGGTCATCGCCGAGCCGTAGTAGACGCCGCGGCCGGTGAGCTCCTCGGCGCCCGGGACGCCCAGGCTGCGGTAGGAGACGCCGGTGGCCAGGACGACGGCGTGCGCGGCGAGCGCGCTGCCGTCGTCGAAGCGCACCACCCGCTTGGGGCCGTGCACCTCGAGGGCCACGCAGTCGCGGGTCAGCAGCATCTCCACGCCGAACCGGCGCGCCTGCCGGCGGGCGCGGTCGGCGAGCTGCCCGCCGGAGATGCCGTCGGGGAAACCCAGGTAGTTCTCGATCCGGCTGCTCTGCCCGGCCTGGCCGCCGGTCGCCTCGCGCTCGACGAGCACGGTGCGCAGCCCCTCGGACGCCCCGTAGACCGCCGCGCCCAGCCCGGCCGGCCCGCCGCCGACCACGACGAGGTCGTAGAACTCCTGCTCGGCCGCGACGCTCAGGCCGACCACCGTGGCCAGCTCGCTCTCCGACGGCGCCTTCAGCACCGCGCCCTCGGCGGTCACGATCACCGGGACGTCGTCGGGTGTCGCGCCGGCCAGCTCCAACAGCCGTTGCCCGTCGGGCTCGTCGGCGCTGTACCAGCGGTACGGGACGGCGTTGCGGGCCAGCAGGTCGCGGGCCCGGAACGACGGCGCCGACCACCGGTGCCCGACCAGCTTCACGCCGTCGACCGACGCCTCCGGGCTCTGCCGCCACGCCTCGATCATCTGGTCGACGACCGGGTAGAGCTTCTCCTCCGGCGGGTCCCACGGCTTGAGCAGGTAGGCGTCGACGTCGACGACGTTGATCGCCCGGATCGCCGCGTCGGTGTCCGCGTAGGCGGTGAGCAGCGCGCGGCGGGCCCGGGGGACGACGTCCATCGCGCGCTCGAGGAACTCGACGCCGTTCATGTCCGGCATCCGGTAGTCGGCGAGCACCGCGACGACGACGTCCCCGCGCAGGGTCAGCTCGCGCAGCGCGTCCAGCGCCTCGGGTCCGGACGACGCCCGCAGCACGCGGAACTCCTCGCCGTAGCGACGGCGGAGGTCGCGCGCGACGGCCCGGGACACGCCGGGGTCGTCGTCCACGCTGAGGAGGACGGGTCTGCCCATGTGCGACTCCTGTCCGGCGCGGACCGGTCGGGGCCGGAGGGGCGGGGTCCGCGCGGCGGCGCCCACGCTAGCCCCGGGATCGCCCCGGGTGCACCCTCCCGACGCACGTGAACGGGGACCTTCCCCGGCCCCGCCGGCGTCCGTACGGTGGCGCGCAGCGAGCCCCGGCGAGAGGGAGCGGATGAGCGACCCGGCGATCGATCCCGCGGTTCCGCCGTCGGGCACGGGCTGCGTCGAGTGCGACGAGCTCGGCGGCTGGTGGTTCCATCTGCGCCGGTGCGCCGCCTGCGGCCACGTCGGCTGCTGCGACTCCTCCCCCGGGCAGCACGCCCGCGCGCACGCCGCGGCCGCCGGCCACCCGGTGGTGCGCAGCTTCGAACCGGGCGAGGACTGGTTCTGGAGCTTCGCCACCGGCGCGGGGGTGCCCGGCGCCGAGCTCGCCCCGCCGCAGTCCCGGCCGGCCGACCAGCCGGCACCGGGGCCGCGCGGCCGGGTGCCCGCCGACTGGCGGTCCCGGCTGCACTGACCACGGCGGCCGGCCGGGGCGGCTCACTCCGCGGCGGCCCCGGCGGTGCTGCCCTCGGCCTGCTCGCTGCTCGGCGCACCGACCCACACGGTCTTGGCGTTCATGAACTCCCGCATGCCGAGCTCGGTCAGCTCACGGCCGTAGCCGCTCTGCTTGACCCCGCCGAAGGGCAGCTCGGGGAAGCTGGTGGTCATCCCGTTGATGAACGCCATGCCCGAGGCGATGTCGCGGACGAACTGCGCCCGCTCGTCCTCGTCCTCGCTCCACAGGTTGCTACCCAGGCCATACGGGTGGCTGTTGGCGATCTCGATCGCCTCGTCGAGGGAGTCGACGGTGAACAGCGCGGCCACCGGCCCGAACACCTCCTCGGCGTAGAGGTCCATCTCCGGGGTGATGCCGCTGAGCAGGGTGGGCTCGTAGAACCAGCCGGGGCGGTCGACCCGCTTCCCGCCGGTGAGCACGGTCGCGCCCTTGGCGACGGCGTCCTGCACGTACTTCTCGACGTCCTCCAGGCCGGACTCGGTCGCCAGCGGCCCTATCTGGGTGGCCTCGTCCATCGGGTCGCCGACGGTGAGGTCGGCGATCTTGGCGGTGAACAGCCGGGTGAACTCCTCGGCGACGTCGCGGTGCACGAAGAACCGCTTGGCGGCGATGCAGCTCTGCCCGTTGTTCTGGTTGCGGGAGGTCACCGCCACCTCGGCGGCCCGGTCCAGGTGCGCCGAGGGCATGACGATGAACGGGTCGCTGCCGCCGAGCTCGAGCACCGTGGGCTTCAGCGCGTCGCCGGCGATCGACGCGACCGACTGCCCGGGCCGGGGCGCTACCGGTGAGGGTCGCCGCGGCGACCCGGTCGTCCCGCAGCACCCGCTCGATGGTCGAGGAACCGATGAGCAGGGTCTGGAAGACGTCGTCGGGGAAGCCGGCCTTGCGGAACAGCTCCTCCATGTACAGCGCCGTCTGCGGCACGTTGCTCGCGTGCTTCAGCAGGCCGACGTTGCCGGCCATGAGGGCCGGGGCGGCGAAGCGCATCGCCTGCCACAGCGGGAAGTTCCACGGCATGACGGCCAGGACGACGCCGATCGGCTGGTGGACGACGTAGGCCTGCGTCGCGCCCACGGCGTCGGCGTCGCAGGGCTGCGGCTCCAGGAGCGCGGGGCCGTGCTCTGCGTACCAGCGCAGCGCCGCGGCGCACTTGCCCACCTCGGCCTTGGCGGAGGCGAGCGTCTTGCCCATCTCGGTCGTCATGAGCTCGGCGACCGCGTCGGTGTCGGCGTCCAGCACGTCGGCGGCGTCGCGCAGCCATTCCGTGCGCTGCGCGGGGGTGGTCCGCCGGTAGGTCGCGGCGGCGGCGGCGGCGCGGGCGAGCTTGTCCTCGAGGGCGTCGTCCGACAGCGGCTCGAAGGTCCGGAGCGTCTCTCCGGTGGTCGGGTTGGTGGTGGCGATGGCCATGGTGGGTCCCTCCGTCGATCGCGCAGCTCACCTGCCCGGGGCGGCGCGGGTGAAACCGCCGCTCCGGCGAGCGGACCGGGGCAACTGCTCCTACCTTCCGCTCGTGGACCTGTTCCGGACCAAGTCCGTGGAGCGCATCGGCGCCGACGCCGAGGGCGACGGCGAGGGCTCCGTCGGCTCGCTGCGCAAGAACCTCAGCGCCCGGCACCTCGTCGGCTTCGGCATCGGCATCGTGATCGGCACCGGGATCTTCACGCTCACCGGCGTGGAGGCGCGCGACACCGCGGGCCCCGCCGTCGTGCTCTCGTTCGCGATCGCCGGCGTCGTCGCCCTGCTGGCCGCCCTCTGCTACGCCGAGCTCGCCGCCAGCGTGCCGACGGCGGGCAGCGCGTACTCCTACGCCTACGCGACCACCGGCGAGCTGATCGCCTGGATCATCGGCTGGGACCTGTTCCTCGAGTTCGCCCTCGGGGCCGCCGTCGTCGCCCGGGGGTGGTCGGGGTACGTGGGCAACCTGCTCGACCTGCCGACGGCGTGGTTCGGCGAGGAGTCCACGATCAACGTGGGCGCCGCGCTCATCGTGCTGGTCCTCACCGTGGTCGCCGCGCTCGGCATCCGCGAGTCCGCCCGGGTGACCAGCCTGCTGGTCGTGGTCAAGGTGTCCATCTGCGTCTTCGTGATCGTCGCCGGCGCCTGGTTCGTCCGCGGCGCCAACCTCACCCCGTTCATCCCGCCGAGCCGGGGCGGCGAGGACGCCGACGGGCTGCAGCAGCCGCTGATCTCCGCCGTGGCGGGCATCGAGCCCGCGGTGTTCGGGATCGGCGGCGTGCTCACCGCGGCGGCCGTCGTCTTCTTCGCCTACACCGGCTTCGAGGCGGTGGCGAACCTGTCGGAGGAGACGAAGAAGCCCTCCCGCGACCTGCCGCTCGGCCTGCTGGGCACGCTCGGCCTGGCCACGGCGCTCTACATCGGCGTCTCGTTCGTGCTCGTCGGCATGGTGGACACCCCCGACATCGACCCGAGCGCGCCGATCGCCGACGCCTTCGACCAGGTCGGGCTCGGCTGGGCCTCGACGCTGGTGTCGATCGCCGCGGTCGCCGGCCTGACCTCGGTGATCCTGGTCGACCTGATCACCATGACCCGGATCGGCTTCGCCATGGGCCGCGACGGCCTGCTGCCCCGGTCGGTGGCCCGGGTGAGCCCGCGCACCGGCACCCCGCTGCGCATGACCCTGCTGTTCGCCCTCGCGGTGCTGGTCATGGCCACGTTCATCCCGCTGGGCGTGCTCGCCGACCTGGTCAGCATCGGCACGCTGTTCGCCTTCCTGCTGGTCTCCGCCGCGGTGCCGGTCCTGCGCCGCACGCGCCCGGACCTGGAGCGCCCCTTCCGCGTCCCGCTGTCGCCCCTGGTGCCGGTGCTCGCCGTGCTGGCGTCGCTGTACCTGATGAGCAACCTCAGCGTGGAGACGTGGCTGCGGTTCCTGGCCTGGCTGCTGCTCGGGCTGCTGGTCTACGCGGTCTACGGCTACCGGCACTCCCGGCTGCGCCGGGCGGACGCCGACGCCCCCGCTCCCGCCGCGGCCGGCGGGAACTGAGCGGCGCACCGGACGACGGTTCGTGCACATCCGGTCGCGTCCCCGACCCGGGGACGACGGTTCGTGCACATTCCGGGCGGGGGTCGGCGCGGTCAGGGCCGGCGGAGCAGCTCCTCGAGCGCGGCGCGGGTGCCCTGCTCGCGAATGAGCTCCAGCGTCGTCCGGTAGGCCGCGGTGAACCGCTCGTCGTCCACCAGGTCGCCGAACAGCTCGCGGTCGGCGACGAAGGCCAGCGGGTCCTCGCCCTGCCGGCGGGCGGCGGCCATCAGCCGCTCCCGCAGCGGGTCGACCACCTCGATGGGGCGGCCGTCCTCCCCCACGCCCTCGGCGTACCGGGCCCAGCCGGCCAGGACGGCGACCGAGCAGCGGATGCTGCCGCCCGAGGCCAGGTTCGCCCGCAGCACCGGCAGCAGGAACTTCGGCATCCGGTCGGAGCTCTCCGCGCAGAGCCGGGCCAGGGTGTCGCGCACGGTCGGGTTGGCGAACCGGCCGACGAGGTCGGCCTTGTAGGAGTCCAGGTCGATGCCGGGCACCGGGGGCAGCGTCGGCGTCGCCTCCTCGTCCAGGTAGCCGTGCAGGAAGCGCCGGAACAGCGGGTCCTGGCAGACGTCGTGCACGTGGGTGTGGCCGGCCAGCGCGCCCAGGTAGGCCATCGCCTGGTGGCTGCCGTTGAGCAGCCGCAGCTTCATCAGCTCGTAGGGCTCGACGTCGTCCACCAGCTGCACGCCGACGTCCTCCAGCGGGGGCCGGCCGGTCGGGAACCGGTCCCGTCCAGCACCCACTGGGTCCAGGGCTCGCACACCACCGGCCAGGCGTCCTCGACGCCGAACCGCTGGGCCAGCCGCTCGCGGTGCTCGTCGGTGGTGGCGGGGGTGATCCGGTCGACCATGGAGTTCGGGAACGCGACCTCGCGATCCACCCAGGCGCCCAGCTCGGCGTCCTTCAGGCCGGCGAAGGCGGCGAAGCTGCGCCGGGCGACGTCGCCGTTGCCGGGGATGTTGTCGCAGGACATGACGGTGAACGGCGGGACGCCGCGCGCGCGGCGGCGGACCAGCGCCTCGGTGACCAGCCCGAAGCTGGTGCGCGGCAGGGCCCCGGATTCCAGGTCGGCCCGGACGCCGGCCGACGAGGCGTCGAACTCCCCCGTGACCGGGTCGACGTTGTAGCCACCCTCGGTCACGGTGAGCGAGACGATGCGGATCGCGGGGTCGGTCATCCGCTCCACAACGGCCTCCGGGTCCTCGGGCGCCAGCAGGTACTCGACGACCGAGCCGATCACCCGCGCCCCGAGGTAGCCGTCGGGGTGGCTGACGACCAGCGTGTACAGGTGGTCCTGCGCCACCATGACCTCGGCCATCGAGCGGTCGCCCGGCAGGACGCCGACGCCGACGACGCCCCAGTCCAGCGCCTGCCCGCGCTCCATGAGCCGGTCGAGGTACATCGCCTGGTGGGACCGGTGGAATCCGCCCACGCCGAGGTGCACGATGCCAGCACGCACCCGGTCGCGGTCGTAGCCCGGCGTCGACACCGAGGCGCTGAGCAGGGGAAGGGTGCGGGAGGACAGGGCGGGCACCCGGCGACCTTGCCCCGCGCAGCCCCCACCTAACGGGAGGGGGGAACCGAATCCCGTTCGGGATGTGGGATCGTCGCACCTACACGTCGAGACCGCAGAGCGACTGCGGTCAGGAAAGAGGACCGATGCAGTTGCAGCTGTCCCCGGAGATGCAGGCCTTCCGGGAGGAGATGCGGACCTTCTTCACCACCCAGGTGCCGAAGGAGATCCGTGACAAGGGCGCGAACCGCCACCACCCGACGAAGGACGACTTCGTCACCACGCAGCGCATCCTGAACGCCGCCGGCCTGGCCGTGCCGCACTGGCCGGTCGAGTACGGCGGCCGCGACTGGACGCCGCTGCAGCGCCACATCTACCGCGAGGAGATGCAGCTCGCCCACGTGCCCGAGCCGCTGGCGTTCAACACCAGCATGATCGGCCCGGTGCTGGCGCAGTTCGGCAGCCAGGAGCAGAAGGACCGCTTCCTCGCCAAGACGGCCAACCTCGACATCTGGTGGTGCCAGGGCTTCTCCGAGCCCGACGCCGGTTCCGACCTGGCCGGCCTGCGCACCGTCGCCGTCCAGGACGGCGACGAGTGGGTCGTCAACGGTCAGAAGACCTGGACGACGATGGGGCAGCACGCCGACTGGATCTTCTGCCTGGCGCGCACCGACCCGACGGCGGAGAAGAAGCAGCGCGGCATCTCGATGCTGGTCTTCCCGATGGACACCCCCGGTGTCACGCTGCGCCCGATCGAGCTGCTCGACGGTGGCTTCGAGGTCAACGAGGTCTTCTTCGAGGACGTCCGCGTCCCGTCGGAGAACCTGATCGGCGAGGTCAACAAGGGCTGGGACCAGGCCAAGTTCCTGCTCGGCAACGAGCGCGTGGGCATCGCCCGCGTCGGTGGCACCAAGGGCATGCTGGCCCTGGCCAAGGAGCTCGCCCGCGAGACCACCTACAACGGCCGCCCGCTGCTCGAGGACCCGCGCTACGCCTCGCGCATCGCCGAGATCGAGAACGAGCTCGTCGCCCTGGAGCTGACCGCGCTGCGCGTGGTCGCCAACTCCGCCGACGGCAAGCCGCACCCCGCGTCCTCGGTGCTCAAGCTCAAGGGCTCGGTCCTGCAGCAGGAGGTGACCGAGCTGATCGTCGACATCGCCGGCCCGCTGTCGGTCGCCTCGTTCGCCGAGGAGGGCTCCGACGTGCCCGACTGGGCCCGGGTCTCGGCCCCCGAGTACCTCAACTACCGGAAGGTCTCCATCTACGGAGGCTCCAACGAGGTGCAGCGCGTCATCATCAGCGGCACGATCCTGGGGTTGTGAGATAGCCATGGACTTCACCTACGACAGCGAGCAGAACGACCTGCGCGAGGCCGTGGCGGCGCTGCTGGCGCGCGCCTACGGCGACAGCGAGGTGCGCCGCAAGGTCACCAAGACCGACCCGGGCTTCGACGAGAAGGTCTGGACGCAGCTGGCCGAGATGGGCCTGCTGGGTCTGCCCTTCGCCGAGGAGCACGGCGGAGCGGGCGCCGGCCCGGTCGAGGTTGCGATCGTCGCCGAGGAGATCGGGCGGGTGCTCGCACCCGAGCCGTTCGTCGAGGCGGTCGTGCTGGCCGGTGGCCTGATCAACCGCGTCGGTTCCGACGCGCAGAAGAGCGAGCTGCTGACGGCCCTGTCCGAGGGCAGCTCGATCCCGACCTTCGCGCACACCGAGATCGGCTCCCGCTGGACGCCGACCGCCTCCGCGGTCACGGCCACCGAGGCCGGCGACAGCTGGACCCTCAGCGGCGTCAAGGAGCCGGTGCCGCACGGTGCCCGCGCCGACGTCCTGGTCGTCTCGGCGGCCCTGCCCGGTGGGGGTACCGGCCTGTTCGTCGTGAACGGTGACGCCTCCGGGCTGACCCGCAGCGGCTACCGCAACATCGACGGCACCCGCTCGGCCAACGTCCGGTTCGACAGCACGCCGGCCGCGCCCCTGGGCGAGGGCGGCGACCAGACCGACGCCATCGAGCGGGCGCTCGCCGTGGGCCGGATCGCCTACAGCAACGAGGCCGTCGGCGCGATGGACACGGCGCTGCGCACCACCGTCGAGTACCTCAAGACCCGCAAGCAGTTCGGGGTGACGCTGAACAAGTTCCAGGCGCTGAACTTCCGCGCCGCGGACATGTACATGTCCCTCGAGCTGGCCCGCAGCATCGCGCTGTGGGCGACGGTCGTCCGAGATGACCGGCGGGGACGTCGTCTCCGCCGGCGACCGCGCCCGGCTGCTCACCAGCCGCGCCGGCCGCCACATCGGCAAGGACGCCATCCAGCTGCACGGTGGCATCGGTGTGACCGCCGAGTACAAGGTCGGGCACTACACCGCCCGGCTCACCGCCATCGACCACCTGCTGGGCGACGGCGACTTCGCCGCCGACCGGCTGGCGGCGAAGGTCGGCGACTACCCGACGGTCGACCCGCTGGGCGCCCCGTACGCCTGATCGGCTCCCCGTGAGCCCGCCCTCCGCCTGATCGGCGGGCGGGCCCGCAGGACCGACCGCAGCAGAGCCCCGCTCCCCTTCGTGGGGGCGGGGCTCTGCCGTCCCCGGGGCTCTGCCGTCCCCGAGGCTCTGCCGTTCCAGGAGGCGCTGGCGTTCGCGCAGGTCATGCCTCGACGGGCGCAGCCGTCCGGCCCGCCCCGGGCATGCCAGGGCGGGCTGGGCGTCACTTCTGGTTGATTGCAGTCGCTGTATCGGTGCTGATCAGGTGGGTGTACCGGGGCAGACGCCGATGAGGAACGGTTCGACGATGAGGATCTCGGTGCCGTCGGGGCGGTAGGTGCGCCATCGGCCGTCGGGTGTTCGTTCGATGCGGAAGCCGTGGTGGACCTTGGTGTGGTGCCGTTCGCACAGCAGGCCGGCGTTGTCCTCGCAGGTCTCGCCGCCGTCGATCCAGTGCACCAGGTGGTGCACGTCGCACCAGTAGCTGGGGGCGTCGCAGCCGGCGCTCTGCACATTCAACGACGCCGCAGTGGTGGTCGCGGACCTCGATCGCCCGCCGCAGGTGGGGTGGGAAGCTCCGCTTGTCCCGCCCGACATCGAGGGGGCGGGAGTCCGGGCCCATGACGATGCGGGAGACGTTCCCGTCGCAGGCCAGCCAGCGGGCCTTGGCCGCGGAGATGATCCCGCCGAAGGTCGTCCGCCCGGCGCCGGCGCCCACGCCGGCCTCGGCGGTGGTGTCCACCAGGTCCTCCAGGTCGATCAGCACCCCGATGTGCGGCTTGCGGCCGCGCAGCACCGGCAGCGATCCCGACGCGAGCGCGTTGTCGGCGAGCTGGACCAGCGCGTCGCCGGCCTGCTGGGCGCGGGTGCGGGTGTCCCCGGCCGGGCGGGAGGCCTGCAGGATCGACTCGATCGCGGCCTGGACCTTCTCCCCGCCGACCGCGTCGAGCACGAACCGGCCCACCACCAGGCCCGTGGCGTCCCGGCTCACGGTGAGGCTGCGCTGCTCGGTGGGATCGGGTTCGGGGCCGTCGGGGTCAAGCCGGGCCAGGTAGTGCGCCACCACCTGCCGCAGCTCCTCGTGGGGCCGGTTCATCGCCACCGCGGTCAGCGCCTCGTCGACCTGGGCGATGTCCACGCCCTGGGCCTGCGCGCCGGCCAGGTGCTCCGGGGACGCCACCTGCCCCACCACCCGCACCGCCTCCGGCGGCACGAGGCCCGACCGCGCCGCCGCGGCCAGCGCGGGCAGCGCCTCCAGCGCGCGCCCGTTGCGCACCAACTGGCTCGCCGCGCCCTGGGGCAGCCGGTGGTGCCCGCGCAGCCAGGAGGCCATCGTCGCCTTCCCGTCGTGCTCTGAGGCCTTCGTCAGCTCACCCTCGCGCACCGTCCGCGCCAGCTCGGCATCGATCACGTTCCGGGCACCCACCAGCACGGTCGCGCGCTCCAGCACCGCCGGCCCGAACGACGAGGACAGATCCTCCCCGACCAGCGCCCGCAGCGCACCGGTGAAGCACTCCACCGGCGTCCCGCATCCTGTCGAACACACGTACGAATAGTACCGCGATCGGTGGCATCGGACCAGATGAATCCCCAGGTCAGAGCCCTGTCCACAGATTCGTCGACGTGCTTGACGACCGGCGCCCGGCACCAACGTGCGAGGGGTGCCACCCCTACCCGTGCGGCCCCGCGGCCTCCTCCTCGAGCCAGCGCAGCACCGTGCGATCAGCCTCGACGAGGCCGAGGCCGGTGCGCTCGCGGAGCAGCCGGACGGCCCGCACCCGGTCGCGATCACCGCCGCCGCTCGCAACCGCGAGCACCTCTGCAAGCGCATCGGCGACGGGGATGTGGGAACGCCCGGCCTCCCGGGTCCGAGCGCGGCGCGCCGCCACGGACGCGGCCCCGCCGAACGCGAGAAGGACCAGCGCTACGACCACGGCGACCGTCACGACGTCAGGGTGCCGGACGCGCCCCGCGGGCGCTCAGTCGGAGAGCAATGCCCGGCGCAGCTCGACCGCGTCGGTGCGGACGGTGTCCAGGACGGGGACGACGTCGTCCTCGCGCAGCCGACCGCCGCTGACCCGCACGATCGGCACCGTCTCGTGGTCCTCGCTGGTCAGGCGGGCCGCCACCTCGAAGGAGCTGCGCAGCAGCGCACCTTCCGGGGCCCGGTAGTCGTCGACGTGCTTGAGCGGGGAGATCATCGGGTTCGGGAAGCCCCACTGCTCCAGCGCGACCGCGGTGAGCATCAGGCTGTTGATCCCGTAGCGCCGGGTCTCGGCGGCCCGCCGGCCGGGGAAGGTCGGCTCGGCGGCCACGAGCTCGGCGTAGCCCTCGCTGTCGTTGTGGAACAGCAGCGCCGCCCCCATCTGCGCCAGCAGGCCCACGCAGAGCGCGTCCTGCGGCCGCTCGCCGAAGCGCGGCGCGAGCGTGGACGCGGCCAGGGCCAGGTGCGTGCTGAAGGCCCAGAAGTCCTCGGGCAGCCGCGACTCGTCGTCCAGGTCGGTGAGGGCGACGGTGGCCATCGTGCGCACGGTGGTGAAGCCGACGACGGTGACGGCGAACTGCAGCGAGGTCACCCGCCCGCGCATGCCGAAGTAGGCGGAGTTGGCCAGCTTCATCACGCGGGCGGCCAGCGCGACGTCGGAGGCCAGGATGGTGGCCAGCTCCTTGGAGCTGGTGTCCTCCGAGTTCGCCACCGACACCAGCTGGGCGGCCACCGGTTTCTGGGCGGCCATCGAGTCGATGCTGGCCAGGACCTTCTCGACGTCGAACGTCGGGGCCGGGACGGCCGCGAGCTCCGCGCGCGGGAACGGTGTGACGGTCACGCTTCTCCGGTCTCCCCGTGGGTGGCGAACCAGGCGGCGGTGTGCCCCCCGGTCATGGGCTCGGCCAGGCTGAACCCCTGCAGGTAGGTGGCACCCAGCCGCTGCAGCTCGTCGGCCTGCTCGGCGGTCTCGACGCCCTCGGCAACCGTGCACAGGTTGAGGTTGCGGGCCAGGGCGATGACCGCCGAGGCGATCTCCCCGTGGCCGGCGCTGAGCTCGGCGACGAACGAGCGGTCCACCTTGAGGCAGTCCACCGGCAGGTGCCGCAGGTAGGCCAGCGACGAGTAGCCGGTGCCGAAGTCGTCGATGGTCAGCTCGACGCCGACGTCGCGCAGGTCCTGCAACACCCTCTGCGCCGACGCCGGGTCCTTCATCAGCGCCGACTCGGTGATCTCGATGGAGATCCGCGACGGGTGCAGCCCGTGCCGCTGCAGCGCGGCCGCGACCTGCTCCGGCAGGTTGC
Source organism: Blastococcus sp. TML/C7B (assembly GCF_016612845.1). NCBI lineage: Bacteria > Bacillati > Actinomycetota > Actinomycetes > Geodermatophilales > Geodermatophilaceae > Blastococcus > Blastococcus sp. TML/C7B. Next base: position 67,446 of record NZ_JAEOAA010000002.1, on the reverse strand, counting down.
CGTCCAGCTGGAGGGCGGACACGTTGACGTTGGCCCGGGGCGGCGCCGCGGCCCCCACCAGGCGGTCCCACTCCGCGAGCTGGCGGCAGGTCTCGTCGAGGACGAACAGGCCCAGCCCCGCGATGAGCCCGCTCTCCTCGGCCAGCGGCACGAACACGGTCGGGCTGATCGTCCCGCGCTCGGGGTGCTGCCACCGCGCGAGCGACTCGACCGCGACCGGCCTGCGGTCCGCGGTGCCGAAGATCGGCTGGTAGTACAGGGTGAGCTCGCGGTGGTCGACGGCGTCGCGCAGCTCGGCGACCATCCGCAGCTTGTCCCGCGCCTCGGCCCGGCCGGCCTGGTCGAGGACGCTGATCCTCCCCTTGCCGCCGGCCTTCGCCTGGTACATGGCGATGTCGCAGTCGCGGATCAGCTCCTCGGCGGCGACGTGCTCGGCGGTCTGCACGGTGACGCCGACGCTGGCGTGGGGACGCACGTCCACCCCGCCCAGCCGCATCGGGCGGCCGAGGGCCTCGGTGATCCGCTCCGCGAGCGCGACGACGGCCTCCTCGTCGACCTGCTCGCAGACGACGACGAACTCGTCGCCGCCGAAGCGCGCCACCAGGTCGCCGGGGCGCACGGTCGCGCGCAGCCGGTTCGCCACCTCGATGAGCAGCTCGTCGCCGGCGGTGTGCCCCAGCGAGTCGTTGACGACCTTGAAGTTGTCCAGGTCGAGGAACAGGCAGGCCAGGCCGCCGGCGCCCGGCCGGAAGCGCTCCGACACGTACTGCGCCAGCAGCGTCCGGTTGGGCAGCCCGGTCAGCGGGTCGTGGTTGGCCTGGTGGGCCAGCCGCGCCTCGAACGCCAGCCGGTCGGTGATGTCCTCGATGGTGGCGACGAAGCCCGCGCCCACGCCGGGGGTGAACAGGTGGGCGAAGCGGATGATCGTCGTCCGCACGGCACCGTCGTCGCGGACCAGGCGGGCCTGGACCTCGACCTCGCCGCCGTCCAGCGCCGCGGAGACCTGCTCGATGACGGCGTCGAGGTCGTCGGTGTGCACCGTGTCGATCCAGCCGGTGCCCAGCATCTGCTCGGCCCCCCGGCCGACCAGGCCGCAGAACGCGTCGTTCACGTGCGCCAGGCGCATGCCCTGCTCGGAGAGCAGGGTCGGCACCGGGGAGCGCTCGGTGAGGGCGGAGAAGCGCCGCTCGTGGGCGTCCGCGGTGGCCCGCAGGGCGCGCTCCTGCTCGTTGGCGGTCGCGCGCAGGAACACCGTCCACCGCCGCCCGCCGGGCGACGGCGTGGTGAGGACGCCGACCTCCACCAGGGCGCCGCTGGCGGTGCGCACGTGCAGGGTGCGGCGGGCGGAGCGCTCGCGGCGCAGCAGCAGCTTGAGCTCACCCCCGCCGAGGGTCGGGAAGAGCTGCTCGACCGGCATCGCGCACAGGTCGGCCGGGCCGTAGCCCAGCAGCTGCACGGCGCCCTCGTTCGCCCAGGTGAACCGCTGGGTGCGTCCGGAGGTCTCGGCCACCAGCAGGGCCAGCGCGTCGCTGACGGCGGCGCTGTAGAAGACCGAGGAGACGATCTCCGACGGGACGTGCTCGTCCGGCGCGGTCGCGGCGGTCACGGTCCCCCTTCCTCATGCGGCGGCGCGCCCGGACGGACGCGACACCAGGTTCTTCGGCCGCATCCGCCCAGCTCTTCGCCCGTTCCCGTGCGATTCGCCCGTTGGGGGTACGCGGGCCGCGGCGGCCCGGCCGGCCTGCCGGGCCGCGGCGTCCCCACTGGCTAGCCTGCGGCCGGAGGAGGTGCCGTCATCCCCCGCACACCCCGCACCCACCGCCGGGCCGCACTCGCCGCCGCCCTGGTGCTGGCGGCCGTCCCCGCCTGCGCCGCCGGGGACGACGAGCCGGGCGCAGTGCTGGCCGATCCCGCGCTCGCCGCGTGCGTCGCGGAGACCGCGGGCCTGCCCGCCGGCACGACCGCCTTCCCCGAGCGCGACCTCGGGGCCATCGAGGAGCTGCACTGCCCCGGCGGTGGCCCCGAGCCCCCCATCCGGTCCCTCGACGGCCTCGAGCGGCTCACCGGGCTGATCAACCTGGACCTGCCGCACCACGAGATCAGCGACCTGGACCCGCTGGCGGCGCTGGAGCGGCTGAGCACGCTGACCCTCACCGGCAACCGGATCAGCGACCTGTCCCCGCTGGCCGGGCTGGAGCTGTTCGACGTCGGCCTCTCGCAGAACCCGGTCAGCGACCTGTCCCCGCTGCGGACCGGCACCCTGCGGGCGCTCGGGGTGGCCTCCGCGCAGATCACCGACCTCACCCCGCTGGCGCGCGCCGAGGGCCTGAGCCGCCTGGACCTCAGCAGCAACGCGATCACCGACGTCTCGCCCCTGGCCGGGCTGCCCGCCCTCGACACGCTGCGGCTGGGCCGGAACCAGGTCGTCGACCCCTCGCCCCTGGGCAGCGTGCCGACGCTGCTGGTGCTCGACCTGTTCGGCAACCGCGTCTCCGCCGTCGGCGGGCTGGCCGACGCCCCGCTGCTGCAGGAGCTCCAGCTGGGCGCCAACCCGCTGACCGACCTCACCCCGCTGCTGCGGGTGCCCACCTTGATCAACCTCGGGCTGGACGAGACCGACGGCACGCGGCTGACCGGCGTGGACGCCCTCCGAACCGCCGGTGTCTCGGTGAACGGACTCGCCTGACCACGCAGTGGGACGACGTGGCAGTGGTCACATCGGCGGGCCCCGGGCGGAGAGCCGGCTCCGACCCAGGCATGATCTGCCGGGATCGCGGTGACCGCGGTCGCTTTCCACAGGGGACCGGCGCGGCCGGTCGACGACGAACGGAGCCACGTTGCACATCGGAGTGCCACGCGAGACCCGAGCCCGCGAGACGCGGGTGGCCGCGACGCCGACCACGGTCTCGCAGCTCGTCGGTCTCGGATACGACGTCGTCGTCGAGGCCGGGGCCGGTGAGGCCAGCAGCTTCCCGGACGACGCCTACGCCGGCGCCGGTGCCCGCATCGGCAGCACCGACGAGGCGTGGCAGGCCGACGTCGTGCTGCGGGTCACCGCGCCGACGGTCGACGAGATCGCCCGGCTCCGGGACGGCGCGACGCTGATCGGCATGATCAGCCCGGCGTTCAACCCCGACCTGGTCGCCGCGCTCGCCGCCCGCCCGATCACCGTGCTCTCGATGGACGCCGTCCCGCGCATCTCCCGCGCGCAGTCCCTGGACGTGCTCAGCTCCATGGCGAACATCGCCGGCTACCGCGCCGTCGTCGAGGCCGCCCACGTCTTCGGCCGCTTCTTCACCGGCCAGGTCACCGCCGCCGGCAAGGTGCCCCCGGCCAAGGTGCTCGTCGCCGGCGCCGGTGTGGCGGGCCTCGCCGCCATCGGCGCGGCCAGCAGCCTGGGCGCGATCGTGCGCGCCACCGACGTGCGCCCCGAGGTCGCCGAGCAGGTGCGCTCGCTCGGCGGCGAGTACGTCGCGGTCAAGGCCGGCGAGCAGGAGGTCAGCTCCGACGGCTACGCCCGCGAGATGGGCGAGGACTTCAACCGCCGCGCCGCCGAGATGTACGCCGAGCAGGCGCGCGACGTCGACATCATCATCACCACCGCGCTCATCCCCGGCCGGCCCGCGCCGCGGCTGATCACCGAGGAGATGGTCGCCTCGATGCGCTCCGGCTCGGTCATCGTCGACATGGCCGCGGCCCAGGGCGGCAACGTCGCCGGCTCGGTGCCCGACGAGGTCGTGGTCACGCCCAACGGCGTCTCGATCATCGGCTACACCGACCTGCCCGGCCGGCTGCCGGCGCAGGCCTCGCAGCTGTACGGCACCAACCTGGTCAACCTGCTCAAGCTGCTCACCCCGGGCAAGGACGGCGAGCTCGTCCTCGACCTGGACGACGTCGTGCAGCGCGCGATCACCGTCGTGCGCGCGGGCGAGACGATGTGGCCCCCGCCGCCGGTGCAGGTCTCCGCCGCCCCGGCGCCGGCCGCCGCGGCCCCCGCCCCGGTGCAGGCCGCTCCCCCACCGGAGCCCCCGAGCCCAGGCCGGCGCTTCGCGCTGGTCGGGGTGGCCGCCGCGCTGCTCTTCGTGCTCGCCGGGTTCTCGCCCAGCGAGTTGGTCCAGCACCTCACGGTGTTCGCGCTCGCCGTCGTCGTGGGCTTCTACGTCATCAGCGGGGTGCACCACGCCCTGCACACGCCGCTGATGAGCGTCACCAACGCGATCTCCGGGATCATCGTCGTCGGCGCCCTGCTCCAGATCGGGCACGACGACGCCCTGGTGACCGCGCTCGCGTTCGTCGCGATCCTCGTCGCCAGCATCAACGTCTTCGGCGGCTTCGCCGTCACCCGCCGGATGCTCGGCATGTTCACCCGCGGACCGAGCACGGGGAGTGCAGCCCGATGACCGCCACCACCGCCGCCTCCGCGGCCTACATCGTCGCCGCGCTGCTGTTCATCCTCAGCCTCGCCGGCCTCGCCAAGCACGAGACGGCGAAGGCGGGCAACGCCTACGGCATGGCCGGCATGGTCATCGCCCTGGTCGCCACCATCGGCCTCGCCGTCGACCACGGCCTGTCCGGCACCGGCGCCGTCCTGATGGTCCTCGCCGTCGTCATCGGTGGCGCGATCGGCCTGTGGCGCGCGGCGAAGGTCGAGATGACCGGGATGCCCGAGCTCATCGCGATCCTGCACAGCTTCGTCGGCCTGGCCGCGGTGCTGGTCGGCTGGAACGGCTACCTGTCGGTCGAGGCCGACCTGGACAACCAGACCGAGGTCTCCTCGGACCTGCTGGGCATCCACTCCGGCGAGGTCGCCATCGGCGTCTTCATCGGTGCGGTCACCTTCACCGGCTCGATCGTGGCCTTCCTCAAGCTGTCGGCCCGCATCAAGAGCAACCCGCTGGTGCTGCCCGGCAAGAACTGGCTGAACCTCGGCGCGCTGGCGGCGTTCGCGGCGCTGACCGTCGTGTTCGTCGTCGAGCCGAACCTGCCGGTGCTCGCCGTCCTCACCGTGCTGGCGCTGGCCCTGGGGTGGCACCTGGTGGCCTCGATCGGCGGCGGCGACATGCCGGTCGTCGTCTCGATGCTCAACAGCTACTCGGGCTGGGCGGCCGCCGCCTCGGGCTTCCTGCTCGGCAACGACCTGCTGATCATCACCGGTGCACTGGTCGGCTCCTCGGGTGCCTACCTCTCCTACATCATGTGCAAGGCGATGAACCGGTCCTTCATCTCCGTCATCGCCGGCGGCTTCGGCAACGAGGGCAGCGCCGCCGCCTCCGACGTCGACTACGGCGAGCACACCGAGATCAACGCCGAGGACACCGCCCAGCTGCTGCTGGACGCGAAGTCCGTCGTCATCACCCCGGGCTACGGCATGGCCGTGGCCCAGGCGCAGGGCGCGGTGGCCGACCTGACCCGCAAGCTCACCGAGCGCGGTGTCGAGGTGCGCTTCGGCATCCACCCCGTCGCGGGCCGGCTCCCCGGGCACATGAACGTGCTGCTCGCCGAGGCCAAGGTGCCCTACGACGTCGTGCTCGAGATGGACGAGATCAACGACGACCTCGCCGACACCTCCGTCGTCCTCGTCATCGGCGCCAACGACACGGTGAACCCCGCCGCGTCCGAGGACCCGGCCAGCCCGATCGCCGGCATGCCGGTGCTGCGGGTGTGGGAGGCCGAGCGGGTCGTGGTGTTCAAGCGGTCGATGAACACCGGCTACGCCGGCGTCCAGAACCCGCTGTTCTTCCGGGACAACAGCCGGATGCTCTTCGGCGACGCCCGCGAGCGCGTGGAGGACATCCTCCGGGCGCTCTGACACCCGGCGGGCCTCCCCGCCGGACCCTGTCGCCCCGCCCCCCGGCGGTCTACGGTCGACCCGTGCGCACGCACGGGTCGATCGTGGGTTCGTGGCGGGTGCCGGCCCCCGACGGGGTCGCGCCCGGATGAGCTCCGCTGCCCCGGCGCCGCACGCGGCGGCCGGCTTCGAGCACGAGGCGCTCTTCTACCGGGACGACGACACCTTCCTGGCCGGGGTGGTCCCGTTCGTCCGCGAGGGGCTGGACCGCGGCGAGCGCGTCGTGGTCGCCGGAGCCACCCGGCCGGCTCCGGCTGCTGCAGGCGGCGCTGGGCGGGGACGCCGCCGCCGTGCGGTGGCTGGACATGAGCACCCTCGGAGCCAACCCCGCCCGGATCATCGGGGCGTGGGACGAGGTGGTCGCCGCCGCCGGGGTGGCCGGCTGCGGGCTGCGCGGCGTCGGCGAGCCCGCCTGGCCCGGCCGTCGCGACGCCGAGTACGTGGATTGCCGGCTGCACGAGCTGCTGCTGAACACCGCCTTCGGCGGCGGGCCGGCGTGGCGGCTGCTGTGCCCGTACGACCAGGCCCACCTGCCCCGTGCGGTCCGCACGGGCGCGCTGCAGTCCCACCCCCTGGTCTCCAGCGCGGGGCGCCGCCGCCCCAGCACCGCCTACTCCCGCGCGGCCGCCGCCGAGACGTTCGGCGCTCCGCTCCCGCAGCGCACCGACGTGGCGCTGCGGGGCAGCTACGGCGCCGACGACCTCCGGGCCATCCGCGGGACGGTCGCCTCGTTCGCCCGCTCCTGCGGGCTGGCCGGCGCCCAGGTCGAGGCGCTGGAGCTGGCCGCCTCGGAGGTGGTCACCAACTCCCTGCGCCACGGCGGAGGGCGCGGCACGCTGGCGCTCTGGGACACCGAGGACGCCGCCGTCGTGGAGTTCGGCGACGGCGGGCACATCGCCGACCCGCTGGTCGGCCGCCGCCGTCCCCCGCCGGACCGGCCCGGTGGGCGGGGGCTGCACCTGGTCAACCAGCTCTGCGACCTGGTGCAGGTCCGGTCCTCGTCCCTCGGGACGACGGTCCGCATCACCACCTGGCGCTGACCCGGCCGCGTCCCGCCGTCAGGGCGACGGGTCGGGGCCCCGGTCCGGCACCGGTTCGTCCGGGCCGCCGTCCCGGCGCACCAGGTCGCCGACCGCCTCCTCGAGGCGCGCCCACGTGCCGCTCCACTCGACCAGGGGCTCGAGGATCCGCTCGAAGACGGCGAGCTGCTGGTCGAAGGCGTCCAGCTGGGCGCGCATGCCGCCGATCGCGGCCCGCTGCGCGGTCACCATCTCGGCGATGGCGCGCAGCTGGGCGGCCGACAGCGCGCCCGGCGGGCTGGGCAGGGCGGGCAGGGACAGCCGGGTGGGCACGGAGCCCGCGACGGTGCGCGCCCGGTCGGTGAAGCTCCGCAGCTGGGTGACGAACTCCTCGATCGACCGGCCCACGAGGCCGGGCGGGACGCCGCGTTCCGGTCCTGGTCGCTCCTCGGTCACGACCCGACGCTATGCCGGTCCCGGACCGGGGGCACCCCGGGCGGCAGACTCGCTCCGGGTGCCCGCCGGTCAGCGGGCGCCGAGCCGCCTCCCCCGGGAGGAGTTCCGGAGGAGAGCCATGCGCCGCACCGCCGTCCGCGCCACCGCCGTCCTGGCGTCCCTGGCCCTCGGCCTGGCGGCCTGCGGCGGCGAGGAGCCGGCGACGGGCGCGGCCCCCTCCTCCGCGACTGCTCCGCCGTCGGCATCCGCGAGCGCCGAGCCGCCGGCCGGCGGACCCGGCGACGACGCCGAAGCACGGGTGGCCGCGGCGCTGGAGGCCCTCGACCGCCGGGAGGAGATCGCGCAGCTGTTCGTGGTGGGCGTGCCCGCCGACGCGCTGGGCAGCGGCGCCGGCCTGGTCGAGCAGGGCGTCGGCGGGATCTTCCTCGCCGGCCGCCCCGCCGCCCCGGCGGCGGAGCTCGCCGAGCTCACCGCCGGCTGGCAGGCCGACGCCACCGGGCCGGGGCTGTGGATCGCCGTCGACCAGGAGGGCGGCGCCGTGCAGACCCTCAAAGGCCCGGGGTTCGACCGGCTGCCGCCCGCCACCGACCAGGGCGACCTGCCCGCCGGGCAACTGGCCGAGCTGGCCGGCCGGCTCGGCAGCCAGCTGCGCGACGCCGGCATCAACCTCAACCTGGCTCCGGTCGTCGACGTCGTGCCCGCCGGCACCGAGGACACCAACGGACCGATCGGCGTCTTCGACCGGCAGTACGGCAGCACCGGCGCGGAGGTGACCCCCGCGGCGGGCGCCGTCGTCGACGGCCTGGCGGCGGCCGGGGTCACCGCCACGCTCAAGCACTTCCCGGGTCTCGGACGGGTCCGCGGCAACACCGACGACACCGCCGACGTCGTCGACCCGGTGACCACCGCGGGCGACGACCAGGTGACCGCGTTCGCCGGCACGCTGGCCGCGGCCGATGCCCCGCCGATGGTGATGACGTCCTCGGCGACCTACGGCCGGATCGACCCGACGGCCCCGGCGGCGTTCTCCCCCGTCGTCGTGCGGGAGCTGCTGCGCGGCACGCTCGGCTTCACCGGCCCCGTCATCTCCGACGACCTCGGCAACGCCGCCGCCGTGGCGGCCACCCCGGTGGGCGAGCGCGCGATCCGCTTCCTGGCCGCCGGGGGCACGCTGGTGCTCACCGTCGCCCCCACGACCTTCCCGGCCATGCTCGAGGCGGTCGAGGAGCGCAGCGCGGCGGACCCGGCCTTCGCCGCGACCGTCGACGCCGCCGTCCGCACCGCGCTGCTGGCCAAGGCCGAGGCCGGCCTGCTCGACTGACCCCGGACGCAACGGTTCCGCCGGGATCGGTGATCCCGGCGGAACCGGTGGGGCGTGCAGCGCCGGGTCAGTGCCCGGCGCGGGGGCTCAGTACCAGCCCTTGGCCTGCGAGTGCGCCCAGGCGCCGCACGGGGAGCCGAAGCGGTTGTTGATGTAGATCAGGCCCGCGTCGATCTGCCGGTAGCCGTCGGAGGTCTTGGCGATCCCCGTGCCGGCCCAGGTGCTGTTCAGGAACTGCGGGATGCCGTACGCGGTGCTGGTCGGGTTCTGCGCGTTGGGGTTCCAGCCGCTCTCCTTGCCCCAGAGCTTCTCGAGGCAGGAGAACTGCCCGCTGTCGCCACCGAGCTTCTGCAGCGCGTAGCTCTGGTAGGAGCCCGACGGCGCGGCGGCGGCCGAGCCGGCGGCGGCCCGCGGTGCGGCGGGAGCGGGGGCAGGAGCGGCCTTGCGGGCGGCCTCGGCGGCACGGGCCGCCTCCGCCGCACGGGCTGCCTCGGCGGCGCGCGCGGCCTCGGCGCGGGCGGCCTCCTCGGCGGCGATCCGGGCGGCCTCCTCGGCCGCGAGCCGGTCCCGCTCGGCCTGCTCGGCGGCGAGCTGGTTGAGGGCGGCGGTCGCCTGGTCGGCGTCGCGGGCGCTGCGGCTGGCGGCCAGCTCCTGGAGCGGCTCCACGGCCGCGGCGTCCAGCACCGAGCTCTGCTCGATGCCCAGCTGCTGGGCGACGCTCATCGACTCGGTCTGGGCCTCGGCGTGCGCGGCGGGCTCGCCGGCGGCGAGGGTGTTCACCATCAGTGCTCCAGCGGCGGCGACGCCGAGGAACAGGGCGGAGCGGCGCGGGCCCACGGGCGGGCGGCGGCGCAGGCGTGCGTTCAGGGTGGTGCGGAGGTTCATGAGGGGGGTGAGCTCCGGGTGTCAGGGCGCAGCAGAACGGCCGCCCTCGCAGGGGCGGCGTCGTGTTCCGCAGCTGTCCAGTTCTTCCGTGAGCCGCCTACCGAGTTAGCTGACGGGTTCGGGCGGGAAGCAGCCCTACCCGCTCCGGACTGGAGATCCGGAGCCGGGATTCACCCCAGTGGTGCGGTGGGTCCCCGGTTCGCCTCGCTGGGCGATTCGGCGGCGCCCGGCGCAGCGCCCCCGGTGGGGGGCCGCCTTCCGGACCGGTCCAACGTAACCGGCGTTATCGCGCCGTGACAAACGCTGGCGCGAATTCCTCGCGTGACGCATGTCAAATGCGTGAGGTGTTCCCGTCAGGGCAGGCGCCACACCGTGGTCCTCCGCACACGGGCCGGACCGGCCGCCGAGGCGTCCCCGTCGGGGATGTCGTGCACGGCGGCCTCGGTGAGCCGGTCGTGCGGCAGGTAGGGCCGGCCGGGGTCACCGACGAGCACCTCGGCGCCGGCGGCGCGGGCCGCCTCCAGGAAGGGCAGCACCTGCTCGGTCATGGTCCGGTCGTAGCAGACGTCCCCGGCCAGGACGACGTCCACGGCCGGTGGCGCCTCCCCCAGCAGGTCGCCGACCGGTTCGATCCCCGACACCCCGTTGAGCGCCGCGTTCTCCGGGATGGCCGCCCGGCCGAAGGGGTCGATCTCGCTCGCGATCACCCGGCCGGCACCGGCCACGACCGCGGCGACCGCCACCAGGCCGCTGCCGGCGCCGAGGTCGAGCACGGTGCGGCCGGCGACCAGCTCCGGGTGGTCGAGCACGTACCGCGCCAGCGCCTGGCCACCCGGCCAGGCCGCGGCCCAGAACGGCGGCTCCTGCGCCGTGCGGCCCTGCTCGACCGCCATCGCCTCCCAGAGCGCGACGACGTCGGCGGCGACCAGCAGCTGCACCTCCGGCACCAGCGAGGGCCGCTCGGGCCGGGTGTGGGCGCGGATGAAGGAGGCGGGGACCGACGTCACCCGGTCAGTCTCGCGCGGCCGCCGCGCGGCGCGCGCCGATCCCCCGGGCGACCAGCCGCCAGTAGGCGCCCGGCCGGAGCCGCACCAGCACGTCGGGCACCGTCGCGCTCAGGCCGATGAGCAGCCGGGGTCGGCGTCGCTCGATGGCGGTGACGATCCGGGCGGCCGCCTTCTCGGGCGGCATGCGCAGCAGCCGGGCCATCTGCTCGCGGCCGGCCGCGACCTCCTCGGGGTCCACCCCGGAGCCCAGCCGCGCGGTCTCGGCGATCCGCGTGCGGATGCCGCCGGGGTGGACGACGGTCACCCCGACGCCGTCGTCGGCGAGCTCGTGCCGCAGCGACTCGCTGAAGCCGCGGACGGCGAACTTGCTGGCGGCGTAGGCGGCCTGCCCGGGCGGGGCGAAGATGCCGAAGATGCTGGAGACGTTGACCAGGTGCGAGCCGGGGTTGGCCTTGAGCACCGGCAGCAGCGCCGCGGTCAGCCGGACGACGGCGCGGAAGTTGATCGCCAGGACCCAGTCGAACTCCTCGAGCGTCACCTGGTCGAAGCGCCCGCCGAGGGCGACGCCGGCGTTGTTGACCAGCAGCGTCGTCCCGGGGTGGGCGGCCGCGAGCTGCGCGCCCAGGGCGTCGGTGGCCGCCTCGTCCACGAGGTCGGCGACATAGGTCTCGACCTCGAGTCGAGGGTGAGACCGGCGGATCCTGTCGGCCACGCCGGCCAGCCGTTCGGCGTCCCGATCGACCAGCACGAGAGCGCTGCCGCGGTCGGCGAGCTGGACGGCGAGGGCCTCGCCGATGCCGCTGGCCGCGCCGGTGACGATCGCGGTGCCGCCGGCGAACTCGTAGCCGCGCATCAGGCGGCCGCCCGCTCGGCCCGGGCAGGAGCGGCGCTGAAGGTGATGCCCTCGTCCTCGAGCGGGCCGCGGCGCATGAGCTGCACGTCGCGGATGTAGTTCTGGTGCAGCCGCCACGGGGTGCGCCGCCCCTGCTTGGGCAGCTGGGCGAGGCTGCGCTGCACGTAGCCCGCCGCCAGGTCCAGGAAGGGCAGGTCCGCGCCCTCCGGCGGGGCGAGCGGGGTGGCGACGGCCAGGCCGCGGCGGTCCAGGTGCTGGAGCAGCCGGCAGACGTAGCGGTTCACCAGGTCGGCCTTGAGCGTCCAGGAGGCGTTCGTGTAGCCGATGACCATGGAGAAGTTCGGGACGCCGGAGAGCATCATCCCCTTGTAGGAGACCGTCTCCGAGACGTCGACGGGCTCGCCGTCGAGGCGCAGCTCCATGCCGCCCATCGCCAGCAGGTTGAGCCCGGTGGCGGTGATGACGACGTCGGCGTCGAGGTGCCCGCCGGACGCCAGCTCGATACCGGTCTCGGTGAAGGTCGCGATCCGGTCGGTGACGATCGAGGCCGAGCCCTCGCGCAGGCTGCGGAACAGGTCGCCGTCGGGGACGAGGCACAGCCGCTGGTCCCACGGGTCGTAGGGCGGGTTGAAGTGCTCGTCGACCGCGAAGCCGGCCGGCAGCTGCTTCTCGGTGAGCCGGCGGATCAGCTTCCGGACGCCGTTCGGCCAGCGCCGGCTGGCCTGGAACAGCGCGGTGGACGTGAGCACGTTCTTCCACCGCACGATCGGATAGGCGACCTTCGCGGGCAGCCGGCTGCGCAGGAGCTCGGCCAGCGGGTCCTTGCCGGGCAGCGACAGGATGTAGCTCGGCGTCCGCTGCAGCATGGTGACCGAGGCGGCGTCCTCGGCGAGGTTGGGCACCAGGGTGACCGCGGTGGCGCCGCTGCCGATGACGACGACGCGCTTGCCGGTGGCGTCGAAGTCCTCCGGCCAGTGCTGCGGGTGGATCAGCTCGCCGGCGAAGCGCTCCTCGCCGGGGAACTCCGGCCGGAAGCCCTCGTCGTAGCGGTAGTAGCCGGAGCAGACCGACAGCCAGGAGCAGGTCAGCTGCACCGTCTCCCCCGTGTCGGTGCGCCGGGCGGTGACCGTCCACCGCGCGTCGGCGCTCGACCAGTCGGCGGAGAGCACCTCGTGGTGGAAGCGGATCTTCTCCTCGACACCGTGTTCCCGGGCGGTCTCGACGATGTACTCGCGGATCGACTCACCGTCGGCGATCGACTTCGGGCCGGTCCAGGGCTTGAAGGCGTAGCCGAGGGTGAACATGTCGGAGTCCGAGCGGATGCCGGGGTAGCGGAAGAGGTCCCACGTGCCGCCGATGGCCCCGCGCGACTCCAGCACCGCGTAGGTCTTGCCGGGGCACTCGGCCTGCAGGTGGCAGGCGGCGCCGATGCCGGACAGGCCGGCGCCGATGATCAGGACGTCCACGTGCTCGGGACTCATGTCCACACTCCAGGAACGGGCCGGCCGCGGGGGTCGGCGGTTCGGGCTCGGGCGTCGGGCGTCCGGCGGCCGCGGAACTGCGCACCGCGGACGCTATCGACGCTCTGTCGAACGAGTCAACAGGGTGTCGAGTTACGCGTCGCGCGCCGGTAGCCTCGCCCGCATGTCCGACGACGCGGCACCGCCGGGAGGGCGCGGCCGGCGCCCGGCGCGCACCTCCGGCGACGACCGGGAGCTGGCCATCCTGGCGACGGCGGAGCGGTTGCTCGAGGAGCGGCCGCTGGGCGCCATCTCGGTCGACGACCTGGCGCGCGGCGCCGGCATCTCCCGACCCACCTTCTACTTCTACTTCCCGTCCAAGGACGCCGTGCTGCTGACGTTGCTGGACCGGGTGGTCGCCGAAGCCGACGCGGCGATGGACGCGGTCTTCGACGGCTCGGTGGTCGAGCCGCGCCAGGGCTGGCAGCGGGCGCTGGCCGCCTACCACGACACCTTCCGCACCCACCGCGCGCTGACCGTCGCCTGGGCAGAGGCCCGCGCGGGCAGCGCCGAGGTGCGCCGGCTGTGGGCCGAGGTCGTCGAGCGCTGGGTGCAGCGGTGCACCGCGGTCATCGAGGCCGAGCGGGACCGCGGCGCCGCACCGGGCGGCCCCGCGGCCCGCGACCTGGCGATCGCGCTGACCTCGATGAACGAGCGGGTCATCTACGGCTCGCTCAGCGGCGACGGGCCTGCGGTCGCCGCCGACGACGTCGTCCCCGTGCTGCTGCGGATCTGGCTGTCCGCCGTCTACGGCGACGAGCCGGGCTGACCGGTCAGAGCTCGACGGCGGCGTTCTCGCCGGTGACCGCTTCCAGCTCCCGGCCGGTGGCACCGGTGCGGACGACGGTGACCGGGCACGGCGCGTGCCGCACCAGCTTGTCGCTGACCGAACCGAGCAGCAGGCCGGCGAACCCACCACGGCCGCGAGCACCCATGACGACCAGGCTCGCGCCCTCGGCCGCCTGCATCAGCGCCTGCTCCGCGGGGCGGTGCACGACGTGGCAGGTCCAGCGCACCGACGACGGGAGGCCGGCGGCCCGGACGTGCGCCGTGAGCTCGTCGTGGACCGCCTGCTCCCACTCCGGCAGCGGGGGGACGTAGCCGGCCGACCAGCTGGCCGGCTGCGGCGCCGAGGTCATCGACCACGCGCGGACGACGTGCACCTCGACGTCGGCGCGGGCGGCCAGCCGACCGGCCCACACCAGGGCCTCCTGCGCGCACTTGGACCCGTCGTGACCGACGACGATCCCGCCGTCGATCTGCACGGTCTTGGCGACCTCGCTCACCGCTGACCTCCTGGACTCTGCTCCGGCGGCACGGCGCCGCACCAGCGGAAGACTCTCACTCCTCCACGAGCGAGCCACCGCCGGAGTGCCCGAACCGCTCCCCGGGGGTCAGGACGGGGTCGGTGCCGGCCGCCCGACCAGCACCAGCTCGTCCCCCGTGGCGCGCGGCGCACCGGTCGGCGCCACGTGGGCGGGGTCGTACTCCATCCCCTCGATCGCGACGTTGCCGGAGCCCGGCGCGTCGGGCACCGTCGCGGCGATCACCTCCAGGGCCTCGCCGATCCGGCCGCTGAGCCCGCGCAGCGACCGGCGGGCCTCGTCGCGCTGCCGGTTCAGCTCGGCCACCTGCGCCCGGAGCTCGGTGAGCTGCTCCGCGGCCAGCCGGTCGCGCTCCTCGGCGGCCGCGCGGAGCACCTCGGCGGCCTCGGTGCGGGCCCGCTCCAGGCTCGCCTGCGCCTCGGCCTGCTCCCTGCGGGCGTGGTCGCGCAGCTCGTCGGCGGCGCGCACGGCCATCTCCTTGATCTCGTGGGCCTTGCGCAGCCGCGCGTCGGCCTCGCTGCGCGCCTCGGCCACCAGGCGCTCGGCCTCGCGGGCACCGGCGTCGACGAGGGCAGCGGCCTCGTCGGCGGCGAGCTGCAGCATCTCCTCGACCCGCTCGGACACCGGGAACACCCGGCCCCGCGGAGCCTCGGCCAGCAGCCGGCGGGAGATCTCCAGCTCGGCGGAGCAGGCGCCGAACCGGGCGAGCAGGTCGTCGACCTGCCGGCGGACGGTGCGCAGCTCACCCTCGGCCCAGGCGACGTAGGTGTCGACCTCCACCGGGTCGTAGCCGCGCAGCTTGCCGCGGAAGACCGGCGCGGACCCCAGCAGCGCGTCCAGCGGTCCGGTGAACACCGGCTCCGGGCCGTCGCCCCCACCCGGTCCGCCGGCTCCGGTTCCCGATCGCTCGGCCATCGCGCCGCCCCCTCGCACCTCGCCGTTCTCCGATCCGGACAGTGCCAGACCCCGGCACCGAGAGCGGCGCGTCGTGACCGGACCGTGAACTACTCCCGGCATCGTCCGGCAGGCCGTGGCGAGTCGGCTACCCAGCGGGGTCGCCCCCCTCCCCCCAGCGCGGGGAATGCGGTGCGCCCCGCGGAGGTTCCGTGAGACAGTAGTTGCACTCTCAACCAAGTCGAGGAGCGGTCATGCAGTTCGGCGTCTTCACGGTCAGCGACATCACGCAGGACCCCACCACCGGGCGCACGCCGTCCGAGGCCGAGCGGCTGCAGGCGGTGCTGGCCATCGCGAAGAAGACCGAGGAGGTCGGCCTCGACGTCTTCGCCCTCGGCGAGCACCACAACCCGCCGTTCTTCTCCTCCTCCCCCACGACCACGCTGGCCTGGATCGCGGCGCAGACCTCCACGCTGCAGCTGTCCACGGCCACCACGCTCATCACGACCAACGACCCGGTGAAGATCGCCGAGGACTACGCGATGCTGCAGCACCTCGCCGGCGGGCGCGTGGACCTCACCCTGGGACGCGGCAACACCGGCCCGGTCTACCCGTGGTTCGGGCAGGACATCCGCAACGGCATCGAGCTCGCCGTCGAGAACTACGCGCTGCTGCGCCGGCTCTGGACCGAGGACGTCGTGGACTGGCAGGGGAAGTTCCGCACCCCGCTGCAGGGCTTCACCTCGACGCCGCGTCCGCTGGACGGCGTCCCGCCGTTCGTGTGGCACGGCTCGATCCGGTCCCCGCAGATCGCCGAGCAGGCCGCCTACTACGGCGACGGCTTCTTCCACAACCACATCTTCTGGCCGCCGGAGCACACCCAGCGAATGGTCGAGTTCTACCGGCGCCGCTTCGAGCACTACGGCCACGGCAGCGCCGACCAGGCCATCGTCGGCCTCGGCGGGCAGGTGTTCATGCGGAAGAACAGCCAGGACGCGGTGCGCGAGTTCCGGCCCTACTTCGACAACGCGCCGGTCTACGGCCACGGGCCATCGCTGGAGGAGTTCTCCAGCCAGACGCCGCTGACCGTCGGCAGCCCCCAGCAGGTCATCGAGCGCACGCTCGGGTTCCGCGAGTACGTGGGCGACTACCAGCGCCAGCTGTTCCTCATCGACCACGCCGGGCTGCCGCTGAAGACGGTGCTCGAGCAGCTGGACCTGCTCGGCGAGGAGGTCGTGCCGGTGCTCCGCCGCGAGTTCGCCGCCCGCAAGCCCGCGCACGTGCCCGACGCCCCCACCCACGCCGCCCGCGTCGCGGCCGCCGGCGGGAGCCGCGACCTCACGGTGCACGCCCCCGGCGACGACGTCACCGGCCAGGCGCGTGACGAGGCCCGCGAGGAGGTCGAGGTCCGATGAGCACGCGGACGCTCGCCGTCGTCAGCGCCGGGCTGGGCACCCCCAGCTCGACCCGGCTGCTGGCCGACCGGCTCACCGCGGCCACCGTCGCCGCGCTCCGCGAGCGCGGGATCACCGCCACCGTGGAGGTCGTCGAGCTGCGCGAGCACGCCCGGGACCTGGCCGACCACCTGCTCACCGGCTTCGCCAACGAGCCCCTGCGGGCCACGGTCGACACGGTCACCGGCGCGGACGCGGTCATCGCGGTGACGCCGATCTTCTCGGCGTCCTACAGCGGGCTGTTCAAGACGTTCTTCGACGTCCTGGACAAGGACGCGCTCGCCGGCACCCCGGTGCTCATGGGCGCCACTGCCGGCACGGCCCGGCACTCGCTGGCCCTCGAGCACGCCCTCCGCCCGCTGTTCGCCTACCTGCGGGCCACCGTCGTCCCCACCGCGGTCTTCGCCGCCTCGGAGGACTGGGCCGGCGGCGAGGGCACCGGTGGCGCGCTGGCCGACCGGGTCGACCGCGCGGCGGGCGAGCTCGCCGACCTGGTCGCCGGGCGGCCGCCGGCCGCGCCGGTGGACCCCTTCGCCGACCCGGCGACCTCCTTCGAGGACCTCCTCCGCGGCCGCTGACCCCCGTGGGGCAGAAACGGCCATTTCTGCCCCAGGGGGGCCGGGTCCGCCCTCGACCTCAGGGTGAGGGTCAGCCGACGGCGTCGGGGGACGGCGGGGCGCTGCCGCCCTGCGGCGACTCCCCCGCCATGATCGCGGCGATGGCCGCGCGGTCGGCCGCCGAGGGCAGCCCCCAGGACGGGTGGTAGCCGTACACCTCGTGCAGCGGGGACGACGCCGTCCGCCCGGTGAGCACCTCCACGGCGCCCGCGTCGATCAGCCCCGGGTGCTCCACCCCGCAGGCCTCGGCCACCTTGAGCAGGTCGCGGCGCAGGGTCTGGACGTAGTTGGCCGCCCGCACCGACTTCAGCGCCGGGTCCAGGCCGTGCGCCAGCCAGGCGTTCTGGGTGGCGATGCCGGTCGGGCAGGTGTCGGTGTGGCATTTCTGCGCCTGGATGCAGCCGATCGCCAGCATCGCCTCGCGGGCCACGTTCACCATGTCGCAGCCGAGCGCGAACGCCACGACCCCGTTGTCCGGCAGCCCCAGCTTGCCGCCGCCGATGAACACAACGTCCTCGTGCAGACCCTTGCGGGCGAAGGTGGCGTAGACGCGGGCGAAGCCGACCTGGAACGGCAGCGACACCGAGTCGGTGAAGATCAGCGGCGCGGCGCCCGTGCCGCCCTCTCCCCCGTCGATCGTCACGAAGTCGACCCCGCGGCCACCGGCGGCCATCCGGTCGGTGAGCTCCTCCCAGAACGCCATGTCGCCGACGGCGGACTTGATGCCGACCGGCAGGCCGGTCGCCTCGGCCAGCAGCTCCACCCAGTCCAGCAGGCTGTCGACGTCGGAGAACTCGGCGTGCCGCGAGGGGCTGATGCAGTCCCGGCCCTCGGGGATGCCGCGGGTGGCGGCGATCTCGGCGGAGACCTTCGCGGCCGGCAGCACTCCGCCGAGCCCCGGCTTGGCACCCTGGCTGAGCTTGATCTCCAGCGCGCGCACCGGCGCCCCGGCGACCAGGTCCTGCAGCCGCTGCAGGTCGAACCGGCCGTGCTCGTCGCGGCAGCCGAAGTAGGCCGTGCCCAGCTGGAAGACCAGCTCGCCGCCGTGCCGGTGGTGCGGGGACAACCCGCCCTCACCGGTGTTGTGCAGGCAGCCGGCCAGCGCGGCGCCCCGGTTGAGCGCCTCGACCGCGGCACCCGACAGCGAACCGAAGCTCATCGCCGAGATGTTGACGACCGACGCCGGGCGGAACGCGTGCCGGCGGCCCCGCGCGGCGCCGAGCACCTTGGCGGCGGGCAGGTTCACGCCGTGCCCGGCGTGCACGTCGGACGCCGGGACCGCCCGGCCGAAGGTCTTGTGCTTGATGACCGGGTACCCGGCGGTGTACTCGAGGTCGTTGTCGGTGCCGAAGCCGAAGTAGTTGTTCTCGCCCTTGGCCGAGGCGTAGACCCAGCGCCGCTGGTCACGCGTGAACGGGCGCTCCTCGTTGTTGCCGGCCACCAGGTACTGCCGGAGCTCGGGCCCGAGGGACTCGAGCAGGTAGCGGGCGTGCCCGACCACCGGGAAGTTGCGCAGCAGCGTGTGCTCGCGCTGCACCAGGTCGCGGGTGGCGACGGCGGCGACGGCGGCGAGCCCTGCGGCCGCCGCGCGGATTCCGCGGTTCATGCACCCACCATCGCAGCGCGACGCCGCGGGCGACAGCCGAACCGGCGACCGGTCAGCGGTAGGCGGACCCGCCGCGCAGCCGCGCGCGGACCGCGACGCCCAGCGGCGCGAGCACCACGCCGTCACGGGCAAGCCGCGCCCGCAGCTCGCGGCGGTGCCGCAGCACGCCGACCAGGCCGATCGCCCAGAAGACGTACTGGACGGCGAACGCCGCCCGGAAGGCGCTCAGCTCGTAGTCGGTGGAACCGCCCGGGGTGAGGACGTCGAGGACGGCGCCGATGGCGAGGATGGTCAGCAGCGAGGCGACGAACCCGCCGACGTTGACCACCCCGCTGGCGCTGCCCATCCGCTCGGCGGGGTTCTCCGTGCGCGCGTAGTCGAAGCCGATCATCGACCCGGGGCCGTTCGTGCCCAGGACGACGACGAGCGCGACCAGCAGCGGCAGCGGCGCCCGCCCGGGCCAGAGCAGCACGACGGTCCAGGCGGTGGCGGTCGCGCCGAGGATGGAGAAGACCAGCACCGATCGGCGCAGCGGCCAGCGCCCGCACAACCGCCCCAGCAGCGGGCCGACGCCCATGCCGACGAGGACCAGCAGGGTGAGCAGCCCGGCCGCCGTGCCCGGCGAGAGGCCCTGGCCGACAACGAGGAACGGGTAGCCCCACAGCAGCGCGAAGACCGTGCCGGAGAACTGGGTGACCAGGTGGGTGTAGAGCCCGATGCGGGTGCCGGGTTCCCGCCAGGTCTCCCCGAGGGTGGCGCGCAGGTGGGCCAGGCTCACCGCGGGACCCCGGACCGTGCCACCGGGGGCATCCCGCAACGCGACCAGCACCAGCACCGCGACCAGCAGGCCCATGGCGGCGGCGCCGAGGAAGGTCGTCTCCCACGAGGTGCCGTGCAGCATGGCGACCAGCGGGTAGGCGGCCAGCACCGATCCCAGCTGGCCGAGGATGCCGGTGAGCTGGGTGATCAGCGGCACGACGGTGCCGGGGAACCAGAACGAGACCACGCGCAGCACGCTGATGAACGTCATCGCGTCCCCGGCGCCGACGAGGACGCGCGCCGCGACGGCGGTGGGCACGTCGTGCGCCAGGGCGAGCACCAGCTGGCCGGCGGCCATCGTGACCGCGCCGGCCAGGATCAGGCCTCCGGGAGCCGAGCCGGTCGAGGGCCACCCCCACCGGGATCTGCAGGCCGGCGTACACCGCGAGCTGGAGGACGAGGAACAGCGAGACGGCCGAGGCGCCGGCGGAGAACCGCTCCTGCGCGTCCACGGCGGCGACGCCGAGCGACGAGCGGTGGAACACCGCGACGACGTAGGACAGCAGCGCCACGCCCCACACCGCGTAGGCGCGGGCGGGGGTCGGGGTGCTCACCCCTGTCCCGACACCTGGCACGGCGCCGATCTTCCGGCGCGCGCGGTGACCTCGCTCACCCGGTTTTCCCGAAACGCGTCACGGCCGGACCCCGACCGGGTCACGGCCGGGGCAGCGGCACCTCGGCGAACAGGACCCGGCCCCGCTGCGGCTCGTCGAACAGCAGCTCGATGTCGTCGGTGTTGCGGGAGACCGAGACCAGCAGCGCGCCGGACTGCGTGCGGATGTCGGGGTGGGACAGCGGGGTGTACTGCAGGTTCCGGCTGCCGGCCGGGGCGTCGTGGCCCGCCGGTGAGGACAGCACGGGGACGGGGTCCGACCAGGGCCCGGTCGGCGAGTCCGACGTCCACATCGAGATCCAGTCGGCCAGGTCGCCCCCCTCCTTGGAGATGATCACCCAGCGCCCGTCGATCTGGTCCACCGAGAGGGTCTGCGAGGTCCCCTGGACGGCCCCGATCATCGGCGCCGCGCGGCCCGGCTCGTCCTGCCAGCCGGTGCCGTCCCAGAACTCCTGCGCGGCGGCGTTCGTCGGGTCGCTCAGGGGCACCCGCGAAACGTACAGCTCGCGGCCGGTGATGTAGGCCTCCGCGGTGTACCGGGTGCCGTACAGGTAGATCCACTCGCCGTCGGGCTCGGCGGCCGCGCCCCAGTTGACCTGGTCGTAGTCGGAGCTGTCGGTGGTGAGCTGCACGGTCCGGTCCAGCCGCGGCACGCCGTCGGCGCCGACGAGCAGGACCGCGACCGAGGTGCCGCGGAAGAGGAAGTCCCACTGGCGGTCGCCGCGCTGGATGCGCGACTGGTAGACGAGGACGACGTCGGTGACGCCCTCGCCGTCGGCCGGCGTGGGGTCCAGCCGGACCACCGACATGGGCCACAGCGTCAGCTCGTCCGGGCCGCGCTGGAAGAAGGGGCCGTCCTCGTCGGTGAGCAGCTGCGAGAAGCAGTTGCCCGAGGAGATGAGCACCGAGTTGTCCACCAGCTGCGGGACGAAGTCCCTCTCGCGGCCGGTGTCACCCCAGGCCCAGAAGATCCGGCCGTCGGCGAGCGCGACGGTGGCCCCGAGGTCGGCGGACTGCCACTGGGGGAAGTCGATCCGGGACAGCGCCCGGTTGAGCGTGGTCGCCGAGACGACCTCCGCGGGGTCCGGCGCGGGGCAGGCGGGCTCCAGCCGCGTCGTGGCGGCGGCCTCGCCCGCGTCCAGCGAGGTCGGCAGGGCTTCCTGCCGGTCCACCTCGGTGACCTCCGGCGCCGGTGCCTCGAGCCGGATGCACCCGGTCAGGACCAGGCACAGGACCGGCAGCAGGACGGCAGAGCGACGGAGCACGCCGCCATGCTCCCTCATCGCCGCCACCTCATGCCTGCACCGGCGCGGACGGCGCGGCCGCGGTCTCCTGCGCGGACCGTCGGCGCAGGGGCAGCACCGGGAGCACCCCGGCGACGACGGCGGCCAGCGCCACGACGGCGAGCGCCTGGCCCGCGGCACCGGCGGTCTCGCCGTCGGCCACGAGCAGCGCCCCGGCGGCGAGCACCGATCCGCCGGCGACCGTCCCGAGCAGCGCCGGCGCGTACCGGCCGGTCAGCTGCCGCAGCACCCAGAATCCGGCCAGCGACCCGAGGCCCACCAGCCCGCCGACCAGCGCGGAACCGAACACCGCCGCGCCGACGACGACGGCCGCGGCCAGCACCGCCGGGACGCGGGCGCCCAGCCGGGGCAGCCGGAGCCGGCGGGTGCGGTCGGGCCGGACCCGGGCAGGCAGGAAGGCGAGCAGGAAGAGCAGCAGCACCGCGCCGGCGCCGATCGCCAGCGCCGTCCGGTACGCGGGGCCGGGGGTGAAGGAGAGCTCGACCGTGGCGGCGGCACCGGCCGGGACGACGTAGCCCTGCTGCCAGCCGTCGACGGTGACGGCGGGGAGCGGCTCGCCGTCCAGGCGCGCCTCCCACCCCGGGTTGGTGTTCTCCGGGATGACCAGCAGGGTCTCCTCGTCCCGGGCGGCCAGCTGCACCGTGCGGTGCTCGGCCTCCCAGCGCGTGGTCTCGACCGCGCCGCGCTGCCCCGGCGCGGTGGCCGCGCCCGCGCCGGTGCGGCTGAGCGCGACCGACTCGATCGCGAACGCCTCGTTGCTGCGCGCCAGCACCCGGTGCTCGCCGCCGGGGATCTTCAGCGTCGGCGCCGTGGCCGGCTCGCAGAACTCCAGCGCCAGCGGCTGCAGGGTCTGCAGCGCACCCACCGTCGAGCGCACCGAGGTCAGGTAGAGCGTGCCGTCGAGCCGGACCTCGGGGCCGGTGCCGCACTCGGTCACCACGGGGGTCTCCGGCGGCGTGACCGGGTTGGGCTGCCCGACCTCGATCTCGGCGATGCCCACGCCCAGCTGCTGGTTCCAGCGGGTTGCCGGGTCCAGCGACTGCAGGTCGTCGGGCACCTCGAAGGTGACCGACAGCCGGTCGGTGGTGATCGGGGTGAAGCGGACCGTGCCGTCCTCGGTCAGCCGCAGGGTGCGGGGCAGGCCGCCGGCCTCGATGGTGACCGCCTCGGGCGCGGCGCCGGCCTGCCGCTCGGTGGGCACCACCCGCAGCGAGTCGATGGTCCGCGGCTCGGGGAAGGTGAGCACCAGGGTCGGGCGGACGTCGTCGCCGGCCGCCAGCCAGGCGGTGGTCGGGTCGCCGTCGACCGCGGCCGCGGCGCTGGCGCGCGGATCGGTGACCGGCTCGCTGGTCGCCTCGACCGTCACGGTGCCCCGCACCGAGGTGAGCAGCTCGTCCAGCGCGCGGCCCGGCCGGGCGGTCGCGGTGCCGAAGACCTGGTACTCGGTCCAGTCGGTGACGAAGAAGGTGCGGTCCAGCCAGACCGCCTCCTCCGAGCCGGTGACCAGCGGCGCGGCGCACAGCGGCGCCCCGTCGCCGCCGGTCACGCAGCCGGGCCGTCCCCGGTCGGCCTCGAAGGCGTAGACGCTGGCGGGACCGGCCACCGGCGGGGTGACCGTCGAGCGGTGCACGGTCATCCCGAGGATCCGCACCTCGGCGAGCGCGAAGGCGGGGGCGTCCTCCGCGTTGCCGGGGGTGGTCGAGCTGATGGTGAGCTGCGAGGTGTACCCCTCGGGCAGGGGCAGGACCTGCTCCTCGCCGGTGTCGGCGACCGGCACGACGACCGAGCCGGTGTCCGTGGTGAGCCGCAGCTCCGACGGGCGCGGGACGCCGGGCTCGCCACCGAGGGAGACCACGACGGTCGAGGCCAGGAAGGCGCGGTCGGCGGTCACCTTCCACCAGGCCGGCTGCGGGTCCTCGCTCCACGGCGCGGGCCGCCAGGCGGTCATCGGGTCGGCGTCCACCGCCGACCAGGGCTGGGTGTCCATCCGGGTGCCGTTGAAGCCGTCCGGGTCCGACGCCGAGCTCGACGCGGTCGGGGTGCCCCCGACGTAGCGGACGACGCTCTCGGCCGCGGCCAGGTGCGGCAGGACGTAGTCGCGCACGGGGGCGTCCAGCCGCAGCGGGTCGTCGGCGGCCAGCGCCCCGGACTCGGCGTCGGCCATCCGGCCGAAGGTCCGCTCCCGGCGGACCAGCGCATCGGTGACCATCACGGTCTCCAGCGGCGCGCCGGGGCTGCCGGCCATCATCGTGGGCCGGTCGGTGACGACGCCGTGGTCCTCCAGCGGCAGCACGCCCTCGGGCCCGCCGTGCACGGTGACCACCGAGGACAGCGGCGCGGTCCACGCCCGCGGCGCGGGGTCGTCGACGGTCCAGATCTCGATCGCGGCGTCGGGCTCGTCCAGCCCGGCGTCGAAGACGGTGGCGTCCTCCGGCACCTCGACGACGGTGGTCGGCCCGAAGGTGGTCAGCGGGGTGATACCCGGCGACTCGCGGAGCGCCTCGCGGACGAGCACCGAGCGGGTGGCGCCGGTGGCCCCGTTGTCGAGGTCGTTGCGCAGCACGAGGTGCGAGATGCCGGCGCGGGCCAGGTAGCGCGCCAGGCCGGCCGAGCCCTGCCCCCGCTCCAGCCGCTCCTCGATCGCGTCGAGCATGCGGATGTGGCCCTCGGGCGTCAGCGGGATGGCGTTGCGCACGTCCCACGGCGAGTCGGCCAGCGGCTGCAACGGCTCGTCGGTGGGCGTGCCCCACTCGTAGACCGGGAAGTTCGCACCGGGCAGCAGCAGCGCGCGGCCCTCGACGCTGTCCGAGGCCAGGAAGTCGGCCGTCTCCTGCCAGTAGTCGGGGACGTCCTCGAACCCGCGCGGCGGGGCGAGCCGCCCGGCCAGGGCCGGGGTCACGCTCGCCACGAGCGCGGCCGCGAGGAGGACGAGCACGACGCGCGACGCCGCGCGCACCAGCGGCCGGGGACGGCGCTCCGGGGCGGCGTGCGCGCCGCGCCGCTCCCGCAGCGCCTCGAGCAGGACGCCGCCGAGGTGGGCCAGGGCCAGCACCAGCGGCAGCCGGAGCACGGGGTCGAACTTGTGCACGTTGCGCAGCGGGGCGAGCGGCCCGTCGAGGGCGTCGTGCAGCGGACCGGCCCACATGCCCTCGACCGAGGCGAGGTGGCCCAGGGACACCAGGCCGACGCCGGCCAGCACGCCCAGCACCAGCCAGGTGCGCTCGGGCAGGTCGCGCCGGCACAGCCCGACCAGGCCGGCCGCGGCCAGGACGACGGTGCCGACCACCGGGACGACGTCGTGCACGAGGGACCAGCCGGCCGGCCACGCGGGCCCCGACGGCGAGGCCATGGTGGCGACCCAGTGCGACGCCCCGCGCAGCACGCTGAGCACGTCGGTGGGGCCGGTCGTCGCCTCGGCGTTCTCGATGTAGAAGAGGAACGGCGGGCTGTACTGCCCGAGCAGGACCAGCGGGCCCGCCCACCAGGCGGCGGCCAGCCCGACGGCCAGCCCCCACCAGAGCACCAGCCTTCGCCGGAACGGCCCCCCGGGGCGGGTGACGAGCCACAGCGCGGCCAGCGGGAGGACGGCGGCGGTGGCGACGGCGTTGACGCCGCCGACGCAGAAGACGGCCACCCCGGACAGCGCCGCGGCCCTGCGCGCCGAGCCGTGCCGCTCGGCGCCGACCAGCGGGACGAGCACCCACGGCGCCAGCGCCATGGGGATCAGCTCGGCCGAGGTGGTGCCGATGGCGGTGAGCATGCGCGGTGCGAGCGCGTAGGCGATGCCGGCGACCAGCACGGTGGACGGCGTGCCGATCCGCAGCCGGCGGGCGAGCACCACGACGCCGAGGAACGCCACGCTCATCAGCAGCGCGAACCAGAGCCGCTGGGTCACCCACACCGGCAGCCCGGCGAGCTGGCCGAGGGCGAAGAACGGCCCCATCGGGAAGAAGTAGCCGTACGCCTGGTTCTGCAGCTGCCCGGCGGCGCCCTCGGGCTCCCACAGGGTGAGGGCCCGGCCGAGGAACGCCAGCGGATCGACCGCGAGGTCCAGCTTCGTGTCGCCGATGATCTTCCCCGGCGACTGGAGCAACGCGAGGACGAGGAATCCCGCGCACACCACCGCGAGGTGGGCGCGCACGAGCAGCTCCAGCGCGCGCTCCCCGAGCGGCCGGCGCGGCGCCCTTGCACCGTCCTCGTGGGCCGGGGCGAGGTCCGCCGAGCGGCCGGTGACCACCGTTGCCATGCGCCCGCCCGCTCAGGCGGCGGGGACGGGCGCGCGCACGGGCTCGTCCTCCGCGGTCTCGGTGCGGGCCGGGCGGGCTCTGGCGAGCAGCAGCGCGCCGGCGAGGAGCAGGGCAGCGCCGACGCCGCCGGCGGCCCACGGGACGACCGAGCGCAGGACCTCGCGCTCGCCGCGGATCTGCTCGACCCGGTCCAGCGCCTCGTCGACCGTCTCGTCGGTGCTGGTGAAGGAGCCCGACAGCAGGAAGGCGCCGGGCAGCCCCTCCGGGCCGCGCAGCCAGGTGTTCGGCGACTCGGTGCTGGACACGATGACGCCGGTGACCGGCTCGACGAGCAGCGTGCGGGTGCCGCTGTGGACGACGTCGGCCTGGACGTCCGCGGTCGAGGTGCCGCCGGCGAGCGTGCCGGGCACGGTTACCGAGGCGACCACCTGCGCGGGCACCTCCTGCTCGAAGCGGTACACCTGCAGGCCGCGGATGCGCTCGTCGCCCGCGAAGCGGGCGGGGTACGCCTGCTGGGTCCGGGCGTCCCAGACATCGTAGTCGCGGCGGGCGGTGTCGATCGGGAAACGAACCGTCAGGCCGCGGACGTCCGCGCGCCGGCCGTCCACCGACTCGCTCACGCAGTCCACGGCCTCGGCGGTGCGCCGGTCCAGGCAGGCCACCGTGGTCATCGTGCTGATCAGCGTGCCGTCGGCGTCGTCGGCGGTGGCCGCGAGCTCCCACACCGCGACGTCGTCGCCGGCGTCGCCGGTGTCGGGGTTGCCGCGGACCCGCAGCCACGCGGACGTGTCCCCGCTGGTCCGCTGCGAGAGGTCGACCGGGTCGACGAAGCTGACCTCGCCCCCCTCGGCCCCGGTGCGGAACGCCGCGTCCAGCTCGAGGTCGACCGGCAGCAGCGGCGCCGCGGTCCGCGCGAGGACGGCGACGACCACCGCGATCGCGCCGAGCACGATGAGGGTCACCCCGACGATCCGCGCCCGCATGCAGCTCCTCCCGCCGCAGAAGGGTCGCGGCACAGCACCCCCGAGGGTACGGGAGCGGGCCGTCCCGGCCGGAGCGACGCACCGGCCGGGACGACCCGGGGAACCCGCTGGTCAGGCCCTGCGGCGCAGCACGACGACGTAGTTCCAGCTGGCGAACTCGCGCAGCACGGGCACCTTGGCCACCCACGCCGCCCACCAGGGGTGGTACCGCGGCAGCACGGCGAGCAGGTCGGCGTCCGGGCAGTTCTTCGCCCACTTCGCCGCACCGCCGGCCTTCGCGACGAACAGCGACTCGCCGAACTTGTTCTTGGGCTCGACGCCGTTGCGGCGCGCGTAGCGGCGCCGCGCCCGGTGCCCGCCCAGGTAGTGCCACGGCGCCGTCTCGTGCCCGCCCCAGGGCGAGAACCACGGGGTGAAGGAGAGGTAGACGATGCCGCCGGGTTTGGTCACACGCACCATCTCGTCGGCCATCACCCAGGGGCGCCGGACGTGCTCGAGCACGTTGGACGAGTAGCAGACGTCGAGGGCGCCGCTGCGGATCGGCAGCTCCTCGCCGCTGCCCCGCAGCGTCCCGGGCTCGGGCTCCCCGCGGGCGGTCATCTCGCCGGCGTCCGGCTCGAGGCCGATGTAGGTGGCGCCGGCGGCGCGGAAGGCGTCGGCGAAGTAGCCCGCCCCTCCCCCGACGTCGAGGACGGTGGCGCCCGAGAGGTCCGCCCACCGGCTGAGTTGCGCCACCGAGTCGGCGGCGAGGACGCTGTAGAAACCGTCGGGGTCGTCCTGCTCGTGCAGGAAGGCCCGGAACAGCGTGACCGACCGGGAGAGGGTGGCCGACCGGCTCATTCTTTCGCACTCCATCGTGTCGTGGGACTCACAGCGGGTCGAAGTGGCCGCGTGGGTGCATTAGTGTGCCGCGGGTGTTGCACCGAACGACGGACATCGATGTTCTCTTCGTGAACTGGCGTGATGTCAGCCACCCGGAGGGCGGCGGATCGGAACGGTACGTGCAGCGGATCGCGGAGGGTCTGGCCGCCACCGGTCTGCGCGTGACGCTGCTGTGCGCCGCCCACGGCCGCGCCCCCGCCGAGGAGACCATCAACGGCGTCCACATCGTCCGGCGCGGCGGCCGGCTGAGCATCTACCCGCGCGCGATGGCCTTCGTCCGCAAGCACAAGCCGCGCCTGGTCGTCGACATCCAGAACGGCATCCCCTTCTGCAGCACCCTGGTCACCCGCGCTCCGGTGACCAACGTGGTCTTCCACGTGCACAAGGAGCAGTGGCCGATCGTCTTCGGCCCGGTCGGCGGCCGCATCGGCTGGTGGCTGGAGTCCTTCCTCGCGCCCAAGATCTACCGGCGCACCCCCTACGTGACGATCTCCGACGCCACCGGCCGCGAGCTCGCCGGCCTGGGCGTCGAGGCCGAGCGGGTCACGCTGGTCCCCGTCGGCACCGAGCCGATCGTGCAGGTCGACACGCCGCGCTCGCCGTCGCCGCGGCTGATCACGCTGGGCCGGCTGGTGCCGCACAAGCAGGTCGAGCACTCCCTGGAGATCCTCGCCCGGCTCAGCGACCGCTGGCCCGACCTCACGCTCTCGGTCGTCGGCGAGGGCTGGTGGGAGGACTCGCTGCGCGCGGAGGCCGAGCGGCTCGGCGTCGCCGACCGCGTGGAGTTCACCGGCTTCCTCGACGAGACCGCCAAGCACGAGCAGCTCGCCGCCGCCTGGGTGTTCGTCTGCCCGTCGGTGAAGGAGGGCTGGGGCATGGTGGTCATCGAGGCCGGCGGCCACGGCGTCCCCACCGTCGGCTACCACTCCTCCGGCGGCCTGCAGGAGTCCGTGGTCGACGGCGTCAGCGGCGTGCTCGTCGACGACCTCGACCAGATGACCGACGCCGTCGCCCGCCTGCTGGAGGACGACGAGGCCCGCCGCGCCATGGGCGAGGCCGCGGTCCGCCACGCCGCCACCTTCGAGTGGTCGGCCAGCGTGCGCACCTTCGCCGGCGTGCTGGCCCGCTCGGCCCGGGGCTCGAAGGCCGGCCACGGCGACGCCGCCGACCTCGTCGACCTGCTCGAGCGCATCGAGCACGGCCGGGACGACGCCACGCACACCCTCGCGGTGCCGCTCGGGGTGGACGACCTCGCGCCGGCGCTCCCCCTCGGAGCCGCCTCCTCAGGGTCGGCGTGACCCGGGGCGGCCACCCGGGCAACCGCCGGCGGGCGCTCCTCCGGGGTCCCCGTCGCGCGGTGCTGGGATGACCGCCACCGAGACCGCGGCGGCCTCCGGGGCCGCCCGCAGGCGCCGCGAGGCCGCCGTCCCGGCCGCGCTGGTCTCCCTGGCGCTGCTGGGCGTCAACGGCCTGGCCTACGTCATGACCGTGGTGGCGGCCCGCGCGCTCGCCCCCGAGGCGTTCGGCGAGCTCGCCGCCCTGCTCGGCGTCATGTTCATCGGCGTCGTGCCGGCCACCGCGCTGCAGACCGCGTCCGCGCTCACCCTGGGCGCCAACCCGGCCGACCGCGCCGCCGTCCTGGCCCGGCTGCACACCGCCACCTGGGTCGGCGCCGCCGCCGTCGGCGTCCTGGGGCTGGTCGCCGTCGCCCCGCTGGTCTCGCTGCTGCACCTCTCGGGGCCCTCGACCGTGCTGTGGCTGATCGCGGTGCTGGTCCCCCACACCCTCGTCGCGGCGGCTACGACGGCCTGCTGCAGGGCAACCGCCGCTACGGCCGGCTCGCGCTGGTCAACACCACGTTCGGGCTGCTCAAGTCCGGCGGCGGCATCGCCGGCCTGCTCATCGGTGGCACGCCGGAGGCCGCGCTGGTCGGCATGGCGATCGGCTGCGCCTGCAGCGCCGTCGTCGGGTGGTCCTTCAACGGCCGGCCCGGGTTCACCCGCGGCATCCGCCGGCACGTGGTCTCCGCCGCGAAGGCGTCCGGGGCGCTGCTGGGCCTGGTGCTCATGGTCAACCTGGACCTGCTCCTGGCCCGCCACCACCTGCCCGCCTCGCTGGCCGGCGAGTACGCGGTCGCCTCGATCTTCGCCAAGGTCGCCTTCTGGCTGCCCCAGGGCGTCAGCGTCGTGCTGCTGCCCCGGCTGGCGCACGCGCGCGGCCGCCGCCGGCTGCTCCCGGTCGCCGCCACGCTGGTCGCGCTGGTGGGCGCGCTGCTCACCGCCGCCACCGCCGTGCTGGGCGCCCGGGCCCTGCCGCTGGTCGGCGGAGCGGAGTACGGGGACGCCCTCGGCGGGGCGACCTGGGTGTTCGCGATGCTGGGCACGCTGTTCGCGCTGGCCCAGCTGCTGCTCTACTCCGGCATCGCGGCCTCGGACCGCGTCGCGGCGGTGGCCGTGTGGTGCGCCGTCGCGCTGGAGGCCGCGGCCGTCGAGGTGCTCGCCGCGCGCGAGGGGCTGACCGTGCTCACGGTCGCCGGGATCGCCGTCGGCGCCAGCGTGCTGCTGGTGAGCACCGGTCTGCTGCGCCTCTGGCGCACGCACGCCCGCGAGGGGCTCGAGCTGCGCAACGCGGCGGCGACGGCCTAGCTCCTACGGGATCCGCCTGGCTCCTACGGGTCCGACTGGTTCCCGCAGGGCGGACTGCCACGGCGGGGTGGGGGCCGGGGGCCGGCCCACCCCGCCGGGTGCGATCAGTACGGGTCGTACGGGGAGTCGTGCTTGAACACGACCTTGGCGACCGGGCGCAGCTTGAGCCGCAGCAGCACCTTCACCAGCACGTTGCGGATCCACCACGGCATCTCGGCCAGGATGCGCAGCCGGTCGGCGCGGGAGGGCTTGCCGACGCGGAACAGCGCCATCGAACCGGCCCGCCGCTCGTAGCGGAGGTCCTTGGCCGGCAGCACCTTGAGCAGCGTGCCGAGCGTGACGCCGATCGAGGAGAAGCAGTCGTGCACCAGCACCGGGGCGCCCTCGGGCAGGTGCACCCGCCACTTGAGGTCGTCGGTGTAGGTCCAGTAGTCGTGCTTGCCGTCGATGTAGAGCATCTGGAACGGCTTGTCCCACGAGGCGCGGATCTTCGTGGAGTAGTCGCAGACCAGCTCCACGGTGTCCTGGACCCCGGCCTCGGCGATGTGCGCCTCGAAGGAGTCCTTGGTCTTGCGGCCGCCGAAGAGCTTGCCGTCGATGAACGGGTCGACCGCGTAGACGCGACCGCCCTTGGCCTGCATGACGCGGCCGATCATCACCGTCGAGCGCCCCTGGTGGGAGCCGATCTCGAGCACCGCGGAGCCGTCGGGCAGGCGGCGGGCCTGCTCGTCGAGCAGCTCGGCCTGGCCCTTGGTCATCCACCCGGGGATCCGGTCCGCGACGGCCCAGACCTCGTCGAACGTCTGGCCCGAGGGCGTCAGGGAAGAATCCGGCACCTTACCTCCATCACAGGGGTGTCACGATCGCGGGAACGGTACATGGCGGAGCGCCCCGCAGCGGAGTGCGGCCACCCTTTCCCGCCCGTACGGTCCCACGCCCGGGCGCGCGGGCGGGGCTGCGACCCCGCGCCTCCCGGAAGATCAGCTTTCCGGGTGAGCCGAGGACTACTCGGCCGGGAACGGGGGCAGGACCAGCGCAGTCGCCCACCCGGTGCCCCGGGCGGGCCGCCTGCTGAACCGCGCCGAGACGAGAGGAGCGCCATCCATGGCGTCCGTCATCCACTACACGATCGCGACCGAGGCCGAGAAGAGCCCGGACTTCCGCCGCGTCCTCTGGACCGGGGAGCACACCCAGCTGGTCATCATGACCATCCCCAAGGGCGGCGAGATCGGCGAGGAGGTCCACGAGGTGGACCAGATCCTCACCTTCGTCAGCGGCACCGGGAAGGCGATCATCTCCGGCTCGGAGAAGGCCGTGGCCCAGGGCGACCTGGTCGTCGTCCCGGCCGGGAAGAAGCACAACTTCCTGAACACCGGTGAGAACCCGCTGATCCTCTACACCGTCTACGGCCCGGCCGAGCACGCCGACGGCGCGGTGCACAAGACCAAGGAGGAGGCCGACGAGCTCGAGGAGGCCGGCAAGGACGAGCCCCCGACGTCCGACTGACCTCCTCGCCGGACCCCGGAGGGGCCGCCGTCCCCGGACGGCGGCCCCTCCGTCACGTCCGGGGGCTCGCGACCCGGGGGGTCGCTCAGGCCTCGGTGGCGTGCCGCCCGCCCTCGTGCGGCTCCGGGACCACCATGACCGGGCACGGCCCGGAGAGGACGCAGTGCAGCGCCACCGAGCCCATGAGCAGCCCGCGGACGGCGCCCTGCCCGTGCCCGCCCAGGACCAGGAGCCGGGCGCCCCGCGCCGCCGCGACCAGCACGTGCCCGGCCGGGCCCTCGAGGCTCTCAACGCGCACCGGCACCCCGCCGGGCAGCTGCGCGGCCGCCACCTGGCGCTCGGCGGCAACCCGCACCTCCTCGGCGAGCTGCTCCGGCGGCGGCAGGACGACCGCGTAGGCGTCGCTCCAGTAGCTCGCCGACGAGTACGCCGACACCGCGTGCACCTCGGCGCCGAGCAGCGCGGCCTCCCGCGCCGCGCGCTCCAGGGCGAGGGTGGAGGCCGCGGACCCGTCCAGGCCGACGACGACGCGCGGCGGCCCGGCGGGCGCCTCCCCCTCGGCCGCCTCCCCCTCGGCCGCCGCCCCGTCGGGCACCTCCCCGTCTGCTGCCGGGTGCACGACGACGACGGGCACCCGGGCGTGGGTGACGCTGCTCAGCGCCACCGAACCGAGCACCAGGCTGCGCACCGCGCCGCGGCCGCGGCTGCCCACGACGAGCATCCCGGCGTCCTCCGACGCGGCGAGCAGCATCGGGGCCGGTGGCCCGGCGACGGCCAGCACCTCGACGGGGACGTCGGTCAGCCGCGTCTCGGCGCGCACCTCCGCGACCTGGGCCCGCGCACGCGACAGCGTGTCGGCGCGCACCGCCTCCAGCTGGCCGGCGTCGAGGGTGAACGGATCGGCGAGGAAGAGCTGCACCGGGAAGGTGCTCACCACCTCGACCGGCACGTCCCTCCGTACCGCGTCGGTCAGCGCCCACACGAGCGCCTCGCGGGCGCCGGGCGAGCCGTCCACGCCCACGACCGTCCGGTCGGCGTTCCCCTGCGCGTCCTCCGCCACCACAGCTCCTCGTCGTCGGTACCCCGGTCCGTCCCCGAGGCTGCCGGGAACGCGTCCCCGGCACAAGGCCCGCCCCGCTAGCCTGGGCAGCGGCCAGGACCTCCCCCCGACGGCAGCACCGTGCAGAGGAGCGCCCGTGACGACCGCACCGCCGCTCCCCGTCGTGGCCGGCGTCGACGGCTCGGAGGTCTCCGTGCGGGCGGCCCGCTTCGCCGCCGAGACCGCCCGCCGGCGCGGGGCGCCGCTGCAGCTCGTGCACGCCGCGCTCGACGTCGCGGACCTGCTCGGGTCGCGTGCGGACCGCACCCTGCAGGCGGTCACCGCCTCGCTGGGCACGGCCTGCGCACCGGTGCAGGTGCGCTGGGCGGTCGAGCAGGGCGATCCGGTGGACGTGCTCCGCTCCGCGTCCGCGTCCGCGCAGCTGGTCGTGGTCGGCGGCCAGGGCGCCGGCGGGACGACGGCGCCACGGGTCGGCAGCACCGCCGGCGACCTCGCGGCCTCGGCGGGCTGCCCCGTCGTCGTGCTGCCCGACAACACCACCTCGATCGTCGTGCGCGGCCGGCGCTCCGTCGTCGTCGGTGTGTGACGGGCACCCGAGCGGGCACGCGGTCCTCGCCTTCGCCTTCCGGGAGGCGGCGGCGCGCGGCACCGACCTGGTCGCGGTGCACACGTGGCGCGCGGTCTCCCCCGCCCGGTTCGAGTCCGACGGCCCGGTCATCGACTGGGCCGCGGTGCGCGCCGACGAGGAGCGGCTGCTCAGCGAGACGCTGCACGACTGGCAGGAGCGCTGGCCCGGCGTCGTCGTCCGCGAGGTGATCGCCCGCGGCCGCGCCGCGCGCAGCCTGCTCGCCGCCGGGCTCACCGCCGAGCTGCTGGTCATCGGCCACCGGCGGCGCGGCGTCTTCGCGACCCGCCGCTCGACCACCCGCGCCGTGCTGCGCCAGGCCACGGGGCCGGTCGCGGTGGTCCCGATCGAGCCCGCCCTGGAGGACTGAGCGGGGGCGCACGGACGCCGGGAGGGGGGCGGGCTGGCCTCGCCGGAGGCCGGGCAGCAGACTCGTGCTCGCCCCGCCCGCGACCACCTCCGGAGAGCCACGATGACCGCGACCACCCGGGGTGGCGTCGACGCACCCGGCCTGCTGGACGCCCTGACCCGGGCCGGGATCGGCGACGTCGACGACTCCGGGCTGGCCCGGGCGCTGTACTCCTCCGACGCCTCCCTCTACCGGGTGCTGCCGCGCGCCGTCGTCCGCCCCCGGGACACCGACGAGGTGCTGGCGACCCTGGCGGTCTGCCGCGAGCTCGGCGTCCCGCTGACCGCCCGCGGCGCGGGCACCTCCATCGCCGGCAACGCCGTCGGCCCGGGCGTCGTGCTGGACACCAGCCGCCACCTGAACCGGGTGCTGGCCATCGACCCCGAGCAGCGGACGGCCACCGTCGAGCCCGGCCTCGTGCAGGCCGCGCTGCAGACCGCCGCGCGCCCGGCGGGTCTGCGGTTCGGCCCCGATCCGAGCACGCACAACCGCTGCACGATCGGCGGGATGATCGGCAACAACGCCTGCGGCTCGCGGGCGCTGGGCTACGGGCGCACCTCCGACAACGTCGTCGGCCTCGACGTCGTCACCGGGAGCGGCGCCCGGCTCGCCCTCGGCCCCGGCACACCGGCCGCCGACGGCGTCCTGGGCGACCTCTCCGCGCTGGTGGCCGGTGAGCTCGCGACGATCCGCACCGAGCTCGGCCGCTTCGGCCGCCAGGTGTCGGGCTACTCGCTGGAGCACCTGCTGCCGGAGAACGGGTTCGACGTCGCCCGTGCGCTGGTCGGCAGCGAGGGGACGCTCGGGCTGGTGCTGGGCGCCACGGTGCGGCTGGTCGCCGACGCCCCGTTCCGCGGGCTGGTCGTGCTCGGCTACCCGTCGATGGCCGAGGCGGCCGACGCCACGCCGGCGCTGCTCCCCCACCGGCCGACCGCCGTCGAGGGCCTGGACGCCCGCATGGTGCAGCGGCTGCGCGACGTGCCGGCCGCCGTCGTCCCCGACCTGCCGCGCGGCGGGGGCTGGCTGGTCGTCGAGCTCACCGGTGACAGCGTCGCCGAGATCGAGGACGCCGCCCGGGGGGTGCTGGCCGACGCCGGCGCGCTGGACTCGCTGGTGGTCACCGACGTCGCCGAGGCGGCGGCGATCTGGCGGATCCGCGAGGACGGCGCCGGGCTGGCGGCGCGCACCTCCGACGGGCACCCGGCGCACGCCGGCTGGGAGGACGCCGCCGTCCCGCCCGAGCGGCTCGGCGCCTACCTGCGCGAGTTCGAGGCGCTGCTGGACCAGCACGGGCTGCAGTGCGTGCCCTACGGGCACTTCGGCGACGGCTGCGTGCACGGCCGGATCGACTTCCCGTTCGGCGCCGGCGGCGAGCGCGACCGGGCCCGGAGCCGCTACCGGGCGTTCGTGGAGGACGCCGCCCGCCTGGTCGCCGGCTACGGGGGCTCGCTGTCCGGGGAGCACGGCGACGGCCGGGCCCGCAGCGAGCTGCTGCCGCTCATGTACTCCCCCGCCGTCATCTCGCTGTTCGAACGGGTCAAGGCGGTGTTCGACCCCGACGACGTGCTCAACCCGGGCGTGCTCGTCCGGCCGGACCGGCTCGACGACGACATCCGGATGGCCGCGGCACCGGCGCTGACCCGCGCGGAGCGGCCGGCCCTCGCCCTGGCCTACCGGCACGACGGCGGGGACTTCTCCGCGGCGGTGCACCGCTGCACCGGCGTCGGCAAGTGCCGGGCCGACCTGCAGTCCTCCGGCGGGGTCATGTGCCCCTCGTGGCCGGCGACCCGCGAGGAGAAGGACTCCACCCGCGGCCGCGCCCGGGTGCTGCAGGAGATGCTCGCGCCCGGCGGGCCGGTGCGGAACTGGCGCTCGCCGGAGGTGCACGACGCGCTGGACCTGTGCCTGTCGTGCAAGGGCTGCTCCTCGGACTGCCCGACCGGCGTGGACATGGCGTCGTACAAGACCGAGGTGCTGCACCAGTCCTACCGGCGGCGGCTGCGGCCGCGCCCGCACTACACGCTGGGCTGGCTGCCGCGCTGGGCCGACCTCGCCGCGCGGGCGCCCCGGGTGGTCAACGCGGTGCTGGGCACCCGCGTCGGCGGCCGGCTGGCCAAGTGGGGCGCCGGCATGGACCAGCGGCGCTCGGTGCCCGAGTTCGCCCGGCGCACCTTCCGGCAGCAGTGGGCGCAGCGGGCGCCCGGCGCGGACGGGGCGCCCGTGGCGCTGTGGGTGGACTCGTTCACCGACCACTTCGACCCGGACGTCGCGATGGCCGCCGCCGAGGTGCTCGAGGCCGCGGGCTACCGGGTGGAGGTGCCCGGCGCGGACACCTGCTGCGGGCTGACCTGGATCACCACCGGCCAGCTGGACGCCGCCCGCCGCATCCTGGGGCACACCGTCGCCGAGCTCGCCCCCTACGCGGCGACCGGCGTCCCGGTCGTCGGCGTCGAGCCCTCGTGCACGGCGGTGCTGCGGGCCGAGGCGCTCGAGGTGGTGGGCGGCGCCGACGCCGAGCGGGTGGCGGCTGCCACCCGCACCCTCGCCGAGCTGCTCACCGACACCCCGGGCTGGGAGCCGCCGTCCCTCGCGGGCCTGCGGATCGTCGCCCAGCCGCACTGCCACCACACCTCGGTGCTGGGCTGGTCGGCCGACGCCGCCCTGCTGCGGAAGGCCGGCGCCGAGGTCACCCGGCTCGGCGGCTGCTGCGGGCTGGCCGGCAACTGGGGCGTGGAGCAGGGCCACCACGACGTCTCGGTGGCCATCGCCGGGCAGCAGCTGCTGCCGGCGGTCGCCGACCTGGCCGACGACGCCGTCGTCCTCGCCGACGGGTTCTCCTGCCGCACCCAGCTCGACCAGCTGGCCGGCCGCCGAGGCCGGCACCTCGCCGAGCTGCTCGCCGGGCACCGGCCGTAGGCGGGTTCTGCGACGATGGGCGCGTGGACCTCGAGGAGACCCTGCTGCCGGGCGTCGGCGTCCGGTACGAGCTGACCACCGGGTCCGGGCAGCTGCTGGGCGTCGTGGTCGGCCGTGCGGGCGGCGCCGAGCTGAGCGTCTACGACGCGCGCGACCCCGACCGCGCGCGCAGCATGCTCCGGCTGTCCCCCGAGGAGGCCGACGCGCTCGCCGAGGTGCTGGGCGCGCCGCGGCTGACGCAGCGGTTCGCCGACCTGTCCAAGGAGGTCCCCGGGCTCGAGTCCGGCCGGTTCACGGTGCCCTCGGGCTCCCCGTTCGCCGGCCGGCCGCTCGGCGACACGCGCGCCCGCACCCTCACCGGCTGCTCCATCGTGGCG
This sequence comes from Blastococcus sp. TML/C7B, assembly GCF_016612845.1. Taxonomy (NCBI): domain Bacteria; kingdom Bacillati; phylum Actinomycetota; class Actinomycetes; order Geodermatophilales; family Geodermatophilaceae; genus Blastococcus; species Blastococcus sp. TML/C7B. The sequence goes on along the minus strand of NZ_JAEOAA010000002.1, from coordinate 30,255 downwards.
ATCGTCCGCGGCGCCGACGTCGTCCCCTCCCCCGGGCCGCAGGACGAGCTCCGCGCCGGCGACGTGCTGGTGGCGGTCGGGTCGAGGAACGGGCTCGAGCAGTTGGAGCGGCGGCTCTCCGGGCGGGCCTGACCGGGTGGACCACGTCGCCGCCCTGCTGGTCGAGCTCGGGCTCCTGTTCCTGGGGCTGTCCGTCCTGGGCGTCGTCGCCCGCCGCGCCGGCCTCACGCCGATCCCCTTCGTGCTCGTCGCGGCACTGGCGTTCGGGGAGGGCGGGGCCGCGTCGCTGGAGACGTCGGAGCCCTTCCTCACCGCCGCGGCGGAGATCGGCGTCGTCCTGCTGCTGCTGACGCTGGGGCTGGAGTTCTCCGCCGAGGAGCTCTTCGGCTCGCTGCGCCGCCACGCGCCGTCAGGTGCGGTCGACCTGCTGCTGAACTTCCCTCCGGGCTTCGTCGCCGGGCTGCTCCTCGGCCTGCCGTGGCCGGCCGCGCTCGCACTCGGCGGCATCACCTGGATCTCGTCGTCGGGCATCGTGGCGCAGCTGCTCGGCGACCTGGGCCGGTTGGCCAACCGCGAAACCCCGGCGGTCCTGTCCGTGCTGGTCCTCGAGGACCTGGCCATGGCCCTGTTCCTCCCGCTGCTCGTGGTCGCGCTGGCCGGCGAGGGGCCGGCGCAGGCCGCCGGCGGCATCGCACTCGCGGTGACCGCCGTCCTCCTGGCGCTGTTCGCCGCGCAGCGGCACGGGCACCGGCTGGGTCGCATCCTCAGTTCCCGCCACGACGAGCAGGTGCTGCTCCGGCTGGTCGGCCTCACGCTCCTCGTCGCCGGGCTGGCCCAGGCCGGCGGCGCCTCGGCCGCCGTGGGGGCCTTCCTGGTCGGCATCGCGCTGCCGGCGTCCTTCGCCGACCGGGCCCGGGACCTGCTCTCCCCGCTGCGCGAGGTCTTCGCCGCCACCTTCTTCGTGGCCTTCGGGCTGAGCACCGATCCCGGCGAGATCCTCCCGGTCCTGCCGGCCGCGCTCGCGCTGGCGGTCGTCACCTGCGCCACCAAGCTGGGCACGGGCTGGTTCGCCGCCCGTCGCGACGGCGTCGCCGTCCCCGGCAGGCTGCGGGCCGGGTCCGCGCTGGTGGCCCGCGGCGAGTTCTCCATCGTCATCGCCGGGCTGGCCGTCGCAGCCGGGCACGAGTCGCTCGGCCCGGTGGCCACCGGCTACGTGCTGCTCCTCGCCGTGGCCGGCCCGGTGCTCACCCGGTTCGTGGATCCGCTGTCGGCCCGGTTCGTGCCGGCCCCCACGCGCTGACCTGCCGTGCGGGCCGTGCAGCGGGGCCGGGCAGCCAACGGCTGCCCGGCCCCGGTCGTGCGCCCCGCTGCGCGGGGGTCGTGCATCAGGCCTTCGGGCCACCCGCGGCGTAGACGACCTGGCCGGAGATGAAGCCCGCGCCCTCGCTGGCGAAGAACGAGACGAGGTGCGCGATGTCCTCGGGCTGGCCGACGCGCTGGACCGGGATCTGCGACCCGGCGCCCTTGATGAAGTCGTCGAAGGGGATCCCCATGCGGTCGGCGGTCGCCTTGGTCATCTCGGTCTGGATGAAGCCGGGGGCGATGGCGTTGGAGGTGACGCCGAACTTGCCGAGCTCGATGGCGAGGGTCTTGGTGAAGCCCTGCAGACCGGCCTTGGCGGTGGAGTAGTTGGCCTGACCGCGGTTGCCGAGCGCCGAGGTGCTGGACAGGTTGACGATCCGGCCCCACTTCTGCTCGATCATGTACTTCTGCGCGGCCCGCGCCATGAGGAAGGCACCGCGGAGGTGCACGTTCATGACGATGTCCCAGTCGGAGTCCGACATCTTGAACAGCATGTTGTCGCGCAGCACGCCGGCGTTGTTGACCAGCACGACCGGCGCACCGAGCTCGGTGGCGATGCGGTCGACGGCGGCCTGGACCTGCTCGGCGTCGCTCACGTCGGCACCGACGGCCAGGGCCTGACCACCGTCGGCCTTGATGGCGTCCACGGTGACCTGGGCGGCCGACTCGTCGAGGTCCAGGACCGCGACGGCGAACCCGTCCTTGGCCAGCCGCTTCGCCGTCGCGGCACCGATGCCGCGCGCGCCGCCGGTGACGATGGCGGCACGGGTGCCGCTCACTGCCTCGCTCATGTTGTTTCCTCTCGTCAGGTCTGCGCTGCCGTCGTCCCGACCGAGGGGAGCGGCAACGCCCGGCACCTTACGGGGACCGCGTGAGGCAGCCGTCACACGGGGCAGCGGCGGGCCGTCAGGGCCAGATCGAGGCGACGATGATCGCGGCGACCGCGAGCTGACCCGCGGCGCTCACCAGGCTGGCCGGGTGGAAGCGCACCTGGACCAACGCCTTCCCCAGCGATCCGGGTGTCACCAGGTTCAGCACCAGGAAGGCGACCGCCTGGAGCAGCACGCCCAGGACGCCGAAGACCACCGTCCACCACAGCGCCCGGCCGAAGCCGTCGGTCGCGTTGGTCCAGATGGTGGTGAACGCGATCGCGCCCTGGCCGAGGAAGCCCGCGGCCAGCACGATGCCGGCGTTGACCGACCCCTCCTCGTAGATGTGCCGCCCCAGGTGCCCGGGGGTGAGCAGGTCGAGCGCCACGAAGCCCAACATGAGCAGGGCGATGCCCACGCCCGTGTAGGCGGCGGCGTAGCCGATGCTGGCCAGCACGAGAGCGACCTCCGGGGTGTCGGGACGGGTGCCGGGAACGGCCTGCCGTGTCTACCGCACCGGCATCCGGCGGTGCACCCGGCGCGCTCAGGTGGTCGGCGTCGTCCCGGAGCCGTCGGGCGGTCCGGCGTCCTCGGCCGGCAGGTGCTCGGCGTCCTGGTCACGGCGCGGGTGGTGCAGCCGGCGGACCGACGCCAGCGCGGAGCGGCGGGCGTTCATCCGGCGGCGCGCACGGGAGGTGCGCGGTGCGCGCGGCTCCTCGCGGAGCAGCGCGTCGAGCCAGTGGCCGCGCGGGTCGACGTCCACCAGCAGGGCCTTGACCAGCAGCGTGAGCGGGATGGCGAGCAGCGCGCCGAGGGCGCCGAGCACCCAGCCCCAGAACAGCAGGGCGATGAAGGTGACCGTCATCGACAGGCCGACCGAGTCGCCGACGAAGCGCGGCTGGACGAGCGTCTGGACGACGAAGTTGAGCAGCGTGTAGATGACCACGATCGCGGTCAGCTCGCCCCATCCCCCGGCGAGCAGGCCGAGCAGCGCCGGCGGGACGACGCCCAGCACGAACCCGATGTTCGGCACGTAGTTGGTGATGAACGCCAACAGCCCCCACAGCGCCGCCGCGGGCACGCCGAGGATGGCCAGCGCGATCCCGTCACCCACGGCGACGATCGCCCCGAACACGGTGCTGACGAGCAGGTAGCTGCGGGTGCCCGAGGCGAAGAGGCTGAAGGCCAACGGCAGGTGCGGTCGTTCCCGGGCGATCAGCGCCAGCCGCTGCCCGTAGCCGCTGGACTCGATGGCCATGAACACCAGGGCCGAGAGCAGCAGGATCAGCGTGCTGGCGGCCGCCGTGATCCGGCCCAGCAGGTCGGTGGCCAGCCCGACGACCGCGCCGTAGTCGATCTGCCCGACCCAGTCCGAGAGCTGCCCGGAGACGATCCCTCGGTCGTTGAGGTCGTTGACGACGCCGTCGATGAGCTCCTGGGCCCGGTCGGAGTAGTCCGGGAGCAGGGCGGCGAGCTGGGCGACGCTGAGCACCAGCAACGCGACGAAGCCGAGCAGCACCGCCCACACGAGGACCAGCAGCACCGTCGTCGCCACCCAGCGCGGGGCGCCGTGGCGGCGCAGCCAGCTCGAGACCGGCATGAGGCCCACGACGACGACGAGCGCGAGCAGGATCGGCGCGGCCAGCCAGGCGACGGCACGCAGCCCGGCGATCGCGATCGTCGCGGCGGCCAGCCCGCCCAGCAGGAGCAGCCAGCGCGGCAGACCCGTGGGCGAGCCTTCGACGGCGCCGGCCGGCGGGGTCGCTCCCGAGGCCGGTGGCGGGGTCCCGCCCGCCAGGTCCGCCGGGACCGGCTCGACGGGCTCCCCGGCAGACCGGAGATCGCGAGCCGCCTCGCGGCCGGTGCCGTGCACCTCCGGTCGCAGCACCACGCGCGCTCCCTCCCAGGACGGGCGCCCCGTACCCCCTGAGAGTGCACCCATGCCCGCTGCGGCGCACACCACTCGGTGCGTGCGGGTGGGGGCTGATCGGTTGCGCCCCCCTTGACGTCGAGGGGGTGGCCGCAGCCGGGGGCGACGGCGTCCGCCACCTCACGGCCCGTCGGAGAATCTCCGGTCGGCAGGCCGCTGAGCAGCGGAAACTGTCAGACCCTCTCCGTAGCTTGGGTGCATGACGGTGACCGCGGAGCAGCCCCAGGGTGGGTTGATCGAGTGGTTGCTGTGGCGGGAGCCGTCGGTCGAGCGGTTGCCGGTGGCGCGGTTGACCGCCGAGCAGAAGGTCACCGAGTTGCAGCGGGTGCGGGCGCGCAAGGGGATGGACGACGCCTACGAGGCCGCCCTGCTGATGTCGCTGGCCGCGGATCGGCCGGACATCGACGATCCGCCGCCGGGGCATCCGGGTGCGCGGCGCCGCGGTGGCGGGTCGCCGGTGCCGGGCACGTCGGAGTTCCTGCCCGACGAGGTGGCGTTGGTGCTGAACTGCGGACGGCCGTACGCCGTCGGCCTGCTGGCGGATGCGTTCCAGGTGGTGGAGCGGATGCCGGCGGTGCACGCCGCGTGCGCGGCGGGGCGGTTGGACTGGTTCCGGGCGCGGGTGTTCGCCGACGTGCTGGCCGGCGCCACGAACGAGGTGGCTGCCGCGGTGGTGGCGGCGGTGCTGCCGGAGGCGGCGGGCCTGTCGTCGGGGAAGCTGCGCACCCGGCTGGTCGCCGCCGGGGTCGCCGCGGATGAGGAGTTCGCCGAACGGCGCCGGATCGAGGCCGAACGGCGCGCCGCCGTGCGGGTCTCCCCGACCGGGGACGGGATGTCGGCGTTGACCACGAGCTTGTCAACTTCTCTGTGTAAGACCTGCAGTCGATCTTGATGTTGTCAGCTGAGGTAAGGCTCGATGCGGTCGCCGAAGGCGATCATCATCTCGGCCATGGCCGGCTTCCAGCCCTGGGTGACCGCGCCCTCGACGAGCTTGCCGGGTGCGGTGCGCTGGTTGGCCGGCTTGCCGCGGTCCTTGAGCCGCTCCCGGGCCCGCTTGTCCTCGATGTCGCGGATCGCCAGCCAGAGCAGCTTGATCACCGCGGCGTCGTTGGGGAAGTGCCCCCGGTTCTTGATGATCTTCCGGAGCTGGTAGTTCAGCGACTCGATCATGTTCGTCGTGTAGATGATCTTGCGGAGCGCGGGTCCGAAGGCGAGGAACGGGATGAACCGCTCCCAGGCGTTCTGCCAGGTCGCCACCGCCGCCGGGTATTTGCGTCCCAGGTCGGAGTCGGCGAACTCCAGCAGCGTGGTCTCGGCGGCATCGGCGGTCGGGGCGGTGTAGACGCCCTTGAGCGCGGCGGCCACCTTCTTGCGGTCGCCGTAGGACACGAACCGCATCGAGGCGCGGATCAGGTGCACCACGCAGGTCTGCACGGTCGTGTGCGGAAAGGTCGCCTCGATCGCCTCGGGCAGGCCGGTCAGCCCGTCACAGCAGGCGATGAGGATGTCCCGCACGCCGCGGTTGGCCAGTTCGGCCACCACGCCGGCCCAGAACTTCGCGCCCTCGGTGGCCTGCACCCAGATCCCCAGCACGTGCTTGATGCCGTCGAGGTCCACTCCGACCACGATGTGCGCGGCCCGGTTGCGCACCTGATGGCCGTCGCGGATCTTCACCACCAGCGCGTCGACGTAGACGATCGGGTAGATCGGCTCCAGCGGCCGAGCCTGCCATGCGCCGACCTCGTCGAGCACCGCGTCGGTGATCTTGCTGATCGTGTCGTGGGACAGCTCGGTGCCGATCGTGCGGGCCAGATGGTGCTGGATGTCGCGCACCGTCATCCCACCCGCGTAGAGCGAGATGATCATGTCGTCCAGGCCGCCGAGGCGGCGTTCGCCCTTGGGCACCAGCTGCGGGGTGAAACTGCCCGCCCGGTCCCGGGGCACGGCCAGCGGCAGCGGGCCGACCTCGGACTGCACCGTCTTGGGCGTGCTGCCGTTGCGGCTGTTCGGCGAGCCCCGGCCGACCGGATCGCCCCGCTCGTAGCCGACGTGCTCGGTCAGCTCAGCGGCCAGTCCCCGCTCGAGGACGGCCTTGACCAGCTCCGGAAGGAACCCGCCCTCCCCGGTCAGCGCCACTCCGCCGGTCTCGGCCCGGTCGATCAACGCATCCAGCCACGTGTCATCGGCCAACAGCTGCCGCAGCTGCGCCCCGCTCACCCGGCCCGGGCCACCCGGGTCGCCGGCCTGCTCATCGGTCACGGTCATCAGGGTGCTCCCTCCCGAGGCCACAGCCCCAGGCTCACGCAGCTCCTACACAGACCATCTGACACGCCCTTGACCACCGAGGCTCCCTCGGCGGTGGCCGCGGCGATGTGGTCGGTGATCGACCAGGCCGCCCAGCTGGCCCGCACCGCCGGGGACGACCGGCCGATCGGGGTGCTGCGCGCCGAGGCGCACGCCGCGCTGGTGCTGCGCACCGGCGCCGACGGCCCGGCCGTGACCGGGCACCTCACCCTCACCGCCCCGCTGTCCGCGCTCCGCCCGCCGGGAACAGCGGCCAGCGCCGAGCGGACGGACCTGGGCGGGCCGGTGCCGCAGCTGGGCAGCACCCCCATCACCACCGCGCACCTGCGCGAACTGCTCGCCCAGCTCGGCGCGCTCGGCGTCCAGGCACCCCCGGGTGGCAGCCTGGCCTTGGCGCTGACCGACGACGACGGCGCGCTGCTGGCCACCACCACCCCCGCCGAACTCGCACGACTGGCCGCCCGGGGCTGCCCAGCGCACGGCAAGAACGCCGACTGCGGCTGCCCCGCCCTCGGCCCACCACCGGCAGTGCCCGGCTACACCCACACCGCCGCCCAGGAACGCTTCCTGCGGCTGCGCGACCGCACCTGCCGCCACCCCGGCTGCGGCCAACCCGCCGGCCGCACCGACGCCGACCACGTCCTGCCCTACGACTGCGGCGGCCGCACCACCTGCCACAACCTGTGCTGCCTGTGCCGCACCCACCACCGGCTCAAGACCTTCGCCCGCGGCTGGCGCTACCGCCTGCACCCCGACGGCACCCTCACCGTCACCACACCCTCTGGCGTCACCCGCACCACCCGACCACCCGGCCTGCGACACCCCCAGACCCAACGAGCCCTGCCCCCACCCCGACCCAGCCCGGTCGACGAGGACACCCCGCCCTTCTGAACCCGACCCCGCCCTCCCCAGCACCGACCCGGCGCGCGGATGCGTCACCCGGCGGCCCGGAACGACGCATCCGCGCGCCCGGTCGGGCGCCGCCGCCGGCCCGGACTCGAACGGCGGACAAGGACAACCGCGCCTGGTGGACCCCGACCCGGCGCACGGATGCGTCATCCAGCAGCCCGGGACGACGCATCCGCGCGCCCGGTCGGACGTGCTTGCGCGCCGGGCTGTCGGTCCAGCGGGAGCAGCCGGGTCAGCGCGGGGCGTCGAGGAGCTCGGTCATGGCGGTGAGGCCGAAGAACTGCGCTGTCATGCGCGCGGTCATCTCGCCGGCGTCCGGGTCGGCGCCGGCGGCCAGCAGGTGGCGGACGGCGTCCTCGGCCTGCTTGAACACCGCCGCGGCCAGCGCCGTCTGACCCTTGTCGTTGATCCGCGCGTGGTCGGCACCGCGCTCGAGCAGCGCCGCCACCGTCTCGCCGTGGCTGTAGTACGCCGCCAGCACCAGCAGCGTGTCCCCCGAGCTGTTGGTCAGGTCCACGGGCACGCCGGCGTCGATGTACGCCGCGAGCACCTCGGTGTTCCCCTGACGGGCCAGGTCGAACAGGTGCCCGGCGGGAACCGTGCCGGTGGTGGAACTGCCTCCGCTGGTCATGGAGGGCACCCTAGGAGGCCGCGCCGCCGCGGCGGTAGTGCGGCCCGCGGGTCAGCGCGGGGCGTCCAGCAGCTCGGTCATCGCCGTGAGCCCGAAGAACTGTGCCGTCGCCCGGGCGCTCTGCCCACCCTGGTCGGGGTCCGCGCCCGCCGCCAGCAGGTCCCCGACCGCCTCGGCGGACTGCTTGAACACCGCCGCCGCCAGCGCCGTCTGCCCCTTGTCGTTCACCCGGCCGTGGTCGGCGCCGCGGGCCAGGAGCGCCGCCACGGTCGGCGCCTGGCCGTAGTAGGCCGCCAGCAGCAGGAGCGTGTCGCCCTTGTCGTTGGTCAGGTTCGCCGGCACCCCGGCATCCAGGTAGGCGACCAGCTCGTCGGTGTGCCCGAACCGCGCCAGGTCGAACAGTCGGCCGGCCAGCTCGATGACCTCGGGGTCGATCGGTCCGCTCACTCCCCCAGCCTAGGAGGGGACGGGGCGCGGCACCGGAGCCCGGCACCGCGCCCCGCACGGTCAGTCCGCGATCGCCGGGCGGATGCCGCGCTGGTCGGCGTTCGGCGCCGCCTTCGCGACCAGCCCGGGCAGGACGTCGTCCAGCTCCTCGACCGTCCACCGCGCGCCCTTGTCGACGCCCGGTCCGGCCTGCCAGCCCTCGGCGACGCTGATCGTGCCGCCGCGGACGTTGAACACCCGGCCGGTCACCTCGCGGGCCGACGGCCCGGCAAGCCACACCACCAGCGGGGCGATGTTGTCGGGGGCGGAGGGGTCGAAGGCGTTCGGGTCGGGGTTCTGCCGGTCCGGCATCAGGTTCTCCGTCATCCGGGTCAGGGCGGCCGGCGCCACCGCGTTGACAGTGACGCCGTAGCGCCCCAGCTCCATCGCGGTGATCACGGTCATCGCCGCGATCCCGGCCTTGGCCGCCCCGTAGTTGGACTGCCCCGGGTTGCCGTAGATGCCCGAGGACGACGTGGTGTTGATGACCCGGGCGTCCACCGGACGCCCGGCCTTGTGCTCCTCGCGCCAGTAGGCAGCCGCGTGGCGCATCGGGCCGAACGTGCCCTTGAGGTGCACCTGGATGACCGAGTCCCACTCCTGCTCGCTCATGTTGACCAGCATCCGGTCGCGCAGGATGCCGGCGTTGTTGACCAGCACGTCCAGCCGGCCGAAGTGGTCGATGGTGGAGCGGACCAGGCGCTCGGCGGCGGCGAAGTCCGAGACGTCGTCCCCGTTGGCGATGGCCTGTCCGCCCTGGGCGCGGATCTCGTCGACCACCTCACCGGCCGGGCCGGTCGAGCCGCCCGTACCGTCCACCTCGGCGCCCAGGTCGTTGACCACGACGGCATAGCCGTGCCGGGCGAACTCCAGGGCGTGACCCCGGCCGATCCCCCGGGCCGCACCCGTCACGATGACCACGCGTTGCTCGTTGGACTGCATCAGGCAGGCCTCCTTCTCGTCGGTGCCCCTAGAATCCAGTTCCAGGATTGCCGGAGTCAACCGGCTGGGCCGCCGGACGGGCGACCGCTCGACCTGCGAGGGGATGCATTGGCTGCCGACGCGCGGACCACCAGCAGCGAGGGTGCCGCACCCCCGCCGCCGGCCGCTCCGGAGGGGGTGGGCGCCGAGGAGGCGCCCGACGAACCCGCCGTCATGAAGGAGGCCTGGCGGACCCTCTCGGTCGTCAGCCTGGCCAGCATCTTCTCGGGCATGTCGGGCAGCGCCCTCAACGTCGCCCTGCCCACCGTCGTGCGGCACTTCGAGGCCAGCGCCACCGCGGCGAGCTGGATGCTGCTGGCCTTCATGCTGGCCAACACCGGCCTGATGATCTTCTTCGGCCGGCTGGCCGACATGTTCGGGCGCCGGCAGATGTACTTGATGGGCCTGGCCACCTTCACCCTCGCCAGCTTCCTGTGCGGTCTGGCCCCCAACGCCTGGATCGTCGTCGGCCTGCGCGTGCTCCAGGCCGCGGGCGCCGCGATGCTGCTGACCAACAGCGCCGCGCTCGTCACTGCCGCCTTCCCCCGCGCCCGGCTCGGCCAGGGCATGGGCATCTACCTCGCCTCCTTCTCGGTCGCCCAGCTGCTGGGCCCGACGGTCGGCGGCGTGCTAGCCGAGCACGCCGGCTGGCGCTGGGTGTTCTGGTTCAACGTGCCGATCGGCCTGCTCTGCCTGGCCTGGGGCGCCTGGGCCCTCCCCCGGGTCGCGCGCTCCGGCGAGCGCCAGGGCATCGACGTCCCCGGCAACCTGCTCGTGCTGGTCGCGCTGGGCAGCGGCCTGGCCGCGCTCTCGCAGGCGACCACGCTGGGCTGGACCAGCTGGGTGGTCGTCGGCGGGCTGGCCGTCTTCACCCTCGGCATGCCGCTGTTCGTGCTCTTCGAGCGCCGGGTCGCCCACCCGCTGGTCGACATGACGCTGTTCCGCGACCGGCCCTTCGCCCTGGGCCTGCTCGCCTCGTTCCTGAACTCGACGTCGCAGGCCGGCGTGCTGCTGCTGTTCTCGCTGTACTTCCAAGCCGTGCAGGGCGTGGACCCGCTGTCGGCCGGTCTGCGCGTCCTGCCGCTGGCGGTGGCGACGCTGATCTTCTCGTCGTCCTCGGGCCTGTTCCAGCGGCACATCTCCCCGCGTGCCCTCGCCGTCGTCGGCAACGTGTGCACCGGCGCCGGCCTGCTGGTGCTGTTCACGTCGGTGGTCACCGGCGCCGCCTACCCGGCGATCGCCGGGGGCCTGGTGCTCGCCGGCGCCGGGTCGGGGCTGTTCATGCCGTCGAACACCACCGCGCTCATGGGAGCCATGCCGCACAACCGGCTGGGCATCGCCAACGCGATGCGGCTGATGCTGCAGCAGAGCGGCTTCGTCGTCGGCACCGCCGTCGTCCTGTCGGTGCTCACCGCCCCGCTGGCCCCCGAGCTGCGGCAGTACGCCTTCGCCGGGACGCTCTCCGGCGTCTCGGCCGACGGACTGGCCGACCTGCTGCGCGGCTACCGCTGGACGCTGCTCACCATGCTCGCCGTCAATGCCGCCACGGCGCTGACATCGCTGGCCGCCCTGCGGGCCAGCCGGCGCGCCGACGCCGAAGCGGTCAGCCCGCCCGGGGGTCCGACAGCCGGCTGATGATCGCCAGCGCACTCTCGGTGACCGCGGTGGCCTGGTCCTCGCTGGTGCAGCCGATGATCTGTCGTCCGGCCTCGCCCATCGCCGCGGTTAGGATGGAGACCAGCAGCCGGTCCGCAGGGCCGGTGCCCACCGCCAGCAGCACCGCGTTCTGCCGCACCCAGTCGTTGCGCCGGCGGCTGCGGACGAGGAAGAAACCTGGTGGCCCGTCGCCGTCGCGGAACAACCGGGCCAGCGCGCGCCGCTCCCACGTGGTCTCGAGGTACGCGCGCGCGCCGACGAGAAAGAGCTCTGTGCGCGAGGTCGTACCGGCCTGCCGGGCACGTGCGACCGCGGTGGCCGCCTGCTCCTCGTAGGCGGCCTGGTGGTCCTCCCACACGGCCAGGAACAGCTCGGACTTCCCGCCGTAGTGGTGGTACAGGCTGCCCACGCTCAGCCCGGCGCGCTCGACGACGTCGGCCACGCTGCACTCGGCGAACCCGCGCTCGGCGAACACCTGGCCGGCAGCGGCGATGAGCGCCCGGCGCGCTTCGGCGGTGCGGTTCCACTGCCTGGCGCTGCCCTCAGGCTCTTCGGTGGTCCGCACCGGCGCACACCCCTCGACCCGACGATCCCGCGATCGAGCGCGACCCTAATGGGGGATAGTGGGCTGCGTCACCCTCCGCTCACGCCGCAGTACGGACGGGCTGGACCGAAAGCCTTGCCAAAGAACTTCGAAACCTGAATGGTTGGTGGCTGTGACCGAGCCCACGGCGAGCGGAGCTCGCACGGTCGCCCGTCTGGCCCGGCACGTCGAGGTGGCCCTGGCGGGCTGCGAGCTCTCCGTGCCTCAGTACCGGCTGCTCAGCCTGCTGTCCGAGGGCTCGGTGAACGCCTCCACCCTCGCCCAGCGGCTCGTGGTCAGCCGGCCGAGCGTCACCGCGCTGGTCGACGGCCTGGTCGCCCGCGGGATGGTCGCCCGCGGGATGGTCGAGCGCGGCACCGACCCAGCAGACCGCCGGCACGTCACCCACCTGGTCACCGAGCTGGGCGGGCAGGTCCTCGCCGAGGCCGACCGCGCCGCGGCCGCCCGGCTCCGTGACCTGGCCACGCACCTCGTCCCCGACGACTTCCCGGACGCATCCGCGGGCCTGGCCGCCTGGGGACGTGCCCTGGACTCCTACCGCGACACCGCCGCCCGCGCACCCCACTGGCCCGCCCCCTCCCCGTCAGGAGACAGCATGTCGTCCCCCTCCGCTCCCCAGGTCGCCCCGCTGACACCAGACGTGGAGGCCCTCGTCGAGCGCGCCGCCGCCACTGGAACCCTGCTCGCTCTGTGGGCGGCCCGTCAGCCCGACGCACCGGCCATCCGATCCGCGCAGGGCGACTCCACGTACTCAGAGCTCAACGGCCGCGTCAACCAGGTCGCCCGGGCCCTGCGCGCCCGGGGCCTCGTTGCCGGCGACTCGATCGCCCTCATCAGCTCCAACCGCCCCGAGTTCGTGGAGACGCTCTACGCCGCTCAGCGCACGGGGCTGCGGCTCACACCGGTCAACTGGCACTTCACCGCGGACGAGATCAACTACATCCTCCGCGACTGCGGCGCCCGGGCGGTCGTGGTCGACGGCCGTTTCGCCGACACGGTCAGCCGGGCGCTGGACGGCGTGGACGCCCGCGCCCTGCTCGTCGTCGACGGCACCGGCGACGGCTTCGAGGACTACGAGCAGGCGCTGGCGAAGGAATCCACCGAGAACATCGAGGATCCCCAACTGGGGAGCACGATGCTGTACACCTCCGGGACGACCGGCCGCCCGAAGGGCGTGTACCGCCCCTCGGGGACGCCGGCGTCGACGGCGTTCTCCGATGCCACGGATTACGTCGCGGGCCAGGACCTCAATTTGGTCACCGGCCCGCTGTACCACTCCGCTCCGCTGGCCTTCTCGCTCAACCTGCCGATGGCACGGGGCGCCGGCGTGGTGCTCATGGACAAGTGGGACGCCGAGGAGACGCTGCGGCTGATCGAGCAGCACCGGATCACGCACACCCACCTGGTGCCCACGATGTTCCACAGGCTGATCTCGCTGCCCCAGGAGGTCAAGGACCGGTACGACGTGAGCAGCCTTCGCCACGTCTGGCACGGGGCCGCGCCCTGTCCTGTCCCGGTCAAGCAGGCGTTCATGGACTGGCTGGGCCCGATCGCATGGGAGTACTACGCGGCCACCGAAGGCATCGGCACCATCGTCGGGCCGCACGAGTGGCTCGCGCGACCCGGGACCGTGGGGCATCCGGAACCCGGACACATCCGGATCCTCGACGAGTCCGGCGAGGAGTGCCCGGCCGGCGTCCCCGGGACCATCTACATGCGTGCACCCGACGTCGGCCGGTTCGAGTACTACGGCGACGAGGGGAAGACCTCGTCGTCGTACAAGGGCGACCACTTCACCCTCGGCGACGTCGGCTACCTCGATGAGGAGGGCTGGCTCTTCCTCACCGACCGCAGCGTCGACCTGATCATCTCCGGCGGCGTCAACGTCTACCCCGCCGAGGTCGAGGCAGTGCTCATCACCCACCCCTCCGTGGGCGACGTCGGCGTCATCGGCGTGCCGGACCCGGAGTGGGGCGAGTCGGTGAAGGCCGTCGTCGAGGTGCAGCCGGGCTACGAGCCCTCCCCCGCGCTCGCCGAGGAGCTCCTGACCTGGGCCCGGGATCGGCTGGCCCACTTCAAGTGCCCCCGCACGATCGACTTCGTCGAGGAATTGCCGCGCACCCCGTCCGGGAAGCTGTCCAAGCGGGTCCTGCGGGAGAACTTCCGGCAGCAGGCCGCCGCCGGCACGGACGCCTGAAGGGGCCGCCCCCGTGCCCCTGACCGTCCGGCCGATCCCCACGCTCGACGACCGCATCAACGACATCCGCATGCGCACCGCGGAGATCGTGAACGAGGACATCCTGCCGCGGGAGCGCGAGCTCTGGCGCTCCGCGCACGGCGGCGCCGTCGAGACCGAACCGTCGGTCATCGACGCGAAGGCCGCCCGCGAGGAGATCAAGCAGAAGGTCAAGAAGGCGGGCCTGTGGGCGCCGCACCTGCCCCCGGAGTACGGCGGCATGGGCCTGGATTTCCTGGCGCACGCCTACATGAACGAGGTGCTCGCCTACGCGATGGGCGCGGCCTCCCTCTTCGGCGTGGTCGCTCCCAACTCGGGCAACCAGACGATCCTGCTCAAGTACGGCACCGAAGAACAGAAGGAGCGGTGGCTGCGCCCGCTCGTCGAAGGCGAGCTGGAGTCCGGCTTCTCGATGACCGAGCCGGAGAACCCGGGCTCCGACCCGCGCTCGCTGACCACGACAGCGGTCCGCGACGGCGACGAGCTCGTCCTCAACGGGCACAAGTGGTTCACCTCGAACGGTCACGCCGCCGACTTCTTCATCGTCATGACCCGCGTGGTCGAGGCCGATCACGACCCGGCGTCGGGCCGCGGCCAGATGGCGCAGCTGATCGTGCCGACCGACGCGCCCGGCGTGAACATCGTCCGCGGCGTGGGCATCTGGGGGCGGCCGACGTCGGACCACGTGGAGGTCCGCTACGAGGACGTGCGGGTGCCGGCGAGCAACCTGCTCGGCGCCGTCGGGCAGGGCCACCAGGCCGCCCAGGACCGGCTCGGCGCCGGCCGCGTCTTCCACTGCATGAACTCGATCGGGCAGATGTGGCGCGCTTTCGACCTCATGGTCGAGCGGGCCACCACCCGCACCGTCCACGGGGGCCCGCTCCAGGACAAGCAGTTCGTGCAGGGCTTCATCGCCGACAGCTACATGGACATCAGCGCAGCCCGGCTGATGACCATCCAGGCCGCCGAGCGCGTCGCGCGCAACGACCGCGGAGCACGCACCGACATCTCCTCGATCAAGGTGTTCGTGCCCGCGGCGTACTCGCGCGTCGTCGACCGGGCCATCCAGGTGTGGGGCGCGGCCGGGGTCTCCAGCGACCTCCCGCTCTCCGGTATGTACCTCGGCGCGCGCACCCTGCGTCTCGCCGACGGACCGGACGAGGTGCACAAGGTGCTGATCGCCAAGCACGTGCTCGACCGGTACGCCACGGAGGGCGGCTGGGACTTCGGGAACTGATCCACCCGCGCACTCCGCGCACCCCCCACGTCACTTGTCCTGACCGCACGACTTCTGAGAGGTTCACCCCATGCTGATGCAGTTCGACAAGGAGCAGGAAGAGCTACGCCGGACCCTGCGCCGCTTCCTCGAGACCAGGTCCTCCTCGCAGGAGGTCCGCCGCCTCATGGAGACCGACGAGGGCTACGACGCCGGCGTCTGGAAGCAGATGGCCGAGCAGCTCGGCCTCCAGGGCCTCGCCATCCCCGAGGAGTTCGGCGGCTCCGGTTTCAGCATCCTGGAGACCGCCCTGGTCACCGAGGAGATGGGCCGCGCGCTGCTGCCCGCCCCCTACCTGGCCACCGTGATCGCGGCCAACCTGCTCCAGCTGTCGGACGACCAGCAGGCCAAGTCCGACCTGCTGCCCGGCATCGCCGAGGGCTCGACGATCGCCACTGTCGCGCTGGCCGAGGCCGACGGCAGGTGGACGGCGGAGAACCTGTCGACCACCGCCACCCGGGCCGGCGAGGGCTGGACCATCGACGGCACCAAGTCCTTCGTCCTCGACGGCACCACCGCGGGCCTGCTCCTCGTCGTCGCCCAGGCCCCCGGTGGCCCCAGCGTCTTCGCGGTCGACGCCTCGGCCTCCGGCCTGACCCGCAAGGCGCTCACCACCCTCGACATGACCCGCAAGCTGGCCGAGGTCCGCTTCTCGGGCACCCCGGCCCGCCTGGTCGGTGCCGAGGGCGACGCCGCGACGCTGGTCCCCCAGCTCATGCGCATCGCCATCGTCCTGCTCGCCACCGAACAGGTCGGCGGCGCCCAGCGCTGCCTCGAGCGCACGGTCGAGTACGTCAACCTGCGCTACCAGTTCGGCCGCCCCGTCGGCAGCTTCCAGGCCGTCAAGCACCGCTGCGCCGACATGCTGCTCGAGGTCGAGTCCGCCCGCTCCGCGGCCTACTACGCCCTGTGGGCGCTGGCCGAGGGTGCCGAGGACGCCGAGATCTCGGTCGACCTCGCCAAGGCGTACTGCTCAGAAGCCTACTGGCTGGCCGCCTCCGACTCGATCCAGCTGCACGGTGGCATCGCGTTCACGTGGGAGCACGACGCCCACCTGTACTACCGCCGCGCCAAGTCCACGGGTCTGCTCTTCGGCACCCCGACCGAGCACTGGGACGCCGTGGCCGAGCAGCTGCTCGCCTGACCTCCCGCGCACCTCGGCCCCCGTGCCGGCCACCCGGCCGGCACGGGGGCCGTCGCACGTCCGGGGTCCGCCACCGACGGGCGGCCGCCCCCGAGAACGGCTACAACGGACTCATGTGCCATGACCACGACAGCCGCCCGCCCGCCCCACCCCGCAGCGGTGAGGTGGCAGAACGCGCCTCCCTCACCCTGACCGCCGCCGACGGCACGCAGTTCGCCGCCGCCTACGCCGCGCCGGCGGACACGCCGGGCACCGGCGTGGTCGTCCTCCCTGACATCCGCGGCCTGCACCCCTACTACGTGGCGCTGACCGAGCGCTTCGCCGAGGCCGGAGTCGCCGCCGTCGCGATCGACTGGTTCGGGCGCACCGCCGGCCTGCCCGAGGGCGGAACCCGCGGGGAGGACTTCGGCTGGCAGGAGCACATCCCGCAGACGACGCCTGAGGGCATCGACGCCGACATCGCCGCCGCCATCGCCGCGCTGCGGGAGCGGCACGGCGCCGATCTGCCCGTGGTCACGGTCGGTTTCTGCTTCGGCGGCAGCCACTCCTGGCGGCAGTCCGGCGGCGACCTGGGTCTGGCCGGGTGCGCGGGGTTCTACGGCCGGCCCTCGATGGTCGGCGACGCCGCCGAGCGGGCCGCCCTGCCCACCGTCATGGTCATCGCCGGCGCCGACGCGGCGACGCCGGTCGAGGACCAGCTCGCCCTGGCCGGGAGGATGCGCGCCGCCGGCGCCGACGTGGACGCCCCCGTTTACGAGGGCGCGCCGCACTCCTTCTTCGACCGCGCCTTCGGAGACTGGGCCGACGCCTGCCAAGACGCCTGGCAGCACGTCCTGGCGCTCACCGACCGCGTGTCCCGGTCCTGACCTGGACGAACCGAGCCCGGACGCACGACCGCGGCTGAGCCGACCGGGGAACCGGTCGGCTCAGCCGCGGTGGGTGCTGCTGGGCTCAGGCGGGGGTCGACGCCATCGCCCGGTCGCCCTCGGGTGCCTGCTCCCCCACCAGCGGGAAGTGGCAGGCGACGTACTGGCCCTGGGCGACCTCGCGCATCTGCGGCTCCTCCCCGGCGCACAGGTCCGCGGCCCGCGGGCAGCGGGTCCGGAACCGGCAGCCGCTCGGCGGATCGACCGGGGAGGGCAGCTCGCCACCCAGGCCGGCGTCGCTGTGCTTGGCGTCCGGATCCGGCTCCGGGATGGAGGCCAGCAGGGCAGCCGTGTACGGGTGCGCCGGCTGCGCGTACAGCTGGTCGGACGGTGCCACCTCGCAGATCTTGCCGAGGTACATGACAGCCACCCGGTCGCTGATGTTCTTCACGACGGCGAGGTCGTGGGCGATGAACACCATCGTCAGGTTGTACTCGGCCTTGAGGTCCTCGAGCAGGTTGAGGATCTGCGCCTGCACGGAGACGTCGAGCGCCGACACCGGCTCGTCGCAGATGAGCACCTCGGGCCGCATGATCAGCGACCGCGCGATGGAGACGCGCTGGCACTGGCCACCGGACATCTCGTGCGGACGTCGCGAGCCGGCCCGCTCGGGGTCCAGCCCGACCTCCGCCAGCATGTCGTTGACCCGCGGGTCGTCGCTGCCCTTGCCCTCCCAGATCGACAGCCCCTCGGCCACGATGTCCTTCACCCGGCGCCGGGGGTTCAGCGACGAGATCGGGTCCTGGTAGATCATCTGCAGCTTCGTGCGGCTGCGGCGGAGCTCGTCGGCGGACAGACCGCTGAGGTCCTTGTCGTCGAAGAGGATCTTGCCGCCGGTCGGGCGGGGAGCCTGCATGATCGCCCGCCCGGTCGTCGACTTGCCACAGCCGGACTCACCGACCAGGCCCAGCGTCTCGCCCTTGGCGATGTCGAAGCTGATGCCCGAGACGGCGTGGACCTTCTGCCCCTTCTCCAGCGGGAACTCCACGACCAGGCCCTCGACACGCAGGACGATGTCGTCCTGGTCCCGCAGGTGCGCGGTACCACTTCCGGCCATCAGGCTGCTCCTGCCGTTGCGAGAACCGTCTCATCGAGGGGGGTGCCGGCGGCGGTGCGCCCGGCGGCCACGTTCCGCGCGAGCGCCTCCTGGCCGGCGGCCGTCCCCACCGGGAAGTGGCAGGCCGCCTCGTGCCCGGCGGCATGCGGCGCCAGCGGCGGCGTCTCCGTCAGGCACTTGTCCTGCGCGTAGTTGCACCGCGGGGCGAACGCGCACCCGGCCGGCGGGTCCACCAGGTCCGGCGGGCGCCCCGGGATGGCCTGCAGCCTGGTGTGGCTGGGCTGGTGCAGCCGCGGGATGGACCGCAACAGCCCCTCCGTGTACGGGTGCCGATGGCGGGCGAAGAGCTCCCGGGTGGGCGCCCGCTCGACGACCCGGCCCGCGTACATGACGGCGATCTCGTCCGCTCGCCCGGCGACGACACCGAGGTCGTGGGTGATGATGATCAGACCCATGTTGCGCTGGCTCTGCTGGGACTCGAGCAGGTCCAGGATCTGGCGCTGCACGGTGACGTCCAGCGCCGTCGTCGGCTCGTCGGCGACCAGCAGCTTGGGGCCGCAGGCCAGCGCGATCGCGATGGTCACGCGCTGCCGCATGCCGCCCGACAGCTGGTGGGGGTACTCCCCCAGCCGCCGCTCGGCGGCCGGGATGCCCACCGACTTGAGCAGCTCGACGGCGTGCGCCCGCGCGACCTTGCCCTTCTCACCCAGGTGGATGCCCAGGGACTCGGTGATCTGCTCGCCGATCTTGGTGACCGGGTTCAGCGAGGTCATCGGGTCCTGCAGGATCATCGCCAGCTCGGCGCCCCAGATGGTCCGCATCTCCTTGTTCTTCATGGTCGTGAGCTCACGACCCTCGAAGCGCACGGAGCCCTCGCGGATGGTGTTCGTGCGGGGCAGCAGGTTCATGATCGACCGCGACAGCACGGTCTTCCCCGACCGGACTCCCCACGATGCCGAGTGTCTTGCCCCGGTCCACCCGGAGGGAGACCCCGTCCACCGCCTTGACGATGCCTCGCGGCGTGTCGAAGTAGGTGCGGAGGTCGTCCACCTCGAGCAGGGGCTCGTTCGCTCGGCCGTCCAGCGGCGGCGCGGTCGTCACAGGTTGCTCCCTCGGACGTCGAAGCGGCTGCGGAGCGAGTCGCCGACCAGGTTCAGCGACAGCACCGTGAGGAACATGGCGATCGAGGGGATCAGCACGACGTGCGGGGCCTCGCTGAGGTACCGCTTGCCGTCGAAGATCATGCCGCCCCAGGTGGGCGCCGGCTGCTGGACGCTGAGGCCCAGGAAGGCCAGCGTCCCTTCCAGCACGATCACCACGCCCATGGCCACCAGGCCGAACGCGGCCACCGGGAGCACGACGTTGGGCAGGATCTCGCGGGCCAGGACTCGCGAGTTCTTCGCGCCCATCGTCCGGGCCGCCCGGACGAACTCGCGCTCGGCGACGGCCAGCGTGGTCGCCCGGGCCACACGGGTGTAGATCGGGATGGACAGGAAGCCGACGATCAGGGAGATCACGACGAGGCTGCGGCCGACGAAGGCCAGCAGGACCAGCAGCAGCACCAGGGCCGGGAAGGCCAGGATGACGTTGATGATCGTCATGAGGACGGTCTCCAGCTTGCCGCGGAAGAAGCCCGCGACGATGCCGATGAAGCCACCGACCACCATGCCGATGGCCACCGCCGTGACGCTGATCGTCACCGAGACGCGCGCACCGTGGACCAGCCGGGCCAGGTTGTCACGGCCCAGGCCGTCGGTACCGAGCCAGTGCTCGGGACCGGGGTAGGCCAGCTTGTTGATGACGTCCGGGGTGAGCGGGTCCTTGACCGGCAGCAGGTCGGCGAAGACAGCGCAGATGAGCACCACCACCAGCCAGGCCGTGGCCAGCCAGAAGCTGATGCCGTAGCCGCGCTTCTTCCGCTTCGCCGCGGGTGCCGCGGCAGCCGCGGCACCGCCGCTGGTCTCGGCGACGAGACCGTCGCCGAGCGCCAGCTCCGAGGTGGCCCCCGGGTGCGGAGCGCCGAGATTGGGCACAGGGGTGCTCATGCGTCGTCCCGTTCGGTCGAGAGGTGCGCGGCGGACAGGGGGTCAGACTCGTGCCGCAGAGCGTCCATGCGAGATCCTCGGGTCGAGATACGAGTACAGGATGTCGACGGTGAAGTTCACGACGACGTAGCTGATGGCGATCACCAGTGCGACGCCCTGGACCATGAGCAGGTCGCGGACGAGTACCGCCTCGAGCAGCAGGCGACCGACCCCGGGCAGCGCGAACAGCGTCTCGATGACGACCGAGCCGCCGATGATCGCCCCGACCTGCACGCCCGCGACCGTCATCAGGGAGAACGACGACGGGCGCAGTGCGTGCCGGAAGAGGATCCGCCGGTTCGAGACGCCCTTGACGCGCGCCATCGTCACGAAGTCCTGCTGCAGCGTTGCGATCATGTCCGTGCGGAGCAGTCGGGTGTAGACCGCCATCTCCGCGATCGCGAGGGACAACGCCGGGAGCAACGCCGATCTGAGGTTCTGCACCGGGTCGTCGGTGAAGTTCACCCAGCCCGTGGCGGGCAGCACGCCCAACCACACGGCGAAGATCAGGATCAGGAAGATCGCCACCATGAAGTTCGGCACCGCGAGGAGGCCGAAGCTCGTGCTGCTGATCAGCTTGTCGGTCCGCGTGCCGGCCCGGTAGGCCGACAGCATCCCGACCGGGATGGCCACGAGCAGCGCGATGACGATCGCGAGGATGCCGATCTCGGCGGTGACCGGCAGCCGGTCCAGGATGGCGTCGCTGACCGGCTCGTTGGTCCGGTAGGAGCGACCGAAGTCGCCGGTCAGCGCGTCACCGATCCAGTGCAGGTAGCGCACGGGGAGCGGGTCGTCGAGGCCGAGATCGGCGCGGACGGCCGCGATCGCCTCGGGCGTTGCGTTCTCCGCACCCAGGATCTGCAGCGCCGGGTCACCGGGCAGCAGACTGGTCATGAGGAAGGTCAGCAACGACACCGCGAAGAGCGTGGCCAGCAACGACGGGAGCCTGCGGAGGACGTACACGGGCGGTTACTCCACTCGCCAGACGTGGCCCCACATGGCCGTCGAGGCGTTCGCCCCGTTGCCCATGGTGCCGTCGGGGAAGGTCCAGCCGTCCAGGTTCCGGACCGACTCGTCGGTGGCCAGGACGGTGAGCGTGCCGCCGCTGAACGCGTTGGGGACGTTCTCGTTCAGGACCAGGCCGATCTCCTCGACGGCTGCCTTGCGCGCGTCGACGTCGGTCGTCGTGCGCAGGATCTCGAGCTGCTCGTCGATCTCGGGGCTCTGGAAGGCGGTCATGTTCAGCGGGCCCTCGGTGAAGGCGTCGTCGAACACGAGGTAGGGGTCACGGTCGGCACCGACGCGGGTGCAGCCGGTGTCGTAGTCGCGGGCGATCATGTCCTGGATCCAGGCGGCCTGCTCGGTCTGCTGCAGCTCGACCTCGGCACCCAGGTTGCCCCACAGCGCCTGGTAGAGCTGGGAGAGCTCGTTGAGGCTGGGGTCCGGCGGGCACTGGAAGGTGAAGGACAGCGGCGTGCCGACCGGCTTGCCGTCGGAGCGCTCCGGGTCGTTGACGTAGTCGTCGTAGAGCTCCTGGGCCTTCTCCGGGTCGAACGCCGGGTAGGCCTCGGCGACCCTCTCGGAGTACCAGGGGCTGTCCGGGCTCCAGAACTGCGTCTGCGGGGGCGTGACGCCGGAGCCACCGAGGACCTCGATCAGGCCCTCCTGGTCGACGGCGTACACCAGCGCCTGGCGCACGCGGATGTCGTCGAACGGCGCCCGGCTGACGTTGAGCGTCAGGGCGCCGGCGTTGCTGCCCAGGTGCTCGAAGTTGTTCACGCCGTCCAGCTCGCGCGCCTTGATGACGGTACTCTGGCGCAGCGACTGCATGACGTCGATGTCACCGCTGCGGAGGCTCGACAGGCGGGTGTCCTCGTCGGGGATCGGCCGGAACGTGATCTTGTCCAGGTAGGGCTTGCCCTCCTGCCAGTAGTTCTCGTTCTTCTGCACGACGAGGTTGGAGTCGCGCTGCCAGGAGACGAACGTGAACGGGCCGGTGCCGACCGGGTTGGCGCCGGCGTCGGGGCCGGCCGCCGCGGCGGCGGTGGGGGAGAACGGCCAGCCGGCGGCACCGACCAGGATGTCGGGGAAGGCCGCGTTGGTCTGCGCGAGCTTGTAGCTGACGGTCAGGTCGTCGACGACGTCCAGCGAGGTGACCTCGGCGAGCTGCGCGGAGAGCCGCGAGCCGGGCGCCTTGAGGTAGGTGTCGAACACAGTCTTCAGCGCCTCGGCGTTCAGCGGGGTGCCGTCGTGGAACTGCACGTCCGGGCGGAGCTTCAGCGTCCACTCGGTGAGGTCGTCGTTCGGCGTGAGCGACTCGGCGAGATAGGGCTCGACGGGACCGTCCTCGCTGCGCTGCATCAGCGGGTCGTAGATCGCGTACGCCACGTTGAGCCCGGGCTGGTTGAACGTGCCCTCGCTGGGCAGCCAGCTGTTGGTCTCGGCCTCCAGGCCGACGACGATCTCACCGCCCTCGACCGGGTCACCGGCCTCCACCGACTCGCTGACCGCACCGGCCTCGGCGTCGCCGCCCTCGTCGTCGCCACCGCCGCAGGCGGCGCTCCCGAGCAGCACTCCCACGAGCCCCACGGAAGCGACAGCCTGCTTCCACGGGCCTCGCATCGGGCGCCGATGTCCTCGCATCAAATTTCTCCTTGACCAGTGTCGTACCGGCACAGCGACCAGGCCGGCGAACGGCGCGTCGATGTGCGAGCGCCCACAGCGCGTGCTGGGAGTCTGTCCTACGGCAGTGGGCTGCGTCACTAGGCGGCTCGCCACTCTCGTCGGGTGTCGAACTATGCGATGCGCACAACGTCTCCGGGCGCCCGGGAGAGTGCCACCACGGGCCCCCTCCCGGGCCGCGCAGGCGCTCCGTCAGCCGGCCAGCCAGACGTGGCCCCACATGACCTGCGCGGAGGCCGCGCCGTTGCCCCGGGGGCCGCCGTCCGGGAACACCCAGCCGTCGACGTTCTTGACGGCCTCCCGGGTCGCCATGACCGTCAGCGTCCCGCCGCTGAACGTGTTGGGCACGTTCTCGTTGACGATCAGCCCGATCTCCTCCACGGCTGCCTTGCGCAGGTCGAGGTCGGTCGTCGTCCGCAGGATGTCCAGCTGCTCGTCGATCTCCGGGCTCTGGAAGGCCGTCATGTTCAGCGGCCCCTCGGTGAAGGCCGCGTCGAACACGATGTAGGGGTCGCTGTCGGCCCCGACGCGGGTGCATCCTGTGTCGTAGTCGCGCGCCAGCATCTTCTGGATCCAGGTGGCCTGCTCGACCTGCTCGAGCTCCACCTGGGCGCCCAGCGCACCGTAGAGCGACTGCACCAGCTGGGCGACCTCGTTCAGGCTGGGGTCGGGCGGGCAGCTGTAGGTGAAGGCGAGGTCGGTGCCGACCGGCTTGCCGTCGGAGCGCTCGGGGTCGTTCACGTACTCGTCGTAGAGCTCCTGCGCCTTCTCCGGGTCGTAGGACGGGTATGCCTCGGCGACCTTCTCGGAGTAGTAGGGGCTGTCCTCGCTGAAGAACTGCGTCGTCGGCGGGGTGACGCCGGCACCGCCCAGCACCTCGATGATCGCCTCCTGGTCCAGCGCGTGGGCCAGCGCCCGGCGGACGCGGACGTCGTCGAACGGCGGCTTGCTGGTGTTGAGCGTCCCCGCGCCGGAATTGCTGCCGAGGTGCTCGTAGCTGTCGATGCCGTCCAGGTCGCGGGCGCGGATGACGGTGCTCTGCCGCAGCGACTGCATCGCGTCGATGTCACCGCTGCGCAGGCTGGCCAGCCGGGTGTCCTCGTCGGGCATGGGCCGGAACGTGATACGACCAGCTGGCTGTCGCGCTGCCAGGAGACGAACCGGAAGGGGCCGGTGCCCACCGGCCGGGCGCCGGCGTCCTCGCCGGCCGCGGCGGCCGCCGTGGGCGAGAAGGGCCAGCCGGGCGAGGAGATGAGCAGCACCGGGAAGGCGGCGTTGGCCTCCCGCAGCCGGTAGACGACGGTGAGTTGGTCGACGACGTCCAGCGCCGTGACCTCGTCGAGCGAGGCGGCGGTGTTCGCCCCCGGCGCGGTCAGGTAGTCGTCGAAGATGGTCTTGAGCGCCTGCGCGTCCAGGGGCGTGCCGTCGTGGAAGCGCACGCCGGGGCGCAGCGTGAGCGTCCACTCGGTGAGCTCGGCGTTGGGCTCCATCGACTCGGCCAGGTACGGCTCGACCTCGCCCTCGGCGGTGCGGTGCATGAGCGGGTCGTAGATCGAGTAGGCGACATTCACGCCGGGCTGGTTGAAGGTGCCCTGGCCGGGCAGCCAGCTGCTGGTCTCCGCTTCCAGGCCCACGACGATCTCGCCGCCGTCGACCGGGTCGCCCTGCTCCGAGACGTCGGTGACCGCACCGACCTCCCGCTCCCCGCCGCCGTCGCCGCCCCCGTCGTCGTCCCCACCGCCGCAGGCGGCGGAGCCGAGCAGCAGGGCCGCCAGGCCGGCCGAGACGACGACCCGCGTCCACGGGCCGTCCTGCGGACGTCGATGTCCTCGCATGTGGATCTCCCCGACCGGAGGTGCGTACCGCACGACGACGCCGTGAAGGCCGGCGCGTCGACGCGTGCGCGCCGATGCGCGCGGACGCAGTGTGACCCACGCAGTGAGCCACGTCACCACGTGTCGACGTGTCGCGGATCGCCCGGGCCCCGACGCACGACGGCCTCCGACCCGACGACGAGCTCGCCGTCGACGGGCTCCTGAACGGGCGCCGAGGTGCTCGCACGCATCGTCGGGGACGTGCGCGTGGCTGCCCACCGCAGCAGCGTGCGCCAGGAGGTGACCTGGGTCAGCGCCGCACGCGGGAGCGCCGTGGCGGAACGCGACGGCGGCCCGGGCGCGGTGCGCCCGGGCCGCCGTGGGCGAGGTCGGAGCCTAGTCGGCCAGCCAGGCGTGGCCCCACATGGCGGAGCCGCTCGGGACGCCGTCACCCGGCGTACCGTCCGGGAACGTCCAGCCGTCGACGTTCTTGACCACTTCCCGCACCGCGATGTCGGTCAGGTTGTGGCCGGTGAAGAGGTTCGGCACGTTCTCCGAGACCTCCATGCTGATCGCCTCCACCGCATCCTTGCGCGCCTCGAGGTCCGTCGTGGTGCGGAGCACCTGGAGTTGTTCGTCGATCTCCGGGCTGGTGTAACCGGTGAAGTTCAGCGCGCCCGGGGTGAAGGCCCGACTGAGGGTGAACCCCGGATCGGCCTGGCTGCCGGCCCGGAAGCACTGGACGTCGTAGTCCTTCGCGATGGCGTTCTGGATGTGAGCTGCCTGCTCGACGGTGTTGAGGCTCACCTCCATGCCGAGCGAGCTCCAGAACGACTGGTAGAGCTGGGAGAGCTCGTTGAGGCTGGGGTCGGGCGGGCAGTTGAACGTGAACGAGAGGTCGGTTCCCACCGGCTGGCCGTCGGAGCGCTGCGGGTCGTTGATGTACTCGTCGTAGAGCTCCTGGGCCCGCTCCACGTCGTAGGTGGGGAATGCCTCCGCCGCCTCCTCGGAGTAGAACGGGCTGTCCGGGCTGAAGTACTGGGTGGCCTCCGGCGTCAGGCCGGTGCCGCCGAGCACGTCGATCAGCGCCGGCTGGTCGATCGCGTGGGCCAGGGCCTGGCGCACCCGGACGTCGTCGAACGGCGGCCGGGTGGTGTTGATCAGCGAGACGGTGCTGCTGTTGCCCAGGTACTCGTAGTTGTCCACGCCGTCGAACTCACGGGCGCGTCCGACGGTGCTCTGCCGCAGGGTCTGCAGCGCGTCGATGTCGCCGCTCTGCAGGCTGGACAGCCGGGTGTCCTCGTCGGGGATCGGGCGGAAGGTGATCTTGTCCAGGTGGGGTAGCCCCTCTTGCCAGTAGTTCTCGTTCCGCTCCACCACCAGGGCGCTGTCCCGCTGCCAGCTGACGAACCGGAAGGGGCCGGTGCCGACCGGGTTGGCCCCGGCGTCCGGGCCGGCGGCGGCCGCGGCGGTGGGCGAGAACGGCATGCCCGAGGCGCTGGTGAGCACGTCGGGGAAGGCGGCATCGGGCGCGGCGAGGTTGTACCGCACGGTCAGGTCGTCCACCACGTCCAGCGAGGTCACCGCGGCCAGGGAGGCGGCCACGTTGGACGTCGGCGCGGTCAGGTACTCGTCGAAGTTGCTCTTGAGCGCCTCGGCGTTCAACGGCGTGCCGTCGTGGAACTGGACGTCCGGTCGCAGCGTCAGCGTCCAGACGGTGAGCTCCTCGTTGGGCTCCATGGACTCGGCGAGGTAGGGCTTGAGCTCGCCGTCCGCCGTGCGCTTCATCAGCGGGTCGTAGATGGCGAACGCCACGTTGGTGCCCGGCTCGGCGAACAAACCCTCCCCGGGCAGCCAGCTGTTGGTCTCCGCCTCCAGGCCGATCGTGATCTCACCGCCCTCGACCGGCTCGCCCTGCTCGGAGATCTCGTCGGTCCCCGCTCCCCCGGACGACGTGTCCTCGTTCCCGCCGTCGTCACCGCCACAGGCGGCCGTGCCGAGCAGCAGTGCCGCGGCCCCCATCGAGGCGAGCCTGCGCCTCCAGGGACGTCTCGTCGGGCGGCGAAGTCCTCGCATGTCCACACTCCTCACAGCAGATGCGCCAGGCCCCGGCAGCCGGTCGACCAGCGCGTTGGCAGCGCCCTCGGGGGCGTGGTCGGAGTGTGGACCACGACTGTGAACTGCGCCACCGGGCCGGCGCACGGCTCGATGCCAAGTCTGTGTGACGCAGCACACAACCCTGCCCGCCGGGTGACCCGTCCGGGTGGCGGATGCACGACGGCCCGGGCGCGGTGCGCCCGGGCAAGTCGTGACGAGGTCAGGGCCTAGTCGGCCAGCCAGACGAAGCCCCACATGGTGGTGGCGTCCGCCGCCCCGTTCCCCATCGTGCCGTCGGGGAAGGTCCAGCCGTCGACGTTCTTCACCTCGTCGCGCACGGCCACGTCGGTGAGCGTGTACCCGGTGAAGACGTTGGGCACGTTCTCGGCCAGGTCGAGGCTGATCTCCTCGACCGCGGCCCGCCGCGCTTCCACGCCCGTGGTCGTGCGGAGGATCTCCAGGTTCTCGTCGATCACCGGGCTCGTGTAGCCGGTGACGTTGAGTGGGCCGGGGGTGAACGCATCCCCGAGCACGACGTAGGGGTCCCGCTGGGAGCCGACCCGGTAGCACTGGGCGTCGTAGTCCTTGGCGAGCGCGTTCTGGATGTGGGCGGCCTGCTCCACCGTGTTGAGCTGCACGTCCATGCCCAGCGCGCTCCAGAACGACTGGTAGAGCTGGGAGAGCTCGTTGAGGCTGGGGTCGGGCGGGCAGTTGTAGGTGAAGGAGAGGTCAGTGCCCACCGGTTGCCCGTCGGAGCGCTCCGGGTCGTTGATGTAGTCGTCGTAGAGCTCCTGGGCCCGCTCCACGTCGTAGGTCGGGTACGCCTCGGCCGCCTTCTCCGAGTAGTAGGGGCTGTCCGGGCTGAAGTACTGGGTGGCCTCCGGGGTCAGCCCGGTGCCGCCGAGTACGTCGATGAGCGCCGGCTGGTCGATGGAGTACGCCAGCGCCTGCCGCACCCGCACGTCGTCGAACGGCGGCCTGGAGGTGTTGATCAGCGACACACCGCTGTTGTTGCCCAGGAACTCGTAGTTGTCCACGCCGTCGAACTCCCGGGCACGCGCCACGGTGCTCTGCCGCAGCGTCTGCAGCGCGTGGATGTCACCGCTCTGCAGGCTTGCCAGCCGGGTGTCCTCGTCCGGGATCGGCCGGAAGGTGATCCCGTCGAGGTAGGGCAGGCCCTCCTGCCAGTAGTCCTCGTTGCGTTCCACCTCCAGTGCGCTGTCCCGCTGCCAGCTGACGAACCTGAACGGGCCGGTCCCCACCGGGTTGGCGCCGGCGTCCGGACCGAACCGTGCGGCCGCGGTCGGCGAGAACGGCCAGCCCGGGGCAAGCGTGAGGACGTCGGGGAAGGCGGCGTTGGGCGCCTCGAGGACGTAACGCACGGTGAGGTCGTCCACGACCTCCAGCGAGGTCACCTCGGCCAGCGTGGTGGCGACGTTCGACGTCGGGGCCGTGAGGTAGGTGTCGAAGATGGTCTTCAGCGCCTGGGCGTTCAGCGGGGTGCCGTCATGGAAGAGCACGTCGGGACGCAACGTCAGCGTCCACTGGCTGAGGTCCTCGTTGGGCTCCATCGACTCGGCGAGGTAGGGCTGGAGCTCACCGTCCTCCGAGCGCTTGATCAACGGGTCGTAGATGGCATAGGCGACCGTGGTGCCCGGGTTGCCGAAGCTGCCCTCACCCGGGAGCCAGCTGTTGGTCTCCGCCTCCAGGCCCACCTCGATGGTTCCCCCGGTGACCGGCTCGCCCTGCTCGGAGATCTCATCCGACTGGGCCCCACCGCTCGAGTCACCCCCGTCCCCGTCATCACCGCCACAAGCGGCCGCGCCCAGCAGCAGAGCCGCGGCCCCGAGCGAGACGACGGAACGCCTCCAGGGCCGTCTCGTCGGGCGGTGCATTGCTCGCATCTCCACACTCCTCAACCAGTTCCGGCTGCCCGGCCTGCCGGCCGGGCGGCGCGTCCTCGGCGCCCTCGGGGGCGTCCTGGGAAGTGTGGCCCCTACTCGTGATCTGCGTCACTGAGCGACCCGCCACACCGCCGATCCCCTGGGTGAGGCGTTGCGCACAACGGCGTGCCGTGCTCGTACCGGTCGGGCAGGGAACGCAGCGGCCCGGACGGGGGTCTGCACCGCAGTGACGCGCGTCGCCCTGCGCTGCCGCCACGCAGAGTCCGTCACGCGCTGTGCACAGCCGTTGCCCTGTCCGTGCAGCTCCGGGACCTGCACAGCGGCCCGGGCGAGGATCCCGCCCGGGCCGCTGCGTGGTGCGGAGCGTCAGATCAGTCGGTGACCCACACGTGTCCCCACATGACCTGCGAGTTGCTGGCACCGTTCCCCGCCGTGCCGTCCGGGAAGACCCAGCCGTCGAGGTTCTTCACCGCGTCGCGGGTGGCCATGACCGTCAGGGTGCCGGCGGTGAAGGTGTTGGGCACGTTCTCGTTGATCACTTCGCCGATGGCCTCGACGGCCGCCTTGCGCGCGTCGATGTCGGTCGTCGTCTTCAGGATCTCCAGCTGCTCGTCGATCTGCGGGCTCTGGAAGGCAGTCATGTTCAGCGGGTTCTCCTGGAAGGCCTGGCTGAACACGATGTACGGGTCGCGGTCGGCACCCACGCGGGTGCAGCCGGCCTCGTAGTCACGGGCGAGCATGTCCTGGATCCAGGCGGCCTGCTCGGTCTGCTGGAGCTCGACCTCGGCACCCAGTGCGCTGAAATAGCTGCGAGAGCTCGTTGAGGCTCGGGTCCGGCGGGCACTGGAAGGTGAAGGAGATCGGCTCGCCGACCGCCTTGCCGTCGGAGCGGTCGGCGTCGTTCACGTACTCGTCGTAGAGCTCCTGGGCCTTCTCCGGGTCGTACTTCGGGTAGCTCTCCTCGAGGGCCTCCGAGTAGTACGGGCTGTCCGGGCTGAAGAACTGCGTCTGCGGCGGGGTGACGCCGGCGCCACCGAGGACCTCGATCAGCGCCTCCTGATCCATGGCGTAGGCCATGGCCCGGCGGACGCGGACGTCGTCGAACGGCGGCTTGCTGGTGTTCATCGTCATGGCACCGGAGTTGCTGCCCAGGTGTTCGTAGTTGCTGACGCCGTCGAGCTCGCGCGCCTTCACCACGGTGCTCTGCCGCAGGGACTGCAGGACGTCGATGTCACCGGTCTGCAGGCTGGACAGACGGGTGTCCTCGTCCGGGATCGGCCGGAAGGTGATCTTGTCCAGGTGC